>CAMUFL010000024.1 GCA_947088155.1 uncultured Gardnerella sp. | reverse complement strand
GGCTTTTGTCGCTACTTTCGCAGTTTTGTGGAACATTTGCCGGGAAATTACCTGGCATTTGTAGCTGCCGTAAAGGAATTGTCGCTGCGCACAAAGCAAACGCATTAAACGGCAAATGTGAATGTGTTGTAAGCGTCGTGCGCATATCGTAGTTTTTTATATTTGTCGCGACTAGATTAGAACAGTTGGAAAATTGAGCAAATCGTGTAGGAGACGCAAACTGTGCTGCAGAGCAAATATGAACTGGCTGACGAGCTTAATCGTAGCGTAAAAGCGCGCAATGCTGGCGAAATTGCGGATTGCACGCACGAAAATCAGCATCGCGCAACTTTTGCAACTTCTAAAACTACAACTTCTAAAACTACATCTTCCGCAAACACAGATACTACAACTTCCTACTTAACTTCCGCAAACGCAACTTCCACAAATCACCGCCGAATTGGATACGGCGAAACTTGCGCAAAGGTGATTCTTTTCGGCGAACATTCAGTGGTTTATGGCCATTCCGCAGTCGCGTTGCCGCTGAAAAATTTGCGCATGCGAGCTACCGTAATTGCCGACGATTGCGGATCTGCATTTCCTGCGTCTCGTTTAGATACTGCGTCTCGTTTAGATACTGCGTCTCTCTTAAAGACTGCGTCTAATCTAAAACTGGGCACGCAATCTCCCGAAACGCAATCTCCCGAAACACAATCTCACGAAACACAATCTCCCCAAACGCAATCTCCCCTCCCCTTCGACTCGCAAATTACACTTTCCTGCCTAGGATTCACCGGCAAACTTTCCGAAATTCCGCCGCGATTTAGCAGCATTCGCGCCGCAATCCGCGCTGCGCTTGAGTTTGCGGGTTGGGATGGAGAGCCGCTGCACGTTACAACTGAGTCTGATTTTCCGCCTGAGCGAGGGCTTGGGTCGTCTGCGGCCGCCGCCGGCGCTGTAATTCGCGCGATTCTTGACTATTACGGCGCGCGCGCTAACGAGGATGAGCTTTTTGCGTTGACGCAGTCGGCCGAGCGTGTGGCTCACGGCCATCCGTCGGGGTTGGATGCCACGGCGACGTCGGCTTCGTGGCCTGTGCGTTTTAGGCGCGGCGAGTTTTCGCGAATGGATATTTGTATGCGCGCGTGGCTTGTTTTGGCGGATTCCGGCTGCAAAGGCATGACGCGCGAAACCGTGGAGGCTTTGCGCGCTAGGCTTGAGGCGCATCCGGACGAAGTTGGCGCGAAGCTTGATGATTTGGGTGCGATTGCGGTTGAGGCCGAGGATGATTTGGCGCTGGGGCGTGCGGAAAATATGGGCGAGAGGATGAATCGCGCGCATAGGATTTTGGCGGATTTGGGCGTGAGTACTCCGCAGCTTGATGAGTTGGTGCGTGCTGCGCGCGAACATGGTGCGCTGGGTGCGAAGCTTACTGGCGGCGGTGGCGGCGGATGCGTTATTGCACTGTCGGATAGTGCGGCGGCGGCTGATCGTGTTAGCGCGGCATTGCGGAATGCTGGCGCGTGCGGCACGTGGATTGTGGATATTGGCGGCGATTCGGCGCGATAGGTTGTGGTGATGCGCGCTCGAAACATGCGGCGATGCGACAGTTACTTTACAGCGACGTAAAGAAAAAGTCGGAATTAAGCCAGAAAACGACAATTCCTTTACAGCGGAGTAAAGAAAAAGTCGGCATTAAGCCAAAAAACGACTAGTACTTTACGCAAGTGTAAAGAAAATAACGCAATACAGCCAAAAAAAGACTAATACTTTACGCAAGTGTAAAGAAAATAACGCAATACAGCCAAAAAAAGACATTTCCTTTACATGCAAGTAAAGGAAATGTCTGAATCCCCCAACCAATCATCTACTTCCACATAATTCTAGGCACGCCAGCAGCCACAAGCTTCTTCTCAAGCTTCCTCGAATCAAGAACTTCAGAATAATTAAAGCGCACTATCCTACTTACTCCGCATTCCTTCATAAGCAACGCCTCACGCTCCGCTTGTTTATCAATATTCTTATGGATAACGCTCTGATCGCGTGCATCAAATAAATTTTTATTGACTTGCGAAGAATTTAGATTCACATTTTTATATTGTGGCGCAGTTGGATCAATGTAGTATTTTGAATATCCGTCGAATTCCCCAACAATCAGCTCGCCGCTAGAAATACGCCACAAAAAATCACAACGATATTTCAAATTCAAGCGCGGAATCACAAACTCATTTTGCAACTTTGGAATCATAAATCCCAATTTAATCATTGTTCCACGCGCCAACGATTCACCGCCATTTTCACTATCCCCATCCGCAAAATAGCAAAGAGCACGCAATTTAGCAAACTCATCTTGTTCGTCTACGAAAATTTGCTCGAAAGATAATGAGCACCTAGTTCCGCCGTTAGTTTTTGCGTAGTTACGCAAATCCTCCAAAGAAGCACAAGAGTCTGATTCATAGCTTCGTTGCAGTTCATCTAAATCGCGGTAATTTGCCGATTCTCTATATTTTGCAAGCTTGTTATTGGAAGAAATGCTATCAGTGTTGTCACCTACGCCCCCTCTTCTGCACACGACGCCGCGCCCGCGTCCATGCTCACGCCCGCTTCCACCGCCGCGCCCGCGTCCACTCTCACAACGACCACGACACCGATCTTTGCAAATTTCAATCACCTTACTTAGATTTACGTTATCTCGCGCAGCTGAATCAAAAATTGGTAGCGCAAATCTAAATGAGTAATTATTCGCAACATCAAGCAACATAGTGCTTTTATCAACCAAATGGCTTTTTATTTCGTCATCCACGCAATCACTTGCATGCGGAAGTTTCAATAATTCGCCAGCATTCCCGCCGCGCGTAAAGACACGGACATCATCGCTCAAGCCATCACGTTCATAGCCGACCGAAGGAATAACTTTCAGCTGATTGTTGTATTTGAGTGATTTACGATTTGCGCTACGAATATAAATTTTAGTGTTGCTTCCCTTTGCACAAACTGACTTTTCGCTAGAATCAGCATTACTAGCACAATCTATTTCGCTGTCATAATCTTTCATAACTTGATACCCAAGCATTGCAGCAGAACTTGAAGATGTTAATTTCCAATCTGGATGTATATCAATAAGGGATGCAGCAATATGGCGTATTTTCTCAGATTCGTAAAGACTGTTCCAATACTCTGCACGCGCGTAAAGATTCTTGTACGCGCGCACAACTACTCCTCGCTTAAGTAACCTTTGAATGGCACTTCTTTCAGCATTGTTCTTTGGAGCGAAGCAGCGTTTATTCTGTTCGCTATCTGAAAATAAATCGTTTATATGAAGATTAGTCATGACGCCAGGTTATTAGAGTTTTCGACGTAAAGGAATAAATTTTTGACATTGTGGATAAAAGCTATCTCACGCGTTTTATTGTTGATGAGTCTGTTAATAAGTGCAATATTTTGACGGGTTTTACAAAAGGCAATGGGTGGGTTGCGCGTGGCGACAGTTTCTTTACAACGGCGTAAAGGAAAAGTCGGAATCAAGTCGAAAAGCGATTGATACTTTACGTAGGCGTAAAGGAAATAACGCAATTAAGCCGAAAAGTGACAATTCTTTTACGTGAAAGTATAGGAAATGTCGAAAGTAGGCTGGGAAGTAAAAGTTGCTTTGTGCGTGGCGATAGTTCCTTTACAACGAAGTAAAGGAAATGTCGGTATTAAGCCAAAAAACGACAATTACTTTACACGCAAGTAAATGAAAAGTCGGAATCAAGTCGAAAAGCGATTAATACTTTACGTGGGCGTAAAGAAAATAACGCAATTAAGCCGAAAAGTGACAATTCTTTTACGTGAAAGTATAGGAAATGTCGAAAGTAGGCTGGGAAGTAAAAGTTGCTTTGTGCGTGGCGATAGTTCCTTTACAACGAAGTAAAGGAAATGTCGGTATTAAGCCAAAAAACGACAATTACTTTACACGCAAGTAAATGAAAAGTCGGAATCAAGTCGAAAAGCGATTAATACTTTACGTGGGCGTAAAGAAAATAACGTAATTAAGCCGAAAAGTGACAATTACTTTACACGCAAGTAAAAGAAATGTCGAAAGTAGGCTGGGAAGTAAAAGTTGCTTTGCGCGCGGCAATAGTTCCTTTACAACGGCGTAAAGAAAAAGTCGACATTAAGCCAGAAAGCGACAATTCCTTTACAACGGAGTAAAGGAAAAGTCGGAATCAAGTCGAAAAGCGATTGATACTTTACGTGGGCGTAAAGAAAATAACGTAATTAAGCCGAAAAGTGACAATTACTTTACACGCAAGTAAAAGAAATGTCGAAAGTAGGCTGGGAAGTAAAAGTTGCTTTGCGCGTGGCGACAATTACTTCACACACAAGTAAAGGAAATGTCGGAATCAAGTCGAAAAGCGATTGATACTTTACACGCACGTAAAGGAAACGTCGGAGGCCGGATTGGAAGAGAGGATGTAAGTTGGTTAGTTAATTGGTTAGTTAGTTAGGCAAAGTGATTAATACTTTACGCAAGCGTAAAGAAAAAGTCGGTATTAAGCCAGAAAGCGACAATTCCTTTACAGCGTTGTAAAGGAAATGTAGGAATCAAACCAAAAACTACTGAAAACAATAAAAAAGCTCTGCGAGCGAGTTGCGGGGGAACCGCAACAACGCCACGCAGAGCCAATGCTTAAGTTCAATCAACGCGCATCACAAGCGGAGAATCGCCAGAGTAGCAATCCACGAAACGTAGAGACCATCAGAACGGAGATCCACGAAATCCGGAAACCGCACGAACGGCAACCCACGAAACGTAGAAACCA
>CAMUFL010000023.1 GCA_947088155.1 uncultured Gardnerella sp. | reverse complement strand
TACTACTATGTCAAAGATTCATCTATTTATGCATTTGGTAATGAAGTAACTCAATGCGGGAATATTTCCATGCTCAATAGTTAAAATTTGAGAAGTGATATTATTAAACTTAAGTATCACTTAAGGAAGGGGCGCAATGGCGGAGAAAGTAACGCGAAAATCGTCGAAGAAATCAAAAAACCGCGCCGATCGTGCTCCTCACGCCTTACGCACCATTCTTTATTCTTTGAAAAACTATCGCCTGCTTGGTGCTTTTACTTCCGTATCAATTATTTTTGAAGCACCGATGCAAATAATCGTTCCGTCAGTAATGTCGAATCTTATTGATTTCGGCATTGTGGCGCGTTCTAATTCCGCTTCTTGGTATTACGGTTTGCAGCTTCTTCTTTTTGCAGCGCTTTCCGTGATTGCTGGCGTTATTTCGGGTATTTGCTGCGCGCATTCTAGCGCCGGTTTTGGTAGAAATTTGCGTCATAATATTTTTGCGCGGCTGCAGCTTTTAAGTTTTTCTGATTTAGATAAGTTTTCTACTGGCACGATTGTGACTCGCATGACGAGTGATGTGTCGAATGTGCAGTTTGCTTACCAGCTGATTATTCGTTCAGGTGTTCGTAGCGTTGTGATTATTGCGGCAGCGTGGTGGTTTACTTTTTCAATTAGTCCTGCTATTTCTTGGGTTTTTCTTAGCTTTGTGCCGATTGTTGGTTTGATTGGTGCTGTTGGTGCTTCGATTGTTTCGCCTAGATTTATGCGAATTTACCGCATGATTGACGATATGAATAATCAAGTTGGTGAGAATTTGCATAATATTCGCGTTGTGAAGTCTTATGTGCGCGCCGACTATGAAAATAGCCGTTTTATGCGTATTTCGCACAAGATTTACCAGCATTTTCTTAATGCTGAATACGTGCTTAATTACAGCATTCCGCTGTTTAATTTGTGCTTTTATGCTGGAATGTTGCTTATTGCGTGGATGGCTTCGCATGAGATTGTTGCTTCCGGAAATAATCCTGCGTTTGGTTTAACTACCGGAAATCTTGCGGCTTTGGTTGTGTATGCGTTGCAAATTTTGTTTGCGCTCGCGAATTTGGTTGCAGTTTTTGTTATGTCTGTAACTGCGCGCGCTTCTATGCATCGAATAGCAAAAGTGTTGCAATCTAAAAATACTGAGGTTGTTTCTTCGAATCCGCTTACTGAACTTTCGGATGCTTCTGTGCGTTTTGAGCATGTTTCGTTGCGTTATCAGAAGTCGGATAATTCAGATAATTCAAGTAATACAGATGAAAATACTCCATCTGAACAGGAAATTTTACACGATATAAACTTGAGCATTCCTTCAGGAGCAACTGTTGGAATTGTGGGCGCAACTGGTTCTGGAAAATCAAGTCTTGTGCAGCTTATTGCAAGGCTTTACGATGCAACTAAAGGTGCGATTTTTGTTGGTGGCGCAAATATTTTAGATTACAATCCTCAAAGTTTGCGCGAAGAAGTTGGCGTTGTTTTGCAAAAAAATATTCTGTTTAGTAGCACAATTTCCGAAAATCTTCGTTGGGGAAGTAAGGATGCCAGTGATGAGGATTTGCGCGCGGCATGTCAAATTGCTTGCGCAGACGAGTTCATTAACGATTTGCCGGAGGCTTACAACACTCATATTGAGCAGGGTGGCAAGAATATTTCCGGCGGTCAGCGTCAGCGTTTGTGCATTGCTCGCGCGCTTTTAAGAAAGCCTAAAATTCTAATCCTCGACGATTCAATGAGCGCGGTTGATATGAAAACGGATGCTAAAATTCGTGAAGGATTGAAAAAGTTTATGCCTGATTCTACGCAAATTATTGTTGCTCAGCGCATTTCTTCAATCGAGCACGCGGATATTATTGTTGTTTTGCAAAACGGCTGCATACTTGCTCAAGGCTCTCACAGCGACTTAATTAACTCTTGCGAACTTTATAAAAATATGGCGGAATCTCAAGCAAAAAGCCGAGTGCAAAGTGAAGAAAATATTGCGGAAGAAGGTGTTGAAAATGGCAACAAATAAAAACACCCACGCAATCAACTGGGCAACTCTAAAACGACTCGCTTCCTGCGTGCTTGCTTATCGCGCAAAAGTTTTCGTAATCATATCCGCAATTATCGTAAGTTCTATTGTTCAAGCTGCATGCGCAATGTTCTTGCAATCCATTGTGGACGTGTATATTCTTCCGCTTGTTGGCAAGCATAATCCAGATTGGATGCCGCTTGTGCGCATGATTATTCTTATGGCAAGCGTTTACGTAATTGGCGTGTTTAGCTGCTGGCTGTGGAGCAGGTTGGTTGCGAACGTGTCGGAAAGTGTTATGCGCGATTTGCGTAACGCTATGTTTAAGCACCAACAGAAGCTTTCGCTTAAATACCTTGATTCTCAAGGCTACGGCGATGTTATGAGCCGCTACACTAACGATACGGAAGTGCTTAGGGAGGCGATTTCGTGGGCTTTTCCAGACTCGTTTTCTGCGCTTATTTCTATTACGGCAGCTTTTGTGTCTATTATGTGGCTTTCGCTTCCTGTGGCAGCGTTTGTGGCAGTTTTTACTGTGCTGCTTCTATTTTTAGTCCGATTCATGCTTAAGCGTTCGGGCAGTCTTTTTAAGCAATTCCAGAGCGCTTTGGGTGAGCTTAATAAGTATGTAGAAGAAGCGGCAACAGGCAGTAAAATTATTAAAATTTTCAATCACGAAGAAGTTGCGCTTAAAAAATTAGATATTTGCGTTGAAAAAGTGCAAAAAATTTCGGCAAGTGCTAATTCTTACGCAAATAATGTTATGCCGGTAATTAGTAACGCAAGTTATCTTCTTTATGTGCTTATTGCTTTGCTTGGCGCGTGGGCTGTTTCTGCAGGTTTTCAAACTTTTGGTCTTGCAAACTCTGGTCCTTTGACTATTGGAACTCTTATAGCTTTGCTTACTCTTTCGCGCGCGTTTATTAATCCTATTGGCGAAATTACGATGCAATTAAATTCGCTTATGATGGCTTTGGCTGGAGCGTCGCGCATTTTTGAGCTTCTTGACGAAAGTCCGGAGGAGGATTCTGGCACGGTTCGTTTGGTGAAGGTTCGAGTGGCGCAATCGGATAAAGCTCTCGCTGCTGAATCTACTTTTGATGTTTTGCAAGAAGTTGACGAAAAAGAAAAAGGCGCAAATATTTACTGGGCTTGGAAACGAGCTAAGCAAGATAATGGCACTAATGCAGTTGCGCGCGCTAAGGAATTAAGCGAAATGGCGCAAGAAGTGGTTTTGCACGCAAAGCGCGACGCTCGCACTTCTAAAGACGGCCGCTACACTCTTCTTCGAGGAGATGTGCGCTTTACGGATGTTGTGTTCGGGTATGACCACGATAAGACGGTTTTGCATGATATTACTTGGTTTGCAAAGCCGGGCCAAAAAGTTGCTTTGGTTGGTGCTACTGGCGCTGGAAAAACTACGATTGCGAATCTTCTCACACGTTTTTACGATATTGACGACGGACAGATTTTGTACGACGGCATTGACGTGCGCGATATTTGCAAAACGGATTTGCGTTACGCTATTGGCACAGTTTTGCAAGATGTGAATTTATTTACCGGCAGCGTTATGGATAATATTCGTTACGGTCGCCTCGACGCGACTGACGAAGAGTGCGTAGAAGCTGCTAAATTAGCGCATGCTGACGCGTTTATTTCGAATCTTCCTGACGGTTACAATACGCAGCTTAAAAATGGTGCAGAAGGGCTTTCTCAAGGCCAGAAGCAACTTATTTCTATTGCGCGCGTTGCTGTTGAAAATCCGCCTGTTTTGATTTTGGACGAAGCTACCTCTTCAATTGACACGCATACTGAGTCTTTGGTGCAGCACGGTATGGATTCGCTTATGGAAGGTCGCACTGTGTTTGTTATTGCGCACAGGCTTTCTACAGTTCGTAATGCGGATGTAATTATGGTTTTGGATCACGGACGCATAATTGAGCGCGGTTCGCACGAGGAGTTGCTGGCTAAGCGTGGGGAATACTATCAGCTTTGCACGGGCGCGATTGAGCTTGAGTAATACGTTGATTTTGTGCGGCAACACGCCGAACACGCCCGGCACTTGCATTTTGCCAAGGATTCTGTAAGATAGTGACTCGGCTGTTCAAGAGAACAAAGCCACGGCCCCGTAGCTCAGTTGGTTAGAGCGCCGCCCTGTCACGGCGGAGGTCACCGGTTCAAGTCCGGCCGGGGTCGCGATTTATAGGAGACCCGGTTCGCCCGGGTTTTTTATTCATCATGGCTCTGTAGCTCAGTTGGTAGAGCGAGCGACTGAAAATCGCTAGGTCAGCGGATCGATCCCGCTCGGAGCCACAAGTAAAACAACAAAAAACGCGCGGCAGTTCTTGTCGCGCGTTTTGTTTTATCTAGCAAATCTTCTAATCAATCTGCTTCCAAGAATCGACATCAATATGATGTTCAGGATTTGCCTGCCAAGCTGCCCAAGCCGACTCAACAATATCCTTCACGTCGTAGCGAGCATGCCATCCCATTTCTTCGTTGATGCGCTTCGTGCTACCAATAAGCTGCGGAGGATCTCCAGCTCTACGATCCAGCACAGTTTCCTTAAATGGCAATCCCGTAACTTTTCGCACTTCGTCAACAATTTCACGCACGGAAGTGCCCTTGCCTGTGCCAACGTTAAAAGCATCATACTTGCGTTCGTGAAGATCCAAATACTTAAGCGCAGCAATGTGAGCGTCTGCCAAATCCGAAACGTGAATGTAGTCGCGAATGCAAGTGCCATCCGCAGTAGGGTAGTCGTCGCCAAAAATAGCAGGAGCTTTTCCGCGCTGCAAACGTTCAAACAGCATAGGAATCAGGTTCAAAATAGCAGGATCTTCTAATTCCACAGGGCCGCAACCAGCTACGTTAAAGTAGCGCAGTGCGCAGAAGCGAATGCCGTAAGTGTGCTCGCACGCGCGCGCCATCCACTCTCCAAAAAGCTTAGTTTGGCCATAAGGGTTAATTGGCAGCATTGGAACCACGTCTTCTGGCACAACATCAACAGGCGGAATTCCGTAAGTTGCTGCAGAAGACGAGAATACGAGCTTCTTTACTCCGCTATCTTTCATGCCTTCAAGAACATTAAGCATACCGTTAATATTCTGCTGGTAATACCAAAGCGGCTTTTCTACGGACTCGCCAACCTGCTTTCGTGCAGCGAAATGAATTACAGAATCAACATTCTCGTCCTTCATAATTTGCGCAAGTCTTCTGCCAGCGTCAGGAGATGCAATATCCATGCCGTAAAGTCGAGCGCCTTCAATACGTGTAGGCTTTCCGTAGCTTAAATCGTCAACGACGACGACTTTCTGCTGTGCTTCGTGTAAGGCGTGAACTACGTGCGCACCAATGTAGCCGCAGCCGCCAGTAACAAGAACAGTCATGCTTGACCTTTCCTAATATTTTCCTTATTAATCATTGAGATTATATCTCGTCAAACTGAAGTATTGGTTTAAGCGTTAATTCTTGCAAGCGCGAGACTTCTTAGTGCGTGGTTTACGTGTTTTATTAGCATTTATTAGTTATTTATTAGTATTTATAGTGTTTTATTAGTATTTATAGTGTTTTATTAGTATTTAT
>CAMUFL010000022.1 GCA_947088155.1 uncultured Gardnerella sp. | reverse complement strand
ATAATTCGTTCCTTAGCTCAATTGAAAGCTTACTTTTGCCTTGCGCACAGCAAAAAGCGCGCGGCAAGACACCGACTATCAAAAATACACCCACCCATGTACTAACGTCAAGTGGTTAGTTTCATGGGCAATGCAGACAATATTCAATATTGTACTCAAGCCCTATACTTAAGCACTTATTCTGCGGAATTTTCGGAAGATTCGCCAGTAGATTCTTCCGTAGGTTCTTCTGCAGTTGCTGCAAATTCTTCCGTAGATTCTGTATTATTTTCTGCATTAATTGCATTATTTTCAGCAGATTCAGCAGATTCAGAAGATTCTGTAGTTTCAGAAGATTCTGTAGTTTCAGTAGTTTCCACATTTTCAGCAGATTCTACTTTTTCTACAGCTTCTGCAGTTTCAGCAGATTCTACACTTTCAGTAGTTTCCACATTTTCAGCAGATTCTACACCTTCCGCATGCTCAGCACTTTCCACAAAACCCTTAGAAACATCCGTATCAGCAAGATTATCTGCAAATTCCGTGCCAAAAACCGTTTCATCGGATTTATGCGAAGAATCAGTAATCGCAGAAGCCGCAGCAATACGCGCCAACTTAGCACGCACATCCGCACTCGAACCCTGTTGCTTCACCGGCGCAGGCTGCTCCGTTGCGCTACCGTGACCATACTTATTTGTCTTAACAAACGGATCGCCACCTTTAAGCGCATAAGGATCCGCGTATTCAGAAGAAACAGTCGGCTCATCGTGCAAAATAAAGCCGCGACCCTTGCACATTGGGCACTCCTCGGAAAACGCTTCAACCAAGCCCTGTCCAACGCGCTTACGCGTCATTTGCACAAGACCAAGCGAAGTCACTTCAGCAACCTGATGCTTCGTCCTATCGCGCGCCAAACACTCAAGCAACCTACGCAAAACCAAATCGCGATTCGCAGGCATAACCATATCAACGTAATCAATCATGACCATGCCGCCAATATCGCGCAAACGCAACTGTCGCGCAATCTCCTCGGAAGCCTCCAAATTACAGCGCGTAACCGTTTCTTCCAAAGACTTACCGCGTCCAATAAATCGGCCCGTATTCACGTCAATAGTCGTCATTGCTTCCGTGCGATCAATCACAATCGAACCGCCAGCCGGCAAATAAACCTGACGCTCCATGCCCTTACGAAGCTGGCTGTCAATCTGCCACTTATCGAACACATCCTTGCCTTCATGATCAGCTGGATCCCAATATTCGATCTTACTTCGCAAATCCGGAGCCATCATCTCAAGGTACTCGTCAATGCGATGATACACTCCCTCACCTTCAACAATAAGCTTCTGGAAGTCATCGTTGAAAATGTCGCGCACAACACGAATAGCCACATCCGGTTCACCTTGAAGCAGCTTCGGACGCTTACCGTGCAAGTACTCCTGGCGCTTAGATTCAATGCGCTCCCACTGCTTGGTAAGCGACTCCAAATCCTTTTGGATTGCTTCCTCACTAGCGCCGTCAGCAGCAGTACGAATAATCACGCCCATATCTTTTGGCGCAATCTTGGACACGATACCACGCAAACGCGAGCGCTCAGAGTCAGAAAGCTTACGGCTCACACCGGTCATACCTCCGGAAGGTACCAGCACAAGGAAACGCCCAGCAAGAGTTACCTGCGAAGTCAAACGCGCACCCTTGTGGCCAATCGGATCTTTAGTAACCTGCACAAGCACAGGATCGCCCGACTTAAAAGCAAGCTCAATTCTGCGAGGCTGGCCTTCAAGACGCGCCATATCCCAATTGACTTCGCCCGCGTAAAGCACACCATTTCGAGCCTGACCAATGTCAACGAACGCAGCTTCCATACTTGGCAACACGTTTTGAATTCGACCAAGATAAATATTGCCAACAGTTGCAACTTCTTGAATATCGGAAACGTAATGCTCAACGAGAATATTGTCCTCGATTACGGAGATTTGCGTGTGGCGATCGCGCTCACGAACAACCATCAGGCGCTCAACGTTTTCGCGGCGAGCGAGGAAATCCTGCTCCATAATTAGGTTTTGGCGACTGCGCTCGCGACGATTATCGCGGCGGCGCTGACGTTTCGCTTCAAGCCTTGTAGAGCCTTCAATATCCGTAATTTCGTCGATATATTGCTGCTTGCGTGAGCGGCGAGAAGATAAGTCGTCCGAAGTGTCGCTTAAATCGTTTTGCAACGATTGCTCTGCTCCGGATGCAAACGCAGACGAAGCCGAAGATGCCGACGACCGCGACATAGACGACCGCGACATAGACAACGCTGAGTTGGATGCAGATTGCGTATCGTCAAAAGACTTAGAACGACGGCGACGACGGCGACGCGTATACAGCGTTTCTTCCTCATCCTGCGCACGAAGCTCGTCTGGATCTGGAATTAAATCGCAATCTTCCGGAGAAACTGCGTCAAGTTTGTCGTCAATTTTGTTATTAAAATTATCGTCAAGATTGTCGTCAAAATTCGCGTTACGACTTGCGTTGCGGCCAGCCCTACGACTTGTGTCGCGGCTTGAATCGCGGCTTGCGTCACGATTTGCGTCACGATTTGCGTCACGATTTGCGTCACGATTTTCGCTGGAAGAGCGACGGCGACGACGGCGACGCGTCATCATTCCTTCGTCATCATCTTCATCAATCGCACTATCTAAAGATCCTCTGCGGCGAGATCTGCGATCAGCATTGTCGGAAGCCAATATATCGCTGACATCAAGCGTTTCGTCAATCCTCGTATCAATCGGGGCATAAACAATATCGTCATACGCAAGATCTTCTTCAATCTGCTCAACTTCCGCAGCGGCCCTACGCTCAACCGCATTTAGTCGACGAGACCTGCGAGAACGCTGTTGTTTACGAGGAGAATCTTCACGAATATCTTGGATGTCGAAATCGTCTTCTACTTCGAAATCACGAGAATCACGCAAATCGCGGGAATCACGAGAATCACGAGAATCGCGGGAATCACGAGAATCACGAGAGTTACGCAAATCGCGGGAATTTCGCGTTTCTCTATTATTTGCGTCACGATCAGATCTACGAGATACAGAACCGCTTGTTTCGCGAGCTGATTCTCTAATTGTTTCGCGAGTATCATCAAGCTCATTTTCGCGAGTATCATTGCGAGAATTACGATTATTGCGTTCGCTGCTATTGCTGCGATTGCTGCCTTCGTCTCGACTATTACGATTATTACGGCCGCCTCGCTCATCGCGGTTTTTGCGATTGTTGCGATCGTTTTTGTCGCTTCGGCTATTGCGATCGCTTCTGCGATTTCGCGTTTCTCCGCGCAAATCGTCGCGCAAATCGTCAAACGAATCGCCCATAGAGTAATCGTCAGAATAATCAGAAGAATCTGATGAATTAGCTACGGCTCCCTCACCGCGCTTACTATTCCGCGAATCCCCACGCGAATCACCACGCGAACGCGAATCCTCATCATCATCACGATTCTTCACGTGCACAGGAATCACAGGCTCCTGGAACAGCAAAGAAGTGATTGTGCGAGTCGGAACAGCGTGCGGCCCATCCTTGTGCAAATCTTCAACCTTTAATTCCATAGCCTCTCCGGCCGCTCCAGCACCACGCGTTACGCGACGACCACGTCGACGACGAACAACAGTTGCAGAAGAATCCGGCGAATTTGCTGACGACGCATCTTTATCTGCGCCATTTGCATTACTTGCGCTACTTGCGCTACTTGCGCTACTTGCGCTACTTGCGTTTGAATTTGCTTCCGAATTCGCGTTTTTAGCAGCTTCAGCAGCACGCTCACTTGCGTTTTTAGCAGCTTCAGAAACGTCTTTAGACGCAGCTTTACTATTTTCAGCTTCAGATTCGTTGAAGCTTTCTCTTATTACTCTGGGCACTATGCTCCTCACGAAGCGCTGCATCGCCTCGCATTTCCTAGCCTCAAGATGAACACGCACATAAGCGAGCTACCCCAAAGCTCCTTACAAAGTCTAGTTGCGCGACGGCGGACGCCAGCCTCGGATCACGCTCACGAGGGGATCGACGCCATCAATTGCATGGCGGCTTGCAGTGCCACCGTTCTTAAGTATGCCATACTGCCGAGTCAAATATTCAGCTCCGAAAGTCACCTTCCGCTCCGCTTCGAAAGTCACTTCCAATTACGCTACGAAAGTCACCTCCCAGCGCACATCCGTTATTTTCTATACAACTCTGTAAAGTTTCTGTCACTTTTCAGCAAAATTCCGACATTTCCTACACACGCACGTAAAGTTTTAATCGCCTTTCCGCAAAATCCCAACATTTCCTACACACGCACGTAAAGTAATTGTCGCCTCTACTTCAAAAAGTTACGTAACGCTCCTATAGTTACACCATGAGCGCACGCAAGTAATTTGCACAATCACACACGCAAGTAGTCGCGCGCAAATTTGCGAATTTAGGAGGCACGAAATGGGCTTAATCAGCGCTATGCAAGGCTTTTGCGTAATCGGCATTGTGATTCTTGCCGGATACATTACCGCTCGCCTTCGCATCGGCGGCTCTCAAGCGCAGATGGTGCTAAATCGCGTAAGTTTCTTCGTTTCAAGCCCTTGCCTAATGTTCGCAATTCTTTCTAAAGAGCCTATTTTTGAGATTTTTCATTCCTCAATTTTTGTTGCGTTCTTTTCGGCGATGATTGTTGGAGTTGCGTTCGTATTACTGAACCGTATGTTTTTCCACCTTCCTGCAGCCGATTGCACAATTGGCGCTCTTAATTCGCTTTACTTAAATTCCAACAATATTGGCTTGCCGGTTGCAACTTATATTCTTGGAAATCCTGCGCTTGTAGCACCGATTTTGGTGATGCAGCAGGCTGTGTTTACGCCGATTGGTTTGACGGTTCTCGATATTACGACTACCGGCAAATGCTCGCTCAAGCGTATTGCTCAGCAGCCTTTGAAGCAGCCGCTTTTAATTGGATCTCTTGGTGGAATTATTATTTCTGCAATTTCGGCTAAAGTTGGCTATTTTCCTGTGCCGAATTTTTTGTATGATCCGATTAAAATGATTGGTGATTCTGCGGTTCCTATGATTTTGATGGCTTTCGGCATGTCGCTTTACGGCAGCAGGCCGTTGCAGAAGGATTCTAATCGTGCTGCGATTGCGACGGTTGCGGTGCTGAAAAATTTGATTATGCCAATTATTGCGTTTTTGCTGGCTTACTTTGTGATGGGTTTTCGTGGGGCGACTTTGTACGCGTGCGTTGTGCTTGCGGCGCTTCCGACAGGCCAGAACGTTTACAATTACGCGGCTCGCTACAGCGTTGGCTTAAGTTTTGCACGTGACGGCATACTATTTTCTACGGTTACCAGCCCGATTTGTATAGCCGTAATCGCTGCAATCTTGGGCTAGTTGCGCGCGCTTTCTGCCGCTATATAATTCACCGGCAAATGTTTCATAAATTGGCTAATCCAGCGACAAAACCCAGGAAAATACACGGCAAATGTTCAACAAACCAGCTGATGTAGCTACAAACGCCGGGTAATTTCCCGCAAATGTTCCACTCCAAACCCAAAAGCAGCGACAAACGCCCTGTAATTTTCCGGCAAATGTTTCATCAATTGGCTGATATGTACCCCTTTTTCTGGACACATATCCCTTTTTACTTAATCATATCGTC
>CAMUFL010000021.1 GCA_947088155.1 uncultured Gardnerella sp. | reverse complement strand
CGCAAGCGCGCACACGATTACGCTTTCTTTATATTTATAAGAAAGCGTAATCTGACGACCAAAGAAGATTAACTTAAAGTGAGCTTAATGCGGTAGCGCTTGCTTTACAACGCTCGCGCAAACTCAGCAGCAGCACACACAAAATAATGAGCTCTATTTATGAAATAAGAAATACGTATATAAAATAGATACTTATTAGGTAAGCATTTATAAAAGAAATTAAAGAAGATTACTAAGAAGATGGCAGTGTCAAGAATTTTGTGTAAACTCCACTAGTTGTCAATCAAGCTATCAATCCAATAATATTTGCTTTTCTACGAAAAGCAAATATTATTGGATTTCGAATTTTTCGTGCAGGTCATAAGACGCTAATCCAAATCCTCTATGAATTCTTTCTTTAGATAATTCATTTTGTTCAATACAAAATACTCCTAGATAACGATTTAAACTATCCTCTGCTGGAAACTGTTCCTTTGCTTTTAATCGTTTTTTTTAGTTGCTTATTGAGACTTTCAATTAAATTAGTCGTATAAATACTTTGACGAATTTGTTTAGGGAAGTCAAAAAAGACTAATAAATCGTCATAAACTGAATCAATACTTGCACAGACTTTAGGATAACGTTTGTGTATGTTTTCTAGAAATTCGTTTAATTTTTTCTCTGCATCTTCTTTATTGTTTGATTGATAAACTTTCTTAAGTGAATCTACTAATTCTCTTTTATCTTCAACTCTTACCTTCTTTTGTAATTGTCGGATTAAATGAACCCAACAAGTTTGATATTTTGCGTTAGGAAACACGCTTAAAAGAGCAGTCTTAACCCCACTAAGTCCATCTGTAATAAATAGTAAAACTTCTTGTAATCCTCTTTGTTTCAATGATTCCAACATTTCTTTATAGTGTTCAGCAGATTCAGTAGGATAGATTGCATAATCAAGAATTTCTTTACTGCCTTCTGGAGTAATTCCTACTAAAAAGTGAACAGCTTCCTTTTGAACAGTAGCTCTTCTTAAATGAACATACGTTGCATCAGCATAAATCACTGCATAACGAGATTGAACTTTTCTTTGATGAAATTCTTTAACAGAGTCTTCAACTTGTTTTGTAATATTTGTTACGGTAGTAGGGCTATAGTGATGACCGTAAATATCTTCGATACACTCTGCAATTTCACGGTTAGTAAAGCCTTTAGAATAAAGTTTAATAATAACCTCTTCTAATTTTTCGGAATTTCTTTTATAAGCTTTAATAATTTTTTGCTCGAATTCTCCGTTACGATCTCGTGGAATATGGATATTTAAAATACCATATTCTGAATAAATTTTACGATTATAGCCACCATTTCTTGAATTTCCGGTGTTATATCCCTCTACAGAATGTTTAGGGTAGTTTAAATGCTCTGTTAATTCAACTTGAAGTAATTGATTAATCCCATTTTCAATCGCTTCTTTTAATAAGTGATTAATATTGTCACCTTGTAATAGTCTTTTTGTCAATTCTGTGTTAAAATCCATTTAGAAGTCACTCCTTTGTTAATTTGTTTTGGTAGATTAATTATACAACTAGTGGCTTCTTTTTTTATACTCTTTTTTGTGTTTACACAAAATATTGTACACTCTCAAGAAGATTACTAGAAATAAAAAAGATTACTAAAGAAGAAAATAAGAATAGGATATTAACAAAAAGAAGGAGAAGAAGAATGAGCAACAAGCAATCAAGCAACAAAGCACACCACATTGTTGTGCTCACAGGCGCAGGAATCTCCACAAGCGCAGGCATTCCCGACTTTCGCGGCCCGGACGGTGTTTGGACTAAGCACCCAGAACAAATGAGCGTTTACGACATAGACGCGTTTTTAAGCAGCGAAGAGGAGCGCATATATTCTTGGCGATGGCAAAAAGAGTCGCCTGTGTGGAATGCGCAGCCGGGAACCGCGCACAAGGCGCTTGTAAAACTCGAGAAAGCTGGGATGCTCGATCTTATAGCCACTCAAAACTTTGATGCGCTTCACGAAAAAGCCGGAAACGATCCAAACTTTATAGTAAATCTTCACGGAAGCATTGGAACTTCACATTGCATGAGCTGCCACGCAAGTTATAAAACAGCCGATATTATGGCAGATTTAGATGAGCATCCGGACCCGCATTGCAGGCGCGCTCTGCCGTACCGCGGAAATATGCCTTGCAACGGTCTTATAAAAACAGACGTTGTTTATTTTGGAGAAGCGCTTCCGGAAGGCGCTATGGAACGCAGCGCGCAAGCAATTGTGAAAGCGGATGAGCTGTGGGTTATTGGTTCCACGCTGGAAGTATTTCCAGCTGCCAGCCTCGTGCCGTTAGCTGCGCGCGCTGGAGTGCCGATTACGATAATGAACTTGGGCTCTACGCAATACGACTATTTGGCAGAGCGTATTATTCGCGAAGATATTGCGAAAGCTCTGCCAAAATTAGTAGACGAAACTATTACAAAGTAATTATTACAAAGTAACAGCGATACCTTCCCAAGGCGCAAGAGTACCGTTTTTAAGCGATATAAGCGCGTGATTTACGTCGTAGGTTGTAACCATTACGTCGCGCTCTGTAAAAGCTTTAGAAGCGCGATTTTGCAGCATTTTCGCACTTTGCGCAGGAATAGGCACGGTTGAATCAGTCATATTGACCATTACGAGCATGCGTTCTGTAGATTCTGCAGTAGATTCCGCTTTAAATTCCGCAGAAGATTCAGCAGCTTCAGCAGAATCCTCCTGCTTTGCGCAATCAGCTTTAAGCTCGCGCACAAACGCATACACACACTCGTCATCCGCATCAACCAAATTCCAAGAACCAGCAGAAACAATCGGCTCCGAATGACGCAACGCAATCAAATACTTGTAAAAAGCGTAAACGGAATCTGAATCTTCCATCTGCTCAGCCGCGTTAATATCCACATAATTAGGATTCACGCTAATCCACGGCTCTGCGTTATTTACTGACTGCACATTAAAAGGCATGAATCCCGCATATTTAGACACATTCCATTGCATTGGAGTTCGAGAATTGTCGCGGCCGCGCTTTGCGAGCGCATCCATCATCGACTCAGACGACTGAATATGCGCTTCTTCTACACGCTGCTTAAACATGTTCAACGCTTCCAAGTCACGATACTGCTCAAGACGCGTAAAGTGCGCGTTAGTCATACCAATTTCCTCACCTTGGTACACGTAAGGAGTGCCGCGATGCATGTGAAGAAGCATCGCAATCGCTTTAGCAGAGCGCACGCGCATCTCGTCGCTAGACTCACTTCCCCAGCGCGAAAGCGCACGCGGCTGATCGTGATTATTAAAGAACAGGCTCGCCCAACCAGCATCCGCTACAGCTTGCTGCTGCTCGGCCATTACGCGCTTTAAATCAGTCAACTTAAGTGGCACAGGATTCCACTTCGTGCCGTTTGCGCAATCAATATCTACATGATTGAACAGGAATAGCATGTCGAGTTCGCTGTGTGCAGGATCCGTAATATAAGTGTTGCGATGCGCTGAAATTCCAGGAGCTTCGCCAACAGTTAAGAAACCTTCGCGCCCTTCAAAAACTTTTGCACGCATCTCACGCAAGAATTCGTCTAAGCGAGGTCCATCCGAGCAGAATGGGAATGGAGAAGAATAGCCGTCAGCTCCGGCTGGCAAATCCTCAATCTGGCAGCCATCTTCACCAGGCAAGCGGCCTTCCGAATCAACATGCTTAGAAATTTGCGTAATCACGTCCATGCGGAAGCCGTCAATTCCGCGATCCATCCACCAATTCATCATCTTGTACACAGCAGAACGAACCGCAGGATTTTCCCAATTCAAATCTGGCTGCTTTGGCGAATACTGGTGAAGATAGTATTCGCCGCGCTTCGGATCGTAAGTCCACGCAGAACCGCCAAAATACGAACCCCACTTATTCGGCTCCGCACCCGGCTCTCCTGGAACATGGCCTTCACGCGCAGGCCTCCACCAATACCAATCCGCGTAATCACTTGAAGCATCTCTTGAAGCCTGGAACCAAGCGTGCTCGTCGGAAGTGTGATTTACTACCAAATCCATCACAACTTTAAGCCCACGCTCGTGCGCTCCAGCCAAAAGTTCGTCCATATCTTCCAAGGTTCCAAAAAGCGGATCGATATCTTGATAATCGGAAATATCGTAGCCGTTATCGTCTTGCGGAGACTTGTAAACAGGGCTGAGCCAAATCACATCAACACCTAAATCAGCCAAATAGTCTAGGCGCGAAGTGATTCCCTTCAAATCACCAATGCCGTCGCCATTAGTATCCTGGAAGCTTCGCGGATAAATCTGGTACACAACAGCATTAGCCCACCATGGGTTTAGCGTAGCGCCGTTTGTGCGCACGGATTCTGGCAAGTTTGCTCGGTCAAAAGTAGTCATACATTCCCCATTTATTATTTTTTATTACCTATATTTACTATTCTATATTTCAGCTATCTTTGGATTTTGCAAGCAACGCTATAGCACTACTTACCATTTCAGAATACTTGCGAATAATTTTAGAATCAGTTCGAGCATTAGAGAATAATTCATCATGACTACCAGCTCTCACCAAGACTAAAGAAACAGACAATCCATCAACCCAATAAACAATCAGCAAATCTGGCTGTACGTGCAACTCACGGTACCCTTTCCAACTACCAGCAAGAGCATGATCACGGTATTTACTCTTTAATAACTGTTGATTATTATCTATAAGAGCCTGAAATACAGCAAGAAAATTTTCAGTTTTGATATGCTTTTTACGAATCTTTTTGTAGTCATTATCAAATGACTTAATTGTAAGAAGGCGTCTCTTTTCACAGTCCATTTAGGTAATCCATCATATCGGAAGCAGTATGTGACTCATGAGTAAATTCGCGATTTTGAACTTGTTTACGAGCTTCCTCGTTTTTATTTTCGATAGCTTCTTTAATATACTTTTGAAGTTGTTCCTCAAGTGATTGGTAATGCTCAAAATCTTCACGATCGATAATGAAGTACATTGGTTGATTATTTTTTAACACCGTAACTGGCATGCCAGAACTTACTTTTGCAAAAGCCTGTGCAGATTTACCATTACTAAAAGCACTAATAGGAACCATAGTGCTTATTGGAGCTACCGTAACCATATGTATTAACCTAACTTTTCTACAAACAATCCATGCACATACTTAATACATGTATATTTACCATGTTTTTTACAAGCATATATGAAAGTTGTTATACTTGTAAATATTATAGTTAAAATAATACAAAAAAGCGGCCCGCAGTAAAAACCGCGAGCCGTGCCTCCTTCTCATTCATGGTACGAATTGTAGAATGCTCTCCAAATCATTGCTGATGGTGCAATTTAAAAGCAAGTTCCGCTAAATGCACGCCGTGAGTTAGGAATTCGTGAGTGCGGCAAACATAGTCGTTTTCGCGACCAAGTTTCGCAATATAACCGTTGATATAGTCGACTTCCGTTTCGCGGCCGCGGCTCATATCTTGGTACATAGAAGGATAGTGCAAAGGATTTGCCACGCGACTTACGTAATCGATAGCTTCCATCTCCTGCTGACGCGTATTAACCATTCGAATTCCGGCGCGATCGCACACATCGTACGCTTCGTTAATAAGTTGGCGAGCCATATCCATAGCGCCTGGGTAAGAAATAAACTGACCCATTTGAATCTGATACATTGTGCACAAAGTGTTAACTACGGAATTGAAAACTACCTTCGCCATGCACGTACCCTTGAAATCTTCCGTAATAGTAGGATTCAAGCCTGCAGCTTTAAAATCGTCTCGCATAGCAAGCTCAACATCGCTCACCTGCTCATTCAACGCGCACATATTCATGCTGCCAACGCCGACTTTACCAATAAAATCAACGTCTCCCGGACCGTTCAAAACTGTTGCAATCATGGCAGTTCCGCCGTAAATATGATCATCCGGGAAGTACTGCTGCAACTTTTCAAAGTGTCCCCAACCGTTCATTGCAGCAAACACAACTTGATGATCCTTAAACAGATGCTTGCAACGCTCCAACATTTCTGCAAGCTGCATCTGCTTCATAAACACAATCCACACATCTGGATCGCCATCGTAATCTTCCGGCGTATACATATTAATCGGCACTAAATGGCGGTTTTCGTGGTCTCGACTCACCATTACTCCGCCCTGCTCGCGCACTTTATTTACGTTCTTATCCCAGGCGTCAATAAAGTCAACATGAATGCCAGCCGTTTCCTGCAACAAAACGCCATAGCGATATCCCATAG
>CAMUFL010000020.1 GCA_947088155.1 uncultured Gardnerella sp. | reverse complement strand
TGACTCGTTTAGCAGCATTAGGCGTGGCTGCGGCGACGCTTATGGTACCGCTTGGGCAAGTTCCTGCGGCATTTGCAAAAAATGATAATGAAACTAAAAAAGATGGCAATGCACTTGTCTCTAAGATGCTTGATTCATCTTTAAAAGCTAATAGTGAGATTAAGTCTATAGAAGATTTACGCCATGTTAATCCAACTCTTGCTAAAGCTTTTGAGAATTACAGTAAAAAAGATCAATTTAATAAAAATTCAAATGCTCAAGTAACTGTTGTTGTTACGTTGAAAAATTATCGTTCGCAACTCACGGATGCTGACGAAAAAGCCAACATTCATGAGCAGAATGTTTTAATTAACCGCGTAAAGTCAAAGTACAATATGACGGTTCGTCGCCAGGTTGGTTATTTAATGAGTGCTTTTGAAGCTACTCTCCCTGAAAAACACGTTCAAGATTTGAAACGTGAGCCAGGTGTAGTTTCTGTCGCAAAAGAACGTTTATATCATCCAATGGAAAATTATGCTCGCGATTTACAAGGCGTGCAGACGGTGTTTAAAAAGCATCACCTCGATGGAACCGGAATGCTTGTTTCTATTATCGATACGGGCATCGATCCAAATCATCAAGATATGAAGCTTGACGCTTCAGCAAAAAAGAATATTCGCTTGAAGCCAACTGGTAAAGGAAATACAACAGATAAAGTTCCTGCAGGTTTCAATTACGCTGATGAAAATACTAATTTCACAGACGCTAATGGTGAACAGCACGGTATGCACGTTGCCGGTATTGTGGCTGCTAACGGCGATGAAAATGGTGCTCCAGCATCTGAAAATCATCGTGTTGATGGCATAGCTCCAAACGCTCAGCTGCTCGCTATGAAAGTCTTCTCAAATGTGCCAGGTTCGCATGGTGCTCGTGATGTTGATATTGTTGCTGCAATCGAAGATTCTGTAAAGCTTGGCGCAGACGTTATTAACATGTCTCTTGGCTCAGATAACGGTTTCGGTGGAACGTCAAGTGCTACTAGTGTCGCGTTAAAGAAGGCTCGCGAAGCTGGTGTGCTTCCAGTTATTTCTGCAGGAAACTCCGGTTTAAGCTTCTCTACATCTGGAGGAACTAATGATGCATTAGGAAAGTGGGATGATGCAACTCTCGGCTCGCCATCTTCTTATCCTTCTGCTTTCAGCGTTGCTTCTGTAGAAAATTCCAACATTACTCAGCAGTCTGCAAATTGGGTTGGAAAAGATGGCAAGTCACATACTTTGCCGTACAGCTATTCTATTGGTTCTTTAACAGATGCACTATCTCAGCATGAACTTGTGGATGCTAAAAAAGCTACTAAAGCTGATGTTAAAGATCTTGATCTTACCGGTAAATATGCTCTTGTAGAACGTGGTGGAATCAGTTTTACTGAAAAGTTTAATAATGCGATTTCTAAAGGTGCTAAAGGTGTGATTGTTTACAATCACGACAAAGATTCATCCTTATTCATAGGAATGGGCGGATTGGAGAAAATCAAAAATTGCTTTGGTGCATCTATTCCTCGTTCTTATGCATTGGAAATTAAAGCAGCATTAGATAAAGGTGAGAAAGTAAAGATAGCTTTCACTGAACAATTCGTTACTATCGCCAATCCGGATGATGGGAAGCCTTCTAGCTTTACTTCTTGGGGTCCAACTCCAGAATTTGATTTTAAACCTCAGATTGCTGGTATCGGTGGTAATGTTTGGTCCACGCAGAATGGAAATAAGTACACCAGCATGTCTGGTACTTCCATGGCTGCTCCAAACGTTTCCGGTCTTTCAGCGTTGGTGATGGAAAGCTATAAGAATCGTTTCCCTAAGCTTAACAAGTCTGAAATGGCTACCCGTGTAAGCCAAGCATTAATGAATACAGCAAGTATTATTGGACATAAAGATTCTGCAGATAGTAAGAAAATTCCTTATGCTCCTCGTCAAATCGGTGCTGGCTTAGCTCAGGTAGATAAAGCTGTTGCTACTGACGTGATTGCAACAGTAAACGGCAATTCGTATGTGGCTCTTAAAAACGTGAATTCTAATCGCGAGTTTACGGTTACTTTACATAATTATGGTAAGAAGCCAGTAAAATTTGCTGTCCCAGATCAGGAAGTTGTAAATGAGTCTAATGAGGCAAATAAAGATACAGTAACCTCTATTAGTGATACTGAAACGTTGCAATCAAAAACGCGTACAGTTACAGTAAAGCCTGGGAAAACCGCTGATGTTAAGTTTACGTTAAGTCCAAATAGTTCTAAAGGCAATCATTATATTGAAGGTTGGGTGCGATTTGAATCGCTTACTGATACTCAGCCAGATGTTTCTGTGCCATATCTTGGCTTTGTTGGCGATTGGAATGCTGAACCTATAATGGTAAAACCGGGAGAAAGCTATAGTGCAAAACATAGTGATCTTACGACATCGTTGCTTTCGGTAGCTGGTTTTATGGGTAAACTTCCGGTTAATAATGAAACTAAACCTTATGTACTTGGCGAATTTTCACCTGCAAATCAAGATGGCTGGATGGATTATGTTGTTCCATCTATGGCTATATTCCGCGGTGCATCTGACATAAAGTATTCTGTATTGGATTCTCATAATAAAACTAAGATTGTTCTTGGAACGGAACACAATGTGCATCGTTCTACTATTGCTAATGCTGGAACAACAGATGGTTTAGCTGGAAATTTCGACGGGTCTGTGTGGAATCCAAAAACAAGTAGGTTTGACATTCTTCCTGATGGATGGTACACGTATCGTATTCAAGCTCGCTTAGGAGATAAGTTTGATTGGCAAACTTATGATATGAAGGTAGCAATCGATAATCATGGACCTAAGGTCACAGTATCTGATCGTGATGATAAAGGCAATGTGAAGATTGTTATTAGTGATGAATTGAGTCCTGATCCTGGCGTGCCAACTATTCATCTTCCTGGTGTAAAGGATGCTTTGAACTATGGTGATGAAGACACTCAATGCCCGTTGAATGAAGCAACTCGTACGCGAGTGTGCAAGTCTATTCACATTGGTAATGAAGCTCAATACATAGATGTGCTTGTTCGAGACAATGCTATGAATCCAACTGAGGTTAAGAAGGTATTCGACACATATGTCCCGAATGGTTCAGGAAAACCTGAGAAGAACAAGAAGTTTATTATTCCAAATGAACAAAAACTTACTTCTCACCAAATTAAAGCAAATCAGTTAGAAGAAAGTAAGACTAACCCAGATATTAATGGTAAGTTCTATCTTGAGGGATATCTCACTAAAGATGTTGCTTCTATAAAAGCTTATGTGACTCCTAAAGACGGTAAAAAGCAGGAAGTCAAATTAGCTAAAAAGCGCAAGGGCGAGAATACTTTCTATGCGTTTGTGCCACTGAAAAATGGCAAAAATACTGTAATGCTTAAAGCTTTTAATAGTAATGGTGGCCGTATTGGCAATAAGAAACTTGAGTTAACGTTCAATGCGCAAACACCTAAGATTACTGTTAATGGCTTAGATGATAAGGGTAATTTGCCTGTAGGTGCAGATGGTAAAGTAACTGTTGCTGGTAAAGTAACTGATACTCCTGGAGATACTGTAAAGCTAAAGCTTACTTATCAAAAGGCTGCTGACAACACTACTCCAGCTAATGCAGTTGCTGGTTCTGTAAACAATCATGCTTCTGGTTCTGCTTCTGGATCTACTATTAAAGCTGTTTCTGGTGCTAATACAACTTCAGCAACGAGTATTGATGCAAATGTAAAGAAAGCAGATACAGCTGCAGCTAGTAAAGAAACTGAAGAAGTAGTAACTGTTGGCAAAGACGGTAGCTTCAAAACAGTTATTACTCCTGCCGCTAAAGCTGTTATGGTAACTCTTGTAGCTACTGATTCTGCTGAAAACACTACAACTATAGGTTTGGCTCTCGCTGGTCGTTCAACTCCTACACCTAAACCTGCAGCTGCAACAAAAGATTTCGTGCTTACTAATGCTGGCTCTATGGGTGCTTATGCGTGGTTAATTCATAAGAAGAATTATGGTCCAGACGTTATTGGCTCTGATTACTTTGTTGCTCAAGGTGATGTGAGTTCCAAGGTGACTAGCGTGGTGTTTACTCCAGCTTCGCGTTTTGATGCTACAACTAAGAATCTTGTAACTCCAAACCCATTGCGTGCTGAAATTAAGAACGGAAAGTTTAGTGTAAAGCTTCCAATGCATCCGGGTATAAATGATTTCCGCTTGCAGGTGAATACTAAACCAACTGACGAAGATGCTGATGAAGATGATGAAACGAATGTAATCGATACTCCTGCAGCATTCTACTTCGACATTACGCCTCCAACGGCGCATTTCGATACTCCAAAGCTTTATGGTCACACGTTGTTCACCAATCGTGACACCGTGACTTTCAGCGGCAATGTGTCGGATGATGCTTTCGGTCAAAGTTTGCGAATTAACAACGATTCCGTTGGTGATTTCTACACTTTGGATACGAATGGTAAAGAAACAACTCGTCGCCAATTCTCAACTGACATTCCAGTAGACAATGGTGATAAGTTGCTGCTGCACTTAAGTGATCAGGTTGAATCTCATTTACTTAGTGTGATTCCAGTTGTTCTTGACGAAACGGATCCTACTGTTGAAGCAGGTTTGGTTGAAGGTGAAGAAATCGATGATGGTCACGAAATTACTGTTAAAGCAACAGATGATAATTTGAAGTCTTTGCGCGTTATGGTTGATGGTCGTCCAGTAGCGTATACAGAAAATTATCTTCCAACTACAGCAGTAGAGAACACATTAGTGGATGTTTCTAAGGTTAACGATAATCCAACTCCAGATAAGCCAGGTTCTACAACATTAACGTTGAAGATTCCTACTAATAAGTTGACTGATGGTTCTCACACTATCACCATTGAGGCGACCGATTTTGCCGGTAATACAGCAAGTGCCACAAGTGATAATGCAAAGGGAGCTACTGCATATACATTCAAAGTGAAGCATGGTGTGAAGCCTGGTGAGGATCCGTCTAAGCCTGGTCAAGATCCAAAGAAGCCTGGTGAGGATCCGAAGAAGCCTGGCGAGGATCCGAAGAAGCCTGGCGAGAATCCGGCTAAGCCAAAGAATCCAGGAACCAAGGATGAATCAACTCAAACTGATTCTGCCCCAATTCCTCCTGCTTCTACAGAAAAGATTCTAAAGTCTCTTGCTGGATTAGAAACCAAGAATGTTACAGCTGGAAAGGAAGTAAAGATTTATATTTCTGGACAGCCTGCAGCTTTGAAGAATGCTAAAGCCAATGCTCGCATGTATGCGTTCATTTACTCTGATCCTAAGGATCTTAAGGGTGAAGATGGTCATGAATATGTGACAGTGCGTACTGGTGAGAACGGTAAGTACTATTTCAAGGTTTTGATTCCTAGCGGATATTCAGGTAAGCACACAATCTTACTTATGGATGCAAATGGTAACCAGATTGCTTCTGGAGAGGTGTCTGTATCTTCCTCTGCTTCTTCTGATAGTGGCAGCCAAACTGATTCTGATAATCAGAATAATAAGAATAATCAGAACCAGAGTGGTAGCGGTAATACTGGTAACGCTGGTAATACTGGTAATACTGGTAATACTGGTAATAGCGAAGGTGGAAGCTCAGGTCACGGTAAGGATAGTGGCAACAACGGTGGCAGCACTAGCGGTAGTGCAAGCGGTGATACCAACAATGATAGCCGCGGTGGTAATCATGGCGGTAGCCACAGCTCTAATCATGGCGGTAGCCACAGCTCTAACCACGGCGGTAATCATGGTGGAAAATCCTTTACTACTGGAGGTAATTCCAGTAATAATTCGGAGTCGTCCTCAAAGGATGATGCGGATTCTACTAATGCAGGCGCATCCGCTGCATCCGGCGATGCCGCTGCCAATGGCAATGCAAGTTCTGCCAATGGCAACGCAAGTGCTGCGAATGCTAACGCTGCTGCAAAGCAGAAGGCTGCCGCTAAGTCTGCCGCCAAGAAGATGACTTCTGATTTGGCGATGACTGGTAGCAGTGTAATTGGCATGGTTGTGACGTTTATGGTGCTGCTTGCAAGCGGTGCTGTAACGTTTAAAACTCGCAGCCGTCATGTGCGCGCAAGAAAGTAAGTAAACAAAATAAATAAATAACATAAATAAACAAAGAGCACTTTTCATCTTCTAGTAAGATGGGAGTGCTCTTTTTGTATGTAATATATTTTGGAGAATAATCCATAGTTTGTTTTACATATTAATTTGCTTCATCATTCATTCACGTGGATACTCGTTCGCTCTCCAAATGCGAGACAAGTTCCCCGTGTTTGGAGCAAAACACAACCTAAAACCCTCCAAATGTGAGAAACTTTCCTCGCTTTTGGAGTACCACACAAACCTACGTTTAGTAAACCCACCATCCAAAAACAACTGAGCTCTTGTTCTAAACAAACAAGAGCTCAATGAAATCACGTGTAGGAGCAACCTACACAGGTAAATTAGAGTCTACCACATCCCCTTAGAATTTGCGTTTGTCATGTTATATTTCGTGGCGAATGTCAAACTAAATGTGCAATAATGTACAATATTTTCATGTCTGCTAATACATTTTTTACTTTGCAAGAAGCGCAACAATTTTGTGGCGTGGCTAGATTTAATCGTTATATGCGCGATGCAAATAATGATTTAGGTACAGCTATGCTCATATGCAAATCGAATCATGAATTAGCAGGAATATTGCATGAGCAGATTGGATACGTAGAAATATGCGTGCGTAATTCAATTGATTTAGAACTTCGTAAACTTGCGTTGAAAGAAAAGCAAAATGAGGAATGGACCAATCCTCTGTATACGCCAGATTTGGTTAAAGATTTGATTGAAAATCAAATCAAGCAAGCGAGAGAAATCGCAATTCACTCGCATGATGATAGAAGCGTAAATCATGATGACATTTTATCTAAACTCATGTGGGGAACATGGGTAAAGCTTGTTGGATCTTCAGAAACAAAAAATAGCAATCGCATTCAACAAAAACTTTGGAAAGATGCTGTAGGCAATGCGTTTCCATTTGTGAACTGTTCAAAAATGAATAAAGAGTACGATGAGGATAGAAGAATAATAGCAAAAAATCTTATTTATATTAAAGAGATTAGGAATAAAGCAGCTCATTTTGATAATTTATATAACATAGCTAGGGGAAAGAGGAATCTTACGAACGCACTGTTTACGCTACTTCATGCGGTTAATAAGTCGTTTACAACTGGATGGATTGATCCCTCAAAAATACGTAAAGCTGCTAATAAATATTTGGAACTGATGGTTGGTGTTGATGATTAGTACTGATGATTGGTGTTGATGAAGTAAACGGTATGAAAGCAAATGCGTAAGTTGCGCGAACTACCTGCCTGAGCGCGCGCAATGCTGCGCTCAAGCAAGTCGTCGCGCCCGTGTTTGGAGGGCTTTGGTGGGTTTTTGCTCAAATGCGAGGTAACGCTCTCACCGTGTAAAGTTTCGGTCAGTTGTGCCTATCGTTGGTTGGCTGAAAAATTTACGGTTTAACTTGCGAGGTGCGCCAACATTAGTTGGTAAATCGGCAATATTTTTTTAAAAAACATTGTCAAAATGCAAGGTTGTTGAAAAATTCTGTA
>CAMUFL010000019.1 GCA_947088155.1 uncultured Gardnerella sp. | reverse complement strand
GTGTTACGTCAACAGAACCATCGTTTTGAGGCTTGACGGTTGGAGCAGCTGGCTTAGTTTCTGGAGTGGTTGGGTTGTTTCCGGCTTTACCAGTGGTTTCGTCGGAAGCGGTGTTACCCTTCTTATCTTTAGCTTTTACCTCACTGCCGTCTTTGACTTTGTTTGCTGGAATAGTGACTTTACCAGTGTTTTCGTCAACGGTTACGCCTTCTGGAGTGTTTTCACCCTTCTTCCACTTACCGTTTTCTTTCTTGACAGTGAAGTTGGTTGGGGTGGTGTTTTCACCTTCTGGCGTATAAGTGATTTCCAGACTATCAGTACCGGCTGCTGGTGTTACGTCAACAGAACCATCGTTTTGAGGCTTGACGGTTGGAGCAGCTGGCTTCACGGTTATGGTTAGCTTTGCGGTGCCGGTTTTTCCTGCCGAGTCTTTTACCGTGAAGGTTATAGTATGTGTGCCAACTTCCTTCGGCTGCATATTCTTAACTGTAAGATCAAAATCCTTTTCTTTATCAGTATTAGTTGTTTGACTTGATTTTATTCGAGATGAGAGTTCGTTAAGTTCAAGACCTAAACCTTGCATCAAAGCATTTGCATTAGGTACTTCTTCAACCTTCACATCATCTTTAGCAACAATGTGAATCTTCAGATCTTGCCCAACTGCTACAGACAATGAATCGGCAGTAGCAGTAATTGTTGGGTTTTGAGTATCCTTAGGCGCAGTAGCTTGTTTTTTGTCACTGTTTTCTGAAGTTAGTTCAAATCCTTGAATTGTTACTTTAGGAGTCTTTTCATCAGGCTTCTTTACAGTCGTTGTTGCATATACGTCGCCTGCAGGAATTTCACCATCAACAGTAATCTCCGCTTTACCACCGTTAATCGTTGTAGTAGAGCCGATTTCCTTGCCATTTTTATCAAACAGTTTAACTGTTGTAGTAACTTTAGCGTCAGTAGGAATGCCGTTTCCAACAGATACTGTTACTTTCTGCCCTTTCTTTCCAGCAAGATTAGTCAGACCAGTTTCGATAACTGGCTTCTTTGGTTTAACATTGATGGTTACATTTGCAAAACTCTTGGACTTATCGGAGTATTCTCCCTTAATCTTATTTTCATAGGTAAATACGCCAACTGTATCAGTGTTTGGAGCAGTGCCGTTCCACTTTAATGTTGGTTGTTTGTCAAGCTTGTCTCCGTCTTTGATCTCAACAAGTTCTTTCAATTCCGGTAATTTATCACCAACGGTAGTATCAATGGTTTTACCGGTAAGAGGGTGTTCGTCAGCAAGTGTTTTCTTTTTAACTGTGACTTTAACTTTGCGTGTGGTAACGTTGCCAGAGCCATCCTCGGAAGTAATGGTTACTTCCTTTTTATTCATGTCGTTAGTAACAGTGATGTCACCTGATGAAAGTGGCTTGTCTTCGCTTCCAGCGCCTTTCTTGGTTATAGGAGTGTCCGTTAAACCAGAAATGCTAAACTTCTCAATATAACCCTTGTTATCGGTGGTAGTGAAGCTTAGTTTATCGCCTTCCTTAAGTTTAATGGTCTTAGTTTTGCCGTCTGTTATTTCAGTGCCATTGTGATAAATTTTTGGCGCTTTACTGTCATCCTTGTGGCGTTTTAATTTTTTATCTTCGTCAGATTGTGGATCTCGACCAGAAAGCCACACGTAGGACGAGCTTGTTGTGCGTCCATATGTTGCAGAATCTGCCCAAGTCCAAGCATTATGTATATTAGCGTACTTTTCATCATACGTCGTAGCTTTTTCGTTAATTGCTGTATCGTTAAGCTTTACTGCGGCATGCATATGGAATGCAAGATTTACTTCTGAAGTTTGAATACCTATTCCATAATTCTTACCACTATATGGGTAATCTGGGTAAGTTGCTTTACCAAGAGCGTAATTCTGATAATTTTCATGGAATAGATTCTTCATATTTGCTTCATATTGTCTCTCGCTTGTCAGATTCGGTCCTAAACTATACTGGAACATTGAAGCACCGAAGTTCTTCTCGCCATCGTTAGGGAAGTTTATAGTTGTTGACTGATTGTCTACTTTTTCAAACTTGGCAAAATCGCGCGAAAGAGTAAAGTTCATTTTGCGTTTTAATTTGTCATTTTGTGATGCATCTTTAAGTTTGTAAGCGTCAAAACGTAAGTCGCGAATTGTGTCGCTTGCATACGAACCATCAGGATTTAATTTAGCAATTTGGTACGGTACTTGCCATATATACCACTGCCTGTTTGAGAGCTTTACCATCGACTGAGCATCATTGTTGAAGAACACGTCGAATACGAGATATTTAGCACCATTTATTGTTTCGATATGTGCATACATATCCGTTTTTTTAATCAGAGTATTGTGCTCATCGCTACCATACTCGTCGGAATTCATTGTCGTTTTATCTTTATTTTCATCATTAGTAGAACGATAACGCTGGAACTCAAGAATACTAGGAGTTTTAAGCCAGTCTGGATTGTTAACAACTACATCAGCTTCACGATCTTGATACACAGAACCTGTGCTATTCGTAAGCTTTTTAGCTGTTGAAGTGTACGTTGGTGTAGTAATTGTGGTTGCTGTAACAGCCATGGCAGGCTGGCTGCCTAAGCAGGTTGCTGCTGTCAACAAAGCAGCCATTGTTGCTAACGGAAGCGTATGTATTTTGTGAGCAGAATGCTTTCTAGAAGATTTTGATGATGTATGTTTTGAAGGTTTAGCGGTTGTCATAACAATCTCCTTAATTTTCCCTAATCTTTAATGAATTTTTAAACAAATAAATAGAACGAATTCTATGACAAATCTCTCCAATGCTAGTAATAAAACTCTCTATTTAAATGGGTCTACTTAAAATTCTATCATTTTTTGTTATTTTTCATGATATTTTTCAGTTTTAAATTAGTTTAAACTGTAAAATTTCCTACGGGGGGGGGGGTGCTCTAAAAGAAAATTTTTTGCGAAATGTTATAACAACATATATTTTTCGAAAATTTTTTATTATTTTCGTAATCTGTAATACGTCTTATGGTGTGTTGCAGATTTGTGATTGGGTAATCGCTGAACAAATGTTGTAGTTCATTACCTCACTATAATTTTGATACTAAATCGTTTAGTGCTTTATCGAATTCAGACATTCTGTTTTCTTGATTAAAGAATGGAAGACCTATAATCTTGTATCCTCTTCCTAAAATATCGTTAATCTTGTAGTTGTTCTCAATCTGCCCTAAGAATTTTTCTTTCCACTCATCTTCAAATAAAAGTTGACTACCTTTAGGCTCAACATATGCTTGATATGTTTTTAACATCCTCATACTCTTTCTCACGAATAAAGAGTATGAAATCAGGCTCAAAACGTTCACCTGAATCAAAAGAATAAATGGCAAGCTCAGGGATTCTCTCATTCTTAATAAGATAGTATTCAAGTCTTTTTGATTTAAGCTTCGGCTCCGTAAAAGTCGAAAGAATGTGAGCATTTGGAATGTTGAAAATCCAGCCTAGGGGTGCTTCTAGGATGTTTTTATGCTCAAAAATCAAGTTATCAAGCCAATCTTAAACCTTTTAACGATAGCCTTTCCTATCGTTAAAAAGTGCACTTATTTTGCCTATACATCTGTTTATGTATGGAAATAAGATCCTGTGGATTATCGGATGATTTTTAGCTACAATTATTTTGTAGATTGCATATATGCATTCTTTGTCCATAATTTACATCCCGTCAGTTTTATTAGACTCAAAGATGATTTGTACTACGAGATGAATGAATATTGGGCAGATGATAGTGAATAACAGAGTGAAAATTGAACATGATAATCGTAGCTGCAATTAGGTAAAGATTAAGTTGTAGAGGAGGCATAAATGAAGCATATCAAGTATTATGCTTTTTTGACTGTGGTAGTTTGCATTATGTCACTTATTTCAGGTTGTAAGAATCAAAATAGTTTTAGCGATAATAATAGAGAAGTAAAAACAGAAAATAAAAAGTCTGCAAGGAATGAAAAACACTCAGAAAATAATGAAGATGTTGACTGGAAAGAGGTAAGTAAAAATGGTGTTGATGAAACCTTGCTCATAAAAAACATAGATGAAAAGGTTCTCACATATGTGGCTAAACAATTACAAAATCTATGCGACGAGATCGGTGAAAAGGGGATCAAAGATAAATACCATTGGCTGACAGGACAATGGTATAACGATGTAATATATTCTAAACAATACAAGAGTGTTGTGTCGTTGGGTAAAAAAGCAATGAAACCATTATTCCTAATAATATATAAAAGCAAAGAGGCTGGGATGTATGAATGGGTTTGTAGTAAAGCGTTAGATGAAATATCTGGTTTTGATTTCTCGGGATTAAACAATGGCGTAGGCTGGAGTAATTCTAGAGAATTTTTAAAGGCATTTACCGATAAAATTATTGAACAAAAAAATTAACAACTCTCTGTTTACAATTGTCTTGGACGCCTACTAGGCAAGGTGAGATTGAGCATTATCAAGTCTCTTATTTGTGATTGCTAGTGGAGAAACTCGTAGTAGTTTTAGGATGGTTTCTCAGGGCTTTAGATGCAAATTTTGCTTTTTTTTTAAACGAGAGTATAGTGTTATCAAATTTGTCAAATAAGCTATTGGATTTGTGTAGTTTGTAGTGAATTATTTAAGTTGGATAGCAATTTGCAAGTAATCATGCGAGTAGTTATGTAAGTTTGCATTATTTTGAAAAAGTTTTTAGGGGAGAGTTAGTTGCTGTGAAGACGATTTTTAGCAAAGATAATATTTTTATTCGTATGAGATCTATTAGTCCGGCATTGCGATGGGCGCTTGTTGGCTTTTGTTTTTCTATGCTCGGCAATCAGGCGTATGAAGGCTCGGTTTTGCCTTCGATTATTATTGTTGGCTTGCCGGCTTGGGTGATTGGTTTTCGTAAGACTTTTATGACGGTTGCCGATTTTCTTTCGCCATGCTCTGGTTGGATTGTTGATAAGCTTGGCGGTTTTCGCGCTCTTGCTATGACTGAAGGCGTAGAAGGCGTGCTCAGTTTGCTGCCGCTTCTTATGCTTGGCTCTCCAGCTTGGAAGTGGTCGCTTGTAGCTCTTTCTTGCGCATTGTTGATTACCGGGCAAGTGATTGATATCGCTAGCGAAGTTTTCGAGGTTGATGCTGCCGGCGGCAATGACGGCATGATTGTAAACTACAGCGGCATTGTAAGCGTTTTGGCGAGTGTTACAGGAACCTTGCTCGGCTCTCCGCTTGGATCTTGGATTGCAAGCTGGTCAATTCCTGCGGTTTTGATTTTCTCGTCCGTGACTTCTTTTGCGGCTTGTGCTACGCGATTTATTATGAAACAAGATATTTCGCAAGCGTCTTGCGTAGAAGAGGAAGCGTCGCAAGATGTAGAGAATGAATCGCAAGAAAATCAAGAAAAGCAAACGGAACTGGAAAATAAAGCAGATTCCAAATCTGCAGATAATCAATCTACTATTAAGAAATCTGCGAATCCATCGCTCAAGAGTAAAATCATGCTTCTTGCCGGATCTCTTTTGGTTGCTTTTATTCCTGCATGCTCTGTTTCTTATATTCTTCTTGGTCTTGGTAAGCAATATGGCTCTAAATCCTTAACAATACTGTATATTTTCAGTGGCGTAGGAAGCGTGCTTGCGTCCGTTTTATATGCGCATTCGTCTCAAAAACTCGGTTTAAGAAAAATAGCGGTTTTAGGAATTGTTGTGAGCTTGCTTGCTTATTGCTTTATGTTTAGTAGTCTTTTGCCAATAATGTGGGTTGCATTCTTCCTTGAATCGATTGGTGGAATGTTGTTGGTGGAGTCGATTATTGTTGCGCGTCAGATTCTGTTCAAAGGAAGTGCGCTCGCTAAGTTTTCTGGTTGGGCGCGCCTTGCGTTTGCGATTGGTGCTACTACTGGATCTTGGATTGGATTTGCATTCTCGTCTACGTTCCAATGGCATCTGTTGCCTATACTTGCGCTGATTTTTACTGCCGGTTTGCTGGCTGTTTTACCACAGTTGCCAAATACTAGCTATGCGGCGCTCGCATGATTATTTGGAATAATTAATATTGAATATAGTTGTGACCTTAATCACATGGTAGTTTTTGTCTATATTACTTGAATTATTACGCGGGGGGGGGGTATCCTTTGCTCTGTTAACAAGCTCTTTTACAAGATGTGAGTTTATGTCTGCAGAGCGAGTTGAAGAGAAAATATACAAGTGAGGACTGCTAATGGTTAAGAAAACACAAGCTGCTAAAAACGCTTTACATGTGTCTAAGAATTACGCGTATTTGAAGCCGAGTACACTTCGTTCAATGGCGAAAGAGATAAGTGGAACTCGTTTAGAAGCATGTAAGTCGTATGCGGTTTCACGTTTACCGAAAATTGCTGTAACTGCAACATTGGCAAGCTTGCTTGCTTGTGGTGCTGGTTTGCCAACTCATCAAGCTTGGGCTAATGGTTTTAATCTTCCTGATGGTAGCTATAGGTATGCAAATCGCGATTCTTCTACGAAGGTGCAGAAATACGTAGATATTAACGCAGTTCCTTGTGATAAGAATAAGGAAATTGATAAAGACAAGGCTGATAGGGCAACATTCGGTCAGTACTATAAGGTTGAGTACCAGTTTAATTCTCATGGTGAATGGTGGGGTGGTCGACCATTCTGGTGGGCGAGCGTGCCTAAGGACGTCACAATTGTAGACGATAGCATTACTTTGTATAAAGACGAAGAGTTGACTGGTGGTTCAGCTTCTCAAAAAACAGGTACACAATATACAAAGGCTGCTTGGGATCAGTCTGTAAGCCGTTTCTGGTTTGATAATAATAAAGCGCAAGGTGCTGAATTTAAGAGTAACTGGGAAAGAATGACCGGTGAAGCCGGCGGTTATGATAAATCTGGTGATACTCTCGATACTTCTAGGGAGTATAAGAATGCTACTAGCGCTTTGATTATTAACTGGGAGAGTAGAGGCAATAGAAGATCTAAGATTAGCTTCGTTATTAAACTGAATAATAAAACGGAGCCTTTGAAGTTTGCTGCAGGTGTGTATCAGGTACTGGGTAACTGGCATTACACTGTTGGTAAGGTTGCGCTTGCGCCGACGTTGCCAGAGTATTCCAAGGAATTAGAACTTGCTTATCCTAAAGATAAAGTAGAGGTTGATTCTTCGAAATATGGCAAGAATCTTTCAGAAGATGCGAAGAAGTCTGTTCTTACAAAGCTGTGGGAAGCTAATAAGAATAATGCTGATGTACTGAAAAAGCTTAACGGTATGCCGGAAGTTCCTACTGAAGCGGCTTTCAAAAAGGCTGTAAAAGTCAATGACGATGGTAGCGCAACGGTAACGTATAAAGATAACTCTACGGATACTATTTTTAAGGAGAATCTAACTAAGCGCTACGTGCCATTAGCGGATCGCACAAAAATTACGTATCCAGCTTTGACTCCTGTGAAGAATCCAACTGCTCTTGATCAGTCAGAGAAGAAGCAAGTTGAAAATGCTATTAAGAATGCTAATAAAGATAAGAATATCAAGAGTGTAACTGTTGATGCTAACGGCAAAGCGACTATCACGTTTGATGATAAAATTGGCACTCCTTCCACTAAGACAATTGAAGGCAAATATCTTGTAAAGAAGCAGCGTTCACTTGCGGATAAGTTTACACCGTACTATCCAGTTCCAATGGCTGTTGGAAACCCACAAGGGTTGACTCAAGGTGAGCAAACAGAACTTGTGAAGAAAGTTTATGAAGCCAATAAAACTAAAGCTGACTTCATAGATGCAATTGGTAAGCCTAACAATCTAGAAGAAGCTAAGAAATCTATTACAGTAGATAATAAAGGCAACGTGACTATCACTTATACTGATAAGTCTACTGATAAGCTCGATGGCGGCAAGCTGGTGTATCAAGCGAAGAAGCTTAATGAGACTACTTACATTACGCTTCCAGCTCGTACACCTGTACAAGATGCTAAGAAGATTCAAGAAAAAGAACAGTCAACTATTAGGCAAGCTATCTTAACAGCCAATAATGAGCTTCAAAGCAAGCTAAAAGGTAAGAATGAAAATAGTGCTATCACATTTGATGATAATACGCATACTATGACTGTTAAGTTTAATGATGATTCAACTTCTACCTTCGACTACTCTGAATTGGTATACACCAAGGGGAATCCAGAAAATCCAACGATGCAAAATGCTAGCAGGAATGGTTACAAATATAACATCACTAAGATTGCTGTTAAAGATAAAAGTAAGCTTACTTCAGATGATTGGCATAAGTTTGTTCGCAAGTTTGTACAAGATAACTGGGAAGCTAATCAAGGACAAACCGCAATAACTGATAGATTTATTAATGGCACTAGCGGTTTATTAGATAAGCTGAATACTACTGGCGATAACATAGGAAATGGTATGCAGCTATATAAATATAAGGATAAGTGGCATACCAAAAGCGGCTCAAATCTAACGTTATCCAATGGAAATTTTGGTCAGAATGGTATTGTTTCAATATATCAAGGTAATTCTATAGAGATTAAGAAGAATGGCAACTTTGGTCAGGAAACTGCTTTTATGCTTTCTGCAGATGATTGCTTCGTTTCAGATTCTGCCGCTCCTAATCCTAAAGAGCTTAAAAAGGAAGCTAATGATCTTATTGACAAGATTCTTAAGAAAAATGGCTTGAATGATCAAGAGATTAAGAAGTTCAAGGAAGATCATCAAGGTGAAATCAACAATATTACTAAGCCAGAAGATGTAGACAAGATTATTAAGTCTGCTGATAAGCATGGTAAAGATGAGAAGAAAAAGAAAGATGCTCAACAGCAGATTAATGATGCTAAGAATAATCTTGGTTTGACTCCTGAGCAAAAGACTGAACTTGATAAGAAGATTGGTAATGAGACTGATCCCGAAAAGATTCGCGAAAAGATAAACGAGTTCCAAAAGGATCAGGATCAAAAGAAGCAGGAAGAGCATAATAAGCAGCAGCAACAAGCTGATCAGCAGGCTGAGCAGGAGAAGCAACAGCAGCAGCAGAAAGATGATGCGAAGGTTGATACTGATATACAAACTCAGAATCAGCAAGAACATCAAGACGCAGGCAAGGCTGAAGAAGCTAAGAAGACAGCTGAACTTGAGAAGCAAAAGCAGGCTGCTATTAATGAAATTAACGGGAATGACAAACTCAAGCCTGAGGAGAAAGAGCAGTTTATTAAGCAAGTTAGTGAAGCTCAGAATGCTGAAGATGTAAAAAAAGCCAAAGATGATGCTACACTAAAGGGCAATCAGAATCAGGCTGCTGCTGATAGCAATAATAACAATGGTCTTGATGCTGCTAAGGCTGCTGCTAAAGACAAGATTAGTAAGCTGAATAATCTCAGCGAACAGGATAAGCAGAAGTATCAGGGTGAAATTGGTAACGCTGGAAATCTTGATAAAGTTGCAGAGATTCTCAACAATGCTGAGTTTGAGGATGCTAAAGCTGCTGCTAAGAAGAAGATTGCTGAGTTGAAGCAGAATGGTGATCTTACTGATCAAGAAGCTATGAACTTCAATACGAAGTTGGATGATAAAAATACCGACTCTATACAAGACATTGATTCTATTCTTCAGGAAGTTGAGCTTGCAAAGACTAGAAAAGATGCGAATGCTGCAATAGATAGTCTTAAGAATCTTAATAATGCACAGAAGAAGGCTCTTAAGGAAGAAGTTGCAAATCCTGAAACTAACCCTCAGAGTAATTTAGACACTATCGAAAAAGTGAAAACCGCTATCACTGCTGTTGTTACTAAGGCTAAAGAGCTTGATGGCAAGATGAAGTCGCTCAAGGATCTTGTGACTCTTGTTAATGGTCAGAAGTCTACTCTTATAGCAAAGCCTGATTATAAAGATGATAAGAAGACTGCTTTTGACACTGCATTAACAAATGCATCTACTCTTGTTGATCTAACTAATGGTACGAATGCTGATGGTGCCAAGGTTGATGAGATTAAGAAGGCATTAGAAAAGGCTGTTCAGGATCTCGGTGGCAAAACTGTTGATAAGTCTGCGCTGCAAACACTTATTAACAATGATGCTGATTTCAAGAAGACGATTGCTTATATTAATGCAGATCAGACTAAGAAAATTACTTACAATGAAGCTATTGCTAATGGTAATGCAGTGCTTACTGATGCTAATGCAACTGCTGAGAAAGTAGCTCAAGCTGTTGATGCTATCAATTCTGCTAAAGCTGCTCTTGATGGCAAAGTCAATATAACTGGACTTGAGCAGAAAGTTGCTGAGGCTAAGAAGCTGAAGAAGTCGACTAACCCTCAATCTGCTGGCGATGCTAAGTATGAGAATGCTTCTGAAGCAAAGAAGCAAGCTGTTGATACAGCTTTGCAACAGGCTGAGTCTGCTCTTGCTGATGCTAAATCTACAGCAACTCAAAAACCTGGTGAGGCTGCTAAGACTCCTGAGCAGAAGCAGAAAGCTGTTAATGATGCATTAACTCAACTTACTAATGCCATTAACGAACTTGATGGTGTTGATACTCAGGCGCTTCAAGATGAAGTTACTAAGGACAATGCTCTGAAGAATAATGCGAAGTGTAAGAATGCTTCTGAAACAAAGAAGTCTGCGTTCAATACTGCTCTTGGCAACGCGCAAGCTGCTCTTAATGAAGCGACTCGTAAAACTCAGTCCACTAAGACTCGTGAGCAGAAGCAGAAAGCTGTTAATGATGCATTGACTGCACTCAAGCAAGCTGTTCAAAATCTTGACGGTAATGACGTGAGTGAGTTGCAGACTGCTATCACCAATGCAAAAGCTAAGCAGCAAGAAGTTGTTTACAAGAATGGTACTTCTGCTAAGAAAAAGGCTCTTGATGATGCTTTGAAGACTGCCGAAGATCTTGTTAAGACTCCTCACGGTCACACTGATCCTGAAATCAGCACAGCTTTGAATAACTTGAATACTGCGATAAACGGTCTTGATGGAACGGTTAATACAGCTGAGCTTCAGACGGCTGTTGATAATGCTAAGAAGTTGACCGGTGTTACTACTCCTAAGTCTCAGGACGCATATAAGTATGAGAATGCTTCTGAAGCAAAGAAGCAAGCTGTTGATTCGGCTTTGCAACAGGCTGAGTCTGCTCTTGCTGATGCTAAATCTACAGCAACTCAAAAACCTGGTGAGGCTGCTAAGACTCCTGAGCAGAAGCAGAAAGCTGTTAATGATGCATTAACTCAACTTACTAATGCCATTAACGCTCTTGACGGTAACGACAAGACTCAATTGGTAACAAAGCTCACAGAAGCAAAAGATAAGAAGAATGATGTTTCTTATAAGAATGCTTCTACTGAGAAGCAAGCTGCTCTTGACGATGCTATAGCTTCTGCAGAAGGCATTGTAAAGAAAGCTGGTGCAACAGCAGATGAGATTACTCGCGCTATCACTGCTCTTAAGAATGCTGTTACTGGTTTAGATGGTCATGATGCTTCTGGTTTGCAGGCGGCTGTGACTGATGCTGAGTCGAAGAAGAAGACTGTTGCTTACACGAATGCTTCTGATACTAAGAAGACTGCGTTTGATCAGGCTTTGCAAACTGCTCAGACTATTCTTGCTAAGAAGGGTGCAACAGAGAAAGAAATTTCTGATGCTACTACTGCTCTTAAGAATGCTGTTACTGGTTTAGATGGTCATGATGCTTCTGGTTTGCAGGCGGCTGTGACTGATGCTGAGTCGAAGAAGAAGACTGTTGCTTACACGAATGCTTCTGATACTAAGAAGACTGCGTTTGATCAGGCTTTGCAAACTGCTCAGACTATTCTTGCTAAGAAGGGTGCAACAGAGAAAGAAATTTCTGATGCTACTACTGCTCTTAAGAATGCTTCTAATGCTCTTAATGGAACTGTAGATACGTCTAAGTTGCAGGCTGAAGTTGACAAAGCTGATTCTTTGAAGAAGTCCGTACAGTATACGAATGCTGTTCAGGATAAGAAATCTGCGTATGATACTGCTCTTACGAATGCTGAGTCTGCTCTTGCTGATGCGGAGAATGCTCAATCAGCGAATACTCCTGATCAGAAGCAGACTGCTGTTAATGTTGCGCTGCTTCGACTTCAAACCGCAGCTGCTGCACTAAATGGTGTTGATATTACTGATTTGCAAGCTGAGATTGCTCTTGAGAACAGTGTGAAAGAATCTGTAAAATACGCGTATGATACTGCTGAAAAGCAGCAAACATATAATAAGGCTTTGCAAGATGCGAAGGAGCTTATATCTAAGCTAGCTGATCCTGCTGGTAAGGGTGTGGATCTTGCTGCTAAGTCTCAATCAGATCGTCAAGCTCTTGTTAATACTGCGTTAAAGAATCTTAAGAATGCTAAAGATGCTTTGAATGGTGTTAATAAGACGGTATTGCAAGCTGAAGTTGATGATGATTCTCACTTTAGCAAGTCATTTGCCTACTTGCTTGGTGAAGCTCCTGATTTGGATGTATATAAGAAGGCGTTGGCTGAGGCTAAACGTGTGCTTGCTGATCCGAATGCTACCCAGGCTCAAGTTGATGCTGCGTTGAAGGATCTTCAGGCTGCAAAGAACAGTATTGCGAATAAGTATAACGGTGCTGGAACCGGCAATATTGGTTCTGGTTCTGGAACAGGCAATGCCGGAACAGGTAATGCTGGAACTGGCAATGCTGGAACCGGCAATACAGGAACTGGTGATACTGGTTCTGGTTCTGAAGCTG
>CAMUFL010000018.1 GCA_947088155.1 uncultured Gardnerella sp. | reverse complement strand
CGCAAGCGCGCACACGATTACGCTTTCTTTATATTTATAAGAAAGCGTAATCTGATGACCAACAACCCAATAAGACACAAATGTAATCGACTTGCTTTTCGCTTAAAGCGTAGCGCGAAAAGCAACCCAATGCGGTAGCGCTTGCTTTACAACGCTCGCGCAAACTCAGCAGCAGTACACCCACAAACAAAACATCAAAAAAACGAAATCAGCCGAATAAATAGCAAAAAACAGAATCAAATATCAACAAAAACGCAATCAATACAGAATCAAACAACAACAAAACATCTCACGCATCAACGCGCATATTAAAAGTTTCCGCCAAAGCAGAAATATCCGGCTCCCCATACTTCGCAACGAACTGCATCCAACGCATAGCATTCTTTTCCCCAAATCGCGCAGCCTTGCGACGATAAGCATCCACAGTCAAAAACCTAGGCGGAATCGACTTACTATTGTACTTATCCGCAACCATTACAATTTCTTGCTCAATAGTTTGCGGAATATAGTCTTCAGCCGGCAAAGGCAGGTTCTGCGAAACAACCTGCTCCCGAGTTAGCCCCACACCAGTGTGATTGCGCGCAAATTGCGCCGCATCCTCTCCAAATCCTTTTCGCAACAAATACTCGTATCCACGAATTCCGTGCAGAATATAGTTTGGACCATCAAAGCTAAGTTTGTTTTCAGATTTTTCGCTACCGTCGTCTTTTAGCACAAAATACGTGCCAATGTCGTGCAACAACCCGCCAATAAGCGCAGCGTATTCGTCAACGTAATCACTAGGCGCAATTCCACCCTTAACGTCTGGCAGCGTATCGTAAGCATCACCAATAAGCTCTTTTATACACGCTTGTGCCAGTTCGGCACGATTGCGAAAAGCGTCATTCATTTGGCGAGCATCATTTTTAGAAGCAAGCAAAATATTGCAGTGATGCGCGATTTGCCAAGAAATAGTCGCAATTACTACGCAATGGCCGTGAATAAGGTCATAAGCAGATTTAGAAGGCGCAGTAGCACGATGCAATTCTTCCACTCGATTAAAGTCCGGCAAATCCGCAAGTTTTGCAGCATCGTGCTTAAATATTTTTTCTGCGCCTTTATTCATTTTATTTAAGATTCTTTCTTAAGTTATTTAAGATTCTTTCTTAAGATTCTTATTTTTCTCTGCAGAATGTTCCGTTGCATTGTTTGCAGTATTGCTACTTTCTGCTTTACCGGACGCTACAGCTTTTGCCTTACTTTCAGCTTTACTTTCAGCTTTACCAGCCGCTTTACCAGCAGCCTTATCAGCAGCTTTATCAGCAGCTTTACCAGCCGCCTTACCAGCCGCTTTACTTTCAGCTTTACCGTCCGCAAGATTGGTTTCGTCAGTTTTAGCAGTTTCTTTTAACGAAATTGGACTGATTCTACCAGTGTTAGTAAGCTTCTCGTCAGCAAGCAACACATTTGCTGCAGCAATATCGCGAGCATTCATAACTGCAGTCTGCTCAGCATCAGTTGGGCGAGCATTGTTAATAGGAACATCATTTTCCGACGCAGAAGCACCCTGCAACGATTGCACAGCACGCTGCTCGCAGTCTTCGCGCTTCAAACGAGGAGGCCTACGCGTGGAAACAAACAGAGGCTGCACTTCAACAACAGGATTGTAAGGTGCCAAACCAAACCATTTCACAGGAGTACCGGCAATATGTCGAATCGCATACTTCATTTTTAGCGACAACGCTCCTCGCACAGAAATATTAGATTCTGGCATTAAGGCCTTGTGCAGAAGTACGTAACGAATTGGACCAATGTCTGGATCCGCATCGACCTTTGGATACACAGATTTTTGCTGAGGAAGCTCCCCAGTATGCGATAAATCGTGCATAATCTGATGCAAATACGCTGGGATTGACGGAGAAACCTTAAAACCGAGCTTAATTTTTACTCGGAATAAGTAGTCAGTACCAAAATTTTCTACGCAATACTCGCGAGTAAACGGAGCGTCGTCAGTTTCCACAGATACAGCCCACCAAGCCCTAGCGCGCTTAGGATGATCCGCAAAAATAGAGAAGAAAATGCCGGTATCAAGACGCTTCATTTCGCGATCCGACGTCAAGTACACAATATTGTCGGCAAAATACGGGATTCTAAAGTCCCCGTGTAATTTGTCAAGCACAGGCAGGAAGTCTTTAGGCTTCATGTGCAAACGTTGCGAGCGCTCAATCTTTGTGCCATCGTTCCACGTAACCATAATCGTCAAAATGGAAAAACCGAGCAGCATAGTAAACCAGCCGCCGTGCATGAATTTTGCCATCGATGCCACGAAGAACATAAATTCAATCATGAGGAACACTATGGCAAATATTAACGCTCCAAGACGCTTCTTTTGATACCACATGTGTACGGTAAGCAAAATAGTCGTTGCAAGCATAGTAAGTGTCAAAGCTAATCCATACGCGCCGGAAATGTGTTCAGAATCGCGGAACACTGCAAGTACCGTTATTGTTGCAACACATAGCACCACGTTTACAACTGGAATATAAAGCTGTCCGCGAGTACGAGCAGGATATCGCACTTGCAAATGCGGCATCCAGTTAAGGCTTGTGGCTTCGGAAACCATTGTGTAAGCGCCGGTAATCAAAGCTTGGGAAGCAATAATGCCCGCAGTTACCGAAAGAATAACTGCCACGTAGCGCACGTTTGGCTCAAGCATCTGGAAGAACGGATTTAATCCTTCTACCGACCACAATGATTTATCGCCTTGATTTTGCAGCATCCAAGCGCCTTGACCAAAATAGTTTAGTAGCAGCGCAACTTTAATAAACGGCCACGTTGCGTACACGTTTCCTCTACCAACATGCCCCATGTCTGAGTAAAGTGCCTCTGCACCGGTTGTGGAAAGGAAGATTACGCCCATAACGGCTAATCCCTGCACGTTATGTGTGCTGAATAAGAACCTCACGCCGTAAATTGGGTTTAGCGCTTCAAAAATTGTCCAATCTTGGCCAATGTTCATAATTCCAACGAGTGCGAGGAACGCAAACCAAATCATCACAACAATGCCGAAAACCTTGCCAATGCGTTCGGTTCCGCGTTGTTGCACAGAAAACAGTACGACGATAATCACAACAGTAATCATCAACGACAAGTTTTCATTTTCTAAAAAGATTGGTCTAAAAGCCGCAATAGTGCGCAAACCTTCAACTGCGGAAGAAATGGAAACTGCAGGAGTTAGAACAGAATCTGCCAAAAACGCGGCTCCACCAATCATTGCAGGTATTGCAAGCCACGCGCCTTTTTTGCGCAGAAGTGAATAAAGCGCAAAAATTCCGCCTTCGCCTTTGTTGTCGGTTCGCATTGCTACGAACACGTATTTTACGGTTGTTATAAGCGTAATCGACCAGAATAGTAGCGAAAGCATGCCAAAAACTGTTTCGCGATTAATATTCTGCAATCCGCCTTGTCCAGCCAAGAATGTTTGTGCGGTGTACAAAGGCGATGTACCGATGTCTCCGTAAACAACGCCTAGAGCCACAATCGCCATGCCTAAAGTAAAACGGTCAGAGCTGGTTTGTAACTTTGCCCACCATCGCCCTAAAGGTCCGCGTACAGCACTTGCCACAAGCTTTTCGGCTTCTTTTACTTCTTGAGCTTGTTGCTGAGCTATTACTTTTCGCTCTTCTCGGGTTGTTGTTTTCTGCGATACTTTTGGAGCCTTAGTAAAAGAAGCAGCTCGCAGTATAGCATCCTTCGAACTTTTAGTGATCTTAGAGCTTTTATCGGAATCTTTCGCGCCGTTGCGAGGATCCTTTGTACCATCAGTCACTGGTACAGACGTGCGTGACTTCGTCATGCTTAATTGTTCCTCCATAGGTAAGGTTTCTTCTTGATGCCAGCAAGAAGTCGCATAAACCTCAGACCTTCACAGTTTTATTTCCGTACTTGGATATTGTATACAATAATAGCTATATAGTGCAAAAAGTGCACTAAATTGTACTTAAATCATGCTAAAAACTGCTAAAAATTATGTTATAAAAATTCTAAAAACCGTATATTTTTTGCGTATTTTCGCGCGTAATTCGTGCCGCGTGTTCCAAAGATATATTTAGCACTTGCGCAAGTGTTTCTAACGTGTACGGCACCATATAAGGCGCGTTTGGCCGCCCTCTGTACGGCATTGGCGTTAAGTATGGAGCGTCCGTTTCGACGGTTATGTGATTTTCGCCAATAATTTCGGCAGATTTGCGCAATTCTTCGTTGCCTTTGTAGCTTACGGTTCCGGAAAAACTTGCGTACCAGCCGTGCGTTTTTAGAATTTCGGCTAATTCCGCTCCGCCTGCGTAGCTGTGGAATATTGTTCGTTCTGGCGCTCCGTCTTTAAGTAGGATTTTTACTACGTCTTCGTGAGCGTCGCGATCGTGGATTTGCAAAGGTAGATTTAATTCTTTTGCGAGCGCAATATGGTCTCTAAAAGCGTTGCGTTGGGCTAGTCTAGCTGGCTCTCCAGTGCGAAAATAATCTAAACCTGTTTCACCTATTGCAACTACTTCTTTTGGATGCGCAATTACTAGCGAGCGCAAGTGTTGCATTGCTTCGTCGAATGGAATATCGTGGTACGGCTTGTAAACTACCGGCAATCCGTCTGGGCCTTCCGCTCCTCTATGCCCGTGCAAAACTGCTTCGTTTGGGTGTATTGCGATTGCTGCGCGAACTGAGTCTGCGTGCGATGCAGCGAAATCAATCGTCGCCTGCCAGTCTGGGTATTCACAACCGACTTCTAGCATGTGTGCAACTCCTGCAGATTTTGCTTGCGCTACTAAGTCGTCTGCAGTTGGTTCGGTTATTAAGTCGCGTCCTTTTTCGGCTAATTCTTGATTGAGATTGTGTGCAAAGTCGACGACGCTTAGCATATGCGTGTGATCGTCCGCAATTGTTACGCCTTCTTTTAGAAGATTTTCCCATACTGCAGATTCTGCGTTTAAAGCTGGCGCCCAATTGTGTTCGCGATGATGTTTACTCATACTCACTAGTGTAGTCGCTATTTTTGAAGCAGCTATTTTTCGCTATTTTTGAAGCAGATACAACCACTTACGCAACCGCTCTTGCGAAATCAAACTCACGCAATCGACTGCCGAATCGCCGCGTATTGCGATTCCACAAGACGATAGTACGCGCCTTTCTTTTCCATAAGCTCTGCGTGCGTGCCGCGTTCTATTATTTGCCCATGGTCAATTACGCAAATCAAGTCGGCTTTTTCAATAGTTGATAGCCTGTGCGCAATTACGAAAGACGTGCGATTTTTAAGCAGCTGAGCTAATCCCGCTTGTAGCGCTTCTTCCGTACGCGTGTCAATATTGCTGGTTGCTTCGTCGAGAATTAAAATGCGCGGATTGGCAAGTAACACGCGCGCAAACGATATAAGCTGCCTTTGACCTGCCGAAAGTGTGGCTCCTCGCTCCTCAATTTCAGTGTCGTAACCTTTGCTCATTTCGCTAATAAACTCGTGCGCGTGAACAGTTCGAGCTGCAGCCTCAATTTCTTCGTCAGTTGCGTCTAGTTTTCCGTAACGAATGTTTTCGCGCACAGTTCCGCTGAAAATAAAGCTGTCTTGCAGCATTACGCCCATTTGTTTGCGTAGCGAGTCTAAAGTTACTGAGCGCACGTCGTGGCCGTCTATAGTAATGGATCCTTCTGAAACATCGTAGAATCTGGATAGCAAGTTTACTAGCGTCGTTTTTCCAGCACCCGTCGGCCCTACTAAAGCAACGGTTTGCCCTGGCAACACATGCAAGTCAACCAGGTTCAAAATCGGCCTTCCGCCCTCTTCATAACGGAAAACGACGTCGTTCACATCGACTTTTCCACAAATTTGCGGCAATTGAATAGCGTCCGGCTTGTCTACAATATTCGGCTTAATTCTTAAAGTTTCAAAAATTCGCTCCAAATAAACTGAGCATGTTACAAGCTGCGTGTAAAAGTTTCCAATATTTACTACCGGATCCCAGAAAGTAGTCGAATACCAGACGAACGCTATAAGCGTGCCTGTGCTCACGTTCATTCCGCCTAGGTTCGACACTCCAACGTAGTATAAAAGCGCTATTGCTGCGGTTTCAATAATTGAAGCTCCCGGCCAAAGCAGCATTTGCACTCTAACGTTTCGCATCCAAGCGCTTCTTACTTCTGATTGCTGATTCTGGAAAGTTTCGTATGCCACAGATTCTCTAGCAAAAGTTTGTGTTGTTTTTACGCCTGCGATTGATTCGTGCAAGTACGCGTTTAAGTTACTTTGCTTATTTGATAGTTTTTTAGACGCTTTTCGTTGCAAAATTTGCAAAGTGCGCGTCCAAATTATAAATATTGGAAATAGCGCTAGGCTCCACAACGCCATTCGCCAATCTATAACGAACATTGTTATTAGTGTAATAATCAGCACAAAAACGTCGGAAAATACGTTAATAAATCCCGAAGAAAGCGTGTCCGAAAGCGTGTTTATGTAGTTTACTATGCGAATCAGAATCTTTCCGTGTGGGCGCGAATCAAAATAATCAAAAGATAGTGATTGTACGTGCGTAAAAATATCGCGTCGCATATCTCTAATTATCATCTGCCCAATGCGTGTAATTGCGAGCGTTCTGTACGCTAATCCCAGCTCGTACAGCACAATAAGCACCATAAAAACTGCAATAATTGCGTACAGGTACGTGTAGTTTTTATGCGGCAATACTACATCGATTAGCATTTTTGTGATCATTGGCATTGCCGTCATGATTATGCTGCCGCTTATAACTACCAGGATTACGAGTAGGAGTTTGGTTGCGTATGGCTTCATGTATTTTTTAACGCGCATAAGCTCATGCACGTTCACATGTTCTTCTTGTTCTTCGTCTTCGCGATAAGTGTTTCGTTGCGCCATGCCTACTCCCCCTTCGTTTCGAATCCTGCAGATTTGCCGCTTTGCAAGCCCAGCTGCTTTCTGTAAATCTCCCAGTATCTTCCGTGCGCAGCCACAAGTTCTGCGTGCGTGCCGCGTTCTACGATTTTTCCGTGATCTAGCACAACAATCATGTCTGCGTCTTTTACGGATGAGATTCTGTGCGCAATAGTGATTACGGTGCGTGTGCCGTCTAGTTTCTTTAGCTCCTGCTGAATATGTTCTTCTGTTTCCATGTCTACGGCCGAAGTTGTGTCGTCCATAATTAAGATTGCCGGGTTATTTGCTAAAGCGCGCGCTAAACTAAGCCTCTGCTTTTGCCCTCCCGAAAGTCCGACTCCGCGCTCTCCTACTACTGTTTCGTAGCCTTCTGGCATGCTCATAATAAAATCGTCAGCTGATGCAATTCTTGCCATTCTGCGAATTGTATCGTCTAATTCTTTGCAATTTTCTTTGTTTTGAGGCAAACCAAAGCCAATATTTCCTGCAATCGTGTCCGAAAATAGGAAAGTTTCCTGCGCTACTATGCTAACTTCGTTTCTTAAAGTTTCTAGCGGCCATTCGCGCACGTCTTTTCCGTCAATTAAAACGCGCCCTTGCGAAGGATCGTAGAATCTTGCGATAAGACTTACAAGAGTTGATTTTCCAGCTCCCGTTTCGCCAAGAATACCAAGTTTGCTTCCGGCAGGAACGTGTAGATCAATATTTTTTAAGATTGGCGAGTCTTGATCGTCTGGGAATGCAAAATCAACATGCTCAAAATTGATTTCGCCTCGAATTTTTACACTTGCGTCCGCTTTTTTTGGAAGATTAATATGCGATTCTTGCGTAAGTAGTTTGCGAATATTGACGCATCCGGCGTTAAAACGCTGCCAATCGTTAATAAGCCACCCCACCATTCTAACCGGCATATGAAGCATCCAAAGGAAGCTGTTAAAAGTAACAAACGTGCCTAATGTCATACTGCCGTTTAAAACGAGCCATCCGCCGAAGCCTACTGTTATAAGCTCTAGCACAAAGCCCATGCCGTCAAGCCATGGCATGTATTTTTGCGTATTTTTTGCTAACGTAATATTTCGTTTGAAGTAGTCTTCGTTGCATTCGTCGAATTTTTTGGTTTCGTAAGATTCGCGCACGAAAGCTTTTACTACGCGGTTTCCTTCAATATTTTCTTCTACCATTGAGTTCATGCGCGCGAAGGATTCGCGGATTGCAAGGAATTTTGGCCTAGCTTTTTTGCCCATAATTCTTGCGAGCATAAACAAGAATGGCGTTATTGACATAAGCGCTAAAGCAAGCTGCCATTGGATTGAAAACATTATAACTAGCGCAAGCACGAACATTACTACGCAATCTAACGCCATATACGAAACCCAGCTTAGAATATGGCGAATCGCATCCGTATCCGACGTCATTCGGCTCATAATATCGCCTGTGCGCGTGTGATTAAAGTATGTGAAGTCCAAAGAGTGCAGCTTTTCGTACTCGTCGCTTACTAGACGGTACACGGCGTTTTGGCCAAATCTTTCCATTTGAAGCTGGTAAATGTATCTTGAGCCGACGCGAATAATCATCATTGCAACCATTAAAATGCATACGCTTATAAGTAGATTATGCTGTTTGCCAATAATGATTTTGTCTACAATAAAGCCCGAAAGTAGTGGCATTGTCATTGCCATTGTGTCGTTAATTGTAAAAAGTATAAGCGATACGCCTACTCTCCACATATCTGGCTTGCAATATTGCAATACCCAGCGCACGTTACTCACGTCTTTGCGTTGATTTGGGTTGACGTACATGCGCTGTCTGCTCCTTTGTTTTTTAAGTTTCGAAAGCTTATTTTTTTAATTCTACACTGTTTGCTAATACTACTGACTTTTCGTTTTTCGGTTATTAGTTGCGCAATTCAAGCACTAAAGAAAGTGATTACGCAACGTTTGTTTACAAAAGCCTCAACTGATTACACAAATACTGTCACATGCGTGCCATAGCAAAAAATAGCAGGTGGCGCGTAGTCCGAAGGCCACACGCCACCTGTTATAAGTTAGAAGTTATTAAGTAAACTCGTGCAATTACTGCAACAAATTCACTTACTTCTGCCAGCCCATATCCTCTGGGTAGGTGCTTGCATAACCAGCAGGACCGTTGTTAGCAAAGCCCTTCTTGAACACCTGGTAAATAGGAGGAGCGGAAACTGGAAGAGTGCCGTACAAAGCAAGAGCTGCAGCTTCTGCCTTGTTTGCATAATCAGTCTGTTCCTTATAGTCGTAAGTCTTGCCGACCTTATCAAGCATGGCATCAATCTCCTTGTTGCCAACTAGACCGAGGTTTGAATCGCTATCAGACTTGTAAACCTGGCTGGCTGCAGACAAGAAGCTCAATGGGGATTGGGACTGCCAAGCCAATGGAAGCACCTGATAATCGTGAGCTGCCACAACCTTGGAGAACTTAGAAACAGCCTTATTCACAGTCTTGCACTTGATGCCAGCCTTCTTCATCATGGCCTGGAATGCGTTAGCAAGAGCTGCCTGAGTAGAGTCATCGCCGAAGAAGGTGAAGGAAATAGTAAGAGTCTTACCATTCTTCTCGTAGTAGCCGTCCTTGCCCATCTTGTAGCCATCAGCTTCAAGAGTCTTCTTAGCATTTTCGACGTTGTACTTTCCTTCTTCAGGAAGGTTGCTCTTGTAGCCGGCCTGGAACATGGAGAGAAGCTCAGAACCTGGCTGCTCGCTCTTCCAGTTCAGACCCTGGAACTGAATCTTGTTGTATGTAGCAACATCGAATGCCTGAACAACAGCCTTACGCACTGCAAGATTGTTAAGCGGCTTGGACTTAGCGTTGAAGTTAAGCACGCGAACCTTCGTGCTGTAACCGTAACGGAGCTGAGCGTTCTTAACGCTACGAACAGCCTTAATCGCGTCCTTGGAAGAAATGGAATCAGTGATAGCGTCGATCTCGCCATTCTGGAAAGCGTTCAAAGCTGCGGTATCTTCCATAAGCTTTACAACAACCTTGTCGAGCTTAGCCTTCTTGCCCCACCACTTTGGATTACGAGTGAAGACAACCTGATTGTCGGTTAAAGATTTAACCATGAATGGACCTGCACCCCACTCGTTGTGAGGATTATTAACCCAACCCTGGTTGAATGTAGTTACATCAACAGCCTTTGGATGAACCAGTGGAGCGAAAAGCATTTCCCATGTTGCGCATGGCTTGTTGTACTTAACGATTACCTGCTTCGGGCTGGAGCCTTTCTCAACAGACTTAATGCAATCGTAGCCTTCGGTGCTAGGAACAGAGTAAGCCTTGTTCTTTCCGTTCAAAGCACGCCAAGTAGCCTTAAAAGCGGTGTAGTCAATATCAGTACCGTCATTCCACTTGGCCTTTGGGTTCAAGTCGTACTGAACGACGAGCGGCTTGTCGCTGACCTTCTTTACGGAAGTAATGTAATCAGGGTTGTACTTGATTTTCTCACCCTTAACGGTGTCGTAAGCCATAAGGTTTGGCTGGTAGAAGCTCCACAAAGTAGCCATGTAACCAGAGTTACCATCGTTAGAAGCGTAATTCCAGTTTGGACCGAGAACAGGAAGAGCAACGGTGTAAGTGCCGCCGTCCTTAACGTTGTCACGTGACTGTGGATTATCGTAACGCTTGTTGACATCTGGCATTGGAAGTTCGCCAGTGTAAGAAGTGTCAACACCAGCAGCTGGCTCTTCAGTCATACCTGCTTTACCAGCATTGTTAGTAGCACCGCCGCAAGCGCCGAGCAGCATTGCAACAGAAAGTGCAGCTGCGGCAAATACAGTCAGTTTACCTGCATTTGTATTTTTCATGATTCCTCTCATTCCCCGGATGATGTCCGTCTTCCGGTATGTTGTTAGAGTATATACAACTCTATGACATTCACCAAATCGTTTTTTAAAAATATAGATTTTTTTCTTCTCAAGTTTGCGAAAATTAAATAAAAAAGAATAATTTATTCTACATAAACGGCAAAACAGAAAATTTTTTAGTTTATTTTTATAAAAAAACAAAATATATTCCGTTTTTTAATTTTATGTTACGCAACAAAAAATCGCGCATGTTGTAATAAACATGCGCGATAATGCAAACTTATGCAACGGAATTACTGTTCAACACAGAACAGAAAAAGACGTAACATTACTTAACATCGTCAAACGTATCTTCTTCGTTAAGAATAATACGCTTACGATGCTTCTCAACCGTAGGATCTGGAATTGGCACAGCACTAATCAAAGCCTTAGTATACGGATGCTGAGGATTGTCAAACACCTCATCCGTTTCACCGGATTCCACAATGCGACCATGGTACATAACAGCAATTCGGCTAGAAATGTGACGAACCACAGCCATGTTGTGAGCCACGAACAAGTAAGCAACGCCCAACTTATCCTGCAAATCTTCAAGCAAGTTAATAATTCCAGCCTGAATAGAAACATCCAAAGCAGACACAGGCTCATCAAGAAGCAACAGCTTAGGATTCACAGCCAAAGCGCGGGCGATAGCAATACGCTGGCGCTGACCACCCGAGAACTGCGTTGGGAAGCGATCAACCTGATCCGGATTCAACTCAACCAGCTGCATAAGCTCAGCAATACGCTGACGAATCTCTTCCTTAGACTTTTTCTGCACAATCAAAGGCTCAGCCAAAATATCGTAAACAAGCATACGAGGATCAAGCGAACTCATTGGATCCTGGAACACGTACTGAATCTTAGAACGAAGCTCACGACGCTGTTCACGAGTCAACTTATCGTTCAACTCAGTGCCAAACACGGTAATAGAACCAGACTCCGGCTTCTTCAAGCCCATGATTTCCATCAAAGTCGTGGACTTACCAGAACCAGACTCGCCAACCAAAGCAACAGTTTCGCCTTCACGAACCTCAATGCTCACACCATCAACCGCGCGAACCTCGCCAATCTTACGGCGCAAAAAACCACCGCTAGTAATTGGGAAAGTCTTAACCAAGTTCTTAACATCCAAAACAACCTTGCGTTCTTCACGCGGAATACCTTCGAACATAGGCTTAATTGGCTTTTCGGTTTCCGCATGAAGCAGCGAGCGAACAGTCTCACTCTCCGCTTCAAGGCCCATCATTGTGCTGTCGTCACCGCTCTTTTCTTCAGCCATAAGCATATCCATAGTCGGCTTAGAAATTGGAGTCAAACGACGAGTGCGCTTTTGATCAACGCGAGGAACAGCGCCCAACAAGCCAATAGTGTACGGCTGAGTTGGGTGAGCAAAAATCTCCTCAACGCTATTATGCTCAACCAAATGGCCCGCGTACATAACAATAACTTCGTCTGCAACGCCAGCAATTACGCCCAAATCGTGAGTAATGAAAATCATTGCAGCGCCGGTTTCGCGCTGAGCTTTCTTCAAAACTTCCAAAACCTGAGCCTGAATAGTCACATCCAAAGCGGTAGTAGGCTCGTCTGCAATAATAATATCCGGATCGTTAGCAATTGCCATAGCAATCATCACGCGCTGGCGCATACCACCAGAAAACTCGTGAGGGAAAGCCTTCAAACGCTCAGCCGGCTTAGTAATACCAACCAAATCAAGCAATTCAATAGAACGCTCGCGAATCTGCTCTTCGCTCATGTCCGGGTTATGAATAACCAAAGCTTCCTTAAGCTGATCACCAATAGAGAAAACTGGAGTTAAAGCAGAAAGAGGATCCTGGAAAACCATGGCAATATTCTTGCCACGAATCTTACTCATCTCAAGATCAGTTTTAGTAAGAAGCTCCTCGCCCTTATACTTAACCGAACCTTTAACACTAGCATTCTTATCGAGTAAGCCCATCACAGCCAAAGAAGTAACCGACTTACCGGAACCGGACTCGCCAACGATACCAATAGTCTTTCCGCGGTACAAATCAAAATTCATTCCGCGCACAGCATGCACAGTACCAGCTTCAGAAGCGAAGCTAACTTGCAAGTCGCGTACTGAAAGCAACGGTTCGTTGTTTTGATCTTCCATCGTGGTTTCTTCCTTAATAGCGTTATTTGCAATATCAGTCATGTTTATCACTCCAAACGCTCGTTAGTCGGCCTTACCAACAGACCTAGAATATGGATCAATGGCATCACGCAAACCGTCACCAATAAGCTGCACGGAGAAGGTTAGCAAAACAAGCACTGCAGACGGCACCAAAAGCACCCACGGAGAAGTCTGCACAACGCTTTGGCCAGCATTAAGCAAAGTACCAAGAGAAGTATCCGGAGCCTTAATACCAAGGCCCAAGAAGCTCAAAGCAGTTTCGCCGTTAATCGCACCAATAACACCAAGAACCGTGTTAATAATCAATACAGAACCCAAGTTTGGAACCAAGTGGCGCACAATAATGCGGAACGAAGAAACGCCCTCGAACTTAGCTGCACGAACATACTCACGTTCGCGCAAGCTCAAAGTCAACGTACGAAGAGTACGAGCGTAACCAATCCAACCAAAAGCTGTTAAGCCAAATGCCAACCACAGCCAATCGCTACCACCACTAGAAGCACTAATGATTAAAGCAATCAGCAGGAAGGAAGGAACAATCAGCAGCATGTCCAGAAGCCACATACCAACCTGCTCAAACCATCCTTCGAAGTAAGAAATGGCAGTACCAACCAAAGCAGCAATAACTGTAATGGTAATAGAGCTAACAATACCAATGGAAAGTGAACGGCCAAGTCCGCGCACAACCATTGCGTACATGTCTGAACCGCCTGGCGTAGTGCCAAGCCAATGCTCTGCAGAAGGAGGAGTTGCTAGAGAAGAAAAGTCTGGTTCGTCGTAGCTCCACTTTGAAATCTTTGAGCCAAACAAAGCAAAAAGAATCAAAATTACAAGCATAACCAAGCCCACAACTGCAGACGGGCGACGGAAGAATCGACGCGTATAAAGCGTCATCTTACCAGTGCGTTTAAAGTTGCCCCAGGCACCAGCAGTAGCTTTTCTATCTGCAGCAGACTCTTGAGGTTTTGAAGATACATCTTTTTTATTCATATCAAATTCACCTACACTGTTCTGCTAGTTCAAACGAATACGTGGGTCGAGCCAAGCAGAGAAGATATCTGCAAGCAGAGCACCAACTAAGGTACATACAGCACCAAACGCTGCAATAGCAACAGAACCGTTAATATCGTTCTGCATAATGGTCTGAACGAAGTAGCTACCAAGACCGTTAATAGCAAACACGGTTTCAGTAATCACAGCACCCGTAAACACGCCTGCAATAGAGAAGGCGACGTCAACAGCTGTTGGAATCAAAGAAGTACGCAAAGCGTGGCGGCGAATAGCCAAATTCAAAGGTAAGCCCTTAGCGCGAGCCGTACGAACGTAATCAGCATTCATAGTATCGAGAAGATACGTGCGCTGCGTTAAATGATACCCAACCATGCCAGGAATTGTCATAACAATCGTCGGCAAAATCAAATGCTGCAAGAAATCAAGAATAAACATCAACGGGTCAGAACCCTGGTAAGAATGCAAGCCAGTAACGTAGAAAAGTCGCACGCCAGCCGCGCGGTTGATGTTAATTGCGGCAAGCACAACCATCAAGCCCAAAACAGCTGCAGGAACAACAAGAAGGAATGTTGCAGTGGAATTAAGCACGCGATCCTGCCACTTGTACTGACGAATAGCAGTGTAAACGCCTACGCTAACACCGAAAACAATGCCAAGAATTGTAGCGCCAGTAACCAACTGCACAGAAGCACCAATACGAGTTGCAATTGCAGATCCAACTGGAGCCTGATCTGGGCTCAATCCCCAGTTCCATTGAGTGAAAATATTGTAAAGCCAACGGCAATAACGAGTAAAGACTGGAGTCTGATCGTTAATATTTGCCAAATCCAAGGAACGGTTGATTGATGCAATAGGTGGATGAGGATGTCGTGACATATAATTCGAACGCGGATTCATAAACGCACTAGCCAAAAAATATGTCATGGATACGGCGACAAACAACATCACCACATAATTAAGGCATCGTTTAACGATGTATCGTATCATTGTGACTCTTTTCTACGCCTAACCATTATTTACCTCCATTTGGCAGTTGCAAACCTTAGGATTTACAGCATCACCGCTTTAGTCCCTATCACTTCAAAAAGGGCGCGCTTAAACCACCCCTCGTAAATTCGGGATACATAATTAGTATATTTTTAGCCAAGCTATGTACAAAAGCTTAAACCGAAAATATTCTTGCGTAAAACTTTTCTAAAATTCTCATTACAAAACTTAGAGTACGCAAGTTGTAATATATAAAATACAACCTGCAGAAAAACGCATAATATAAAGGTTTTTATCAAATATCACTATTTAATATTCAAATTATTTTTTGCGCGAAAAGTTATTTTGGGCATTAAAAATACGCTATATTTCTAAATATAATAAATTCAAAATTTAAGCATAAAAACAAAAAATTTATCGAAAAAACTATCTTTTTTAAGAAATAATTAATACTATTCACATAAATGCCGTAAATAGGTGTAAACAAGAAACACACACAAGACATTGTGCAAGATACAATAACTGTTATTCGTATTGTCAACATTGTCAACTCCAAAGGAGACTAAGGAAACTCATGGCCGAAAACGTCAAAGCAGTAACCCTTGAACACGTACAAACATATTCCAAGCACTTCAACGAGCAGCGAGCAAACCTATTAGCAGCAAATGCAGCAGTGAACAACGGCGTGCTTAAAGCTGCAACAAGCTACCAAGGAAAGCGCGCGCTACCGCGTGAATTCTCCGTAGAACTAAAGCAAGGAAGTATTACTAACCAAAAGCGATCCGGACGCTGCTGGATGTTCGCATCCCTCAATACCTTGCGCTACGAGTTGATGCACAAGTGGAATTTGGACGACTTTGAGTTTTCGGAAAGCTACTTGTTCTTCTGGGACAAGATTGAAAAAGCAAACGCTTATTTGGAAAACGTGTTGGCAACTTTGGATGAGCCAATTGATAGCCGAATTTTTGAGATTATTAACGAAGGCCCAATCGACGACGGCGGTTGGTGGCAGATGTTCGTCAACTTGGTAAACAAGTACGGTCTTGTGCCAAAGAGCGCTTACCCAGATTCACAAAATGCAGTTGATTCCGATTCCTTCGTGCAATACATCAATACAAAGTTGCGCGAGTTCGCATGCGAGTTGCGCGAGGCGCATAAGAACGGTGCGTCTTTGGAAGAATTGCGCGAAATGAAAGTTCGCGACTTGGAAACCGTGTACCGAATGACGACTATTGCTTTGGGCGAGCCGCCAGTGAAGTTCGACTTCCTCGCGCGCACCAAAGACGATGACGACGATAAGAAAGACGAAAAGAACGAAAAGAAAGACGGCGAAAAAGCAGAAGAAAAGAAAGACGACAAGAAAGACGACAAGCCAAAAACTGGCAAAGACGAACGTCCAATGATTCGCGAATACGGCATCACACCACTCGAATTCGCCAAGAAGTACGTGCCTGTTGACGTAAACGACTTCGTAACAATATGCAACTGCCCTATGGAACGCACTCCTTTCAACAAGCTCTACCAAATCAAGTACAGCACAAATGTGGCGGAAACGAAGGGAATGGAATTCGTAAACGTTCCTCTCGACGTATTCAAGAAAGCAGCCGTCGCACAGCTCAACGACGGTCACCCAATCTGGTTCGCTTGCGATTGCACGCAATTCTCCTTGCGCGACAGCGGATTCTTCGACCCTGCAGTAGTGCGCGTGGATCAGCTCTTCGACGTTGAATTCACATTTGACAAGGCGAAGGGCTTGGAATACATGGATATTCCTGGAAACCACGCTATGACGTTTACGGGTGTGAACTTGGATGAAGACGGCAACCCAGATCGTTGGAAGATTGAAAACAGCTGGGGCAAGGATGCAGGCGAAGACGGTTATTACGTCGGTTCTGCAGAATGGTTCGACCGCTACGTTACTGAAATAATCATCAATAAGAAGTATCTTGACGAAGCAACTCTAGCCGTTGCGAATCAAGAGCCAGTGATGCTTGAGCCGTGGGAGCCGCTTACGAAGCGTTGCCGCTAAACTTAAGTATTGCGTAAGTATGTAAGCGCAGATTGCTTTTTGCAGTCTGCGCTTTTTATTTCCCAACCAACCACACCAACCCCACCAACTCTTCAACTCTTCAACCCCACCAAACCCACCAAACCCACCAAACCCACCAAACCCAACCTCCAGCCGCGCGAGTGTTATTTCCTTTACACTCATGTAAAGTTTTAATCGCTTTTCCGCAAGATTCCGACATTTCCTATACACAGCTGTAAAGTTTTTGTCGGTTTTTGCTGATATTCCGATTTTTTCTTTACGCGCTTGTAAAGTTTTTGTCGGTTTTTGGCGAGATTTCGATTTTTTCTTTACAACGTTGTATAGGAATTGTCGGTTTTGCTGATCTGTGGAACATTCTCCGGGGAATTTCCTGGCGTTTGTAGCTACTTTGGCCAATTTATGGAACATTTGCCGGAATTTTAACTGGCATTTGTCGCTGGATTGGCTTGATATGTACCCCTTTTTCTGGACACATATCCCTTTTTACTTAATCATATCG
>CAMUFL010000017.1 GCA_947088155.1 uncultured Gardnerella sp. | reverse complement strand
ATTGAGTTACTTCATTACCAAATGCATAAATAGATGAATCTTTGACATAGTAGTATACAGACAAATCACATACGAAAAAGTGCTTCTACACATTCAAATTATAAACAACGATTGATTTCATCTTATAAAAAATTATATAATGAAAAGTGTATATTCGCATGTATAAAGAGGTACTGTCATGAATATAAAAAAGCTATTAATAGAATACTTACTTGCTCAGTAGCATTATCCATGTCTTTTTTACTATCATTGCAAGTTCAAGCCAACACCCAAGAAGAAACTTATGAGTAACACAAAGATAGTTGGCGCTGTAGCACAGCAGAAAGGCATTCGTGTCGACTTGCAGTGAGAATTTCCACATTAATATCAACAATTATGTGAGGAACAATATGAACAGCAAACACATAGTTCTACTGCCAATAACGCTGCTTTGTTATATTTCGTCAGCTATTTATTTCTTTAAACAATTGAAGGACTTAAAAGACGATAACACTTGTATTAATACTGTTAGTCTCACCATTCAAGCATTCGTCCTATTAATATTACTAATCTATCTTTTATATTTATGCAAAGAAAAAACATACCCAACTGTATATCGTTTAGTTACAGTATTTATGAGCATAGTTAGCATAATTCTTTTGACAGTTTGCAATACAGATGTTACTAGGTTAATTATATTTAGCTTAACATGTGTATATGTATGCATTCTTATAATCGTCCGCAAACATTGTTAAATATATCGTATGAGTGGCAAATTCAATAGGATTACGAAGCATCGCCTTCGCCTGAGGCGCGATCTTTGCCGTAAATTGACGGAATAAAACGCTCCTGATCGTGAAGCTTTTCCCAAATTACAGGAGGATCGTGCGGATTTTCCAAAGACTTTGGCACATCAATAATGCGCTGATTGCTAGAGCCACGGAATTGCAAAAGCGAATCATGCAAATCCTTCATATAGCGACCGTCAACAAGAATGTCAATGTAACGCAGCAACTCAAGCTTATCCTGCGTCTCCCCCGGTCGCATAAGCTCTTCCCAACTGTAGCCAGTCCAACTCCAAATATCTTTCGTATTGCCAAACTCTTTTCGAATGCGCTTACACAAAGGCAGCAAAATGCCAGTATTAAGCAACGGCTCACCACCCAGAAGCGTCAAGCCTTGAACATAAGGCTCAGCTAAATCTTGCATAATCTGGTCTTCAAGCTTTTGAGTATACGGGTGGCCTGCGCGAAAATCCCAAATCGACTCGTTATAGCACTCAACGCAATGGAACGGGCAGCCCGAAACGTAAAGCGAGCAGCGAATACCCTCGCCGTCCGTCATCAAAAAACGCTTATAGTCAGCAACCATGCCCTGGCTCATGCGCTCGCTAGACCACTGGCCGGCGCGCGGATTATTAGAAAGCGAGGTAGGAATCCACGGCCCGCGATTCGCGTCATTCGGCGCAAAATCATGCAAAGTAATGCGTGCCATATCCACCTCCTTAAAACTAATAATCAACTAAAACAAATAATCTACGCAAATAACTTGCGCAAATAAAATAAATCCAGCCGTTAGAAAGTGCAATCACAAAATGCAATCAAAATTCTAACGGCCAGATTATCACCTAAAAATAAACACAATAAACGCTATTTATTTATGAGAATTACTTAAATAGATTACTTAAGTTACTTAGCAATTACTTAGTAGGCTACTTAGCAATTACTTAGTTTCCTCATACCATTCGCGAGATTCACCATTATCCAGCGTCACGTGACCAGTTTCGCCAGACATGTGCTTTACGCGATGCGCAATCTCCTCGTGACGACCGTGAACCATCGGACGCTGAACAGGATTACCCAAGTAGCCGCAAGTACGCTTCGTAACATTGCACTTATCCGGATCACTGTTGCCGCACTCAGGGCAACGGAAACCTTCCTTAGTCGGCTCAAAATCACCCTGGAAGCCGCAAACGAAGCAGTGATCAATAGGAGTATTCGTACCCAAGTAGCCGATGCCAATCTTATAAGCGTAATCCCAAACAGCTTCCAAAGCCTTAGGATTCGCCTGCAAGCACGGGAACTCGCAGTAATTAATAAAGCCGCCGGAAGCAAGATACGGGAAGTCAACCTCGTAACGAAGCTTCTCCATAGGAGTTGGCTGCAACCAAACCGGATAATGGAAGGAATTAGTGTAAAAGTCGTGATCAGTAACGCCTTCAATGCGGCCGAACTTCTGACGATCCATGCGGTTAAAGCGGTCAGTGAGGGATTCAGCTGGGGTCGAGTACACAGAGTAGTGATAGCCTTCAGCCTTTGACCACTGCTGGCAAAGCTCATTCATGCGGCGCACCAAAGAAAGCGCAAACTGCTTACCATCCTCATTCCAGCTGTGATCCTTAATCCAATCCTTACCGAAGAACACTGCAGTAGTCTCATACAAACCAATATAGCCAAGCGAAACTGTAGCGCGCTCATTACGGAACAGCTGATCAACACTCTCATTAGCTTCCAAACGGCCAAAAGCACCGTAGCGGAACAGCGTTGGAGCGTTCACAGGAGTTGCCTGCTTGCAACGCATAATACGGAAACGCAAAGCCTGGTGAGCAACTTCCATACGCTCGTCGAAAAGCTTCCAGAAGCGAGTCACATCGCCGTGAGATTCAAGCGCAATACGCGGCATGTTAACCGTCACAACGCCAAGATTCATGCGGCCGTCTTCAACATCCTTACCAGTCTTTGGATCAATCCAACCCTGAAGGAAGGAGCGGCAACCCATAGGAGCCTTAAAGGAGCCGGTAATCTTAACAATATTCTCGTAGAACACAACGTCTGGATACATGCGCTTAGTAGAGCACTCAAGAGCCAGCTGCTTCAAATCGTAATTCGGGTCGCCAGGATCTGCATTCACACCGTGCTTAATAGTAAACACAAGCTTAGGGAAAATAGCAGTATGACGATCCTTACCGAGGCCGCGAATACGATTAAGCAAAATAGCACGCTGAATTTCGCGAGCAAACCAAGACGTACCCAAGCCAAAACCAACTGTTACGAACGGAGTCTGGCCGTTAGAAACACGGTTGGAATTAATCTGATACTCCATAGTTTGCATAGCGTCGTAAATAGCTTTACGCGTCATAATCTTCGCGTAAACTTCACGAAGCTGATCAAGCTCACCCAAATTCTCGTCAAAAGGAGTGTCAGCAGGAAGCGGATCCCTATCCAAGCAGTGAAGATTCTTAGGCTCTTGCGCCTTCAAACCGTCAATCATATCCTTCGCAACTTCAACCGGAGTAGAATCCGGAATCATAGCCTGAGCCATAGCAAGATTCTTGTCGTAATCGCACTTAGCGTAACGCTCAAGCATTTCGTCAGCACGATTAACCGTCTGGCCGCCATACTGCGCGCCAGCAATATCCTTAATAATCTGCGTAACCTGAGTTGCAGCGGTGCCAATCGACTTTGGGCTATCCATCATGGCGTTACCAAGCGCAAAACCCTTAGCAAGCATATCGCCAAAATCAGGAAGAGAGCAGTTGCTCATGCAAGTAAATGGCGAATAATCAGCATCATGGAAGTGAATATCGCCCTTCATGTGCGCGTTAGAAACGGCGTGAGGAAGCATAGAGAACGCGGAAGCCTTGGAAACAGCACCGGCGAGAAGATCGCGCTGGGTGGCGTAAACGTTAGAATCCTTATTTGCGTTTTCGCGAACGAGCGACTCGTCACGATTTACAAGACGATTTACAGCTTCGTTAATATCGGTAGCTTTTGCGCGATCGATGTCTCGGTTCAAACGGTAGCTCGTGTAGCAGCGAGCAACTTCGTAAAGATGATTTTCAATAAGGCCATGCTCAACAAGCGTTTGAATATCCTCAATTTTTGCAGGACCATTGTAACGATCCTGAATCTCAGCCTCAATATGGTTGGAAATGCTGCGAATCATCTGCTCTTCTTGCGGGCCGACTTCCTTGCCCAAATCCTTAAAAGCAGCCTTAATGGCCATAATGATATTCAGCGGATCAAAATCAACTACGCGACCGTCGCGCTTCTCGACCTGCACGCGGGAAACTGGAGCTTCAGCTACACCATCATCCATACTAATTGCTGCGCTCTTGACATCAGTTTCTTCCAAAACCTGCATCGGTACAGACCTTTCTTGAACACCGTTCCTTCTAGCAATTCTCTCGTTGCAAACATGGGAACTATTTCTAACAACTCGCTCTACTATAGCCCAACTCATGCCCAATATCTAGGGCAAAGCGCAAAGATGACCAACTATATGTAGTGATTTATGTCACATGCGCGATTTTTGAGGCGTGTCCTCGTGTGTCGTAATTGATAAACAATAAGGAATCGGCGTAAGTGCAATACACGCCGTTATGCGCGCGCACTTCGTGGCGCTTTGATATATTGAGTCACGTGGAACAGATAGCTTTTCAGCATGCACAGGAATTCGGATTCCAACCAGGAGACATTGTGCAACAATGGCTCTGGGACGATGATGTTGACGAAACAATTTGTGAAAGCATCGAAAAACTCACCGGGGAAGAACTGGTGGACGAGGATTACGATGCTGCTGTTGATGGCGTGATTATTTGGTGGCGCGACGGCGACGATGAAGACGAGCTTGCGGACACCATTATGGACGCTACGAATATGCTTGATGACGACGCTCCTATGTGGGTTCTTACTCCAAAGCCAGGTCGCGAAGGTTCCCCAAGTTCTAGCACCGTGCAATCAGCCGCTAAAACCGCAGGCATGAACGCCGCAACGCCTTTAACTGTAAGCGCCGATTGGAATGGCGTTCAGTTGCGTGCGTTTGGCAAAGGCCAAAGCAAGTAAGTAACGCGGCGACAGTTTCTTTACACGACTGTAAAGTTTTAATCGCTTTTTCGTGAGATTTCGATTATTCCTTTACACGCACGTAAAGTTTTAATCGCTTTTCCGCAAAATTTCGACATTTCCTATGCACGCGCGTAAAGGAATTGTCACTTTGGCAGTTTTGTGGAACATTTGCCGGGTGATTTTCCGGGTTTTGTCGCTAGATTAGCCAATTTATAGAACATTTGCCGGAGAATTACAGGTCTTTTGTCGCTGAATTGGTGGTTTTGTGGAACATTTGCCGGAGAATTTCCGGCAAATGTAGCTACTTTCGCGGTGCTTTTTCGCGCTCGCTGCGCCCACCGCGTCCGCGATTTCTTCCTCCGCGCTCGCCGCGCTCGTTATCTTTTCCGCCGCGCCATCCGCGACCACGCCCACGCCCGCGACCACGCCCTTTGCGCTTCTGCTGCTCAGGCTCCGGCATACTCCATCCTTCCTGAAGCTCAGCAGCCTCCCCCACAATTTCGCGCAAAATCGGCGAAGCAGGATTAACATCCTCCGCCTTCGCATGAATCCCAGCCCTACGAAGCATCATATGCGCAGCTCGCTTTTGGTTCGGCAACACTAAAGTTACAACGTCGCCTTCTTCACCTGCGCGAGCGGTACGACCAGAACGGTGCAAGAACGACTTTGGATCCTCCGGCGGCTCCGTTTGCACAACCAGCGCAACGTCACTAATATCAATGCCTCGCGCCGCAACATCCGTCGCAACAAGCACGCGAACCAAACCTTCCGCAAATACTGCCAAATGCCTATCGCGCTGATTTTGCGACAAATTACCCTGCAAATCAACTGCAGGAATGCCCTGCTGCACAAACTTTTTCGCCATATTCTTCGCTTGATACTTTGTGCGCGTAAAGAATATGGAACGCTTGCAACCAGAAGCAAGATTTCGCAAAACCTCGTACTTATCTCCAGCAGAAACTGCAAAAATGTGATGCGTCATAGTGTCAACTTGCGAATCCGCATCATCTACCGCGTGAACCACTGCATCTGGAAGGAATCGATTCACAAGAGTAGAAACTTGCTTATCAAGCGTTGCAGAAAACAGCATTCGCTGCCCGTCCGGCGCCACCTGCTCAAGAAGTCGCGTCACAGCTGGCAAAAAGCCCATGTCTGCCATTCCGTCAGCCTCGTCAAGAACGCTTACCATCACCTTTTCAAGCGTAAGCGCACCCTGGCGAAGCAGATCTTCCAAACGACCCGGGCAAGCAAGCACAATTTGCGCACCCTGCTTAAGCTGTGATACCTGGCGCTGGTATCGCACGCCGCCGTATACAGTTACAGTTTTCATGCCGTAAGCCGCAGCAAGAGGGGCGATTACGTCGTCAATTTGGTGCACAAGCTCGCGAGTTGGCGCAAGAATCATTGCGCGAGGAGCCGGAATATCGCCACTTTCGTTTTGGTTACGCTTTTTGCCGGTTTTAATTAAATCGACGAAATTTTCCGCCAAACGCGCAACCAGCGGAATTGAAAATGCTAAAGTTTTTCCACTTCCAGTGCGACCGCGACCAAGAATATTAGCGCCTCGCAAGGAGTCCGGCAGCGTGGCCTGCTGAATTGGGAAGGCTGTGGTTTTGCCATCCGCACGCAGCACTTCCACAAGCGGCTCCGGCACACCGAGTTGCGCAAAAGTTACGTCGTCTTCGTAATTTTCGCGAGAATCGACTGCAGAATCCGGAATTATTACTGAATTTTGCAAATTTTTAGAAGATTGTGAGGTTTTATCTTTCTTTGCAAAATCTTTTTTAATATTGTTTTGATTTGCGTAATCTTTTTTAGCGTAATCTTTTTTATTATTTTCTTTCTTACTATTTTCTTGATTAGCAAAATCCTGCTCAGCGTCGCGAATTGCCATCTCCTCGTAACGCAAAGCTTTCTGACGTGCCTTTTCACGCGCCTTTTCCGCCTTACGATTGCGCTCCCTGCGCGTATTAAACTCGTGATTAGAAGAGTGATTATAGGCGCGATTAGCACTGTCCTTTACGCCGTGATTTTTATGATTTCCATGATATTCAAATGGATTGCGCTTTTTTGCTGAATTTTTTGCGGACTTCCTTGCGCTGGTAGTATTCGTATTCCTTGCGCCACTTTTTGCGCTAGTAGATTTAGTGTTCTTCGCGCCTCGCAGTTTTGCAGACGCAGCATTATGAGTATGCGGCACAATAGCCTTTCGTAAAATATGTGTATTCAAAACTTAAATTTCAAACCGTGAACTAACTGAGCCTAGCACAAGCGCCGCACAATCAAATAACAATCCCCCGCAAATGTTCCATAAAAGCGCGAAAGTAGCGACAAACGCCAGGTAATTTTCCGGCAAATGTTCCATATCAGCGTCAGGACACTAGCGCGGGTAACGCGCTCGCTACGAAACTCGCGTTGGAAGTCCACTGGACTTCCAACTTAAGCGAGTTTCCGCTCCGAGTTGCTTTCGCGCGCTACGCTCTAAGCGCGAAAGCAGGTCGTCGCGCAAATGTTCCAGTAGCTTTGCAGCAATGCTTCTGCGAACGGTGAGTATTTATCGCTTAGAGAACACTAGCATTCATGCTACTGCACACGCCACACCAAAGCAAAAAAGCGCGCAAGCTCGCAAAAGCAAGCAAGCGCGCAAAAACACTAAGCTACCGTCAAACTGGCCGAAAAACTACCGCCAGCTATCGCGTAAGCTTACGATGCAAACGATGCGGACGAGCCGCTTCCTCACCCAAGCGCGCAATCTTATTTTCTTCGTATGCTTGGAAGTTGCCTTCGAACCAGTACCACTTCGCAGGATTCTCGTCGTCACCTTCCCAAGCAAGAATATGCGTTGCAACGCGGTCAAGGAACCAGCGATCGTGGCTCACAACCACAGCGCAGCCTGGGAATTCAATCAGAGCATTTTCCAAGCTTTCCAAAGTCTCAACGTCCAAATCGTTCGTAGGCTCATCGAGAAGCAGCAAGTTTCCGCCCTGCTTAAGCGTCAACGCTAAGTTCAAACGGTTTCGCTCACCGCCGGAAAGCACGCCAGTAAGCTTCTGCTGATCCGAACCCTTAAAACCAAAGCTCGCAACGTATGCTCGCGTCGGAATTTCAACGCCTGCAACTTCAATATAATCAAGTCCGCCGGAAACAGCTTCCCACAGGTTCTTGTTTGGATCCAAGCCTGCACGATTCTGATCAACGTAAGAAATCTTCACAGTATCGCCAACAATAAGCTCGCCGCCAGAAAGCGGCTCCAATCCCACAATCGTCTTGAAAAGCGTCGACTTACCAACGCCGTTCGGACCAATCACGCCAACAATACCGTTACGCGGCAGTGTAAACGACAAGTCGTCGATTAGCACGCGGTCGCCAAAAGCCTTGTGAATATGCTTTGCTTCCAAAACTTGCGAACCCAAGCGTGGACCTGCTGGAATCTGAATTTCGGAAAAGTCGAGCTTCTTGGAATTGCGTGCTTCCTGCTCCATCTGGTCGTAGCGCTCCAAACGAGCCTTATTCTTAGCCTGACGAGCCTTCGGCGAACTACGCACCCAGTCAAGTTCGTTCTTTAAGCGCTTAGCGAGCTTGGCATCCTTCAAGCCCTGGATTTCCATACGCTTGGCCTTGGTTTCCAAGTACGTGGAATAGTTGCCCTTGTATGGGTAAAGTTGGCCGCGATCCACCTCGCAAATCCACTCTGCAACGTTGTCCATAAAGTAGCGATCGTGCGTTACTGCAATAACAGCGCCTTCATACTTGTGTAAGAACTGTTCCAGCCAAAGAATAGACTCCGCATCCAAGTGGTTCGTAGGCTCGTCCAAAAGCAGCAAGTCTGGTGCTTCAAGCAAAAGCTTGCACAATGCAACTCGACGCCTTTCACCACCCGAGCACACTGAAACAGGCGAATCCGGATCCGGGCACTGCAAAGCATCCATCGCCTGCTCAAGCTGCGAATCCAAATCCCAACCGTTTGCCGCATCAATCTCCGTTTGCAGCTTGCCCATTTCTTCCATTAAGGCATCAAAATCAGCATCCGGATTAGCCATTTCTTCGCCGATTTGGTTAAAGCGCGCCACTTTTTGCGCAATTTCGCCAAAAGCCATCTTAATATTTTCGCCAACCGTCTTAGTTTCGTCCAACGGCGGCTCCTGCTGCAAAATACCTACAGTGTAGCCAGGCGTAAGAGAAGCTTCACCATTGGTAACATTCTCCAGTCCAGCCATAATCTTCAGCAGCGTAGACTTACCCATGCCGTTCGGGCCCACAACACCAATCTTCGCGCCCGGCAGGAAGCTTAAAGTAACATCGTCAAGAATTACGCGATCACCATAAGACTTACGCGCCTTAATCATCTGATAGATAAATTCAGCCAAAGTAATATACCATCCTTAAAAAAAACGTTAAAATTCCAGCGTTCGGCGCGTAATAAAACTCATAAAACTAGCATGTTGCAGCTGTGCGATTAGATTTATTAGCAGCCTCGGCACCATCTTCAGGCGGAATCTGGCAAAGCAACTCACCAATAATTCCTAAAATCATATCAACAAAGCAAACCAAACCTGCGATGGAGCACTCTCGCACAACTGAACTATACAGTATTATTTCGCTATGAGGCAAGCTCATTAACAGCTGCCCCACATACCAGCCAGACAAAATAGCGCCCGCCATTCCCAATGACTTTGACAGCATAAGAGCAGCAACAGCAAACTGGGGATTTAGACGCTTCTTATTCTTATTTTTGTCACTAACGCTCTGATGCGTCTGCCAAGCCATAACAAACGTTGCTAATCCTGCAATAACCATGATTGCTACAACAACCCACGGCGCGCCAGCTAACGACATAGCACTGGACTCGGTCGACGACACCAAGAACGCGCCCAAAACAAAGCCAAACAGAATACCTATGACTAGGTACCACCAAGGAGTGCGATACGCTTTCATTAATAATCATCCCCTATAAGCCATTGCTCTGAGTATACGCCAACAGTTTGAGTATCCATAGCAAGAGCTAATGAATATGCAACTGGGCTTTTATCCAGAGCAGCATCCGACTCAATTTGCATCCATGGCATAAGTTCAGGTGACTTAGGGTCAACTATTACCATTTCCGCTAGTTCTCGCGGCAATCCTTCTGGATTGACTGTTTTTGTTTCAGTAGCAGGCGCGCCGTATGAACGCATGCCAAGCACTCGAACAGTTACCGTGTTTTTATACAAAGCAGCAACCGCACGAACCAGACGCAGCAGTTCAATTTCGTCACCACCCGAAGACAGAATAAACGTTGCGGCATAGTAGTCACCATCAAGCGCATTGGCAACATATAATGCCGAAACGCCATCAATGCGCGACTCTCTATCCTGTTCGAGTAATGCAACTATTCTCAGCATAGCAGAACGCGTGTCTTGTTTAGCAACACCCTTCATAGAAACTACTGCGGTAACTGTGAATGGAGTTGGGCATATGTTGAAAAATGGCGACTTGGTTTCGTGCTTAACAAGCTCCGTTCCGCGATTGGCATCGTTAGAATCATCGCTGTTGGAATCGTCAAAACTTCCGTCGTTATTTGCGTTAGCAGCGTTATTTGCGTTATTTGCATTATTTGCGTCACTATCGTTGCCGTCGTCACTAGCGTTTTTATCGCTATTTTTATTCATATAATCAGCAGCGGCTGCATTCGCAATATCAATAGCAGCTTGAGCGGCTGCCTCCGCTTCTTCATCTTCGCGTCGCTTTTTTTCTTTATTATTTTCTTCAATAAGCTCACGATAAAAATCTGCGACTTCGCCTTCTTCATCTTCTCCAACAACTACCCTGCCGCTTCGAACCGCAACGCGAGCAACTGCTTCTGGAGTTGCAGTATGCTCTTCAAAATTGTTCTTAGAAACACGGTGCAAACTAACGGATATGTCGTCAACGGTACTTTGCAAACCGTAATAGTCGCTTCTAAGCGAGGCATGAACTGTAATGTCAGCTTCAAAAATCTGCCAAGTTCGCATAACTGAATTTGCAACAGAATTGGCAATAAGCTCAAGCGCAATAGTTGGATGCTCTCTAATCTCGTCATCCTCTTCGCTGCGTCGAAGCATAAAAGCAAGTCGATCTGTGATTTGCGGAATATCTACTGCATTGGTTTCGCTGCCATTTAATGCCCTAGTTAAATTCAGCTTCAAGTCCACATCAATGAATATGTGGTAGTAAAGTCCTACAACTACGTCTTTATTTTTAGGCCGAATGCCGGATATGTGTATTGTATCCATGTGCTTCTCCTATTTTCCGTAGCCTATCAGCATAGCCGTAAGCTTATTTGCGATTTGAATAGATATACTATTCCGCTACCAATATTGTCAGTACACTTTTGTTAGAAGTGTTTTAATTTATTAAATTTATATTTTGTTATATTCTACTCGCTAAAAAAAGCAACCGCATACAATTTATAAAAATGAGGATTGTAGCGCGAAAAATAATAAACGCTAATAACAATAAACAGTATTGTTATCAGCGTTTATTTGAAATTACTTTATATTTTACGGAATTTTTATAAAAATACCGTTTTATTTACATATATTTTATTCTTGCGTTTCGGCAGGCGCTTGCGTTTCGGCAGGTGCTTGCGTTTCGTAAGCACCAGAATTATTAGCATACTCTGCGTTACCTGCAGTTTCCGCATTGCCAGCAGACTCAGTCTTACCAGCAACGTTGCGCCTTAAACTTTCCGGAATTTCCACAGGAGGAATATTAGAATCCGGTCTCTGCTCGTTAGAAAGCCAAAGCGAACGCTCAGGAGCCTTGCGAATCTTACTAAAGATTTCTTTAAGCTCCTTCTCGTTCAAAGTTTCCTTTGCAAGTAACTGACGAACAAGCTCATCTAATACGTCGCGATTATTGTTAATAATCTGCCACGCTTCAGTATGAGCCGTTTCAATAAGCTTATGAACTTCATCGTCAATTACTTCAGCAGTACGATTCGAGAACTTGCGCGGCTGCAAAGAATCAAGCGAACCGGAAGCATCGTCGTCAGCGTCCATCCACTTAACAGCACCGAGTTTTGCAGAGAAGCCAAACTCAACAACCATCTTGCGAGCAATCGCCGTAGCTTTTTCAATATCGTTAGAAGCACCAGTTGTTGGATCATGGAACACAACTTCTTCGGCCGTACGACCGCCCATAGCATAAGCCATTTGATCAAGAAGCTGATTGCGTGACTGCGAATAGCGATCCGTTGTTGGCATTACGGCAGTGTAGCCGAGTGCGTGACCGCGAGGCAAAATCGTCACCTTGGTAACAGGATCCGTATTATGCAACGCTGCAGCAACCAAAGCATGACCACCTTCGTGGTAAGCAGTATTGCGCAACTCGTCCAAAGCCATGCCCTTAGACTTTCTGCGAGGGCCGGCCTGAACGCGATCAATAGCCTCGTCAATAGCACGGTTATCAATATACTGAGCGCCTGAACGAGCACAAAGCAAAGCAGCTTCGTTAAGCACGTTAGCTAAATCAGCACCCGTAAAACCAGGAGTGCGCACAGCAACCATATGAAGATCAACATCTGGCACAAAAGGCTTGCCCTTTGCGTGAACCTTCAAAATTGCTTCGCGACCTTCCAAATCAGGAGCTTCAACAGCCACCTGACGGTCAAAGCGACCTGGGCGCAAAAGTGCAGAATCGAGCACATCTGGGCGGTTCGTAGCTGCGATAATAATCAAATTAGTATCGTTGTCGAAGCCATCCATCTCCACAAGAAGCTGGTTCAAAGTCTGCTCACGCTCGTCATGACCGCCAGTCATGCCGCTTCCGCGACGACGACCAACAGCATCAATCTCATCAATAAAGATGATTGCAGGAGCGTTCTTTTTAGCCTCATCGAAAAGCTCACGCACACGGGACGCACCAAGGCCAACGAACATCTCAACGAAGTCCGAACCAGCCATTGCATAGAACGGCACGCCAGCCTCGCCAGCAATAGCACGCGCAAGCAACGTTTTACCAGTTCCTGGAGGGCCGTAAAGAAGCACACCTCTAGGAATGCGAGCGCCCAAAGCCTTGTAACGCGCCGGATCCTTTAAGAAGTCCTTAATTTCCTCAACTTCTTCCACAGCAGCCTGCTCACCAGCAACGTCTGCAAACTTAGTCTTAGGAGTCTGACCTTCCAAAAGCTTTCCGCGGCCGCGACCGGTTCCCATGCCAAGCATTCCACCGCCAGCGCCACCAATACGACTAAACATGAACCAAATCATGCCAAGGAAGAACAGTATTGGCACAAGCGAAGTAATAAGATACGAGAAAATACCTTGAGATTGCAAGCTTGCAGTCCAGCCGTTTGCCGGTTTAGATTTTTCAACTTCATGCACAACAGCTTTACCTTGAGCCAACGTGTAGTAGAACTGCACATCCTTGCCAAAGTTATGATCCTGCTTATTTCGCTTATCGTACTTCTTAAACGGAGTATCAAGCGTAAGCTTAACCAACTGCTTATTGTCAATAATTTCCACGTAGTTTGCTCTATGCGAATTCAACAATTCGAAACCATCTTGAGTGTCAATGGTTTGAGTGCCGCCGTGTGCAAACATTTGGAATCCGACTACAGAAAGCAGCACCAGCAGCACAATCCATACCCATGGCGAATTCCAGAACGGACGATGATTGTTCTTGCCGTTTTCGTTTTCGTCTTTATTGTTTTTGCTGTTTTTGCTGTTTTTGCCGTTACCTTGCGAGTTCCTAGGGTTAAGAGGGTTTAAGAACGGGTTATTACCGTTATTTCCGCGCCCTGGACCGCCCATTGGACCTTGTGGCATCATAGGAGAAGCGCCCATATAATTAAGGCTCCTTTCAAACTCCCCACGTTTATGTAAAAATTCTTAAATAAATTGTTAAATAAGAATCCTGAATTAATTAAGCAACATTCTTGAATGGTCTTAACACAAATACAACGCAAATACAATACGCGAATTGCTTAAGCGCCATACACGGATGGTTTCAATACTGCAATACTGTTCAAATTGCGGTATCGTTCGTCATAGTCCATGCCGAATCCGACTACGAAAGCATCAGGAATTTCAAAACCTGAGTAGTCGATTTGTACGTCTACTTCGCGGCGCGCAGGCTTACTAAGTAATGCGAAAACTTTTACGCTGTTAGCTCCGCGACCTTTAAGCTCATCTACTAGCCAAGCCAAAGTGCGACCGGAATCAACAATATCCTCAACAATCAGCACGTCACGCCCGCGCACGTCAGTGGTTAAATCTTCACGAACTTTAATCTGACCGCTTGTTTTAGTGCCACTTCCGTAGCTTGACAAGCTCATAAAGTCCATTGGCGCATTAATGCTGAGTTCTTGCGAAAATACTGCGAGAGTATTAACAGCTCCCTTAAGTACCGCAACAAGCAAAATATTGCGGTTTTTGTAATCTTCGCTAACTTGTTTAGCAACTTCACGAATGCGCTTCATAAGCTCTTCGTGATTAATTAATTCATAGTCGATGTCATCTCGTATATCTGCAATTTGCATGTTCACTATCTTTGCATAAACGAATGACGATATTGTGAGCGCGCCTTAACGCTTCGTAATATTTTGGAAGTGCAAGAGGCTTTTGACCATGCCAATTTGTACAAAGTTCGTCAATTGCTTGTACGTGACTGGATGAGAAACGCAGGCAGAGCGATGTTAGTGCTCTTGCTATAACGCGTCGGCGAATAGAAGGGTGATATTTCGCTAATTTTTGCGCTTCTAAGATTACGCTGTGCTCAGTTTCGTCAATAAAAGTTACTTTTGAAGCAGCCTCGTCAACTTGAGTATTAATATAATCAAGATCGTCTTGCGCAAACTTGGCACCTCGCGAAAGTAAAGTCACCATATTTGCTTGCAAAAAGCGCGAAATGTACGGCATAAGCGTGTGTCGAATACGCGATCTTAGAGGGTAATTTTCGGCAAGTTCTAAATTTTGAGAAGTTATGTCGCCGTTGGTTGGATCATCCCACCATTTTATTCCCAAATCTTCACAAATTTTTGTTGTGTTTTCGCGCGTAAGCTCAATAAGCGGCCTAGCAAAGCACACATTTTTGCGATACGTTACAGATTTCATTCCTGCAACAGCTTCCAATCCTGCGGAATCTTTTAAGCCCATAAGCACAGTTTCTGCTTGATCGTTCGCTGTGTGAGCTAGTAGCACTACTGCAGCATGATTGCGCGTCGCAACGTTAATAATGGCTTGGTACCTAACTTCTCTAGCCGCAGACTCTTCTCCTTCTCCTAAATCTTTAACACGCACAGATTCAAGATAAATATGCTTTTCCTCAACTCCAGCTTGCAAACAACGCTTAGCAGCATCTTTTGCGACTTCTGTTGAATTAGGCTGAATATGATGGTCAACAATTACAGCGCCGCAACGAAGCCCTCTGCTTGCACAAACGATAACGCTAAGAGCCACAAGCGCGAGAGAATCCCTACCACCCGAACATGCAACTAGAACTAGTGGAGAATCGTTTTTTGCTGAATGCGCACCATGCTCATTAAAACAATCATCCTGCGTGCGCAATTTTAGCGCGTCAAAACAAGATTTTATTGCGCCAATGCCTGAGCGAATACTAGAGGAATAAACCATATGCTCTAGTGTAGCGCGATGCTCTAGCGTAGCGCGATCAGGATTAAAGATTTGGCAATTCGCCCATAAACTTATTAATAGCTACAAAAGCTCCCCAAAAATCTATAGGCTGATTTGCCACAACCGCAAAGGTTAAAGCTCCACCGCTCTTTCTGGACACGTTTCCAGTCATTGAACTTACTTCGTCTAATGATCCAGTTTTTACTCGCATAAGTCCAGCGTTAGAAACATCCGTTAGACGCTTGCGGGCTGTTCCAACTAGTCCAGGCAGTGATAATCCTTCGGATGATGCAGCTCCGCCAGAATTCGCTTGCAAATTTAGTACTTGTATTTTTGCCAGCGTTGCAACGCGAACCCTAGATTTTGGAGAAAGCCCAGAGCAGTCCGACATATGTAATCCGCTAATATCAACTTTAAGTTTGCGTAATCCTTGTTCTACGGCTTGCACTGCACCTTCTGGAGAATTTTTCTTATTCACAGCCAACGCTGTTAATCGCCCAAATTCTTCCGCAAGAGTGTTGTCTGAAATTCTAAGCATATAAGCCATTACTTCGTTTAGCGGCGCAGATGAAACTTTTGCGAGTAGTTTAGAATTATTTGCGATTAGCGGATGCGTTTTGCTTACTGGTATTGCAGCATTTTGAGAATTTTCAGTATCAAAATTTTGTACTTTTATGCCTTGTTCAACAAGCAATCTGGCAAAACGATTACCGACGCTTAAAGCAGGAGTAGGATCCGAAAGAGGAAAATCCGTAATATTGTCAGGATCAACACCCTGCAACGCAAGATCACGCTGGCGAGCATCGTCAATGGCCATAGACGAAGTTTCGGCATAAAAACGACGCTCATTATCTGTTTCATAAACCAACGCAGGAGCACGTTTAGCACCAAACAGAGAATCGTCAACTTCTAGCGAAACTTCGCTAATATTGTCAAGCTTTAAAGCGTTTGCAGTTCTACTTGCTAAAGTTGTTAAACCAGCACGACCGTTTGTGTGGTGCCAATCGTTTTCACCAACGCCAAGAAGCATGTCGCCGTTACCGCGAAGCACAATCTTACGCACGTCAAAACTAGATGACTTTTTAGGATTTTTATGAGATTTTGGTTGCAAAAATACTTGCGTATCCAAAGTTGAGCCCATGTCAAGAGTGCGAGAAGCCACTGCTGCTGTAAGCGTTTTAAGAGTTGACGCTGGCTCACGAGGAGTATCCGCCTCGTGCGAAGCAACTACTTTACCCTTTGCATCCATAATTATCACTGAAGTGTTGTCGCTTATTGAGGGGTCGGACATGAATTTGTCTATGATTTGCTGCGCTTTAGAACTGTCAATAGCTTTCCCGTAACTTATACCTTTTATAGCAGAATCTGCTGGCAAAAGTGTTCTAGGAGATGAAACAGGCGTAGAAATATGCTGCACTCGCAGAGTTAAAGGACCTGGGAGAATATCGCAACAATCAAGCACGAAATAAGTAAGCATAATTGAAATGCTTACTATAACTGCTATTGACGATGTAAGAAGACGCCAACGCGACGGATACTTGCTGCGTTTAAGCATCGAAGAGTATTTGCTTGGCTTGGCTGCAGCACTGGTTGGCATTGGTGCAGAACTGATTTGTGAAGGTGCATCAATTTGCGTAGAAGCACTAATTTGTGTGGGTGCACTCGCATTTAGAGTATTTAAGGCATCGCTTGAGCCCTTACTACTTTCCATGCGAGCACACCTTTAATCCGATTGGCAAATACCTCGATTAAAACTATACCCCGTACTTACAACAAAACATTCGTAAGTTACGCTGTAATGGACGCGAATCTGCGCAAGTTTTCTACAATGCGAATCATGCGCTTATCCATTACTTTGCCGCCAAGAATTACGCCAACAGCCAGCACAATTGCGCCGTTCACTACGAACATAATGCTTGCAATCCACAAAAGATTCGTGTTAAGGATCATAAACGCAATAGCCGCAGCAATAGACGGAATCATGCATACTGCAGAAAGAAGCATAAAACCTAATGGAGCAAAGGATCTAGCGCCTGCAGAACCTTGCGGCCTAGAAAATGGCTTTTCGATTGACGCCACAGGGTACATTGCAATGCACGAAGAGATTAAGCCAATACCTATGGATGCAAAAGCTACTCCGATTGGTAAAAGAGTTTGGAGAAGAATCGCATTTAAGCTCTGATGAATATTTGCTACGAAGAAAAGGAAAACGTAAAATCCTAATCCAAGAATCGCAAAATAAACAGCGCAAAGCACGGACCAAACTATTGCGTGCGCTAAGCGATCATACAAACCTTTTACGCCAATAATCGCGTGCATAGTAAAAGCTGTGCCATCGTATGCAATATTGTTTCCAA
>CAMUFL010000016.1 GCA_947088155.1 uncultured Gardnerella sp. | reverse complement strand
CATGGTTATCATAAGGGTAGTCTTGATACACGTGAGACTGTCGTATTGATGTCAAGGGCTTAATAGGTGGGTGCATTTTTGCCCTTATGTAGCAGGGGTTTGCAGGGTCTATCGTTAAAAGGTTTAGCGTGTGGCGGCTTTAGGCTGGCTTGGCGTGGTTTTTGAGTGTGTTTTGGTTGTTTGAGGGAACATGTCAACGCTCTAGGGTCGAGTGCAATAAGTTCAATGACTGTTGCTTGTGCACAATGTGATATACAAATGTATCAATCACTTGGATTTTCGATTAAGATTGGGAACTTGTTTGCATTTGAACCATAAGTCACAGTCATTAGATAAAAAATAAAGGAGTAAACTATGGAATATAATTGCGGATTTATTAACGATAAAAAAGCATTTAGATATAGAGCAGCAGCTATCATAGTCGAAGAAGGTTGTGTGCTATTTGCAAGAAATGATGAGGACGACTATTTCTACTCAGTTGGCGGAGCGGTTCACATGGGCGAGACATCAGAAGAAGCCGTTAAGAGAGAAGTATTTGAAGAGACAGGTCTTAATTATGAAGTCGATCATCTTGCTGTCATACACGAGAACTTCTTCATCGGCAGCTCTGGCTTAAAAGGAGTAGACTTCCATGAGCTGACATTCTACTACATGATGAAGCCCATGGGCAAAAGAGATTTTACGAGCCAAAGCACTACAGAGTCAGGTGCTAAAGAGACGATGCATTGGTTACCTATAGATGAGCTTGATAAGTGCAAGGCTTACCCGACATTTATGAAAGAATATCTTAAATCGGAGCACAGTGGAATAGAGCATATAATTTCAGATGAAAGATATTAATGAATCCCGCTATTATGGTAAGAGATCGTTACATAAACATTATTTCATTGAAATTGACAAATAACCACCAATAGTATATTACAATAATTAACAGTACCCGACGCGCCTCTTAGCAATGCGGACCAAGTCGGGTCTTTTGATTTTTGGTCTATAACTCGATATTTAACAAGGGAGTTGTTCAAGTGGCGAATAGTAGGAAGTTTGTAGCAAAAACGAAAGATGTTAGCTTAACGGTCAGAAGAGCTGAGTCTTTTAGTATTAGTTATGTTAATTGTGAAAAAGATATATTTTGTGTTGAAGAAAATTAAGACGGTATAAAGTTCGTTCAAACAGAAAAAGTGTCGGCTTTTTACTGGCTTAAGTGGCTTGCTAAAGGCAGTCCTGAGGTCATTGTTACGTTGCCGGAGAATGTTGATTTTTGTGAGATTGAAGCTGAGTCGAATCAAGTATTAGTAGCAGATATTAAAGCTGACAAGATTTATGCAGAAGTTCATAATGGCAGGGTGGAAGCAAGGAATGCTCAGGCGAATGATGTTTTTCTAAAGTGTCTTAATGGTTCTGCTGTGGCGCATAATGTTAAGGTTGTTGTTTCTTGCATGGTGGATACGTTAAATGGTACGAGTGTTTTAGAAGGAGAAATTACCAAGGGTGCATGTCTTGAAGTAGTTTGTGAGAATGGTATGGCTGAAGTTTGTGATAAGCATAAAGCAGATCTTGGGCGCAAAACAAATGGATGTGCTCACTATGCTGTGCATTGCTTGAATGGAAAAGCTGTAGTGAAGTAATACTGTTGTGGTGTTTTATGTCCGCTACTTTGACTAGTCACACGAAATAGAGTTTGGCATATTCTAAAAATGTTTTTAAATGTCGGAGTATTAGGCTTGGTGATTTTTAATCCAAGTGTAAAAGTCATTTTCATTTGCCTTGCCTGATGCAACTTTGAGAATAATATCAATCAGTTCTTCATCTTTATAAGACAACATAATGTTGTTGAGTGCCAGAAAGATTAGCATGACATGTGTGCCAATACGCTTATTGCCATCAATAAAAGGGTGGTTCTTTATAAGACCAAAAGCTAGACGGGCTGCCTTATCTAAAACAGATGGGAAAAGTTCATTCTCGTCAAATGTTTGCAGTGGAGTCTTTAATGCAGAATCAAGCATTCCTACATCTCGGATACCTGAAGAACCACCGCTTGTTTCAATCAGAGCCTGGTGAAGTTTAATCACCTGTTCTCGTGTTAAATACTTCATTTGGCAAGTTCCTCATAAACTTTTTTGTTCTTTTTGATGAACATGTTGGATAAAGCCATAACTTCATCGTCCGCTGGAACAGTAACTTTTTCAGTTTTGGTTTTTGGGAATTCTAAAATTACATAGCGAGGAGCGTTGTTTTTCAAAATAACAGCTGATCCGTACGTGTCAACAAGTCGCGCAACTTTAGAAAAGTTTTGATTTGCTTCGGAAATAGAAACAAGTGTGTCTGTATTTACATTCATATGCATAACCTCCATTTTTAGGAGAATTATAGCATATATTTTAGGATAAATAAATCCTAAGTATTTTGAGAGTTATTTTATAAATGACATATAGCCTATGTGTGCCCTCGTTGCTTATGTTTTGTGGAACAAAATGGTATAAAAATCGTAAAAAGTTCCGTATTGGAGATAAAGAATTTATGAAAGTTGGTTTTCTTGGTAATAAGTAGTAAATGGGTGTGTCAGATTGGATTGTAATATTTTTTGAAACATGTAGTTTTAAGTGATTCGGTAACATTCGATAATATTGTTTGCAAAGTTTCATAGTATTCAAGAGAGTAAGAAAAATAGAAGTATAATTTTCTTTCAGATAGTATTTCAGATAATATTGTTCTTATGGGTAATAGTAGTGAGCTTTCGGCAAGTAACAGTGAAAATGAATTAGTAGATTTTACTGAAAAACTTCTTGTGGATGTTAAAGATTTTAACAATAACAACAATAAAGTATTAAGTGTTCCCGTATCTGAATTATTGAATTTTGGATCTGGTTTATCGTCATTAATTCCTGCATGTAATACAGTTACTCAAACAATAACCATTCCTACGGATGGTCTTTATAAGATTGCTAATAAAGCTGCAGGTGATACTCTAAAATACGCAAAAAATGGTAATCTATGGGGATCGTTAAGAAAAGCTGACGGTGGTTCTAGAATGATGCAGATTTCAAAGATGGAGTCTTTGCAAGGTTCTATGAAAACAGTATCTGCGTTTAATCCTGCTCTTTTAATGATGGCTGTGGCTATTTATTCTATTGAAAAAGATATGAAAAAGATTAAAGAGACGCAGGAAAAGATACTTACCTTTATGGAAGTTGAGAATGAGTCACAGATTGAGGCAGATGTTGAGTCATTGATGGGGATTGCTTCTACTTATAAGTGCAGTTGGGATAATGAAATTTCTGTTACGAATAATCATAAGCTTGTTATCGATATTAAGAATCGTGCTAGAAAGAACATTATTGCTTATCAGAAAAAGATTACTGATATTCTTCTGATAAAGAAGTTTATTGTGTCTAAAAGTAACGTAAATTCGACGTTGTCTGATTTAGGGAAAAAGTTTAAGTATTACAGATTGTCGTTGTATATTTTCTCTCTATCATCTTTGATGGAAATAATGTTAAGTGGTAATTTTTCGGAAGAGTACATTAGTAATGCAGAAAATGAGATAAAGAAATTGTCTGATGACTACTGTGAGAAATTTGAAAAAAGCTCTTTATATTTAGAAAAACTTGGTAATTCGGAAGTAGAAGTCAACGTTGTGAAAGCTATAGGTACTGCTGGTACTACTGTTGGTAAGCTAATTGGTGGTATTCCTTTAGTTAAAGATGGTTCTGTTGATGAGTTTTTACAAGATAAAGGAAACGGATTACATGAAAATGCTAATGCAATGGGAATAAAGGCAGTGAATGAGTTTGCTGTTTTGCGTGATCCGAAAACAAAAGTGTTTGTGGAAAAAATGGAGGATATAATTCAAATTTACAATCGTACTTCGCAAATATGTGTTGATAAAGAAAAAATATATTTGTTGTAAAATCATATATTGTTTCATGTTGCATGTTGTTTCACGTTATGCTTTTGTGATTTATCTTTTAATATTACGGATAAGTGTAAATGCTGATGTTAATGCAATGACGTTGCAATGCCAATGCAATGTTATATAATCATTGTAAGAAACAAGGGGTGATTGTATGGCGAAAACAGCTAACTTGTATACTCGTATTGATCCGGAGTTAAAAGAGCAGGCAGAGTATATATTGAATTCTTTGGGTCTTCCTCCTTCGAGTGCTATTACCATGTTTTATAAGCAGGTTGTTTTACAGCAGGGGCTTCCTTTTGATGTGAAATTGGGTTATAGAGAGCCGCGTGATGTGAGTTCTATGACTCAAGGTGAGTTGAATGATGAGTTGGAAAAGGGTTATAAGTCGGTTTTATCTGGTGATGTGAAGCCTGCGGATAAGGTTTTTGAATCCTTGCATAAGGAATTTGATTTATGATTTACTCGGTTCACGTTTCGCATGAGGCTGAGGAAGATTTGCGTGGTATTTATGCTTATATTGCGTTTAATTTACTGTCTTTGAAAAACGCGCAGGGGCAGGTAAGTAGGTTGGAGAAAGCAATATTGAGTCTTGATGAGTTTCCTTTTGTGCATCGTTTAGTTAGTTTTGAGCCATGGAGAAGTAGAAGTTTAAGGTTCATGGCTTGTGATAATTTTCTTATTTTTTATTTTGTTTTTGAAGAAAAGCATGAGGTTATGGTTTCTCGTGTGCTTTATGGGAAAAGAGATATTGAGAAAGTTATAAATGGCAATTAACCTTTTTGCGATATTTTTCTATCGTTAAAATAGGAAATTTATTTCCGTAGGGGAATGTAGTTCCCCTGTATCAGCGTTAGCTGATATGACCTCTGCTAAAAGCGTTCGGAAAACGCACGCACCTGTTAAGGTATATATATGCGCCCTTGTAAACAAGTGACTATTCTTCTGTGTCGATTTCTTCTTCTGTCATTAAGATCTTTTCATCTATGTTTTTCATTTTCTGTTTTTCTCTCTTTCAAATTTTGAGTATAAGAAAAGACGATAGATGTTTTATTTTCTATCGCCCTATATCTTTAATATTCAGTTTTATTCAGTTCGACAAACTGGGATTTGTCTATCTTAAATCGAGATACATTATGTCGAAATCAATATATGAATCTGCAATTTTAAAATACGCTGGAGATGTTCCAATTTTACGAAAGCCAAATTTCTTATAAACATGGATTGCTCTCAAATTGTCGCTTCTCACTTCTAAGTTAATAATTTCTATGTCATTTGACTTGGCAAATTCAATCGCTTTTTGTAGAAGTTGACTTCCAAGTCCTTTGTTCCATTCTGATTTCAAAACGGTAAGCCCAAGTTCTGCTCGATGATTCATTCTCCTCGGCAATCCGCTTAAGCTCACATCTCCAACAATCTCTCCGTTTTTCCATGCAAAAAACGAACATGATTTTTCATCTTTCAAAATCGAACAAATGTATTCTGCTTCTCCATCGACAGAGATTGGAAAACCTTCTGCTCCAAATGACAAATTATCTGTTTCCGCTCCGATTTTCTTTGAGTATTCTATTCTCGCAAGTGCATCCTCAGGTACAGCTTCTTTTATAATTATATTATCCATTTCATCTCCAGAATGGTGTGGCTGTCTAAAAAAATGTCTGCACCCCCAATCTTAAACCTTTTAACGATAGCTTTTTTAATAATCGTTAACATAATAATGATAGTTATTAGGAATAGTTATTCCAGTAGTGCGTCAATATTTCGTTTTGAATATAGAAGTCTGCGCACTTCCATAGTGTCGTCGATGACAACGTAAAAAACAGAAAAGTTGCGTACGCTAATCCTGTAGTAGGGGTGTTCTCGTGTTGTTGATGATTGGTAAGGAGCAAATAAGAGGGGCGATTCAAGCCGTTTATCGATTGCTGATTCTATATCGTCAACAAGTCTGTGAGCAGCTTTTGGGTTTTGCAGTGTATTGGTTATATAGTCAACTGTTTCTAATAAATCTTCTTTGAATAGTGGTAGAAAGGTTAATTTATACGTGTTCTTGCTCATTAATCCTTCTCCTTACGTTATCAAAGACGTCAGCTTTAGAAAGACGCGTAGAAGTGTTTGCGGCAAAAGTATCTGCTTCATCGAGTTTTCTTTCAATGTCGTCAGTGAGGGCAGAGTATTGTTTGATGCTCATGAGAACCATAGTCCCATAACCATTTTTTGTAAGGAATACTGGTGTATTTGAATTTATAACTGTTTCTTCTACTTCTGGGAATTTATTTCTTAAATCGGAAACTGGACGAATATTAATCATAGTATCAACCTCCTTTTATCAAAAAAGTATCATAATATTATCAAGATTACAATAGTTAGCGCGCTATCGAATTTTTATTCCGACGTTTGGCGAGATATTAGTACGATGATTGGCTTTGTTTAGAAATGTGGTTGTAAAGACTAAATGTTAAAAGGTTTAGCGCACGGTAGATTTAAGATTGCTTCTCGAGATTCTAAATGTGATTTTGCTATTTTGCTGTCGAGTAGTTGTGCGATTTAGTTGCTTATGTTTTGGGGAACAAAATGGTATAAAAATTGTAAAAAAGTTCCCTACATTATTTGATTTCTCACAGTAAAGGCTTGCTAGTTATTCCAAAAAATAAGGTTTCTGAGTTTAAGAAGTTGTTTGTTGAGTATTATGAAGATGAAGATTTGCAGGTGATTGCTTCGTTTATGAGGGAATATTGTTGGAAGCATTAAACGTGCATGATGATATTGATTCTTCTGGTTCTTCTGTTTCGTGAACCTTGCTGTTTATGAAGAGTATAGTTTGCTAGTAAATGAAGAGATTAGCGTTGATAATCTAGACAAATTAGTACGAAAAAGTAATATATTTATTAAGATTATTACAGTAATCAGAGTGAATGGTAGATCTTGTTTACTTAATAGTCTGTTTTATGATCATTTGATACAGAGTCGTGTTAACGAAAAGGAGGCTAGTAGTGTTATGAGAAGTAAAACTATTTTTTGTAAAAACATTTTTCAAAGTTGTCTTGTTATGCTTCTGCTGCTAGGTTCTCTCTTTTCTCTTGCTGGATGTGCTGATGATGAGGAGAAGGCGGAGCTTGCGTCGTATCATTGGGAAACGGTAGCGGTATCTCAAGAAGAGTTTCGTATACCAGAAAACTATGTGAACAAAGATGAGTTGTATCTCTTTGTGTCGCGGGATATTCTTGATTCTCATTATGATTTGTCTAAAGTCACTCTTGGAGATAAGCCCATCAAATTATTTGACTCATCGTTCAATTTACCTGGTCCAGGACTTAAAGCTTTATTTTTTGGTTGGAAAATTTGATTTAAAAGACAAGTCAAGTTCTAATGTTCTTAAAGTACCAGGGATTAATAAAACAGGTAATGTTGCCGTAGGTTATAAGAAGAAATAGTAATATTTTGCACTTGATTTGAAGCGTTTCCCTGATGATGAATTAGTTAATGAAACTTGTAGATTAGAGGGTTTGGAATGAATATGTATGTTGGAGGTATATGTTAAATAGGGTTGTGTCTCGTTATGATTCGTTCGTTGCGAATCATCAACGTGCAAAAGGTACTTTAGTATATTTTATAGTTCTTATGCCGCAGGTGTTATCAGTTTTTATTACTGGTTTGATACAGCTTGCTGGAATGTTGTTGCTTATTTATACAATGGAATCATTGCATTCTGCTTCGACGCTGCTTGAAGGGTTTGTTGCGTTTAAGTTGGCATTATCTTTCTCCTTACAAGCATTGGGTTTTATTGCTAAAGATCGTTGTGAGATGCTTCTTATCGCTTTGTTTCGTCAGCTTACTTTCCATCGTTTTGTACGTTTATCTGTTCAGAATAATGATGATGAAACATTGCAGTCTTCGGCATTAACATATCCAAATCAGATAAGTCAGATAGCTTATGGTGTTGATTTCGTGTTATCAATATTGCAGTTTATTATTCTTTTTGCTATCTGTGTTGTTCAATATCACGAGAATAGTATTGTAGCGGTTTTACTATTAGTTCTCTTATGTGTTGGTAATTTGTTTCTTATACGTTGGATTGGCGTATTGTGGAAGAAATATGTGGATTTAGAAGGTAAACGTCGTAATCTTCTCAGTAAAATTATTGATAAACTTCCTCACGCTTCAAGAGTGTATCGTTATAATGTTGGTATTACTGCGATTGAAGATGCACGTAAAGCAGAAGAAAGAGTGCTTTATAAGCGTATATTTCCTCAATTATTGAGTAATATTGTTGAGCAAGGTGGGTTGACATTACTGCTTGCTGGTGTTGTTCTTGTTCATGTAACTATTTTTCCAAATGCGTTGTTTAATGTTGGAATTCTTTTTGCGATTAAATATTTGTATGGCGCCATGCAGAATAATATTGTGAATTATCGCGTGATTCGGCTTGCTCTTCCAATGGACAAGGATTTAGTGCAATTAGAGCAAAATGCTATGAATAATACTCTCGCGGATGCTACTAATATTTCTGATTCTGTTGTGTTTGATAATAAGTTCGCTCTTTTGTCTAAAGAAGCTGGCTCGGCGTTGAATGCGTATGAGTCTATTGTTAGCAGTAGTAAAATATTGGTGCCTTGTAATCCTATTATGTCGCAGGGGCTTATTGAAGCTTGGTTTGATATTGCGAGCGATGATACTCGTCAGAAGTACGAAAACTTCTTGCGTTTATTTAATGTGTCGCGTGAGGTTGCGGATAGGTTTTTGCATAATCCTGAAACGTTATCTGTTGGTGAGCGTCAACGCGTGGTGTTGGCTATGGCGTTTGCTCAAGACGTGGAATATTTGGTGCTTGATGACGTGTTTTCTGTGTTAAATCCAGAGCTTCGAGAAACAGTTTCACAAGCTATGCTAAGTTCTCAAGTTCATCATATTGTTTTATTTGCACGTAATCCAGAGTATATTCCTTGTGTGTTTTATGGTAACAACTCTAAGCAAGTCACGCATAGTGTGGTTGAAGAAAATCATTTGCAGAATACTGGTAGTGATAAAACTATGCAAGCGGATTGTGTGGAATCGAAAATTCCTACAGGTGCAGAATCACGTGGTAAGTTCATTAGAACTGTGCGCGAATTGTTCTCTGCTAGTATTATTTGTTTGCCGATAGCAACAGTACTCATAGTTCTTGCTGAGTTAATGTTTGTAGAGAATATTGCTACGAACACCAACTTAAATATGCTTCAGTCTTCTGCATTGTTTGCAAGCTTGCTTATTGTCGTTGGTATTATTGCTCTTAATTTTCCTGTATATGCTGTGCCAATTGTGCGGCTTACAAAACTGCATAATCGTTTGATTATGCGTTTGCATAAGTATTCAAATATTGATAATAAAGGTGATGTTTTAGGTAGACTTGGGGATGATTTTTCTGACTTACAGATGAGTATTCCGAGTGCTATTGCACACGTTATTTTTGTTATTGTTCAAACAGTAATAGTTCTTGCTATGACAATTGCTGCGGTACCGCAGTACGTATACATAATGATTATTATGGTGCCGTTATCTTGTCTCATATGGTATGCCGGTTCGCGATTACTCAATACGGCTGCGGATAAACAAGCACAATATCGCGATAAGTTCTTAGGAGCATTATCGTCGTTATTATCAACGCGAAGTTTACCGCAAGGTGCTATTTTTGATAGTTCGCGCAAGTATCATTATGCTTCGTCAGAAAATAAGTATTGGCAGCGTATGCGTCGTTTTATCAATATTTACACAGTGAGAAATTGCATGATGCAAAGTCTCTCTTTAATATTGGAATTTTCAATACTTTATATGCTTACAGTATCATCAATGAATTTTGCTTCTGCTAGTGCTGTGTTGTATTTTGTGGTAATGCTGTCGTCAAGCTTGGAAAATGTGATTGAAACTTTGCAAGATTCAGGAGTTTTGACCCAGACTGCTCAACGAGTTTTCAGCTTGGAAAATTATGAGCGTAAGCAGCAAGCGTATAAGAGGAATGAATTAGCATACCAGAATCTTAGTAAGACTATTGCTGATAGTGATATTTCTTCAGTTGCTATTATTGGCGCTAGTGGTGCTGGTAAATCAGTATTGTTGCGAGATTGGTTTGATCATAACAATACTCAGAATTGTCTGCTGATTGAAGATTACTTATTTGATGATGACGGTGCTATTGTTGCTCCAGATTTCACGTCGCTTACAAAGTGTATTGGTGCTCAACAGCGAACTGTTATTATGCTGGATGAGACGTTCAAAAGTGTAACTGATGCTGATGGTTGTAGTGAACGTGAAATAATCGTGCAAGCTATCAGATGTGCTAAAACGAGGAATAACAAGCTTGTAGTTGTGTTGCACGCGCAAACTAATTGTGATGTATTCGATAAGGTAATTAATTTTGATGAATATTATAAGAATCCAAAAGTACTGTGAGTTGCGTTCGTTGAGACGTTACTGATGGTGGATTGTTGGGCTTGAATTCATATTGTAATTGCATACTGTATACGTTTGTGAAGCAACAAGTGGAATGTGTTGCAATATGCGATACAGTATTTATGATTTGTGTATGGAGGTTGGTTGATATGGCAGTTACTAAAAGTGCGAATGTGAATGTGAGAATACAAGAAAATATTAAGCAGCAGGCTGAGCAGATTTTGGAAACGATTGGAATTTCTAGGGCTACGGCTATTGACATGTTTTACCGTCAAATCATTCTTAATAAGGGAATTCCGTTTCCGCTTACTATTCCAACGCCTCTTCCGGCACAAGATGATATGGATGAGAAAACGTTTAATGCTTTGATAGCTAAAGGCTATGATCAGGCGGTTCAAGGTGATAGTTATCCGATAGATGATGTTTTTGAGGAGCTTGAACGATGATAGGAAACCGTGAGGTAAGCTTGGTTTTAGAAAATTAAACTTTTTAACGATAGCTTTTTATATCGTTAAAAAGTTTAGTATGCGACGGCTTTAGGCTGGCTTGGAGCGGTTTTTTTTTGAGCGTGTTTTGGCTGTTTCTTACTCGAGTGCCTATTGATTTAGTTGCTTGTGTTTTGGGGAACAAACCGTCGCAATAGTCGTAAAAAAGTTCCCTACATTATTTGATTTCTTATGCTGTTACAGTTGGTAACTATAGTGTTTCATCTTGTTTCTTTTTCCGTTGTAAATTATTTGTTAGTTTGTAATTAGGCGGTATCTAAATCAAATGTTTCAATACTAATTTGGTTTCCGTCAAGTAATTTCATGATGTGTAATAAGTGATTTGAAAGGAGTTGTGTTATGAGTAGCGTTATATCTTTGGGAGAAAAAATTAGAAAGGCTCGTCTGGAAGCTGGGTTGACGCAGGAGGAGCTTTCGGAATTATTGATGGTATCTCGTGCTGCTGTAGCGAAATGGGAAACGAATAGGGGTTTGCCGGATATCGAGAATCTGAAATTTATTGCATCTGCTCTAAGCGTGAGCGTTGATTATCTTTTGGATGAGAACAATAGCGTTGATTTTTCTGTTACTAAGAAGCCTATTAATCTCAATAAATATGGTTTCGACGGTAGGTTGAGCAGTTTTAAGAAGTCGAAAATTAAAGAGCAGATTGTCATAGATGAATATCCTGACTCAGAAATCAATATGCTAACTGTTGTTAAGACTTATAACAGTTCATCTGAGAAAATGGTGGATAATTTTGTTGGATGGTTTTCTACTCTCCTTGGAGGATTGCCATTGTTTGGCATATATGATTTCAGTAAGGCTGTTTCCACTCTTGGGGCTGAGCAGTATTATTTGGTGGATAAAAAAGATAAGCAGTATTTCGTGCTTATAACTGATGAGTATATTATTAGCAGAATTATGGGAGTGACGTTTAATAGTAAAAAGTTCCGTATTGGAGATAAAGAATTTATGAAAGTTGGTTTTCTTCGTAATAAGTAGTAAATGGGTGGAAAGAAAAATTTTATGGATTCGAAAAGCCTGCACTTATTGGAAAAATAAAAAATTTTTCTTTAATAAAGCTTGTATGTGTGGTTTTTTTTTTAATAGTAATACTATTAAAGCTAAACAGCCTGGTATGGATTCTAATTTTAATAGAATCGTATTCTTATTAGAATTGCATATTAAGAATAAGGAGAACTTATGAAATTAATTAGACCAGATAGTAAATATATTCAAGGTTATATAGAAGCAAATGAAGAAGATGAAATTTTTAGGCCGAATGCAGAAAGACGTTTTAGAAATTATGACACAATTATAGAGAATTCTTATAACTATGAACATGGTATAAATTTGCCTGAAAATTATGTTAGAGCTACTACATTTTGGCTGATAGATAATGAAAAATTTATTGGTGAAATTAATATTAGGCATGAATTAAATTCTTTTTTAATTAACTATGGTGGTCACATAGGGTACGAAATTAGGCAATCTGAATGTATGAAGGGTTATGGAACAAAAATGCTTTCTATGGCACTTACATATTGTAAAGAGACTCTGAATCTACATAAAGTTTTGATTACATGTGATGATGACAATATTGGATCGATAAAAGTTATAGAAAATAATGGTGGAATTTTGGAGAACAAAGTGAAAAATAGCTTATCAAGAGGAAATGTTACGACAAGAAGGTATTGGATTAATCTAGATTAATATATAGGAAAAATATTAAATTTTATCTATACTGACCACTCAATCGGGGCTTAGGACAATTTTTTATACATTTTGTATAATCAAAGCACGATATTCCGTAATTGCATTTTCTGGAGAAAGATGATGAGTGAGACGAATGTAAGGCCAGTGCTTTTCAAGCATGCTTTTTGGGGTCATGTGATTACAGAAACTGTTGCTGGTATTTGCACGCTTATTATTGCGCTGCTTGTACAGCAGTTCGTAGGGCACCGCGTACTAGGTTGGGAAACTGTGGTCATACTCGCGTTGAGTGTTGTGGTGTTTTCGCTGCTAAGTACAGCGTATTTGCAGTGGGATAGGCATCGTAGACCAGATGACGGGTCTGGCGATTTGCTTATCGGAATCATCGATTTTGTGCTCAGGCTGCTGGTGACTTCTGGTATTGCTTTATTGCTTGTTTCAAATACTACGCTGCTAAGCATTATTATTGGTGCAGCGATCACTAGTGTGTTGCTGTTTGTTTTAGAAAAGCCTTGGCAGCCAGGTATGACGGATGCGCAATTACATGAAGCTTCACAGAAAGCGGTTGAGCTTGGCGTTCAAATGCTTGAAGAAGAGCGCGTAAAGCGCGCGAGGTGAGCAACATGATTGCATTACAGCATGCGAACGCAGGTAAAACAGACACTCCTAGAAGTACGTCTCTAACATTCTCCTCGTTAATCGTTGCGAATATGCTGATGGAAGCAGTATACGATGTCGTCATATTTGTGCTTGCATTGATGTTGCAATGGTGGATGCTGGGTAGTATCGCTGGCTGGCGAACGCTACTCGTCATGTTCTTGGGCAATATGCTATTTTCTTGCGCGGCAGCTGCGGTTATGGTTCTGATGGGCGCATTGAAGACTGATCAACAGAAATGCCCAACAAAAAGTTGGTCTTTTTTGACTATTTCTGTATTGCTTAGACTGCTTATCTTCGGTGTTCTCGCTTGGCTTCTTACACCGAGTTTGGCATGGGTGAGCGTAGTTGTTGGCATTGTGTTTACCAATATTGTTCTCGTTATCAAGCAGCACCCATGGAGAAGAACCGCAGTGGCCGCATAAGATTTTATAAGACTGTTTTCTTCTCTTTTAAGCAAAAGGTTCTACGTAACCCGTTATATCTTTCCTTTTTCCTTGCTATTATATTTATAGTTTTTGTTTAAAAAACTTAACAGCCATTTCATAAACAAATGTAACAGTTTTTTACGTGTTATATCTTGGCAATGTTGTATTAAAAAAGAGCCGCATGTTTCGCATATCTCCATCGTGTTTTATTTGCACTGGTTTTACCATTCTTAACCATCTTGTTGCTACATACACTACCAATGGGATTATTGCAAGAGTTCATCATTTAATTACAACAGTAGATTAGGTTAGTTTCATTAGAGTATTCTAATTGTAGTCTATTTGCATAATTTAGTATTTGGGGGAATAACCCTATTTCTATTTGTTACAAGTAAAACTTAGAACACCTTATACATTTTATGTGTTATCAAAAATAACAACAACAATTGTATGGCAAAAAATTATTGGATAGAATGAGTATTAAACCTATTTGGTGTGCGACTCCGTGGAGTGAGTGAGGAGGATATTCTTATGTACAAGGTTCTTATGTTCGTGCTGAAGTTGGTTATGTTTACAGCTGTGAATTTTATGTTCCTTTACTTGTCGATGGTGGTATTCGGCCATGATTTTGGTGTGATGTTCAAAACGTATGGGGATGCGCTCGGTCCGCTTATGTTTATGCTTGCTTTGATGACAACGATGTCGTTGCCTAATGAAGGAACCATTTTTGAGGGTAAGCGGCAAAAAGTGTGCTAAAAACCCGAGTTATCGTTGAAATATCAATGAAAACTCTCTGTTGTTATACTAAAAAAGCTTAACATTTAGTATTACTTGACATTGAAAACAAAAGGGGCTTAGGATGATTTTTTAGACATTTTGTGCAACCATAGCATGATGTTCCATAATTGTCTTTTAAGCCCCATTTTAATTCTGTGATTGTTGTAAAAATCAATATAAGTATGAATAGCTTGACGTAATTCTTCTGTGCTATCCCAGCTACTGCGACTTAGATAACAAATTGCGAAAAAGTTATGCAATGAGAACGTTGTTTGCAATTTTTATATTGCGAGCATGCTGTTAGCGATTAAGCCCTCACTTTGGTGTAAATTCATTTCCTTCCCTTTATCTGCTATTTTTATGTTCAAACTCAAACGAGAAAATAAGCGGGGCTTCCTACCATCACGGCGCTTGATCGTATTATCTGATGTAGTAATGCGAACATAAAAATCGTGTATGACAGTCGAAAAATCCCATTCGTGCAATTGTGTTGCAATATGCGATACAGTATTTTATGGTGTGTGTATGGAGGTTGGTTGATATGGCAGTTACTAAAAGTGCGAATGTGAGTGTGAGAATATCATCCTCTAGTAAATAAACAAGTAACCAGTCTGGCTTGATGTGGCATTCGTGAACTTAACGTTGTACATCAGTCTTGCAACAACGCTTTCTTAAGGTCTTCCATAGAGGAATACGATGGTACGTTAGGGTCTCTGGAAATTCTTCTAGCTTCTTCCATAGCAGCCAGTGATTCAGTGTTATATTGTGACTGCTTAATTATGAATGGGAAACCGCCTTCCATTATGGAAGTTCGTAAGAAAATATTGATAGCATCAGTGACGGAAATTCCGAAGCTGCCAAATAAGTCTTCAGCACTTTGTTTTACACTTGGTTCAATACGTATGTTGATGTTTGCAGTTTTAGACATATTATTACTTCCAACTACTTATAATGTATTGCAAATGTTAAACAAATGTTTTGTGGTTGCTTATATTTGAGTTTTTGACGTAATGCTCATATAATTTTCCACGTAAAGCACATTTAAGTTTATGAGGTGTTGCGCTATGACTGCCCAAATGATCGCTAGTCTTAAGAACGGTTTGAAAGGCATATAAAAGCACATAAAACAGCTTAAGATACATATTCTTTAGCAGTATTAAACACGCATTGCACATGATGTTTGTCATTATGTTTGCACGTGCGCGCTGGTTTTTACACGTTTTTTGCATGTTTTTGCGCGTTCTTATCGTTTCTTGTAAGCAAGCGTTATCTTTTTATCTAACTGATTTTCATTGTTGAAATTTATTCAATAACAGTAAGAATTAAGCTTTAATAACAAGTAAGAACGAAGCAATAATAATGAATAATAATATAGAAAACGCAACTGATAGTCGCGATAACAATAATAAGCAGTCAACTAGCAACTTAATATTGCGTATTGATAATGTAACAAGATCTTATTCTCGTGGATTCGGTCATAAGAAAACAACTCGCCAAGTTTTACATAACGTATCTTTTGATATTCATTCTGGTGAAATATTTTGCTTGCTTGGTCCGAATGGTGCAGGTAAAACAACTACTGTGAAAATTGTTGGTACGTTGTTAGCTCCTGATAGTGGTAGTGTTCGTATTGCCAGTATTGATGCTGTGAGTAATCCTCGAGAAGCACGTAAGCACGTGTCGTTACTTCTTGGAGGTGAGCGAGGATTTTATCAAAGGCTAAGTGCATTAGATAATCTTCGTTATTTTGCGGATCTTTCCGCTGTTCCATATAGGGAGCAAGGTAAGCGTATTCATGATGCTCTTGAGCAAGTTGATTTACTTGATAAAGCTCATGATGCTGTTCAAACTTTTTCAAGGGGAATGTGGCAGCGATTGCATATTGCTCGATCGCTGGTTGCTAGAACGGATCTTATGCTTTTAGATGAGCCTACCACTGGTTTGGATCCTGAAAATGCTAGGAAAGTACGTGAAATTATTCATGCTTTACGAGATCAAGGAATAGCGATTTTGCTAACTACGCATGAGATGAGTGAGGCTGAAAAATTAGCTGATACTGTTGCTGTAATAAATCACGGTAATATTATCGCTCAGGGAAATGTTCAGCAGTTGGCTTCTTTGCAGCATATTGATCATGTAACAATGTACGCGTATGACGGTGAACTATCAAGCGGAACTCCTAGTGTTAAGGAAGAATTGCAAAAACTTGACGGAGTGTTGTGGTGTGATATTTTTGAATCACACGGAGTGTTAAATATCACTATCGCGTGGAGCAAAACAGTATCTCAAGAACGAAATATTAAAATTCCTGTTGATGGGATTACACGTTTAGGTGATCGCGCTGCAAGTTTGGAAGAAACGTATCTTGCTATTGTGCAAAATGATAATATTTCTGCATCAAATACTTCTACTTCTTCTTCTGCTGCTACGCCGTCTTCTTCGCCGTCCTCACTCCCATTAAGTAAGTAGGAGGCTTAATAATATGAATACTTCTACTCGTTCATACGCTTCTGTGATTCGTGGCATGTGGTTTCAGCTTAAAAGTTTAGCGAAAACAACGTTTTTCTTGCAAAATGCGATACTTGCTCCAGTATGTTTTGCGTTGATGAAAATTGTTGCCTACTATGGTTTTTCTCATGATTGTACCAACTGCCTTAATAATATTTGGGTTGATTCTTCTATAGCTGGATTATGGTCTGCTACAACTACTGCTGTTGGAATTATTGGATACCAGCGTTATTTAGGAACATTACAATATTTAATTTTAAGTGTTATCTCACCTTCTGCAGTGTTTCTTCCTATTGTAGGATCCGCAGCTTTACTTGGGTGTATTGGTATGCCGCTTGCGATTATTGCCGTTGCTGTTTTCTGCCATGGGTTCTTTATGATAACATTCACGCAGTTAGTTGGATACTTACTTTCTATGCTTGCTTGCGTAGCTTCTGCTGCATTATTATCTGGAATTTTTGTATTATGCCGTAAAGCTACAGTTTATGAAGGTTTGATTTTAATTCCTGTATGGATGCTTTGTGGAATAGTGATTCCTGTAGAATCAATGTCATTGCCAGTTCGCGTTATTGCGTTTATTCATCCGCTTACGTCTGCAGTGTGGGTGGCTCATGCGCAATCGTTTAATGCTACTACTGTGTTAGCGATTGTGTTATGTGTTGTATTATCTAGCGTTTTGCTTGTTATTGCAGGTTTTATGTTACGTCATGCTATTCGACTTGCAACGCTTAATGGAAGTTTGAACATAATATGATACGAAATAATAATCAGGTTGAAACTATGCGAAATAAAATTATTCAAAATAGTAAGTGCGCTAGATTGCATCAATATAATCAATATTCACAGTATGGTCACGTGAGCGTGTTATCTAGTATACGAACTGGTGCAAGAGTGAGTATACAGAGTATACCTAGCTTAAATAGTTGGAATACTGCTGTTATTCGTATGATTATTGAGCCTCTTTTATCCACGTTCTTATACGTTTTTCTAGCTGGAGCTGTAAGCGGAGGATTCAATGGAGCAGCTAGTGTAGCGACTAGCGCTGGTTTTAATCATAGTTTGATTGCTTCAACTCTTGCTGCTGTGATGGGTGCGTGTTCTATTTCCACAAGTATGACTGTGTCAGAAGCACTAGCATGGGATCGTTTTGAAGGCACAACACCATTCGTGCTTACAAGCGCGAAAGTTGCATTACCATTATGGTTCGGTCGTATTATTGCGCTCGTGACTATTTCTTTAGTGAGTGATGCTGTGACTTTGTTTATAACAATGCTTGTAGTAAGCCCAAGTGCTTTCTTTGTGATTAATATGAGTGTGTTGATGCTGTTGTTCCTTATTGTTCCTGTTGCTTCTACGGGATTTGGTATCGCTATAGCTGCTATAAGCATGATGATGAATGATGTTTATACTATTTCTAACGCGCTTAGTGCAATACTTCCTATTGTTTGTGGTGTGATTGCTCCAATTAGCGTATTTCCTAAGATGATGCAATACGTGTTATATGTGATTCCAGTAACTCATGTTACTCAAGCATCTCGTAGTATAATTGATGGTTCTGTAAATGTTGGCGTATCGCTACTTGTGATTCTTATTGTTGGTGTGTTATGGGCAATTGTTGGTGTGATCATATGGAATGTTGGTGTGGCGGTTCAACGACGTAAAGGTACTTTAACAAATATAGGGTTTTAGCTGATAAATATGGGATTTAGTTAATTAAATAAGGATTTTATTAGCGGGTAGGTGTGGGTGATACTAAAAGCATATTGATTATTGCGTAAGATTGTTCAGCAAACTATTAAGCCAATCTTAAACCTTTTAACGATAGCTTTTCCTATCGTTAAAAAGTGCACACACTTTGCACCCATCTGTTTATGTGCGGAAATGTTGTTTAAGAAATTTTTATATTGCAATTCTGTCAAAAATTGTTTTTTATTGATTTTATTATCGCTTATTTGAATATATTCAAAGATGGTTCTTCTTAAATAAGATATGTTTTGAATCACAATACAAGAGTTTATATGTGTAAGTGAGCAGCGATATAGAAAAAGGAGCTGGGTTTGTGGCTCAGCTCCTTTTTCTTAATTATTTTCAATTATTAGTTTACTTTTGTTTAATTTTGTAGGTGAACTTTTTTACTCGCGATTCTTCTTGCGAGAGAAGAATGCTGCTGCAGCTCCCAGTACACCAATCATTGCGCTGATCAATCCTACTCGTTCCACTTCAGCACCAGTCTTTACTAATTGGGACGAATGCTTTGCAGGAACCTTGTTGCCAGACTTAGTAGATACGTTGGAACCTGAAGCACCAGTGGATGCATTATCAGCTTTGCCGTTGCCAGCATTACCGGTTTCAGCATTACCAGCGTTGTTAGCATTATCAGCGCTACTTGATTCATTGGTGCTATTTTGAGCGCCGGAATCTGTAGAGATGCTACCACCAGTAGTAGATCCGCTATCTGAACCGCCATTATTAGACGTGGAATCGTTACCTGAATCAGAACCAGAACCGGAATCAGAACCAGAATTTCCGTTGTTGTTTCCGGCTTTACCAGTGGTTTCGTCGGAAGCGGTGTTACCCTTCTTATCT
>CAMUFL010000015.1 GCA_947088155.1 uncultured Gardnerella sp. | reverse complement strand
CCCGCTTTTTTTTTATTCTCTCGTGAGGTAAATCCCCCGGCGAATGTTCCAAAAACCAGCCAACGCTCGCAATCTATGCGCTCGAGCGTTACACACAACCCAAGTCCACAAACACGAGAAAAAACTCCGGTAAATGTTCCAAAAATTGGCTGATCCAGCGACAAAACCCAGATAATTTTCCGGCAAATGTTCAATAAATTGGATGATGTAGCTACAAATGCCAGTTAAAATTCCGGAGAATGTTCCAAAAATTGGCTGATCCAGCGACAAAACCCGGAGAATTCCCCGGCAAATGTTCAATAAATTGGATGATGTAGCTACAAACGCCAGTTAAAATTCCGGAGAATGTTCCAAAAATTGGCCAATCCAGCGACAAAACCCGGAGAATTCCCCGGCGAATGTTCCATGGCTACACTTGCCGCAAGGTAGTGATTAAATAATGGTAGTCGGCGCTGAAAAAGCGAGCTTTTGGTATTAAGATATTGCGCCGATTACAATTGGGCCAGCAATTGAGTTGATAATTGGGCTATCAATTGAAATAAAACGAAGCAATCAAAATGCGGAATATTGTAACTAAAGCGTATGCTATTGCGATTATTCTGCGATTTTCATACAAGGAGTAGGTATGAATAAAGCCCTTATTAACATCGATTATACGAATGATTTCGTTGCAAGCGACGGTTCGCTGACTGTAGGTGAGCCTGCGCAAAAGCTAGAGAAGCGCATTACTGAGATTTCGCAGGAATTTCTTGACGCGGGCGAATTCGTAGTTTTCGCAATCGACACGCATCATCTGAACGATCCGTATCATCCTGAAACTAAGCTTTTCCCACCTCATAACATTGCTGGAACGCACGGCCAGCAGCTATACGGCGCGCTTGGCGATTTTTACGAAGCAAATAAAGATAGAAGCAACGTGTATTACATTCACAAGACTCGTTACTCGTCGTTCAATGGCACCGATTTGCTAATTAAGCTTCGCGAACGCCATATTGAGGAGCTGCATTTGGTTGGAGTTTGCACGGATATTTGCGTGCTTCACACTGCTGTTGACGCGTATAATCTTGGTTTTAAGATTGTGGTTCATAAGGATGCTGTTGCAAGTTTTGATCCTGCAGGGCATGAGTGGGCGCTTCGTCACTTTAAAACTTGCCTTAATGCGGATATTGTAGAAGGCTAACTTGCTAAAGTCGCTTTAAAAATATTAACTAATAACGCTGGTTGCTTTGAGCTGCCAGCGTTTTTGTTTATTCGGAGTGTCGACTTGCTATTAATGAGAATCATTATTATTATTGGTAGACGTTGTAAAAATCTTCCTTAATTATTTGCGAAAAGAAGAACGCAGATACGCAAAGAAGATGAAGTGTAGAGAGCGAAATAATAATTATGACTCATGCGATGAAGTCTATGCTTAAGCGCGCGCTGGCTGCCACAGGCGTAGTAGTGCTTGCGTTTGCAGTGCTTACTTCCGGATTAAGCGCTGCTATGCCAGCGTATGCCGAAGAAAGTGAACCTGAACATGTGTGGGTTGGCAGCGATGAGATTAAAGGCGATTTATATTTGCCTAATAAAAGCGTAGCAGTTTCATCTGGCCACGTTGACGCTTTCTACGCATTCCAAACAAGCGCAAATGGCAAGCTTAAAATGGGCTTTAGTTACGGAAACGTAATTTATAATCCAAAAAACGTAACGATGACGGTAGGTGATTCGTCATTTTACGCTGCAAATCTTCCATACAACAATGCTGACAATATTCCTTTTGACGCATCAAAAGGTTATTGGCGTTTGAACGGATCCGGAAATAATCAAAGTAGCGAAGTATTCCCTGGCTGGGATTCTTCTAATTCGCGTTTTTCTGTAGGTGTAAAGGATCCTGTAAAAGCTTGCGCGGATATTGTAATTGACAAAATTACAGGCCCTAAAGGTGGTCGCGTTCTTGCATGGACGCAAAAAACCGACGACAACAATGCTACTTTTGCAAAATCTTTAGAAGCGCACGATAAAGACGATGAGGATGCTGCTGGAAGTCGATTTGTAATGCCTGGTATTATCCACCAGCCAATGGTCGGCCACGAGCATGCTGATTGGGTGTTTACAAAGCCTGGCACTTATAAAATCAGCGCGTACACAATAGTAAAAAATAAGGAAAATGGCAAAACTGTTACTTCAGAGCACGCAACATACACTTTTAACGTAAAGCCTAACGCTACTCACGCAGTGGAAAGCGAAACAGAAACCCTGCAAATGGATTCTAATCGCGTGCCGCCAACAAAAGACAAGAATTTTATAGAAGAATCGTTGTCTGGCAGCACACATTGCAGAGAAGACGATAGCAATATTTGCATTGTTGGCGTAAGAAATACTGGCTCACATCCGCATTATCACTCGTATGAGCCGGGCGGTGAAGTTACTCTTTCTGTGTATTTGCCAAAATCAATACGCGGTAAAAAAGATACGATGCCATCTTGGACGTATATTCGCGAAGACGAAATGGGCCCTGATTTTTCATATGATTTTGAGAGCAATCAACCAGTAGGGGATAGAGATCCAGATCTTAAAGAAACATTTAAGATTCCAGCAGAGCCTGCATTAAATGGAATGCTTGTTAATGCAACAATAAGCGGCGGAACTATGCTTGGGCTGAATTACGGCGCGGATAGAGATACTGTAAAAATTGTGGTAGATGATCATGGTGCTGATGGAAGGCCTGTGGTTGCCGCGGTTGGTAGGATGAAGCCTCTTGAAGTTGGGGATACGTTAAATCTTCGTTCTGTGCTTTATAGTCCACGAGTATCTGTTATTAAAGGTGAAAAACAGGATCCAGACGTTCAAGTTACTTCCATAGTAAAAAGGCATGCTTGGCTTATTAAAAAAGCAGGCGAAACAAAATTTAAGTACATACCTAAAGAAGAAGGTAAGAACTTAGATTTGAAGATTGACGAAAGTATGGATGGTGCCATTATTCGTTCGTCGCTTGTACTTGATAATGGCGAATTGTACAGAAATGAAGAATTCAACGATTTTACTGATTATCAAATATGGTTGAAGTCTTCTGGGAAAGAAGATTCAGGTAAAGAAGGTTCTGACAATAAGAATAACGATAAGAAAAATAGTAAGAAAAATAAGAATAATAATAAAAAGAATTCTAGTAAAAATAAGAATAACAAGGAAAATAATAAGAAGCGCAATAAAAACAATAATGCTAACAAAAAGCATAAAAAGCATAATAAAAATAATAAGAATAAGACAAATGAATCTGACGAAAATAGCGAGTATGAAGATCAGTTAGAAAATAAACAAGACGGTTCTGAAGATGAGCAGGCTGAAGATGAGCAAAACGATTCTGAAGATAAAGACGCAAATAAAGATGCGAATAGCGAGAATACTCAGTCTGATGAAGACGAGGACGACTCAGATTCTTCTAATTCTAATAAAAATAATCTTCAGCAGTCTGCAACTACTCCGTTAGCTGCTAAAACGCAATCTAATGAAGGTTTTGCAAACAGAAACGAAAATCTTAATAATTCGTCTTCAAGAGTATCAAACGGATTCGGTGTCGGATTGGGCGGATCTTCACGCGGATATTCTTCAAAGCGAACAAAGAAGGTAAAAAAGTTAAAGAAAATAAAGCTACTTAAGAAAAAGCGTAAGAAACACGCTAAAACTGGCAAAAATTCTGATTCAGATTTGAGTGAATCAAGCAACGCAAATAACACAAACGAATACGACGAATATGGCGAAGATTCGGAAGAACTAATGGACGAGTCTGAATCTTTGGAAGAAAAAAATCACAAAACAAAGTGGGTTACTGCTGCCGTTGGAACTGCAGGCGTGAGTTTGTGCGCATTAACAGGTGTGGGAACGTTCCTACTTAAAACGCGTATGAAAATGTTGTAGAAAGATAAGAAAAATGTTAAAGAATAAGAATTGCATGGTTGTGAAGAATAAAAATTACGTTGCTAAGTCAATTATTGCAGCAATATTTACGGCAATTATGGCAATTGCAGCAATATTTATGCCGTCGCCTTTTGTAGATGAAGCTAGTGCTGCAACAAGCAGTCAGCCTGTGATGATTCAAGCAGGTCACGCTGATTTTGGACCAACGCTTGCAGGAGGGCATTGGAAAATACAAATCCGCGACGATACTGGCGACGATCCTGTGTGGCGAGACCCGGAAAACGTGGTATTTAAGCTGGGCAGCAGCTCGATTATTCCAATGCCAAACGATGCCACTTATAGCTTTATTGGCGAAAAGCCAGGAACGAAGCTTTACGTAATTCCGCAAACGCAAAATCCTAACGTTCCATGGCTTGGCTGGAATACGCAGGAAGGCGGCGTGCTTAACGAGCTCGACCGCGGCGCGAACCTTTCGCTCGAAGGCGTAAGCGGACCTGGAAAATTGCATGTTTATTTGGAAAACGGCAATAATAATCCGCAGCAATTGTGGGACAGCACTAAAGGGTATCCGCAAAATAGCTGGATTGAAGCAAATGCACACACTCATGTAAATTGGGTGTTCTCTAAGCCGGGCATTTACCATGTGAAGCTTACTTTTTCGGGAAAGTTGAAGAATGGCAGAGCCGTAAGCGATACGCGAGTGCTTAATTTTGCGGTTGGAGATAATACGGATCCGAACGCAGCTTTAGGTTCCGGCGCTGCAGCTGGTGCTGGTGCCGGAGCTAATTCTGGTGAAAATTCTCAATCTGAAGATTCTTCTGGAGATGAAGAGGGCAGCGAAGAAGGCGCTGAAGCTGGTGCAAGCGGCAATGGTGAAAATGCTGAGGGCAGCGAGTCTGGCGCAAAAGCTGGAAGGCATCATAAAAAAGCGAACGATTCCGACGATACTGTGGCAATTGCGCAGATTGTGATGATTATTTTTGTGATTGTAACGATTGTGATTATTGCGTTTGTGTTGTTTGCAGTTGCGAAAAGCAAGAAGGCGCGTCGTGAGGCTATTAATCAGCATGATTCTGCGCAAGGTGATTTGCAGGATAATTTGCAGGATAATTTGCAGCCTGTTTCACGGAATGTTTCACAGCAGCAGACAACTATGCCTACTCAATATGCGCAAAATCAAAACTCGTTATCTGATTTAGTAAATCCGGTTGAAGAAACAACAGTTTTGCCGAGCGTAAATTCCGTAAATTCCGCAAATTCCGTAAATTCTAATAATTTAGGACAAAACAATGCGTAAAAAATCTAGTTTAATGTGCATGAAGCTATTTAGTGCGCTTGTTAGTGCGATTATTTCAGTCGGCTTTTTAGCATCTATGTGCTGCTGCAATTGCGGTAGTGCGTATGCGGACGATGTTGTTGCAGGCTCCGAATTGGCGAATGCTGAAGCTTGCGCCGCGGCTCAACTTGAAAATAATGCTGCTAAACCAAGCAGTAGCGCAACTGCCGGCGCAAAGTTATGCAGAGTAAAAAAAGGTCATACTGACGTTTTTGCAACTTATAAAGATGCAAACGGAAATCTTGTGCTTGGCACAAGAGGCGATTCCTTCCCGGGCAGCAACGCAAATAAGATTCGATACGATTCTTCTCTTATTCGATTTGTTGTTGGCAAGAAAAGTCGCGTAAGAAAAACTAAAGTATTTTCTTTCGTGAAACAGAATGTGAAACATGTGTATCAGCTTCCTTCTCAAAATGAGCCAGGCCAATTGTTTGCAGGTGTTTCTACCGAAACTTTGGGGGATGATTCGGGAATTAAACAAGTAACTTTTAGCTTTACTAACGCAACTATGCCTAAAAATGGCGCAGTTTACATGGCCGGTAAAGATGGTGGCAAAAGACTAGAGTATCTTGGAACGGATGGAACTGAATTCCCAAGCGAATACACTGTGGATGGCCATGCTCACGTGCATATGGATTGGGTTTTTACAGCTCCTGGAAAGTATGTGTTGACTGTAAAAGCAGTTGCTGAAACTGATGACGGTAATAAGCTTACTGCTACGCAAGATTACACTTTCGAAGTAGATCTTAGCCGTGCTAAAGAATCTTCTCAGTACGATACGGAAGAAGGTGACTCACAGTCTGAAGACGCTGGTAATCAGAATGGAACTTCGCCGAAGGTTAAGGAAAAGAAGGGGTCTAAAGGCAAGGACTCAAATGATAATTCAGATGAGGATGCTGACGAGGATTCAGAGGGTGACGAAGACGACGAAGATGATGAAGATTCGGAGGATGAGGACGAGGATTCTGACGAAGATTCGGACGAAGATTCAGAAAATGAAGATGGCGATGGAAATACTCCAACGTCAATTGTTGTAAAAGGCAATAACAACAAAGTATATGTGGCTGCATGGCCGGGAGCTATGCCGAACGGCGGATTTGCAAATCAGAATTCTGAAAATGAAGAAGAAACAGAAACAGAATCTAACAAAAATAATTTAGATTCTAAACAATCTAAATCTAAAAATAAGAATAAAAAAACAACTAAAAAATGCTCGAAATTTAAAGATATAAAAGGCGATAAGTTGGTAATTAAAAACGGTCACGTTGATTTAGCAACTTACGGTTCGAGCAGCGGCATTGGATTTGCAGTGCAAGAAGACGTGACTGGATCTCACGTAAAGCGAGACCCAAGTAAAGTCGTATTTTATGCTGGAAAAGCAGCAAACAACGGTAATATTTGGCGTTTACCGCAAACGCAGAAACAAAATGTTCCGTGGCTTGGCTGGAATAACCAAAATTTGCAACCACACAAATCTAGCAAAATCAGCCTTAAATCTGTAAAAGGGCCGGGAAGTGTGCGAATTTGGTTGCAGGGTGCGTTAGGTAAAAAAGCGAAAACTATCATGTCTAGCAACGGAAAACGCACTTACACAATTCCGTCTAATACGCATATGCATTTGAACTGGGATTTTTCAAAGCCGGGCTATTATACGATTCGTTTTGCTGTGAGTGCTCACGGCAAGACGATTGAGAAAGATATGCATTTTGCGATTGGCGTTGACGCGCTCGAAACACCTATGAGCTGCTCTGTGAGTGTAGTGGCATCCGAGTCTGGCTCCGAAAATGATGATGCTGATGGAAACAATGGTCGCGATGACAGCAACAGCATTGAAAACGAAGAGGATAACGCAAAAGACGAAAATAACGCAAAAAACGGAAATCAAAATGAAAATGGTAGCGGAGCTAACGGCAATGCTGGAAATTCTGGAAATTCTGGCAACGCTGGGGTAACTCCATTATCTTCTCCGTCATACGTAAGTGGAAGCAGACATTCTTACTTCGGAGGCGGATTATCAGGAAAATCTAAAGCTGGAAACAGAAGCAAAATCGTAAAACTAACCGATGGAATGAACAAGCCATCAGGCAAGGAAATTCAATCCGAATATAAACAAAAAAGCGTTAAAGGTTTGAACGGAAAGTTGCGAAGCCGCGTTAATGCGAAAGACGATGAGCCGCAAGGAATTGTGGGATTGTTCAAACGCAAGCCTGCCGTTGCATACACTGCATTAAGCCTTGGAATTACTGCAATTTCTGGAACTTGCGCAGCTGGAGTGTTTGTTCTTCGCAAGCGCGGATTAATTTCTGGCGGCGGATTGCTTAGCGCGATTATGAGCATTAAGTAGCGTTCGGAAGTTTGTATTTCGGAAGATTTATTTCGGAAGTTTTTCGGAAGTTTTTCGGAAGTTTTTCGGAAGTATGTATTTTTTAGATTTGTAGTTTGGTAAGAATTTAATGAAATTCATTGATTTAGTAGGGCGAAAAAGCGCGAAGCGTGCGATTGCGGCTATTTTGGCTGTTGCAACCACGATTCCGCTTTGTGCGTGCGGATCTGCGAATAGTGGAAATAGTGCAGGGCATCGCGACGGGCGAATTAATGTAGTTACAACTACAGGCGTTTTGCGCGATATGGTGGCGAATGTGGCAGGAGACGCTGCAAACGTGAGCGCAATTGTGCCGGATAACGCAGACCCGCACTCCTACGAGCCGCGATTGCGCTCAATTCGCGACGTTGTATATGCGGACGTGGCTTTTAGTAACTACATGATGCTTGAGGAACACGGCGTGATCACCGCTTTGGACGCGAATTTGCGAAAAGGCGTGCCGAATGTTGAGCTTGCTGAAGAAAGCGTGAAGCATGCGGCGGATATTATTCCAATGGTCGAAGACGTGTCGCTGGATACGATTTGGCTAGGTCTTGCTACAGAACGCATGGCTGCGCAAGTTGGAGCAGAAGCTGGAAATTCTGGTAATGCTGGAAACGAATCGCTAACGCAACTTAATAATCTAAATAAAACTGCGCAATCTGCAACTGTAGAATCTTCTAAAGAATCACAGTCTTCCCAATCTTCACAGTCTTCCCAATCAAACGCGCCTTCTACAGTAACAAAAGAAGGACGCGCAACCGTAATAAAACCGAATGCGTATAACATGAAGCGCTCCGACAGAATCCGCCTAACTGCAACGAAAGTTAGCGGGCCTGGAGCATTATTCGCTTACCTAACTGGCACTTTTGGCAGCGTAGAAACTTACGTAAATTCAGCAAACGGAATCAGCGACGACGATCACGTGGACTTGCCTGCAGACGCGCACACGCATTTAAGCTGGGCTTTTAGCAAGCCGGGAGAGTACACGCTTGACTGGCATGCGGATATTTTGGATGCTCAAGGTGCAAGAGTTGCAAGCTTAGGTAATACAAGAATGCGTTTTGCTGTTGGCGTAAACGCGCAGAAAATAGCGAAAAAGCGTGGCGCTCGCGTAGTTTTGAATCAAGGTCATGCCGATTTAGCATACGATTTGGCGTCGCGCGGGTTTATGTACCGAGTGGATACTGTGCAAGAAAAACGCTCTGCTGCGCCAAAACGCGTGTATTATGCGCCTCGCGATGTGGTTGTGGAAGTGCCGACTAATGCATTGAAGGAGATTCCGGCAGAGCAGGGGTATCGTTTTTTGGGTGCTGCTCGCGAAAAGTTGTATCAGCTTCCGCAAGCCGTTCTTGGAAAGCATGTTCACGGCGATATTGACCCGCATTTATGGCAGTCAGTAAAAAACGGAATTGCTTATGTGCGAACAATTGCGGACCGATTGTGCGAAGTCGACCCTAAAAATGCTCGCAAATATCGCGCAAATGCGGACCGTTATATTAACAAGCTTCTCGACGTAGACGCGTATATGCGCAAAAAAGTTGCGTCAATTCCAAAAGAGCGCCGCAACTTAGTTACAACGCACGACGCTTTTGCATACTTAGGTAAAGCTTACGGCGTAAATATTGCAGGATTTGTAACAATCAACCCTTCAAGCGAGCCGAGTGTGCAAGACAGGCGTAGGCTTTCGCAAATTTTGCGCGACTTGGAAATTCCGGCAGTATTTTTGGAGCCGAATTTGATTTCGCGCTCATCCGTGCTTAAAGAGCTGGCTGCGCAAGCGCATGTGAAAGTCTGCCCAATTTATGGTGACGCTTTCGACGCGAAAGTTAGAACTTACGCGGATATGATGCGAGCGAACGCGGATTCGTTAGCGAAATGTTTGAAGTGATGAGGATTTTGTAGGGATTTGGTAGGGATTTTGTAAGGACTTGGTAAGGACTAAATATGGACGCAAATACTGTTATTAACGCACAAAACTTAAGTGTGTCGTACACAAGCCGCACTGTTGTAAAAAACGTTTCGTTTAGTATAAAAAGCGGCGAATTCGTAGGATTGCTGGGCGCGAACGGTGCCGGCAAAACGACGCTGTTTCGTGCGATTATGGGGCTGATTTCGCACTCCGGAAAGCTGGAAGTGCATGCGCCTTGCGCAGAAGGCGACAGTGTAAATTCGCGCGTATCTTACGTAGGTTACGTGCCGCAAAGACACGATATTGCTTGGGATTTTCCGCTTTCTGTGCTTGACGTTGTGATGATGGGCAGAATTCGGCATATTGGTTACGTTCGTCGCGCAAAAAAAGAAGATTATGAGATAGCGCTCGCTTCTCTTGAGCGCACAGGAATGGCTGATTTTCGAGACCGCACAATCGGCGAACTTTCAGGCGGCCAGCGTCAACGCGTGCTGGTTGCGCGCGCACTTGCCGGAGAGCCGCGCTTGCTGCTACTTGACGAACCTTTTACTGGACTTGATATGCCAACTCAAGAGCTACTTACGAGCCTGTTTTTAGATTTAGCAAAGTCGGGAGAAGCAATTCTTATGAGCTCGCACGACATAATCGGCTCTATTAATTCGTGCTCAAGAATCATGCTTTTTGACGGCACTATTGTTGGCGACGACGATCCGCAAAATTTGCGAACTGAACAGTGGGTGCGAACTTTCCACGTAGCTCCGCAAAATCCGCTTATTCAAGCCGTTGAGCGCGTAATCGGGCAGAAATAGAGGTAAAAAATAAATGTTATCGCCAATCGAATTTATACAAGACTTAACAAATCCGGACCTTTGGTTTTTGCTAAAAGCGCTTATTGTAGCCTGCCTTTCGAGCGTAATTTGCGGAGCCGTGGGCTGCTACGTTGTGCTTCGCGGAATGGCGTTTATTGGAGACGCTGTAGCGCACTCTGTATTTCCCGGGCTTGCAATCGCCTTCGTATTGCAAGGAAATCTGCTATTTGGAGGCGCGCTCGCAGGAGTCGCGACTGCGCTAATCGTATCTATTTTTAGCCAAAACCGCAGGCTTCGCGAAGACTCGTTTATTGGCGTATTCTTCGTATCTGCTTTCGCACTCGGAATCGTAATAATCTCAAAAGCTTCAGGCTACGCAGGCTCTTTGGAATCCTTCCTTTTCGGCTCAATTACTGGCATTCCGGACTCAGATATTGCTGTTGTGGCTGTGACTGGGCTTATTATTTTGACGCTTTTGAGCATGTTCCACAAAGAGCTTGTGTGCGTGTCGATGGATCGCGAAACTTCGCGCGCAATGGGATTGCCAGTTGCGTGGCTAGATGGAATGCTATACGTTTTGGTGGCGATTGCGGTGGTTGTTTCCGTGCAAATTATTGGAAACGTGCTTGTGCTCGCGCTGTTGGTTACGCCTGCTGCGACTGCGCGACTGCTTACGGATAGGCTATCTAGGATGATGATTTTGGCGCCGGTTATTGGTTGCGCGTCGTCGATTGTGGGCATGTATATTTCGTGGAGTTTTGATACTGCAACAGGTGGAACGATTGTGCTGGTTGCGACGGTGCTTTTTGTACTAGCGTGGGCGTGCTCGCCTAAACATGGGCTGATTGCGAAGACGCGCGTAAAGAAAAATTGAGGAAGTAGCGACAAAACCCAGGTAGAATTCCGGCAAATGTTTTATAAATTGGCTAATCCAGCGACAAAAGCCCTGTAGTTTTCCGGCAAATGTTCCAAAAACCAGCTAATCCAGCGACAAAAGCCCTGTAGTTTTCCGGCAAATGTTTCATAAACCAGATAATCTAGCGACAAATGCCAGTTAAAATACACGGCAAATGTTACACAAAACAGCAAACCGACAAAAACTTTACAAGCGTGTACAGGAAATGTCGGAATCTTGCGGAAAAGAGATTAAAACTTTACAGTCGTGTATAGGAAATGTCGCAATTTAGCTGGAAAGCGATTAAAACTTTACAGTCGTGTAAAGGAAATAACGCAATTTAGCTGAAAAGTGACAGTTTCTTTACGCGCGTGTAAAGGAAATAGCGTAGCGCAGGTTTATAGCAGGTTTATAGCAGGTTTATAGCGTGCGGCACAATAGACGTATGGTATCAAAAGGAAAACCTTCGCCAAGAAGCGCCGTAAAACCACTCAGCGATGAGCAAGTAGAGCGCTTAGCGCACGCGCACAACTTAGTTGACCCAACTTACTACTATCCAACAGGCAAACGTAAGCCAAATCAAGCAGAAATTGACGCGCAAAATCCAAAAGCAACCGAAAGATTGTTAGAAGGAACGTCACGCGTACTGCGCTCGCGCTCAAAAGTACGCGCGTGGGGACTAGAAAACGTGCCAGAAGAAGGCGTATTCATAACCGCTTGCACGCACGTTACCATGTTCGACGTATTCGTGCCAATGACCGCACTATTTCACCAAGGTCGCAGACCGCGCTACATGGCAAAAGCAGAACTTGCCACTTGGCCAATCTTAGGCAAATGGTTCCAGCTAGTAGGCATGCAGCCGGTGCCACGAAGAAGCGGAAAAGCGCGCGAAATTGAGGAAGAATCAATCAAAATCCTCACAAACGGAAGGCCGCTTAGCGTATGGCCAGAAGGAACAGTTACAAGAGATCCACAAAAATGGCCTATGAGCATGAAGCCAGGTGTGGGAGTGATTGCACTCGAAGCCTCGCGCAGGCTAGGACACCAGATTCCGCTATTTTGCGCGGTTGTGTGGGGTGCTGCAAGCATTAACCACTGGTGGCCGTGGCCAAAGAAAAATATTGTAATGTGCTACGATGCTCAGCTTGATTATGCCGACTTACTTAAGGGAAGCGAAAACTGGGGAGAACTTCCTCCACTTGAATCTGCGGAAGAGTTGGCTCGTCGAGTGCGAGTTCGCATGACGCAAATTATGGAAGAAATTCGCGGCGAAAAAGCGCCGGCTGGCTACTTTGACTACAGGCAGATGAAACGCGTTACGGAATAATCGCAAGCAAACTCGCGCTTTATTAAGCCGTAAAGCGTCGTGTGTAGAATTATGTAATAGTGTGATTAGTCGCAAATACTAGAAATAGTAAAAAGCAACAAAAGCTATGAAGCTGTAAAGCTGTAAAAGCCAAAAGCCGCAAAAATAAAGACTAAAGTCGCAAAAAATAAGGATTACAACCGAAAGGCAAGGCGTAAACATGAACGTTACGGTGTTGGGTGCTGGAGCTTGGGGAACTGCATTTGGACAGGTACTTGCGGACGCAGGAAATAAAGTAACGATGTGGGCAATCGAGCCGGAAATCGTCGAAGGAATTCGCGACCATCATCATAACGCAGTGCGCTTGCCAAGCGTGGAGAAGTTGCCGGAAAATATGACGGCAACTGGGGATCGCGAAGAAGCTGTGGCGAACGCGGATATTGTAGTCGTGGCAATTGCGGCACAGTTTGCGCGCATTGCGTTAGCAGAATTTGTGGGGTTGATTCCACAAAATGCGATTGTGGTTTCGCTTATGAAAGGCATTGAGCGCACAACAGGCAAGCGCATGGACGAGGTCGTGTGCGAGGCATTGAACTTACCGCGCAACCGTTTCGCTGCACTTTCCGGACCAAACTTAAGCAAGGAAGTTGCATCTCGCCATCCAGCTGCAGCAGTAGTTGCTTGCGCAGAAAAATCTCAAGCAGAAGTGGTTGCAAAAGCTTGCTCAAACAGCTACTTTAAAGCATTTGTGTCAACAGACGTAATCGGCGTAGAAATGTGCGGCTCGCTTAAAAACGTGGTTGCGCTCGCAGTTGGAATGGCTCGAGGCGCAGGATACGGCGAAAACACTGCAGCTATGATTGAAACGCGAGGACTTGCAGAATTGACGGCTTTGGGAGTTGCAGAAGGCGCAGATTCGCGCACTTTTGCAGGTCTTGCAGGCTTTGGCGATTTAGTTGCAACTTGCGGATCTCCACTAAGCCGCAACTATACTTTCGGCGCAAATCTTGGCAAAGGCATGAGCGTTGAAGAAGCAACCGCCGTAAGCAATGGCGTTGCAGAAGGCGTGCCAACCACAAGCGCAGTTGTGGCAATGGGCAAGCGATTGGGCGTTGCAACTCCGCTCGCAAGCGCAATGGCTCGCGTGCTTGAAGAAGGAATCTCCTGCCAAGAAATGCTTGCAATGCTTTTCGATGAAGATGTTTGCGAAGAGTAAGTAGCGCGAAAAGTAGTGCGAAAAGTAGCGCGCGTAAATAATCGAAAATAATCGTAAATAATCGAAAAAACTAAAATAATCAAAAATAAAATATATAAAAGGAAAAAAATGACGAAAAAGCGTGTAGTGTTCTTGTACGGCGGTAAAGCAGACGAGCATTCGATTTCTTGCATATCTGCTGCTGGAGTACTCAGTGCTGTAGACGAAAGTCGTTTTGATATTATTCGCATTGCTATTACTAAAAAAGGCGAGTGGATTGTTGGCGGCGAAGACCCGCGCAACTTCCGAATGGAGCAAGGTGAGCTGCCAGTCATCACAAAAACCGAGCAGACGCGCGATGTTGTGCTAGACCCAGCTAAAGGAGCAGACGGATTTTTGGTGCGCGAAGCCGACGGTACGCTTACGAGTTTGGGTCATATTGACGCAGTTTTCCCAGTTCTTCACGGTCCAAACGGCGAAGACGGAACTTTGCAAGGTCTGCTAGAAATGATGCAAGTTCCATACGTTGGTTGCGGAGTGCTGGCTTCAGCTGCATGCATGGATAAGTATTACGCAAAGCAACTTTTTAAAGCTGCAGGAATCGCTGTTGCTCCTGGAATTGCGCTGGATGCGCGCAAGTTTGAAAGCGATGCTGCAAATCATTTTGCTGCGTACGCAAACGAAATTCTTATGCAAGTTGAGGCTGCAAAACTTGAGTATCCGCTTTTTGTGAAACCAAGCCGCGCAGGATCTAGCTTTGGCGTTACAAAAGTTGAATCGCATGACGCTAAAGCCTTAGCGGAAGCCGTTTTTGAGGCTTCGAAGCACGATTGGCGAGTGCTAGTTGAGCAAGGAATTGACGCGCGAGAAATTGAGTGCGCGGTTCTTGCAGCTCGCGACGGCGAAGAACCTCAGGCAAGCTGGCCTGGAGAAGTTGTGCTAGACAAGCGCCAGGCTGGAGAAGACCAGTTCTACGATTTTGACAGCAAATACATGGATTCTGCAGCTTCGCACGTGGAAGTTCCAGCAGATTTGCCGGAAGAAACTTTGCAGCAAGTGCGCAAAACTGCGCTCGCAGCGTTCAAAGCGGTAGACGGACGTGGGCTTAGTCGCGTGGATTCTTTCGTAACTAAAGACGGGCGCGTAATTCTTAACGAAATCAACACAATGCCTGGATTTACGCCAATTTCCATGTATCCAAAAGCTTGGGAAGCAACCGGAATAAACTACGGCGATTTGATTACAAAGCTTATTGAAGGTGTGCTGAAATAATTTAATCTACCGCGCAATAAAAGAAATAATTGCAATAAAAGAAATAAGCGCAATAAACGAAATAAGCGCAATAAACGAAATAAGCGCAGAATAATAGAAATAGCCGCGAAAGTAATTTCGAAAATAACAAAAAGGAACAGGTATGCAAGATTCGCAAAATTTGCAACATGACGATACGTATTTAATGGCACGCAAACGCCAGGGAACTGTTGGCATGTCATTATGCCTGTTACTAGTTGTGTGGATTGCCGTGGCGTACGCTCTAGGCATATGCTACTCGCTATTTATGCCTAAAAACGTAATCAGCAATTCGCTCGGAACAATATTAATCTCTGATATTGCGCAATATTTAGTAGCGCTTCCAATAACGATACTTGTTATGCGCAAAGTGCCTATTGTTGCAACCAAACAATTCACAATGAAAATGCGCCAATTTGGCGGATTCTTCGCAGTAAGCATACCAATTATGTACGTTGGTAACTTTGTTGGAATTGCCTTAGCGTTACTGCTTACTGGTGGAAAAGCCGAAAATCGCGTTTCAGACGTTGTTACTTCCGGAAACGTGTGGGAAACGATTTTGTTCGTGGTAATTATTGCGCCGATTATGGAAGAATGGCTTTTTAGAAAGCAAATACTTGGGCGTTTGCGCGCGTACGGCGAAAAGCGAGCTATTGTATTTTCGGCGCTTGCGTTTGCGCTATTCCACATGAACGTTTTTCAATTTTTCTACGCCTTCGGGCTTGGTCTTGTTTTTGGATACATGTACGTTCGCACGTCTAAATTGCGTTACAGCATTTTGCTGCATATGCTGGTGAATTTCCAAGGAAGCGTAGTTGCGTTGTGGCTGGAAAAGCAGCTGGTGGATGCAAGCGGAAATATGATTGATATTGATAAGCTTGCAAACCAGGAATTGTCGCAGTTGCCGGCAGGTTTTGTGTTAGCTGGAATTTACGGAATGATTATGCTTGTGCTGCTGGTGATTGGCATAATTTTGCTGATTCGTCGCCGCAAGTATTTGGTATTCTTTGAAGCGCCAAAAGAGCTTTCGAAAAAAGTCGGACGCAAATCTCTTTACGGTAGCGTAGGTGTAATAGCATTTTTGATTATTTCTATAATGATGAATGTGCTAATGCTATTTTCGTGATTTCTTGATTTCTTGATTTCGTGATTTCTTGATTTCTTGATTGCGCAAAAATAAATGTAAAATTACGAAAAATATGGCGCGCAGGAAATAAATAAATGCAGCGCGCAGGAAATAAATAAAATACGGCGCGTACAAAATAAAATATAAATAATCCAAGACTTATAGGGAGGCGAAGGCTATGCCAAGCGAACAATCAACTAACAAAACTATTCGCGTAGGGCTACTGGGAGCTGGAACAGTTGGTTCGCAAACAGCGCGCTTAATAGTTGAGCAGCGAGATGAGCTTGCAGCTAGAACCGGTGCTGTGATTGAGCTTGCTGGCGTTGCTTGCTTGCGCCCGGAAGAGGTTGATGCGCCTTGGATTGATCGCGATTTGCTAACTACGGATACTGCCGCGTTGTGCGAGCGCGAGGATGTGGACGTTGTAGTCGAGCTTATTGGCGGACTTGAGCCGGCGCATACTTTCGTAAAAAGCGCGCTGAGCCACGGAAAATCTGTTGTAACTGCAAACAAAGCACTGCTTGCAAAATTTGGTCCTGAATTATACGAATGCGCGAAAAATCACGGAGTCGACTTGTATTTTGAGGCGGCTGTGGCAGGCGCGATTCCTATTGTTCGCCCGCTTCGAGAATCGCTTATTGGCGACGAAATTACGCAAATTTTCGGAATCGTAAACGGCACTACTAACTATATTCTTGACGAAATGACGGTTCGCGGCCTAGATTTTGGTTCGGCTTTGCGCGCAGCTCAAGAAAAGGGGTACGCTGAGGCGGACCCAACAGGGGATGTGGAAGGATTCGACGCGGCGAATAAGGCTGCTATTTTGGCAACTTTAGCTTTCCAAATGCCAGTAAGTATTGACGACGTTTCTGTTGAAGGAATTAGCGCGATTACCGCTGAAGATATTGCGGCGGCGAGCGCGGAAAAGCGCGTGATTAAGCTGCTTGCGGCGGTTGAGCGGCATGACGAGTCAAGTGCAGATGACGGCGGTGATGGTGTAAGCGTTAGTGTTAGCGTTAGCGTGTATCCGGCGCTTGTTGGCGAGGAGCATCCTTTGGCTTCTGTGCATGGCAGTTTTAATGCGGTGTTTGTGAAGGCGAAGGCTGCCGACGATTTGATGTTTTATGGACGCGGTGCTGGTGGCGCTCCAACAGCGAGCGCTGTTGTGGGAGATGTTGTTTGCGCTGCACGAAATATTGTGCGCGGATGTGCCGGTTTTGCCGTGCCAATGTACAACAAGTATGTGCCGGCTGCGAGCGAGAAGACTTGCGCGGATTTTGTTGTGCGTTGCAATATGGAAGACAATTCTTTGGCTTTGCGCGGAGAAGTGATGGACGTTTTTGCGGCACACGGTGTTAAGGCAGAGCAGTTGGCTTCGGCTTGCGAAGCGCAATACGCGCAAAATGGAGGAGATTCGGATTGCCCACAGTGCGGCCTTGGTGGGCCTGGAAGCATTCGCGTACTTTTGCGTGAATGTGCAGAATCTGAAGTTAAATCTATTTGCGAAGATTTGCAATCGCTGGACGTTGTGCTAGGTAAGCCGCTTGTTTTGCGCGTAATTAAGTAGCGTGGAAGTAGCACTTAATTAAGTAGCAATTAAGTAGCAAATAAGCAAGTAATCAAGTAGCGCTTAATCAAATATCAATTAATTAAGTAGGTAGATTGTATGAAGCCAGTATGTAACAAAGTATCAGTTAAAGTGCCGGCAACCAGCGCAAATCTGGGATCTGGTTTCGACACTGCCGGAATCGCGCTTGACTACGCTGATTCGTTGGTGTTTACGCTGGATGAGTTGCAAGATGTGCGCGTAATAATCCACGGAGAAGGCGAGGATACGCTTCCAAAAGACGAAACGCACTTAGTCGTATCAGCTTTCCGCAAGGCATGCAAAATTTTCGGCCTACCAAACTTGAAATTTACTCTTGAAGCGCATAATCAAATCCCGCAAGCGCGCGGAATGGGATCTTCCGCTAGTGCAATTGTGGCAGGAGTGGCGGCTGCTTGGACTTTTGCGCACGAAGGCGAGCTTAATCGCGAAGCAATTTTTGAGATTGCGGCCGCGATTGAGGGGCATCCAGATAACGTTGCTCCCGCAGTTTTTGGCGGATTGACGATGAGCTGGAAGGATTCGGTTTCGCAGGAGTTTCATACAGTACGATACAGAGTTTCGAAAGATATTTCCGTGTCGGTATTCGTTCCTGATTTTGAGCTTTCTACAGAGCTTGCAAGGCGCGCGCTTCCGGCAAATGTGCCTTACGGGGATGCGATATTTAACGTTTCTCGCGCTGCGATGCTTCCGGTTGCGTTTGGTGCGTTAAATGGCGATTCTGCAGATAAAACGGGCGCAGTAAAATTTGACATTTCTCGCAATTTGCTACTTTTTGCAGCAACTCAAGACGCACTTCATCAGCCGTATCGCGCAAGTCTTATGCAGGATTCCTGGGATTTAGTGGAAGCGTTGCGCGAGGCTGGTTTTGCGGCTGCGATTTCGGGAGCGGGATCGTGCGTTGCTGTATTCCATGCCGGAAATAACGAAATTGCGGACGCGCAAATCGACAAAATTGCAAAGCCGTGGCTTTCGCGCGACGGATGGCGCGTTTTGCACGTGCCGGTTGATTCTACGGGCGTTGCAATAACTCGCGAATAGGTTGCGCGAAGAATAAAAGGAAGAGTAAAGTATGGCAGTTACGTTGATTTTGGCTTCAAAGTCGCCTGCGCGCAGGGCTGTTTTGGCGGCGGCTGGCGTTATTCCTGTAATCCACGAGAGCGAAGTGGATGAGCCGGCGGCTTTGCGCGATGCGGCCGTGGAGCGTGGCACAAGCGTTGAGCAGTTGAGCGCTGAGCAGCGCGTTTCTATTTTGGCTCGCGCGAAGGCCTCTGCAGTTTACGATGCGTGGAAGTGTGTGGCAGATGCAGCTGCTTCGGCTAACGGCGATTTGATTGTGGGGTATCCGCTGGAAGCGGAAGTTGCTACGGATGCTGCTGAATCTTCTACTAATAACTCTTTAGCAAGCGACTCTCAAGCAGACGTAACGCATAATGTAGATACCGCGCAAACCCGCGATTTTTCAGGCGTAACTGTACCTACAAAAACTTTCGATATTCACAATTTTGATCATCTAAATCAATCTTCTAATAATTGCAACAGCGTTCTGATTGTTGGATGCGATTCCATGTTCCTGCTCGACGGCGAATGCTACGGAAAGCCGCACACTCCCGAAGTGGCTGTAGCCCGAATCCAGCATATGAGCGGAAAAACAGGGCAACTGTGGACCGGACACTGCCTAATCGACGCAAAAACTGGCAGAATCGTATGCAAAACAAGCCACGCAAGCGTAACTTTTGCGCAAATGAGCGACGCTGAAATTCGCGCGTACGTAGAAACTGGCGAACCGCTGGAAGTTGCGGGATCCTTTACGCTAGAAGGCTTCGGCGGAGCTTTTATTGAGGGAATTCAGGGAGATCCTCACGGCGTTCTTGGAATCAGCTTGCCACTGCTTCGCAAGATGGTTGCTGAGCTTGGGTACGCGTGGCCGGATTTGTGGAATAAGAATACTTTGGAAGAAGTTGGCGCGAAGAACGATCCGGCTTCCACTGAAGTGCCTAAGGAAAACGTGCATCAGCCGGGGGACGGTTGGGTGCATTGCGATTGTGGCCGCAGGCATTGGGGGCATAACGGCGCGGCCGGAGTGCTGCTTGCTAGGCGAGATGAGGCGACCGGGCGCGTGACGCACGTTGTGATGCAGCATCGTGCGCTTTGGAGTGCGGAAGGCGGTACTTGGGGTATTCCGGGCGGCGCAATTTCCGACGGCGAAAGCGCAATTGAGGGCGCGCTGCGCGAGTCGTTTGAGGAAGCGAATATTACTTCGCAAGACATTGATGTTGTGGGAGCATACTGCGAGAATCACGGAAACTGGCGCTACACAACGGTTTTTGCGTTTGAAAAGCCGGGGCATAGGGTTGAGCCTTGCGCGCACGACGACGAAAGCATGGAGATTAAGTGGGTGCCGATTGACGACGTGCCGAAGTTGAAGCTGCTTACGGCGATGCGCACGGATTGGCCGTCCTTCCGCGCGCGGCTTGATGAGCTTGCTCAGCCGAATGGCGATTAGCCGTGAGGACAGCGCTCAGCTCTTGCTTAGTGTGGCGCGAGTTTTGGGGGATTTCTCTCCTCGAATGCGCGACGACCTGCTTTCGCGCATAAAGCGTAGCGCGCGATTTTTCCTTTACGTGGCTGTAAAGTAATTGTCGTTTTTTGGCGAGATTTCGTTATTTCCTTTACGCGGCTGTAAAATTTTAATCGCTTTTCCGCAAGATTCCGACATTTCCTTTACACGCTTGTAAAGTTTTTGTCGGTTTGCTGGTTTGTTGAACATTTGCCGTGTATTTTCCTGGATTTTGTCGCTGGATTAGCCAATTGATGAAACATTTGCCGGAAAATTACAGGGCGTTTGCGCTGACAACCTGCTTGAGCGCGTCGATGTATTTGTTTGCTTTTAATCCGTGGAATCTTATAAAATCATATTTATGCGCTGATGCATGCTAGTTTTCTGCTAGTTGGTAGAAGTTTATGGCTTTGCGAGATTTTGTAGTGTTGCTTGTGATTCATTGGGGGGTTTGTGCTAAGCGCATAAAAATAAAGCAAACTAAGCAAGTAAATAAAATAATTACGTAAAAAACTTGCGCAAAAATTAGGGGAATATATGTCTAATATGTCGAAAATCAAAAAAGAAACTATTGAAGCAAAAGGCTTTACAATTCAGGTTTATACGGAAGATTTTAAAAATGATTACGTTAGTTTAACCGATATTGCGAGATATAAAAACAAAGAAGAGCCTAAAGATGTTGTTAAAAACTGGCTGAGAGTGAAGAATACTATTGAATTCTTGGGATTGTGGGAGAGTATTAACAATCCAAATTTTAAAGGGGTCGAATTCGACTCCTTTAAGAACGAGGCGGGTTCTAATGCCTTTACTTTATCTCCTCAAAGATGGGTAGAATCAACAAACGCTATTGGCATAGTTTCCAAATCTGGTAAGGGTGGCGGAACTTACGCTCACAAAGATATAGCGTTTAAGTTTGCAGCCTGGATTTCGGCAGAATTTGAGCTATATATCATCAAAGACTATCAAAGGCTTAAATCCGATGAGAATTCAAGACTTTCGCTGAACTGGAATTTGAACCGCGAGATTTCGAAGATTAATTACAAGATTCATACGGATGCTATTAAAGAGTATTTGTTGAAGGATTTGACTCCTGAGCAGTTGATGTATAAGTATGCGAGTGAGGCGGATTTGTTGAATGTTGCGCTGTTTAACAAGACTGCTAAGCAGTGGCGAGATGCAAATCCTAAGGCAAAAGGTAACGTTCGAGATGAAGCGAGTATTAATGAGCTTTTGGTGTTGTCGAACATGGAAAGTTACAACGCTGTTTTAATTTCTAAGGGTTTGCCGCAGTCTGATCGCATGGTTGAGCTTAGAAATTTGGCACGAACGCAGATTTTGTCGCTTGAAAAGTTAAATAACGTTGGAATAAAGAGTTTGGATGCCGTAGTAAAAAATTGAGTTTAATTCCTTTTTCTGTTCTGCGCTTAATGCTGATATTTACCTCGTTTTTTGGGGTGGGGGCACGCGCTCAGTATGGTTTCTGCTCGCGTGTGCTCCGACCTACCTTTTCGCTTAAAGCGTAGCGCGAAAAGGTGATTCGGAGCGCCGAGCTTGCTTAGGGTTGAAAGCACGGTGTGCTTTCAACTCAAGCGAGGTCTGTCTGCGTCTTTATTGACGCAGACAGGGCAGGTTCGTGTGGTGGTTCATTGGTGATTTGGTTGTGTTTTGTGTGCGCGGCAATCTGCCTGAGCGCTTAAAGCGTAGCGCGTTAGTTTCTTTACGTGGCTGTAAAATTTTAATCGCTTTTCCGCAAGATTCCGACATTTCCTTTACACGCTTGTAAAGTTTTTGTCGGTTTGCTGGTTTGTTGAACATTTGCCGTGTATTTTCCTGGGTTTTGTCGCTGGATTAGCCAATTGATGAAACATTTGCCGTGTATTTTCCTGGGTTTTGTCGCTGGATTAGCCTGATATGTACCCCTTTTTCTGGACTGCTAGTAAAAGGAGTAGCGCATGCCA
>CAMUFL010000014.1 GCA_947088155.1 uncultured Gardnerella sp. | reverse complement strand
CGTTGTAAAGAAAAAATCGAAATCTCGCCAAAAACCGACAAAAACTTTACAAGCGTGTAAAGGAAAAATCGGAATCAAGTCGAAAAGCGATTAAAACTTTACAAGCGCGTAAAGAAAAAATCGCGCGCTACGCTCTAAGCGCGAAAGCAGGTCGTCGCGCAAAACTCGCGCTGCGGTAAAAAAATAGAGCCAGCAAAATTGCTGACTCTACTTTCGTTTTATTTAGTTGCGATTAGTTTCGTTACTTATTTGGGTTGGTAAGCGTGCGAGGACCGTTAGGATCGCCAACGATCACGGTGTCAACCATGTTCAAGAACAAGCCGTGTTCCACAACGCCGACGGTTTCAATCAAATCCTTCGCAAGCTCTTGCGGATGCTCAATGCGCTCCATGTGCAAGTCAACCACGAAGTTGTTTTCGTCGGTGCGCACTTCCTTGCCGTCTGCGTCAAGACGCAAAACCGGCTTGTATCCGCGCTTTTCGAACTTACGAATCACCTGCGCGGAACCAAACGGAATCACCTCAACTGGAAGCGGGAACTTGCCAATCGTGTCAACAACTTTGCTTGCGTCCACAATCCACACGATGCGATCGGAGTTAATGGCCACAATCTTTTCCCAAAGCAGAGCAGCGCCGCCGCCTTTAATGCCGTTGAAGTTCTTATCGACTTCGTCGGAGCCGTCGATTGTGACGTCAATATGGTCGACTTCGTTAATGTCGAGAATCTTAATTCCGTAGCCTTCTGCCTGCTCCTGCGTGCGGCGAGAAGTGGTTACGCCTGTGAAGCTTAAGCCTTCTTCTTTAACTCTGCGGCCAAGCTCGTCTACCAAAAAGCGCACGGTGGAGCCAGTGCCGAGACCAACCATCATGCCATTTTTCACAATCTTTGCGGCTTCAATGCCGGCTGCCTTTTTAAGCGCGTCTTGTTGTGCTTTATCCATTATTCCTGCTTTCTTATATTTTTTATTTTGTTATTCCCGAGTTCGCCGATGAACTTCCATCGCATTTGCGGGAGAGGCTTTTACGCTCTATGCTTTTGCGCTTTTATGCGCGCCTCATTTTCTTACATTTCCATATTAACCTTTGCCAAGATTTTTAGGGTTGATTTTCTTTTATTGCTTCAGGTAGAAGGCGGTTGGTTCTAGACGTAGTGTGCCGTCGGGCTGCACGTATCCGCTTACGTTGATTGTGCCGGAAATAAAGCGCGGCTCTCCTGTAAAAGTTGGGCTTGTGTTTGGGGCAGGGGTGAATTGAAGCGTTCCGCATACGAGCAATCCTGGTACCGCTTTATATTTGGGTTCGCATGTTGTTTCACGCGATGTTTCACGAGTTGTTTCACGCGATTTATTAGGCGCTTCGTTAGGCGCTTCGTTACCCACTTCTTTACGCGCTTCTTCACGCACTTCTTCACGCTCTTCTTCACGCACTTCGCTATGTTTTTGGTTGCGTGAATTTTCCTTATTTTGCGCAGAAAAATCGGGATTCGTATCTTCTCCAACTGCGCGATCAATATGATATTCAGCCGCGGAAATTTTCCCTTCCAAAAGCATTTTCGCGTCACTTGGTACATCCGTACCTTCCGCATATTCCGAAGAAAGTAGCGACTTCCAGCCTTCTAAAGGCAAATAACCATCCTTCGCGCCGCTTCGGCAATCTTCCGCGTATCCGCGCGCTAAAGTATCAACCTTCTCATTTCCAGCGTTTCCAGCATGCCCTTTAACCCACACGAACTTTACTGCACCCTCGCGCTTAGTAATTTCTGCGTCAATCGCGCGAATCAAATCGGCATTTTTTACCGGCTCTTTTTTGGAATTCTTCCAACCGTTCTTTTTCCACCCGTGAATCCACGTAGTTGCGCAATTAATTGCGTATTGCGAATCGCTTTCGATTGTAAGCGGCTCGCTGCCTGGATGCGCGCGTAAAGCTTCTAAAACTGCGCATAACTCGCCGATTTGATTTGTGCCGTTAGTAGCGCCGCCTGCATCCGCGTTTCCGGAGTGATGGTGCTCACTAGCGTTACCGGCCGCATCGGTGTGGTCTGCCCAAGCCCAACCCATTGAACCGTTTGGATTTCCCAGAGCGGAACCGTCTGTAGAAACAACAATCATTGCGAACCTTTCAAAAATGCGCCGGCTGCAAAATTGCAACCAGCGCAGTTAGTTTTTACTTACGTAAGATTATTGATTATTAAGATTCCTACGTGAGATTATTACGTTACGCCAAAGCCTTGTCGACTACGGCAGTAGCTTCTTCAAGCACTTTGTCGAGTGCTTCTGGAGAAACGAAGGATTCTGCGTAAACCTTGTAAATGTTTTCGGTGCCGGATGGGCGAGCAGCGAACCAGTTATTCTTGGTCGTCACCTTCAAGCCGCCAATCTTTGCGCCGTTTCCAGGAGCTTCCGTAAGCTTTGCGGTAATATCTTCGCCAGCAAGCTTGGTTGCTTCAACATCGTCGCCGCTCAAAGATGCGAACTTCTGCTTTTGTTCAAGCGTGGTTGGGGTGTCGACGCGCTTATACCAGCTTTCGCCAAAGCGAGCAACCTGATCCTGGTGAAGCTGAGCTGGGTTCTTGCCAGTCTTTGCAGTAATTTCCGCAGCGAGCAAATCAGGAATCAAACCATCCTTATCGGTGGTCCAAACGCGACCATCTTTGCGCAAGAAGCTCATGCCGGAGCTTTCCTCGCCGCCGAAAGCAACTTCGCCGCTAAAGAGTGGGTCAACGAACCACTTGAAGCCAACAGGAACTTCCACAAGCTTAGCGTTAATAGAAGCTGCCACGCGGTCAATCAAGGAAGAAGACACAAGCGTCTTGCCGATAGCAGTATTCTTTGGCCAATCCGGACGAGCGCCGCCGAACAAATACTCCACGCACACTGCGATGTAGTGGTTCGGGTTCATAACGCCCCAGTTAGGGCACACAATACCGTGGCGGTCAGCATCTGGATCGGTGCCGCCAACCAAATCGTACTTATCCCAAGCGCCAGCGTTAAGCTGATCAACTAAGCCCTTCATTGCGTAAGGGGAGCTTGGATCCATACGAATCTTGCCATCGTGGTCAATAGTCATGAATCGCCAAGTTGGGTCAACTTCTGGACGCACAACGCCAATGTTCAAACCGTACTTTTCGTTCATAAGTGGCCAGTAGTTTACGCTTGCGCCGCCGAGTGGGTCGATTCCTAAGCGCACTCCGCTGGAGCGAATCACGTCGAAGTCGATTACGTTTGCCAAGTCGCTTACGTAATGTTCGCGGTAATCGAAGCCTTCTACTAAGTCAGATTTGATTGCTTCTTCGAATGGCACGCGCTTTACGGACTTGTAGTTGTCGAGTAATTCGTTTGCGCGAGCTGCGATTGCGTTAGTTACGTCTGCTGGTGCAGGGCCGCCAGTTACAGGATCGTACTTAAAGCCGCCGTCGGTTGGTGGGTTGTGCGAAGGGGTGACTACGATGCCGTCAGCCAAGCCGTCGCCGCTAAAGCGCTGAGTGCCGTCGGCTGCGCGGTTGTGCGTCAAAATAGCTTGGGATACAACAGGAGTTGGCACGAAGTCGCCGCGAGAATCCACGCGAACGTGAACGCCGTTAGCAACCAAAACTTCGATTGCGGTTTTTTGTGCAGGTTCGGAAAGTGCGTGCGTGTCGCGACCGATATAAAGTGGGCCGGTTACGCCAGCTTTCTTGCGATATTCGGCGATGGCTTGGGTGATTGCCACAATATGAGCTTCGTTAAACGAAGTTTTCAAAGCGGAACCACGGTGGCCGGACGTGCCGAAAATCACGCGCTGTTCTGGAATATTGGAATTTGGAATTTCATCGTAGTACGCGCCGACCAAAGCGTCGACATCGACTAGATCTTCTGGGGTGGCGGGCATTCCCGCATTTTTTGCTACCATAATTTTTTATTTTGCCACGGCGCTTGTATTTTATATTTTTATACGCATTTTGGTTTCACATTCGCGTGGATATTAGTGTGGTGAGATTTGAGATTTTTCGCACTGAGCGCGGCACGCTCGCGCGAGCGTTACATCCAACCCAAGTCCACAAACACGAGACAACATGCGCGCTTTTGTGTACTTACACACCACCGCAACGCTCGCGCTATAAGCGCTCGCTATGAAACTCGCGTTGGAAGTCCACTGGACTTCCAACCTGAGCGAGTTTCCGCTCCGAGTTGCTTTCGCGCGCGCTGTGCTGCGCTCAAGCAGGTCGTCGCGCAAACACGAGAAAAAACTCCGGAAAATGTTCCATAAATTGGCTGATGTAGCTACAAAAGCCGTAAAAATACACGGCAAATGTTTCATAAAACAGCCAACGCTCGCGCGGGTAACGCGCTCGCTACTGAGCTTGCGTTGAAAGCACACCGTGCTTTCAACTTTGAGCAAGCTCACGCTCCGAATTGCTTTCGCGCGCGCAATGCTGCGCGAAAGCAGGTCGTCGCGCCACAAAACTCGCGCCACAGATATTACTTATCACTCACAGGCACGCTGGTTTTTACGCTCGCAGGCACGCGCACGCACAGTGCTTGCTTGTCAACAGTGAAGCGCAAATGCTTTGTGTAACCCAAAATGTCGCCGTCCACTTGCACTGGTGCCGACTTTTCCAACTGCACTTCCGCGCTAAATCCTTGCGTTTGGTCAATTCTGGAGCCGGCAGATAACGACTCCTGCTGAAGTGCGCGCCCGGTTACGGTTTGGTGCACAACTCCGCGGAATAAATTAGCCCAACCAATTAATCCGCCCGAAGTATCAATAATCTCAAAATCAAGCACGCCGTCGTCGTAAACAGCTTCCGGCATAAGCGAAAACATAGGAATTTGCCCGCAATTTCCTGCCATAAGTGTGCGGAATGTAAGCCCTTTTAACACGCTTTCGCTTCCGTTTGATCGCATCAAAGTAACGGTTGCGCGATACTTCGGCATAAACAAATGTTTAACTCCGGCCACAAAATAAGCAAGCCAACTAATATTTTTCTTCAGCTCCGGATTCGTATCGTCAATCATAAGCGCGTCAAAACCGATGCCTGCAATAATCAAAAACGCATGCCCGTGATACTCATTCGGCTTGTCGAGAATCGTCACGCGCCCAACGTCAACCTGCCTAGACCCGTGAGAAGTAGCCACGCGCAACGCCGCCTCCACGTCGTTCACAGGTATGCCCATGTTTCTTGCAAAAAGATTTCCGGTACCAATAGGAATAATTCCCATCGCATGCCCTTTGCCGCTTACTGCGCTCGCAACGGTTCTCACGGTGCCGTCGCCGCCAACAGCCACCACAACGTTCGCCCCGTTTGAAAGCGCCTCAAGCGCGCATTCGCGCCCGTCTTTATCTAATTGCGTATCAATAATTTCGTAAGTTAGTTTGCGCTTGTTGCAATAATTTTTAATACTTTCGCGGTAGGATTCTGCCTGCGGTTTTGATGGGTTAAGAATAAAAGCGTAATGCACTGAGTCGCCGTGGCGTTTTGCGAGTTTTTTGGCCAAATGATGCCGTTTCATGGTTCGCGTAACTATCATGATGACGAATGGCGCAATAACTAGCGCAAACACGATCACCATTAACGCAATTGTTGCTTGAATAGGCATAGTTGGCATACCTCCTATTCTTGCACATTATTTCCGTTACTACGCTAAATTTTGCAGTATTGCACGAATATTTACTGTTTTTACACATTTCTTATACGGCTTCTTATATGGCTAAGACTATTATTGTTGTTTATGAGTGAAGGTTCTATTAATTCAAATAATTCAAGCAATTCAGCTGCTAATTGCGGTTCTTTTAAGGATTGCTCGCTTTTTAAGTTGCACAATACGATTTATCGCGATGTGAATTATCGCGATGTAAAAAATGCTGACGATTCGAATAATTCCAGCGTTACTCCAATCGTTTTAATCCACGGTTTTCCGGTTGACCACCGCATGTGGGATGCTTGCGCGGATTCTTTGAATTCGCAGATTGACGCTGCTCTTAGCGAAGGCGCGTTGAAGCACGACGTTCCGATTTTTGCTCCAGATATGGTTGGTGCCGGCTTGAGTGAAGTTCCAAAGTCCGAGCGCGAATTTAGCGAGGCTGATTACGCTCACGCTCTTGACGCTCTTAGTGCGTCTTATATAAAGCTTATTAACGATTTAGGTTATGAGCGCGCTGTGTGGGTTGGCCTTTCTATGGGCGGTTACGTGGCTTTGGACGTTCAGCGTCTTCTTCCGCAAGCTGTTGCTGGTATTGCGTTGTGTGATACTCGCGCTTGCGTTGATGCTCCGCAGGCTCGTGCTAAGCGTCTTGAGATTGCTGAGGTTTGCGAGCGCGACAGCACTGTTGAGCCTGTTATGCATTTTGCTCATGCAACCGAAAAGGATTCTACGGTTAAGCAGTCGCCTGAGTTTATTCGAACTTTTGAAAATTGGATTAATGACCAGAAGCCTGAAGGTTTGGCTTGGCGTCAGCGCATGGCCGCTTGCCGTCCGGATATGGAAGATCAGTTGCCTTTGATTACTGCTCCTGCCGCGGTTATTAGTGGCACTTTGGATCCGTCTAGCGCGCCTGAAATCATGCGACCAATGGCCGATGCGATGACTTCTTCAAAGCATGTTGATTTTACGGTTATTGAGGATTGCGGTCATTTTAGTGCTACTGAGCATCCGTATGAGGTTGCTAATGCGCTTGTGACGTTGTTGCAGAATGTGCAGCACAATTAATTAGTTGGTAATTAATTAGTTGGTAATTAGTTACTAAATTATTACTTACTAAATTATTACTTAGTTAGCTTTTTGTAGGTGCAGTGGGCCGTTCGTGCGTTGCTAGTGCTAAAATGTACTAACGTGTCTTTTGCATACAATCACTGAGCAGAGGTTTGAATATGGCTGAATTGCAGCATAATCTTGAAGGCGACGATTCCTTCGATAATATTCCGGAGAATACGCCTGAAGATGCGAGTGACGACACCGTCGCTTTTGCGCAAGTAGAGCATAGTCAGGTAGAGCATAGTCAGGTAGATAATAATGCAGGCAGCCAGGCGCTTGGTCAGGCCAATAGCCATGCTGATAATCAGTCTGATACTGCTGAAGCTGCTCAATCTGAAGATAGCCGTGATGAAACTCTTGCCGAAAAGTTGGGCGAAGTTGCGGATGAAGATAATTTAGCTGAGGAAGATTTAGCTGAAGATAATTACGAGGATTCTGCTAGTGGCAGTAAAGTTTTGTTTGATGCTGCTACTTCCGCGAAATCTGCAAATCCTGCAAATCCTGCAAATACTGCAAATCCTGCATTTAGCACCGACGCTGGCACAGCTGAAGCCGATTTAGCAGAAACCGAATCTTTTGAAGCTGTTTCTTCTAAATCAAAAAAGAATTTCGGCAATTCTGCTTTGTCTCTTTTTTATTCGCTTCTTATTTTTATTATCGTTTTGGCGGCTGCTTTCTTCGCTTTGCACTGGTACTTCCACGACCGTGTTGCTCCTGGCGTCAATTTTGGCGATTCTGCTATTTCGCGCAATATTACTGGAGCGCAGGAAGCTTCTGTTAAGCAAGCCGTTAAGAATGCTGTAAATAACACTGATTTTATTATTCGCGACGACCGCGGCAATCATTTTGAAGCTGATTTTAACGATCTTGGTGTGAAGGTTAATCAGTCTGCCACTGTTCACGAGATTATGAATGCTAAGCGCAATAATTTATTTACGCGCATCATGCCTTGGGTTCAAAAAACGGTAGGTTTGCGAGCTAAAGTAGACGATTCTGTAATGGACATGTACGTTTTGCACAAGTTTGTGCGTGAGCGCGATCGTGCTGTTCCTTACAGCGCTGTTTTTGATAAAAATTCAAATTCTTACATCGTTGAAGATGGTATTCCTGGCCGCACTGTTGAAACAATGCCGGTGAGGGAAGCGGTTAAAAAATTAATTGCACATCCTGGTAAAACCGTAAAAGTTTCGGTTATCTCTCGTCGCACTGATGCTCCGATTAAGCGCGATGCAGCACAGAAACTTGTTGATGATTTGAATAAGTTGCTGGATAAAAAAATTACGTTTAATAACGGTGACGGTAAAGATTTTACTGTTCCTAGGGATGCTATTGCTTCTTGGATTACTGTAAAAGCGGATGTTACAAAACATAAGCTTTCCTACAGTATTGATCCTGCTAAAGCTGACGATTACTTGTCTCAAGTTTTGCCTAAAGAGCTTAATCAGCAGAGGGTTGATCAGGAGGATGCTGTTAATAAGGAAGGGCAGTTTATTTTCACTACCGTTAAGGGTTCTAATGGTGTGGAAATTAGTTATTCGAATTCTCTTGCGAATAAGGCTGTTGAAGCTTTGCGTAGTGGTAACGATTTTTCCGCTAATGTTCCTTCTAAAATCACTAAGTTTACTGTTGAGAAGAAGCTTGTGGAAATGCGAATTGTTGTTGATAAGTCAACGCAAACGGCTTCTGTTTATAAGAATGATGAGCTTGTAAAAACTTTCCCAGTTTGCACTGGTAGAACTGGAACGGATGAATCTACTCCTGGTACGTTCTTTATTTACTTGCGTTATGCTTCGCAGGATATGCGCGGCCGTAACGGTGATGGGTCTTCTTACTTCTCGCCTGGCGTGCGTTGGGTGAGTTATTACCATGGTGGTGAAGGTTTCCACACTGCTTCTTGGAATTACAACGGTATTGCTACTGGCGATGCTGCTAATCACGGTTCGCACGGCTGCATTAACATGTATGAGCAGGATGCGCGCTGGATTTACGAGAACTGCCCTCGTGGCACGATTGTGGAAATCGTGGGCAATACTCCGGATGGTCCGGTGCGTCAAAATGAGTGAGCGCGTGGATAATTCGCTTAATGCTGATTTTGGTGCTGCTTGTGCGGAGGCTTCGCAGCAGAAAGTGACGGAGCCTGCACAAAAGCAGCCGCCTGCGCAAAAACCGACTTCTGCACAAAAACCAACTTCTGCACAAACTTCGCGTAGGATTAGTAGCACTCCAATCCCGGTGCACGTTACTGCTACTTTGTTTGATACTCCTTCTGAGGATGAGCAGATTAGCAATAAGCCTTGGATTATTCGCGTTGGTCGCAGAATTGTTACGTCTTCTGTTGGTATTTGGATGCGCATTGCCGGTCGTCTTGCTCGCCGAGCCGGTTGGTTTCCGAGCGTGGAGCCGTATATTGGTTACGGCACGCATCGTTATGCTAGGTTGATTTGCCGCACTGTTTATGCTCCCGAACTTGGGCATCATTCTGCGTTGAAGCGTGGAATTTACGCAATGCTTGTGGTTCCTGCCGTGCGCGTTAAAGTGTCTTTGTCGATTGACAACATTCCTGTTGAAACTGCGCAGGTTGGAGATTCTGAAGTTTACGACAGGCCGGAGGAGTCTCGCGGTGGAAGTGCGGAATACTGTGTTTCTGACCGTGCCGGCTACTTGGATTTGATTACTGAGCGCGCGCTTAGCCCTGGCCGTCACGTTGTTTCGTACACGGTTAATAATCGTGAGCCTGTAAAAGCTAGTCTTTTTGCTATTGATGCGAATGTGCCGATTGGCATTATTTCGGATGTTGACGACACTATTATGGTCACTCAAGCTCCTTCTCCAATTCGTGCAGCCTACAATTTGCTTATTATGAATCCTTCGCATCGTTCTCCTGTGCCTGGAATGTCTGAGTTTTTCCAGTCTTTGGCAGGTTTTAGAAGCGATATTCCATTCTTTTATCTTTCGACTTCGCCTTGGAATGTTGAGGCGTCTATTCGTCACTTTATTGTGCGCGAGAAGTTTCCTGAAGGCCCACTTTTGCTTCGTGATTTAGATCCGCGTCCAAAAACTTTTATTCCCAATGGTCCGCAGCACAAGTTGGAGTTTGCGACTCAGCTTATGGATGATTTTCCGGGTATGCGTTTTGTGCTTATTGGTGATGATGGTCAAAAGGATCCGAGCACTTACGCTAATATTATTCGTCAGCATCCTGGCCGTGTTCTTGCGGTTGGTATTCGTCAGCTTAATAAGAATGCTACGGTTGAGGATTTTCGTCGTAAGTTGTCGCGAGATTTTGGTGTTGCGCTTAGTGCTTCTCGTCGTGCGTATGTTTTTTCTGGGAATGATGAAGATTTTAATTCAGAAAATAATATCGAAAAAGTTGAGAACGCAGAAAATAATATTGAAAATGCCGAAAATAATATCGAAAATAGTAGCAATTTAATGCGCGAAGTTTCTGCAAAAAACGCGGTTGGCACTTTGCAGGGCGTGCCATTTTTTGCAGCTCCTAACGGCACTGGTCTTTCCAAAGTAATGCTTCCTTTTATTGAGGAAGCTATTTTACCGAATTAAAATCAACTAAAATCAACTAAAATCAACTAAAATTTGCTAAGAATATAAACTATAAAAATATAATTTGTAAAATATAAAATATAAATTATAAATTATAAAAATAAAGAAATATTTTAGAAGGGGTGCGGCATGGGCGAAAATAATTCTGTAAAACCAGCAATGGCTGAAAGAGTGCCGTCGGTTCGCGAATTTCATGGATGCACCTATGTTGACAATTATGCGTGGATGAAGAATCGCAAAAATCCAAAACTTTTGGAATATGTAAACGCGCAAAATGCTTACACGGAGCAGCGCGTAAAACCGTTGAAAAACCTGCGTTCAACGCTTTTTAACGAGCTTCGTGCTAGGGTTCAGGAAACGGATATGTCTGTTCCTGTGCGCATGAACAGCTACTGGTATTACGTTCGCACGCAGGAAGGAAAGCAGTACGCTGTTCAGTGCCGCATGAAGGTTAAGGATGAGTCTGATTGGAATCCGCCAACAATCGACGACACTGCAAATCCTGGCGAAACACCTGGTGAAGAAGTGCTTTTTGATGCGAACGCTGAAGCTGAGCGCGCTGGAGGAAAATTCTTCCGACTTGGCGGAATGGATTTAAGTCTTGACGGCTCGCGCATGCTTTACGGAGTGGACACTCAAGGCGACGAGCGTTTTACTTACTACGTTCGCGATTTTTGCGAAGAAACTTTAGAGTGGGTAACTCTGCAAGATTCGTGGGAAAACCTTGCTTCTGCTTCGCTAACTCCGGACGGAAAATGGGTGTTTTATGTAAGGCTTGACGACTCTTGGCGACCTTACCAGGTTTGGAGGCACCGCATTGGCAACCCGACAAGTGACGATGTAAAAGTTTTTGAAGAGCCGGACGAGCGCTTTTTTGTTGACGTTTATGAAAGTTTTGACGAACGCTACATGATGATTAGTAGCAGTTCTAAAACAACTTCGCGTGTGCTCATGCTTCCGTTAAGCACGCCTGAAGGCGAATTTAGCATGGTAATTGAGCCTGTTGAAAACGTTGAATACGATATTTCCTTCGCCTGCTTTGAGGAAGCTGGTGAAAATGGTGAGGATATTCCGGTTGCGATTGTTTGCCACAACGCTAAAAATCCTAATTTTGAAATAGACGTTATTGACATGCGTAATTTGCCGGATGCGAAGAAGTCTAAAATTGCTACGTACAGTCTTGGAGATGGCGTGTGCGTTGCTTCCGGTTCTCCGTACGGTTGTGAGCAAGGTGATTTTTGGCAGAGCGATGCCAGCAAAAAGCCTATTTGTGAGCCGTATGATTCTCCGCAAAATCCGGAAATCTTACGAAATACTGTTGGTTTAAGCGTAAGCGGATTGTCCGTGTATAAAAATTACGTAGCGTTGGCTTACCGCGCGCAAGGTTTGCCGCATTTGGCTGTTATAAGCAAAAAGCGCGCTGCGGAAGACTTTTTAAGCGAAAGGCCTTGGCGTTTTTACGAAATTCGTCCTCAAAATGTTCTTGATTGCGAATCTACGCGAATAAATATTGAGAATACTGGTAGCGCTGAAACTGCTGGAAGCGCTGAAACTGCTGGTAGCGCTGAAACTGCTGGAAGCGCTGAAACTGCTGGAAGTTATGAATCTGCTGGTAGTGCTGAAACTGCCGAAACTGCAGAAAATAGCGAATACCGCAGCGAAACGCAAGCAAACTCACGCGTTGCGCTCGCAAATATTTCGCAAAAAGAAATCAGCAACAACCGTTTATTTGGCATCGGAATGACGGGAAATCCTTCTTACGAAGCTCCTCGCATGCGTTACGCTTTCGGCAGTTACGCAACTTTAGGTCAGCTTCGAGAGTTTAATCCGTCTACTGGCGAGGATGTGCTTCTTAAGCGAGGCAAAATTCTTGGCGAATTTGATTATCACAATTACGCCGAAAAGCGCATATGGATTACCGCGCGAGATGGTGAGCGAGTGCCTGTGTCTTTGGTGTGGAGACCTAGTGCGGTTTTAAGCACGAACGCAATGTTTATAACAGGTTACGGCGCGTATGAGGTTAGTTCGGATCCTACTTTTTCTGTTGGTCGTTTAAGTTTGCTGGATCGCGGCGTTTTGTATGCTCAAGTGCATGTGCGCGGTGGCGGCGAAATGGGCCGCGCGTGGTATGAGCAGGGCAGAAGGCGTAACAAAAAGCACACTTTTGAAGATTTTGTTGATGCAACTCGCGCTTTGCAGGATGCTGGTTTTGCTTCTGCAGAAAACACGGTTGCGAATGGAGGTTCCGCAGGCGGTTTGCTAATGGGCGCTATAGCGAATATGGCTCCGGAGTGTTATGCAGGAATTGAGGCGGATGTGCCTTTTGTTGACGCGCTCACTTCTATGCTTGACTCTTCTTTGCCGCTTACTGTAACCGAGTGGGACGAGTGGGGAAATCCGCTTAAATCAGCCGAAGATTACGCTTATATGAAGTCCTACACTCCTTACGAAAACGTGCCTTGCAAAGAAACGGAAGATGGTTGCAAAAAGTTGGCAAACTTCCCGAAAATTTTGATTACGTCTTCTATGTACGACACTCGTGTGCTTGTAACGGAGCCGTTAAAATGGCTTGCTGCCTTGCAAAATGCTGGGGCGGATGCAATTGCGCGCATTGAAACGGACGGCGGTCACGGCGGCACCTCCGGAAGGTATCGTCAGTGGGAGGATCTCGCTTACGAAAACGCGTGGTGCTTGCACGCGATGGGCATAAATAGTTAGTTTTAAGCGATGTTTGCTTTACACGCAAGTTCACCGCAGCAAGTATCCGTGATAATATAGTTCAGTGGTGTTCGTTTGTGAAGCTTCGTTACAGCCTGTTTTAGTTGGATTTGTTTCGAGTTTCATAAGCGATTATCCATGTTCTTAGGCGGCTCAACGACGATGTTTACTTTATTTGCTTAAGAAGGGCGAAGTGATGACTAAAAGTAACTCCAACGCAGGCAGCACGAATCGTGATGAATTCTCGCTTCAAAATACCGCTTTATTTAAGCACGTTCCGGCAGATCAAGTGCAAGAGTTGGCTGTGCATTTGCAGGGAGCTTTTTACAATAAGGGCGATGCTATTTTTAACGAGGGCGATGAAGGCCATCGCATGTATTTGCTTGAGCGCGGCCGCGTTAAGCTTGTTCGTCATTCGAACGATTCGCGTGTGCAATTGTTGAGTATTCACACTCCTGGCGAAATTTTGGGTGAGATTCCTGTTTTTGATCCGAATGGTGGTCCGCGCACGGCTTCGGCGATTGCGATTACTAGCAATACGAGGGTTTTGTGGCTTGAAAATGACGTGCTTTTTGCTTGGCTTAACAATCATCCGCTTGTTGCTGTGGAGATGCTGCAGGTTTTGGCCGCTCGTTTGCGCGCTAATAACGAGCGCATTTCGGACTTAGTTTTTATGGATGTTCCTGCGCGTTTGGCTAAAACTTTGCTGAATTTGGCTTCGCGTTTTGGCGAGCCTATAACTCAAGGCCTGCTTGTTGAGCATAATTTGACTCAGGAGGAGTTGGCTCAGTTGGTTGGTTCTTCGCGCGAAACGGTTAATAAGGCGCTTATGGATTTTGCGAATCGCGGTTGGATTATTCGCCAGGGGCGTTCGATTATTATTTACAAGCCGGGTATGCTAATTCGTCGAGCTTACAAGTAAAGCAAATCGTAAGCAAATCGTAAAGCAATCAAATTAAAAAGCAATCAAATTAAAAAGCAATCAAATCGTAAAGCAAGCAAAACTTTTACTGCCTGCCAACAATTTCGTGCTTTCCAAGTAGAGGCAAGCCTTTAGAATGGTACGCATGCCGAAAAAGAATTCACTGACTGTTCGCCGCGTGCTCGCGCTCTTCCTTGCTTACGTTACGTTATGCGTTGTTGGCGGTGTTGCCGCAAGTATTATGTTCGTTCCTGGCGTAATGAGCGTGAATACTGTTGTGAAAACAGTTGTGCCTTCTTTGCGAGTTGACGGCATTGATTTTGACGTTACTGCTTTGCCGCAAAAGTCGCGACTTTACGCGTCGGATGGAAAAACGATTATTGCAACTTTTTACGCACAAAACCGAACTGTTGTGCCGCTTCGTAAAATTTCTAAGTACATGCAGCGAGCAATGGTTGCTCGTGAGGATCGTCGTTTCTTTGAGCACGCTGGCGTTGATGTTCAGGGTGTTGTGCGCGCGTTTGTGCAAACCTTCGTTAAAAAGGGAGACATGCAGGGCGGTTCTTCCTTAACTCAGCAGTATGTGAAGAACGTGCTCATGATTAAGGCTCGCGAAAATAATGATCCTTTGGCGGAATATCACGCTTCCGAAGGCACGATTGCTCGCAAACTGCGAGAAATGCTGATTGCTATCCAGATGGAAAAAAAGTATTCAAAGCTGGAAATTCTGCAAGGCTACCTTAATATTGCGCAATTTGGCGGCAATAATTTGTACGGTGTGGAAACTGCTGCGCATCGCTACTTTAATACGAGCGCTGAGAATCTTAATCTTGTTCAGGCTGCAACTATTGCTGCTATTACTAAGAATCCTTCTAGGTACGATCCTTCTGTTGAGGAAAATCAGCCGGAGTCGCAAAAGCAGCGCAATATTGTGCTTGATTTAATGCTTCGTCAAGGTTTTATTACTCAGAAGGAGCATGATGCTGCTGTGGCGATTCCGCTAAAAAGCACGCTTAATGTGCAGTCGGATGTGTCGCATATTGGCTGCCAGGCTGCTGGTGATGCTGCGTTCTTCTGTGATTATGTGACGAAGAAGATTTTGCATTCTCGTGAGTTTGGTAAAACTGCTGCTGCGCGCGAAAAGTTGCTTACCGAGGGTGGTCTTGACATTTACACCACTATGGATTTGCGCGCGAATAATGCTGCAATGAAGGCTGCTAGGGACACGATTCCTGTGAACGATAAGAGCGGTTTTGAAGTTTCTATTGCCGCGATTAAGCCTGGTACTGGTGAAGTTTTGGCTTTTGGCAGCAACCGTATTTACGATGCTACGGATGCTGCAAGGTCTGATTCGACTAGGACGGCTATTAATTACGCGGTTGATGAGCGCGATGGTGGCGGTCTTGGTTGGCAGATTGGTTCTACGTGGAAGCCGATTAACATGGTTGCGTGGATGCTTGCTGGAAAGTCGATTAATCAGCCGCTTCGAACTACTACGCGCTACAATAATTCTGATTTTAGCTGTAATAAGTTCCGTGGTATTGGCTCGTGGTATGTGCAGAATTCTGGCGGCGGTACGATTAATCCGGAAACTCCTTTGCAGGGTCTTGTGCGTTCTCATAACACTACGCAGGCTTCTATGGCTCAGCAGATTAAGCTGTGCGCTATTGCGGATGCTGCGCGCGTGCTTGGCTACCATAATTCTCCGCTTGGTCAGGAAAGTGTTTATTCTGCCAATTCGCTTAATCCTCCTATGACGATTGGTTCTGTGCAGGCTTCTCCTCTTACTGTGGCGAACGTGTACGCAACTTTGGGCGCGGACGGCGTGGCTTGCGACCCTATTGCTATTAAGCGTGTTGTGGATAAAAACGGAAAGCGTTTGAAGGTGCCTAGTGCGCACTGCCATCAGGCTATTCCGAAGGGCATTGCTCAGACTGCGGCGTATGCGCTTAATCAGGGTGTTGTGCAGCCTGGCGGTGAGGCTGCCACAACTCAGTTGGATGGCGGTCGTAAGACGTTTGCAAAAACTGGTACTAACGAGCAGTACTACATGACTACTGCAGGTTTTGTGCCTCATCAGGTTGCTTCGTTTGTGGCTGTTGGTAATGCTGAGTCTCAGAAGAGTTTTAATGGCATGACGATTAACGGCCACACTAGGGGAGCCTGGTACGGCATGTATATTGCAACGCCAGCTTGGAAGCAGTTTATGAATGATTATTTGAAGGCTGCGAATATTCCTGTTGACAACAATTACGGCAATCCGGATCCTAAGTACACTGCGGGTGGCACGACTCCTGGTTTGCGTTCGTCTGCTGCTCGGGCTGAGCAGGAGCAGCGCGATGAAGACGCTCGTCGCCAGGCTGCAGCTGAACAGCAGCAACGGCAACAGGATGCCAACCAGCAGCCGGCTACTCAGCAGCCTGCAACTACTGATCCTCAGCAAACTCAGGATCAGTACAATACTGTGCGACGCGAGGATTACAGCGGTTCTGACGACGATAATCAGTAGAAGCTGACTTAAGTAATTAAAGCTGACGACGTAATAAGTAAAAACGACGTAATAAAAAACGACGTAATCAGTAAAAACGACGTAATAAAAAACGACGTAATCAGTAAAAACGACGTAATAAAAAACGACGTAATCAGTAAAAACTGACTACGTCGTTAATAAAGAAACGTCACTTTTTAGTCAACATCCGCGCCAACCGCGTCGGCAACATGCTCAAATCCGTCGCGCTTCAAAAGATTCGCAAGTCCGCGCTTTAGCGTCGTAATCTGCTGCGGCCCTCTGTACATAAGCGACGTAATGAACATAACCAAATCCGCACCGGAGCGAATCTTCTCGTAAGCTTGGCTAGGAGTGAACACGCCACCAATTCCAGCAATAGCAAAGCGATTGCCAAAAGCCTTGCGCGTGCGTCGAATCAAATCGTTACTTGCGCTGTAAGTAGGGCCTCCGGAAAGCGCTCCCTGCCAATCTTCCGGCACATCTAGTCCGGTGCGATTCTTCTGCAAGTTCGCAATGCTCACGCCGTCAACCTTATGCTCGGCAAGAACTTCAAGAAGCGACTTAAACTGCTCCCAGCCTCCCGGCAAATTAAGCGGCATTTTAACAAGCGTCGGCTGCGGTCGCTTAATAGTGTCAAGGTCGCTAAATAGCTTATCCAGCGCTTCCGGATCTCTAAATGGCTCGCCGACGTGAGTGTTAGGGCAGGAAATGTTCACTTCAATAATCGAGCTGCGCCCGGCTGCGCGCTCCATGGAAATGTGGTAGTCTTCAATTCCTTCTTGCAGGTCGCCAACTAGGTCGTCGTTTGTGCGCGCAATAGAAATGGACAAGTTCATCGACTTTGCGTGCGTCCAAGCTTTTTCTGCGCGCGCTATAACGGCTTCACTTCCGTCGTTTGCTAAGCCGGCATGCACCAAAATCGAATCGTATTGTGGAAGTCGGTGGTACCAAGGCTTTTGGTTTCCTTCGCACGGCCGGCTTGTGGTGGAGCCTACGGTTTCGAAGCCAAAGCCTGCGTTGTCTAGCACGGTTGCCATCTGGCAGTTTTTATCCAAGCCGGCGCTTAAACCGAACGGGTTTGCAAAATCCAATCCCATAACGTTTGTTTCGAGCACTGGATCCGTGTAGTTGAGCATTGTGCGAAGCAGCCACATAAGCCCTGGGGTGCGTTCGCTGAATTTGCAGAAGTCAATCATGCGCTCGTGTGCTTCGTCTGGTGGAATGTTGAACACGAAGTGCGGTTTGATTATGTTCTTGTAGGAGAATGTGAAAATGTCGGTCGTTACTTTATTTACGACGTTGTGCAATGAGTTTTCAGAAACGTAATACATGCTTATATGGTAGTCCATTCTTTGTTCGTTTACCACCCGGGGGTACGTTCGTTTTTGTGCGTTTTTTCGTAAAAGTTGCCGCGCGCCCGGCAAAAATGTGCGATATTTCTGTTTTGATACCTAAAAACGCTCAATTGCGTTTGTTTTTTGCGATTACGTGTGCGATAATGTTCGTATGATTTCTTCACAGCGTCAACATTTGATTTTAAGCCGCCTTCGCACTCGCGGTGCCGTGCGCATTACAGCGCTTTCTAAAGAACTTAATGTTTCTGCAATGACTGTTCGCAGGGATATTGCGGAGCTTTCCGACCGCGGGCTTCTTAAGCGCGTCCACGGCGGTGCTGTTACAACTAACACTCTGCTTTCGGAGCCGCTGTTTTCTGTAAAGTCGCAGATGGATATTGGCTTAAAGGATGCTATTGCGCGTTTGGCTGTGGACTACGTGTCTCCGGGGGATGTGATTGCTATTGGCGGCGGCACTACTGCTTACGTGTTTGCGCAGCATTTGTTGGAGTCGCGCAGGGCTTCGGGCATTACAATTTTGACTAATTCGATTCCTGTTGCCGAGCTTGTGCAGGCTTTGGAGTCTAAGGATGTTGAGGTTATTGTGACGGGCGGCGTGATTACGCGTTCGAATTCGTTGGTGGGGCCTATTGCGGATAAAGTTGTGGCTTCACTGCGAGTGAATACTGTGTTTCTTGGCACGCATTCTGTGTCGCTTCCTCGCGGATTCCTTATGCCGAATTCTTTGGAAGCTGCTACGGATATGGCTTTAATGGATATTGCTGACCGCACGATTATTTTGACGGATCACACGAAGTGGAGTTGCACGTCGCTTTCGTTGTTTGCGCGCTTTGACCAGGTGGATACTGTTATTACGGATGATGGTTTGGATGCTGAGTCGCAGCTTCGCACGCGCGAGCTTGTGAAGGATTTGGTGTTGGCGCCTGTGAGTGATGAGCGTGATTTGCTTGCTGGTGGCGGTGCTGGTGTAGCTAAGGCTGTTTCTGGAAGTTTTGCAGAAGATGCAAATTCAGATGACTTTGGTGATTCTGAGGATTTTGTGGAAGAATAGGCTGATTTTTGGCGCAAAATTCCCAAACCTTAAAGAAACCTGAAAAAACTATTAAAAAATTCTGTTTATGGCGTGTCTTGCAATTTTTGTTACAAAAAATGCAAAATGCAGTAAATTTTTCGGTTTTTTACAAGAAAGTAGGAAGATTTATTAATATTTTTGCATTTTGCAAGTTTTGGAATCTGAAAATTGCTGTTGAGTTTTCTGAAAACATGCGGTAAGTTTTAACTCAGTTACCGGTGAAATCCCTAGTTCCACTGGTACGCGCGGGAAACCGCAAATGGCAAATTTTTCTTCGTGTACCTAGCACGAAGGAGAAGAAGAAAGGAAAATATTATGTTGAATAAGAAGGCTATCGCCGCATTCGCTGCTGGCGCCACCCTCCTCTCCGGCTTGGCTTTCGCCGCTCCAGCATTCGCTGAGGCTGCTAAGGATGCTGCCAAGACCGAAAAGACTGAGAAGAAGGCTGATCCAAAGCACGAAGCTGCTGTTAAGGCCGCTGAAGCTAAGGTTGAGGCTGCTAAGAAGTCTTTGGAAAAGGCCAAGGATGATGCGAAGAAGTCTCAGAAGGCTTTTGATAAGGAATCTCATAAGTTTGCTTCATTGAATGATACTCTTGACGAGAAGAAAGAAGCTTTGAAGGCTGAGCAGGCCAAGCAGGCTGAGTATAAGAAGTTGCAGGATGCTAAGACTGCTGCAGAGAAGGCTGAGACTAAAGCTTTGAAGGAGCTTTCTAAGCATGCATCTGCATCTGTAGCAAATTATGCTGGTGTTGCTGCTGCGGCTGCAAAAGACGATAAGAACAAGGATGCTTTTAATGCTGCTAAGGCTGAAGTTGAGCTTAAGCATGCTGCGGTAGTTAATGCAACTGCTGCTGCTGCGGCTGGTCAGCAGGATAACTCTGCTGCTGTTACTGCTGCTCAGTCTGCAGTAGATGATGCTCAGGACGCTGTTGATACTGCTAAGGCTGATGATGGTGCTTATGGCGAAGCTAAGAAGAACTTGGATGATGCCAATGCTAAGGTTGATATGTACACTACCTTGCTTGCTTCGTATGAGGCTGATCTTGCTAAGTTGAAGGGTGAGACTCCTAAGCCAAATCCAGTAACTCCTGGTCCAGTAACCCCTGGTCCAGTAACTCCAGCTCCATCTGCTAACCCAACTGTTGCCGCGGCTTCTGGTGCTTTGATGCATGCTAATGTTGCTTACAACGAGGCTGCTGCTGCTTATGGTACTGCTTTTAATGAGCTTAAGGATGCTCAGGCTAAGTATGATGCGGCTGAGACTCAGCTTAATAGCTTGAATGCTCAGGTTAAGGCTGCTAACGATAATTATCAGAACAACTTCGTGTTAGCTGGTAAGGCTGATACTGATGCTGGTAAGGCTGCTAAGGCTGATCTTGATAATGCTGTGGCTTTGGCTCAGGCTTATGCTTCTCACGAGTATGCTGATGCTAAGAAGACTCGTGATGAGAAGAAGGCTAAGCTTGATAAGGCTGGTAAGGCTCTTAATGCTGCTAAGGCTCAGTATGCTAATGCGTACCTTGCCGCTGTGAAGGTTGAGGCTTCTGCTGTTAAGGGCTTCCCAGATCCAAGGAATCTTGCGGATGCTCCTGTTGACGTGTTCTCTCCAGAGGGTAAGGCTGCTGCTGGTAAGCTTGCCGCTGCTGCTGGTGCTAAGGCTGCTGCTGGTGAAAACGGTGGCAAGAAGAAGAACAATGCTGGTGAGAATGCTAAGAAGAAGCTCGGCCAGACTGGTGCTACTGTAGCTTTGGCTGCTGTTGCTGCTTCTGTTCTCGCTGGTGTTGGTGCTGCTCTTCGCAAGATCCGTCACTAAGCTAAAGCACGCTAGGTGTTTGCTACGAGCGCAAAACTAATAGCGAAAAGCTTCTAGCGCAAAGCTTCTAGTGTAGTGCTTTAGCAATCACCTAACTGTTATAACTTCTGCTGGTTGGCAATATGCCAACCAGCCGGGGGCTGAGCCAAACTCAGTCCCCATTTTTTTTACTCTAAATCAGAAATAACGCAACGAAGCAATCTGCAATCAAGAAAAATCCAAAATCCAAAATCAAAAAGTAAAAAGTAAAAACGCAGTCAATCTAAAACAAATCAAAAACAAATCAAAAAGTAAAAACGCAGTCAATCTAAAACAAATCAAAAGCAAAATTCAAATCTACTCTGCAAAATAATCAGCACATAAACACCTAACATTCCTCGTCACGAGCGTGGGGTAGAATATGAAAGTTATGTGTGCTTTGTGCTGCAACAATTCTAGCAGCAGCTCGCGCGCATAATTTGCAAACACACTCCTGCTGTGGAAGGGCCACAGCCGATAGTCCGAAGGAGGTGGGTGATGTCTGCACATAAGTATGAACTGATGTTCATTGCAAATCCTGAGCTGGATGAGCACGGTCTTAAAAAGTTGACCGAGCAGTATCTTGAGCTTGTCACCAAAGAGGGCGGTTTCGTTGATGGTACCGACTATTGGGGTCGCCGCAAGTTTGCCTACGAAATCGAAGGCAAAACTGAAGGTAACTATGTTGTGGTGAACTACACTGCCGAGCCAGCACTAAGCGACGAACTTGACCGTGTGTTGAACCTTAATGAGTCTGTAATCCGCACGAAGATTCTTCGCAAGGATGCCAAGTAAAAAGCGCCAAAAATAGCATAAATAGGCGCTAGTTAATCACTAATTAAGCGCTAGTTAATGCTAATTACAAAAGCAAGCGATAAATAAGCGCTAGTTATAAAAGTAAGCGCTAGTTAAGCGGGAAAGAAAAGGCACACTATGGCAGGTGAAACTATTATCACCGTGGTGGGTAATCTCACTGCGGATCCTGAATTAAGAACGCTGTCCAATGGTGCTGCTGTTGCAAGCTTCACCATTGCGTCCACACCTCGCACGTTTAATCGCAACACAAACCAGTTCGAGGAAGGACCTGCACTGTTTATGCGTTGCTCCGCATGGCGAGACCTTGCTGAACACTGCGCAAACAGCCTTTCCAAAGGCATGCGCGTGATTGCGCAAGGACGATTGTCGCAGCGCTCGTATCAGGCGCAAGACGGTTCGAACCGCACGGTGGTGGAACTCACCGTCGACGAGATTGGGCCATCTCTTCGCTACGCTACAGCGCAAGTTACTCGCCAAAGCTCCGCAACCGGGTTCGCTGGCGGCTCTAGGGCAGCCGGTATGGGTGCTGGTGCTATGGGTGCTGGTGCTGGTGCTGGTGCGTATCAAGGTGGCGCTATGGGTGGCGGTTACGCTGGCGGCGCAAACTACGCTGCTAACCAAGCTGCAAATCAAGCTGCTAACCAAGCTGCTAACCAAGCTGCCGCACGTGCGCAATCTGCGCAATCTGCCGCAGACCCGTGGAGTGCAGCCGCGCCAACAAACGACGGATTCTCGACCTTCGGCGCAGGCGCTGATTTCGGTGGCAACACCGACTTTGGCTCAAGCGCTGCAGACGAACCGGAGTTTTAATCGCAACCAACTAGCGTTTAGTAACTGTGCTTAGTGACTACGTTTAGTAAACGTGCGCACTTAATTTACTAGCCGAATTTACTAGCTGCTTTTACTGCTTAATTTATAAACAAATCATCAGTTACGCGTTATGCAAACGTGCTAAACAAGTGAAAACGTAAAACGTAAAACGTAAAACGTAAAACGTAAAACGTGTGAAAGCGCGTGAAACAAACAGCATAACGCATTTAAGAGAGGACATCTTATGTCACGCAAAAGGCCGCAACCACCGGTCAAGCCTTTCAAGAAGAAGCCAAATCCTCTGAAGGCTGCCAAAATTACCGAAATTGATTACAAAGACGTTGCTTTGCTGCGCAAGTTCGTTTCCGACCGCGGCAAGATTCGTTCCCGTCGTATTACCGGCGTAACCGTGCAGGAACAGCGCAAGATCGCGAAGGCCGTGAAGAACGCTCGCGAAATGGCTTTGCTACCATACGCCACTACCGGTCGCTGATTGAGAGGTTGTAACAATGGCTGAAACTAAGGTTATTCTTACCAAGACTGTTGCCAACCTCGGTCACTCTGGTGACGTTGTTGAAGTGAAGGCTGGCTACGCACGCAACTACCTGATTCCACAGGGACTTGCTTTCGCATGGAACAAGGGCGCCGCTTCCCAGATTGAGGCAATGCGCCGCGCTCGTTTGGCCAAGGCTGTTGCCACTCGCGAAGAGGCTGTTGCTGCCAAGGCTCAGATTGAGGGCACCGTTGTGGAGCTCGCTGCTAAGGTTTCCGAATCCGGCAAGCTCTTCGGCGGCATTTCTGCCGACAAGATTGCTGCTGCTTTGGCTCCAAAGGCCGCTGTGGAAGCTCGCGCAATCAAGGTCGCTGCTATTAAGACCACCGGCGAATTCCCAGCAACCGTAACGTTGCATCCGGAAATCACCGCTTCCTTCACCGTGAAGGTTGTGGCTGAGTAGTAGAGGCTGATGTCTGCGCTGCGGCTACGGCTGGTAGCTGATGGCTTTAAGCGAGCTGGCTGGTAGCTAGTAACTGGCTGTTACTGAAGTAGTTAGCTTAGTAGTTAGTTAGGTTGTCTGGATTTGTAGCTAGTAGTCAACTGGCTTTGTGGCTGGCTGCGTCTGGTGGCTTTCAATCTACTCGGCTTGGCTGTAAGCTGGCGATATTTAGCCCTGTACATTTTTACAAAATGCGTAAGCAAGCGGATTGCCGCTCCGGTGGTTTCTACGTTTCGTGGGTTGCCGTTCGTGCTGTTTCCGGATTTCGTGGATCTCCGTTCTGATGGTTTCTACGTTTCGTGGGTTGCCGTTCGTGCGGTTTCCGGATTTCGTGGATCT
>CAMUFL010000013.1 GCA_947088155.1 uncultured Gardnerella sp. | reverse complement strand
CTTAGGGAAACACAACAATCTGCAAGTATATCGCCAAGTGGCGACTACTTGCAAACGTCTATTGTTATATATGCCTGAGACGAATTTTGCTACTTTTTGAAAGATAAAACCGGAAATTTATACGAGATTTACTTTTATAATTTATTTCTAGTAATTTATTCCGATTAACTTACTTTTAGCAACTTACTTTTAGCAACTTACTTTTAGTAGCAAAACAAGTCGTTAGGCATTCATAATCGCAGCCAGCGATTGAACGCGAGGCAAATCAAACATATTATCCAACGAAACAGCATTGCCATCGGCATCAGCCAACGGAATACGCCAGTTTGGATACTCATCGTTAGTACCAGGCTGATTCTGCGCACGGTACTCGCCAACAGCATCCACCAAAGAAGCAGCTAACAAGCGAGAAGGAGCAACCTTCAAAGCGCGGTACAAAGCTTCAACAATTTCCTGAGTATGAGACTCTTCATCCTCAAGCAACTGCGCATCTAAGTATCCACCCTTAACCAGCATGCGCATCATGGCGCGATGCTCAGATTCAGCACCTGCACGGAATTCTTCCACAGATCCTGTAAGCAAGTGCAAACGCTCGCGAATATTCACATGCTCGTAGCGCAAATAGCCGGCAGCAGGCGGCAAATCGTGCGTATTCACAGAAGCAAGCGTCATTTCACGCCACTTATCTGGAGTGCGGAATTCACCATCTTGCACCTCAAACCATTCAACCGTGCAACCAAGCACAGCCTTCTTGCGCAACACATCCAAAGCATTTGCCGGCAGAACACCCAAATCTTCGCCAACAACTACACCATGAGCACGAGTGGCCTCAATAGCCAAAATTCCGAGCATAATATCAGCATCGTAGTAAACGTAAGCGCCACCACTTGGAGCTGCACCTTCCGGAATCCACCACAAACGGAAAAGTCCAAGAATGTGGTCAATACGCACCGCACCGGCAGAAGCAAACATGCCGTGAACCATGTCTCGGTATGTGCGGAAACCTGTGCGCTCAAGCTCAAACGGATGCAGTGGAGGCTGCGACCAATCCTGACCCTGCTGATTGAAGTAATCAGGAGGCGCACCAACAGTTGCTCCGTTGGCAAAACGCTCAGGATTCCACCAAACTTCAGAACCGGCAGGATGCACACCAACAGCCATATCGGACATAATTCCAATCTTCATGCCAGCTTCACGTGCAGCAACCTGAGCATCATGCAACTGAGTGAATGCAACCCACTCAAGCCAGCGATAAAACTCAAGCGTATCCGGGAAACGCTCTGCCAGCTCGCGCACCTGATCCGAATCTTTAGTAAGCGTACGCTCCCAGCAATCGTCACCCTTTGGCGCACCCCACTTGTCGTAGCACAAGCACCAAGTTGCGTATGATTCAAGGCGATCGCCCATTTCTTGCTTAAACGTTTCGAATACGCGAGCGCGATCTTGCGTCATACCAGCCTTGAAGATTATCCACAATGCGTGCATTTTTACTTGCCACATTGAGTCGCGGTCGATTATTTGCGCATCGTTGTTAAGTGGCTCAACCTGGTCGTGAAGATCGTCAACTTCTTTACGAGTTTTTTCGTCCAAAGTAGCATATTCAGGGATGCTTTCTGGACGAATATAAGTAACATTTACCATTCCGCGCGCAACAGGCAAGTATGGCGACGGAGTTAGAGGAGTTACTGGCTCGCCTGCGTGCATTGGGTTAATTAATACAAAGTCGGCGCCGGTTTTTTGCTTAGCTTGCGTGAGCAAGGTTGCTAAATCAGCAAAATCACCAACGCCCCAAGACTTTGATGAGCGAATCGAATAAAGCTGAGCCATCCAACCCCAAAGCTGCTCGCCGTTTGCTTCTAAGGAATTCAACGTATCAATGCTTTCTGGAGCACTAATAAGCGTAGCCTCTTCGGAGCGCTCGCCCACTGTTACGCGCAAAGTGTGATACCCCATTGGAACGTCTTCAGGAATTTTAATCAAAGCGGTTGTCACAAATTTGTCGTTTAGCGGATACGCAATATCGTGTTCGTTCGGAACAATATCTAATTCACCCTTGTATTGCTCGCCGTTTTCCAAAGTCAACGTTGCAGTTGGATATTCAAGAATTCCAGTATTTACAGTTACTTCATCGCATGTGCCAACAGTGTGCAAAACAGTTGGTGCAATAATGCGGCCATGGCGATACTCTAAAATATTTTGTGTTGACTTTTCGATTGCTTCATCGTTAGAAGCATCTACACCCAGTGCACCTAAAACCGACACCAACACGTTATCTTGAATTTCATGTTCTTTGTTATCGGAACCAGTAAAACGCACGCCAACGCCCATTAATTCAGCGAGACGATGCAGTGGCGTCATTTCTGTCACTTCTTCTGTTGTATTGTTCATATTTTCCATCGTATTCTATTATCAAGTCATATCGAAGCATTGTGAAATTTCACAAAATACGCTAAAAATCCGCAATCACTCTCGACACAAGCAATAAGCTTAAAGTTTTACTTCAAACGCATCGCTGACATATGCTTACATAACTATCAAAAGTTAATATACATGTAACTATTCGCGTGAGCAACGGCTGCGCGCCGCCAATGCAACATCTTCCGATTTATCGTTGCACAATTCTTCCAAAACATTTTGCGGCACACCGGGATTTAATGCCACAGCGCGACGCACCATTGTAGCCAACACTTCTGGCGCATTTTCCTCCGCGTTTACACCCAAAGATGCCAAATATTGCAATGTTTCTGCACCAACACCATCGCACTGCGCACCTTCCAAACGCATTTTCCACGACGCTTTTGGATTGCACAATGCCGCATCACGCACAGCAGAGCATGAGTCTTTTGTAAGCCTTCCAACTAGCCAATTTTTAGCATCCTTATTTTTTGCTACAGCCAATCGCACGTTATCTGCAGAATCTTCAGAAAGTTTCACCAATATATTTGGAAACGGCATTGAAGTAGCTAAATAAATACGATCTTCTTCCGGAGTGTGTGCGTTACCAGCCACAGCTTCCAGCAAAGAAGTTGCTCTGGAAAATGCTGCTTGATCAGCGCGATCCGGCAATTTTCGCCTAGCAAATTCGTGTAGTTCTTCTGAATCTTCGCTATGACGCAAATGTTCATACACCGCTGTTAAAGGCTCATATGACGAATCATTATTATCCTGTGTTGTTTCATTATCATCACTCATGAAATCACCTTTAACGCTTAGTACTGATTAGCTTATTACTTAGAGTACCATCCGCTTTGGGCACTATAGTTCCGGAAAAAGAGTTTTGTACAATTCGTAAAAATTCTTCCGATTTTGAAGTTGGTATTGCGGCAGTAACGCAAATTTGCGCTCCGTAAGATTCGTTGTCAATTATTCCTTCCACTTTATTTACAATATGTTGCAACATTCGTAATTGCGCGTATTGCAATGTGCAGATGAATTTAGTGCAGGAAATAATATCCGCTATTTTTGCCGATTCCAATGCCATACTTGCAGCACGAGAATAAGCGCGAGTCAAACCGCCTGAACCTAGCAAAATCCCACCAAAATAGCGCGTCACAGTTATTACGCAATCAGTTAAATTTGCAGCTCTTAAAACATCTAGTATAGGTTTCCCGGCAGTTCCAGACGGTTCCCCATCGTCACTCATGCGCTCACATAACCGCGCAACTGACGCTCCGCAAACTGCAGCATATGCCACATGACGCGCTTTTGGATGCTGTAAACGTATAGATTGCACAAAAGAAACAGCATCGTCAAGCGTTGTCACATTACAAATATCACCAATAAATTCAGACTTTTTCTCAACAAAAGAGCTATGTGCAGGTGCGCATGACTTATCAAGCACAGTGCGCAAGGTATTATGCGTGTCAGGCACGTGATATTAAGCCTTCTCGTAACGCAATAAACGATTGATAATATTGCAAACATCGTTTACTGCTGCATCTACATCGTCACCAGTTGTAGCTTGTGCAACACCATGTATTTTTTTATTAACGTGCTCACTAGCTACCAGTACAGCTAAAGAGTGCAATGCTGCAGTTACAGCAGAAAGTTGCATAAGGACATCATCACATTCAGCATCTTTCTCAATCATAGTATTGATAGCAGTGAGCTGACCTTGAATTCTGTGGATTCTCACTAACAATTTTTTCTTATCAATATCATAATCTTGCATTGTTGCTCCGTTTTGCAAATATCCTAACCTTTACAAGGTTATAACATCATATTCAACTTAATACAAGCCGCAATTTTATGTAATATTATGCACGTTCGTAAGACGTTGCTCAAATAAAATTTGGCGTGCTAATCACATTTTTTCAAATTTTATTGATTAACACGCCAAATTTTTACTATTTTTTGCTATAAAACAGGTATATTTTGCAGCAGCTACAGCCTTCTGCGTCTCATCGGAGGAATCGTTCTACGACCACTCCTAAAAGTCGCACGACCATTTTGAGCTGCAAAATTCACGAAACGACCTACGCACAAACCACTAGCACACATGAGAGTAATTACAGCAATTAGCATCACAATCATGGCCGAAGAGCCAGTAACAGCAAGATCCGAAGGTGCTTTGCTTTCCTGACCATCTACATAACTTTCTACCGAATCAGCAGCATCCAATTCGTTGTTATTGTTACTTACTTCGTTAGTTTTGCTTTCACTAAAGTTATTTCCAGTTGCGTTAGGACTCGTAGATTTTGTGAATTTCCCGTATTTTGCAGTATTGCAATTAGCACTTTGAGGATTTTTAGAACAAATAGACCTAGATTTTTTATCAGATTTCTTACCAAATGCACCAGCAGCATCCTTCGTAAGATTCTTCCTAGATTCTCCATTAGTCTTATTGTCAGTCTCATTACCATATGCTTTGTCAGTTACATTGTCATTTTCATCACCTGGCACAGAATCAGCATGCTGAGATTCGTTCTTATAAGCCTTGTGAGAAGACTTACTATCGCCCTTATTGGAATCGAAATGTAAACCAAACATTCTGCCAATAGACATAACAATCTCCTTGCCAAGATCAAAACCATACGCCGCAAAGCTTGCCTGCTTACTAGAATTGTTGCTTAACTTGACGTTAGAATCATTAGCATCCTCAATATTGGCTGTGCTATCTGCGTATTTCTTTTCTTCTCGCTTGCTGCTTTCGTGATTGCTGTGCTCACTATTGCTGCTTTCATAATTGCTGTGCGCATAATTATTCTGGAGGTTCTTATTGCCATCATTAGAACTGACAGTATTACCTGCACTACCAGCACCACTTACGTTACCAGCGTTACCAGCACCACTTACGTTACCTGCGCTACCAGTATTACCTGCGTTACCAGCACCACTTACGTTACCTGCGCTACCAGCATGACCAGTAGGATTACTGCCCGTAGAAGCACTCACAACAGAATTACCGGAATCATGCGCACCAGGCTGAGTAGAACCAGAAGCACCACCCTGGGTAGAGCCACCAGAGTGCGAAGAGCCGCCAGACTGAGAGCCGCCAGACTGAGAACCACCAGACTGAGAACCACCAGACTGAGAACCACCAGACTGAGAAGTACCGCCAGAAGTTACACCAGAAGCGTTTCCATAAGTATTATTTCCAGCACTACCAGCATGACCTGCGTTACCAGCGCCACCTGCGTTACCAGAGCTACCAGCGCCACCTGCACTACCAGCACCACTTACGTTACCAGCATTACCTGTAGGATTGCTGCCAGTAGAAGCACTCACAGCAGAATTACCGGAATCATGCGCACCAGGCTGTGTAGTACTAGAAGCACCACCCTGGGTAGAGCCACCAGAGTGTGAAGAGCCACCAGTCTGAGAACTACCAGACTGAGAAGCACCGCCAGACTGAGAACCACCAGAGTTAGTACCACCAGACTGAGAAGCACCACCAGAAGTTCCACCAGGAGCGGAAGGCGACTGCGAATTGCCATTCCCAGTTACTGTCGTAGTTGATGTCGAATTATTCGAAGACGTTGGCTCCACAAGAACACGACTTTGCGAATTGTTGTACGCGGATTTATATTCAACAGCACGAGATGATCCTGGGAAATCATACACAAACACGTACCATCCCGACTGCTTGTTTTTATCGGCGCGAATATGCACATTCTCTTTCAAAATTCTCGCTTCAGTAGCAGGCTTACCATCTCCTGCAGCAGGTTTACCATCTACTGCAGCGGGCTTTACAGTAATGTTTCCATTACCAATTTCATACACACCATTAACAGCCGGTACCTCCCAGTCTCCAACTAAACGATGATGATCATCTTTTGTTGGCTCCTCAGCTCCTGACGTGCTATTTTTAGCTGGATCATACGCATCGTTATCTTGTTTCGTAGGATTTTCCGTGCCTGCTCCAGCCCACCACACACGAATATGAGCGTCCTTATCACCGTCAAAACCGTAATTTCCATTGCCTTTGAACAATCCATACGATTCCGGCAAACCTTCTACAGTAATTTCACCTGCAATTTCCGAACCCACACTAAACGTTTTCTGCTTTGTAGTAACGCTTGCTTTAACTGTTGATTGATGCACTGCAGTAGTGTCTGCTGAACCAAACACTTGCACAATGTCATCTTCCAACATATTTGCAGCATCTTCGTTTTGTGCTTCTCGAGCAATAACCCACACCCACGTGCCAAATTTACCAACTTCTTCATTACCAACTTTATAATCAGCAGCATTTTTTAAGTCGGCAGAATTAATATCCCCACTAGCACGTTTCGCTTTCGGCAGAACCTTCTCATCCGCATTTGAAAAATCTGCTTCAGCTGCAGCAACTTGACGCAAATTTTTTACTTCACGAATTCGTTGCAAATATTTTTGTGCAGACTCATTATTTCCTGGTTTGTCAATGTGCAAAATCGCATCATCCGAGCCAACAAAATAGTAGCCTTGCGCGTGCAAATTAAGCTTATTAGGCCAATCATCTTTACCAGGTATTGCAACCTTTACCTCGCTATCAACCTTTTCGTTAGCACGCAACTTATGCTTATTCATTTTTGAAGTCAAAACTGGGTAAAAATCTTTCCTAACGTTAAACGATTCACTTGTTTCGTACGCCCTATCACTTTCAGTACGAATATAATCTTGTGATTCAGAAGAATAAAAACGCTCAACTTTAGGTGCTTCGTAAGAAGCAGTAACTTTAGCGGTACCTTCTTCTTTAGCACTCCACGGAATATCTATTACTTTGTTATCTGAAGTAACTTCAACAGAGCCAGGAACACTACCAAATTTCACACGATTATCGTCAGAAGTAACTTTGATTTTTGTGCCATACACAAACTCTTTATCCGCGTTTCGCAAGGCTAAATGCAACACTCCGGTGCGTTTTCCGTTTGTATATTCATTTTGAATCTCAAGTGTTGTTGGAGTTGAAGCTCTTGCGCTTTCCCACATACTTTTAGCTTTATCAGCTAACTTGTCGGTTTCAACACCTTCAAATCCATTTTTAACAACTGTTTGCCACAGGTTTTTATCTGAATCAAGGTGATCGTGAATTGCATAAGCAATAGACGCCTGATTAAAATCATCGTTAATATACTTGTAAGAATTTATTAACTTTGCAGCAATCCTATAATCATCATATGGTTGGTCATACCAAGAACCATGCGCTAACATACTATAAGTCTCAGTTGATTCAACGCAATAACGAGTATAAAACGCACTATTACTATAATTAGGAATTGGAGCAAGCTTAAAATTATGCTTCTCCTTAAATATTGGCAAAGTATCTGATTGATTGTAAAAATAACCTGGAAGTTGATCGAAGCCTAAAGCAATTTGCCCACACAATGCAATTGGAATTAAACAAAATGATGCCACCAATAATGCGATTAAGCGAGTTGCCTTTCTTTTCGCACAACTTAGTAGCTTATTTACACAATAAACATTTAGGTGTTTCCCTCCATATTTTTTCATAAGAACCTCCTTATCCCATCCCTTAATGTTTATATTGAACGCCCTTATACGAGCGCTCATGACATCAACTATGGTCATAAAGAAGCATTGCGTAAATATTTTTTTAGCAATGTGGTTAAAAGGTACATAAATAAGGAAAGTTATACACAAATCCACAAATTTTGGGATTATTAACCGAAGGAATTATAAAATTGTGGGTTATTTCGGGTTATTTCCCAAAATTGCACACAAAAAGAATCAACTTACGACGAAAACAAAAACTCCGGACTGCAAAAACAATCCGGAGTAATCGCGGAGTCAGAGAGATTCGAACTCTCGAGCCGCTTACGCGACTAACACCTTAGCAGGGTGCCCCTATCGGCCACTCAGGCATGACTCCAATTATTTGTTGCGTACAATCAGCAACAGATTGACACTATAGCACCTCTTAAGGACTGCAAACAAGCCCGACGACACACTTAAAAATCAATCAAAGCACTAAACAGGATTATGATCACCAGAGAACGTAACAACCACAGCACACATAACTAAAACTATGCCAGCAATATCAGTTAAAGTTGGAATTTCGCCAAATCCCATTCCAATAACAACCGCAATTGCAGGATACAGTGCTTGCATAACAGAATATTTTGCGGAAGTAACACGCTTAAGCAAAACTTGGTCAAGCAAAGCTGGGAAGAATGAAGCACATACAGCAATCACAAGCATTAAAACTAGCAGAGCAAAAGAGCCTCCAGGGCGAGCAGCCCACGTAGCTTCCGCTTTAGGCCAAACAACGTGCTGCACTGAAGGAACCGCAAGAACTGTGGACTGCAACAACCAACCAATAAGAGCAGCAATACTTACGCGGTCAATAGCATGCGAAGCTTTTGCAATTTTTCGCCCAGAAACAATATACACGCCCCACATTGAGCCGCCAATAAGAATAGCACATAAACCTATTAGAAAATGCGAGCCTACCGCACTATGCATAGAAGCGCTTGCAAGCAAAGCAATTCCGCAAACCGCAATCACTATTCCAACTCTTTCGCGCCACTCATGCCCAGTAATAACCGCCACAAGCAAGGGGCCAATAAATTCTATAGTTACAGCCACACCAACTGGCATGCAGCTAATTGCCACATAAAACATGGTATTCATAGCAACTAAAGAAATTCCAACCGCAACAACAACAGCCCATTCGCGCAAAGTTTTTGGCAAAAAGCTACGTTTTTCGCGCGAAAATGGCCTACGCCATGCCAGTAGCAGCAAAGTCATAAAACCAACGCGATACCAAACAGCATAAAGTGGATCTAACTGACTAAACGCAACTTTCGCAACAGACGTCGCCGTATACACCATCGCAGCTTCAATCACTATGATCAGCAGCACTGGCATGCGGTGTAATACATTTACGACAAATTGCTTCATAGCAACAACCCTACATGAATATATCGCCGAAATTCGCCTTTTTGCAAAAAAATTTTAGTTTTCTCAATAAAATCGAACGTTTGTTCTATTATAAATTTATGAGCACAGCACCGAGAGTACAAGCAGCAAAACGCGATTGGGGGCACGACACCTCCGGCTGCAACATGCTTCATGTTGATATGGACGCGTTTTACGCTTCATTAGAAGCAGCAAGGCACCCGGAACTTAAAGGAAAGCCGCTAATTATTGGCACTGGAAACCGTGCTGTTGTTTCTGCAGCAAGTTATGAAGCGCGCGCTTACGGAGTTAATTCCGCAATTCCCGTTGTGAAGGCGCGAAGTCTTTGTCCGCGAGGAGTTTTTCTGCCGGTTGATATGCCCTACTATTCAAGCGTTTCCAAAAGTATTTTTGAAGAAATTTTTTTGCGTATTACTAATCAAGTCGAAAAAGTTTCTGTTGACGAATGCTATATGAATGTCGAATCAGCTTTATTGCAATGGAAGTCGCCTGTAAATATTGGAGCTTGGATACGAAAAGAAGTATTTGAAAAATATCATATTACTTGTTCGGTTGGTATTGCCAGTAATAAACTTATTGCAAAAATGGCTTCAACTAACGCAAAACCTAATGGCATGCTTCTTATTCCGCAAAAATGTAATGAAGATTTTGTGTCAATAATGCCTTTGCGAGCAATACCAGGAATTGGACCATCTTTAATTCATAAGCTTGAAGATTGGGGGTTATCTACAGTTGCGTCGCTTAAAAATGTTGACGAGGCAACGCTTACTCGCATAACAGGATCTCAAATCTTAGCGAAGATGATATATCAAGCAGTTAGAGGCATAGACGAACGCACTATAACACCGCACGCACCGGAAAAATCTATTGGCACTGAGCAAACTCTTGACGCAGACACAACGGATGAGAATGTTGTTAAACAGTTACTCCAGCAATGTTGTAGCGAAGTAACTCAGCAATTGCGCAAACGTAAGCTTATGGCGCGCACGGTAACACTAAAGCTGCGATTTAGCGATTTGCATTATGTTACTAGATCTTCCACTTTGCACAATGCAACTGATTCAACGCACGAGTTTTACAAACATGCTATAGATTTGCTTTCTAAAGCTAATCCAACAGTGCATAATTACATTCTCGGCGGCAATAACACAAAGCTTTTAAGCCCTGTTCGTTTAGCTGGTATTACGGCAAATAATCTTGTTTCTGCAAATCAGGTTTCAATTCAGCCTTCTCTAAACGATATTTTGGAAGAGAATACGCGCGAATCCAAAAATCTTACGCAAAACAGCGTATCTGCAATGAATAAGAATACTAGATTGCGTCACGCAGAGCACGCTTTAGACGCTGTTCGCAAAAAATACGGCAACAACGCTGCCCACATTGGATTGTGAACTCGCGCCACATTAAACAATACTTTGCAAGTGGTTAGCTACCTGCTTTATCTGCGCGCGAAGGAAGTGCCGCAACATGCTCTTCGTCCCACCCGGAAGCTCCAGCATCTGTAGCTCCACCTAAATCTCCAAGCTTGTCAAAGTAGTCAACCGCCGCATCGCGATACCACTCCCAGCCTTCTGGCAAGTCATCCTCGTAAAAAATAGCTTCTACAGGGCAAGCTGGCTCGCAAGCACCACAATCAACACACTCGTTCGGGTTAATGTAAAGCGTGCGATCACCTTCGTAAATGCAGTCAACAGGGCATTCGTCCACACAAGCTTTATCTTTTACATCCACGCACGGCTCTGCGATTACATACGGCATAAATGCCCTCCTTTCTGCATATTTACTTTCCACGCGCAAATCATATTTTTATGCAACTTTTCTATTATAGTCCACTTTGAAGCAGTCTTAAAACAAACGGAGTCGACACACGAAAATTCGCATGTCGGCTCCGTAATTATTTAGGTAATGCTAGTCAGCACTATTTTATTGCTGGCTTTTATTGCCAACTTTTTTATTACTAGTTTCGATTACTAGTTTCGATTACTAGTTTTATTCAGCAGCAGCTTGCGCAGTAGCAGCTTCAGCTTTAGCTTCTGCACGAGCTTGCTCTTCTGACTCGCCTTCTGCAACCTTTTCTGCAGCAGCAGCATCTTGAGCAAACAAGGTTTCAACCGGAACACCTAGCTTCTTAGCCTTACGAAGCTGCTTTCCAAGCAACGAGTTGCGGTAAGAGTAGCCGAAGTACACTGCGAAACCAATTGCCAACCATACTGCGAAACGAATCCATGTGAGCACAGACAAGTTAAGCATGAGCCAGAATGTGGAAAGTGCTGCAAACAGCGGAAGCCACGGATTTCCTGGCACAGTAAACGAACGATGCAAATCAGGCCTGCGCATACGCATAATCGGCACACCTGCGGAAACCAGCAGGAACGCAGAAAGCGTACCAATATTAACCATGTCAGAAAGAATGCCAATATCGAGAGTGGAAGCCACAACTGCCACAACAACGCCGGATACAATCTGAAGCCTTGCAGGAATACCACGCTTACTCACCTTGGAGAAGCTACGTGGAAGCAAACCATCGCGGCTAACTGCGAAGATAATTCGCGTAAGACCAAGCAAAAGAACCATAACAACGGTTGTTAAACCAATAACAATACCGAGGGAAATAATCTTTGCAGCCCAAGTAGCACCCACGAGTTCGAAGCTAGTAGAAAGCGAAGGAGCTGCCTGCTTAGCCAAATCCTTGTAGGAAACCATACCGGTTGTCACAACTGCAACGAGGATGTAAAGAACGGTAACAATAAGCAAACCAAGGCCAATGCCTCGTGGAATGTTCTTATGCGGATCCTTAGTTTCCTCAGCAGTGGTTGCCACAACGTCAAAGCCGATGAATGCGAAGAACACGAGTGCTGCACCGGAAAGAATGCCAGGAATGCCATAAACGGCTGGCTGCATGCCGGTTACCCACTGCCACAAAGGCTGTGACATAACGCCGGAAACTTCCATTCCCTTTACACTAGCAACATCAGTTGCAGGTGGAACAAATGGCGTAAAGTTAGAAGCCTTAATGTAGAAGAAGCCAACAACAACCACGAACAGAACAATACCAATCTTCAAAATTGTTAATGCACCGTCGAAGCGTGCGGAAAGCTTAGTTCCAAGAACAAGCATAGTTGTAAAGAATGCAACGATTATAATTGGTGCCACATCAACGGTAAAACCGCCCAGACTAAAGCTTGTGGTCATATTCAAGCCAAAAAGCTTCATCAAATCGTTAAGGTACACGCCCCAATACTTTGCAATCACCGAGCCAGCCATCAGCATTTCCAGGATCATATCCCAGCCAATAATCCAAGCAATAAGCTCGCCAACTGTTGTGTAAGTAAAGGTATACGCGGAGCCAGCAACCGGAATCATTGATGCAAATTCTGCATAGCACATTGCAGCAGAACCGCACACAACACCTGCAATAATGAAGCTAATAATTACTGCAGGACCGGCATGGAATGCAGCAGCTTGGGCACCGACCGAGAAAATACCGGCACCAACAGCCACAGCCACACCCATAACTGCCAAATCCCACGCATTTAAGGTACGTTTAAGATGGCGATCGCCATCCATTGTCTCTGCGATAGTCTGTTCAACAGACTTTTTTCTCCATATTTGCATAATAAACGCACTTTCGTTGAGATATAGGTATAAAGGTATAGACGCAATTAGCAACGCATCAACGAATTATGCGGAACACTTGCGACGTTATTTATATAAAAATTCTTATTTAATTCACAAATGGGGATAAATAAGAAATCTTATATAAATAATTTAGGTAAATATTACACAAAACACCGCTTATACGGTAGTTTTACCGTGTGTTCCTTTATCATTTACGAAATTTTATTGAATAGACGGATATATTACTGTATAGCCTAGAATATAAGCGTAAAATTTTCAGTTTACAGATATTCCTATTAGCACTGGTTCAGGCACTAATGTGATTCCAAATTTATTTTTAACGCCATAAATAACAGTTTTTGCCAAAGCAAGAACGTCACTAGAAGTAGCATTATTACGATTAGTAAGCGCCAAAGTATGTAAAGAAGAAAGACCAGCAGGAGAAGCCTTACCGTCCTCCACAAGCCTAAACCCCTTGTGGAATCCAGCATGGTCAATAAGCCAAGCAGCAGAAGTTTTTACGCCGTCAGAGCCATCGGCAAGAACAGCGTCAAAACGCGGAGCATCCTCCGGAAGCAAAGCAGCTTGAGCCTTAGTCATAATTGGATTCATAAAGAAACTACCGCAACTATGACGATCACTGTAAAAATCGTCACCCTCATGCCACTGCCCAGCAACATAATCTTCCTTCTGCAAATTCAAAGCAGATTCCACTCCCGCAGCACTTTTTGCACCCTGCATCCACTTATTTTCGTAACGAGAAGCATCTTCAAGCATGCCTTTAGAAGCGCGAACACGCAAAACTTCACGACGAATTGCTTGAGTTAGCATGCGATCTCCAACTTCTACACGCAAAGCACGAGCAAGCTGCGAATGAGCCACAATGCCAGTGCTGCTATGATGCAAGCAGAACGTAACCGACAACACAACGTAACGCGGAGTAGGAAAATAGGAATCCGCTGGAACTCCTGCAACAGCATACATGCTTTGCTTAAGAGCAGAAGTGCGGTAGCCAAAACGCAATTGATCTTTTTGCAATTCAAGCGTTACTTTATTTTCACGATCCCAAACTTCCACAGAAGTAACGCTCTGAGACACTTCCTGACCATACGCGCCAATATTTTGCACAACCGACGCTCCAACAGTGCCAGGAATACCAGAAAGCCCCTCAACGCCTTCAAGGCCAAGCTCAATTACGTGAGAAACAAAATCATCCCAATTGCAACCAGCTTCAGCGTTTACATGCACTAAATGAGCGCCGCTTTTATCAACACCATCTTCTGCTGGAGCTGCTTCATCAAGAACATGAATAGCGCGACGAGCATCACGAACCACAACTCCGTTAAAAGGCTCATCACTTACGAGCATGTTAGAGCCGCCGCCAATAACACATAAAGGCAGATTCGCGCAATCTGCATCCTCAACAGCCTCAATCACATCAACACGCGTTTTTGGCTCTACAAAACGAGCAATTTTGCCACCAACTCCAATTGTTGTAAGGTCCGAAAACGCTGGATTATCTGCCAAAGATGCCAAAGATGCTTGCATAGTCATGGTTCAAATTCTAACAGCAACAAATAACAAAAACCCCGCAAAAAGCGGGGTAATAAGTATAAAATCTGCGCAATCAAATTAAGTCTAAAACAAGACGCTATATTAACGCAGCAAGCTGAATATTTTCAGCGAGTCTCGCGATGAAGCGTATGCTTGCCGCAACGTGGGCAGAACTTGTTCAACTCAAGACGATCAGGCGTGTTACGACGATTCTTCGTCGTGATGTAATTACGCTCCTTGCACTCCGTGCATGCCATCGTAATGCCCGGACGGATGTCAGCGCTCTTGCTTGCCATTTCGTTCACCTCTACAATTCATTGTTGGCCAGCCAGTCTCCTACTGGCCGTTGTAGCGAGGAAGAGACTCGAACTCTTGACCTTACGATTATGAGTCGTACGCTCTAGCCAGCTGAGCTACCCCGCCAGAGAGCCTCGAGTGAGAATCGGACTCACGACCTCTTCCTTACCAAGGAAGTGCTCTACCACTGAGCTATCGAGGCGTGGCGGGTAGTGGATTCGAACCACTGAAGCACGAAGCGGCTGATTTACAGTCAGCTCCCTTTGACCACTTGGGAAACCCGCCAGCAGTCTCCGTAAGAAGTGAACTTCAAACGGCAACTTTGTTATTCTGCCACGAGCGCGCGACTAATGCAAGTCTAAGACACGCCGAAAGCGGAAAAAATTCCAGCAAAAAGCTAGTTATTTAGCGAAAAACCGTCATTTTTTAATTTTTCACAAATTGTCAACACGCGGTCATTTGCCTCACGTTCGCCAATACTAATGCGGATACCCTCACCAGCAAATGCACGAACAGACAAGCCAGCTGCCACAAAACGCTCAGTTGCACGCTCAGTTTCATCGCCAAACGGCATCCAGAAGAAGTTTGCGTAAGCATCAGTAATATTCCAACCCTGCTCACGCAAAGCGGAAACAATACGCTCGCGCTCAGCAACAAGAGCTTCAACGCGAATCTGCATCTCCTTGTTAGCAGCATCTTCCAACGAAGCCAACGCAGCAACTTGAGCTACTTGAGACACACCAAACGGCACTGCAACCTTACGCATGCCCTCTACAACGTCTGCAGGAGCAATCGCATATCCAATTCGCAAACCAGCCAAGCCATAAGCCTTAGAGAAAGTCTGAGCCACAACCACGTTTGGATACTCTTTGTACAACTTCATGCCATCTGCCGTGCCCTTAGCAGTGTTAAACTGCACATAAGCCTCGTCAATAAGCACAAGAACGTCACTTGGCACAGCATCCAACACCTTGCGAGCTTCTTCCTCACTAAGCGAAGCAGAAGTTGGGTTATTAGGATTATTCAAAATAACCAAACGCGTACGCTCGTTAATAGCAGCAATCATAGCGTCAATATCGTGAGAACCGTCAGCACGGTTAGGAATCTTAACGCTTGTAGCGCCCGCGCCAGTCACAATAATCGGGTAAGCCTCAAAGCTTCTCCACGGGTACACAACTTCGTCGCCAGGACCAGCAACCAAATCAACAAGCTGCGTAATAACTTCTGTAGATCCGCAACCAAGCACAACTTCGTCCGAAGTTACACCAAAGCGCTTAGCAAGTTCTTCAACAACTTCCGTTCCACGCATATTAGGATAACGGTTAATCACATTAAGTGCGCGAGTTGCAATAGCTTCTTTTACGCTATCAAGCGGCTCATATGGATTTTCATTACTTGAGATTTTATACGCACGAATGCCGTCCAATTTAGGAGCTGGCTTTCCCTGCTTGTAGTTAGGAATCGTATCTAAAATATTACGGTGTTTGTATGTCATACTTCTCCATGATACTACTTGCACGACTTAATTGCACAATAAAAAAAAACGCTGGGAACAACGTTTCCGTCGTTACCAGCGTAAGTTTTATCGTTTCAACAGGCTAAATACTAGCCAAGAATAGCAAGCACATCACGAGAAGATACAATCAAGTAATCCTCGCCCTCGTAATGCACTTCAGTGCCACCATACTTGGAATACAGCACCTTATCGCCAACCTTAACATCCATAGGAATGCGCTCACCCTTGTCGTCACGACGGCCAGGACCAACAGCAAGAACCTCACCCTGCTGCGGCTTTTCCTTCGCATTATCTGGAATATACAAGCCAGAAGCAGTCTGAGTTTCCGCCTGAGCCTGCTTCACAATAATCTTATCTTCCAACGGTGTGAGTTTAATCGACACTGTCGCCACCTCTTTCTTAAGAGAGATACTATCTTTGCACGCAAGCCACAATCCGACGAGGCTGACGATCACGTCCGCAATCGCACTTGCGTTCTGTCTTTTATGGTACCGCGAATTTAGCACTCTGCCAACTAGAGTGCTAAATTTTTTAGAAAATCTTTAGTTTAGCTATTGCGACGAGCAAGAACGTCATGCAGATTTGCAACACCAAGCGAATCTTCGGAGCTTTCTGGCGCTTCTACATCACTCGTCTGCTCTTCAGCATGGAATTTCGAAGAATTCGCGTTTGCAGAAGATTCAATAACTTTAGAAGATTTAGCAGATTTAATAGTTTCAGCAGATTTATCAACAGGAATTGCCTTAGCCACCTGCTTAGTTGACTTAATTTCCAAGCTTTCTGGAGCGATATTTAGTGAAGAATTATTCGATTCATTTTGCGAATCAGAACCCAAAGAGAACGAAATCAAATCCTGACTATTATTAGCGTTCGAAGCAGCTTCCGCATTATCAGAAGCATCTTCAGAAGAACTATTCACAAATTCACTACTCTTAGACGCGTTGCGCTCACGCAAAACAGCATCACGTTCTTCTGCAGCCCTACGCAAAGCCACCCTAATCTCATGCTGCTCCATAACAGAAGTTGCGGTATCGTCGCGAGAATCACCACAATTCTCCACCAAAGCACGACTTTCAGCGCCAGAAGCAGAAACCTCAAAATTCTCAACCCTATAGGCATCCGCAAATGCATCTCCAGCAACCGAAGCACAATCAACCACAGCGCCATCAACCGCAGTGCCATCATCAATAGCGCCTACACCGCTACGATTACCCAACCTACTCACAACATCACTGTTATGGCTCTCGTACAACGAATCTTCCACATTGCGCTTTGAATTTGCACCCATTTTCGCAACGCGCGCTTCCCATTGACGCGCATGCTTCGACGCACGCGAACCAAAATAAAGCACAACAGCAAGCATTGCTCCAGGAATGAGCGCAAAAGCCGGCGAAAACAGACCAGAGCAACCTGCTAGTAACACAAGAAAAGTCAACACAGCAAGAGAAGCAACCAGCACACAACGGCGACGAATTGCAGCACGTCGAGCTGCACGAATACGCGCAATACGTTCAGGTGTTAATTTTCGTTTTTGCTGAGTCGGTTGCATACAAGCCTCTTTTGCCAACATACCAGTACCGTCACAAATACGCGCGATACTCCACTCACCTACAAGATGGAGCGTTGGTGAAAACCTATCTTCACGATGCTCAAGCATAGTCTTCATGCCGTTAATCGTGTGATTAGGCAACCACCCGAACCATAAGGCTACGAGGATGATTAACACAATTAGCGCACTCACCGATTCATAACCCATAGTTATTAATATAAGGAAGTCGCGGTATGTGTAGCAATATAAACGTTTCGGCGTGTCGTCAAAATGTAGGCTTAAAGCCTCAACCCCCACACAATATGCTGTGTAGTCGCATTACCAGCTATTCATGTCACTTTCTATTTTCGCAACCAACTATTTTCGCAACCAACTATTTTCGCAACCGCCAATTCTCATTACTGACTATTTGTGTGCTTCATAGCAACAATCGCAAGTGAAGGATTCGCAGACTGAGCTTGCAGTAATCTCAGAGCGTCCGCCGCAGGCATGGCTAGTGTAGTCGTATTTTGCTGATTTTGCGCCTGTTGCTGGGTTTTAGATATTCGCATCACAATAGCGTTATGCATAATTTCAACATACCTATTATCAATACCATGAGTATCGGTTTCGTTAAATTCGTCATCATTTTTATTGCTTTTGTTTCTTTGCGAACCACTATTTTTGGGTGAATTATTAGCGTCTTCTGCAGAATCTTGAATAGGTTTACTAAAAGCAAGATCTATTTTTTCGCCAGGTATAAGCGTGTGATCCGCGCTAGATAAGTGCACGGCAATAGCGGTAAAACCTTGCGGAATATTCGGCACACGACTCACAGAATTTTGGAAAATTGGCATTCCTGATTGTATGTCACAAGTTGCAATAAGAAGATTATGCGAATATACGCGCTCGTATAGTGTGTGACGAAATACGGAATGTTTCGGCACTCGAATGTAATTAACATCGTTAGCTGTAACTTTCGAACCCTGCTGAATATTACGCGTTGCTACTGGTATTACTTGCGTCGCTTGCGCATCGACAATTGCGGATATTACTAGCAAAGACATAACGCCTGCGCATAAAACGACGATAATTTTTTGCATAAATGCACGCTGCCGCCTACGCGCTAACACACTGTGCTTACTAGAGCGTTGAAGATTCGAAAATAAAGAATATTGTTCACTCATATTTGCATTGTTACGTATGCAAAAGAGTCGCGCAATAAAAAATGCGCGTTGTGGATAAAACATACCAACGCGCAATAATTGCAAATATTTACTTACTATTTACTATATTTTTGCAAGTTACTTATTAGTAAGTATTTATTAGTAAGTTACTTATCTGTGCGATAAAAACCCTTGCCTTTAAAGTTAATTGGAGGCGCAGAATACACTTTGCGCACAGACTTTTTGCCACACTGGGGGCAAAGAGTAACAGGCTCATCCGAAAATGATTGATATTTAGAAAAATCGTATCCGCATTCTTTACAACGGTAATGATAAGTAGGCAAAAGTCCCTCCGAAATCACGCGAGCACGTAAGCGTAAGCTTACTGTTCCTTCACATATCCTAGTACACACCATGACAGTTGAGCAAAAGCATAGCTTACAAACAAACTCAGCGCTCAAACTCAACTACACGACGCACAAACTCAACTACATGCCGTCAAGCTCAAGCAGACCGCTTAGTGTAAAACACAGCCCAATGAGGCGGCAACTCACCTAAAATACGCTTATCGTCATCTTGATTACGCTGCTGCAAAGTAAGCTCGTCAGAAGGCTCCAACCTTACGCCATCAGCGTCAAAAAGCTCAGAACCTTTACGAACAACTCGCATATTTTTACGCGGGCAGCGTCGATTCGGATCGTACGGAGCTACCATTATTCGTTGTCACCGTACAATTCACCAAGGCGAGAAATAACGCGATCAACTTCCTTTTCGGGATTAACAAACGCGCCAACACTCCACACTGTCATAACAGACCAGCCCAAGGATTCCAAATCCTGAACAATCATGCGATGACGTTCACGCGTAGACTGAATGCTCATAAACTGCGCGTCATCCGTAAGAACAGCCAAAGCAAACGGCTTATCCGCAAGTCCAACCACTAAAGGAATTCGAAGTCCGTTATCAAATCCGTAATTAACAGCCACACGCAATCCGCGAGCGCGAATACGCTCAGCCAAATCTGTGAACAACACGTTGTCTTTGGCGGATTCTGCAGCAAGTTTTGCTTCAACGTCGTGAGCATCTTCCGGACGCAACGGATCTCCGCTTAACTGTTCAGCCCATTGCAACATAGTCTTCAACAGCTTAGGACCGCTCTTATGCAAACGATCATCTTCCATATCTTTAGAAGTAAAAGCGCTGACAATATCTAAGTGACGGCGAGCAAGAGCTAAAGCGTCAAGAAGCATGGCACTTCCGCCGTCTTCTTCGAGCATGCCGAATTGCTGCAGCAGGCGGCCATGCGAAGTTTTGGCGTAGCATAGCGAAAGAATCACGTCTGTTGCAGCCGCTCCAGAAGCCTCATGCACACTCATCAAACGCACGTGACGCAAGAATCGAGCCATATTCTCGTCTTTAATAGCCAGCGACTTAAGCTCAGCACCCAACCTAGCACGAAAAACGTTCGTTAATGTCACAACAACTAGAACGTAGCTTGAAGGAACAACAGTAAAAGTCTTAGCACGTTGACGAATAAGCTCCACAACTTCGTCAATTTCGCGCTGACTACTTTCAATAAGACCCGAAGAAAGCACCGGAACTCCGGTAGCTTCAATCTGATGCAAACGAACTTTACCTTGCAAACGCTCAACAGGAACGTCATGACGAAGCTTACCGTAGCCGTTCTCTTCCAAGAATCTAGCCAAACGCAAAGAGCGCCTTGTGGCACGGGATACAACTGTTACAGAAGGTAGGAGCGAAATAAGAGCGTTCAAACTTTCAGAGCTTACAGTCTGCTTGTGCGCTAAAACGACTACTTGACGCGCGCGAGCAATAATAGACAAAATTTCAATATTTGATATATGCTCTGCGGAATCAATAATTACAGTATCTGCAATAGGATTTAGCGGCGTCATCATTGTTAGGGTTGATGGCATAGCTACCATAATTGGCTTGGCTGCAAGAACGATCTCAGGATAATTGCGTAAAAGCTTTGCAAGTGTAATGCCGGAACGGTTGCTTGCAAGCATAGTATGCAGTTGATTTGCTTCCTGCGTGCGCGAGAATAATAAGTCACACAAGTGTTTCATTGCTTCTTGCTGAACCATTGGTCCAATAGAACGCACATGTTCAGTGTCTACTTGCACAAAGCGGTCGGAAGCATCCTGCATTGCAGATCCGTCTTGGTGAGAAATAATTGCGGAAGAGTTTACAATATCCTCAAAAACTGTGGTCCACCAAGCGAGCTGCAGTTCGCCGTCAAGAGCCTCGCCAGTAATGTGACGATGCCTTAAATCGCTTACTAAATCAGCTAAACCAGCATTGCTAAATTCGCGCTCAAGCTTAGACCGCCCTGGAAGAGTATCTAACGAAGCACGATCGTCGTGCAAGGCCTGCAACCTGGATTCAAGTTGCGCAAACTCAATATTTTCAAGATCTGCGCCTTGGCGAGTTGTGGCCAAAGCTGTGTCAAGAGCAATCAAATTCCTTGACAATACTTCTTGCGTGTTCACAATTTCGTCTAATTTTGGAGGCAAAACCGGCCACCCGCCGTGCGGCACAAACGTACGCCACTGCGCAGCTTGTTGAGCAACAATCTTCAAAGCCTCATGCAAATCGTCAACTTTTGCGCCAACGCGAAGTAAATTACGAGCTTCGCGCACATGGTGGCGGCGCTCCCAGAAGCCCATAACGGTGCCTTCGGCTTTTCGCACAGCTTTTGGCTTACTCGCTTCAATCATGGCATCTAAGTCGCGCTCAAAAATTTCTGGCTGGAACACGTCAAGCACGCGACGCAAATTCTTCAAAACTGTAACTTGGCGGCTCCATTCGCGCGCTGTTGTTGGCACTGGGAATCCGCAGTTTTGCACGGTACTTTTAACTTGTTCGCGAGTGGCTGGCAGCAGTTTAAGCAGCAGGTCAACAACTCGCTGGTAGACTGTTACAGCTTCGTTTTCGTTAAAAATGGACGCTCCGAACCATGGTGTGTCTTCTGGATTAATGTTGAATTCGCCAAGTTCGTCTGCTTGATGCAGTTTTTGAGACCATGCGTCAATTTTTCCGGCAATAGCGTGAGCTGCAGCAATATCCAAACGCACGTGCGTAGAAGGATGCGATGGAAGCATTGCGATAGCAGCAAGGTTTTGTATAGTTTGGTAAGCTGAAACTCCCCAAGTTTCGCTAATTCCGTGAAGGTCACCTAAGTAGCGTGTAAGTCTTGAACGCACGCCAACCAGCTCGTCTGCAACCTGCTCAAAGCGTGAAGTTGCAACGCTTTGACGAGCTCCAACTGCACTAATAAGCTGCGCGTCCACGTGTTTAGCAATATGGCCGTCCGCAACATCTAAAGCAAGCGAAGAAATTTCGTGAGAATTAAGCGTGTATCGGAACCTGCGCTGTTGCTCAACAACATTCGGCACATACAGCACAGAGCGCCCTGCAAGAACGGAGCGTGAAGCTATAGCCGCTGCGATTGCTGCAGAATCAGAGCAGGAATCAACGTTTACGAACAGCGAATTGCCGGACGCTGCAAGAGCTGCCGCGTAGCGCACAGTATTGTCAACGTCGCCAACTTCGCACTCTCCGTGCGGGTCTGCGTCAAATGGGCTGTATGCGTGCTTGTTCGCCGCTTTAAGTATTTCAATTGAACGCTCGTCTCCAGCCATTGCGTCAATCACGGTATTTCCCACGTTTCCGGAACGTAAGGCTTGAAGGATTTTCTCACTTTCTGCCACGAATCGCGAACCTGCGTCTGTAAAGCAGCCGAGCACAATATCTCGCTCAATATCAAAATCTGGGAAGCTATGGCGCGCTTGATTGCAAATGGCGTCAAATACTACGGACGTTTCTGGAGTGCCGCTTTCGTAGTGTGAGCCGTCAAATAGCACGTCTTCGCGAAGTTCAATTCCTCGTTCGCTTAAGCGGCGAACAAGCGCATGGTTTAGCCCAACGCTTCCGGAGAAGTAAATGGTTGCTGCAGTTTCGTCTTGTTTTGCGTCACGTACTACGTGCACCGGGTATGTGAGGACTGGCACATGGTTACCGTTCCACGAGGCAACTCCCACGATTAAAGATAGTTCAGAAATGCCGCTTTCGTGCGCTTTTGCGTCTCTGTCTTCAAAAACGCGATCAAGCTTACGGCCTGCAGCGCGCAACATGCCTGCATCGCGGAATAAAGCTTTTAATGTGACTTTTCCGCTTGCAAAAAGTTGCGCAATTCCGGAAGGATGCGCGTGAGTTAGTTCTAGCTGAGCTGCCAGCTGCGTAATATCTTCTAACGGCGATGGAGCTAATTGCGACTGGTACTGCTGCTTCCATGCAGAAATGTTTTGTAGTGCTTTAGCGCGCAGATTGGCGACGTTATTAGCAGCGTTATTGGCAGCAGCGTTATTGGCAGCAGTATTATTAGCAGCGTTATTAGTAGCGTTATTGTCCGAATTTTGCGATGAATTATTATCCGCAGGCAACTCTGCGTTTGCCGATTCTGCGTTCGCCGATTCCGCGTTCGTAGATTCCACGTTCGCTGAAGTTTCGTTAGGCAAAACGCCGTCCGCGCCATTTACATTGTTTACAGTTTCAGTAAAGCTTTGCTCCGGTAAATCTTGTTCAATATTGTTTGTGTCACTCATTTTCTTACCTACTTGCTTACCTTGCTTACCCTACTTGCTTATTTGCTTACTGTTCAATAGCTTTTCGATACGAGCTGTAGCCGCTGTTACGAGCAAGAGCTGCATCCACTTCGGCATTTCCTTGCGCTTGAAGCCAGGCGTATAAATCGTCATACAGACCAGGGTTTGCTGCAAGGTACGGCAGGAGTTCCGGATACTGTGCCATTTCAAACTGTTTTGAAAAATCGGCTGTTTCTTCGGCTTCTTGGGAAGTAAATCCGCCTGCTTCTACAATATTTTGTTGAGCGTCAAACTCACCTTTAGAAACTTTTTCGAATACTGATCCAGGTTCAAAAGCTGGAGTGTATGCCGAATCGTTCGAAAGATTAATATCGTTGATGTCGTTTACATCGCCGGCATTGCTGATATCGCTTATACTGCCGGCATTGCTTACATCGCCGGCGTTGTTTAATTCGTTTATGCCGTTATTGCTGACGATGTTATTGCTAATGCCGTTTATTGCGCTCGTATTAGCTGGGTTCGTATTTATTTGATTCGCGTTTATTGGATTCGCGTTTATAGCACCAGTATTTACCACACTTGCATTTACAGCATTCGTATTTACAGCATTCGCATTAGCCGGATTTGCTACGTTGTCTGCAGAATTAGTTTGCGCAGCGTAGTTAATATCCTTATTTTCCGGATTCTTGTCTTCCGGCTGCATGGCTTTAGCGTCAGCGAATAGGTTGCGTGGTTCTACCGGCTCTTCCTTTTGCTCGCACACTACCGGCAATTCCACATTTTGATTTATTGAAGAATTGCTGTCTTGTGAATTATTTTCAAGAGGATTTTGGGTTTGAACGCCTTGCTGCCAAGATAATCCAGGCTGCGAAACAGACTGAGAGTGGAATATTCCGGTTGGTTCACCTGCGCGTAAATCGAGGATTTGGTCCACGGAAAGATTTGCCGCATCCGGCTCATCGTGTTCTTCGTGAACATTATCCGTGGCGTAGGAGAATAAGTCGCGTACTTCGTGATCTTGTGTTTCGTCCGTCACTTCGTCTTTTACGTGCACGAAGTCAACAGGAACGTCGCCGAATTGCATTCGCATAAGGTTGTCTGGCAATTGGAAATCAACGTCTGGCTCAAGGCGCAGCAAATCTCCGTTTGCGCCTACCAAGTACGTGCCGTTTGTGGAATGTAAATCGCGGATTGTTGCCACGCCGTTTGTGCCAACAATAAGAAGCGCATGTCTTTTGGACATAGAACGTTTATTGTCTACTATGTCTATGCGTGTAAATCCATCTTCACGCAATGGGCGTATAGGTTTGCGGCCAATTTCTACGGTCTGTCCAGCACCCACGCGTGCCTGCTCGACACCACCAACTGTAATCATCCAGCGTTGCACGGTTTGTCGCTCGCTCACGTAACCTGCTCCCTTCAAAAAACACACTACGTACTATTGTGTCATGCTTTGTGTATATTGTGCTAGTTTTTATTGATTTTCCGCATGAAAATATTACATTTTGCGAATAGAAAAAGGCTCGGGCGTAAACCCGAGCCTCAAAACCGTAGCATCACTACCCGTCCCTAGCGGAAAGCAACACTAACAAAGCACTCAGCATCAGCAAGCAGCATCACCCGCATCAATGGCAAAAAAGGAAATTTTTGGCAAACCAAATCAACAAGCAAACACTAACAAACTAACTGCAACAAAACCAACAAGCTTAAAACCAACAGGCTTAAAACTAGAAGATTCTGCTGCGCGCTAAGCACAAAACTCTTATAAAAACCCTTAGCCCAGCAGCCCGAAAGCCACCAGACTAAGAGTTACAAAACACGACCCACGTTGGATTAAACCAACACGGAATCAGCGATGCTTAGTGACGGATCTTGCGAAGAGCAGCACCAACACCAGCGAGAACAGA
>CAMUFL010000012.1 GCA_947088155.1 uncultured Gardnerella sp. | reverse complement strand
TCTATAACAACGCGAATCCAGCGACAAACGCCCTGTAATTCTCCGGCAAATGTTCTATAACAACGCGAATCCAGCGACAAAAGCCGGGAAATCCCACGGCAAATGTTCTATAAACTAGCCAATACAGCGACAAAATCCAGGTAAAATTCCGGAGAATGTTCCACCTATACAAAAAACGACAATTCCTATGTAACCATGTAAAGAAAAAAATCGGAATCTTGCGGGAAAGTGATTAATCCTTTACGTAGGTGTAAGGGGAATGTCGAAATCAAGTCGAAAAGTGATTGATCCTTTACGTAGGTGTAAGGGAAATGTCGAAATCAAGTCGAAAAGCGATTAATACTTTATGTAAGTGTAAAGTAAATGTCGCTTGTGCGCTGGGAATTGTTAGAATACATATGTAAGTAGAGCAGCGCACTATGCTCGCGCTATACAAGCAGCACTACGTAAGTAGCTCTACGCGGCGTTACGTCGGTAGCGTTCTGCCAGTATCGCTCTGTCAACAGTGCTACTCACACAGTGCTACGTAAGCAGCACTACGTAAGCAGCACTGCACCAACATCACTCTGCCAACAGCGCTACGCACGCAGAAGTCAAAACAACTAGCAGCGCACCCGCCTACGCACCGCACGCTTCAACAAAGGAATCGCATGAAAACCGTTGAAATTCAGCCAAAAGTAACTGCCAGCGCCCAGCTCGCACCAAACTCGGCTGTTGCGACGGCAAACGCGAATATTGCGCTGATTAAGTATTGGGGCAAGCGCGACGAGCGGCTGATTCTGCCGTACACTTCATCGCTTTCTCTCACGCTTTCGGATTTGTACACGCAAACCGCCGTAAATTTTTCGGATGATTTTAGCGAGGATTCCGTCACTTTGGATGGCGAAAATCTTTTGCCGACTGCTACCACTTTTCGTCGCGTGATTGCGATGCTTGATTTGGTGCGCGAAAAGGCCGGAATTTCAACGAAAGCGAGAGTTGTGTCGCGCAATCACGTGCCGACTGCAGCCGGTCTTGCTTCCAGCGCTTCGGGATTTGCGGCTTTGTGCGCGTCGGCGGCTTTTGCTGCTGGGTTGAAGCTGACTCCGCGCGAACTTTCGCGTCTTGCGCGCCGCGGGTCGGGGTCGGCGTGTCGCTCGATTTTTGGCGGACTTGTGATTTGGCATGCGGGTGAGGATGACGAAACGTCTTACGCTGAGCCGGTTGCGGAGCCGGTTGCTGAGCCGGTTGCTGAGGCTGCATCACCAGCATCCGCGCCGAAAAATTTAACCCTCGCAATGATTGTTGTTACGCTGGATGATCACAAAAAGCCGATTTCCAGCCGCGAAGCCATGCGCCGCACGGTTGAAACTTCGCCCGCGTACATGCCGTGGGTTGAGCAGTCGAAGTTGGATCTTTCCGATGCGCTTGAGGCGATTCGCGCAGCCGACCTCGAAAAGCTCGGCGATGTTGTGGAGCGTAACGCGCTCGGAATGCACGAGACTATGCATAAGGCCGCGCCGCCCGTGAATTATTTTACGGATAAAACTTACGCTGTGCTGCGCGCGGTTCAGGCTATGCGCGAGTGCGGCTGGCCGGTGTGGGCCACCATGGACGCGGGGCCGAATGTGAAGGTGCTTACGGACGGGGATTTAGCTGAGCGCGCGGCTGAGGAGTTGCGTGGGCGAGTTGAGTATGCTTTGATTCAGGGTGATTGTGCGGATGGCGAGTTGGTTGGCGGCGAGTTGGTTGGCGGCGTTACGCGTGGTGCTAACGGTGCCGGCACTCCGCTATTTTCGATTGCGCGCGCTGGAAACGGCGTAAGCGTAAGTGTGAGTTTGGAACAGGCGGCGAAATTATGACTCAATTGCAGGCGACAGCTTCCGGAAAGCTTTATATTGCGGGCGAATACGCGGTTGTTGACGGCGCGGCTGCGATAGTGGCGGCGGTGAATCGCTACGTAAAAGTTACGGTAGATGATGAAAATTTACGGTGCGAAAATACGCAAGAAAATTTACGCGAAAATTTATGCGAAAACGTAGGTAATAGGCGAAAATATTACGGAATAATCACCTCTGAAGGAGAAAATTACAAGCCGTTTTATTGGACGCGAGATTTAGACGGAAATATTTTATATAGGGATGATTTAGATTCGGAAGATTCTGCAAAATCCTACTCTTACGTTATTGCAGCAATGCGCGTAGTTGACGCTTATTCGCGCGAAATTTACGAGCCAAATTGCAATCGTAACGTCTACAATTTGCATATTTCCAGCGAACTTGACGACGCAAAATCCGGCAAAAAGTACGGTCTTGGATCTTCTGCAGCAGTTACGGTTGCTGTGGTTCGTGCGCTTTGTAAGTGGTACGGTTTGAAGCTTGAAACGTCAACGGTTTCTAAACTTTCGTTAATTGCTTCATCAACTGTGAAGAAGTCCGGCAGTGGTGGGGATGTAGCTGCAAGCTCTTGCGGCGGCGTTATTTTGTACCGCGCATACAATCGCGAGTGGCTTGAAGCGGAACTTAGCCTTATAAATTCCGGCGACTCTGACTTCGATAAATTATTGCATAAAAAGTGGCCTCGACTGGAAATTAAACGAATAAACGTGCCGAAAAAGCTAAAACTTTTGGTGGGTTGGACTGGTTCGCCTGCGTCTAGCGCTGAGCTAGTAAGTAGCGTAGAAAGTAGCGTAACAACTAGCGCAGAATCTACTGCAAAATCTACTGAGCAGACTACCGCAAAAACCAGCGCAGAATCTACCGTAAAATCTACCGCAAACTTTACTTACCAAACTTTTTGCGAACAAAGCGAAATATGCGTGCAAAAATTGGCGCAATCGCTAGAAAATTGCGAATTAGACAACATTGCCAGCGGTTTCGCCAAAAATCGCGAATTATTGCAAAAATTGAGCGCGCTAACTGGCACCGCAATCGAAACGCCGAAGCTTACGCAACTTATTGAAGACGCTGATTTCCTTGGAATTCCGGCGAAAACTAGCGGCGCTGGCGGCGGTGATTGCGGAATTGCGCTCGCTACAATTTACGAAAATAATCGGATTGAATCTATGAAATCTGCTTGGAAAAATCACGGAATTGAGCCGCTGAATATTGAAATTGCGGAAGCTGCGGATGACGGCGAGAATGCGGATGACGGCGAATCGCAATCAACTACCGACGCAATCAAATCGCCGGAAAATCAAGCTTCCCGAACAATCCAGCACCGAAAAGACGAGCATATTGCGCTTGCGGACGAGCAGTACCAGCCTTACGCGAATTCCGGTTTTGATTCCGTGCGATTTATGCCGAATGCGTTGCCGCAGGTGGCTTTGGAGGAAGTTGATGCCAGCGTGCGTGTGTTTGCGCGTGTGAATTCGAGCGTGTTTGTGAAAGACGCAACCGCCGCAAACTGGCGCTCGCCGCTGTACATCAACGCAATGACCGGCGGAAGTGCGCGCGCGCAAAAAGTGAACGCACAACTCGCGCGTGTCGCGGCGAAAACTGGGGTTGCAATGGCGAGCGGATCGCTGAGCGCAGCCCTTCGAAACGACGCACTATCCGGCACTTTTAGCGTGATTAGAAGCGAAAATCCGCGCGGCTTTGTGATGGCGAACGTGAGCGCAGGAACGAGCGCGAGCGACGCGATGCGCGCTGTGAGTATGCTGCAGGCAAACGCGTTGCAGGTGCATCTGAACGCGGCTCAGGAGCTTGTGATGCCGGAGGGCGACCGCGATTTTCGAAATTGGCTGCAAAATATTGAGCAGATTGTGCGCGAGTGCGAGGCGGCGCGCGTGCCGGTTATTGTTAAGGAAACCGGCTGCGGGATGACGGCTCGCGATGTTTTGCGTTTGCGCGATGTTGGCGTGCGCGCGGTGGATGTTTCCGGGCGCGGTGGCACGAATTTTGTGGCTATTGAAAACGCTCGTCGCGCTCGCGGCGTGTACGATTATTTGGCTGATTGGGGGCTTACAACCGTTGAGTCCTTGCTTGATATTCGCAAATGCGAGGCGCTTAAGTCTAGGCCTGTGGAAATCTTCGCGAGCGGAGGAGTTAGAACGCCGCTTGATGTTGTGCGCGCGCTTGCGTTAGGCGCTTCGGCAGTGGGTGTTGCCGGCGAGTTTTTGCACACGCTTATGCACGAAGGCGAGGACGCACTTACTCAACAAATCGCAGATTGGCAGGAGCAGATTCGCGTAATTATGGCGCTTCTCGGTTGCAAGAATGTTGCGGATTTGCGCGAAAAAACTGAGTTAGTGCATGCGGATTGTCTTGGTAAGTGATATACTTGTGTAGTTGTGCGTTCAGACGTGCTTATTTATTTGTGCGATTTGCTTTGGTAATTTGCTAAAGCGGTTTGCGTGGGTAGTTTGTTCGTTTGAATGACGCAAGACTTGCAAGTCAAAGAAAATAGGAGTCCATTATGGCAGCTCGTTGCGCAGTATGTGGCAAGGGACCGCAGACCGGTTTCAGCGTTTCACATTCGCACATTCGCAATAAGCGCACCTTCCGCCCGAACCTTCAGCCGGTTCGCACCACCATTGATGGCGAGAATGTTCGCCTTCGTGTGTGCGTAAAATGCATTAAGGCTGGCAAGGTTCAGCGCGTTGAGGCGTGAATCGCGCATTGTATTGCGTTTAAATCGTAAAGGCCCTGAGCAGTGCTCGGGGCTTTTTTGTATTCGCGATTTTTTCTTCTTCCGGCAAATGTTCCATAATGACGCGAATCCAGCGACAAACGCCCTGTAATTCTCCGGCAAATGTTCTATAACAACGCGAATCCAGCGACAAAACCCAGGTAAAGTTCCGGCAAATGTTCCACCTATACAAAAAACGACAATTCCTATGCAACCGTGTAAAGGAAAAATCGAAATTCCGCCGAAAAGTGATTAAAACTTTACAGTCGTGTAAAGGAAAAATCGAAATTCCGCCGAAAAGTGATTAAAACTTTACAAGCGTGTAAAGGAAATGTCGAAATCAAGCCGAAAAGCGATCATTCCTTTACATCGTCGTAAAGAAAAAATCGCGCGCTACGCTCTGAGCACGAAAGCAGGTCGGAGCGCGCAAGCAAATGCTTTGCGGATGATTTATAATCGAAATATGCTAAGTATGCCAACGAAATCAGCTTCGGTGAGCACTTCGGTGAGTACCTCAGAGAGCACCTCAGAGAGCACCTCAGCGAGCACCTCAATGCACGCTTCAATGCACACTGCGCTTTCCGCAATAATCAGCAATAAGCGCCGCGTTTCCGCGCTGAAGTCGCTCGGCATTATCACAATCGAAGACGCGCTAACTTACTACCCGTTCAGAGTCACGAATCCGCTAAAAATCGCGCGTTTGCGAGATGTGCGAATCGGCGAAGAAGTGGCGTTTTATGCGCAAATCCAGTCGATTAACGTTGTGCCAATGAACGCGCGCCGCGGGTTTCGGCTTGAAATAAACGTTTTGCAGGATCAGCAGTCGGTTGCGCAACTTATTTATTTTTCAAAAAATCGCGCGTATGCTAATTGGCTTTCGTCGAGACTTCATTCGGGCGCGACCGTTGTGGTTGGCGGCGTTTCGAGCGCTTTTAATGGTAGATTGCAGTTTGCGCATCCGCAGATTTTGACGGTTGATTCGGGAGAAAATCGCGAAGATTTGACGAAATCTTTCGATACAGTGGGGAGCGTCGAAGATGGTTTGGCGCGGCTTTCTGCTCCGCAGCCTGTTTATCACGCGAATTCGCGAATTTCCAGCGAGCATATTCACGAAACTATTCTTGCTTTGATTTCTGCGCTTTCTGCGTCTGCTGATTTTGCGTCTGCTGAACCTGCGTCTGCTGAATCCACAGAATCCTCAGAATCTCCCGCACCTACCGAATCTCCCGCACTTTCCCTGCAAATCCCAAATATTCTGCCGGAAGCCGTGCGTACAAAACGCAATCTTATGACTCGCGCGGAAGCAATCTGCGCAGTCCACAATCCAAAATCAGCCGACGAATTTCACAAAGCTATTGCCGCGTTGCGCTACGAAGAAGCTTTCGTTTCGCAAGTTGCCGTGTTGCAATCTCGCGAAAATTCTAAAGCCAATCAAGCAAAATCATGTAATAATTCTTGTTTGCGCAATCAATTTATAGAAAGTTTACCGTTTGAGCTTACGCACGGTCAGCAAGAAGTGATTGACGAAATTGTTGCGGATATGCGTGAGTGTCGTCCGATGCGTCGCCTGCTTCAGGGCGAAGTTGGTTCCGGCAAAACGGTTGTGGCGCTTGCTGCAATGCTTGAGGCGGTCGGATCGGGGTATCAGGCGGTTTTGGTTGCGCCAACACAAGTTCTTGCGTCGCAGCACGCCGAAAATTTGCGGCAGATGGTTGCTCGGGCGAGCATAAAAGTTCCTGTAATCGTTGTGACTGGCGGCATGAAGCTTGCTGAGCGTCGCCGCGCGCTTGCGGGCGTGGCTAGTGGGGAGCCGGCGCTGATTGTGGCTACGCACGCAGCTTTTTCCGCGACTTTTAACCCAACTAATTTGGCGCTGGTTGTGATTGATGAGCAGCATCGTTTTGGGGTTGCGCAGCGCGATGTGCTTATGCGCAAGATGAGCGAAAATGCGCGTACAGAAGATTCGCATACCGACAATTCGCGTACAGAAGATTCGTATACCGACAATTCGCGTACCAACAATTCGCAAATCACCCCGCATCTTTTGGTCATGACGGCCACGCCTATTCCGCGCTCGGCCGCTATGACTTGGTTCGGCGATTTGGACGCTTCGTATTTGACGGAGCTTCCGGGTGGCAGAAAGCCGATTCGCACTTTCGTTGTGCGGGAATCGGATGCGAATACGATGGCTCGCATGTTTGCGCACATTCGCGCGCGAATTGACGCAGGGGAGCGTGCGTATGTGGTTTGTGCGCATATTGAGGACGACGATTTGGCGAATGTGCAGAAAACAGATTCCGATTTAGCAGCCCCCAACTTACCTCCTGCTCGCAAACTGCATACAGTCACGGGCATTTTGAAGCGACTTTCCGCGCTCGCACAATTCCAGGGTATTAAATTTGCGCAACTTACCGGTCGTGACGACGACGCTACTAAGCGTGAAACTATGGAGCGTTTTGCGCGCGGTGACGTGCAGATTTTGGTTGCAACCACTGTGATTGAGGTCGGCGTCGACGTGCCGCAGGCAAGTTGCATCGTGATTTTTGACGCTGACCGTTTTGGTCTTGCGCAGTTGCATCAGTTGCGTGGTCGAGTTGGCCGCGGCGGCACGAATTCGTGGGCTTTTTTGGTTGCGCAAACTGATGGCGACACTGTTGCTCAGGAGCGTTTGCAGGTTGTTGAAAATTCGCTTGACGGTGCCGTGATTGCGCAAAAAGATTTGGAATTGCGCAATGTTGGCGACGTTTTGGGCGATTCGCAGTCGGGTGGTAGCTCTAGTTTGAAGCTTCTTCGTGTTGTGCAGGATGCGAAGATTATTGCGCAGGCTCGTGATGATGCTGCTGAAGTTTTGCGAGATGACGTGCAGCTTTCGTCGCTTACGTATCTTGCTGGTGCCGTGCTTGACTTTACGCGCGGCGGAAGTGCGCAAATCGTCAGCAACTAAACTGCGCACATCGCAAATCGCAAGTAATCGCAAGTAATCGCACCTAAAATTGTGCGCAAATCGCACCTACTACCGTACACAAAAAATATTCTGCACTTAAAAAATATTCAGAAAATTATCTATAATTATAAGTTATATTTAGTAAAAAATTCTGCAATATAGCTATTTTTAATTTATAATTGCGCTCAACTTTTGTTAATTTTAGTGCAAAAAAGCAACAAAAATACAGAAAATTTTATTAATTTGCGTGCATATTATGAGAATTGAGAATATCCTAGAAAGTGAAGCGAATTAAGGATTGTTTGAAATCGCATTAGAATCGCAGTAGAGATGAGGCCGCAATGACTGAACGTGAACAGCAAATTTTGTTATGGATTCAACAAAACCCGATGATTAGTCAGCAGGAACTCGCAAATCTTGCAGGTATTACTCGTTCGGGTGTTGCGGCTCACATTTCTAATCTCATTCGCAAAGGCTACTTGCGCGGCAAAGGGTATATTGTTACGCCGCCAAGTTATGTGACGGTTGTTGGCGGCATAAGCATGGATGTGCTTGGTATCGCTTGCGGAGATTTAATGGACTACACGTCGAATGCTTCGCGCGTGCGCTACACGCTTGGCGGTGTCGGCAGAAACATTGCAGTCGCTTTGGAAAGGTTGAACGTTCGCACGAGCATGGTTTCCGTGTATGGAAGTGATCACAACGGCGAACTGTTTAGGATTGACGCTGCTTCAAATGGTTTAGACATTAGCTACGCGAAGCAGATTCCGGATTCAATGACGGCTTCGTATATGTATGTTGGCGATGCTTCCGGCCAGCGCCTTCTCGCTTTGGACGACATGAGCATTTACGACTATATGACTCCTGACTTTTTGCGTGAGCGCATGTCGATTATTGAAAACGCGGACATTTTGGTGATGGATACTAATATTCCGCAAAAGTCTCTTGAATGGTTGTGCGATCGCTACCGTCGTCCTATTGTCGTTCGCGCTATTACGGATGCTAAGGCACCGCGTGTGCTTTCTCGTTTGCATCGTATTGATACGTTGATTTTGGATACTGCTGAGTCGCAGGCGCTTACTGGCATTAACGCAAGTGATGAGCGTTCCGCTGTGCGCTGCGCAAGCGTGCTGCTTAAGCGCGGCGTTAAGAATGTGTTTGTGAATGCTGGGCGCGCTGGCGTTGCTTACGGCGTGGCTGATGAAGGCGTGGCGTTTTATCCGGTTCCTGTGAAGCGCGTGCAGCGAATGATGCTTGCGCATGGTAATGGGAATGCTGGGGTTGAGGCAGTTGGCAACGATAACGGTTCTAGTGATGTTGCTACTGCGGCTTTGATTTATGCGCGTTATAGCGATTTTGACGCTGCTACGACTGGGCGTTTTGCTGTTGCTGCGGCGGCTCTTAATACGGATTCTGTGCAAACTGTGCATGAGTCGTTGACTCCGGAGCTTATTAACAGCCGTATGGCTAATATTCACGAGCGCGCGTAGATTGCGCTTTTTGGCTGATTGTTTTGGGCTTTTTGCTTCTGATTTTCGCGCGTAAATTTTGTTTGCGTAAGTAAATCTTATTGCGTCAAGGCTTTGCTTTGCTATACTTGTTATTGGTTATTTGTTTATTTTTGTAAGTAAATTTCGCATATTGTTTGTGCTGTAATTAAATGCAAAATACTTACAAAATACTTACAAAATACAAAATAAAGGCCTAGTTAAAGTTAGAATTTAGCGCCCAACTAAAGTGAAAAACTAGCAAACTAAAAACCTGCAACCAAAAACTAGCGAACCAAAAACTAGCGAACCAAAAACTAGCGAACCAAAAACTAAAAACCTGCAAACTGGCGAAAGTTAGATTATATTAAGGATCAGTGATGACTCCAATAATTTTAGATTGCGACCCTGGCCACGACGACGCAATGGCTATCCTACTTGCTCTCGGCAATCCCAATATTAATCTGCTTGGCGTAACCACGGTTGGCGGAAACCAAAGCCTCGAAAAAGTCACGTATAATGCGCGCGCAACCCTCGAAATGGCGCACGCAACCAACATTCCAGTACACGCAGGATGCGATCGCCCAATAATTCGACCGTTGCAAGTCGCGGCCGACGTTCACGGAGAAACCGGTCTTGACGGCGCAAAACTGCCGAAACCGACGCGCCCATTGGACGAAGGTCACGCCGTAAACTGGATCATAAACACCATTATGAACCACGATCCTGGCACGATTACGCTCGTACCAACCGGCCCTCTTACCAACATTGCAATGGCAGTGCGCATGGAGCCGCGCATTGTGAGCCGCGTCAAAGAAGTCGTGCTCATGGGCGGCGGATACCACGTGGGCAATTGCAGCGCGGTCGCAGAATTCAATATTAAAACGGATCCGGAAGCTGCACATGTGGTGTTTAACGAGAATTGGCCGATTACGATGATTGGCCTCGACTTAACGCACCAAGCTTTGTGCACTTGCGAAGTGCAGCAAAAAATTGATGCTGTAAACACGCCTATTTCCGAGTTTGCAAGCAATCTTATGGATTTCTTCCGTAAAGCGTACCAAAATAATCAAGATTTCGTCGATCCGCCAGTGCACGATCCTTGCGCAATTGCTTACCTGATTGATGGCAACGTTGTTAATACTCGCCGCTGCCCGCTTGACGTTGAAATAAGCGGAAAGTTGACGCTTGGCATGACGGTTGCGGATTTGCGTGGGCCTGAGCCTTCGGCTGCTGAGTGTCATACGCAAGTTGCGACGAAACTTGATTTTGATAAATTCTGGGATTTGATTGTTGGCGCGCTCAGGAGAATTGGATAATTTATAAAAATTTAATAAGATATTTAAGTTACAGCGTATTTCCCCTATTGGCCACAATTTACGGAATTTATATAGAGGGCATATCATGACTGAGGTTTCAACTAAAACGCTTTCCGCTGGCGAGACCGCTGGCGAGACAAGTAATGCTGCTACTAATAACGGCGGCCGCTCGATTCTTGAGCTTATGATGGCGCTTCTCGTTGCCACTTTTTCGTTCCAGCTTAACGTTTCTATGCTGTCTCCAGCGTTGGCGACGATGGCAAAAGATTTTCACACAACCGATACGCAAATCGGCTTAACTCAAACTGTATTCTTCACTGTTGCCGCGCTGTTCTCGCTATTTTTGCCGCGTCTTGCAGATTTAGTTGGGCGCAAAAAAGTGCTCGTTGGCATTTTGGTTTCTACGATTTTAGGTTGCGTTGTGTCGGCGCTGGCTCCAGACGTGAACATTTTGATGATTGGCCGTATTTTGCAAGGCGTGTCCGGCCCTGTGGTGCCAATGTGCTTAATTATGCTGCGAGTGCGCGTGACGGAAGAAAAGCGTTACGCAAAGTTGATGGCAATCTTAACTTCCGTAAACGGCGGTATTGCAGGCGTTGATGCGCTTCTTGGCGGATGGCTTGCTGGCCATTACGGATTCCGTTCCGTGTTCTGGACGATGGCTGGTATTGCTGTTGTTGCAGTGATTATGGTTGTGCTTGTTGCGGACGAATCTCATGCTGATGAAACGCCGCGAATGGATTGGCTTGGCGTTGTAACGCTTGGTATTGCGTTCTTGGCTGCTTATCTTGCAATTAACGAGATTGATAAGCTTGCTTCCGCAAACTTGACGATTATTGCAGGGCTTGTGGTTGTGGCTGTTGTGTTCTTCGTTGTGTTCTGGAAGATTGAGGGCAATAGCGCGGCTCCGCTTGTTTCTACGCATTACATGAAGCAGCGTCGCACATGGGGCTTGCTTCTTTCCACGCTTTTGACCATGACCGGCGTGTTCGCTTTGATGAATGGCGTTGTGCCACAGCTTGCGCAGGATGCGAAGGCTGGTGTGCATTTGGGTACTAGCGTTGTGAGCTTTGCAACGCTTACTCCTTACGCAATTATTGGATTCCTGTTCGGACCTATTGCCGGTATTTTGGCCGCAAAGTTTGGGTACCGTTTGGTGCTTCGCGTTGGTATTTTGCTGAGCATGGTTGGCGTGCTTTTTGGCATTTACGTTGCTGGAGTGCCTTCTGTGTGGGCGCTTGTGGTGCTTTCGCTCACTATGGGCGTAAGCTACGCTGGCATTGCGAACATTATGCTTAATGGACTTGGTATTGTGCTTTCTCCAAAAGATAATCCAGGCTACTTGCCAGGCATGAATGCTGGTGCGTTTAACTTGGGTGCAGGCTTGAGCTTTGCAATTCTTTACGCTGTGATGACGAATGTCGCTGGAACTAATGGCGCAACAGGCGGATACATGGCGTCGATGGTTGCGGGCATTGTGCTTCTTGCTTTGGCGCTTGCTTGCTCCTTCTTGATCCCGAATCCTGAAGAAGTAAATAAGTAAGTAGTCAAGCGCGAGCTTTTCGTACTATAACGACATTTCCTTTACAGCAACGTATAGGAAATGTCGTTTTTTGTATAGGTGGAACATTTGCCGGAGTTTTAACTGGGTTTTGTCGCTGGATTTGCTGGTTTGTGGAACATTTGCCGGGAATTTACCTGGATTTTGTCGCTACTTTCGTGCTTTTTTGGAACATTTGCCGGGGGATTTTCCGGAAAATGTTTCAGTTTGAGGCTGCAGCTAAGCTGTAAGCATGCATATTATTGCCGGACGTTTCAAATCTCTGCCGCTCACTTCGGCGCAATCATGTACGAGGCCTACCACGGATCGCACGAAGGAGGCAATTTTTTCGCGCCTCGATTCGTGGAATGTTATGGCGGATGCGCGCGTGCTTGATTTGTTCGCTGGCACGGGTGCGTTAGGTGTTGAGGCGCTTTCTCGGGGGGCGCGCGAGCTGGTTTCTGTTGAAGCGAACGCTCAGGCGGCGGCTCTTATACTTCGCACTGCGAAGACGTTGCAGAGTTCGAAATCGTGGGATAGTGCGTTTTCGATGCGCGTTGTTCGTAAGCGCGCGGAGCAGTTTGTTGCTGATTATAGTGGGGAAGCGTTTGAGTTGGTGTTTATTGATCCTCCGTATGCTTACGAAACTGCGGATTGCGAAAGCTTATTGGCTTCGATGATTGCGCATGGTGTTGCAAGTGTTGCGGCGGATACGCTGATTGTGCTTGAGCGTAGCGCGCGTAGCGTCGTTCCTGCGGTTCCTGAGGGGTGGGAGCTGTTTGATACGCGCAATTATGGCGAAACTGCTGTGCTGTTTATTCAGCCTTCTCGCGACTAATTTATTTTCCAGAGTTTGTTTTTTCTCCGGCTTTTGTCGCTGGATTTGCTGGTTTTTGGAACATTTGCCGGAGAATTACCTGGCTTTTGTCGCTGGATTGGCTGGTTTATGGAACATTTGCGCGACGACCTGCCGAAGCGCTTAAAGCGTAGCGCGCGAAGGCAACTCGGAGCGGAAACTCGCTTAAGTTGGAAGCACAGTGTGCTTCCAACGCGAGTTTCGTAGCGAGCGCGTTACCCGCGCGAGCGTTTTGGCGTTGTTTTGTAACATTTGCGGGAGATAGTTTTGACTGTTTCTTTACGCTCGTGTAAAGTAATTGTCGTTTTTTGGCTAGATTACGTTATTTTCTGTACAGCGCTGTAAAGGAAAAATCGTTTTTTGGCTAGATTACGTTTTTTCCTTTACGTGGCTGTAAAGTAATTGTCGCTGGTGTGGAACATTTGCCGGAGAATTTCCCGGCGTTTGTTGTTAGCGTGAGTTTTTGCGGGGATGGTCGGCAGAAACTTCCCAGCCTAGAGCCATAAGCGTTTTGCGATCCGCTTTATCTAGCGCGCGGCAGTCAAGTCGCTCAATCAAATCCGGACGAATCTCGCTAGTACGCGAAATCGCTTCGTCGCGGCGGAATCGGTCTACCTTCGCATGATTTCCGGAAGTCAGCACCTCCGGAACGCTTATACCGCGCCAAGTAGTCGGCCGCGTGTACTGGTGGTGCTCCAAAAGCGCATCCGCACCCGTATACGACTCCTCAACAATCGACTCAGGATTTCCCATGAACCCTGGAATCAACCGCGTAATCGCCTCAAGCATAACGCTTACTGCCACTTCGCCGCCGTTAAGCACGTAATCGCCAATCGAATACTCGCGCACGTCAACGCCTTTCGCGCGGTAATATTCTGGGATTCGCGCGTCGTAGCCTTCGTATCTGCCGCATCCAAAAAGCAGATGATTTGCGCGGCTTAGTTCGGTTGCGTCTTTTTGCGTAAATAGTGGGGCAGATGGATTAGGGAAGATAAGAATCGGTAAATCTTGCGTATTTTGCGTTTGCGTATCTTGCGTTTGCGTATTTTGCGTTTGAGTATTTTGCTTATCTTGAGCATCCTGCAAATTCAGCAGCTCATCCAAGCACTCAGCCCAAACTTCCGGCTTCATAACCATACCAGCGCCGCCGCCAACAGGAGTATCGTCAACCGACTGATGCACATCGTGAGTCCACTTGCGCAAATTGTGCGCGCGAATCTGCAGCAAACCGTTATTTTGCGCCTTGCCAAGCAAACTTAAATCGAGCATTTGAAAATACTCAGGAAATACGGAAACAATGTCGATGTTCATCATAATGCACTCTACTACAAAAGCTACGAAAGCTACGAAAACTACGAAAACTACAAAAGCCCTGGAATCAAGCCGCCCGGAGGGTCAATAGTCAAATAGCCTGCAGCAACGTCAACTTCCGGCACAAGCGCTTCCACAAACGGCACAAGCGCAGTCTTATTTTCAGTCTTATTTTCGGTCTTATTTTCGGTCTTATTTTCGCTATCAACCGGCTGATTTAAGCGGATTTTAAGCAAAGATTGCGCGCCGTCGAGCACATCCACAACTTTTCCAATAGTGCAAGATGGAAGTCCAAGCTGATTTTCCTCGCAAAGTCGCGCTTCCAGCCCAACTAAATCCTTAATATACCAAGCATTTTCGGCAGCAAGCTGCTGCGCATCTTCCGCATGCACATACAATTCCAAACCGTTAAGAGCTTCGGCATCGTTGCGGTTTTGCGATTCTTCAAACAGCAGAATCCAACGGTTTTTGAAGGTTCGCGCGCGCTCAATAACAAATTCGCGTGAACCGTCGGCGTCGGCAGTGCAAAGCACACTTCCCGGCTTAAAACGCTCGTCAGGCTCGTCGGTGAAGACTTGCACAGTTACTTCGCCCTTTAATCCTTGGGCTTTTCCGATACGACAAACCCTCAGCAGGTCGTTACGACTTTGCTGAGGGTTGTCAAAAGATTGTTGGTCTAAGGCCACGTTCATCTCACTTACGTACGTCCATAATGTCAACTCGCACATTGTGATCGCTTAAAGCTTGCACAACAATGCGAATAGCATTAGCAGTACGACCGCCACGTCCAATAACGCGACCGATATCTTCAGGATTCACGCGCACACGCAAAAGTTCGCCGCGAGCGTTTTCGTGAGAGCGTACCGACACGTCATCTGGAAAATCCACGATGTTTTTAATGAGATGTTCCACAGCTTGAGCCAGCATAATTACTCAGCCTTTTCCTCGGCTTCAGCAGCTTCTTCAGCTTCTGCTGGGGCTTCTTCGGCTTCGTTTGCTGCGGCTTCAGCTGCAGCCTGTGCCTTTGCGGCAGCTTCGGACTTTGCAGCCTTCAACTTCTGAGCTTCAGCTTCAACAGCTTCCACACGAGCCTGAGCGTCTGGGCCAGCTTCGGAAGTCTTCAAGGTGCCTTCAGCACCGTCAAGACCCTTGAACTTCTGCCAGTCGCCGGTGATCTTCAAAAGCTTCAACACTGGTTCGGTTGGCTGTGCGCCAACGCCAAGCCAGTACTGTGCGCGCTCAGAATCAATCTGGATCATAGATGGCTGCTTGTTTGGATCGTAAACGCCGATCTCTTCGATGGACTGACCGTTGCGCTTGTTGCGTGAATCAGAAATGACTACACGGTAGAAGGCATAGAACTTCTTGCCCAATCGCTTAAGACGAATCTTGGTTGCCAAAATGGCTCTCCTTATAACTAGAGTCGTGGAATATCGTTCGGGTGTGGGGCACTCCTTACGAGCTTCCACATGTTCCTCGCGCGGTCGGGAAGAGGGCGCCGATTCGCGCGAATAACTTATCTATTATGCCTGCGAGCTTGGACGTTTTTGGCTATTTAATTTGGACGTTTTAGTCGATTGAATATGTTGGTGAATGTAGTGGTGAATATGTTGGTGAATGTAGTGGATACAGCGCGATTGCGGCGATGTAGGCTAGGTGATCGGTGCCGGCGATTTCCACGTTTTGCTGCCACTCGGCTTGAGCGCGGCAGTTTTTTGCGCAAAATAGCACGTAATCTAGCGTAAGATTCGGCCACTTAAGCCACGTAGGCCAGGTTCTGAGTCGCCGCCCAAGCGTGATTGCCGAGTCTGTGAATCCCGCTTTTATAAGCGTTCTAAAGCTAGGGTGGTCTATTGCGGAGTTCAAATCTCCCGTAAGAATAGTAAGAGTTGCTGATTCGGAAGATTTAGGATTTTCGGCAGTTTCTGTAGTTTCGTCAGTTTCGTAAGTTTCTGCGGAATCTATAAGATTTGCAAGCGCGCGGATTCCTTCGCTCCAAGCTTTGCAACCTCGCATAGGTGACTTTGGGTGCGCTGAAGCGAACTTTACAAAAACGTTTGCAGACGCGTCAAAATCTAATCGCGCAGTAACGCTCGGCACACTTGCTGCCTCAATTTTTACTGAATTATTGCAAGTCGAAATAGCGGAATATTGCGTAAAAATCGCGTTAAAACCGCCGTTATTATGCTCGCTTCTGGCACCTACGCAAGAAGTCGGAAAAATTTCGTAAATGCCGAGTTTTTCAAGATTTTTTACTAAGGATTCGCTTAATTCTTGTAAAAGTAACGTATTTACGCTGTATTTTTTCGCAGTTTCGATTATTTGAGTAGCACTTGCTTTTCCGTATCTGCAATTAAGCGTCATTACGCGAATTTCCAGAGGCTGATTCTTCCGGAAAATGTAGCTGCTTTGGCTGGTGTTTGGAACATTTGCCGGTAAGTTTTCTGGTGTTTGTCGCTGTTTTGGCTGTTTTGTGGAACATTTGCCGGAGTTTTTTCCGGCTTTTGTCGCTGGATTGGCGTTGTTTTGGAACATTTGCCGGTAAGTTCTCTGGCGTTTGTCGCTGGATTGGCGTTGTTGTGGAACATTTGCCGGTAAGTTTTCTGGCGTTTGTCGCTGGATTGGCGTTGTTGTGGAACATTTGCCGGTAAATTTTCTGGCGTTTGTCGCTGGATTGGCGTTGTTGTGGAACATTTGCCGGTAAATTTTCTGGCGTTTGTCGCTGGATTTGCGTTGTTGTGGAACATTTGCCGGTAAATTCTCCGGCGTTTGTTTCCGTGCGCTTCTAAATCTTCCAAACCAATACGGCGAATACGACTTAAGCGAAATCAAAAATAGTACCGCATAAGCAATGCATAAATATGCGTAAGATTTAGCGAAATTATACGATTGCGCTAAATTAGGCGCGTAAAAATAATTCCACAAACTCGCGCCTAAACTAACAAAAAACAGCGCTTCCGCAACATAAGTTGCAAGCGGCAGAAGCGCAATAATATACGGAAGTGGGTTATATTTATCCGCGCCAGCCGGCAACCACCGAAGCAACTGCCAGCAAATAAGCGCCGCAAATATAACCCACAGAATCGCTAACAGAAAACTCATCTTCCAAAGAATCCGGCTAATCCGCCGCCGAAGTTAGGTGGAAGTTGATTATCTTGATTTGCGTCTTCCGAATTCATAAGCTCTTTAAGACCTTCAGGCAGATTTTGCATATTCGGCTGCTGCGGCTTTGCGAAAGCGGAGCCAGCAACGTCGTCACTGCCATTTCCGGAAGATTCTCCCGAAAGTCGTTCACGCAACGCGCGCTCCTCAGCTTCACGGCGCATTGGATTTCCGGACTTCCCGCCCTTCTTCTTGGACTTCTTATCCTTGCGCTTCGACTTTCCACCAGGGCCGCCAAATCCAGGCATTCCACCCATTCCAGGCATGCCAGCGCCGCCGCTCATGCGCTTCATCATCTTCGCAGCCTGCTCAAAACGCTGCAAAAGCGCATTAACTTGCGAAACGCTCACGCCAGAGCCAGCCGCAATGCGCGCGCGACGCGAGCCATCAATAATCTTCGTGTCCCTGCGCTCAGCTGGAGTCATGGAGCGAATAATCGCCTCCGTGCGGTCAATTTCCTTATCGTCAAACTGCTCAAGCTCCTGGCGGTGAGCAGCCATTCCCGGCATCATGCCCAAAAGCTTCTTCATTGAGCCAAGCTTACGAACCTGCTGAAGCTGCTCCAAAAAGTCGTCTAAACCAAAGCTTCCTTCAGCAATCTTTTCGGCAGCCTTACGCGACTCTTCCTCATCAAACTGCTTCTGCGCATGCTCAATAAGCGTTAAAATATCGCCCATATCGAGGATTCTGGAAGCCATTCGATCCGGATGGAAAATCTCAAAATCCTTCAAACCTTCGCCTGTAGAAGCGAACAAAATCGGCTTTCCGGTAACGCTTGCAACCGAAAGTGCGGCACCGCCTCGAGCGTCGCCATCAAGCTTAGAAAGCACAACGCCCGTAAAGTTCACGCCGTCGTTAAAAGCCTGAGCCGTGCGCACAGCATCCTGGCCAATCATTGCGTCAATAACAAACAGCACTTCTTGAGGATTCACAGCGTCGCGAATATTTCGCGCCTGCTTCATCAAAGCTTCGTCCACACCCAAGCGTCCGGCGGTATCAATAATCACCGTGTCGTACATTTTTTCGCGCGCATAATTAATAGAATCGCGCGCAACTTTAACCGGATCGCCTTTACTAAACCAAGGCAAAGAGATTGCGTTTCCGCCATTTTGCACGCCTTTTTCCGGCGCAAAAACAGGCACTCCCGCGCGCTCACCAACAACCTGCAGCTGCGTAACAGCATTCGGACGCTGCAAATCCGCAGCCACCAGCAAAGGCGTGTGACCGGAATCTTTAAGCCAGTAGCCGAGCTTTCCGGCAAGCGTAGTTTTACCAGCGCCTTGCAAACCGGCAAGCATAATCACAGTAGGCGGGTGCTTTGCAAAATTAAGCGGCCTGTCAACGCCTGCGCCAAGCACCTGCGTCAACTCGTCGTTCACAATCTTCACAACTTGCTGAGCCGGATTAAGAGCCCTGGAAACTTCTTCGCCAAGCGCGCGCTCGCGAATTTTAGCTGTGAATGAGCGCACGACTTCCAGCGCCACGTCTGCGTCGAGAAGAGCGCGACGAATCTCGCGAATCGTGCCGTCAATATCCGATTCCGAAAGCTTGCCTTTACTGCGCAAATGCTTGAAAGCATTGGAAAGGCGGTCTGTTAATGAACTAAATGCTGCCATAATGTTTCCATTCTACCTGCTGTTGCTAACGTTGCATTATTGTGTGGTTGCTTTCTTACTGCAAATGCCACGAAGATCCTTTAGCGCCGTCTTCAATTACGATTCCGGCGTTATTCAGCGCATCTCTAATTGCATCCGCTGTAGCAAAATCCTTCGCTTTTCTAGCATCTGCTCTAGCTTGAAGTTGCGAGTTGATTAAAGCATCCAAAGCCTCGCATTCCTTACTGCTTTCCCTGTTTGCTCCTTCTGCAGAAGATTTCGCAGAAGCCCAAGGTTCGCCGTAAATATCCAATCCGAGCGTGTCTAGCATTGCGCGCACTTGCAAAACCGCGGTATATAGCAGTTTTTGCGTGCTTTCGATTTGTGATTGCGCCGCATTTTGCGATACTTTTTGCGCTTTCGCAGCGTTTTGCGTTTGTGCATAATCGTCAAGAAGCGCATTTCCTTGTCGAATTGCTGTGAATATTGCTGCGTTTGCGCCAGAAACGTTAATATCGTCGTTCATTGCGCGCGTAAAATCTTCAGGAAGCGAGTCTGCGTCTACAGATTGCACTTCTTCGCGAGTTGGCGTTGTTTCAAGCAGTCGGCAGGCTCGCTCAAGGAAGTTGCTTATGCGATCGTAAGCAGCTTTTGCTTCTACCAAAGCTTGATCCGACCATTCCAACATTGCGCGATACTGCACAGCTCCCAGCGCGTAACGCACAACCCAAGCCGAATTATTCGCCAAAACTGTTGGCACGGAAAGCCCATTTCCCAACGATTTGCTCATTTTTTCGCCTTTGGCTGTAACCCACGCGGAATGCATCCACACATTCGCGCTTTCCCAGCCGGCGGCACGCGTTTGTGCCATCTCGTTTTCGTGATGCGGGAATCGCAAATCTAATCCGCCGCCGTGAATATCAAAATCGTCGCCAAGATAACGATGGCTCATAGCCGAGCATTCAATATGCCAACCTGGGCGCCCCTCGCCAAAAGGCGTTTTCCAGCGCGCGTCCGGCTGATCGAAATCGCAAGGAGCTTTCCAAAGCGCAAAATCCCTAGGATCGTGCTTGTCTGGGGAAGCGTCGGCCGGGTCGGTCGGGTTGTAAATATCGTTGCCGGCTGCGTCCACGCTTGGGCCTTTTGCATCCGCAATTGAGGACGCTTCGTCGCAACTATTTACATCACGATTTTGATTTTGGTGCGTAAGCTCGCCGTAACGCTCCCAACTTGGCACGTCAAAATAAACGTTGCCAGTAGGATTTCCCGAATCGTCTTTAATAACGTAAGCGTGACCGCGCTCAATCAAACGCTCAATCAGCTCAACCATATCCGTAATATGACCGGTAGCTCGCGGCTCAACCGTCGGCGGCAAAACGCCTAAAGTGTTATAAGCTTCACTAAATTCGCGCTCGTAAAAGTAGGCGCGCTCCCACCAAGTTTGGCCGGCTTCACTAGCTTTTTTCATGATTTTGTCGTCAATATCGGTGACGTTTCGCACAAACGTAACTTTGTAGCCAAGACGTAGCATCCACCTGCGGATTACGTCGAAGGCGATTGCCGCGCGAATGTGGCCAATATGCGGCGAGCTTTGCACGGTCGCGCCGCATACGTACATTCCTACGCGACCCGGTTTTAATGGCGTAAAAGCGTTGGTTGCGTGTGAGGCAGTGTTGTACAGGCGCAAGTTTTGTGCGGCTTTAGTAACTTTTGTAGTCTCTTCGTTCAAAGTCTTATTAAGCATACTTGCCATTATAAATGCTTCTTTATACTCAGACTTGGCTATAGTCAACATACTCAGACTTGGCTATAGTCAACCGCGCACGCCTTCGCGCGACATTTCATTTACAGCCGTGTAAAGTTTTAATCGTTTTTGTGGAACATTTGCCGGAAATTTACCTGGCGTTTGTAGCTGGATTTGCGTTTTTGTGGAACATTTGCCGGAAATTTATCTGGCGTTTGTAGCTGGGTTTGCGTTTTTGTGGAACATTTGCCGGAAATTTACCTGGGTTTTGTCGCTTTTGCTATTTTGCGCGCCGCCTCTTTAGTTAGCGATACAATTATTGCGATTTGGTTTTAGATTTAGCTTTAGATTTAGCTTTAGTAATCCAGTTAGATTCGTAGCTATTTTAGTAATCCAATTAGATTCATATCTATTACTTATCTATTACCTATCTATTGCCTAGCTGTTTATTTGTTCGTTGTCGAAAGGAATATCATGGCTGAGATTTCATCTGCACTTATGACGGACATGTACGAATATACGATGCTTGACGCGGCTCTTAAGGACGGCACTGCAAATCGCAAGTGCGTATTCGAAATTTTTACGCGCCACTTGCCGCAGGGTCGTCGTTACGGCGTTGTTGCTGGAACGGGCCGCATTTTGGAGGAGTTGCGTAAGTTCCGTCTTTCGGAAGATGATTTGCGTTTCTTAAGTGATCGCAAAATTGTTAGCGCCGAAACTATTAAATGGCTGGAAAATTTCCGATTCCACGGTAAAATTTCCGGTTATCAAGAAGGTGAGATGTTCTTCCCAGATTCGCCGATTTTGCAAGTAGAAGGCACTTTTGGTGAGTGCACTTTGCTTGAAACGCTGCTTCTTTCCGTGCTTAATTACGATTGCGCGGTTGCGTCTGCTGCAGCTCGCATGGTTTCTGCTTCCGCAGGACGTCCTTGCATGGATATGGGCGGTCGTCGCACGAACGAATATTCGGCAGTTGCTGCTTCCCGTGCCGCAGTAATTGGCGGTTTTAAGGGAACTGCAAACCTGCTTGCGGCGAAACTTTACGGCTTGAAGGCAATCGGCACCGCAGCTCACTGCTTTACGCTTGTGCACGACACCGAGCGCGACGCTTTTACTTCCCAAATTGCCGCTCTTGGCAAGGGCACTACGCTTCTTGTTGACACTTATAACATTGAAGAGGCTGTGAAGACCGCTGTTGAAGTTGCAGGGCCGGAGCTTGGCGGAATTCGTATTGATTCCGGGGATTTGTGCGCTTTGGCTCGTCGCGTTAGGAATCAGCTTGACGATTTGGGTGCTAAGAACACGAAGATTACAGTTACGAACGATTTGGACGAGTATGCGCTTGCGTCTCTGCAGAATGCGCCTGTGGATTCTTACGGCATTGGCACAATGCTTGTAACCGGCTCTGGCGCTCCAACTTGCGCAATGGTTTATAAGCTTACTGAGCGAGAGGGTGCGGATGGCGTAATGCAGCCGGTTGCTAAGAAGTCGAAGAATAAGGCGACTGTGCCTGGCCGCAAGTTTGCGTATCGCTCTTACGATTACAGCAACGATTCTTGCGGTGTGGCTGATTGTGAGCGCGTGGTTTCTGGTTCGGAAGATTTGTTGGCTAAGTTTAAGCCTGAAGATTCGTGGGAGAATTTGCTGGTTGATTACATGGTTGATGGCGAGGCGGACGAGCAGTATATGGGTCACGATGCGATTATGCGTGCTCAAGATTATTGCGCTCGCCAGTTGCAGCGTTTGCCGTTGGCTGCGCAAAGTTTGATGCGTGGGGATCCTGCAATTCCAACCGAGATTCACGTTTTGTAAAAAGTTACGTAAAATTGCGTAAAGTTACGTAAAATTGCGTAAAGTTACGTAAAATTGCGTAAAAATTCGCATTTTCGAAAGCCCGGCTGTTAAAGTCGGGCTTTTCTAAAAACTGTACTTTCTTAAGAATCGTACTTTCTAAAAACCGAGCTTACCGATTTCTTCGTAAATGCGTTTGCATTCCGGGCACACAGGGTAGTCGTTCGCTTCGTGGCGCGGAATCCAAACTTTTCCGCATAACGCCACAACCGGTCGGCCGGTTAAGCGCGACTCTTCAACGCGATCTTTAGAAACGTAGTGCGCAAAACGATCTGCGTTTCCGCCGTCGTCTAAGCGGGCATCTTCATTAACTTCCGGGCGCTCCAACACAGAAGTGCTTGTGCCGGAACCTGAGTCGGGATTAGCGGACTGCGAATCGGCTTCCATAATTGCAGTAAGTGCGTTATCTGCTAATAGTGCTGAAAACATAATCGAATCCCTTTCAAAATCAAATGCAAAACGAATTCCGTGTCAATTTCACTTAACCCAAGCATAAGGCATTATCGCAAAAAAATCACGCAAAAATTGTTCTTAAACGCCGTGTTTTAGCTAGTATTTTTGCGCTGAGATAAATGGGTGATACTCTAAAAGCATGACTATAGCTGTGTGTCCCGGCTCATACGATCCAGTCACTGCCGGCCATTTAGACGTAATACAACGCTGTACGCACCTATTTGACGAAGTACACGTGCTAGTTGCAGTGAACGCTGCAAAGACGCCGTTGTTCTCTGAATCTGAGCGCGTAAATATTATTCGCGAGGCTGTGCAGAATTTGTGCAAGTCGAGTGATGATTGCGGCGGCGCGTCAAAGTGCAATTATTCTGGGAAAATAATTGTTGCTTCTACCACGGGGTTGATTACGGATTATTGCACAAAAGTTGGTGCTACGGCGATTGTAAAGGGGTTGCGTCAAAACGGCGATTATGAAGCAGAACTTGGCATGGCTCTTGTTAATCGCAAATTGGCTGGTATTGAAACGCTTTTCTTGCCTGCGGATCCGGTTCTTGAGCATGTGTCGAGTTCGGTGGTTAAGGATGTTGCGCGTCATGGCGGAAACGTTGCAGGGATGGTTCCAGATAACGTAATACCCTTATTACAAAAGCTTTTTGCGCAATAGCTGCTGGCTTTTGCTGTTACGAAACGAAAGTAGTGCGAAAGTAACGTAAGTAACGAAAGTAGCGAAAGTAACGAAAGTAACGAAAGTCGGCAGTGACTTACGAAATTGTTAATTATTACAAGAGATTGTTCCAAAAATTGTTATAGGAGAGTGGAAGATGACAGACGAAAACGATATGATGCAAAATACCGCAGGTTCGCAATTTGAAGGAGATGACACGATGGAACGAAATATACAAACTGGCGGAAACCAAAATCTTCCATTGCATCCAATTCTTGTTGACGAAGAAGACAATCAAGGTATTGCGGATCAAGGTATTGTGGATGCTGGCAATGATGCTGATAATACGGAAACTTCGGCTGTGTCGGCAGTGAGTAGTGTTGCTGATTCTGCAAATGCTGAAAACGCAGCAAATTCGTTTGCAAATTCGTTTGCAAATTCGGACGCTTCCGCAAATTCTTCCGCCGACGCAAAAGCCGGCAACGCAGCAAACTCATCAAATCTTTTCTCATCATTCCCGCTCCCAGATTTGCGCGAGCGTGAAGACGGCGGCGCAATTGACTTTGACGAGGAAGATACTGCGCCCGCTGCAGCTTCAAGTAAAATAAGCGACGAAATACGTTCAAAAAGCCGCGCCGAATTTACCACAGTTTACGACATCATCGACTCTATGGAATCTACGCTTATGGAATCAAAAGGCGTGCTGTTTTCGCAAGGAATGGTAAAAATTGATCGCGACGAATTTGCGGATCAATTGTCGCGCTTAAAAGACATGCTTCCAGTGCAATTAGAGCGCGCGTCGGCATTAATGCGAGAAGCAGAGCGCAGGCTTCGCACAGCGCAAACTCAAGCAAGTTCGATTGTTTCTTCAGCGCAATCTCAGTCTGCAGAAATTATTGACGAAGCTCGCGAACGTGCAAGATTCTTGGCTGGTCAAGAAAATGTCACTGCTTTAGCAAGGCAGAAGGCGAGCGATATTCTCGCTAAGGCTCAAGAAAAATCCAACAAGCTCATACATGGTGCTAATCAATATTGCGCAACGGTTATGGAAGGCTTAAAGCAGCAGCTTGACAAGTTAGAGCAGGACGTTCAAGCGGGCCAGCGCGTGTTGGATGATCGCTGCCGGGCTGCAGAACATGTGCAAAACGACTTAAGAGCAGAATTGTACAAAAATGCTGGCGAGGCTGACGACGATGGCAACTACGGCGATGGCAACTACAGTGACGGCAACGACGACGATGAAAGGAATGAATAAATGACTTCGCACCCTTCCCAATCACCATGGGCTGTTCCGGTGGCGCAAATGGCTGCTCGCGCTGGTAGCAGTATGTCTTTGCACCGCGCTTTTCCAGCTCCGGAAGGTATTGGAGATTGCGTTATTGGCGTAAAACCAGGCAGCGATGTTATGGTTGATGGCGATTTTGATGCTGTGGTTGACGGCTTAATGTTCCAAGGCAGTATTACGGCTCCGGTTCATGCGGAGTGCACGCGCTGCCTGATGCCTCTTCGCCGCGATTGGAAGGTGGATGTGTGCGTGTTCTTCCCTTACGTGGACGAGCGCTCGCAGCGTGCGAATAACCGCGGGGAGCGCGGGGAGCGCTGGGATGCAGACGAGGATGAGTCGCAGATTTGGGATGAAAACGATGAGTCTGGGAATGTGTATCCGCTGGTTGGCGGCGGCGATTTTGCGGATATTGAGGCGCTTATTCGAGACACGATGGTTAGCGAGTTGCCGCTTCAGCCGCTGTGTGAGCCGGATTGCCGTGGACTTTGCCCGCAGTGCGGTGAGAATTTGAACGAGCATCCGGAGCATCATCACGACGTTACGGATATTCGATTTGCGGCTTTGGAAGGCTTAAAAGCGCAACTTGAGCAGGCTGAAAATCAGAATTAATTGCGCGCGCGTTATTTTCTTTACTTGGCTGTAAAGGAATTGTCGTTTTTTGGCTGATATTCGACCGAAACTTTACTTGCGTGTAAAGTTTTAATCGCTTTTGGTTTTTTGGAACATTCGCCGGAGTTTTAACTGGTTTTTGTCGCTGGATTAGCCAATTTGTGGAACATTTGCCGGAGTTTTAACTGGTTTTTGTCGCTGGATCAGCCTGATATGTACCCCTTTTTCTGGACACATATCCCTTTTTACTTAATCATATCGTC
>CAMUFL010000011.1 GCA_947088155.1 uncultured Gardnerella sp. | reverse complement strand
AATCGTATCTAATTAAAAATCGTATCTAATTAAAAATCGTATCTAATTAAAAATCGTATCTAATTAAAAATCATGCTTAACTACAGATAGCAATTAATCATAAACGTAATCTAACTAAAAATGTTATAAATAGTGTGTAAGTATATATCAAACCGAACATTCCAGAAAATTTACACGATAATCGCACATAAAAAATTACAAATAAGCACAAATAGTGAACAATATAGAATAAAGCTCGCTCATAAATAGCGCAACTCGCTTCAAATTGCGAAAGTACACCAAAGGCGATAAATTGTGACTTGTACCACATATTTACGGTCAAAATATTCGTAAATATATAAATTTACTGAACCGATGGTGGAAATATCAAGGAGGATACTTATGGTTGAAGCAAAACACCAAGCCGAAACAGCTGAAACTGAAACTGCTGATGCTGTTGCTTTAGCTGCTCAGCAGGAAGTTGATCAACTTGTTGAAAAAGCATCACGTGCTTTAGATGAATTTGAAAAACTAGATCAGCAGCAGATTGATCACATCGTTGCAAAAGCGTCTGTTGCCGCACTAAATAAGCATTTAGTACTTGCAAAAATGGCTGTTGACGAAACCGGCCGTGGTCTTGTTGAAGATAAAGCTACAAAGAACATTTTCGCTTGCGAGCATATTACGCATTATTTAGCTGGTAAGAAAACCGTTGGAATTATTCGCGAAGATGACGTGTTAGGCATTGACGAGATTGCGGAACCAGTTGGAATTGTCGCTGGCGTAACCCCAGTAACTAACCCAACTTCTACCGCAATTTTTAAGTCTTTAATTGCGCTTAAAACTCGCTGCCCAATTATTTTCGGATTCCATCCTTTCGCGCAAAAATGCTCTTCTGAGGCGGCACGAATTGTGCGAGATGCAGCAGTAGCTGCTGGCGCTCCAAAAGATTGCATTCAGTGGATTGAGCATCCGTCTATTGCCGCAACCGGAGCTTTAATGAAGCATCCGAAGATCGCAACTATTCTTGCAACCGGCGGACCTGGCATGGTCAAAGCTGCGTACTCTTCTGGAAAGCCAGCTCTTGGCGTTGGTGCCGGAAATGCTCCAGCTTATGTTGATAGTGACGTTGATATTGCGCGCGCTGCAAACGATTTAATTCTTTCAAAGCATTTTGATTACGGAATGATTTGCGCAACCGAGCAGGCTATTATTGCGCACAAAGACGTTTACGATCCTTTGCTTCGCGAGTTGAAGCGTCGCAAGGCTTACGTTGTAAACGACGACGAAAAAGCAAAGCTTGAGCAGTACATGTTTGGCTGCACTTCGTATTCTGGAAATACTCCAAAGCTTAATTCTGTTGTTCCTGGCAAATCTCCGCAATATATTGCGCACGAAGCAGGCTTTGAAATTCCGGATGACGCTGTGATTCTGATTGCCGAATGCAAAGAAGTCGGCGAAATGGAACCTCTTACTATGGAAAAGCTCGCTCCTGTACACGCAATGCTGCGTGCAGAAAATAAGGAACAAGGCTTTGAAATGTGCGAGAAAATGCTTGTGCATGGAGCGGGGCATACTGCTGTAATTCACACAAACAATCAAGATCTTGTGCGCGAGTACGGTGTACGTATGCACGCATGCCGAATTGTGTGGAATTCTCCAGGATCTCTTGGCGGCGTTGGCGACATTTACAATGCTATTGCTCCGTCGCTTACGCTTGGTTGCGGCTCTTATGGCGGAAATTCCGTTTCTGGCAACGTACAAGCCGTAAATCTTCTTAATATTAAGCGCATCGCAAGAAGGAATAATAATATGCAATGGTTCAAGATTCCGGCCAAAACATATTTTGAGCCGAATGCTATTCGTTATTTGAGGGATATGTATGGTGTTGAGCGCGCAGTTATTGTGTGCGATAAGGTTATGGAGCAGCTTGGCGTAGTTGACAAGATTATTGATCAGCTTCGCGCGCGAGATAACCGCGTTACTTTCCGAATTATTGACTATGTAGAGCCTGAACCAAGCGTAGAAACGGTTGAACGTGGTGCTGCAATGATGCGCGACGAATTCCAGCCGGATACCATTATTGCTGTAGGCGGCGGTTCTCCAATGGATGCTTCAAAGATTATGTGGCTTATGTATGAGCATCCGGAGATTGCTTTTGCGGATTTGCGCGAAAAGTTCTTCGATATTCGTAAGCGCGCATTTAAGATTCCGCCTCTTGGAAGTAAAGCTAAGTTAGTGTGCATTCCAACGTCCTCCGGCACTGGTTCTGAAGTAACGCCTTATGCTGTTATTACGGATCATAAAACCGGCTACAAGTACCCAATTACTGATTATGCTTTAACTCCATCAGTTGCGATTGTTGACCCTGTGCTTGCTCGCACTCAGCCTCGTCGTTTGGCTTGCGACTCTGGATTTGATGCTTTAACTCACGCTATGGAAGCGTATGTGTCTGTTTACGCAAATGATTTTACGGACGCTATGGCACTGCATGCTTCAAAGCTAATTTGGGAAAATCTTGACGACTCTGTGAACTGCGAAAATTCTCAGCGTAAAGTTGAGGCGCAAGAAAAAATGCATAACGCTGCTACTATGGCAGGCATGGCTTTCGGCTCTGCATTCCTTGGAATGTGCCACGCTATGGCTCACACAATTGGTGCATTGTGCCATGTGGTGCATGGTCATACGAACGCAATTTTGCTGCCTTACGTTATTCGATACAATGGCCAGATTCCTCAAGAGCCAACTAGCTGGCCAAAGTACAACCATTATGTTGCTATTGAGCGATATCAGGAAATTGCTAAGAATCTCGGTGTGGATCCTGGTAAGACTCCGGAAGAAGGCGTTGAGAATCTTGCTCGCGCTGTGGAAGAGTATCGCAATCAAAAGCTTGGTATGGATGCTTCGTTTAAGGCTTGCGGAGTTGACGAAGAGTACTACTGGTCCATACTTGACAATATTGGCATGCGTGCTTACGAAGATCAGTGCGCTCCAGCAAATCCTCGTATTCCACAAATTGAGGATATGAAGGATATTGCTATTGCGGCATATTATGGCGTTTCTCAAGAAGAAGGCCATCGTTTGCGCATGGAGCGTGAAGCTGCGTAATTTTTTTGATTACTTAGTCTTATTTAGGCTTATTTAGGCTTATTTAGTCTTATTTAGTTGATAATGGCAGAAGCTGCACTAACTGTGGTTTCTGCCATTTTTTGTTGGAAAATAGCCGACACGCCCGGTTTTTAATAATCGAAGGTTGATGGTTTAATTGCTTAGTTGCCTGTTTTAAGGCTCGCATATTGTAATCAAAAAAGCGAGCGCGGAAGCAAAACCTTTTTCGTTTGAATGAGTTTTTGATGCCGCGCACTGATGTGGAATGGCATTAAGTGTCTATTCTCGCCGGTGCCCTTGAATTCAGGTTGGTAAACAGTAAACGAATCGCTAGAAAGGGCGGACGGCAATGGCGGGACAGAAAATCCGCATCAGGCTTAAGTCCTATGACCATGAGGTCATCGACCAATCGGCGAAGAAAATCGTCGAGACGGTGACGAACGCGGGCGCCACAGTAGTGGGTCCGGTTCCTCTGCCGACCGAGAAGAACGTGTTTGTTGTTATCCGTTCTCCTCATAAATACAAGGATTCTCGCGAGCATTTCGAGATGCGCACTCATAAGCGCCTCATTGACATCGTAGATCCAACGCCAAAGGCTGTGGATTCTTTGATGCACATTGACCTGCCTGCGGATGTAAACATCGAGATCAAGCTGTAGGAAGGGGGAGAATAATGTCGCAGAATAAGAATCGCACTGCACTGCTTGGCCGCAAGCTTGGCATGTCGCAGGTTTGGGATGAAAACGGCTTCTTCGTCCCCGTAACTCTGGTTGAAGTTGCTACTAACGTAGTTACCGCTGTAAAGACTGTAGAGTCTGACGGTTATTGCGCAGTACAGCTCGGTTATGGCCAGATTGATCCTACCAAGGTGACTAAGCCATTGGCTGGTCATTTTGCAAAGGCTGGTGTAACTCCTCGTCGTCACCTCGCTGAGGTGCGCACCGAGAACGCAGCAGATTATCAGCCAGGTCAGGAATTGACCGCTGAATTGTTCGCTGAGGGTTCTGAAGTAGATGTCACTGGCACTACCAAGGGTAAGGGCTTTGCTGGCACTATCAAGCGTTGGGGCTTCAAGTCCTATCGCCGTACTCACGGCTCGCACAAGAACGAACGTCGCCCAGGTTCTGTGGGCGCTTGCGCAACTCCAAGCCGCATTTTGAAGGGCAAGCGTATGGCTGGTCGCATGGGTCATGTGACTTCCACCGCGCTTAACCTCACAATCGTTTCTTCGGATGTCGAGAACGGCATTCTCGCTATTAAGGGCGCTGTTCCAGGTCCTAAGGGCGCAATCGTTCTCGTCCGTTCGGCAGTGAAGGGAGCCTGATAATTATGGCAAACGTAACTCTGAACGTCACTGATACTACGGGCAAGGCAAACGGCACTGTTGAAGCTCCTGCTGAGATTTTCGGCATCTCCAACGAAGACGTTTTGGCTCATGGCCCATTGGTTCATCAGGTCGTAATCGCTCAGCTTGCTGCTGCTCGTCAGGGCACTCATGCTGTGAAGAATCGTGCTAATGTTTCCGGCGGCGGTAAGAAGCCTTGGAAGCAGAAGGGCACAGGTCGTGCTCGTCAAGGCTCCATTCGCGCTCCACAGTGGGTACATGGTGGCGTTGTTCACGGTCCAGTTCCTCGTAAGTATGATCAGCGCACTCCGAAGAAAATGAAGGCAGCTGCTCTTCGTTACGTTCTTTCGGATCGTGCAAATGCTGGACGTATTGCTGTAGTCGACTTTGGTATTAAGGATGTTCCATCCACCAAGAAGGCAGTTGCAGCACTTACTCCTGTGACCAATAACCAATTCACTACCGTTGTGCTTTCTCGTGAAAACATCAATGAGTGGATGTCTGTACGCAACATTCCAACAGTGCACGTGATCTTCGCTGATCAGCTCAACACTTACGATGTTGTTACAGCTCAGTACGTCGTCTTCTCCAAGGAAGGCTTCGAAGCCTTCGTTGCTGCTAAGACCGAGCCTGTCGTTAAGGAGGCCTGATTTAAATGGTCGCAGTCCATAACCCAGCACATGACGTAATTCTTAAGCCAGTTGTTTCTGAAAAAAGTTACGCAGCTTCTGATCGTGGTCAGTACACTTTCGTAGTGGCTCCAGATGCTAACAAGGTTCAGATCAAGCAGGCTATCGAAGAAATCTTCAAGGTCAAGGTGACAAACGTTAACACTTTGAACCGCGCTGGCAAGTTGAAGCGCTCTCGCACCGGTTTCGGCCGTCGTGTGAACCAGAAGCGTGCTATTGTCACCGTGGCTGAAGGTCAAACGATTGACATCTTTGGTAACTGAAGGCTAGCCGAGAAAAGTAAAGGAATACTATATTATGGCTATCCGCGTTTATAAGCCGACGACTGCAGGCCGTCGTAACGCTTCGGTTTCGGATTTTGCCGAGATCACGCGTTCTACGCCTGAAAAGTCGCTGGTACGCAAACTCAGCAAGACTGGTGGTCGTAACTCTTACGGCCGCATGACTTCTCGCCATCGCGGCGGCGGTCACAAGCGTCAGTATCGTCTCATCGACTTCAAGCGTTGGGACAAGGATGGCGTGCCAGCAAAGGTCGCTCATATTGAGTATGACCCTAATCGTTCCGCTCGCATCGCTTTGTTGCATTACGCAGACGGTGAGAAGCGTTACATTATCGCTCCTGAAGGCGTTGCCCAGGGTGATGTTATTGAGACCGGCGCTCAGGCTGATATTAAGCCAGGCAACAACCTGCCTCTGAAGAATATCCCAACCGGTACCGTGGTTCACGCAATCGAGCTTCGTCCACTTGGTGGCGCTAAGATTGCTCGTTCCGCTGGTGCTGCTGTTCAGCTCGTCGCTAAGGATGGCGCTTACGCTCAGTTGCGTATGCCATCTGGCGAAATTCGTAATGTGGACGCTCGTTGCCGCGCTACGATTGGCGAAGTTGGTAATTCTGATCATGCCAACATTGAGCTTGGTAAAGCAGGTCGCGCACGTTGGCTTGGCCGTAGGCCAATCACCCGTGGTGAATCCATGAACCCTGTGGACCACCCACATGGTGGTCGTACCCGTGGTGGCAAGCCGCCAGTTTCTCCATGGGGCAAGGGCGAGGTTCGTACACGTCGTCCAAAGAAGGCTTCGAACAAGATGATTGTTCGTCGTCGCCCGAATGGTAAGAACCGCAAGTAAGGGAGTGTCGAATAGATGACTCGTAGCATCAAGAAGGGCCCTTTCGTCGACGCCCACTTGCAGAAGAAAGTCGACGAGCAAAACGACAAGGGTACGCACAATGTCATTAAGACTTGGTCGCGTCGTTCGATGATCACTCCTGATTTCATTGGACACACCTTTGCCGTACATGATGGCCGCAAGCATGTGCCGGTATTCGTTACCGAAGCCATGGTTGGTCATAAGCTCGGTGAGTTCGCCCCGACCAAGACCTTTAAGGGTCACGTGAAGGACGACAAAAAGGCACGCCGCTAAAGGAGAGTTAGGACACATGGAAGCTAAAGCAATCGCTCGTCACGTCCGCGTGACGCCGCGCAAGGCTCGCCGCATGGTCGACCTCATCCGAGGCAAGCGTGCAAGCGAAGCTATTACCATTTTGAAGTTTGCTCCTCAGGACGCATCATTGCCGGTGCGCAAGGTTCTTGAAAGCGCGATCGCTAACGCTCGCGTTAAGGCTGAAAAAGCCGGTGAACCATTCCGTGAGCAGGACTTGGTCATCAAGGAAACCTATGTGGACGAGGGTGTAACGCTTAAGCGTTTCCGTGCTCGTGCACAGGGTCGCGCTGCGCGCATTAACAAGCGCACAAGCCATATCACTGTTATCGTCTCGCTTAAGGAAGGAGCCCGCTAAAGATGGGTCAGAAGATCAATCCTTTCGGCTATCGCCTGGGCATCACCGAGAATCATCGCTCTAAGTGGTTCTCTGACTCCAACAAAGCTGGCGAGCGTTATCGTGACTTCGTCCTTGAGGATGACAAGATTCGCAAGGAAATGAGCCATGACCTCGAGCGTGCTGGCGTATCTCGTATCGTTATCGAGCGCACTCGTGATCGCGTTCGTGTAGATATTCACACTGCTCGTCCGGGTATTATCATCGGTCGTCGTGGCGCTGAAGCTGAGCGCGTTCGCGCAAAGCTCGAGAAGCTCACAGGCAAGCAAGTACAGCTCAACATCTTCGAAGTGAAGAATGCTGCACTTGACGCTCAGTTGGTTGCTCAGGGAATTGCGGAGCAGTTGACAAACCGTGTTACATTCCGTCGTGCTATGCGTAAGGCACAGCAAGATGCAATGCGTGCAGGTGCCAAGGGTATCCGTATCAAGCTCTCCGGTCGCCTTGGTGGCGCCGAAATGAGCCGCTCTGAGTTCTATCGCGAGGGTCGCGTTCCACTGCAGACTCTTCGTGCCTTGATTGATTACGGCTTCTTTGAAGCTAAGACCACATACGGCCGTATCGGCGTAAAGGTCTGGATCTACAAGGGTGATATGACCGAGCGTGAGTTCGAAGAGCAGCAGGCTCAGCAGGGTAAGCGTGAAGGTCGTCGTGGTGGCGATCGTCGTCCACGTCGTGGCGCACGTCCTGCTAACCAGCAGAAGGCTGCTGAAGCACAGGCTGAAAAGCCAGCTGAAGCTGCAGCTGCTGAAGCTCCTGCCGCAACGGAAACGAAGGAGTGAGCAGATGCTTATCCCAAAGAGGACTAAATATCGTAAGCAGCACCGTCCTACCCGTAGCGGCATGTCTAAGGGTGGCACCGAGATCGCTTTCGGCGATTTTGGTATTCAGGCGCTGGCTCCGGCTTACATCACTAACCGACAGATCGAGGCAGCTCGTATCGCAATGACTCGCTACATTAAGCGTGGCGGTCGTGTGTGGATTACGATCTTCCCAGATCGTCCATTAACCAAGCACCCGCTTGGTGCGCGAATGGGTTCCGGTAAGGGTGCTCCAGAATTCTGGATTGCCAACATCCACCCAGGACGCGTAATGTTCGAGATCGGTGGTGTTTCTGAGGACATCGCTCGCGAGGCTTTGCGCCGCGCTATCGATAAGCTCCCAATGAAATGCCGTGTTATTGCGCGTGAAGGCGGTGACATCTGATGCCAGTCGGAACTGCAGACTACACCATCAAGAATTTGAACGAGAAGACAAATGCTGAGATCGAAGGCTTCTTGAAGAAGTCTAAGGAAGAGCTATTTAACTTGCGCTTCCAGGCAGCAACTGGTCAACTCGAAAACAGCGCTCGCCTCAAGGCGGTCAAGCACGACATTGCCAGGATGTATACTATCCTGCGTGAGCGTGAACTCGGCATCAGCCAAGAGCCTGGCGCCACTGAGGTCAAGGAGAAGTAAGCATGGCTGAGAACCAAGAGCGCAACTTCCGCAAGGTTCGTCGCGGCTACGTCGTGTCCGAGGCCATGGACAAGACAATCGCCGTTGAGCTGGAGCAGCGTTCGACACACCCGCTTTACGGTAAAGTCGTTCGCTCCACCCGCAAGGTCAAAGCCCATGATGAACACAATGAGGCACATATTGGCGACCTCGTGAGTATTATGGAAACTCGGCCACTGAGCAAGACCAAGCGTTGGCGTCTCGACTCGATTATCGAGCGCGCCAAGTAAACAAGTTCGGCAAGGCTCCGCGCTTCACCTGTGTCTGCTACTGTGGTAGACACAGGTGAGTGGGGAGAACCAGCTCGGCTAAGGAGAATCAATGATTCAGCAGGAAACGCGGCTTCATGTCGCCGACAACACGGGTGCTAAGGAGTTACTTGCCATCCGCGTGCTCGGTGGATCGAAGCGACGCTATGCCGGCATCGGCGACATCATCGTCGCCTCCGTCAAGGACGCGATCCCTGGCGGGTCGGTCAAGAAAGGCGACGTAGTTAAGGCTGTCGTCGTCCGTACTGTCAAGGAACATCGCCGTGTCGATGGTTCCTATATTAAGTTCGATGAGAACGCCGCCGTAATTCTCGGCTCCGGTCGTGAACCAAAAGGCACTCGTATCTTCGGACCAGTCGGTCGTGAATTGCGCGATCAGCGCTTCATGAAGATTGTGTCCCTTGCCCCGGAGGTGATCTGATATGGTAGCCAAGATTAAGTCCGGCGACCAGGTAAAGGTCATTCGCGGTAAGGATCGCGGTAAGGAAGGCAAAGTACTTCGTATACTTGCCGACGACCGTTTGATCGTTGAAGGCGTTCAAATCGTTAAGAAGCACGTTCGCGCCACCCAGCAGGGTCAGCAGGCGGGCATTGTATCGGCAGAGGCTCCAATCCATCGCTCTAACGTGATGGTTATTGATCCAGAAACCAAGCAGCCTACCCGCGTTGGCGTGATTGTTAAGCAAGAGGCTCGTGACGGCAAGGTTAAGACCGTGCGCGTGCGTGTCGCCAAGAAGTCCGGAAAGGAGCTGGCATGACCGATACTACAGTTGAGTTGCCGGCAACTCCGCGCTTAAAGCAACAATACAAGGATCAAATCGTTCCAGCTTTGGAAAAGGAATTCGGCCACACTAATCCTATGCAGGTGGCTCGTGTGCAGAAGGTTGTCGTCTCTATGGGCGTCGGCGCTGCAGCTCGTGATTCCAAGCTCATCGAAGGTGCGATTAAGGATCTCACTTTGATTACCGGTCAGAAGCCAAAGGTTACCAAGGCTAAGAAGTCTGTTGCACAGTTCCATCTGCGCGAAGGCCAGGCTATTGGTGCTTACGTAACGCTTCGTGGCGATCGTATGTGGGAGTTCTTGGATCGTTTGCTCACTCTGGCTTTGCCTCGTATCCGCGATTTCCGTGGTATCAATGGCAACCAGTTTGACGGTCAGGGTAATTACAACTTTGGTCTTACGGAACAGTCTATGTTCCATGAGATCGATCCTGACTCGATTGATCATCAGCGTGGTATGGACATCACCGTGGTGACTACCACCAAGGACGATGTGGAGGCCAAGTCTTTGCTTAAGCACCTCGGTTTCCCATTCAAGGAGAACTGAAATGGCAAAAACCGCTCTGAAAAACAAGGCGGCCGCCAAGCCGAAGTTCAAGGTACGCGCTTATACGCGTTGCCAGGTTTGTGGTCGTCCTCACTCCGTGTATCGCAAGTTCGGTCTGTGCCGCATCTGCCTTCGTGAGAAGGCTCATCGCGGTGAGTTGCCGGGTGTTACGAAGTCCAGTTGGTAAATATCGACGCTGAAGGTCCACTGCTTGAAGACAAAGTTCTCATATAGAGGCGGTGGAAACCACGGCGAGAAAGGGCGTTAGCCCACATGACAATGACAGATCCAATCGCAGACATGTTGACACGTCTGCGTAATGCGAGCGCGGCAAAGCACGATACCGTGGAAATGCCGTACTCCAAGTTCAAGGCGAATATCGCCGAGATTCTTAAGCACGAAGGCTACATTAAGGACTTCGCTGCTAAGGAAGCTAAGGTTGGACAGACGCTGGAAATTACATTGAAGTATGGCTCCAATGGTCAGCGTTCTATCCAAGGTATTAAGCGTATTTCTAAGCCAGGTTTGCGTCGTTACGCTAAGTCTGATGCTTTGCCAATGCCTCTTGGTGGTCTCGGTATCGCTATTATCTCGACCAGCTCGGGATTGTTGACTCAGAAGGAATGCCTCGACCGAGGCATTGGCGGCGAAATCGTCGCCTACGTATGGTGAGAAAGGAGAGCTGAAGATGGCATCGCATATTGGTAAGCTCCCCGTCGACATTCCTGCAGGCGTGGAAGTAAAGATTGAAGGTCAGTCCTTCAGCGTCAAAGGCGCTAAGGGTTCTGATTCTTATGAAATTCCAGAGGGAATCACCGCAGCAGTCGCTGACAATCAGATTGTTCTGACTCCAGTTGACGATTTGCGCCCAACTCGTGCAAAGCATGGTTTGGCTCGCGCAATTGTTGCTTCTATGGTGAAGGGTGTGCATGACGGCTACACCAAGACTTTGGATATTGTCGGTACCGGTTATCGTGCAGTGATGAAGGGCAAGGGCATTGAGTTCTCGCTCGGTTATTCTCACACTATTACCGTTCAACCACCGGCAGGTATTGAGTTCGAGTTGCCAAATCCTAACCAGGTAATCGTAAAGGGCACCGATAAGCAGACTGTTGGCCAGGTTGCTGCTAACATTCGTAAGCTTCGTGCCCCAGAACCTTACAAGGGTAAGGGTATTAAGTACACCGATGAACGTATCCTGCGCAAGGCTGGAAAGGCTGGTAAGTGATATGAGCGTTAAGATTTTCGGTAAGGGTACCAAAGTCGCACGTTTGCGTCGTCACGCCCGTCTTCGTAAGCGTATTGCTGGCACATCTGAACGTCCTCGTTTAGTTGTTTCTCGTTCTAACCGTCACATGGTTGCTCAGATTGTGGACGATGTCAAGGGTATTACTTTGGTAAGCGCTTCCACTTTGACTGCAGACTTCGCTGGTTTCACCGGTACGAAGACTGAAGCTGCAACCAAGGTTGGTGAATTAGTAGCAGCTAAGGCGAAGGAAGCGGGTATTACTGCTGTAGTCTTCGACCGTGGCGGTAACAAATATCATGGTCGCGTCGCAGCAGTTGCTGAAGGCGCCCGTCAGGGAGGTCTAGCACTGTGAGCGACAACGAAAAGGAAACCCAAGTGGCTGAAGAAACTCAGAACACTCAGGCATCCGCTGAGGAGCGTAACAATGATCGTCGTTCTCGCCGTAACAAGGGCGAGGGTAAGCGCGGCGAACGTCGTAATCGTCGTGAAGAAAACCGTGGCGAAGAGCTTCTGGATCGCGTAGTTACTATTAACCGTGTTTCCAAGACCCACAAGGGTGGTCGTACCTTTAGCTTTGCAGCACTTGTTGTTGTTGGCGACGGTAAGGGCACTGTTGGTGTTGGTTACGGCAAGTCTCGCGAAGTTCCAGCTGCTATTGCTAAGGGTCAGCTTGACGCTAAGAAGCATATGTTCACTGTTCCACGCATTCGTGGTACCGTCACTCATCCAGTGCTCGGTCACGATGCTGCTGGTACTGTGTTGCTCCGTCCAGCTGCTCCAGGTACTGGTGTAATTGCTGGTGGTGCTGTGCGCGCTGTTATGGAATGCGCCGGCATTACGGACATCCTCACCAAGTCCATGGGCTCTGCAACTGCTGTAAACGTAGTGCGTGCTACTGTGGACGCTTTGAAGAAGCTCGAAGAGCCAGAAGAGATTTCTGCTCGTCGTGGTCTTTCTCTTGAGGAAGTCGCTCCTGATGCTTTGCTCCGTGAGCGTGCTGCCGGCATTGCCGAAGCTCGCAAGGCTCGCGAAGAAGCTCAGGCCGCCAAGGCATCTGAAGCAAAGGATGGTGAGTGATGTCAAATTTGAAGATCACTCTGGTGCATGGTTTAGTTCATACAACTGAGCGCCAGCGCGCGAATGTTCATACGCTCGGCCTTCATAAGATTGGTCACAGCGTAGTTCGCGAGGACACCCCCGTCAATCGTGGCTTGGTTATGGCCGTTCGCCACTTGGTGAGCGTCGAGGAGGTCGACTGATTATGGCTAACGAAGAACCAATGCTGCATATGCATACGCTGCGTCCAGCTCCAGGAGCTAAGAAGGATCGCATCCGCGTAGGCCGTGGTGAAGGCTCCAAGGGTAAGACCTCGGGTCGTGGTGACAAGGGCACTAAGAAGCGTTATCAGGTGCGTCCTGGCTTCGAAGGTGGCCAGCTCCCACTTTACATGCGCTTGCCTAAGCTGCGTGGCTTCAAGAGTCCTTTCAAGAAGGAGTTCCAGGTCGTCAACGTTTCAGCTCTTGCTGAGCTCTTCCCACAGGGTGGCGAAGTTACTGTTGCTGACCTTATTGCCAAGGGCGCTGTGCGCGATGGCTACCCAGTTAAGGTTTTGGGCGATGGTGAATTAACTGTTGCTTTGACTCTTAAGGGTATGAAGGCTTCTGCTTCTGCTAAGGCTAAGATTGAAGCTAAGGGCGGCTCCGTCAGCGAAGAGTAGTTAAATTACTCGCGTTTGATGCAGTTATAAAGCTGTAAATAATCCCTCTAGTTTTGTGCTAGGGGGATTATTTTATTGCGTTTTTATAGAATTTTGGCATATTTGCCACGTTTTTGTATTGTTCAGTAGGCACCGTGAGATACACTATTGCCTCAGAGTTTGTTTTTTGCACTGTTGCGCCTAGGAGTGCGCTAAAAAAGGGAGGAAGACCCAGGTGAAAACGTTAATCCAGGCCTTCAGGACTAAAGAGTTGAGGAATAAGATCCTCTTCGTCTTTGCAATGATTATCATCTACCGCATTGGATCGTTTATTCCGATTCCGGGTGTTGATTATAAAGTAATTCACGCTTGCACAGCTAAGCTGGCTTCGTCTAAAGAGAACTTTATTGGGTTGGTCAACTTGTTCTCTGGTGGCTCGCTTCTGCAGCTTTCTATTTTTGCTCTGGGTGTAATGCCGTACATTACTGCGTCCATTGTGATTCAGTTGCTTCGCGTTGTTATTCCTCGCTTTGAAGCATTGCACAAGGAAGGCCAGTCTGGCGAAACAAAGCTTACACAGTACACTCGTTACCTCACTATCGGTTTGGCAGTGTTGCAGTCTACTACAATTTTGGTGACTGCCCGTTCTGGAGCGCTTTTTAACTATCAGTGCGGCCAGGTCATTCCTGACGGTAGCTTCTGGAGCCTTGTTGTAATGGTTTTGATTATGACCGGCGGCACGGGCCTTATTATGTGGATGGCAGAACTTATTACCGATAAGGGTATCGGTCAGGGCATGTCTGTCTTAATCTTCATGTCTATCTGCTCTGGCTTCTTGCCAAAGTTGTGGGAGATTGGTTGGGGCACTAATGGTTCCAACGGCGATTGGACTAAGTTCTCAATTGTTGCTGGCGTTTTGCTTGTTATTCTTATCTTCGTTGATTTTGTGGAGCTTGCTCAGCGTCGTATTCCTGTGCAGTACACGCGCCGAATGATTGGTCGCAAAATGTATGGTGGTTCTTCCACTTACTTGCCGCTGAAGGTAAATATGAGCGGCGTTATTCCACCAATCTTCGCATCGTCAATCCTTGCTGTTCCTACGCTTATTGCGCAGTTTGGCGATAAACGTCAGGCTTGGGTAAGTTGGATTGAAGAGAATTTGGCCAATTCTACGTCTGTGTGGTATATCGCTTTCTACACAGTCATGATTGTGTTCTTCTGCTTCTTCTACACGGAGATTACGTTTAATACTGATGAAACTGCCGATAATATGAAAGAGTACGGCGGTTTTATTCCTGGTATTCGCGCTGGAAGTGCCACAAGTCGTTATTTGAGTTATGTTATGAACAGGCTTAATACTGTTGGTGCTGTTTACTTGCTTTTTGTTGCGTTGATTCCTACCGTTTTGATTATGGCTTTGCATTTGAATACTAAGTTGCCATTCGGCGGTACGACCATTTTGATTATTGCAGGCGTTGGTTTGGATACCTTGCGCCAGGCAAAGGCTCAGACTGAGCAGTTCCAGTATGCTGGATTCTTGTTTAGTCACGGTGAGCAGAAGCAAGTATCTAAGTAACTACGAGTATTAGAAGCTAAGGAGATGAATATGCGATTGCTGATTATGGGTCCTCAGGGCGTTGGCAAAGGAACTCAGGCTGCTTTGCTAAGCGAACACTATGGTATTCCAGCAATTTCTACAGGCGATATTTTCCGTTACAATTTGAAGAATCATACCGAACTTGGTAAGAAGGTTCAGGGGTATCTTGACAAGGGCGAGCTGGTTCCAGATGAGTTGACGAATAGTATTGTTAAGGATCGTCTTGCTCAGGATGATGCTAAGAACGGTTGGATTCTTGACGGTTACCCTCGTAACGCTTCTCAGGTTCAAGCGTTGGATCGCATGTTGGAAGAGCTTGGCACTCCGCTTGACGACGTTGTAGCTCTTGAAGCTGAGCGTGACGTTCTTCTTGAGCGTATGCAAAAGCGTGCTGTGGAGCAGGGTCGTTCTGACGATACTCCTGAAGTCATTGCTAAGCGTTTGGAAACTTACGAAAAGGAAACTGCTCCGTTGCTTGACATTTACGAAAGCCGCGGCCAGTTGGTTGAGGTTGATGGTGTTGGTGATATTAAGGAAATCAACAATCGCATCATTGAATCGTTAAACTAGTTTAGTTGCCAAATTTTATATAATGCGTCTTGTGCGACACGCCGAGTGTTGTATAGGGCGCATTTACTGTATTATAGAAGATTGGCGTGTCTTCGGATGCGTGAAGTAGTACGTCCAAGGAACGGAACGAGGCTCATGGCAAAAGACGGTGTGATTGAAGTCGAAGGCACGGTAGTAGAAGCACTACCAAATGCGATGTTTCGCGTTCAGCTTGAGAATGAGCACATTGTTTTAGCTACGATCTCTGGTAAGATGCGTAAAAATTATATTCGCATTCTTCCTCAGGATCGTGTAGTGCTAGAGATGAGCCCTTACGATCTGAATCGTGGGCGTATTACGTACCGTTATAAGTAAGGTACAAGCAAAGGAAAACCATGAAGGTCAGCCCTAGCGTGAAGAGGATCTGCGAAAACTGCCGCGTGATCCGCCGTCACGGCCGCGTCATGGTGATCTGCATTAACCCACGTCATAAGCAGCGTCAGGGCTGAGCAGATTTCCATCGCGGAATACAAAGAATAAGGCGCTAAGTCACAGCAGAAGCTGAACCCTGGGTGCGCAGGCCCAGGCCGCATTTAATTTCTATTAATGCGGAAGACTTGGTGCACGACCTGCGTAACAGTAAAGGAATTACAATGGCACGTCTTGCCGGAGTAGATATTCCCAATGAGAAGCGCATTGAGATTGCCCTCACCTACATTTTTGGTGTTGGTCGTACTCGCGCTAAGGAAACGCTTGCCGCGACCGGTGTTAATCCGGACACTCGCGTCAAGGATCTTACGGATGAACAGCTGATCACCTTGCGTGATTATCTTGAGGCCAATTACAAGATTGAAGGCGATTTGCGTCGTGAGATCGACGCTGACATCCGTCGTAAGATTCAGATCAACTGCTATCAAGGCCAGCGTCATCGCAAGGGTCTTCCTGTGCGTGGTCAGCGTACCAAGACTAATGCTCGTACTCGCAAGGGTCCGAAGCGTACTGTCGCCGGGAAGAAGAAGGCCACCCGATAGTAGTCGGTGGTCGGCTCTAGGCCACGGATATATTTCCATCGTCTAGACATACCAACTCATTCGTCATTAGGAAACGAGGGTCAATGGCAGCTGCAAAGCAAGCCTCGCGCAAGCCGCGTCGCCGGGACCGCAAGTCGGTGCCGGTTGGGCAGGCGCATATTAAATCAACATTCAATAACACGATTATCTCCATTACCGATCCATCCGGTGCAGTCCTTTCTTGGGCTTCCGGCGGTGATGTCGGCTTTAAGGGTTCCCGTAAGTCGACTCCTTACGCTGCAGGTATGGCTGCTGAGTCTGCCGCACGCAAGGCAATGGAGCATGGCCTCAAGAAGGTCGACGTGTTTGTTAAGGGTCCAGGTTCCGGTCGTGAAACCGCTATCCGTTCCCTCCAGTCCGCGGGTCTCGAAGTTGGTTCTATTACCGACGTTACCCCGCAAGCGCATAACGGCGTACGCCCACCAAAGCGTCGCCGCGTCTGAGCACTCTTACGAATCCATCCATCCAACCCGCTTATGGGCGGCGAGTGCACCACCGACCAGAAGCTGAAAGGATACCAAAGTGCTTATCGCACAGCGTCCGACACTTACCGAGGAATCACTGAATCCCCAGCGTTCTCGCTTTACTATTGAGCCGCTGGAACCAGGTTTTGGCTACACTCTCGGCAATTCGCTGCGTCGTACCTTGTTAAGCTCTATTCCAGGTGCTGCCGTTACTTCGGTTCGCATCTCTGGAGCTCTGCATGAGTTTACGACTCTGCCAGGTGTTGAAGAAGATGTCACTGAAATTCTGCTGAACATCAAGGGCATCGTGCTCACGAGTGAGTACGACGAGCCTGTAGTGATGTATTTGCGCAAGAATGGTAAAGGTGAAGCCACTGCTGGAGATATTACTCCTCCAGCCGGTGTTACTATTGCTAACCCTGACTTGCATATTGCTACACTCGCAGAAGATGGTGAACTTGAAATTGAGTTTACTGTTGAACGCGGTCGCGGCTACGTGCCAGCTCAGATGAACAAGCAGGAGAACAGCGAAATCGGCCGCATTCCTGTGGATTCGATCTACTCACCAGTTTTGAAGGTGAGCTATAAGGTCGAAGCTACCCGCGTGGAACAGCGCACGGACTTCGATAAGCTCATCCTGGATGTGGAAACCAAGCCAGCTATTACACCGCGTGATGCAGTTGCATCTGCAGGCTCGACTTTAGTTGAGCTTTTCGGTCTTTGCCGTGAGCTTAACGTTGATGCTGAAGGTGTTGAAGTTGGTCCAGCGCCAACTCATGATGAAGCTGATTCTCAGTTGGCTATACCGATTGAAGATATGAATTTTACTCAGCGTAGCTATAATTGCTTGAAGCGTGAGGGTATTCATACAGTCGGCGAACTGGTAGTTCACACTGAGCAGGATTTGCTCGATATTCGTAATTTCGGCATGAAATCCATCGATGAAGTTAAAGAGAAGTTGCAGGCAATGGGTCTGTCTTTGAAGGCTTCACCGATTGGCTTCGACGCCAATAATCTCGAAGGTGGCACTTTCTTCTCGCCTGAAGACGAGTAAGTTCCGCCTGCAATCGTCGTAACGTTCGGATGTTCGGGTTGATGCCCACCTGAGCGATGCGACAATAAGGAGTAATAATGCCTACACCGAAACAAGGCCCTCGTCTGGCTTCCAGCCCGGCTCATGAGCGCCTGATGCTGGCCAACATGGCGACCAGCCTCTTCCAGCACGGTCGTATTGTGACGACGTTGCCAAAGGCAAAGCGTCTTCGCCCGCTTGCTGAGCGTTTGATTTCATTCGCTAAGCGTGGCGATTTGCATTCGCGTCGTCGCGTGTTGCGCGTGATTCGCAACAAGTCCGTGGTTCACGTGCTTTTCACTCGCATTGCTGAGCAGATGAAGCAGCGTGAAGGTGGCTACACCCGTATCGTGAAGATTGCTCCACGTCGTGGTGACACCGCTCCACAGGCCATTATTGAGCTTGTAACCGAGCCAGTAAGCCCAAAGAAGGCTGTTGTGAAGGAAGCTGAAGCAGCTACTAAGGTAGCAGCTAAGGAAGAAGCTGCCGAGTAGTTTGCGTTCCAGCTTTACGCATCGGTAAAGTGAATCTTAAAATAAAGCGTAAAATCGCTTTTTGAAAGAATCGCTACAGCGAGCCGAGGTTAATTCCTCGGCTCGTTTTTTATTTGTATTATTATTAAATTATGTCGAATATTCTTGATTTGTTACGCAACGATTTCCGCACCTTCGCTCAGCGAAAGTTTAATTCGGTTGATGCGTTGATTTTGTGCGAGTTAGCTTATATTGATATGCCAGAATCTGTGCCGCAGTATGCTGCAGATCCTAAGAATATCTCTACGGTTCCTGTTACTGAATTGTTGCAGTCTGAATATTTTTCGTCAATGTTTTCTTCAGGCTCCGTTAAAGTCGACAGGTTCCGCAGAAAGCTGCTTTTTGCTGTAGCTGCAAGTCCAAGATACCGTGGTTTGCGAGTTGGTGAAAAGCTTGAGCGTTTTGACAAATCGAATATTGATGAGTCGTGTGAACAGCAGTTTGCTGGAGTGACTTTTGATCTTAGCGAGTGCGAGGGGATTGACAATCCGCATACGTTGGTTGTGTCGTATCGTGGTACAGACAATACGCTTGTTGGTTGGAAGGAAGATTTTAACATGGCTTTCCGTTGCCCGGTTCCAGCGCAGGAGTCGGCTGCGGAATATCTTATTTCGATAGCGCAGCGTTATAGTAAAAATTATGCTAATAAAAACTTTTTGCAGAAAATTTTAGCATACTTTTCAAAGTCGTCTTCTTCTAATTCTTCTTCTAACTCGTCCCCTTCAAAATCTTCCCCTTCAAATCAGCCTAATAATAATCCGAATATTATTGTTGTCGGCCACTCAAAAGGCGGCAATATGGCGGCTTATGCGTCTATGCGATTAGATGCCGAGGATGAAAAACTTGGAAATCTTGTGTCAAAAATCTACTCTATGGACGGCCCTAGCTTTGGTTCGGATGTTGTTGATCCTGCGGTTTTTGCGCACGTTTCTAGCAGAATCGAAAAAGTTGTGCCGCAGTCTGCTTTTATTGGTTTGATTATGAATACGGGCGTGCCGTATAAAGTTACGACTGCAGACTCGATTGGCTTAATGCAACATTTTGGCATGTATTGGCAAGTTAAGGATGGCGATTTTGACTACTGCGATTGTGTAACTCCGCGCGCGCTGGCCGTTTCTAAGGCCGCAAATGACTGGATGATGAATTTGCCATTTGAGGAGCGAAAGCGCAGAATCGACAGTGTTTATAGCATTTTTAACAGTTTAGGGTACCCGACTTTTGACGAGATGTCTTCGCATTGGTCGGAGGTTGTTCCTAAATTATTGAAGATTGCAATGCACATGGATTCAAAGTCTTATGAGCTGATTCGTAGCGTTATTAGCGCTTTTGCGCTCGCAGGCGTGTCGGATAAGAAAAGCTAGTTGAAAGTCTGTTTGGAGAGGTTTTGGATGAGGCTTCGTTTGGATTTGGCGTATGATGGCGGCGGATTTTACGGTTGGGCTAAGCAGCCTACTTTGCGCACCGTTCAGGGTGAGCTTGAGTCGGCTTTGCACATGGTTTTGCGCGTGCCTGAGTGTGATGTAAACGAGCCTCTTCGCGTTACTGTTGCAGGTCGCACGGATACTGGTGTTCATGCTTCGCATCAGGTTTGCCATCTTGATGTTTCTGAAGAGACTTTGCAGCGCTGTATTGGGCATACTGGGTTGGATGGAGTTGCTGCGCTTGAGTACAGGCTGCGTCACGTTTTGCCGCAAGATATTTCGCTGCACGGTGTGAGTGTGGCACCTTGTGGTTTTGATGCTAGGTTTTCTGCGCTGGAGCGCACGTACGTGTACCGAATTTCGGATGGTTCTTGTAAAGCTATGCGTGATCCTCGTATGCGTGGTTTTGTTCTACAGCTTGACGATGTGTTGGATGTTGACGCTATGAATGCGGCTGCGCAGTTTATGCTTGGGCTTCATGATTTTGGCTCTTTTGCGCGCCCAAATCCTGGTGGTACTACGATTCGCAAGGTGATTGAGGCTCGCTGGGAGAGAGTGGGTGAGAGTTTGGGAGAGTCGCGCGTTGAGCTTAAAACTGGTTGCGTGCCTCCTGTTGAGCAGGGCTTGATTGAGTTTACGATTGTGGCTGATGCTTTTGCGCATAATATGGTGCGCTCGCTTGTGCAAGCTTCTGTGCAGATTGGTTGTGGCAAGCGTTCTATTGATTGGTTCGTTGATAAGATTAATAGGCCGATTCGAGAGGGTTCTACTGGTCCGATTGCTCCGCATGGGTTGACTTTGGAGTACGTGGCATATCCGCCGGATGATGAGCTTGCGTCGCGTGCTGAGCAGATTCGCGCTCGCCGCGATTCGGCTGAGTTGCGAATCGACGACTTCGAGCTGCATAATGCGCGAGAAGTCACTTCGATTCGCTGAGCTTGCTCAGGTGGAAAGTCCAGTGGACTTTCCACGCAAGCGAGGTCTGCCTTCGTCAATAAAGACGAAGGCAGGGCAGGTTAGTTTGGTTGTTCATTGGGAATTTAGTTGTGATTGGTGTGCGCTACGACCTGCTTGATCGCTGCGATTTAGCGCGCGATTATTCCTTTACACGAGTGTAAAGGAATAATCGTTTTTTGGCTTGATTTCGACATTTCCTTTACAACGATGTAAAGGAATAATCGTTTTTGTGGAACATTTGCCGGGGAAATTTCTGGCTTTTGTAGCTGGATTTGCGGTTTTGTGGAACATTTGCCGGGGAAATTTCTGGCTTTTGTAGCTGGATTTGCGGTTTTGTGGAACATTTGCCGGGGAAATTTCTGGCTTTTGTAGCTGGATTTGCGGTTTTGTGGAACATTTGCCGGAGTTTTTCTCCGGCGTTTGTAGCTACATCGGCGTTATTCTGGAACATTTGCCGGAGTTTTACCTCGTGTTTGTGCGACGACCTGCTTGAGCGCAGCACAGCGCGCGCGAAAGCAACTCGGAGCGGAAACTCGCTCAGGTTGGAAGTCCAGTGGACTTCCAACGCGAGTTTCATAGCGAGCGCTTATAGCGCGAGCGTTGGGTGGGTGTAAGTACACAAAAGCGCGCAACGTCTGCTATGCGCTTCAACGCGCCATGAATTTATATTCGTGGCATGGTTTACAATTGAAAAGTTGCGTTTGTGCGCATTTAAGTTGCGCCAAATTGCATGTGGATGAATGTCCGAGCGGTCTAAGGAGCACGCCTCGAAAGCGTGTGAGGGTAAAACCTCCGCGAGTTCGAATCTCGCTTCATCCGCAGAATAATAAGCTTCAAGCGTATTTCGCGCTTGAAGCTTTTTTATTCTGCCGAGCTTTCTTAAAACTGAAAGTGCAGTGCACTTTCAGTGAAAGCGAGGTCTGCCTGCGTCTCGATTGACGCAGGCAGGGCAGGCCAGTGTGTTTTATCGCAAGCGAGGTCTGCCTGCGTGGGTTATAGGCCCAAAAGTGTGTAAAGCTAAGCTGATGAATATTCTGGGTATAAGCCACAGCACAAACACCGTTACTAACTCAGTCAACCGACTGAGAAGGTAACGGTCATGAGACACTCACGCAGAACGCTAACTGCGCGCGAGTCCGAAAACCGCTAACTAGAGACCCTCGCGCAGCGCGAGCGTCATCTGCGCTAGTAACGAAAAAACGGGATTATACGTTATTCGCGCAGTACGTATACTGCGTTAGTAACAGCGTTTTACGATTTATCACTAAATATTTCAGCTAATACATGCTTCGAACGCCACTGCGCATATCGTAGTTTTTGTACATCCAATGTACAAAAAATCATACATTCAATGTACAAAAAATACGTTTTTCTTGTATAGCTACTTTATGAGAACATATTTTCCTATTTATGTTGAATACAAAAGAGGCCTGCTAACTATTGCGTAGTAGGCCTCTTTTTGGATTATTGCTTGTTATTAAGTGTGCGATTTTATGCTTCTGGTTGATCGCTTATTGAAGGCGTTTCTGTAGTACCGTAAGTTCCAGTAGTTTCGCTACCGGCACCTTCAGTACCAGATGCAGCCACAGAATCTTCAGAACCTTCCGCAGTCGCTTCAGTTTCAGCTTCAGTAGTTTCAGCTTCTCCAGCCTCAGCTGTATTAGCATCGCCCTCAGCTTCCTCGCTGTTGCCGTCGCCCTCGCCATCACCGTCGCCATCCGCCTCTGACGCTTCTTTACTGGCAAGCGCGCGCTTCTTCTTAGTCAGGCTGCGTTTTACTGCAAGCACAACGCCTATTGCCACAAGCAATACTGCCGACACAATGGCAATCGTAAATGCCACTGGGCTTCTATTGAAAGCGCGCTGCAATGGTGTCATTGTTGAATCATTTGCCGACGCATTTTCTGCGGCATTCTTATCGCTATTGCCATCTTTCTTGCTAGAATCATTATTCTTTTTGCCAACCGAGCAGTGCGAAGGCGGATCCTTTTTCAATGTTGTAAATGTTGGCACTTGCACAGCATTGTTGTTGAAGTAGATTGCGCTGCCGTCCTTATAATCCGCATGAATACCTACATAAGTAGAGTTGACATCAATATCTACTGCCCTGTCTAGGTCGTCGTCGTAAATTTTGTCAGCAATCCAACGCATGAGTGAGAATGTGTCGATGAATGGCTTAACAGGATCCATCGTTTCGCCTTTTTCAACGCGAATCATTCTAGTTGTATCGCCCATATTCTGCGTATTAGTGTATTTAGTTGCTGGCTTGGTGCTCACTATAACGTACGCATGACCCTTTTTCTTCGTTGGAAGTTTGTTTGGTAAGTTGTAGCTATAGTAATCTAGTCCGCGAATGTATCCGCTTTCTGGAGCATCACTAAAGAACGGTATATTGCTTTCTTTGTATACATATTCGTCCTCTGCGGAAGTGTCTTTCTTTTTGTCTTCTTCTTTGTTCTTTTTCTTATCCGGAGGATCAATATCGCCAACGTCGTAAGGCAACGAATAGCCTAGGGAACTACCTTTTGTTACCATTATTTTCGAGTATTTTCTTACGGAAACAATGAATGCTAGTCTTTTAAGATCTTTGACGTTAAATAGTTCATAGTCAAAGGAGACTTTTGCGCTGTGAGCTTCAACATCCGTAACTTTCACATTGCTGATTTTGGCAGCGTCGTTTTGACCGCCCCAATAGGCGTCTTTTTGGTCATCGTTGAGTTTCATTATAGACGATATAACATTTGGCTTTACATTAGGGTACATCTCGTCGTCTGCATACGCACAAGTAGGTATTCCTATTACAATGCTTGCAGCACATACGAAGGTCAGAAGTGCTTTAGTAAAACGCTTCATAATAGCTTCTTTCGTTCATTGTATGAATAACGTTCTGTATAAGTTTTGGTAACAAACGCTAAGTTTTTTTGGTTATTTATACGGTTAATTTGATTAATAGTTTTTAACTTGGTATATACGTAGTTTAACTTTGTATATACGTAGTTTAACTTGGTATATACGTAGTTGCTACTTAGTCTCTAAGCTGTTTATTGACGCTTTCTTCTGCATAAGAAAAATATGCGAAGATTTGGCTATCATCATTCAAAGTCTTTTCGGATATATCGTTGCTCAATGATGATAAATAATTAATTGCTTCATATGCTTTATAATCAAGCGGTTGATTTACTGAAGTTTTTTCCACGCTTTGCATTTGTGCGCTTGCGGCAGGATCGTTTGCTACGAAGCTCTTCAAAGTTTTATCGCTTGGCACAACCTTTTGCAGTTCGTATGCCTTTTTCTGAGATTTAGTCGAACCAAGGAATGCAGCGAACTTTTCTGCTAAGTCACGATGCTTTGATTTTGCGTTATATCCGATAGCTTGAGAACCTGCGACTTGTTTCATTTGATATTCGAGGTTATCAGTAGGATTGTATTCTTCAGGATTATAACCTAGGTCCAAGCTAACTTTAGGGAATGGTGCAGCTGCAAAGTTTTTGCCTAAAATCTTCTTGACGTCATTAGCTTCCCAAATTCCGGAGAAGTAGGCTGCTGCGCTACCATTTCTTAAGGATTCAATGCCAGTATCACCTGCAGCATTAATGAAGTTTGGTTCATTAACAAGTTTTGTAAGGTACTTGGTAATAGGGTAGCAATTTTCGTTGAAGTGTACGCTATCTATTGAGTCCGTTTTTGGGCTATATGCACCAAAATTTATGCATGAATCAATGTAGAAGCCCGCAAAAAGGTCGTTGCCTCTTAGGTTGAGTGCAACTTTCTGCTTTTGCAGCATAGTATTCAGAGACTTCACATCGTTTTCGGAGAGCTTAGATTTGTCGTAGTACATAAACCAGGTGTCACTCGTATAAGGAATTCCGTAGTGTGAGTTGCCCTTAAGTAATGAGTTAAGTAATGGAGTAGGGTTCTGCTTTTCAATCTGTTTTTCGCTATCTTTACTTAACTTGCCAAGAATGCCTGCTTTAATCAAGTAATGCATTGTATTGCTTTTGAACAGAAGAACATCGGCTGAAACTTTTGGATACTTGTCTTTGTTCGTAGCTGGCTGATACGGTCTGTCAAATTGTTTAATAGGAGTGTTAATAAATGAAACTTCCGGATGTTCTTTACGGAAGGCGTCTTCCATAGTTTGAATCCATCCGCCCTTTTTTACTAACTTTTCAGGTGCTAACACGTTGAGCTTAACTTGTGAGCCGAAGTTAGCGCCGCACGCAGTAATAGATAGCAATGTGGCTGTGGCTAACATTAAGCCAAGTGTTTTCTTTATGGTTCTCCCTATATTCGCCATGCTTACCTCCCAACATACCGAGTCTTTACATGCATTTTGGCGATATGTTTGGTAAGTGTACGCCTATGCGGGTATGTTCTTAAAATGAGGGTATGTGCTAATTACAGGGAAATTCAGATATTGCGTTTGATATTATCCGTGGCTTAGATATCTGCTTACCTATCTGCGATATTTCTTAAGTGAAGAATTATTTGCTAAAAAGTAGTGATACGTCTGCAGGGTAGCCTAGTGCGTAAGCGCGTAATAATCTGGAAGTAATCAAGTTTACAATCGCATTTTTGAATGCTTGATTGGCGAGAACAGCGTTATTGTTGTTGCTATTTTTGCCTATTGGGTTGTTTGCATTTGCGCTGCTTTTATTTGATACTGCACTTACATCATTATTTGCGCTAGTTTTATTCTGATTTATTTCGTTAATTGTTATTGTTTGCTGGAATGCCGCAAGTTCTCCTCTTGCACAGTTTATGTAAGCAAAAGCTGCTAACGGCAAGTCTTTTTTGCTAACGGAATCGTGTATTATTCCGCTATCTAATGCTTGTTGTGGGATTTCGTAAACTTTTTTGCGTAAATCCGTTCCTTTTCCAGCCGCGCGCATAATTCCTTGTGCATTTGTTGAAGCTATATCGCTGTATTCCAATGGCAATCCTGGAATCTTTTTTGCAGCTAAAGCTTGCAGAATAAACGATAGCTGATCTTCGGACGCTGCTGCTTGTGCAAGGGGATTGTGCGTCCACTGGAAGTTTTTGTAGTGGTCTAGCACTTCGCGCATTTGAACGTAAGCGTTGTGTTCTATTTGTTGCGTTATTGAATTTTTGTCGCTTGCTTCAGGAGAATTGTTCTGATTTAGTATTTCCCATTGTGCTTTTGCTGTGTAAACAATGCTTTCGCTTAATCTGCCAGGGCATTGTTGCGCTACAGTTTCCCACGCTTTTGCTGCGGTTTTCCAATCCACATTATTTTGATTTGCCACATTTTGATTGCCGTCATTTTTTTCAAGCATACGTTGGTTGTTTTTAGCAATTTTGTAGGCTTTAGCGCAAGTATTTTCTGGTGCTGAAGAATTGGTACTGCGATCGACATGAATATTTTGTAATGTGCCACAAGCGCCTAATGATGACATTAGTGAAATACACATAAAAACAGTAATGACCATAGTTAGCTTGCGTTTTGCGACTTTTCGCATGGCATATAACAAAACATAAAGTGTCTGCATAATCTACTAAAATAGCCACTGTGTGTGACCAATATGCGCTGATTTAATTCGGCGTGTGTGGGAGTTGCAAAATAATAATAATCATAAATGAATGCGTTATAACGAGAGGACGTGCGCGATGGAATTGGATTTGGCGGGAATGCATCAGCTTGCGGCACAGCAGGGGATTAATGCCGAGGAGCTGGACGAGGCGCTCGCCGAGGCCTTGCGTCTTGCGTATATGAAAACCGCTCATCCTGCAAAGCATGTGCGAGTTGAATTGGACGAACGCGCAGGTTCGTTCACTGTGTGGGCTAGGGATGAAATTCCTGGTGAACCTACTGAGGATAACCCGTATCCGGCACCAACCTTGGGCGAAGAATATGATGACACTCCTCGCGATTTTGGTCGTCTTGCTGCAGCAACAGCTCGTCAGGTTATTAGTCAGATTTTCCGTAAGGCTGAAGACGATCGCGTATTTGGTGCGTTTTCTGGTCAAAAAGGCAAGCTGATTAACGGCATTATTCAGCAGGATGCAAAAGATACTACTAACATTCACGTTGCTGTTGGCGACGTTGAGGCGATTCTGCCACGTCGTGAGCAGGTTCCTGGTGAGCGTTACCGTCATGGTGAGCGCATTCGTGTTTATGTGGTGAATGTTGCACGAGGTCTTCGCGGTCCAGAAATCGTGGTTTCGCGTTCTCATCCTGAGTTGGTTCGTCGTTTGTTTGAGCGTGAAGTTCCGGAGCTTGTTTCTGGTGCTGTTTCGATTATGGCGATTGCTCGTGAGGCAGGAGCGCGCACAAAGATTGCAGTGCGTGCAAATACTGAAGGAGTTAATCCAAAGGGTGCTTTGATTGGTCCTGGTGGTTCTCGCGTGCGTGCAGTAATGGAAAACTTGGGTCAAGAAAAGATTGATATTGTTGATTGGTCAGACGATCCAGCCAAGTTTGTTGATGCTGCACTTTCTCCTGCAACTGCTACTCAAGTGCAGGTTGTGAGTGAGAAGAATCAGACTGCTGTTGCTTTTATTCACGATGCTCAGCTTTCGCTTGCTATTGGCAAGGAAGGTCAGAATGCTCGTTTGGCTGCGAAGTTGACTGGTTGGAAGATTGGTATTGAATCAGCTGAAGAACATGCTAAGAAGGTTGCTGCAGCTCAAGCGCAGAACGCACAGTCTGCTGCAGATTCTTCGCATACTGAATCTGCTGCTGAATAATTAGTAAATTAATACTAATCTAATCTCTTTACCAGCGTTTAGCGACACTCGCGCCAATCCAACGTTTCGAGTATGCTAAAAGCTGAAATCTGGGCTAAATGCGGTGGCAGTAGCCCGGCTGTAGACGAGGTACAAGATCATGGTCGCACGATGAAATATCGCACGATAATAAATAATAAGCTCGCAATAATGTAAAGTGGCGCGCGCCAGCGTTGCCACAGATAGAGGAGAACACTGGGTGGTTAAAAAGCGCGTGTATGAACTGGCCAAGGAATTTGGCGTAGACAGTAAAACCGTGTTGGAGCGTTTGAAGAGCATGGGCGAATTTGTTAAGTCTGCTTCTTCAACAGTTGAAGCTCCAGTAGTGCGTCGTTTGCAGACGGCGTTGGCAGCAGATGGTAATCAGTCTGCGAAATCTTCAAACGCAGCTAAACCTGCTGCACCGAAGGCAAAATCTCAGGCTGCATCGCATAAAGCGCCTGCAACTCCTGCAAATTCTGCAACTCCTGCAAATTTCGCAGACTCGTCTGTAGCAAATTCTGTGCCTTCTGCAGAAAAGCATGAGCATGCTGCACCTGCGCATAATGTACCAAAGCCGGGTGCAAATCAGCCTCATCAAAATCATAATTCTCACGCAGCTGGTTCTGAATCTAAGGGCGGCGAGCGTCGTAAAGAGAATCGCGAGAATCGCGAGAATCGTAGTGATCGCGAAAATCGTGGTGAGTCTAGGCAAAAGTCACAGGGTCAGTCTCGTGGCGATCGTTCGCAAATGCCTCCACGTCCACGTCCTCATCAGGGTGCTCAGGGAGCGAGCGCTGCAGCTCCTCGCCCGGGCAATAATCCGTTTAGTCGTAAGCAGGGTATGCGCGCTCCTACTCCGGGAGATATTCCTCGCCCTCATCCAATGTCCCGTCCAGGCGCACAGGATGGCCATGGTGGCCGTCCGGGTCAGGCTGGCGCAGGTGCAGCTAATGGTTCGCGTGGGGAGCGTGGCAATCGTTCTCGTGGCGGTCGTTCAGGTCAAGGTGCTGGTCGTTCTTCGCAGTGGTCGGGTCAGCGTCGCGGAGGAGCAGGTTCTGGCTCCGGTTCTGCTTCGAGCCGCCCATCAGCAGAATCTCGTTTTGCATCGCAAGGCGCAAGCTTCCAAGCTGCAGCTGCAGGCGCTCCTAATGGTGGTCCATCTCGCGGTGGTGGCCGCGGTAGGGCAGGAGCTGCAGGCGCATTTGGTCGTCAGGGAGGCAAGTCTTCTAAGGCTCGTAAGAACCGTTTAGCGAAGCGTCGTGAGTACGAAGAGCTTAAAGCACCAGTTATTGGCGGCGTGCGTATTCCTTCTGGTAATGGCGCTACTATTCGTTTGCGTCAGGGCGCAACTCTTTCTGATTTGGCAGAAAAGATTGATGTCAATCCAGCAGCTTTGGTAACTGTTCTCTTCCACTTGGGCGAAATGGCAACTGCCACGCAGTCTTTGGATGAGTCAACATTCCAGATTTTGGGTGAAGAAATCGGTTGGAATATTAATATCGTTTCTGCTGAAGAAGAAGATAAAGAGCTTTTGCAGCAATTTGACATCGATTTGGATGAAGAAGAGTTGCAGGAAGATGATGATCTTCAGCCTCGTCCGCCTGTTGTTACCGTTATGGGTCACGTTGATCACGGTAAAACTCGCTTGCTTGACACCATCCGTAAGTCTAACGTTATTGCTCGCGAAGCCGGCGGCATTACGCAGCGCATTGGTGCTTACCAGGTTACTGTGAATCTTGAAGGTAAGCCTCGTAAGATTACGTTCCTCGATACTCCAGGCCACGAAGCGTTTACTGCTATGCGTGCTCGCGGTGCTGAGCTTACTGACGTTGCAATTCTGGTTGTTGCAGCAGACGATGGCGTTATGCCTCAGACTGTTGAAGCAATTAACCACGCTCAAGCGGCTCACGTGCCAATTGTTGTTGCTGTGAACAAGATTGATGTTGAGGGTGCAAATCCAGATAAGGTTCGCGGCCAGCTTACAGAGTACGGTTTGGTTGCTGAAGAGTACGGCGGCGACACCATGTTTGTGGATATTTCCGCAAAGCAGGGCACTAATGTCAATAAGCTTCTTGAAGCCGTTTTGCTTACTGCAGACGCTGAGCTTGATCCTAAAGCAAATCCAAAAATGGATGCTCGTGGCGCAACTATTGAGGCCCGTCTTGATAAGGGCCGTGGTGCTGTTGCTACTGTTTTGGTGCAGCAAGGTACGCTTCACGTTGGCGATTCTATTGTTGCCGGCACTTCTTATGGCCGCGTGCGCGCTATGCTCGACGAAAACGGCAACCACTTGCAGGATGCGGCTCCTTCCACTCCTGTTCAGGTGCTTGGTTTGACTTCTGTTCCAACCGCTGGCGACTTGTTCTTGGTTACTTCGGACGATCGTTCTGCTCGTCAAATTGCTGAAAAGCGCGCAGCTACAGAGCGTGCAGCTCAGCTTGCTAAGCGCCGCAAGGTTGTGTCTCTTGAAAGCCTTAAGGAACAGTTCGCTAAGTCTGAAGTTGACATGCTGAACATCGTTATTAAGGGCGATTCTTCTGGTTCTGTTGAAGCTTTGGAAGATTCCTTGATGAAGATTGAGGTCTCTGAGGAAGTTGGCATCCAGGTTATTCACCGCGGTGTTGGTGCAATTACTCAGAACGATGTGAACTTGGCAAATGTTGATAAGGCTGTGATTATTGGCTTCAACGTGCGTCCAAACCGTCAGGTTGCTGACTTGGCAGACCGCGAAGGCGTGGAAGTTAAGTACTACTCCGTTATTTACAAGGCAATTGAAGATATTGAAGCTGCTTTGAAGGGTATGCTTAAGCCGGAATTCGAAGAAGTTGTTACTTCGCATTCCGAAATTCGCGAAATCTTCCGCTCTTCCAAGTTCGGCAATATTGCTGGTGTTATGGTTCAAGACGGCGAAGTCAAGCGCGGTACGAAGTGCCGTATTTTGCGCGACGGCGTTGCCACTGTCAACGACCTGGAGATCTCCAGCTTGCGCAGGTTCAAGGACGACGTTCAGTCCGTCAGCGAAGGTTACGAAGCTGGTATTAACCTTGGAAGCTTCAATGACATTGAGCTTGGCGACGTAATCGAAACCTTTGAAATGAAGCAGATTGAGCGCAAGTAATTATGGCAGGAACTAACCCTAGGGCTGCTCGTATTGCAGCATTAATTCAGCGCGTAATCGCTTCCAATATGGAATCGCAACTGCACGATAAGCGTCTTGCTAGTGTGACTATTACGGAAGTTAGAGTTACTAACGATTTGCAAATTGCAAAAGTTTACTGGACTCAGCTTGGTCACGCTGGCAAAGAGCAGGGCGAGCGTCAGCGTGCAGCTCAGGCTTTGCAGCAGGCTCATGGCCGTTTGCGCTCTTTGGTTGGCGCGAAGGCTGGTTTGCGTTTGACTCCGCAGTTGCAGTTTGTTTATGACGAAGTTCCTACGGAAGCGCATGAAATTGAGGATATTCTGGTTGCTGCTCGTCGTCGCGACGAGGAGTTGGCTAGGATGCGTGAAAATGCGCAGTATGCAGGCGAATCGGATCCTTACAAGAAGCCGCATGAAGATGATGAATCCGATGACGACTTTGATGGTGATGATTTTGAAGATGACGATTTTGAGGATGATTCTGACGAAGATGAATCTTCTGAATCTGCCGAAACTTCCGAAACTGCAGAATAGCGCGAATAAATCTTAATTTAGCTTATGACGCAATTCACACCAACATCCGGACTTCTACTTGTAGATAAGCCGCAGGGAGTTACAAGTCACGATGTAGTCGCGTGTGCTCGCCACCTTTTGCACACAAAACACGTTGGACACGCCGGTACGCTTGATCCAATGGCAACAGGCCTGCTAATCGTAGGTTTTGGCAGCGCAACGCGACTTCTTAACTACATGCTTGGTCACAGCAAAACTTACGAAGCAATAATTCGTCTGGGAGAGGCAACTACTACAGACGATGCTGAAGGTGATGTTTTGCAGCAAAGTGAGCTACAAGTAGGACCGGGTGTAAAAGTACAATCTTGCGATGAATTACTTAACGTGCTTCTTTCTGAAAGCAATTCTTATAATAGCGAGCTTATAAACCAAGCTTTTGAGCGCATTAAACAAGTTATTAAAGAAAACTTAACCGGCAAAATTATGCAAGCTCCAACCGCTTTTTCTGCAATTAAAATTAACGGTCAACGTGCTTACGATTTAGCTAGAGAAGGAAAAACAGTTGAGCTTGAGTCTCGCGAAATAACTATTAGCGATTTTTGTGTTGCAAATCCGCGTATTTCGCGCGGCAAAAGTGGCAGAAAAGTATGCGATATTAAGGCCACGGTTTCATGCAGCAGCGGCACATACATTCGTGCTTTAGCGCGCGATTTAGGCCGTCTTCTTGGAGTAGGTGGTCATCTGATTTCGCTTCGTCGCACAAGCGTAGGCGATTTTTCAGTAACAGATCCTCGCGTTCTTAAACTTCGCACGGAAATTCGCGAATTTACGGATCGAAATGGCGCGGTACAAAAGCGTGCGAAAGCAGTTCCGCCTGAAAATTTTGGTGACGGTGACACCGCAAATGGTATTCTTTCAAAAATTTGCTTAAATATGTTTGAAACAGCGTCGCACACGCTTCCAATATTGCAAATTGATGAAAATCAGGCTCAAGATTTGCGTTTTGGCAGGTGGATTGAGCTTGAAACATGCGGAAATTGTGTTCAATATCCTGCAATAGTTTACGTTAATAACGAAGATACTGCGCAATATGATGTTGTTGCGGTGGTTGAGCCTGCAAAAAATAGCAAAAGTAATAAAATCAAACCAATTGTGGTATTTTCGACAAGCCAGAAGACTGGTAAACTGGATAGGTATTTGAAATAATTACGGCTTGACGAAGTTTGTCTTGACGTAGATGCTTGGATGTGAAAAGTAAGGATATCATGAAGGTCATCGACATTCGACCAGATGCTAACGGCATGATTAATTGGCCAACATTAAGTGCAGAGCGCAAAGCTGTTGTTACCATTGGAGTGTTCGACGGTATGCATAAAGGACACCGTGAGGTTATTCGCCGAACGGTAGAACTTGCGCATCGTCATGGAGCTTTTTCGGTGGTTATTATGTTTGATCCGCGCCCTAGCGTGGTTCATGCAAATCCTGATTTATATGATGATTTTTGCGATTTTTCCACTGAACTTCCGGATGATCCAGATGCTCTTACCAGCGTGCGTCAACGCTTGCGCGTGATGTCCGAGTTGGATGTTGATCACGTGGTGATTGTTCGTTATAGTCTTGCTTTCGCTGCAAAATCTTACCGCTTCTTCTTGGGGCAGCTTGTTGGAAAGCTTGGTATGCGAGCGTTGGTGCTTGGTTCGGATGCTGCTCTTGGTGCTCGTCGCGCTGGAAATATTCAGGCTATTCGTGAATTAGCGCAGTCAACTGGTGTTTTTGAGTTGGTTGAAGTAGAAGATTTAGGGCCAGATTTTGTTCGAGTGCCAGATCCTATTGTTCGCGAAGTTCCTGAGTGTGAAGGCGAGCCAAAAAATCCTGCAGATGGCATGAATAAGGCGGAATATCGCGCGTGGAGCAAAGGCATGCCGAATAAGAAGGTGCGTGCGTGGAGTTCGACGAATGTGCGCTGGATGCTTGCTACTGGGCGAGTGAAGGAAGCTCGCGAGGTTTTGGATCAGCCGCACCGCGTTGAAGGAACCGTTGTTCATGGAGACGAGCGAGGCCGTGAGCTTGGCTTCCCGACTGTGAATCTTGGCGGGAAGGTTGAAGGCTATGTGCCTGTTGACGGCGTTTATGCCGGCTGGGTTGTTGATTTGGATTCGGATAATAAGAACGATGTTCACGCAACGAAGAACTCTGTGCCGGATGTTAGTGTTTTGCGCCGCGACGAGCTTCATTTAGGAGTGCATTCGCCATGGCGTTGGCCGGCTGCGATTTCTATTGGCACAAAGCCGACTTTTAACCAGGATGGTGAAGAAGAAGCCGAGCGAACGGTCGAAGCTTACGTATTGTTTGACGATTGGAAAGATTTGTACGGGCACCGCGTGTGCATTGAGTTTGCGAGCTTCCTGCGCCCGCAGCAGACTTTTGATTCGGTTGACGATCTTAAAGCTGCTATGAATCACGATGCTGATGGTGTCCGCGAAATTACGCAGGCAGAAAATATTTAATCTTAAAAACTAGCTTTTAGTTCGTAGTTACGTTCGTAGTTACGTTCGTAGTTACGTTTGCTTTAGTGACGGAACGACTTAAAGAAGTTTTGCGTTTCTGGGTCTGTGCATGCGTCCATAACTTCGTATGGCGTTCCGTTTTCTGCCACAACGCCGTTTCGCAGCAAAACAATCCTGTCTGCTGCTTCGTGTGCGAAATGCATTTCGTGCGTTGCCATCAGGATTGTTGTCCCTTGCGCTTTTAGCTCCGAAACCATGTCTAAAACTTCCCCAACGAGCATAGGGTCAAGAGCGGAAGTAATCTCATCTAAAAGCAAAAGCTGCGGGCTTGTCATAAGCGCTCGCGCAATCGCAACTCTCTGCTGCTGTCCACCAGAAAGCTGATCAGGATAAGACTTTGCTTTATTTTCAAGCTTAATCCTAGCTAGAAGCTCCATTGCGCGGCTTTCTGCGCGATCTTTATCCCAGTGGTGTACTTTACGCGCGGCTAAAGTAACGTTATCCAAAACGGTCATGTGCGTGAAAAGATTGAATTGTTGGAATACGACTCCAATTTGAGACCGTATTTGATCCTGGTTTACGCGAGGGTCGGTAATATCAGTATTTCCAAGCCAAACTTGACCGTCGTCCACGCGCTCAAGCAAATTAATGCACTTCATAAGAGTGGATTTTCCGCTTCCAGAAGGGCCAAGAAGTGCAACTACTTCGTGTGGAGCAATATCAAACGAAATACCCTTAAGAACAGGCGTTGAGTTATACGATTTACGAATATTGCTTAAGCGCAAAACTGGAGTTGAACCCGAGTGATCATTTGCGTTTGTTTGCTCGCTCATTTGCTGATTTGCTTTCTGACTTACCTGTTGATTTTCCTGCTGGTTTTCCTGCTGATTTAAGTTATTCATCACACAGTTCCTCCGTTAAGCTCGCGCTTGCGCAACCGTGCTGTATACCAATCGTTCAGCACAATAAACGGAATACTCAGCGCTATGAACACAACGCTTGCCACAACGTAAGGCGTAAAATTATAAGAAGTTGCAACAGATATTTGCGCGGCTCTAACAGCGTCAACAGCGCCTAAAACAGATATAAGTCCAGCGTCTTTTTGCATTGATATAAAATCGTTCATTAACGCAGGCGCAACTTTTCTTAAACCAAGCGGAATTACCACTAATCGCACAGTTTGTCCGGATGTTAATCCTAACGATCTTGCGGATGCTCGCATAGAAGGGTGAACGTCCTCAAAACCTGCGCGCAATACCTCACCGACGTATGCGGAGTAGCTCATAACAATGGCGATTGTGCCAAGTATTGCCGGCGGAATACGTCCAAAAAGTTGCAATCCAGGTATGCCAAAGCCGATTAAGTAAAGCACAACAAGCATTGGTATGCCGCGCATAATAGTCGTATAAAATTGCGCTATGACTCGCAAAGGGAACAGCAGTGGGCTTGCGCTTGTGCGTATAACTGCGATTAAGGTTCCGAGTATTGCCACACCAATAACAGCGAATACAAGAACCTGCAGATTAAGCATTAAACCTTGCAAAACAGATGGCAAAGATATCATAAAGTATTTGCCAGAGAAGAATGTTTCGCGTACTCTTGGCCAGCCCGGGCTCATTGCAAGCGCTATAACAACAACTCCAACAAGAACAACAGTGCTGAGAATACTGATTCCTACAGAACGTAGGTTCTGCTTCTTTCTTATAAGTCGACGATTCAGCTCTACTTCGCTTACGTTTGCGTTTTCTACGCTCGCATTGCTTGACGTATTGACATTGTAGTCTTCTGCGGATGTTGTTTTATTCGTTCGGGTTTCAGCAGTATTGCCTGTAAGTGCTGTCATTGGCGTAGCCTTAAGCCTTTCAACGCGATGAACATTCCTTAGTTATTGTACTAGAGCATTTAAGTACTTCAAACGATTATTCATTTAATTAACATAAATGTGTTTTATTTGAAATTATTTAAGCGGTAAATCAAAGTGATTACGCACTTAAATTTACCGCTTAATTCTTTTTATTTTAATTACATCTCAATTGTGCGTCATTCAGCCGTGTGGATACCAGTGTGGTAGAGATTTGAGATTTTTCGCACTGAATTTACTAGTGAGCGATAGGAATTGCTTGTAGAGCAATATAAAAGCGGAGCGATAGTAATATCGTGTTGATAAATAACTATTTCCGCAAAAAAGTAAGTAAAAAACTAAACTTAACTATGCAACCGCTAAGCTCAAGTAAGGTATAAGAGCGTAGCGCTGCGAGACAAGTAATTCCTATCACTCACAGCCACATAAAATAAAATCGCAAATAAAGAAATCCCCCCAAACTCGCGCCACGCTAAGCGAATTGTAAAATAACCTAACTTTTAACTGGCGCGAGTTTTGCTTTACTTCAACTCGCGAACTTTAGTCGTAAACTCAGCAAGCCACTTATCTTGCAGCTTCTTAAGCGTACCGTCTTTCTCAAGTTCATTAACAGCTTTAGTAACATCCTTAGTGAGCTTCGAATCCTTAGGAAGCACAATTCCCATGCCTTCCTTATCTTCAGAACCAGCAATCTGACCAACCACAGTGCTGTCCTTAACTTCGTCGGTTTGAACCATTACGAAAGCAGAAGGAGTGTCTATAACAAGTGCGTCAATTTGACCTGAGTTCAAAGCTTGAGCTAAAGCATCGTTGTCGTTAAAGGTTTGAATATCGCCCTTAATCTTCTTAGCAGCATCGTAGCTAGTGGTTCCAACCATTGCGCCAATAGTAGCGGACTTCAAATCTGCAAGCGACTTAGCTGAAGCGAATTTTCCGCCTTTTTTAACTACAATGGACTGAGTTGCGTTGTAGTAGCTTGGGGAGAAGTCTACTGTTTTCTTGCGTTCTTCTGTGATTGAGAACTGCTGAATGTTAAAATCAAAATCTTTTGGACCAGGGGTTACAGCAGAGTCGAAAGTTGTGCGAACCCACTTAACATGACTTTTATCGTAGCCGAGCTTTTTGGCCACAGCGTACGCAACTGCTGATTCGAATCCCTCGCCGTTTTCAGGCTTGTTATTGTGAATCCACGGCTCGTATGCAGGCTGAGCGGTTCCAACTGTGAGCACATTTGCTTCTACAGTTTTGTTACCTTCAGGCTTACTTTCGCCGCATGCTGCGGTTCCTGCTAAAGTTGCTACGCTTAGCAGAGCTGCTGCAAACCTTATAGCATGTTTAATCAGCGTCTTACGATAACGAATAGTCATATTCTCTCCTTTTATATCATTGCGTATTGGCTGATAATTGCAATACTTTCGAAATTTTATTATATAAATTATGTACTTCGCGTAGCAGATTCTGCGATTCTTCTGTATTTACGCAAGTGCGTGCGGTAGTTGCGTGCGGCAAGTGCGTGCGGAAGCTGCGCAAAACAAGTCTATATTAAGATACCGTAATAGTAAGCCCTGTTGTTATTGCAGTTACTTATAGCAAGTTATAGAATCCGCGAAAAATCAGCGTGACGCACAAATTTTTAAGCTAAATCAAATCCGCTAAAAGTAAATCCAGGACTTACAACGCACGAAACTAGAACATCTGCATTGCTGGGAACTGTTCGCTGCCAAGTTCCAGCAGGAATCACAAGGTGTCCACGCGCATCTAAGCCTTTACTATTCTCACTATTTCCAAGTGTAAATCTCTGCAAATCAGCTTCGTCGCAAGGGCTTTTAGCGCATCCTCCAAGCTCAATCGTAAGATTTGCAGGTCCGTGCCAAAGCCAAATCTCGTCTGCGTCAACCTTATGCCATGCGCTTGAATCTCCAGCGGGAAGAAGGAAGTAAATAAGCGATGCCAATGGTCTTGGTGCGTCTGCACTAGCATTCTCGTCGACTTTCGTATTAGTTGCGCTCGCGTCTGAAATATTTTCAGTGTTGGCTTCGTTGTAAAGCTGCGCTGCTTGCCAGTCGCGGTTATACCAGCCGCCTTCTGGGTGGGCTTCTAGGTGCAGTTCTTTAACTAGATTCTTTGCGTAATCGCTCATATTTTCTAAGCTGACACTCATTGTAATATCCTATTTTTATTTGATTTGATTTGTATTTTGTTGTTTTGCTGGGTAAATGTTTGGTAGGCGATATTTTGTAAGTATTGTTGCGTAAGCGCTACTTTGCAAGCGCTACTTTGCAAACGCGCCATCGTTATAAACAAGATCCCCAGAAATAACGGTAGCTTTCGCACTACCGGCACCGTGACGAACAAAATTGTGCAAAGTTTCCTCAATTCCTTGAGGAGAATCCGTATCGGTTTGAATATCAAAGAAAGCAAGATCTGCTGTAGCTCCAGCGTTAATCTGACCAATTCTGTGTGGCCCAACGTGTAGGCCCATAACGCTTGCTCCGCCCAAAGTCATCATTCTTATAATTCGATGAGATAAATCATCTTTTCTGTAACCTTGAGCTGTTGCTAAATCGTAAACTTTCGCAGCATCGTCCAAAACGTCAAGAGATGGTGAAGAAGATAGCGAATCCGTGCCAATAGCAAGCAAATTACCTTCTTCCATGTAGTCGCGAATTGGTGCGTCTCTTTCTGTAACAGTAATGCGGTTAGATCTTGGGCAAAGCGCAACTCCAACTCCACGCTGACGTAAAATCCTTCTATCTTCGCCATCCGCCCAAACTCCGTGCGCAATATGAACGTCTGGCCCAAGAGAGCCAAGCTGATCCAAAAACTGAATTGCGGAAGCTGTCATTCCGTGCTCTTTCAGCTCGCTGTAGCTTGTCCAAATGTTTGCGTTCCAATCTGGAGCTGAATACGTGGTCAGAGTATCTGCGTGATTTCCTGCTTCCATTGGGGTTTCGGCCAAGTGTATATGCAATCGCATGTTCAGTTGTCTTGCAATATCTGGCAAGTCCACAAAAGGCTCAGTTTCTAGGCTGTAAGGAGCGTGTGGGCTAATTCCTATGCTTGGCACGCTTCCATTGTTCATCATCTGCTCAAGCATTTTAAGCAGCTTAGCGTAGCCTTCTTCCTTCCAATCAACGTTTTTCCAGCCCATTACTTCCCAGTAGGCTATTCCGTGCATTCCCTGGCTTGCGAGCGCTCCAACGGCTTCAATGTCGGTTACAATATCGGCTGCAGCAGTTGTGCCAGCTTCAACCATCATTCTGGCGCCTTCGTATGCTGAAGTTTTCCAAGGCGTTATAGAAGGGTTTTGTTTCTTTTCTTCTTGGAGCTTGTCGTATACGACGTTGAATCCCTGTTCCCAATCGTGAAAATTGCGATATTCTCCGAGTCCAACGCTTGCCATATTCGTGTATTGCAAATGCGTGTGGGCGTTAATAAGGCCAGGTGTCATAATCCCATGCCAATGCTTCTCATTGTTGAACATTTGCTTGTAGGATTCGCTTGGCATCTCGTCTTTTAGAGTGTTCAGCACCCACTGTCTTGTTCCAACGTGTACAACGTGTCCGTTAGATACTGCTACGGCTCCTTCGGGAATAATAGGTCCTGTTACTGGAATAACCATAGATGCGCTATACAATGTGACTTCGTTAAGTGGCGTTGGGTGGGCGAGTGCGCGTATTGGATCTTGAAGCATTGTGTTCCTTATGGAATTGTTATTAAATAATTTCGTTGTTTTACTTTATTATTGCTCAGTTTTATTATGTTTTTGTTAATTAGATTCTAGCTAATTGAACTTTTGTTAATTGAATTTTAGTTAATTTGATTCTTCTTCTGCAAATCGCGTTAAATCCCATCTGTAGCCGTTGTTTTTATTAGCTTCACTCGCGCTGTAGCCTCGTTTTTCTAATGCAATACTTGCTATTTGGTTATCGGAGGCTTCAGGTAGCTGGTAGATTCCAGCATTAAGGCGATTTTTTCCGTTATTGCTTTTGTTTGCATTTTTCCCATTGTGCTCTAGCAAATACGCAACTGCGCCCACCTGAACCGCAAAACTAAAGTCCATTATTTCAATCGGATTTCCGCCGCCAGTAGTGTAGTTGGTTCCGTCGCCTTCGCTTATTAGCGTGATTTGTGGGCCGTTTGGAACCTGAATTTGCCTTTGCGCTGTTCCAACAATTGGCTTAAAATCGCGTATTTCGTCTAGTGCAATTTCGTTTGCAATTCCGCCAATAACTGCCAAAATCGCATTTTCTTGCATTTTTTGCATGTGTTGCAAAGTTATAGTGTGACGAACTCCAGTTGCTGAAACAATCATTGTGCTTGAAGTAACAGCGCATTCAAGGTTTTTAGCTTCAAATCCGTCGAATACTGCGCGCAAAGATTGAACTGGATTTGTGTCGCAAATAGTAACGTTTGCGCCGAGCGCGCGTATTCTTAATGCAAAACCGCGACCAACCGGACCATACCCAACTACTGTAACTTTAGCGTTTCTAAAACATGCGCTTCCAAGAATTTTCTGCATTGTTGTAACGCATGTTTCGCCAGTTCCGTGCCGGTTGTCAAAGTCGGTTTTTAAGGCGCTGTTGTTTACTGCGATTACTGGGTAGTTTAGTTGGCCAGCTTCTTGCATTGCTTCGAAAGCGCGCACTCCGCTTGTTGTTTCTTCTGCAACTCCTATTAGTTTTTCGGCGATTTGCGGGCGCTCTAAGCTTGCCAGACGCGCAAAACTAGCTCCGTCGTCAATGATTATGTTTGGCTGTATTTCGTCTAAGAGTTTTAGTGCGCCTTCGTGGGTTTGTGCAGGTGTCCAACTGCGATCTGCTTGTACTACGATTCCTTCTTTTTTAAGCTGATCTGCTACTCGCTGATCCGTTTCGTCTGGTGCGCAAAAAACGCCAACTGTTGCGCCATAAGCGTGTAATTCCCTAAGTAACACAGCTGTTTTTGGCTCCAACACAAGGCAAACAGCTATTCTGACTCCTTGCAAGTCAAGTTCTTTTTTTCGCAATTCGCTAAGAAGGGTTTGCATTACGGGCATGTGTTTTTGTGCGTAGTCGATTGCGTCTTTTCCGCTTAAGCTAGGGGCGTTAATAGTAGTGTTTTTTAGGTTTTCTAATGATTGTGTGGCGTCAAAATCTGCATCTTTTTTGCAGGTTGTAGGAATTATTCCCCAGGATTGTGCGCTTTTTAGGAATTTTTCAATATTTTTGTTGTTATTTTTAGTATTATTTTCGGTATTATTTTCAGCGCTATCGTAAGTATTATTTTCTGCAATATCGTCAACAAGCACGCGCGATCCAGCAAGCGAGCGATTTGTCATTTGCGAAGCAACAGACACCCATTCGCTAAAGTCAATCATATTAAACTCCTGTATTAAATCCTAAAATCACGAATCTATAAAATCGTAAATCTTCACAATCCAAGCGCCTGCAACGCGTCGCGCACAGTACTCACCTCAATAATCTCCAACCCCTCAATATTCAACTTTTTTCGCATCGGGCACACAACGGCACGCTTGTAACCAGTACGAGCAGCCTCACGCAATCGCGGCTCAATTCGTGGCACAGGACGCACCTGACCAGTCAAACTAATCTCACCAATCGCGCACGTAAAAGGCTTAACAGGCTTATTTTTCGCAGAACTTGCCAAAGCTGCAACAATCGCAACATCGCAAGCAGGCTCTTTTGCGAGCGCTCCAGCAATAGTAGAAACGTAAAGATCCTTAGCCAAAAGATTTAACCCACCATGCCTATACAAAACAGCCGTAAGCATAGCAATCCTATTCGTATCCACACCCGAAACCGCGCGTCTAGGAGCTGGCAAAACTGAATTTGTTACAAGCGACTGAACCTCAATAGGCAAACTTCTGTGACCTTCAAGCGTAAACGTTACGCACGTACCTTCGTTTCGAGAATCGCCGTTAGAATCGCCGTTAGAGTCGTCGTTAGAATTGCCGTTAGAACTCAAAAACAGCCCCGAAGGATCCGGAACTTCCTCAATTCCTTCGCCGCTCATATCAAAGCAACCAACTTCATCAGTCGGCCCAAAACGATTCTTCACAGCCCTAAGCATACGTAACGCAGTCTGCGTATCTCCCTCAAACTGGCAAACAGTATCAACCAAATGCTCAAGCGTGCGAGGACCAGCAATCGAACCATCTTTAGTAACGTGGCCAACCAGCAGAACCGGAATATTATCCGCTTTAGCAACATCAATTAGTGCGCTCGCAACTTCACGAACCTGAGTTGAGCCGCCAGTAATGCCCTCAACTCCTTGAGCCACAATCGTTTGCGCAGAATCAACAATCGCAAGCGTTGGCTGGTACGACGCAATAACGTCAATAACAGTATCAAGATCGCCTGTGTTTGCGAGTAGAAGGTGATCGTTTATAGCGTTAATTCGTGAAGCTCTTAGCTTTACTTGAGAAGCTGACTCTTCGCCGGAAATGTACAATACTGGGGGATTGCCAGCGGATTTTGCTTGCTTTGCTACGTGCGCTGCAGTTTCAAGCAGAAGTGTTGATTTGCCAATTCCTGGCTCGCCTGCAATAAGCGTTACTGAACCGGGCACAAGTCCTCCGCCTAATACGCGGTCAAATTCGCTAAAGCCAGTGTGTATTCGAATTGAATCGTCGGCTTTAATTGAGCTGATTGGCTGAGCGGAGTAGGAGAGTGTTGATTCTAATGCTGATTTGGATGTTGTTGATGTTGTTGCTGTTGTTTTTACGTTTGTTGTTGGTGTTGTTGCTGTTATGTTCGCGCGTGATGTTCTGTTCGCGCGTGACGACGTGCGTACTGTTTGCGACAATCCGCTAACTCGCGCCTCGTGAAACTCATTTACCGTACCCCACTCGCCGCACTCCGGGCATCTGCCATACCATTTTGACCCGTTCCAACCACATTCGGAGCATAAATAGTGTAGGGGAGATTTACTTGCCATATCTCGACGCTATACGTTTTCAAAGACAATGACGCGCTGATTATTAAAGCGTCTGAAAAGCCGCGTTATGCGTGTGAAGCGTCACCATGATGTGACATAATGCAAGTATGTCGAAAACGAATGCTTCAAATGTGAATGCGTCGAATATGAAGTCCCCAAATGCTAGTGCTGCAACGCATAGCAAGCTGCTGGTTGTGTTGACTTCTGCTGCTGTAGTAGTAATTTTGGCGCTTATTTCGGCTTTTGTGTGGCCGGGTTGGGCGCTTAATCATTATAAAGCTGCTACTAAAAGCCAAGTTGTTATGCCAAAGACGCCGTCAATACCGTCTAAGGATTTGCCTGTAACGTCAACCGCTTTGTTGAAATCTATGCCGGATAGTGTGCTTGATTTTGCGCGCGTTGATGCTATTCCTAGCGCAACTTGGACCGAGTCGTCGCCTTTGGAAGAGTACAGCGTAAAGTATTCAACCGGTCGTGCTGATGGCGAAGTAACAGTTATTGTTGCGCAGTGGGCGAATCGAGATTCTGCGAATAAGCAGTATGAGGCTTTACTTGAGGGGCTTAAGGGTTCCGACGTTGCCAGCGGTAAGATTCAGGTTTCTGGCAAGACTGTTGGTAGCTACGTGTTGCGAATTGACGGAAACGATAAAACTCAGGCGAGTGCATTGTGGCAAAATGATACAGCTGTTTTTAAAGTTACTGGCGCAAAGCAGGCTGTGGAGCGCTTCTATCACAGATTCCCAATGTAAATGCAATAAAAAATAGCGTTATTCGTGACGCTACTCCCCAAAGTCGTCAAAACGGTGTAACATTAGGCAAGTTGCACACTTTAGATATGAATGGAGGCTTCAGATGGGTTCTGTCATCAAGAAGCGCCGCAAGCGGATGAGCAAGAAGAAGCACCGCAAAATGCTGCGTAAGACTCGTCACCAGCGCAAGTAATGCTTTTGTAATGCTTAGCGTTGATGCGTGTCTGAACGTTTAGGCACGTAATACTTTTGAAGCGTCGGACTTCCGGCGCTTTTTTGTTATCTCCATTTATTTATTTCGTGGATTGTCTTGCAAATATTAGTGTGGTGAGATTTGAGATTTTTCGCACTGAACGAAGGACGCTCGCGCGAGTAACGCGCTCGCTGCTGAGCTTGCGTGGAAAGTCCACTGGACTTTCCACCTGAGCAAGCTCACGCTCCGAGTTGCTTTCGCGCGCTACGCTCTAAGCGCGAAAGCAGGTCGTCGCGCAAACGCCAGTTAATTTCCCGGCAAATGTTCTATAAATTGGCTGATGTAGCGACAAAACCCAGTTAAAATTCCGGCAAATGTTCTATAAATTGGCTGATGTAGCGACAAAACCCAGTTAAAATTCCGGCAAATGTTC
>CAMUFL010000010.1 GCA_947088155.1 uncultured Gardnerella sp. | reverse complement strand
ATATCAGCCAATTTGTGGAACATTTGCCGTGTATTTTTCTGGCTTTTGTCGCTACATCAGCCAATTTTTGGAACATTTTCCGGGGGATTTTCCGGCGTTTGTTTTAGTTTTGCGCAAAACAGATCGCTTAAATCTCGCTTAAATCTCAAATAAGTTCACGTAAATTAGTAAATTGTACGGCGCTTGCTGTAATATACAGAACGCTTAAGCTCAATCGGTTGAACGAAATAGAGGAAAGATTATGGCACTGCCTAAATACAAGACCTCGCGTGCTAATACGCATTCGCGTCGCGCTAATTGGAAGGCGTCTGCCGTGCAGACTGTGACTTGCCCGAACTGCGGTTCTCAGGCATTCCCACACATGGCTTGCCCATCCTGCGGAACCTTCCGCGGTCGCGTGTACCGCGAGGCTATTCGCTCCGCACACAACAAGTAGGTTGTATTTACAAGAAACCCTGCCATCGACGGGTGGCAGGGTTTTCTTTTACTTAGATCAGGTAACGTTCGTAGTTACTTGCGCGCGTCGAGTGCGTGCCACGCGACTTCGGCAGCGGCGAGTTGCGCTTTGCGCTTGCTAGAGCCACTTCCAACGCCGAGAACTTCGTCACCATCATCATTAGCCAAAACTGCGCGCGCTTCAAACACCTGCGCATACTCCGGCCCAGAAACTGCCATTCGGTACTCCGGATCCGCCAAACCCATATCGTGCGCTTTAACCGTAAGCGAAGTCTTCCAATCAAGCGCCGGGCCTTCCGTAAGCACTTCCGCCAAAGTGTCATCAATCAAACGATGCACCACCGCGCGCGCTTCATCAATACCGTGCTCCACGAAAGTCGCCCCAATAAGCGCCTCAACAATATCGCAAAGAATTGAATCCTTATTACTTCCGCCCTGCTCCATTTCGCCGCGGCCAAGCAAAATATACGGTCCAACATGCAATTTTTCGCGCGCAACAGCCGAAAGCGCCCACTCGGACACCGCCTTCGCTCGCATCTTCGCAAGCTGCCCTTCAGTCATGTCTGGATGCGCAGAAAATAACGTTTCTGTAGAAACCAACTCAAGCACAGCATCTCCCAAAAACTCAAGTCGCTCATAATTGCGCGTACCCGGATGCTCATGCGAAAACGAGCGATGCGTAAGTGCTTCCACTAAAAGATCCGGCGAAATCGTTGTGCCTAAAGCGTTTAGAAGCTCCTGCGTTGGATCCCCATCGCGAACTTCGCCGTCGTCTAATCTTAAAACTCCACTCGCTTTATGTGCCGCATGTGCGTCGCGCTTATTTGCGCCGCGCTTATTTGCGTTGCGCTTATTTGCGTCGCGCTTATTTGCGTTGCGCTTATTTGCGTCGCGCTTATTTTCGTGATTTTCTTGATTATTTTGAGTCTTCATAGCAGCAACCATTATAGTCCACGTTGCAAACACGCGCTTTTAGATTAGATTAGATTAAATTAAATTAAATTAGATTAGATTAAATCAAATCAAATTAAATCTCTTCGCAGCTTTCGTATAAGTCTGCAGCTATATTTGTGCATTATGCCTACGTATGATTTGGGATTAGAACGAGTTTCGCTGGAATTTGCTACAAAAACGATTTTTACAGACGTCACGCAAGGCGTTTTTGAAGGCGACAGAATCGGTATTGTTGGTAAAAATGGTGACGGAAAGTCGACGCTGCTTCGTTTGCTTGCCGGTAAAATGCAGCCTGATTCCGGGCGCGTAACTAAGCGCGGAGGGCTTACTTTTGGCATTCTTGATCAGCGCGATCCTTTGAACGACAACGATACTGTGCGTAAGGCTGCGTTGGAAAATCGTGAGGATTACGAGTGGGCTGCGGATCAGCGTTCGCGCGAAATTGTGGAGTCGCTGCTTGGCGGCATAAATTTGGAGGCGAAGGTTGGTACGCTTTCCGGCGGCCAGCGTAGGCGTGCCGATTTGGCGAGGTTGCTGCTTCACGACTGGGATATTTTGGCTTTGGATGAGCCTACTAACCACTTGGACGTGGTGACGATTCATTGGCTTGCTGAGCATCTGCTTCACCGATGGCAGGATGGTCAGGGTGCGCTTTTGATTGTGACGCACGACCGCTGGTTTTTGGATGAAGTTTGCACGTCTATGTGGGAAGTTCACGATGGTGCGATTGATCCGTTTGAAGGCGGTTACAGCGCTTATATGCTTCAGCGAGTTGAGCGTGAGCGTCAGGCGGATGTGCGTGAGGAGCGTCGCAGAAATTTGGCGCGTAAAGAGTTGGCTTGGCTTTCCCGCGGTGCTCGTGCTCGTTCTACTAAGCAGAAGTTCCATGTGAAGCAGGCGCGCGAGCTTATTGCGGATGTGCCGCCAGTGCGCGATACTTTGGAATTGAAGAAAATGGCGACTTCGCGTCTTGGTAAGCAGGTTGTTGATTTGATTGACGTTACGCAAATTTTTGACGACGCTAATCAACTAAAAAGTATTGATCCGAATATTGCAGAAAGTGCGAATATTGCAGAAAGTGCGAATATTGCAGATACTACAGAAATTGCCGGTACTGCAGAAAAATCAAATAAAATCGACATTGTAGAATCTGCTTTTGCGCAACCAACTCACGTAGGAAGCGTTACGGTTGCCGTCGACGAAAATCAAGAAAATCCTTCTGAAGAAAATTCGGAAACTGCGGCAGCAGAACGAAAAACTATTACCGGCCGCGTGATTCTTAACGACGTAACGTGGCTGATCGGCCCTGGCGACCGTTTTGGCATAGTTGGTGCAAACGGAGCCGGAAAATCAACCTTATTAAGCATTATTGACGGCTCGCTAAAACCTACAGTCGGCCACGTTAATATTGGTAAAACCGTAAAATTTGCGGTGCTTTCGCAGCGTTTGGAAGAGCTTGAAAAGCTTGGAAAATATAAGATTAAGGAAGTTTTAAGCCGTTACAAGCCGAGTTACATTATTGACGGCAAGGAAGTCACTCCTGGCCAGCTTATGGAGCGTCTTGGTTTTAAGCCGGAGCAGCTTATGACGCCGATTGCGGATCTTTCGGGCGGTCAAAAGCGACGAATGCAGCTTCTGCTTATTCTTCTAAACGAGCCAAACGTGCTGATTATGGACGAGCCTGGCAACGATCTCGACACCGACATGCTCGCTGTTATGGAAGATTTGCTTGACACTTGGCCTGGCACGCTGATTGTGGTTTCGCACGATCGCTACTTGCTTGAGCGCGTAACCGACCAGCAGTTTGCGCTGATTGACGGCAAAATTCGTCACCTTCCGGGTGGTGTGGATGAGTATTTGCAGATTGTAGAGACGTTGCATCGCGAGCGAGAGAATGGGATTAGTGCAGCGCAATCGCAAAACACCACAGCGCAGCCGCAAAACACCGCAGCGCAATCGCAAAATACTAATGCACAAAACGGTACTAATCAAACTGCCGACACCAAGACGAAACTCACCGGCAAAGCCTACCACGACGCAACTAGGCGCATTGCTGCAATCGAACGAAAGCTTGCCAAGCTTGAAGATCAAAAATCGGGCATCGAATCGAGCATGGCCGCGCACGATCCAAGCGATTTCGTGGGATTGCAGGCTCTTAACGAAGAGTTGCAGCAAAATGCGCAGGAAACTAGCGCGCTTGAGGAAGAGTGGATGGAGCTTTCTGAGCAGATTTAGCGGATTTAGCGGATTTAGCGGATTTGCTAATTTAGCGGATTTGCTAATTTAGCGGATTTAGCAAATTTAGCGATTTAGAAGATAACCGCCACGTGCTAAATTGGTGAATTATGGCTCAAATCAAGGATATGTTGGAATCTGTTAAAACTATTCGTGTTGATGGTCGTGCTGTTGACGAGCTTCGCCCTGTGCGCATAACCCGCAAATTTACTGACGTTCCGGAAGGCTCGGTTTTAATCGAGTGCGGAAATACGCGCGTCATGTGCACTGCAACTTTTACGGTTGGCGTTCCGCGTTGGCGTAGGGATTCAGGCTTGGGTTGGGTAACTGCCGAATACTCTATGCTTCCTAGAGCAACGGCTGAGCGCACTGATCGCGAGTCTGTGCGCGGAAAAATAGGCGGCCGCACGCATGAAATCAGCCGTCTTATTGGTCGCTGCTTGCGTGGAGTTGTGGATATGAAGGCCATGGGTGAGTGCCAGATTCAAATCGACTGCGACGTTTTGCAGGCGGATGGTGGCACGCGCACGGCTTCTGTTACGGGTGCTTACGTTGCTTTGGTTGATGCGCTTAATTGGGCGGAAAAGAATGGTCATATTCGTTCCGCAGCAAGCGTTCTTAAGGATGCTGTTTCGGCAGTTTCGGTTGGCGTTATTGAAGGCACGCCTATGCTTGATTTGCCTTATGTTGAGGACAGTCAGGCTATGACGGATATGAATGTTGCTATGACTGGTTCTGGCGCGTTTATTGAAATTCAGGGCACTGCTGAGCATCGTCCGTTTAATCGCAGCGAATTAAATACTTTGCTTGATTTAGCGACTAAAGGTAATCGTGAGTTGCAGGCGGCGCAAAAAGAGGCTTTAGCGAAATAGCTAAATAGCGTATATATAAAAATAGTAAATATAAAAATAGTAGATAGATTGAAGGAGAGCGGGCGTGAAACTTGTTGTGGCAACACATAATGAGGGAAAACTCGTTGAAATTAAGTGCATTTTGCAGGAGCAGCTGGCGCAATTAGCGAATCAGTTTGATTTAGTTACTGCCGGCTCGCTTGGTTTGCCGGACCCTGTGGAAACGGGGGTTACTTTTGAGCAGAATGCGTTGCTTAAGGCTCGCGACGTTGCTTCAAGAACCGGTTTGCCTGCTATTGCCGACGATTCTGGTCTTATTGTGGACGTGCTTGGCGCTGCTCCTGGCATTTTGTCTGCTAGGTGGAGCGGTGTTCACGGGGATGACAAGGCTAATAATGAGCTTCTTTTGAAGCAGCTTTTGGATATTCCAGACCAGTGCCGTACTGCGCGTTTCCGTTGCGCTGCTGCGCTCGCAATTCCTAATGATTGCAGCGAAGTGCCGGAAGGTAGCGTTATGTCTCACACGCGCGGGTTTGAAACTGTGCGAGTTGGGGAGATGGTTGGCAGGCTTATTCGCGAGGAGCGTGGGACTAACGGTTTTGGTTACGATCCGCTTTTTGTGCCGGATAAGCAGCCGATTCGTGACGGTGTGCAAATGGAAGGTTTGACTAGCGCAGAGTTGACTCAGGAAGAGAAGAACGCTATTTCGCACCGCGGCCAGGCTTTGCGCGCGCTTTTGCCGGAATTGCAGGCGTTGTTTATTACTGAGTAAGTGCGGAAGTATTACTGAGTAAGTGCGTAATTATTGCGAAATAATAGCGAATAAGCGTAAATATTACGAAAGTATTGTGTAAAAGCGCGAAATAATCGTAAAAAATAAGCGTAAAAGCGACTTAAGATTACGTGCGCGAGATGGGACTTGAACCCACACGTCGTAAGACACAGGAACCTAAATCCTGCGCGTCTACCATTCCGCCACTCGCGCATTGGCTCATAATGTTGAGCGCACAACACAAATCAACTCGCGTAACGCAAATCAACGCAAACTAACTCGCGTAACGCAGACTAACTGCATAACGCAAATCAGCATAAAATCAAAAGTATTAACGCGCTCGAATGAGTCGAGAGCCGCTTGACAGAATCGAACTGTCGACCTTCTCATTACGAGGGAGACGCTCTACCGACTGAGCTAAAGCGGCATGTAGCCCGAGACGCATTCGCGACTCGCGCACAAATCAAATACTATATATCATATTTTAGTATTTGTCCAGTCGGGCGCGCCGCACACTATATAATAAATGTGGGTATTAGTGTGTTCGTTTTTATGTTCAGCTTCGCGTGTTTCTGTCTGCTTTTGTGAGTATCTTGTGAAGTGGATGATAGCGACAATTGCTGTCGCATCAGTTAAAGAAATGAAAGGACCAAAACTAATGGCCATCAATCCGCCAGTTGACGCCGTAAAAACCCCAGAATGGGCTGCTCTGCAGAAGCATTACGACGAGTTGCAGGCTGAAGGTGTCTGCTTGAAGAAGTGGTTTGCTGAGGATGCAAATCGCGTGGATAAGTTGAGCTTCGAAGCTGGAGATCTCCACTTCGATCTTTCTAAGAATTTGATTAAGCCAGAAACGCTTAAGCTTTTCGCAGACTTGGCAAAGGCTGTAAAGCTTGACGAGCGCACTAAGGCAATGTACACCGGCGTGCACATTAACAATACTGAGGATCGTGCAGTGTTGCACACTGCTTTGCGTCGCCCAGCTGAGGACGCTGGCAAGTTTATGGTTGACGGTCAAGACACCGTTGCCGACGTTCGCGAAGTATTAGGCCGCATTTACGATTTCGCCAACAAGGTTCGCTCCGGCGAATGGAAGGGCGTTACCGGCAAGACCATTAAGACCGTTGTAAACATTGGTATCGGCGGTTCTGATTTGGGTCCGGTTATGGTTTACGAAGCTTTGAAGCCGTACGCCGACGCTGGCATTAGCGCTCGCTACGTTTCTAACATTGATCCAAACGACATGGCCGAAAAGACCAAGGATTTGGATCCAGAAACCACTTTGTTCATCATTGTTTCCAAGACTTTCACCACTTTGGAAACTTTGACCAACGCTCGTACCGCTCGTACCTGGTTGCTTAACAAGCTTCAGGAGAGCGGTGCTATTGACGGTAGCGACGCAAAGAAGGCTGAAGCTGTTGCTAAGCACTTCGTGGCTGTTTCCACCAACCTCGAAAAGGTTGAAGAGTTCGGCATCAACCCAACCAACGCTTTTGGCTTCTGGAGCTGGGTTGGCGGTCGTTACTCTGTGGATTCCGCTGTCGGCACTTCTTTGGCTGTTGTTCTCGGTCCAGAGCGCTTCGAAGAGTTCTTGAAGGGCTTCCACGCAATCGATACTTACTTCGCTGAGACTCCATTCGAGAAGAACGTTGTTGTGCTTCTCGGTATGCTCAACGTTTGGTATCGCAACTTCTACAAGGTTGCTTCTCACGCTGTGCTTCCATACGATCAGTACTTGCACCGCTTCCCAGCTTATTTGCAGCAGCTCACCATGGAATCCAACGGTAAGTCTGTGCGCTGGGACGGCGCTCCTGTAACAAGCGAAACCGGCGAAATCTTCTGGGGTGAGCCAGGCACCAACGGCCAGCACGCTTTCTACCAGTTGATTCACCAGGGCACTCAGCTTATTCCAGCTGATTTCATTGCTTTCGTGAACACGCCAAATCCTACTAAGGATGGCGATCAGGATGTGCACGAGCTGTTCTTGGGCAACTATCTTGCACAGACTAAGGCTCTTGCTTTCGGCAAGACTGCTGATGAAGTTCGCGCTGAAGGCACCCCAGAGGAGATTGTGCCAGCTCGCGTGTTCAAGGGCAACCGTCCAACCACGTCCATTTTCGGCGATGCTTTGACTCCATTTAGCCTGGGCGAGCTTATTGCTCTCTACGAGCACATTACCTTCGTTGAAGGCACTGTGTGGGGCTTGGATTCCTACGATCAGTGGGGTGTGGAGCTTGGCAAGCAGCTTGCAAAGCAGATTACTCCTGCAATCTCTAAGGATGATGAAGCTTTGGCAGCTCAGGATGCTTCTACGCAGAGCTTGATTCGCTTCTACCGCGCGCATCGCAAGTAGTTGCGTGGCAGTTTTGTTTAGCAGTTTTATTTAGCTGTTTTGTTTAGCTGTTTTATTTAACAGTTTTATTTAGCGACTGCTAGTTTATAGGCCTCTTGGCGATTATTCGTCAAGAGGCTTTTTGTTTTTTTGGAACATTTGCCGGGGGAATTGGCAGGCGGGTTTCTTATGTGGTTGTGAGTGGTGGGTGTTACTTGTCTCGCAGCGCTACGCTCTTATACCTTATTTAGACTTAAAGGTTGCATAGTTAAGTTTAGTTTTTTACTTACTTTCTTTTCAAAAATAGTTATTTATCAAAAAGATATTACTATCGCTCCGCTTTTATATTGCTCGACCAAGCAACACCCACCCCTCACTTGTTAATTCACCCACCGTTGTTTTTTGGTTGGGTAGGTGCGTCTGGTGTGGTGTGTGCAGCAGCATAAGCGCTAGTGTTCTTTGAACAGCAAGTACTCAGCGTTTGCAAAGCACAACTGCAAAGCTACTGAAACATTTACGGGAGTTTTTTCTCCGGCATTTGTAGCTGCGTTGGCATTTTTGTGGAACATTTGCCAGGGAATTACCCGGCTTTTGTCGCTGTTGGGTGCGAGTGGTGCGCGTTGGATGCAGGGGTCGGCGTGTTGAGTAGAAAACGTTGAGATTGCAAGGGTTTGGGGGTGGAGTGGGGGAGTTTGAGGGAGTTTCCTGAGAGTTTTCTGGGAAAAATCTTTGAAAACCTTGAAATTAGTATATTTTACGATAATGCAGCGTGAGAACAGTATTATTTACGCTTTTATTTAGTTATTCTGGATTATTTTAGGAAAGTTATCAACATTTTTTGTGCATGGACGGCATGTTGAGGCTTGACTTTTTCGAACGGGGGGGGGGGTATGTTAATAACAGCTTTCAACCAGATGCTCTGATTAGAAAGTTATCCACAAAATGTGGATTTTGAATTTTTTCTTCGCAATACGCGAAGGAGAAGAAGAAAGGAAAATATTATGTTGAATAAGAAGGCTATCGCCGCATTCGCTGCTGGCGCCACCCTCCTCTCCGGCTTGGCTTTTGCTGCTCCAGCATTCGCTGAGGCTGCTAAGGATGCTGCTAAGACCGAAAAGACTGAGAAGAAGGCTGAAGAGTGCACTCCTGCTACTGAAAATGAGCTTCTCTCTGCTAAGGCAGCTATTGAAGATGATAACGATGATGTCAAGACTGCTCGTAAGGAGCTTGATAAGGCTAAGTCAGCGCTTAGGAAAGAAACTGTTGATAATCTTGTTCCTTTGCAGCTTGCTCTTAATTCTGCTAAGGCTAAGAATGATGCTGCTAAGGCTCAGTATGAGGCTGATAAGAAGGCTGCAGATGATGATGAAGCAGCTTATGTCAAGGCATATTTGGCTAAGCATGATGATAAGTCTGCTAAGGATGCGAAGGAAGAGTACAATAAAGATCAGAAGAGTGATGACCTTACTCAGGATCAGATTAATACCCGTAAGAAGCTTGCTGCTGCTTTGACTAAGTCTCAGACTAAGTACTTCGGTGCTAATGCTAACACAAATAGTCCTGATAATCCTGCCGATCGTACTACTGCTAAGGCTTTGCAGACTGCTCAGACTAATTTTGATACTGAGAATGATGGTGCTATTGCTGCAGCTAAGGATCGTGTTGCTGCTGCCGAGGCTACTTTGAAGGCTGCTAAGGATCAGTTGAAGGCTGATAAGAAGGCTTTGGCTGATCTTCAGTGCAAGCCTGAGGCTCCTAAGCCAAATCCAGTTAAGCCAAATCCAGCAGACCCAACTCCAGTAACTCCTGGTCCTGTAACTCCATCTGTTCTTCCAAATGTTGCTCAGGCTTCTGGTGTTTTGATGCATGCTAATGTTGCTTACAACGAGTCTGCTGCTGTTTATGGTACTGCTTTTAATGAGCTTAAGGATGCTCAGGCTAAGTATGATGCGGCTGAGACTCAGCTTAATAGCTTGAATGCTCAGGTTAAGGCTGCTAACGATAATTATCAGAACAACTTCGTGTTAGCTGGTAAGGCTGATACTGATGCTGGTAAGGCTGCTAAGGCTGATCTTGATAATGCTGTGGCTTTGGCTCAGGCTTATGCTTCTCACGAGTATGCTGATGCTAAGAAGACTCGTGATGAGAAGAAGGCTAAGCTTGATAAGGCTGGTAAGGCTCTTAATGCTGCTAAGGCTCAGTATGCTAATGCGTACCTTGCCGCTGTGAAGGTTGAGGCTTCTGCTGTTAAGGGCTTCCCAGATCCAAGGAATCTTGCGGATGCTCCTGTTGACGTGTTCTCTCCAGAGGGTAAGGCTGCTGCTGGTAAGCTTGCCGCTGCTGCTGCTCAGGCTGGTAAGACTGGCGCTGCCGCTGCTGCTAACGGTGCTGCCGCTGCTGCTGGTGCTAAGGCTGCTGCTGGTGAAAACGGTGGCAAGAAGAAGAACAATGCTGGTGAGAATGCTAAGAAGAAGCTCGGCCAGACTGGTGCTACTGTAGCTTTGGCTGCTGTTGCTGCTTCTGTTCTCGCTGGTGTTGGTGCTGCTCTTCGCAAGATCCGTCACTAAGCATCGCGTGTTTGCACGTTAGTGCTCTGAGTGAGCGTGCGCATAGTGCGCTCACTCCTCATAAAACTTACACTCAACAGCGGCGGGCTTCTTTCGATTCTTGGCCGCAGGTTTTCTTGCTAATCGTGTTACTGGTTTTTACTGTTTTGCCTAATTTCCTTTTTTCGCAGTGATTTCTGGTGGCCCGGTTTTGCGAGTTGACTGTTGAGGGTGGTAAACAGCGCTGTTTTTGCTAGGGACAGTAATAGTGCTGTGATTGTTAAAGGCTTGGGATTGTGTGCTACTAGGGGCACCACCTCCCAAGCCTTTTGTTATGCTCTCTGTTATGCCCTCTGTTGCGCGCTTCGTTATGCACTCTGTTACGCGCTTCGTTGTGCGCTCTGATACGCGCGAGTAAATAAAAGTTGCGTTACAATCCAAAAAGTTTGCATCAAAATTGGTGCATTTAACGTTTTTTATTGTATAATTGCAAAGTAGCAATGTCTTAAAATCTAATCTTAAAATTTAATCGCTATTGAATAGTTTATATAAGGGGACACGTATGGTTTCAGTGGATATTCGAGCGTTGCGTCGTTCGGAAAAATTAACCCAGCAAGAGTTAGCTGAAGCATTAGGAGTATCGCGTAATAGTATTGTGCGATACGAAAATGGCGAAAGTGCTATTTCAACTCGATTAATAGATAAAATTTGCAATAAGTTCAATGTTTCATTTTTTGACATCGTTCAGGAAAAAGAATTATCTGTATCAGATAAATATGACCTGAATATGAAGATTGAAGTGTTAAAAGAGCGAGGCGCGAAGCTATTATCTCGCTTATATAAGTACGAAGATAGTATGGGCATAAAATTTGATGATTCCTCTAACGCCTGGATTGCGATTAGTGATGATTTATCGGATGTAATTAATACCAAGATTTATGCGTCTAAGAATTTTGAAGAGATAAATAGTTATGTTGGGTATTTAGATGGCGTAGAGCGCGTGCTTGAAGCTGTGAGCTGTAATACAAAATAGCTAGTAATCGTATATGCGACTGTATGTAAATGTGAGTTTGCTATGGATATAGAAGATTTTAGTGAAGAGTATTTTACTCGCTACTTATTAAAGAATTTACGTTCTTTACAATTGCATAAGCGTGCAGTTTTACATCCTAAAGCAGTTTTACTTGGTGGGCAAAGTGGCGCTGGCAAAACTACGATTCATAGGATAAAGCAAAAAGAGTTTAGCGGTAACATAATTATTCTTGATGCCGATAGTTATAGAACTCAGCATCCTCATTATGACGAATTGCTGGATAAGTATGGTAAAGAAAGTGTTAAGTATACGAGTAGTTTTTCTTCAAGAATGGTAAGAAGTTTAATTGATGAGTTGAGTTCTAAAAAATTTAATCTTGTAATTGAAGGTACTTTGCGAAGTGTTGAAGTTCCTAGCAGTACTGCGAAGATGTTGATAAGCCGCGGTTATGCTGTTTCTCTTGCTGTTATTGCAACAAAACCTGAATTGTCTTGGCTTAGTACGCTTATTCGATACAAGGAAATGTATTTGGAAGATCCTAAAAGTGCTAGGGCAACTCCAAAGGATCATCACGATAATATCGTGAACAATATAGTAGATAATTTGCGTAAATTAGAAGAATCGAAAATATTTGACAGGATTCAAATTTACAAGCGAGATGAAGAATGTGTTTATGATTCTGCTTTGTGCAAAAACAATTCTGCAAATATAACTGCGGCTAGTGTTCTTAAGAATGTGCTTTTTGGTAGGAAAACTCTTGATGAGCGTAAGTTGATTCGCCACGCTAAACGTAGATTAAAAGAATTAGATAAAGCGTTAAGCGTTAATGAGTAGCAATCTTGGTCAAAGCGTTTGCGCACGCGCGACGACCTGCCGAAGCGCTTAAAGCGTAGCGCGCGAAGGCAACTCGGAGCGGAAACTCGCTTAAGTTGGAAGTCCAGTGGACTTCCAACGCGAGTTTCGTAGCGAGCGCGTTACCCGCGCGAGCGTTTTGGCTGATTTGTGGAACATTTGCCGGGGAATTGGCTGGTGTTTGGCTGGCGGGTTTCTGAAGTGGCTGTGTGAGATAGGAATTACTTATCTCGCAGCGCTCCGCTCTTATACCTTACTTGGACTTAGCGGTTGCATAGTTAAGTTTAGTTTTTTACTTACTTTTTTGCGGAAATAGTTATTCATCAAAAAGATTATTACTATCGCTCCGCTTTTATATTGCTCGACCAAGCAATTCCTATCTCACACTACTAGTAAAACCGCTAGTGTTTTGTGGAGTGGTAGGAGAGTCTGGTGTGGTGTGTGCAGCAGCACTGATGCTAGTGTTCGCGAACCAACAAGTACTCAACGTCTGCAGAGCAATACTGCTAAAGTTCACTAAGCAACAAATACTCGCCGTTCGCAGAAGCATTACTGCAAAGCTACAGGAACATTTGCCGTGTATTTTTCTGGCTTTTGTCGCTGGATTTGCGTCATTATTGAACATTTTCCGGAAAATTCTCCGGCTTTTGTCGCTGGATTTGCGTTGTTTTGGAACATTTGCCGGAGTTTTACCTGGCGTTTGTCGCTACTTTCGCGCTTTCGTTGAACATTTGCCGGGAGATTTCCTGGCTTTTGTTGCTGGATTGGCCAATTTGTGGAACATTTGCCAGGGAATTACACGGCGTTTGTCGCTGTTGTGTGGCTGGGTGCGGGCGTCGGCGTTTGCGCGACGACCTGCCGAAGCGCTTAAAGCGTAGCGCGCGAAGGCAACTCGGAGCGGAAACTCGCTTAAGTTGGAAGTCCAGTGGACTTCCAACGCGAGTTTCATAGCGAGCGCGTTATTCGCGCGAGCGTTGGGTGCGAGTGGTGCGCGTTGGATGCAGGGGTCGGCGTGTTGAGTAGAAAACGTTGAGATTGCAAGGGTTTGGGGGTGGAGTGGGGGAGTTTGAGGGAGTTTCCTGAGAGTTTTCTGGGAAAAATCTTTGAAAACCTTGAAATTAGTATATTTTACGATAATGCAGCGTGAGAACAGTATTATTTACGCTTTTATTTAGTTATTCTGGATTATTTTAGGAAAGTTATCAACATTTTTTGTGCATGGACGGCATGTTGAGGCTTGACTTTTTCGAACGGGGGGGGGGGTATGTTAATAGCAGCTTTCAACCAGATGCTCTGATTCGAAAGTTATTCACAATATTTCGATGTTGTGGAGATTAGGTTTTTTCTTCGTGTACCTGCACGAAGGAGAAGAAGAAAGGAAAATATTATGTTGAATAAGAAGGCTATCGCCGCATTCGCTGCTGGCGCCACCCTCCTCTCTGGCTTGGCTTTTGCTGCTCCAGCATTCGTGTCTGCTCCAGCATTCGCTCAGTCTGAGACCAGTAAGCCTAAGTCTTATGATGATCAGCTTAAGGAAGCTCAGAAGGCTAAGGACGATGCTTATAAGGTTCTTGAGGAGAAGAATAAGGCTCTTGAAGATGCCAAGGCTAAAGAGCTTCCAGCAATGCCAAGCATTCTTGCAAGTGCTACTGCTTTGACTGCAGATGCTGCTAAGAATTACACTTTTACTGTTGCAACTGCTTCTGCTGCAGCTAAAGTAACAGCTAAGTCTGGTAATGATGCTCCTAAGACTGATGAATCTGTTGCTGCTAATGCTTATCTTACTGCTTCGTTCAATAAGGATAAGGCTGTCAGTGAAGCTACGACTGCTAAGAACGGTGCTCAGTCTAAGTTTGATGCCGCTGCAGGTAAAGTTGCTGAGCTTGAAAATGAGTTGAACACTGCTAAGAAGAATCTTGCTGATGCTAAGAAGGCTGTTGAGGATGCGAAGGCTGCTGTTGATAAGGCATTCCCTCCTTATGCTAAGGCTTTTAGGGCTGAAGCTAAGACTGCTAAGAAGTTGAAGGCTGCGAACTACGAGCTTAGCACTCTTAATGCTAATACTCCTGAAGATCAGAAGAAGACTGACGCTTATCTTTCTAAGCTTCATGATGTCAATGTTAAGATTGATGCTGCTCAGGCTGCTGAGGATGATGCTGATCGTGCGTTAGATGCTGCTAAGGCGGAGTTCGAAAGTGCATGCGCTGATTATGGTACCTATAAAGATGGTTCCTTCACTGGCAAGCTTCTTGATTACTTCAACGCTTATGAGGCTGCTAAGGCTGTTAAGAAAGATTTAGTTAAGGGTTATGCTGCTGCTGCTGCTCTTATGTTGAGGGGCGACTATGATCCTAAGTTCGCTTCATTGCCTGGCGAAGGCGGCCAGGGCGGCCAGGGCGAAAGCGGCAAGGGCGATAAGGGCCACGGCGATAAGCCAGGCAAGCCAGGCGCTCTTCCAAATGCTGCTCAGGCTTCTGCTAATTTGATGCATGCTCAGGTTGTTCTTCAGGATGCTTCTGCTAATAGGACCAAGGCTGTTAAGGATTCTAACGACGCTAAGGCCGCCCTTGATAAGGCTCAGGCTCAGTACGATACCTTGTTCGCTCAGTTTAAGGCTGCCAGCGATAATTATCAGAACAACTTCGTGTTGACTGGTAAGGCTGATACTGATGCTGGTAAGGCTGCTAAGGCTGATGTTGATGCTGCTAAGGCTTTGGTGGATGCTTACGGTTCTAACGAGCTTGCTAATGCTAAGAAGGATTATGCTGAGAAGAGTGGCAAGGCTTTGGTTGCTTCCCAGGCATTCAATGCTGCTAAGGAACAGTATCGTCTTGCTTACAACGTGGCTTTGAGGGTTGAGGCTTCTGCTGTTAAGGGCTTCCAGGATCCAAAGACTATTGCTGATGCTCCTTTGGACTTCCCAGCTGCTACTGCTGCTGCTAAGGCTGAGGCTGGTAAGCTTGCCGCTGCCGCTGCTCAGGCTGGTAAGGCTGCTGATGCTGCTGCCGCTGGTGCTCATGGTGCTAAGGCTGCTGCTGGTGAAAACGGTGGTAAGAAGAAGAACAATGCTGGTGAGGATGCTAAGAAGAAGCTCGGCCAGACTGGTGCTACTGTAGCTTTGGCTGCTGTTGCTGCTTCTGTTCTCGCTGGTGTTGGTGCTGCTCTTCGCAAGATCCGTCACTAAGCATCGCGTGTTTGCACGTTAGTGCTCTGAGTGAGCGTGCTGTTTGAGTGCGCTCACTCCTTATAAACTTGCACTCAAAATCAAAGCGAATAGTGTAGGGCTATTTGCTGCAGATTCTCGTTTGACTGTTTTACTGTTGCCTCTGTTTTGCTAAAATTCCTTTTTTCACAGAAGCTTCTAGCGCAGGCTTTCGGATTCCGCTTTTGAGTGTGTTCGGCTTTCGGTTTTGTTCGAACTACTAGGGGTTCCTCAAAGCCGGAAGCCTTTTTGCTTATAACAAGCTTTTACTGTGTCGCGAGTTTTGGGGAATTTCTCTCCTCGAATGCGCGACGACCTGCTTTCGCGCAGCATTGCGCGCGCGAAAGCAACTCGGAGCGTGAGCTTGCTCAAGTTGAAAGCACGGTGTGCTTTCAACGCAAGCTCAGTAGCGAGCGCGTTACCCGCGCGAGCGTTCCTTCGTCGCTCTGTTCTTAAACATTCTTAACGATACGCTCGCGTTTTATTACGCTCGCTTGCGAAACTCGCGTTGGAAGTCCAGTGGACTTTCCACGCAAGCTCAGCAGCGAGCGCGTTACCCGCGCGAGCGTCCTTCGTTCAGTGCGAAAAATCTCAAATCTCTACCACACTGGTATTCATGCCAACCAAGCAACACCCACCCTCACTACTAGTAAAACCGCTAGTGTTTTTGGTGTGGTAGGTGCGTCTGGCGTATCGTGTGCAGCAGCAATGATGCTAGTGTTCACTAATCAACAAGTAATCGCCGTTCGCAGAAGCATTACTGCAAAGCTTTAGGAACATTTGACAGCCCACCTCGTTGCGCAAAAATTTAATGTTTTTAGCGCAAAAATGGTAAATTTTTCAGGCGGTTTTCCAGCCTCATATTTTCGGTTGACACACCTGCTTCAATAATTTATAATTGGCTCGGTCGGTGGGTAAGGCCCCACGGGGATTGGGCTTTGCCTTTGGTTTTTTATAAGCCTCCGATTCAATGAAGAAGATTTTGCCTTAAGGTTTTGTCTTAAGAATTTTCCTCGAGATTCTACCTTAAAGCTTTGCCTTGGGAATTTGCGTTGGCGCGCACAGGCTAAAGGAGGTGATTGCCGTGAAACATGACAGTACCAGTTGTAATCAGAGCACTAATACCGTTAGCGCTGCTAGTGATGATTCAGACAGCATCAGTAGTAGTACGGACGTTCCTTACGAATATATAAAAGCCGGCAATCTCCGCCAAAATATTTGCGATTAAAAATTTTACGCCAAAAATTTACACAAAATTTTACGCCAAAATTTTATGCCAAAATTTTATTGTGCTCGCTCGTAGCCTGCCACTTGCCAAAACCGTGGGCAAAACAAGCGCGTCAAAAATAAAATCAAAAAATTTAAGCAAAAATTAAAATAAGCGCAAAAAAATAGTGGTGATACTGGTTCTCGACAAAAAATAAGCGTTCCCAGAGGACTTATCATGACAATATTTACAACATCTGGAAAAAACGGCGCAGGTACACAAGTGGACGAAAACACCCGCTTTTGGTCCGACATTATTGTATGCGTTGGCATAATCGCACTATTCGGCGTAAGCGCATTCCTTCTACAAAGAATCAACCAGCCAATCGGCCCAAGCGGCATACCTTCTAAAGTATCAACCGACGTTATTAACCTCCCTTACTACACGCTAAGATCCGTATTCCGCATGATGCTGGCACTTATAGCATCGCTTATTTTTACAATTATTTACGGGTCAATCGCAGCGCGAAGCCGCAGACTAGGCAAAGTGCTTATACCGCTTTTGGACATCCTGCAATCCGTGCCAATCCTAGGCTTCCTTTCGGCAACAGTGACCATTTGGCTAGTGATTTTCCCAGGCTCCATGCTCGGCGTTGAAGCGGCGTCAATTTTTGCCATCTTCACGAGCCAAGCCTGGAACATGACATTCTCATTCCACCGTTCACTGCTAAGCGAGCCAAAAGAATTAGACGAGGCAGTGCGCAGCCTTCAGCTCACGCATTGGCAGCGATTCTGGGTGCTAGACATGCCAAACGCAATGATTCCACTGCTCTGGAACTGCATGATGAGCGTGGGCGGCGGCTGGTTCTTCCTCACAGCATCCGAAATGATTTCCGTAAACAACAACACTTACGCACTTCCTGGAATCGGTAGCTTCGTTGCGCAATCCGCTGCAGAAAACAAGCTCGGCAACATCTGGTGGGCAATCGCTTCCATGATTGTGGTAGTTCTTGCAATCGACTTCTTCCTGTGGAAGCCGCTTACCGCATGGGCTGAGCGTTTTCGCATTACGCAAAGCGCGTCCGACAACGAGCGACGCAGCGCAATTTTGACGCTTATTCGCCACTCGCACGCGGACGAAGTAATCAGCAAACTGTTCTCGCCAATTCGCGAATGGCTCGATTTTATTACGCGCCCGTTCGGACGCACCGGCTCTAAATGGCCGAGCAAAGCATCCCAGCGCAAGCTTGGCGATTTAGTATTTAACGTCGTAATGATTGTTCTAATAGTTGCGTGCGCTGCACAAATGCTTTACTTTGTGGCAACTCGCACCGGCTTACAAGAGTTCGCTACAGCTGGAGCGTTAGGTGCGTTGACGTTTGTGCGCGTGGCAGCGCTGATTTTCGTAAGCTCGCTGATTTGGGTGCCGGTAGGCGTGTACATTGGCATGAACCCTAAAATTTCGCGCATAATGCAACCGATAGTGCAAATTCTTGCAAGCTTCCCAGCAAACTTCATATTCCCGTTTGCAATGATGTGGTTTATAGCTTGGCATATTGACCTTGGGTGGGGAAGTATTATTTTGATGGCACTTGGCACACAGTGGTACATTCTTTTCAACGTTATTGCTGGAGCTAGTGCTATTCCGGATGATTTGCGAGAAATGTCACGCAGCTTCCGTTTGGGCAGAGCGTTGCGCTGGAAAACGCTGATTTTGCCAGCAATTTTTGGATCTTGGTGCACGGGCGGCATCACTGCTGCCGGCGGAGCTTGGAACGCGTCAATTGTGTCGGAAATTGTGGAGTACGGCAAAAATCGCATGGAAACTCAAGGCTTAGGTGCGTATATTACTGCAGCAACAACCGATGGTAATTCTGTAAAAACGCTTGTGGGAGTAACGGTTATGAGCTTAATAGTTGTGTTAAGTAATCGACTGTTCTGGGCGCCGCTGCAACGTATTTCCGAAAAAAGATACGTTTTAGGCTAAAAAATACACGTTTCAGGTTAAAAATTCGCAAATCTTATTTAGAAAATTAATAGAACGGAAAAAATTATGACTACAACTAACAGCTTCACAAGCGCAACTAACTCACAAAAAGCGCAAGTATCAATCACAAGCGACATCATTGACGCAAAGCACATAAGCCAAAGCTTCACTTCCGACAGCGGCACAACTCAGCACGTGCTTCACGACATTTCATTCACACTGCGCGAAGGCGAAATCGTGGCAATTCTAGGCCGCTCCGGAGCTGGAAAATCAACCTTCCTTCGCACAATGGCAGGCCTTGTGCAACCAACCGAAGGCACTGTAACGTACCGCGGACGCGAGCTTACTGGCCCAAACCCGGGTGTCGCAATTGTGTTCCAAACATTCGCACTCATGCCATGGCTCACAGTTCAAGACAACGTGGAACTTGGTTTGCGCGCTAGAGGAGTTAGCAAAGAAAAGCGCACAGAGCTTGCGTTGGCAGCAATCGACGCAATCGGCTTGGACGGCTTCGAAACCGCTTACCCAAAGGAGCTTTCCGGCGGTATGCGTCAGCGAGTAGGTATTGCGCGCGCTTTGGTGCTTCGTCCGGATGCGCTTTTTATGGATGAGCCATTTTCTGCTCTTGATGTGCTTACTGCTGAAAACTTGCGTCAAGAAGTGCTTAAGCTGTGGTCAAGTGATGAGCGAGATATTAAATCCGTGCTAATTGTGACGCACAATATTGAAGAAGCTGTGCAAATGGCTGACCGCGTGGTCGTGCTCGGCTCGCATCCGGGACACTTAATTGCGGACGTTCAAGTTGATTTGCCTCGTCCACGAGATAAGCACAGTGCTGAATTTGAGGCGATGGTTGATAACTTGTACGCAATCCTCACCGGTTCAGCCCCAGAAAGCACAGCTGAGCAGGAAAGCGTTGACGCTACCGACGCAAAAAGCCAAACCCAGTCCGCAGATACTGAGGATGCTGAAGATACTGAAGCTGCAGCAATTGCGGATATGCTTATTCAACGTCACCACGACGATGAGGATGAAGAAAAGCATGAGGACGAATCCGAGTCGGGTGAAGTTAAAGCGGAGCCGGTGGCGGTTCGACTTCTTCCAAACGCAACACCTGGCGGAATGGCAGGTTTGCTTGATGTGATTTCGGAAAATCCGGATGGTATCGATTTGGCTGATTTGGCTGCAGACTTGTCGTTTGAAATTGATGACTTGTTCCCGCTTGTTGACGCTGGCACAATGCTTAATCTTCTTACAGCAGAAAACGGCCATATTACAATCACGCATGAGGGTGAAGAATGGCATAATGCCGACATTTTGCACAGCAAGCAGGTCTTCGCAAGGCTGGCAATTGAGCACGCGCCACTTGTGCACGCAATTGATCAGGCTCTAAGCCGTAACCGCAACGGTAAGCTTCGCGGCGAGTTGATTTTGGATTTGCTGCGCAGTAAGCATACGGATGCGCTGGCACGTCAGCAGTTTGATATTGCGATTAGCTGGGGTCGTTACGGCGAGCTTTTTGACTACGACGCTGACGACGACGAGCTGACTCGTACAGTTGAAACTGCTCCGCTTGGCGGTGTTTCGCGATGAAATAATGCGAAATAGTACGAAATAGTACGAAATAGTGCGAAATAGTGCGAAATAGTGCGAAATAGTGCGAAATAAAATCGCTAAATATTGTCCATTATTATGCATAAATTTGATATTTGTATGCTTTCGATAAAAGGATGCCGCATAGTCTTTTTGTCTTTTAGGTCCAGTTGCTTCTTTTAGTAAGATTGCACGGATCGGAAGCCCCTAAAAAGCGAACTTTTTAGGAAAAACTACGCTAGACTAATTTTTTCTAGCGCTAACTGTACGTCGATATGCGGCGGCGATGGAGGAATATTATGGTAAATGCTGTAGAAGCATTCGATGCAAAGCATCTTAAGGCTGCTGAAGAAATCCCAGCTTTCCGTCCTGGTGACACCGTTGATGTCAACGTTAAGATTCAGGAAGGCAACAACACTCGTATTCAGACCTTCACCGGCGTGGTGATTGCTCGTAAGGGTGCTGGCGTGCGCGAAACTTTCGTCGTTCGTAAGGTGAGCTTCGGCACTGGCGTTGAGCGTCGTTTCCCACTTCATTCTCCAGCTATTGACTCCATTAAGCTGGTTCGTAGCGGTCGCGTTCGTCGCGCTAAGCTTTACTACTTGCGCGCTTTGCGTGGTAAGGCTGCTCGTATTGCTGAGCGTCGCGACAACTCTGCTAAGTAAATTATTAGAACCACTGTGAAGGATGAAATTATGTCTGATGGCACGCGTATTAGCGATACACATATTGTCGCTGTGGCGGGCCATGGCGTTGATCCTTCACCGGTTCCACCGCCTCCGCCTGAGCCGGATGGTTACGTGCCTTCCGGCTCTCGCATGCGTAGAAATAGGGCTGCGAACAGGCGTTTCGCGCATGCGCGTCGGCGTGATTCTAAAGGACATTCCTCCTTACGTGAAACACTAACCTGGTTCGCTATACCAATCGTAGTGGTTGTGATTCTTCGCCTATTCATATTTGGCGTATACACGATTCCTTCTGGCTCCATGCTAGACACAATTCACATTGGCGACTATGTGATTACAACAAAGCTTACGCCTGCGGTATTTCCATTAAGGCGTGGAGATATTGTGGTGTTTGAAGATCCTGCTCACTGGCTGAGTGGAGATAATCGGCCTAATAATATGGTCGGCAATGATTTAATCAAGCGTCTTATTGGATTGCCTGGGGACACTGTTGAATGCTCAGGGCCGGGGGAGCCTATTGTTGTGAACGGCGTTCAAGTGTATGAGTCGGCTTATATTCGCCCTGGCGTTGACCCTAGTGCTTTTCCGTTCAAAATAAAAGTTAAACCTGGACACATTTTTGTTATGGGCGACAATCGCGCAAATTCTGCCGATTCACGCTACCATAAAAACGATGGTGACGACGGTTTAGTGCCAATTTCTAAAGTTGTGGGCGTTGCAGTGTTCAGGCCGTGGCCTCTTGCAAGAGTTGGTTTTATGGATGATCATCACGACGCTTTTGACTCGGTACCAAATAATAACGAGTAATAAGCAATCGAATAATAAGTCACTAATAAAACCTGCGAAACTTGCAAAATATGAAAATAACGCAAATAACGCAAATAACGCAAATAACGCAAATAACGCAAATAACGCAAAATACGCAAACAGCTCCAACAAAATCTGCAAATAAAATATGCCAACAAAATTACTTACTATACCGTTAATCCCATCTTTAACGCATGAACAATCCTTACTTTCCGAAGGTTACGACTGGGTTATTGGCTTAGACGAGGTTGGTCGCGGCTCCTTAGCTGGGCCGGTAATGGTTGGTGCTGCCGTTATTGGTAAAACTCAAGTAGAAGCGCAAAATATTCCGGAAGGCTTGGCCGATTCTAAGCTACTCACCGAGCATAAGCGCGAAGCGTTGTACAATCCTCTGCAAAAATGGTGCACAACTTGGGCGATTGGATCATGCACGAATAAAGAAATTGACGAGTGGGGCATAAGTTACGCGCTAGGAGTCGCAGCATTAAAAGCAATATCGCAAGTGGAAACGGAACTACTTAAAACGCAGTCGTCACAAGCTCCACAAATTGCGGCAATATTAGACGGACCTTGCGATTACATTGATAAAGTTGCAGACACTTTTGACGCACCATCCGTGCCGCTTCCGGCAAAAGTGCATACGCTAGTAAAGGCAGATCGGCAGTGTGCGAGCGTTGCGGCGGCTGCGGTTTTAGCAAAAGTTACGAGAGATAATCTTATGGTATCTTTGGCTAAAAAACCGCAGTATTTAGCTTACGATTGGGCTAGTAATAAAGGTTACGGCTCTCTTGCGCATCGCAACGCAATCAAAGAAGTAGGTCCTAGCGATTTACACAGGCTGTCGTGGCATTTGTAAGCGGGGGCGCACATGGCAAAGGGCGAATCTAAAAGCGAATCTAAAAGCGAATCTAAAAGCGAAACTAAACGCGAATCAAAAAACAAATCTAAACGCTCGTCAATGATTGACGTTGCTCGCGCAGCTGGAGTAAGCCACCAAACTGTTTCACGCGTTATTAACAACTCTCCAGACGTTTCCGCAAAAACACGCACCCAAGTACTGCGCGTAATAGAACAGCTCGGCTACCACCCAAGCAATTCCGCAAGATCGTTAGCAACGCAACGCTCAAACACAATAGGGCTTATTATAGGCGACTCAACCAGCACATCTCGCAATATTATTGCCCCAATTGAAGCTCAAGCAAAAGCGCACGGACTTTTTCTTTCCGTAAGCATGGTAAACGAAGCATTATGCGAACAAAGCGATATTCGCGCACTATGCGAAAGTTTCGAAGAACAAAATATTGACGCTCTTATAATCGACGCACAAACCGACGCAATATTCACGTCACTCTGCCGCACTCGCATAGTCAAACCATGCGTTTGCATCACATCAACTCACGGAGCTATAAGCGCTCACGAAGGCATGAATATTCTCAGCCGGCACAGCAACATAGAATACTCAATAATTGGCGTAAATCAGTGGCGAGCAATGAACGATATTGTGTCGCTAATCGCGAATTACGGGCACAAAAGCGCCATCTACATGGCAGGCCCGGCTAAATGGCGCGGATCAGCAACTCGGCTGATTGCGTGGAGGTCGCTTTCCGCAGCTCAAGGCATTCACTCGCATATTGTTCAATGCACTTCGTGGAAGTCTTCGGAAAGCTACGCGAGAATGAACCACATGCTGGAAAAATTTGGCATGGCTGGAACGCAGCTGCCAAGCGTCGTCGTGACTTCCAGCGACGAGCAGGCGGTTGGCGTTGTGCGTTCGCTTTACGAGCATGGTGTAAAAATTCCAGGCGACATAAGCGTTGTAGGTTTTGGGGACATGCCCGCAATGAGTGATTTATTCCCGCCTTTAACAACCGTGAGCATAGATGCTAAACAATTGGGTTCGCTGGCAGTTCGTGAATCGTTGCGTTTAATGAATCACGGTCCGGAGCCAGCTTTTCCGGATATGTCGCACGGAGTCGGTCAAATACCTGCGCAAGTTGTAGTGCGTTCTTCGCTTGCTGCAGCGTTAAAATAGTCGCTTTTAATATTGCAAAAATGGCTTAAAATCAGCGTAATTACGCGGTTGCCGGCGTGTTGATGGTGTGTGTGCAGCGTAATCTTGGAAGCAGTTGGGAGTATGTTTTTTTGGAAAGATTTTTATTAAAGAAAAGGATCGGGAGATGATAAATCGCTGTTTCGCGTTCGTACCAGGCATTAAGCATTTAGTTGCTTTAAGGTCGGCGTGTATTGCGATTTCTTCTCTTATGAATATAGCGTTCGTGTACGTGTGCGTGGGCATGCTTTCGCCTGTTCTTAGGCCGGTTCGTTCAATGGGCACGTCTTTGATGAACTCCGTTGAATTTACGTCTTACGTTATTGCGCTCGCGGCTATTGTTTTGCTGAAATATGCTGCTTTTTACTGGTCTTGCACAATATCGGCGGATATTGAGTCGCGTATTGCCATGCGACTGCGTCCAAAAATGTTACACGCGATGCTGTCTCTTCGTTCGGTAAACATTGATGAAGCCAGCGGTTTTGCTTCGCTGTCTGTAAACGACGACATTAACGCTCTTCAACATTTTGTGGGCGTGCTGATTCCGCAAGTTGTGGCAGCTATTCCTATTCCAGTAGTGATTTCGGCCGTGCTTTTTACAGTTAATCCTGCGATAGCCGGTATTTCTGCTTTGGCTGCGGTTTTTAATATTGTTTCGCTTGTGCTGGTTCTTGCGCTAGGTTCGCGATTTTGGCGTTGCGTGACCGTATTTTTTGCGTACATTATTACCGGAGTTGCGATTGTTGCAACGGTTTGGCTTTCGTCCGTTAAAGGCGTTGGGCTTGCTGCCGCGTTGCTGACTATGCCTTTGCTAATGCTTAGCGTGCAGCCTTTGAGAATTGTTAGTAGCTGCATACACGTTGTGAAAAAAGCTGTGCATGGCATGAATCATTTTGAATCGTTGCTAAAAACGGTTACTGATTCTTCCGCTCCTGTAGCTTTTAGTGACGATGGCTCGACTTTATCTTTGCCGGATGGTGCAACGAATATTGCTTTAAGAATGCGCTGCGATATTCAGGGTGAGCAGGGTGCGCAGGGTGAGCAGGGTGCGCAAAGTGCTTCTGTAAACAATAATGAGTTTGAAAGATTGTCAATGATCTCGCGCTCTGGCGAATTGCAAGTTGTTCCAAGTAAATATCATTCTGCAATGCGCAAATACATACTTTCTGGCTCTGGATTTAGCAAATCTGCAGACGTTTTGCTTTCTTACAGCGACCGCTACGAAGTTGTGGAGGATGATATTTCGCCATTCGTGGTTTCAGACGCTTTCGATGCTAACGAGCATGCTTCGTACTTATCTTTGAACGATGCCTCAACCGGCGCGTTAGCAGACGTTGTTACAGTAGTTGGAGAAAAAGCTCATCTGTTCTCCACAACTTTGCGTGAAAACTTGCTTCTTGCCGCTCCAACAGCTACCACGACTGCAATGTGGGATGCTTTGCGCGCTGTGAGAGTAGATGGCGTTGTTTACGCAGATTATGACGGTTTGGATATGCCGATTGAGCGTTTGCTGAATAATCCTGAAGCAACGTATAATCCTGCAGATATTGTGCGTCGAATCGTTCTTGCACGCGCATTATTGCGTCACACTCCCGTATATATTTTCGATTATTCTGCAGAAAACATGAGTAATGCTGAAGCCGCAACAATTATGAAAATATTGCGCAGAGTTGCTCGTTCAGCGGCTGTAATCGTATTAATGCCAAACGATTTGGCAGTTGCGCCTACGGATGCAAAAGTTATTGTGGAAACGTATCATCACGTTTCTAAACTTAGCGAGAAAAAACCTGCGCTACAAAAAGTTAATAATAATGCTTTTGCGCAATCAACGTTTGTTAGTAAGCCTCGTACTGTTTCAAAAATTAAGCGCGTACTATTTGCTATTCTCTCCATGTTTACTACTGCTCTTAATCTTGCGGCAGCAGTATGTATTCCAGTAACTATTGTTGCTGCAATGTTCGCCGTTGCTGGAAGGCCAATATTCGGTTTTGTTATGCAACAGTGCGTTATGGTGTCTGTGGTTTCTATGGTTGTTCGCGCTCTAACCTTGGTTGTTGCTTTTGCTGGCGTAGATATGCATCATGCGCGCTGGCATAAGGCACATATAAGCATGAATGTTGGCATGTTCTGTGCAGTAGTGCCGCTTATTGTTGTGCTGTACTATTTCGACGCTAAATTATCGTACGTGGCAATTGCATCGTGCGTAATTATGATGCTTATTGTTCCTAGATACTTGATTATGAGATCAAGGCATATTGTGAACAAAGTGCGTTTAGAACAGCGCGAAGTTGAGTGTGAAGCAAACGATATTGAACTTGGCATAGACGAGGTGCTTGCTTTTAGGCAGGGTGAGCATTGTGTGAATCGAATGGTCGCTTCTATGCGTAAAGTTTCGCAACAAAAAATGCGTTTGGCCCGTAGGATTGGTGGGGTTTCGGCATTTTCGCTTGCGTTGGCGCTGGTTAGCATAGCTGTTGCTGCATTATTGGTGTCTCATACGATTCACCCTGTGCCGGCGAATATTCCGGCTTGGAGCACGGTGTATGCTGTGATGGCAATGGTTCTGCTTGTGATTATGATTCAGCAAGTAGTTGACGTTGTTTTGCAGCGCATACCAGTCATGGTTGATGTTGCAAATAACAATTAGTGCTTGTGTGTTTGTGCGTTTGCGTGCTTGTGCGTTTGTGCGATTGTGTGTTTGTGCGATTGTGCGATTGTGCGTTTGTGCGATTGTGCGACGGACGGTTGTAGTGTTTGCTGGCTTGCTGGCTTGAGTTTTGGCAGATTTGCGTAAGTATCAACTTACTTACGCACGTATTTGCCTTATAAGTAACTTCGTATATGTGTAAATAGTTTGGGGGACTAAATATGCGAAATAATATTAGAAAGCCTAATTTTAGACGCGAGCCTAATTTTAAACGCGAATCAAGCAGAAAGATAGCATCTTTTATATGGCTTATTCTTCTTGCTGCTATTTGCGGAATTATTATTGGCCTAATTTTGCCTAAAATTAACCATACTGCTGGCCAACTTACTGGGGAATACGAGGCTACTGGCGAAGCGGCCGCGTTCCTTAAAAAATTGCGCGTGGCAAGTCCGCATCGTTCCGGTTACGAACGGCAAGTGTTCGGCTACAGGACAACGGACGATGATGGCGACGGTTGCGACGTGCGAGAAGATGTTTTAGCGCGCGATTTGCATAATGTGAAGTACAAGTACGCTGGGTCGTGCAAAGTGCGTTCTGGTATGCTTGCAGATCCGTATACTGGGTTAAACATTCATTTTGTGCGCGGCCGCAAAACAAGCGCACTTGTGCAAATAGATCACGTTGTTGCTTTGCAAAATGCTTGGGAATCTGGAGCGTGGAATTGGACAAGAAGCAAGAGGCTAAAATTTGGCAACGATATGCTGAATCTGCTTGCTGTTCAGGGTGCTGCCAATCAAGAAAAGGGTTCCGCTTCCGCAGCGTACTGGCTTCCTTCTAATAAGTCGTTTAGATGCGATTATGTAGCGCGTCAAATTGCCGTTAAATATAAGTACGGATTAACCGTAACTAGCGCAGAAAAGCAAAGCATGGCAGGAATATTGCATAACTGCCATGCGCAAAAACTGCCAAAGTAAAAGCTGCCAAAGTAAAAACCGACAAAGTAAAAACCGACAATTCCTATACAAGCATGTAAAGAAAAAATCGAAATCTCGCCAAAAACCGACAGAAACTTTACAAGCGTGTATAGAAAAAGTCGGAATCTAGCTGAAAAGTGACAGAAACTTTACAAGCGTGTATAGAAAAAGTCGGAATCTAGCTAAATAATGACTATTACTTTACGCAAGTGTAAAGGAAATAACGCATGCGTGCTAAGAAGTGACAATTCCTTTACAAGCGTGTATAGGAAAAGTCGGAATCTTGCTGAAAAGTGACAGAAACTTTACAGCGTTGTATAGGAAATAACAAATGCGCGCGCGATTTAGTAGTGATTATGCGTGTGATCGTGCATAACGTCGTGATGCTCAGTCGCGTGAGGAATATGCAGCACGCGCATGCGATCAATAGCCTTGCGCGCAAGCCTGTGCGTAGAACCCACACCTTCACCCTTAACGCCAAAAATAACCAGCAGCGCCATAACAGCCGTAATAATTGCGCTAATTCGCAGAGTCCACTGCACGCCAAAAATGCTTGCAGCAACGTCAGCCGCATGGCCGGTGCCAGTAACAGAATGATGCCACTCAGTTAGAACTGTCATAGTAACCACCAGCACAGGAGCGCCAATCGCGCCCCAAAGCTGACGCATAGTATTAGTCACAGCGGAACCATCGCCAAGATCCTCCTGACGCAAGCAATTAAGCGACCACGTTGTTATAGGCATAAGCAGGAACCCCATGCCAATTTGACGCGTAAACTGCCAAATAGAAATCCACCAAATCCACGTATCCATATCAATAAGACTCATCATCACAGTGCCAAAAAGCAGAATAATAGAACCCGCCATAGCAACAGGACGCACTCCAAAACGATCCAACATGCGTCCGCCAAAATACTGCGAAATAGCCATTCCAAACGCGCCAGGCAACAAAATCAAGCCGCTCATAGTGGCAGAAAAACCGCGATCGGACTGAATATAAAGCGGAATAAGAACCATAATCGAACTAAACGCGAAGAAAGTTAAGCATGCGCAAATTGTGCCGATCATAAAGTAACGATTCTTAAGCACGCTAAGTCCAAGAAGAGGAGTGTGACCGCGCTTTTGCGCACGCAACTGTCTTACAACAAACCAAGCAATTCCAAAAGCGCCAACAATCATAGGAACCCAAGAAAGCGGGTGCGTAATTCCACAGCCCTCAATATTAGTAAAGCCAAACATAAGTCCGCCAAAACCAATAATTGAAAGACCAACAGAGAAGAAATCAGCGTGAGCATCAGGATCATGCTCGCCAAAATTATGCAAGAAAAGAACCGACAAAATCACGGAAATTACGCCAATAATAGTTAGCGAGCAAAAAATAGAACGCCAACCGTTAATATCAGTTTGCAATCCGCCAATAGTAGGGCCAATCGCAGGCGCAATACTCATAGCCATGCCAACGCTGCCCATCGCCATACCGCGGCGAGTAACAGGGTAGACGGAGAACACGGTAATCTGCAACACAGGCCACATTACTCCCGTGCCAATCGCCTCAAGAGTGCGGCCAACAAGAGCCATAATAAAATCACTACTAAGCCACGCAAGTATTGAGCCGACCGTAAAAAGCAGCATAGAAGTAATAACGATTTGGCGCGTAGAAAAGCGGCGAGTTAAAAACGCTGTAAGAGGCACCATAATTGCCATAATCAGCTGAAAAATAGATGTGAGCCACTGGCCGGTTGTAACGCTAATGCCAAACTCTTGCACAATCGTTGGAAGCGCCGCAGTGAGCTGAAGCTGGGCAAAATTGCCAATAAACGTAATAAACGTAAGAATTGCAAGAGAAATCAGCGCTGGGCGAGTAAGGCGATTATTGCGGTAGGCTTCTTCACCGGTCAGCGCATGGCGGAGATTACGGTTTTCAAAAGACAGCCAACTTAAATTTGCCACAATATAACATCCTTTACAATAACGTCCAGTTGAATAGTCTTAACCTAAATATAGCCGACGCAACAAAAGCAAGTATTTTTATAACGTCAACTATTTTTACAACGTCAAGATAACGTCAACAAACAAGTATTGCACAAAAATTATGTGTAATTAATTAAAATCTATAAAAGATTTATAAAATACTCGGCTTAATACTCGGCTTACGCAAACGCGCTAAAATAGTAGCTGCAGAAAGATTTAGTAGTTTCCACAAGATTACAAAATAGTAGCGTGCGCAAAATAGTAGTTTTCGCAGAATTAGTAGCGTGCGAAAAATCAGTAGATTCTGCAAAATCAGTAGCTTCGGTAAGAAAGCCAATGATTGTACGCGCCTTGGATAGAACCGTAACGGCCAGCGCAATAACCCCAGAACCAGCGAAGCTGAGTCTGATAATTCGTAGCCCAATCAGCACCAGCAGAAACCATCTTTCCACCAGGCAAAGCCTGAGGCAAACCGTAAGCGCCAGAAGGATTCATAGCATTCACGCGCCAACCAGACTCGTGAGAAATAATAAACACTGTGGCGGTAAAATCAGCCTCGCTGTAGCCGTTGGAAATAAGCCAATCGTGAGCCCACTGCTGCATTTCGCCAACTGGAACCGTGGTTCCAATAGAAGCAGCAAGTCCAGCTCCTGCAGAATTACTGCCGCCACCAACGACGCCAGTGCCAACAAGAACAATCTTATCCTGCGGAGCTTTCTTTACGTAAGAAGCAAAAATGTTAGAAGAAACAACCTTGCCCTTAGTGCGCGTGACTATTTTCGCAGTCTCCATAACACCTTCAGCGCCTTCAGTTTGCACCTTTTCCGTGCCTTTTGGAAGAGCAGAAGTCTCCTTTTTTACGACGTTAAAAGCAATAGGATCGTCGGAAGTTTCCAACTTTGCGCCCGCACGATTAATTGTAATAACAGTTGATTCGTCAACCTTAGTTGTTAAAGAAGGCGTAACAACGTCGTGCGGCTCAAGCGTAATGTCACCAGCCTCAAGCACAGACTTAACATCCGTAAAATGAGTGCCCAAAATAGTGCGATGATGACCGTTAATAACCACGTTCACGTAAGAAGTAGAACCCTTAGTTAGAGAATCTCTGGCCGCGCCACGGGAAACCTGAGTGGTGTCAGTAGCGGAATAAGAAGTAACTGGGGTAGTGTGACCTTGAGTTGAGGTGTAGAATCCACGCGAGGCAAAGCCAAGAGCCACCAAAGCCACAAAACCAGCAACAATCACTCCAAACTTAGCCCACTGCCGCAAACTGAGCGAACTAAGAGTAACGGTATGCTTACGGTGACTGGCCATAACCCTCCTTATTCTCAACTAACAATTCTGCAACCGATATACTTGCGAAATCAGTTAATCAAACTAATAAAAACTGATAAAAATTGCGCGTATACACAGCCTCTACAAATTATACTCCCGGGCATAGTCTACGTAGCGAAAGCAAGAATAGACTATTTTTGGTTTGCGGTTTTTTCTGCGGTTTATTCTTTGCTCTGTTCTGCGGTTTGATCTGGATCATAAGATTTCGCCTGCTCAACCAAATCTTCCAAATCTCCAGCCAACAAAGCACCAGCTTGACGATAAATAACTTCGCCGCGCTTAATAACCATAATCGTTGGAACGGCGCGGATTTGAGCAGCTGCGGCAATCTCGGAACTTTCGTCAACGTCAATCTTAACGAAAGGAATGTCAGGATATTTTTCGCTTACCTGCTCAAAAACAGGCCCAAATGCGCGGCACGGACCGCACCAAGTAGCCCAAAAATCAACAACAACAATCTCATTAGTTGAAGCAATTCGCTCAAAATTTTGTGTATTCGCATGTATTGCTGGCATATCATCCCCCTTATTGTGCGTAGTCTGACTATTATACGTTTCGGCGTGCATAAATTGGCGTGCGCGCACGTATCATCTGTCGCCTTGCGGCACTAGGCTAGGTTGCATGCTTGATATTCAATTTATTCGTGAACATGCCGACGTAGTTAAGGAATCGCAGCGTAAGCGTGGCGAGTCCGTTGAGCTCGTCGATGAAGTATTGCGCAATGACGATTTGCGTCGTGAAGCGCTTAAGGCTTTTGAGGCCGCTCGCGCTGAGCAGAAGGCGATTGGCAAGAAGGTTGCAACCGCGTCTGCGGAAGAAAAAGCCGCGCTTATTGCCGAAACCAAGGACCTCGCTTCGAAAGTGGCTGAATACAAAGCCGAATCCGAAAAAGCTACTGCCGACTACACAACCGCAATGTGGAAGCTTTCCAACATCGTTGAAGATGAGGCTCCAGAAGGCGGCGAAGACGACTACGTGGTCGTTAAGAAAGTTGGTACGCCACGCGATTTTGCGGCTGAAGGTTTTGAGCCAAAGGATCATTTGACGCTTGGCACCGGCGTTGCTGGTATCGATATGCGTCGTGGTGTGAAGGTTGCTGGTTCGCGCTTCTACTTCTTGCGTGGTGCTGTGGCGCGCTTGCAAATCGCAATGCTGACTATGGCTGTGGATCAGGCGGAAGAGCACGGATTTACGCTTGCGATTACGCCAACTTTGGTGCGTCCAGAAGTAATGCGCGGCACTGGCTTCTTGAACTCTCACGCGGATGAGATTTACCGTTTGCGCGAGCCGGATGACCAGTATTTGGTTGGCACTTCCGAAGTTGCTTTGGCTGGTATGCATGAGGATGAGATTCTTGACTTGAGTAACGGCGCTTTGCGTTACTGCGGTTGGTCTAGCTGCTACCGTCGTGAGGCTGGCGCTGCTGGTAAGGATACTTCCGGAATTATTCGCGTGCATCAGTTCGACAAGGTTGAGATGTTCGTTTACTGCAAGCAGGAAGATTCGCGCGCTGAGCATCAGAAGTTGCTTGGCATGGAGCAGGAAATGCTTGCGAAGGTGGAAGTGCCTTACCGCATTATTGATACTGCTGCGGGCGATCTTGGTTCTTCTGCGGCGCGCAAGTTCGATTGCGAAGCTTGGGTGCCAACACAGGGACGCTACCGTGAGTTGACTTCTACTTCCAACTGCACTGAGTATCAGGCTCGCCGTTTGAATGTGCGCGAACGCATGGAAGATGGCGGAACTCGACCAGTAAGCACTTTGAACGGTACTTTGGCTACTACGCGCTGGCTTGTGGCTATTTTGGAAAATCATCAGCATGAAGATGGTTCGATTGACATTCCAAAGGCGATGCAGGCTTATATGGGCGGCAAGGAAGTTATCGAGCCGACGAAGTGGGAAGCGTGAGCGTCGTTTTAGTGCGCGCTTGGCGGGTACTGAGTTTGCTTGCGTGAATACTGAGCTTGCGTTTGGGCGTTGCGTTTGGGCGCGTGTGCTGAGTTTGCGTGGAGCTAAGGGGATTCAAACCCTTGCTTTTGTGAACGAAAAGTAGCGTACGTAAACGCGTCGTTTGCTCCCAAAAACTTCTGATTTGACAACAGAACCCGGGTAATTTCCCGGGTTTTGTTTTTAGTTGATAAGCTTTCTGAATCTGTGTGTGTTTCGTTCCACGCGTGATGATATGCTTAACCCCTGTGTGTTGGAGGCGATTTGATTGCTTTCGCGCGCAGATTGGATGGGTGTCCGAGCGGTCTAAGGAGACGGTCTTGAAAACCGTTGTAGGGAAACCTACCGCGAGTTCGAATCTCGCCTCATCCGCGAATTAACCAAGCCTAAAGCATGTAAAAATGCTTTAGGCTTTTTTATTCTGCCGAGCTTTCTTAAAACTGAAAGTGCAGTGCACTTTCAGTGAAAGCGAGGTCTGCCTTCGTCTCGATTGACGAAGGCAGGGCAGACTGGTGTGGAACATTTGCCGTGTATTTTTCCGGCGTTTGTCGCTGGGTTGGCTGGTTTATGGAACATTTGCCGGGGAATTTCCTGGCGTTTGTCGCTGGGTTGGCTGGTTTATGGAACATTTGCCGGGGGATTCTCCGGCGTTTGTCGCTACATTCGCCACATTATGGAACATTTGCCGGAGTTTTTTTGGCGTTGGTTTTCAGCGCGCGGAATAGTGGCGCTCTTGCGATGTGATGCCGTCGAGGAAGAAGTGCGCGCAATCGCGGTGAGATGCGTCGCTTACAAAATCTTCCGGAGCGTAAGGCGCAACGCTAGAAAACATCGCCTCGTAATCAGCAACGCTTAAGCGCACTCGCGAATCAAGCATATCCGCGTGCTCCCTAGCAAAAAGCGCATCCTTAAATCTAGGCGCAAGCGTACCGCTGAAAAATTCGCCAACAGCGCCGGATCCGTATGAGAATAAGCCGATTTTATCGCCGTTTTTAAGCGCAGGAAGCTCGCTATTTTCGCAAGCAACTTCGTCTAACTCAAGCAAAGACAACAATCCCAAATACAGGGACCCAGTATAAATGTTGCCTACGCGACGGCTGTACTTCGTGCTGGTTTCGTAGCGCGAAAGTAAGCGCTTTCGTGACGATTCGCTTAAGTTGCTATTATCGCAAGTATCAGCGCAAGTATTATCGCAAGAATCATCGCAGGAATCCATCGCCGCCTTAAGCGCTTTCAAACCCATTTTTGTATACGGCAAATGGAAGCACAATCCCGCAAAATCGTTGAAACCGCAACCGTTTTGCGCACAATATTCCTTCCACACATCGCAGAAAAACTGTATGTACTGCTCAGTCGAAAACTTGCCGCGAGCAAGCGCAGTATCCTGGTAAACCGGTCGCCAAAAGTCCTGAATATCCGCGGATTTTACAACGCTATCGTCGTTAATTTCAAGCACGTGCGGATTCGTGCTAACTAACATTGCCACAGCTCCAGCGCCCTGCGTTACTTCGCCAGGAGTTGCAAGCCCGTAGCGCGCAATATCGGCCGCAATAACGAGCACTTGTGGATTTGAGTCGGCGTGCGCGCGCACGTAATCGCATGCCATCATCAAAGCCGCGGTGCCGCCGTAGCAGGCCTCTTTTACTTCAAGGCAACGCACCCACGGCGTGAGTTTTAGCAGATTTTGAACGTATAGCGCGCTTGATTTGCTTGCGTCGACGCCGCTTTCTGTGCCGACGATTAGCATTTTGAGGCGATTGCTATCGATGTGGGGTAGGAGTGGGCGCGCGGCTTCGGCGGCGAGGGTGACGATGTCTTGGTGGTTTGGCGGCACGGATTGCTCGCTTTGGCCGATGCCGATTGTGAATTTATTAGGGTCGATTCCGCGCGCGTTTGCAAGATCCGTGAGATTTAAGTAGTAGTGGGGAGTGGCGAAGGAGATGCGGTCGATGCCGACGGCGAGTGGGGTTGTGGTTGTGCTGGTTGTGGTTGTGCCGGTTGTGGTTTTGGTATTTTGTGTGCTCATTTTTCCTAAATCCCTAAATTCCTAAATCCCTAAATTTTCCTCAATTTTTACTTGATTTGCGAAATATTTTAAGCAATTGCGCAACTTTTTCTGTAGTTCTTTCTGCAGGACTAAGTTGCAGAAGATTATGTGCGATTTGTTGAATTTCTGCGCCTTTTGCGCCGGCTGCAATCGCAAGATTCGACGCTTGCAGTGCCATGTGACCTGCCTGAATGCCAGGGCCAGCCAATGCGCGCAGTGCCGCAAGATTTTGCACTAAGCCGAGCGCTGCGAGCGTGTTTCTAAAGTCGTTTGAGTTTTTGTATTTGCCGATTTTAAGCGCGAGTTTTGCCATTGGAAGAGATGAGATTGAGCCGCCAACAATGCCGATTTGTAGCGGAATTTCAATACGGCCGTGGAGTATGGTTTGGTTGTTTAAGATTTCAGTATTCCACGTTGACAGTGGTAGGTAGCGACCGGAGCGCGCCGCCCACGCGTGTGCTGCCGCTTCTAGCGCTCGCGTATCATTTCCGGACGCGAGCGCGGCTCCTGCGATGCCGTTTAGGATTCCTTTGTTGTGCGTGGCGGCGCGTTCCGGGTCGCTGGCGGCCAGCGCGCTTAATGCCGCGATTCGGCGTGCGAGGCGCTTTCCTTCGCCTTCACGTTCAGATTCTTCAAGCCGCCTGGATGCGAGTGCTTCGACCGGTATGCGCACTTCTGCCGTGGTGGCAACGCGGCTTGTGTTGGTAAGAATCGCCACAAGCGCCTCAACGCCGAGCCAGCTTTCCAGCTGGGCTTTGACGGCTTCGCCCATAGTGTTCACTGTGTTTGCGCCCATCGCATCGCATGTGTCTACGTCAATCTCTAGCTTGGCGAAGCCGTGCAAAGCTGAAGCGCGGCATTTTCGCGCGCCGCCGCCCCTCTTACTCATTGATGGGTGTGACTCGTTTGCAACGCGCAATAGCTCTTCAACCTTTTCGCAATCTTCAACAATCTCGCGCAAACGCGCCGCCACGCTCCCGTCCGCGTCTTCAAAAGCTATTTGCGCCGTCGTTACGTATTGCGGAGAGTGCGCAGTAATTCCGTATTGTGCCGAGTTTGCAATAATTCCGCCCTCAACACCAGACTTCGCAGTAATCCTCGCCGAAGTTTCATTACTCACAGCCCCAGCAATCCTCGCACCATTGCACGCAGCCGCAATCACGGACGGCTCCTCGGTCGCAACCAGCACGTCCCGCGCCTCGCCGTTCACAATCAGACCTCGCACAACGCCAACCGGAAGCGTGTACTTTCCAATCTGATGCTCAATCATATGATTTGCAACATCCGCCGGAATTGTGGCATCGGAACTTTCCGCAAGCTGCTTAAGCAAAAAAGTTGCGTCAGACTCGTCTATCGCGCCCTCGTTTTGCAAGGTTTTTATGCGATTTTCCACGCTTAATTCACGAAAAGCAGTCATCGAAATCACCTCATGATTTGTGTCGACTACGTATATTGCTTGCTTATTTAATTACCTATTTATTTGCTTATTATTTACTTATTTAATTAATTACTTATTTATTTAATTAATTACCTGCGTATCAGCGCGCACTTACTTATTTTTCTTACTTACTTCCTACTTACTCGCGCACTCAATCTGCATCGCAACGCCAATTCCGCCGCCAACGCACAGCGCTGCCACGCCATTTTTCTTATTACGGTCGCGCAAAGCGTATATGAGCGTCGTCAAAATCCTCGCTCCACTAGCACCCAGCGGATGACCGAGCGCAATCGCGCCGCCCCTCACATTCAGCTTCGACTCGTCAATATGCAATTGCTCAGAAACCGCAATACTCTGAGCTGCAAAAGCCTCGTTAATCTCAAACAAATCAATGCTTTCAACGCTGCTACCGGTTGCATTTAGCATGCGTTCCATCACGTGCTTTGGAGCGTAACCCATTAAATCTGGGTCGATTCCGCCTTCTGCAAATCCCACAATTTTCGCAAGATATTTAATTCCGTGCGCTTCTGCATAATCTTTGCTCATGAGCACGAGTGCTGCGGCTCCGTCGTTGATTCCGCTTGCATTTCCAGCGGTTACAGTCGATTCGTGAGCGACTGTTTCGTGGGCGCTATTTTCGCAAGCCGCGTCCCCAGTTTCTCCCGAAGCTTTAAAAAGCGTGCGCAATTTCGACAGCTGCTCTAAAGACGTGTCTTCGCGCGGATGCTCGTCTTTGCTTACAACGCTTCCGTTTGCAAGCGTTACCGGCACAATCTCAGCGTCAAAATCGCCTCGTTTAATAGCGGCAACAGCTTTTTGGTGAGATTTAAGCGCAAAAATATCTTGAGATTCGCGAGTAATACCAAATTTTGCGGCCACGTTTTCTGCCGTAACGCCCATTGCGTCGCCTGTAAAAGCGTCGTTTAAGCCGTCGCGTTGCAAGCCGTCAATTAGCGCAAAGTCGCCGTATTTGTGTCCGCTAAATCGTGAATTGGTTGCGTAAAACGGCACGTTGCTCATGCTTTCGGTGCCGCCTGCAACAACAACTTGCGCGTCTCCCATAACGATTGCCGATTGTGCTAAGCGCACTGCTTTTAAGCCCGATCCGCATACTTCGTTAATTGTCATTGCGCAGCTGGAAGTGTCGAGGCCAGCGCGCAATGCGATTTGGCGAGCAACATTCTGCCCGCTTCCGGCTTGTAAAACGTTGCCAAAAATGGCCTGATCTACGTCGTGAGCATTAAGACCTGCGCGTTCGATTGCGGCTTTTGCGGCAATCGTTCCCAAATCAACTGAGGAAAGCGAAGATAAGCTGCCGCCGAATTTGCCAATAGGCGTACGTGCAGCGCTCGCAATCACCACTTCAGTCATATGTTTAGCCACCTAATCAATTGTTTATTGCAACAGTATTGCAGTATACCAACCGGACTACTTTATCGTATTTTCCAGCAAAATTAATATTTGCGAAAAATTTTTCTCGTTTCCTTCACATTTGCACTTGCTTTAGCGAGTTTGTGGCGGCTTAGTAGCGACAAAATCCGGGAAATTTTCCGGCGAATGTTCCGTAAATTGGCTAATTCAGCGACAAATGCCGGGTGATTTTCCGGCGAATGTTCCAAAAAACAGCAAAACCGACAATTCCTATACAACGTTGTAAAGAAAAAATCGAAATCTCGCCAAAAACCGACAAAAACTTTACAAGCGCGTAAAGAAAAAATCGGAATATCAGCAAAAACCGACAAAAACTTTACAGCTGTGTAAAAGAAATGTCGGAATTTTGCGGAAAGGCGATTAATACTTTACGTGCGTGTACAGGAAATAACACTCACGCGTTTGGAGGGCTTGGGTTGTGTGGTGCTCGCGCTCTAAGTTCTCGCTGCTGAGCTTGCGTGGAAAGTCCACTGGACTTCCAACTTAAGCGAGTTTCCGCTCCAGTTGCCTTCGCGCGCTACGCTCTAAGCGCGAAAGCAGGTCGGAGCGCTACTTACGGAACGAAATCGACCCGTCGCTAGGATCCATCGCGTCAACAATAGCCAGCGAATCCAAGTCATATCCGGCCGCGCGAAGCTCGTCACCGCCGCCTTGGAATCCCTTTTCAATCGCAATGCCAATGCCGGCAACCGTAGCACCAGCGTGATCGCAAATATCAATCAAACCGTGCAAAGCCTTGCCATTAGCCAAAAAATCGTCCAAAATAAGCACGCGATCCTCCGCACTCAAATACTTACGCGACACAATTACCGGAAACTCGCGCTGCTTAGTAAAGGAAAAAACAGTAGAAACATACTGGTCGCCATCAAGATTAATCGACTGTGCTTTCTTTGCGAAAACTACAGGAATATTGCCAAAATGGCGCGCTGCAACGCAGGCAATACCAATGCCGGAAGCCTCAATCGTAAGAATCTTATTAATACCAGCATCGCGAAAATGCTCAGCCCAAGCTGCTCCCATTTTGTCAAACAACGCAACATCGCACTGATGGTTCAAAAAAGCGTCTACTTTTAGCACGTTTCCTGGCTTTACAATACCGTCTTTTATAATGCGATTTTCCAACTCTTGCACGATATGACCCTTCTTGCGTAACTACATTGCAGTATGCTCAAGCATACCCAAACGTGTGACACAAGCCGCTAAAAACGACTGCGGCATGTGGTAAACCTGATTAAATACGTGCGCAATTAAAACGTGGGGGCGTTTTGTTGCTGAAGGTAGGCGTATGTAATTTGCAGCATTAATGGAGCGTAAGTATGGGTGCAAGTATGGGTGCAAAAGATAGCGATTACGGGTACGAGAGTGATTTATTGGGAAATCCCGTTGATTCGTCAGTTTCGGATGATGGTTTTTACGAGAATGCTGCGGATTCGGCAGTTTCGGACGATAGTTTTTACGAGAATGTTGCGGATGCAAGTGATTACGCTAACTACAGTTATGACGAGTATGCTGACGCTTATGCGCAAGAGACTGCACCTGCGCAAGAGACTGCACCTGCGCAAGAAGCCTACGCGCAAGCAGATTACGCTCAAGAAACCTACGCTCAAGATTACGCTCAAGATTACTCGCAAGAATATCCGCAAGAAACCTACGCGCCTTCCGCGCATCCCAGAATCGCAGTAGACGCGCAAAAACTACTCGACGGCTTAAATCCGCAACAATCTAAAGCCGTGCAATATGACGGCCCGGCTCTTCTTATTGGTGCAGGAGCCGGAAGCGGCAAAACGCGAGTTCTTACGCGCAGAATCGCCTGGATTTTAAGCCAAAAAGGTGCGTGGCCAAGCCAAATTCTCGCCATCACTTTTACGAACAAAGCCGCAGCCGAAATGCGCGAGCGCTTAAGCAGTCTTATTGGCGGTGAAGCAAGCAGCATGTGGGTTTCGACTTTCCATTCCGCATGCGTGAAAATACTTCGCAGGTCTGGCCAAAGTATTGGCTTAAAACCGGGCTTTTCTATTTACGATACTGCCGATTGTGAGCGTTTGGTAAAAATTATTGCAACTGAGCTTAATGTCGATATTAAGCGTTTTACGCCGCGCAATATTTTGGCGAAGATTTCGGATTGCAAAAACAGTTTGATTAGTTGGCGCGAGCAGCTCGACATGTATGCAAACGATTACAAGCCGGGAGTTTTGGGGCAGCAAATTGCGCACGCTGGAAATTCTGAAGCCGTGTACGCAACGATTTATGCGGAATATCAGCATCGTTTAGCTCAAGCTAATGCTGTTGATTTTGACGATTTGATTATGCGAACCGTGCAGCTTATGCGAGAAGCGCCAGAAGTTGCGAAATACTATCGGCATAAGTTCCGCTACATTTTGGTTGACGAGTATCAGGATACTAATCACGCACAATACGAGCTTATTCGAGAGCTTGCAGGAGTGGATGTAAAGCAAAGTAACGCAAATGCAACGCAATCTAACGCAAATGCAACGCATCAGCAGCTGCAACAAACTGATTCTCCTGCATCAATCACCGTCGTCGGCGACTCCGACCAGTCAATTTACGCTTTCCGCGGCGCAGATATTCGCAATATTCAAGACTTTGAAAAAGATTTCCCGAACGCAACGACTATTATGCTTGAGCAAAACTACCGCTCTACGCAAACAATTTTGGACGCTGCCAACGCTGTTATTTCGCATAATCAAGGTCGAAAGCCTAAAAAATTGTGGACGGCACTAGGCCAGGGCGATCCAATTTGCGGTTACGCTGCGGATAACGCTCAGCAGGAAGCAGCTTGGGTTGCGCAGGAAATAGCGCGATTAGCCGGAGAAGAAGGTGTTGCTTACTCGGATATTGCAATTATGTACCGTGCGAATGCGCAGTCGCGTTCGTTGGAAGATGCGCTTGTTAAGGCTGGTCTTCCGTATCAGCTGGTTGGTGGCACGAAGTTTTATGAGCGCCGCGAAGTAAAGGATGCGCTCGCATACTTGCAGTCCATGGCAAACCCGGATGACGACGTGAATATGCGCCGAATTTTGAACGTGCCAAAGCGCGGACTTGGGCCTCGCGCGGAGTCTTTGCTTACTCAATACTCGCAAACGCAAGGAGTGAGCTTCTGGCAGGCTTTGGAGCATTTGGAATTAATTGAAGGCATGCCAACCCGCACTGCTTCAAAGCTTAAAGAATTCCGCGAGCTTATGCACAACTTAATGACGTGCATGCAAGACAACGATTCGAAGCCTTCTAAAGTTATTGACAGCATTTTGAAAGACAGCGGTTTGCTGGAGGATTTGCAGCGTTCTGAAGATCCGCAGGATGCTTCTCGAGTTGATAATTTGTCGCAATTGCAGTCGGTTGCGGCAGAGTATGAGCAGAATACGCCGGATGCCAGCGTGGCTGGTTTCCTTGAAACGACGGCGCTTGTGGCGGATTCGGATCAGTTGCCGGGTGAAAATGAGGATACTGGCAAGGTTACGTTGATGACTCTTCACACGGCTAAGGGTTTGGAGTATCCGGTTGTGTTCTTAACTGGCATGGAGCAGGGTACTTTTCCGCATTCGCGCGCTTTGGAGGACGATGGTGAGCTTTGCGAGGAGCGTCGTCTTGCTTACGTTGGAATTACGCGTGCTAAGCAGCGTTTGTATGTGACGCTTGCTGCTGTGCGTGCGCAGTGGGGGCAGGCTCAGGATATGATTCCAAGCCAGTTTTTGGATGAGATTCCGGATGATTTGATTGATTGGAAGCGTAAAGAGGCTGATGTTAATCGCTGGGGTGCTTCGTCTAGGCGCGGCGGCGACTTTGGCGGCGACTTCGATAGTGATTTCGGCGGCGATTTTGATAGCGATTTCGGCGGCTGGGATGACGATTATAGCGATGCGTTTAGTGGAAAAACGACTTACGGCGGCAGCGCTTACGGTTCCGGCAAATCGTACAGTTCCGGCAAATCTTACGGTTCTTCTTACGGAAGAAGTAAATCTTACGGCTCTAAATCTTACGGCTCTTCTTACGGTTCCGGAAAATCTTACGGATCTTCTTACGGATCTAAATCGTATGCATCCAAATCAAATTCGTATAAGTCGAGCGCTGTAAAAACGCGCAAAATCACCGCAAAATCTACCTCGTCAACAAGCGCTACAAAACTCGGCTCATCTTCCGGAGTAATGGATAAAGACAACAATCTAAATATTCAAGACTTCCAAATTGGCGACAAAATTACGCACGACACTTACGGTTTAGGAACTGTTATTGCAACTCAAGATAAGGGCAGAAACTCAATCATTACGGTCGATTTTGGCTCCGACGGCGTAAAGCGTTTAATGCTTCGAGTTGCACCAATAGAGAAATTGTAAAATTTTTCGTTTTATGCAGTTTACTCGTAAAATAATGCGTAATTATTGAAGATTACATTAAAATATTAATTGTAATATTGTTATAATTACCGCGCAATTATATACACGAAAACAAAATATTCAAGACTTGTTTTCTGATTGACAATACGAAAAAATATAAGAGGAAACGAAAACGTGGAATGCGTAAGATTCGTGACTTAAGGGGAAGTTGGTTAAATTCTTGAGCATTGCTGGTTTTGTGTTCATAAATGCGTAATTGCAAACTTGCAGTTATGAATTTGTGTTTATAAATTTACAAATTCGTATTTATGAACAGGTTTTAGCGAAGACGTGGTACTTGCAAACGTGAGTGCCGTAAGGCGTGTTGCATTAAGGAAAATGTGACACTAAAAAATTAATAACATACATTTAATGAGGTATTTATTATGAAAAATAAATTATTCGCGTCAATTCCAGCGATTGTTTTCGGCGTGCTTATTGCTATCGCTCCTTTGACCTTCGCTAAAGTATGTGCGTCAGAAGGTGGCATGCATATGGCCTGCTACTACACTGGTCGCGCGGCTCTCGGCATTGGTGTTGTTATTGCAGTTCTCGGCATTATTTCTCTGTTCGTTAGCGAGCAGGTTCGCGCCGGATTGAACATTGCTGTAATTGTGAACGCTCTGCTTATGCTTGCAGTTCCAACTTTCCTAATTGGCGTGTGCAAGAGCCCAATGATGCATTGCGCATCTGTTACTCGCCCAACATTGATTGTTCTGTCTGTGCTTGCAGCAGTATTCGCAGCAGTATCCGTGTATTTCGACACCAATACTGCGCGCGAATTAGCAGCTAAATAAGCTTATTTAAGCAAAGAACATAAACAATGCGCATTATTACATTAAAGAGCTTGCCGCTGGAGAATCTTAAACGAAAATCATTGCGAACTGCCGCACTTATTGTGGTTGCCGCATGTCTATCTGCAATATTTTTCGGCGGCTCGCTGCTTTCTATGAATCTTGCACAAGGTTTGAACAGTATGCGTGCTCGTATGGGAGCCGACATTATGGTTATCCCAAACGGCACGCATACTAAAGCTGAAGCGCTTTTAACTAACGGCGGTTCAAGCACTTTTTATTTCACCAATAATATTGAAGATTTAGTTAAACGTTCGCCGGGAGTTCAAAAGTCGAGCGCGCAAACGTATATTTCCTCACTTTCTGCAGGTTGCTGCGCAGAAAAGTTGCAGATTATTGGTTTTGATCCGGATTCTGATTTCGTAATAGGTCCTTGGATTTACTCGCAGCACAAAAAATCTTTGCAAAAAGGCGAGATGATTGCTGGAGCAAACGTGCTAGTTTCCTACAAGCACACTGTTCGGCTTTTTGGCCACCAATGGCCTGTGGTAGCGCAACTCGCAAAAACCGGAACAAGTATTGACAATTCGGTTTTTGTGCGCCGCGAAAGTGTGCCGCAAGTAGTTGAGTATTCAACGAAAGTGCATCACACTGCCATACCGAAAGAATATGCAAAAAAAGCAATCTCGGCAGTTTTAGTAAAAATAAGCAAAGGCTATAGCGCAAAGCAAGTAGCGGAAAATATTCGCAAAACAACTGGTCTTTCTAGTATTGGCATAGTTTTTCCAGGCGGAATTACCTCAACTACTCAAGCCAATCTTGGCGTTTTTACTCGCACACTAACGCTTGTAATTGCGGCATTTTGGATTGTTGGATTGCTTGTTTTGATTGCGGTTTTTGCAACTTCTGTAAACGAGCGCAAAAAAGAGTTTGCTTCTCTTCGAATATTAGGCGCAACTAGAAAAATGCTTTTGAGCGTTGTGGCGCGAGAATCTGCAATACTCGGTTTAGCAGGCGGCGCGCTTGGAGTTGCGTTCGCAAGTCTTATACTCTTCCCTTATAGTTCGCTTATTGCGCAACAATTGCAGCTCCCGTATTTGGAAGTTACGGCAATGCCGGTATTAGCTCTTATGGCTGTTAGCGTGTTGCTTGCGATTATTGCGGTTGTGGCAGCTTCTGCGCTTACAACTTTGCGTATTGCTATGCGCGAAACGTATTTGACGCTTCGAGCGGGTGAGTAAGAGGAGAAGAGTAGAAGGGGAGTAATTATATGTGCGAAACGGCAGTATCGAATAGCGAAAAATCGCCTTTTTCTGTGCTGAAACTTACGCGCGTAACTAGAGAGTTTATGCGTAGAAATCACAGATTTTCTGCAGTAAATAACGTAAGTTTTTCGCTAAATAGTGGCGATTTTGTTGCGATTGTTGGTAAATCTGGCAACGGAAAATCTACTTTACTAAATTTGATTGCAGGATTACTTAAGCCGACTCACGGAAGCGTAACTGTTTTAGGCGAGGAGATTTCCGCGCCTGAATTTAGCGATGCGCAAGTATCTAGCTTGCGTGCGCAAAATATAGGTTTTGTTACGCAATCGCAGACGCTTTTGCCGAATCTTACTGTGTATAACAACATTCTTTTACCTGTGCAAATCGCGAAAAATAATGAGCAAATAAGCGAAAATCAAAATAGCAAAAAGGCAGATGGCGAAGATTACTACTCAAATCGTGCGCTTGATTTTTGCAAACGCTTGCATATTGAGGATTTGCTGTGGTGCTATCCAAAGGAGCTTTCCGGAGGCGAGATGCGTCGCGTAATGATTGTGCGCGCGCTAATAAATAATCCGAAACTTTTGCTTTTGGACGAGCCTACTGGCGATTTGGATCCAGAGCACACTCGCATAGTGATGGAAATGTTGCGCGAGGCTGCAAATCTTGGCTCGGCGGTGCTAATGGTAACGCACGATTCCGATGCTGCAAGTTGCGCTGACCGCACCTACACGATGGACTTCGGATCTCTTTGCTGATTTAGTTTCGAGTTTCTTTATTTGCGATTTTATTTTATTTGTGATTTTATTTTATGTGGCTGTGAGTGATAGGAATTACTTGTCTTGCAGCGCTCCGCTCTTATACCTTATTTAGACTTAAAGGTTGCATAGTTAAGTTTAGTTTTTTAGTTACTTTTTTGCGAAAATATTTATTTATCAAAAAGATTGTTACTATCGCTCCGCTTTTATATTGCTCGACAAGCAATTCCTATCACTCACTAGTAAATTCACTCAAAGTTGTTTTTGGTATGGTAGGAGGAATACCTAGCGTGGTGCGTGCAGTAGCGCGAATGCTAGTGTTCGCTAATCAGCAAGTACTCAGTGTCTGCAGAGCATAACTGCAAAGCTTCATAAAGAATCCAATCTGTGCGAAAAATATCAGCAATTATTCTTAGTGGTGTGTAGAATCAGAAACGATGCCTATTTTGTGTAAGCATCATCTGGAGCCTTAGCCCATCAGTGGG
>CAMUFL010000009.1 GCA_947088155.1 uncultured Gardnerella sp. | reverse complement strand
CCGACGATCTTGGCTTCAATATTGGCGCTCGACCAGATTCGTCCGCCAAGGAAGACCAGATTGCTGTTGAACCTGAATACCAGTGATTCGTTAGCTGAGATTAGGTAACTGGTTAGGTAACTGATTAGGTAGCTGATTAGGTAGCTGAGATTAGTTAGCTGATTCAGTAACGAACACACTTTAAGAAATTAAGAAACGTTAGAAAACAATTTCATGAGACAGGACGATAAGAGTGCTGGACGTCAACGCATTTGACAAACTGAGGATTGGACTGGCAACCGCCGAAGATATCCGTAGCTGGAGCCACGGCGAAGTAAAGAAGCCAGAAACCATTAATTACCGTACCCTAAAGCCAGAGAAGGACGGTCTGTTCGGTGAGCAGATCTTCGGTCCAACTCGCGATTGGGAGTGCGCATGCGGCAAGTATAAGCGCGTGCGCTTTAAGGGAATCGTGTGCGAACGATGCGGCGTAGAAGTTACCCGCAGTCGCGTTCGCCGCGAACGCATGGGTCATATTGAGCTTGCAGCTCCGGTAACGCACATTTGGTTCTTCAAGGGTGTGCCAAGCCGTTTGGGCTACTTGCTCGACATTGCACCTAAGGATCTTGAAAAAGTAATCTACTTCGCAGCCTACATGGTTACGAAAGTCGACGAAGAGCAGCGTCATCAGGATCTTCCAGATTTGCAAGACGAATTCGATACCGAAATCGGCAACCTTCGCAAGCGCCGCGACAACGAAATCGAAGCACGCGCAAAGAAAGTTGAAGAAGACTTGCACGAGCTGGAAGAATCTGGCGAAAACAAGGGCGCTGCCAAATCCAAGCTGCGCGCTAGTGCAGAGCGCGAAATGTCTGCTATTCGCACACGCTACGACGAGCAAATTCAGCGTTTGAACGCAGTATTTGACCGCTTCAAAGGCTTGCGTGCCGGAGACATGGAAGGCGACGTTGACTTGTGGCGCGAGATGGAAGATCGCTACGGCGACTACTTCGAAGGCTGCATGGGTGCTGAAGCTATTAAGAAGCGTTTGCAAGACTTCGATTTGAAGTCTGCCGCAGAAGAGCTTCGCGCAGAAATCGACAACGGCACCGGCCAGCGCAAGGCTCGCGCTTTGAAGCGACTGAAAGTTGTAAACGCATTCTTGACTACTGGAAACAAGCCAGAAGCTATGGTTTTGGACGTAATTCCAGTAATCCCACCAGATTTGCGACCAATGGTTCAGCTTGATGGTGGTCGTTTCGCAACTTCCGATTTGAACGATCTGTACCGTCGCGTAATCAACCGTAACAACCGTTTGAAGCGACTTATTGAGCTTGGCGCACCTGAAATCATGCTCAACAACGAAAAGCGCATGCTTCAGGAAGCAGTCGACTCGCTCTTCGACAACGGTCGCCGCGGACGCCCAGTAACCGGCGCGTCCAACCGAGCATTGAAGTCGCTTTCCGACATGCTCAAGGGTAAGCAAGGCCGATTCCGCCAGAACTTGCTCGGTAAGCGAGTTGATTACTCCGGCCGTTCCGTAATCGTCGTTGGTCCAAGCCTTCGCATGCATCAGTGCGGTTTGCCAAAGCCAATGGCATTGGAGCTTTTCAAGCCGTTCGTTATTAAGCGTTTGGTGGACCAGGGCTTCGCGCAGAACATGAAGAGCGCAAAGCGTTTGGTAGACCGCGGCGACTCCGAAGTTTGGGGCGTGCTCGAGGAAGTTATTTCCGAGCATCCTGTGCTTCTTAACCGCGCACCTACACTGCACCGCTTGGGTATTCAGGCATTCGAGCCAATTTTGGTTGAAGGTAAAGCAATCCACCTGCCACCACTTGCCTGCGCAGCATTCAACGCAGACTTCGATGGTGACCAGATGGCAGTGCATCTTCCGCTTTCTGCAGAAGCTCAAGCGGAAGCGCGCACTTTGATGATGGCTTCCGACAATATCTTGAAGCCAGCAGACGGTCACACCGTGACTATGCCTTCTCAGGATATGATTCTGGGTCTTTACTACTTGTCTACCGTAATTGACGGAGCAAAAGGTCAGGGCCGAATCTTCTCCTCGCTTGCTGAAGCTGAAATGGCTCTCGACAAGCATGAGATTGACATGCAAGCTAAGGTGCTGATTCGCGTTCCTGCAGACTTCGTATTGCCAAAGGATTGGGAGCCTTCCGAGATTAAGGTTGTTGACCCTGAGCCAGGCAGCCCAGATGTTGTGCGCGAAGAGCGTTTTAAGGACGGAACTATACTTTTCGCAACTTCTTGCGGACGTATCTTGTTCAACGGAACCTTGCCAGTAGACTATCCGTTCGTAAACGAGCAGGTGCCGAAGGGCGTACTTTCTAAGATCGTCGACGAAATCGCAACCCGCTATTCTACAGCGCAAGTTGCTGCAACACTCGACGCTTTGAAGGATCTCGGCTTTACGCGCGCTCCTTGGTCTGGCGTAACAATGGCATTCTCCGACATTGTTCTTCCTCCAAATCGCGAGCAAATCGCGCAAGATTACGAGGATCAGGCTGCAAAAATCAACTCCCAGTACGACATGGGTCTTCTTACCGACGAAGAGCGTCGTCAAGAGTTGATTAACTTGTGGACTGAATGCACCGACAAGGTTGCAGACGCAATGCGCGAAAACTTCCACGACGACAACAACGTGAACATCATGGTTCAGTCAGGCGCGCGTGGTAACTGGATGCAGATTCGCCAGATTGCTGGTATGCGAGGCCTCGTGGCAAACCCTAAGGGCGAGATTATTCCTCGACCTGTTAAGTCAAACTACCGCGATGGTCTTTCCGTGTTGGAGTACTTCATCTCGCAGCACGGCGCTCGTAAGGGCTTGGCAGATACCGCACTTCGTACGGCAGAATCTGGCTACTTGACTCGTCGTCTTGTGGATGTTTCGCAGGAAGTAATCGTTCGCGAAGAAGATTGCGGCACTAAGCGCGGTCTTATGATGAAGATTGCTGATCGCGACGAAAACGGCAATTTGACGCTTGTTAAGGCTGCTGACGGTGGTCCATACTCGCGCTTGCTTGCTGCAGACGTAATTGATCCTGCTGACGGTACGACAGTTTTGGCAAAGTGTGGCGACGCGCTTTCTATGGACGTTTTGCGTGATTTGGTTGCTCACGGCGTTGAGGAAGTTAAGGCGCGTTCTGTGCTTACTTGCGAATCCAAGCGCGGCGTTTGCGCAAAGTGCTACGGATGGTCCTTGGCTACGAGCCGACTCGTGGATGTTGGCGAGGCTGTTGGTATTGTTGCAGCACAGTCCATTGGTGAGCCTGGTACGCAGCTTACGCTTCGTTCCTTCCACTCTGGTGGCGTCGCTTCGGCTTCTGATATTACTCAGGGTCTTCCTCGTGTTACGGAGCTTTTCGAGGCTCGTACTCCTAAGGGCGAGGCTCCAATTGCTGAGTTCCCAGGCGTTGTGAAGGTTGAGGATACCGACCACGGCCGTCAGGTGACTTTGACACCAGATGACACTACGATTGAGCCAATCGTTTACCCTGTGACGCGTCGTGCGCCAATGCTTGTGAAGGATGGCGACCATGTTGAGGTTGGTACGCAGCTGATTGAGGGTTCTGTGGATCCTAAGAAGATTCTGCGTATTCTTGGCCCGCGTGCAGCCCAGGTGAATATTGTGGAAGAAGTGCACAACGTGTACCGATCTCAGGGCGTTGATATTCACGATAAGCACATTGAGGTTATTGTGCACCAGATGCTTCGCCGCATTACGGTGATTGATTCTGGCGACACTGAGCTTCTTCCAGGCGAGCTTGTGGACCAGGCAAAGTTCCGTGAAGCAAACTTGGCTGCTGTGAAGAACGGCGGAAAGCCTGCTGCCGGCCGACCAGAGCTTATGGGTATTACCAAGGCTTCTTTGGCTACGGATTCTTGGCTTTCGGCCGCTTCGTTCCAGGAGACTACGCGCGTGCTTACTGAAGCCGCCTTGAGTCAGAAGGAAGATGACCTTAAGGGCTTGAAGGAGAACGTGATTATCGGTAAGCTCATCCCAGCTGGTACCGGTTTGGCGCGTTACCGCAACGCTAACGTGGAGCCGGATCCTCAGGTGCGCGACTCCATTTACCCGAACTTCGGTTTGGGTGGTGCTGACGGAACGCCATCGAACTTCGGTGAGAGCGATATGGGCGACGTGGACTTCTCCAACATTGATTTTGGCGACATGAAGCTCGGCGACGACTTTAATCCAGATGACTTCCTTGACGATCAGGGTGGTCAGGGCGATTACGGCGACGAAGCTGAGTGAGCTGAGTTACTTAGTGAGCTGAGTGATTGTGCTAATCTAATATAAATGGGGCTTCAAGCTTTCGGGCTTGAAGCTCCTTTTTTGTTACGCGTTAGTGGTTTCCTTGCGTTTGTGGACTTAGAGCGTGTGTATGTCCCCAAATGCGTGCATGTTTTCCTGCGTTTGTGGACTTAGGTGGGGTGTATGTCCACAAACGTGCGCGCGCCACCGCCTTTTCGTTACTGGTGCAGATTGCACACTGCGTTAGTAACGTATAACAGCGTTTTTTCGTTACTAGTGCAGTATGGTTTCTGCGTTAGTAACGTATAATGCCGATTATTCGTTACTAGTGCAGATGAGTTACTGCGTGCGTAACGTATAGAGGCATTTTTTCGTTACTCACGCAGTCGGCTTACTGCATGAGTAACACATGAATCGTACTCCAATACCTTTTAACCACAATGCTATAAATTTATTGTCTATGTATCGTATTCTCAAATAATCTCAGTAGTATGCCTAAAATTAACAACGAAATGATACGTATGATAAGAGATGCGGAAATAGAGCATCGATGCATCCTACCTATTAATTCAGCTCAAAAACAGTATGCATATAGGCGCGTGAAAAGCGGCACTTTTGTGCGCACTTTCCGCAATCTTTACGCGCAAACTGAGTACTGGCAGAAGCTATATACGTCAGAACGCATACGTCATGTAGCGCTTTCCTTGATGGATATTTACCCGGATTGGAAGTTTACTGTGACGAGTGGGGCAGCTTTATTAGGCTACGATGTTGTTGAAGATTATGACATGCTGTTTGTTGGTAGCAAATACGATTCACAGAATACTAATTTGCAAACGCTCCCAACGCAGATTTATATTCGCTCAAAAACTAACAGATCTACACACGATAATCCGCAATTGCATCGTATTTGCGCAACCGGAAATGAGCAAGATGCTACTAGCGACGACGTGCGTATTGTGCAGCCTAGTCGCAAGTATGACGGTCGTCTTATTACGCTTCCGCATTTAAGTGACAGGGTAAGTTATGAGATTAGGAGTCATGTTGTTGACAAGAGTACGTTGCTTCTTGATGCTGCTAACAGTTTGAGTTTTAGGGCTGCTTTGCCGATTTTTGATTCTGCTGCGCGCGATAACGTGAACTTTAACAAGGTTCTTGAGATTTGCGGGAGAAGATACGGCGGTAGTGAGGACTTTGAGGAGGTTAGCGGCGCTGGCGTTGGCGGCGTTGGTCTTAGTGGTGTAGCTAGTTTCGGCAGTAATGCGGATCCTATTTTTAGGCTGCGCCGCCTTTGCCTTTTTAAGAATGGTTTAAGCGAGAATGGCGGTGAGTCTTTCGCGCGCGGCACGATGATTGATCTTGGGTTTATGGTGCCTGAGTTGCAGCATGAGTTTGTTGCGCCGAATTCTAGGGTTAAGTATAGGTGTGATTTTTTGTGGCGGGTTTCGGGCGGCGGCCTGATTGTTGGTGAGCTTGATGGGTATGACAAGTATTTTGTTGATTCGACTAATTCTACGCATGCGAATATCAACTTTAATTCTTCGTCTGATACTCAAATGTTGCGTAATTCCTACAATCAGGCCACTATTAATCGCAATATTGATAGGCAGGCGGAGCGTGAGTCGGTGCTTTTTAGGGAGTGCGGTGTGAGTAAGATTGTGCGTTTTAATTTTGCGGATGTTGTTGGCGTTAAGAATCTTGAGCGGAAGCTTGTTGAGGCTGGTGTGCCGCGGATTATGCGCGTTGGGTGATAACGAGCGCGCAATCTGCGCGAGCATTAACTGCGAGCGTAACGTATGGTCGGCGTATTGGGAAAAATATTTAGATGATTCGGAGAGGGGGCATTGTGTCAGAAGCAAATAAAGAGATTGTTGTAATAGATGAAACTACGCTTAAAAGTAAGATTTACTATATAAGAAATCAAAAAGTTATGCTTGATTCGGATTTAGCTGAAATATACGGTTACGAAACAAAAATGTTTAATAGACAGGTTAAAAGGAATATTGAAAAATTCGATGACGATTTTATGTTCCAATTAACCGATGAGGAAGTATCTGAACTTTCAAGGTACCATTTTGGCACCTTGAACGATGGTCGAGTATCTGAATTTTCAAGTTGTAATTTTGGCACCTTGAACGATGGGCAAGTATCTGAACTTTCAAGGTCGCGTTTTGCGACCTTGAACAAAAAGCAAGGCAGAGGTAGCAATATAAAGTACAAGCCTTACGCCTTCACAGAACAGGGCATCTATATGCTTAATTGGTGCAGTACTGTTTCTGCGTTAGGGCCTGAAGATTGGCGGAATGAGACTTTCGCGCAGTCGTCGCGCTGCGTGAGTGTCTCTGGTTGCTTGTTTTGACAAGACTCGCATATACTATTTATGCTATATATAACATAAATAGGGGGTTGGGGAAGATTATTTGATGCAAATAAGATTATTGTTGCCACCAACGGATTTGTTAAAAAGCAGCAGAAAACTCCGCGTAGTGAAATATTAGTAGCTATGCAGAGAAGGGCTGAATATTTTAATAGAAAGATAGGCTTGTGATGAAAAGGCAAGAGTTGCAGGAAAAGCAGGAGTTGCAGGGAACGCAAGTAGGGCAGGGAAAACGAATGAATGATTTGCATGAACTCACGGACGAGCTTATTAAAGATCCCGAGTTTAAGAAAGAGTATGATGCGCTTCAGCCGGAAAGAGATTTGACTATGTCGCTTGTGATGGCTAGGAAGAAGGCTGGTTTGACTCAGGCTGAGCTGTCGGAGAAGACGGGTATAAGTCAGTCGGATATTAGCAGGTTGGAAAATGGCTCGAGGAATCCGACTATTGCGCTTTTGAATCGTATTGCAAATGCTCTGAATGCCACTTGCAGGATTGAGTTTGTGCCGAATGTGCGACGACCTGCTTGAGCGCTGCGTTCGCGCGCTGCGGTTTGTGGCGACATTTGTGCAGCGCGACGACTTGCTTTCGCGCTTAAAGCGTAGCGCGCGAAAGCAATTCGGAGCGCCGAGCTTGCTTAGGGTTGAAAGCACGGTGTGCTTTCAACGCGAGTTTCGCGCGCGAGCGCGCAATCTGCGAGAGCATTGACTGCGCGAGTAACGTATAGGGGCATTTTTTACTCATGCAGTCGGCTTACTGCATGAGTAACACATGAATCGTACTACAACACCTTTTAACCACAATGTTATAAATTTATTGTCTATTCATCGTATTCTCAAATAACTTCAGTAGTATGACTAAAACTAACAACGAAATGATACGTATGATAAGAGACGCTGAAATAGAGCATAGATGCATCCTACCTATTAATTCAGCTCAAAAACTAATAAATCTACGCACGATGTTGTTTATTTGTTGCTGGCGCAGTTGATTTAAAAAAAGTTACGCAGTACGTGACGGATTAGTAAAGATATTTAGATAATGTTGGAGGTTTATTTCATGGCAGAAGAAAACAGAGAAATTGTAGTGATAGATGAAACTACAGTGAAAAGTAAGATTTACTATATAAGAAATCAAAAGGTTATGCTTGATTTTGAACTTGCTGAAATATATGGATATGAAACAAAAACATTTAATCAGCAAGTAAAGAATAACATAGAAAAATTTGATGAAGATTTTAGATTTCAACTTACAAAAGATGAATGGGAATTTTTGAGGTCAAAAATTTTGACCTCAAAATCAGATGAAGGTTCAGGTGGTAGAAGATATATGCCTTACGCCTTCACAGAACAGGGCATCTATATGCTTATGACTGTATTAAGGGGAGAGCTGGCAATTAAACAGAGCAAAGCTTTAATACGAATGTTTAAGCAAATGAAAGACTTCATTGTTGAAAATAGAGACTTTCTTAGTTCAAAAGAAATGTCGCAACTGTTATTGCAAACAACCCAAAATACAAGTAACATAATGCAGCATTCGCAAGAAATAGCAAATATAAACGATAAAATTAGCACCTTTGCAACAAAAGAAGATTTGAAAAAGGTAATGGATAATTTTATAGATAGCAACACTTACAAGCATTTTCTTTTGCTGAATGGAGATAAGATAGAAGCCGATGTTGCCTATACAAAAATATACAAATCAGCAAAGAAAAGCATTTATGTTATCGACAACTATATTGGGCTTAAAACATTGGAACTTTTAAGGGCTGCAAGAGACAACACGCAAATCGTAGTTTTTAGTGATAATGTGAGAAATAAAGATATGCTTACGAAAAATATCTTAGATGATTTTAGAAAAGACTATCCTAATATAGATTTGAATCTGAAGATGGCCGATAAAAAATACCACGATAGGTATATTGCAATAGACTTTGGGGCAGAAAATGAGGCCTTTTATCTTTGTGGAGCGTCATCAAAGGATGCGGGAAATAAGATATCGAGCGTTACAAGGATAGAAGAATCGTCGAAGGATATGTATCATGCGATGTTTGAGGGAATGCTAAACAATAAGAATTTGACAATTTGATATACAAAGAGCAAAGTAGATAGTTGTATGAACTTTAAAAGGCGGTAGAAGAGAAAATCTATCGTATTTTTAATTACTGCAAATTAGAAAGCGCGTGTTTTCTGCGTTAGTGTCCGATCGCTTATGGTGTGCTTATGTAGTAAAAAATATTGATTTTGGGGTAAATTACGGTAATAAAAATTGCCGATTTTGGGAAGAAAGGCGGAATTGCAATGGTTTACGAAGGTGTCAACTAGATTTTCGCAATTTTCGATACTGTACCAGCGTTTTTCAAGTCTTTACTTACCATTCAAGCAGGTCGTCAGTGCACGCAAAACACAATATAGTTTCTAAAGCGCGCCACACTAATCTGCCCTGCCTTCGTCTTTATTGACGAAGGCAGACCTTGCTCAGAGTTGCTTTCGCGCGCTAAATCGCAGCGCTCAAGCAGGTCGTCGCGCGCGTAAAGCCCACTGTGCTTTCAGCATTGAGTCGTCGCTACCGCATTGAGCTTGCTTGAGCAAAGTTTCTTTGATCGTCAGATTGTGCTTTCTTAAGAAATAAAGAAAGCACAATCGGGAGCGCTCCGACGCTGAAAGCACACTGTGCTTTCAACTCTGAGCAAGCGCTACCGCATTAGTGTATCGAGAAGCGCGCTGTGCTGCTTCTCGATACACTAATGCGACACGCCGATGATTTAGATTTGTGAAGATTTGTGAAAATTTGGTAAAGAAAAAACGCAGATAAGGAAGCATTGGCGTTCATAATGGTACTCAAAAAGCATTGATATACTGGGATTCCGTTCGTCGCGGGGGGGGGGGTGCTTAAAAGTATAAACATTTGTTGGTATGCGCAATATGCCTGTTTTACGTCTTATTGACGGTTAAACTTGTATTTACTCAGAGTTGAGCGCTCGCGTCCAACTTGCTACGGATTGCTAAAAAACAACAAGGTTTTTTGTAATAGCCCTCTTAAAAATTTGTTATTACATCATAACCTTGTTATGATTAGTTATTTTGTAAGCCAAAAAATAAAACGCAAACATTCAATACAAGACGTTCCTAAAGAAGAGGGTTATTATGCGTCCAAACAAAATTTCATTAAAACAGGCTGTGGCCATGCTTGCCGCAACCTGCACGCTAGGCACGTGCTGCATCGCCGGCTCAGTCGCATTTGCTGATCCTAGTACTACTGGTAGTGGCGATACTGAAAACAAGGTCAACACCGCTAATATTGATGACAACAAGAAAAACAATACATCCATCACCCTTCACAAGTACGAAGGGCCGGCAAGCGCCACTGACCAATCCGACGGTACTGTGAAATCTGGCGATAAACAAGGCGATCCGCTTTATGGCAAGAAGCCAGTTAGGGGCGTTGTTTTCAAGGTTTGGCGCGTGAAGAAGAAATCTGCTACTGGCGGCCAAGATGAGGAAATTAATCTTTCCACAACTAAAGGCTGGGAAAAGATCAAAGACATCGCAAGCTTGACTGATGGTAACGCTGTAACAACTGACAAAGGTGGTAAGTCAGGTGAAAGTGAAGGAAGTGGTGCCACTGGCAAAGCTGCTGCCACCACTTACACAGCAGAACAGCTTATGACCGGAACCACGCAAAAGTATGTGAAGGATACCGAATATACCTGCACTACGACCGACACTGGTGAGTGCAAAGTTGGTACGTCTGGACAGACTCCTACATACGCCCTCCCAATGGGCCTTTACTACGTTGAAGAAACAGATACTAACAACGCAGAAATAAAGGAAGGCGATAACTGGAAGAAGGTTTCCATTACTAAGCACGTGGTTCCATTCTTCGTAACTACGCCACTCCCGAATCCGAAGGCCAGTGAGGCAAAAGATTCGTGGATTTACGACGTGAACGTGTACCCGAAGAACGACATCAGTAAGAACCGTCCAATGAAGGAAGTCGAGGAGCTGAATCGTAAAGATTTCGAGGTAGGAGACAACGGCACCACCATTACGTGGAAGATTTCCGTGCCTCTTTCTGCGCCGCAGAACGGTAACAAGACGTATACAAATATTGGCTTCGTGGATAAGCTCACGAATGGCTTAGCGTACAAAGAAATCAAGAGTGCGAGAATCGTTACGCTTGGTGAAAATGGACAGAAGGCTAATGGCACTACGGATGTAGAACTTAATGGTGACACCAAATATTACACAGTTGAAAACATTGCTAGTGTTCAAGGTAGCCAGGATAAGGACATAGTCAAGTTCACTTTGACGAAGAACACTGATGCTAGTGCTACTACCGGCCTAACGAAGGCTCTTGAGGCTTATAACAACACCGTTAAGAATAACAATGTGTCAACCAACGCTAAGCAAACCGCAACGCTTGTTGTGGAGCTGGTCACGAAGTTCAAGGACAAAACTGAAGCTCGTGACTTCAAGAACTTAGCTAACACCTTCGTTGACGACAACAAGACCGGTAAGGGCGACGATACTACGAATCCATGTGTTCCTGGTGATACTAGAAAAGAATGCAACGAAGACAACACCCCTACGGATGACGCTTACTTCGGCACGCTTACGGTCAACAAGTACGTTAAGCAGGATGCTAAGCAAGACAAAAAGAATATCGAGCTGCCTTTGAACGGCGCAAAGTTCGATCTGTATGAGATTACTAGCAAGGTATCCGGTACCGGCACCGCTGTAGTTGGTATCAACGATGTTACTAAAACTACTGAGTTTGACGGTACCGTCACTACTACTGGTGGTAACTCAACAATAAAGACGAAGGCTGATAAAGGTGGCACCGCTACTACCTTTAACGTGAAGAAAGTTACCTATAAGAAGGATAATGCAGATACGCCTGTTACCTTGGAAACCAAGGAAAAGACTGAAGGAACTAAGAAGGTCGAAGGTACTGATTCCGTAAGCTTGTTCGTTCACAAGAAGAGCGAAGCAGCAACTACCAAGCTTTACTGCGTGGTGGAGACTGAGGCTCCTAAGGGTTACTTGCTTGACTCTAGGCCACACTGCATACCGTTGGCTGCGAATACAGTGAGCGATGCTGTCATTAACATACCTGAAGGCAACACATTGCCGGTCGAGAACAAGAAGGCAACTGGTATGGATCAGATTCTTGCGGCTTTGCCTATGACTGGTGCTCGCGGATTGGTGATTTTGACGCTTTGCGGCATTGTTGGCATCGCTGGCACGCTCTTCTACATTGTGTTGAAGCGTCGCAAGGAGCAGGAGCAGGAGTAAAACTCGCTCAGTCGGTTGAGTGACTTAGTTGCGCAGCTGATTTACTCTGACGGTTGCGCAGTTTGGTTTCGACCAAGCTGCGCAGCTGTTTTGAGCGGCCTCATTAGTAGTGAGAGATAGGAATTGCTTGTCGAGCAATATAAAAGCGGAGCGATAGTAACAATCTTTTTGATGAATACTATTTCCGCAAAAAAGTAAGTAAAAAACTAAACTTAACTACCTACCCACTAAACCAAATGAGGTATAGGAGCGGAGCGCTGCGAGATAAGTAATTCCTATCTCTCACAGCCGCTTCTCATAACTGCCGTTCACAACCACGCACTTTTGCAACGAACTAAGCGAGTCTATGAGTTTTGTGTTAGTGGTATGTGTGGTAGAGCCTCGAAAGTTTTCAGCATCGCATACAACGCTCGTACACTTTGCGTGTACTCGCTGCTGAGCTTGCATTGAAAGCACACTGTGCTTTCAATTTGAGCAAGCTCACGCTCCGAGTTGCCTTCGCGCGCTACGCTCTGAGCGCGAAAGCAGGTCGTCGCGCCGACAAATGTTTCATAAATTGGCTAAAACGAGAGCGTATCGTTAAGAACGTTTAAGAATAAAGCGACTGAAGGAACGCTTGCACACGAACTCCTTCAACAGGACTTACTAACATGTTTAGGTTTTTTGAGCGCCGCATTGTGGCGGTTGAATCGGATCAACGCGATTATCGTGAGGAACACGGTCGTCGCGGCGCTCGAGCCTATCCAAATGACGGCGGCACCAAATCTACCAAAACCAAAAATCAAACCAAGAATCAAACCAAAAATCAAACAAATCCAAAACCAAAAACCACCAAATCCCAAAAAACCAAAAACAGCACCTCCAACACCACAAAAAAGTGGCGCTTTTCGAAGTCGTGCATAGTCCCGGCTTTGCTGCTGCTTGCGTCGTTTGCGTCGCTTATTTACCCGCATGCTGCCATGTGGCTGAGCCAGTATCACATGTCGGAAGTTGCGGCCGAGTACGCGAAGCTCATCACGCACGCGGTTCCTGCTCCGCATGAGCAGTTGGCGCGCGCTCGCGAGTACAATCAGAAGCTTTCGTCGGGCGCTATTTACGAGGCGAATACGAATATTCCGACTTCGCATGGCGAAACGTCGGATGCCAGCCAGGACTACTGGGAGCAGCTGAAGGCGAACGACGACGGCTTGATGGCGCGCTTGAAAATCAAGAAAATCGACCTTGATTTGCCGGTGTACCACGGCACGGAGGACGACACGTTGCTTAAGGGCCTCGGCCATTTGCGTGGCACGTCGCTTCCGGTTGGCGGCAAGGGCACGCGCTCTGTGATAACCGGCCACCGTGGCCTCGCAAGTGCGGAAATGTTCACGCGCCTGGACGAAATCGTTAAGGGCGACACTTTTACGATTGAGGTTTTCGACGAGGTGCTCACCTACAAGGTGATTGACAAAATCGTTGTGAACCCGGATGAGACGAAGAAGATTGCGGCCGTGCCTGGCAAGGATTTGGTGACGCTGATTACGTGCACGCCGCTTGGCATTAACACGCAGCGCATTTTGGTGACTGGCGAGCGTGTGATACCGACGCCGGCGGCGGATAAGGCAGATCGTGGCAAAAAGCCGGATGTGCCTAGGTTCCCGTGGTGGATTGTTGCGTGCTTTGGAAGCTTGTGCGTGGTTGGTGGCTACATTTGGTGGGCCGGCCTGCCAATTAAGAAGAAAAAGAAGAAGGAAGACGAAGAGGATAACGCGGAAGGTAAGGAAGAAGGTAAGGAAGAAGATAGCGGAGATAGCAGGGAAGACAGTAGAGAAGATAGCGAGAAAGGTAGCGGAGAAGATAGTGCTGTAAGTAACGCAATTAGTAGCGCAGATCTTGAGCGCGAGGAAGCTAGGGCGATTGCGAATCGGCCAAAAAAGAGGCCGAAGGTCAAAAAGTCTAGTTCGCGTAAGAGACGCAAACATGTAAGTCGCGGCGAAAAGACTTTTGACTGGCTTATAAACATTCTCGGTTTATAAGCGATTGTTTATGAGCGATTGCGTATGGCAACAAAACTTAATATCAAAACTGAATATCAAAACTTAAAAACAAACTTGCGTTGCTGTGAGGCGACGCAAAGCAGTGTAAAACAATGCAAAACAATGCAAAACAGGTGGAAACAATGAAGAGTATTTGGACGATTACGCTAAACGTTCTTGTTCGCATAGGCCAATTGACCCAGCGCGCAGCTCGTGCGGCTAAACGTGCGACTCAGCAGATGTATAGTGCGAATAAGCGCACGTCGGTTCGTGCGCATAGCGCGTCCGGCAGCGCTTTCGTTAGCGCGCTTAAAACAGTGCTGGTGTGTGCTCTTTCTGTGGCAATGTGGCTGCCGGTTTGCTTGACTGCCGAAACCGCGGTTGCGGCGGATGCTGCTAATTCATCTTCTGAGACTTCTGCTAAGGCTGCTGCTGAGAAGGCTGCTGCTGAGAAGGCTGCTGCTGAGAAGGCTGCTGCTGATTCCAATAAGTCCGATAATAAGTCTGCTAATAAGTCTGCTAATAAGTCTGCTGAAAAGTCTGGTAACAAGTCAAATACTCCATCTGCTAACCCATCCGCGAATCCATCTGCTAACCCATCTCCTGATGCCGATACTGAGCTTTCTGCATTCCAGAGTTTCGGCAATCCGCGAGTATTCGTGAACGAGGGCAATCCATTCGGGAAAGATTCCAAATCTACGAGCGCAGATTCAAATTCCGCTTATCAAAACAAGTCGCCTCTTGAGCGCGCCGCCGACGATTATGCAAAAGCCCAAGCGCAGGCTCGCGCAGCTCAAGATCGCAGCGACGATCGCGATTCTTACCCGCCTTACACTCCTGGTTGCAATAAGGATTACGCTTTAGGTGAATGCTTTACTACTACAGGTGATGGCGCTGGTTTGCGCGCTACTAACGGCCACGATTTGGATGTTAATGGTCAAGGCTATAGGCAAGGTGGCGCTTTTGAGCGTAATCGCGGATACTATAAGAATGGCCCAGTCCCTGAAGATCCTTCCGGGTATGATCATTATGCTGAAACTTACTTCACGCCTTACCCTAAAGGTACGTATATTGTTAAGCGTCTTCGTAATCTTGCTTACGATGATGCAGGACGAGGCATTGATACCAATAAAACACCTTTGGATGATGTTGCAGACTTCGTGTTCGTAAAGCGTACGCCTAAGGCTGGCGGCGGCGGATTCGTGTGGGATGTTATTTTTAATGCTGGCGGTCGTACGCATGGTGCTGCAGATGCGCTAAATTACTTCACAGTTCCAGAAAATCAGATTCTAGACAATGGTAGCGAAGGCGGAAGGCAGTATATTCAGCGCGTATTGTACGCGGGTAGGGAAGCAACTGCTCTATATAAGCAGAAGAATAATCTGCCGGTTAGTCGCGAAACTTGCTCATTCTCTTGGGATAATCCTAATGGTTTGTGCAGCATTGAAACTACCGGTGGCGATGTTTTACCTGGTGAAACCATAGCTGATGCTTGGATTAAGTCGAATGATCACATCAAGGGTAACAATGGTTACTCACATATTATTAACACTCCTCAAATCGGCGAAGGTGGAGATCAGAAAGAGAACTATTATAACAACGGCAACTTCATTGGCACATGTAACGACGGCTATGCTCTTGACTGCATGCACAGCACGAATTACGGCTTTCCTTCCGGCGGTGATCACCAGCTTGCTCCTAAGCTTGATGGAGCGTATTCAAGAGGCTTTAGCCCTGCATATGTGAAGCTGGTTGACAATCTTTATAAGGCTATTCGCGGCACAAAAAATACTAAAATATTCCTTTTCACAAACAAGCTTAAAAACGGTAAGTCGATTCCGTACACTTACAAGATTCATTTCACTACCACTACTGCTAGAGGCCATGAGAATGATTCGTTCTTCTATGGTGCAGGATCTTATTTTGGTGCAACTTCTCCTTCTTTAACATTTGGTAAGACTGATCCATTTGGTGCTTGGAGTAGTATTTACTCGTTGCAGGCAGCCGGCAGGTTTAGTAAGTCGTATCGTTACACTTCGTTGTACGAGCAGTGGTATGGTGTGCCAAGAATTATGGATGTGCAAAGCCCGCGTCTTCACTTCCTTAAGGGCACTGGTTTAGGACCATTCGGCCCTGGTTTGAATAAAGATGGTGAATTCCCACTTGATGGTGATGATGATCCTTCAACCTACGGAAATAATGGTAAGTACATTTCTCGCTACGGCATATGCCTTGATAGTTCTGGTAAGGTTAATGAGAATTGTAAGATGGAAATTTCAAGTATGTTGCTTGAAGATGAGAATGGCGATCCTTTAATTAACAGGGCTTTGGCAAGTTCTCCAGGTATTCAAGAGACTAAAGATATTCGTTTACTTCCTGATTTTTATTCTCCAAATAACAATTATGCGCGAGGTAATCAGTGGTTCCGATACCAGGGCGTGGATGATCATAATACGAAGGATTCAACTCCTGGAAAGCATAAGCTTCAGCTGAAGTATCATAATGACTACTATCAAATTAGCGAAACGCAGGATTTGTGGTACAGAATTATTACGCAAGCAGATGTGTTTAAGCCTTTGCAAACTGAAGAGTGGAATAAAGACGATAAAACTCCTACGTATTATTCTTACGATAAGCCTCTTCCTAATCCGATTGTGCTTAATTCTGGTAGTGAAAATAAGGGATTTGTTAATTTCGAACACAATAAGGGTCGCTTGTATAATCAGGTGAAGGCTTTTGATCCTAACCTTTACACAGACGTACTTAATAGCGATCTCATTGGTAACCAGTTCAAGTATGGTTCAGTAAAAGATACGTATCCACTTGATAGAACCTATGAAGGAAGTAAAGATAATGGCGCAAACGATGCAATAAAAGATAACGCCGTATACAAGGCTGAGTGGACGGATAAGTGGGGAGATAAGCTTATGTCGAACACTCTTAAGGATGCTGAAACTAAGATTGCAGCTAAAGTCCCTATTGTAACTGTTTCAAATCCTTGCGCTCATTCTAAGATTCTTGATGAGTACAAGGATGAAACAAACAGATTGGACAGGTCTGCTTCTAATGGCGATCGTTCTGCAAATGATGAGAATCGTGATGATAACGACCGCGACTCTAATATGCCTGAATGCTGGCCTAAGCCACAAAAAGCAACTGAGCGTAATGTCTGGTATATTTACTATGCTCCTAAAGGCTCAAAGCAGGGTGATCCTGTGCCTGAAAATCTTATAAATAAGGCTAAAGATAAAGCTAGTAGTTTATATCGCACATGGATGCGTAACAGTTACAGCGCGCAGTTGCAAGATGGTAAAAGTCCTGAAGTTTTGCCAAATTACGTGTTTGTAAAATATTTAAAGATTACTTTCTGGGACGATTCAACTACCGTTATACCTGTTGTGTTCCCGTACGTTGATTACGAGAAGCCAACGCTGGATGTAAAAGTTAGCGTTAATAACGGTAAGCCTATGACTGTTCCTGCTGATGGTTTGAAGATTGCAACTAAGAGCAGGATTAAGTTCTGGGTTAAAGGCCATGACGACAGGAAGATTATGCTTGGCGTCAATGGTAAAAAAGATGATCCTAATAAGTACGATGCAGAAATCAAGAAGTATGTTGGTAAGGATTTCCACAACGACTTCGATATGATAACCAAGAGTAAGTCTGGCCGAGATTGTGCTAAAAATGGATGCGGTAACTTTACTACAATAAGTTATAACGATTTTGTGCACGATAATGGTATGCCGAATACCGATACGGACAAAGAGGGCTGGGTTATTAACGATAAATTCAACGGCTCTAATGGTGGTTCGCCTCAAGTTGACGTTGCAGATAGAGGCGTGCACGATTTAATCTTCCACGGCTGGGATGAAGTTGGAAATTCTGTAATAAAGAAGATTAGGCTGATTATTGTATCTCCTGGCTACGGTTTGCCAAACGTTTGGTGGGATAAGAAGAGGAATGGCCATTATGTTGGTCGCGTGAATCCTTGGGATGAAGATAAGCGCGTGCGTTCGATTATGGTACGCATTTGGCCTCGTGGTAAAGATGGTCCTGCTGAAACGAAGGATAAATCCCATGGCAAAGACTTGAGTTTTGACGAGAAGTGCCCTACGGATGGTAGCTGCTACGGCATTATTATTCAGCGAGACGGTAATAGTAAGACTGATCTTTGGCATCAGGTTAATACTTATAAGGGTAAGAATTTAGCTGCTATAGTGGACGGTTCTAGGGCTGCTGAGGATGACGATAGGTCGACTAACGAAGATAGAGCTGCTGCTGAAGACAGAGCGTCTGAGGATAAAGCTTCTGCTGAAAATAAGTCTGCTGATAAGTCTGCTGGTAATAAGTCTGTTGATAAGGACGCTGCTAAGAAGGATGATGCTAAGTCGGATAACAGTAAGAATACTGACGGTAAGAATGCTGATAGCAAGAATACTGATGGTAAGGATGTAGGTAAGCCTAACGCTGGCGATACTAAATCTAAGTCAGAAAAGCCGAATACTGCAAAGTCTGATTCTCAAAAGAACGATAATGCCAAACCAGGGGAGAACTCTACCCAAAATCAGCAGGGTAAGCAGGAGAAGCAGAATCAGCAGAAGCAGTCAGAAAACAAGCAACAGAATCAGACTCAAAATAAGCCTGAAGATCAAGCTAAGCCTGCAGAGCAAAATAAAGCAACTAACAAGCCTGCATCTTATGTAACGCGTAAATCGCATGGAAAGAACGTAAAGCGCAAGAATAGCGGCATAAAGTCGCGTAATGCGAACAAGCGTGCAAATAAGCGCAGTACTGTGAAGCGTGGCGCTGTAAAGTTTGCTTCGCTTAAGGAAGGCGGAAACAAGAACTCTGTTAGTAAGCCTGAAAATAAGCAGAGTTCTGAGCAGAAGACTGAGCAGAAGCCTGAGCAGAAGTCTGAGCAGAAGACTGAGCAGAAGGACGAGCGTAAGTCTGAGCAGAAGGACGAGCGTAAGTCTGAGCAAAAGTCTGAGCAGAAGCCTGAGCAGAAGGACGAAAAGAATACCGAAAAGAATGTTGAACAGAAGCAGAACGAAAAGCAGAACGAAAAGCAGAAAGAAAACGGCGATTCTAACACTCCTGCAGAAGGAAATAAAGACGCTGAAAAACAGGATCGCAGCGCTGGCGACGATCGTGCTGCTCGCCTAAACGACAATCAATTGCGTGAGAAATATTCAAAGCGCGTAATTACATCTGATCTCGATAAGTACTTCAAGGGTTGCACTGCTAACGGCGGCGACAGTTGCAAAATCACTTTTGACCCTGCAACAGGAAATATTGAGATTCCAGAATACTTTGCGGAAATTGGTTCCAGAATTTATGTGGACGCATACTCTGTAGCGGCAAATACTCCAAATAAGAGTCAAAAGAATTTGTGGCCTATTATTGGAGATTATGCGGATCACTACAAGGATCACGAAGAGTCCGATCCACTTCCGCTCGATATTACTTGGCCAAACGGCTTAGTGCAAGTAAGCCCATTTGAATTAAACGATTCTGAAACCGGAGCTTTGCTTACTTGGATGCGTCACGATAATAAGAATGAGCGAATTTTCGGATACCGCAAGGAAGAAATCGGTATTAAGGGCGAAGATAAGTACGATACTTACAAACGCTACGATGCTTCTAACTCCTTTGCTTACGCATACGGTGAATCGAAGCCTCAGTACTCTTGCAAGGCGGATAATAACCACAAGAATGATTTGCAGTGGAAGTTGTGCTTGGATATTAGTCCTAAGCGTATATCTCACGACGATTTCCCTACAGCTGAAACTGCTTCCAATATGAAGCATTCTAAGAAGAATCTCACTATAGATAAGTTGGAAGCAAAGGACGAAACTGTTCTAAATCCTGCTACGCATGAAGTTACACGATATGTGAATATGCGAAAAGATTACAAGTGGGATCTTAAAGGCACAAAGGTTGATGGAAGAGACTCTGACCCTGGTCTTAAGTGGTACGGAGATAAAGATTTCGGCAACGAATATTTAGTGTATAAGTGGGATATTAACACGGAAAAAAGGCTTAATACGAATGCTGTATTGGATTTGATTAAAGGAACGCCTAGTATTCCAGACCCAATAAATAAGCCGCAACCATCGCTCAAATATCTTGACGGTTCGAAAAATAAGCACGACATTTTATATGGTACTGGAGGCAACGGTGGTTGGGATGGTGATCTTCCTGATCGCGGTAATTGGTACGGTTATGCTCCTAATGATGGAACTTGTAAATTAGCTTATGCTGACAATCTTGGAAAGTGCCAGTGGGAGAACGTGCTCGATTTAGTAAAGTACGATTCTGTATCTGAGTCGGGTCGTAAAGGTTCTTTTGCAGACGATGTAAACGTCAACATGGAGCTTAAAAAGAATAACAAAGGTGAGTACGTTGAAACAGGCAAAGAAGTTTCTATTACAGACAGAATAAACCAAGGCGAAAAGCATAGTACATACGCAATTCACAAGCATTTCCTCATGCCTGGAGGAGCAAATGTCAACGGTCAAGCGGATGGCTTGGATATTGGTGACACGGATGCTGACACTAAAGACGGCATAAAGCACGGAGTCATACTTGAAAATAGGAGAGTAAGGTATGTAAACGATTATGATGATGTGCCAACTTTGAAAGGTAGTGAACGAGAAAATCAGGAACAGCATGCAAAAAGGTATTTCGCTAAGCGACCGTTCATGCATGCGCAACTGTACGTACACAATGGCTCGATTGTGAACGATCTTACATTCCGCGTAAATGGTGACCAAAATACCACAACAAACGTAATTAACGTGTGGTTTGTGCCTGTGGATGGTCAAAAGCCAACGATTAGCGGAAAAAGCTACCCTGAAAAAAATAAAGCTTGGAATATTCACGGCATCTGCATGCTCCCAGGTCAAGGCAAAAAGGATTGTACTCCAATCGATGACGATTTAATTGATTTAGAGAAGAACGATTGGTATCGCACGGATACTGGCACATTACTTTTGCCTGAAAATTTGAAGTTGGACGACGACTTTAATGCATATACGCCGACCGGTCAAATTGACGTAAAGATTAGTTGGCGTAAGTGGCTAAAAGTAGACACAGGTCAATCAAGTAAAGCGCTTTTAGGCAATTTGCAAATAGATATTGAAGCAGACGGCGTAAAAGATTCTAAAGGTAGAACTCCTCGAATACGTTTTGTGCGCGACGGCTATGAAGATAAATATTTAATACGCCGCTTTATTGAGCGTTACAGAAGCACGGATTTGCAAAATCCTGACCCTAAAAAGCCAACCACCTTTAGGTTGTTTGCTAAAACTTCGGATTCCGTTGGAAACGAAAGCGAAGAAACGGCTGTTGGATGCTTTAAAACTAAGTGGACGAAAATGGGAAGCCCAAGCGTTGTTGCCTACTATGATGGCGAGAACAACGATCAGCCTGCAAATTCAGACGATCTTTGGCTTAATGGCAACGACAGTTACGTTAAGAGGAATGGCAAACCTGTTACAAACGTTCACAGAAACAACGTTGTTAAAGTAACATCTCCTCAATTCTCTAAGCGAATGGTTGTCTACTACAATCCTAAGGACAGTGCTGATAATGCTGCAACTGAAGATAAGCTCAGTATTGGAAAAACGCTTTCTGTTTGCTGGTTTGGTAACAATAATTGGAAATATTGTGATGATAGTGAAAATAAGCCTTCTTCAAGTGAAGTTGAGATTAAAAATGAAAACGGTAACGCTGTTGTGCTTTTCAAGAGAGACAAGTTAGCTCCTGGAAGCGTGGTTAGAGCGCGTGCGCGAAGAGATATTGGACCATGGACGTGGATGCCTGGTGTTAAAAGCATTGAAGAACTCGTAGAAAATTCAGATGTGAGGAACGGGAATAGGAATAAGAGTGCTCGTGCGGCTTTAGTTGAGCCTGCTGGCGCTGCTTCTCGCGCGGCTTCTAGAACAGCTAAGAGTGCAAAGCGCGCACGTAAGCGTTTTGAATCTCGTTCTTCTTCAAAAAATAGAGCTTCCGATGCTAATGAAGACACGCTTGACGTTCTTCCAATGGAAATAGCAAAAGAGAGAACAGACGAAGTGTGCAGGCCGGATAATGTTAAGCCAAGCGATTGGGAATCAAAGCCTTCCGACTGCGTGTACTTCGATGTTTCCATGCGCAGACGTATTGTGCAAGTGCACCCAATGCTGCTTAGTAATCCTGAGCAGCGAGCAATACGACTAGAGCTAACTAAAGAAAACCACAACATAGGAAAGTGGCTTAGTAACGATAGTGAAGTCGTCACAAATGATGACATAAAGCTAGGCGCTGGCAAGACTATGGTGACATTTAGAGAGTATGACTACAGGCAAAAAGATGAGGATGACAAGTTTATTTATAAAAAGCCTGAAGTAACTCCTAACTATGGAAATATACCTCAAGAAAAGCAAGATTTGGTTGTGTTTACTAGTGGTTGGCGAAGCCGCGTGCTTGTGCCACTTCCTCGAAAAAATCAAGTTACGCGATTTGTGCGATTGCGCTCGGTTGATGGAATCAATAGCGACGGTGGTGGAAACACTAACGATGGCAAGGATGACGATGGCTTAGGAAACGGTGCTGCAGATTATGTGGTAGACGTGCCTATGAATAGAGATGGAACTCAAGATAGGTCTAAAGCGCCTAAGATTAAGGATAGGCCGGATGATCCTGGTCTTATGCTATCTAAAGATAAAAAGTCGCTGTTCTACGTGTACAATCTTTCGGACAAAACTCCGGTTAGATACAATGATGTGCAATCAGTGGTGAATCTTAAACTAAATAAGAATTTGCATCCAGATGATGAGTGCAAAAGCTTAGATGGTAAAAAGGCTTTGCCATTTGCGGATTGCCAGCCTTCGCTACGAGCCAAAATAAATGGTAGCGATAAAGTTATTGCAGAAACGACGCATACTGATGGTCTTAACGCAATAAATGGTGGATCGATGTATACGCTTCTGTCGGAAGGCTCAGAAAAGACATCCTTCATAAACATTATTGATATGCAGGATAATACTGATAGAAAAGGTCATAACGGCGGCGGATTCTCGTATATTAACGTGTGCAGAAAAGTAGACGGCAAGCAGGTTTGCGGCGAAACTGCTGACGAAAATCCTCCGTTGCGAAACATAATTGATTTTGCTGGCGAACATCAGTGGGGTAGCTCTGGAGCGATTGACCGTAACTTTAAGCTTACTGATACGAATAAGATTTTTGACCCTACTGGCGGCAATGGGCGAAATCGCTTGGATAACAGGCTTATTATGTCCCTTGGCGTGAGCTGGGTGGATAGGACTATTTACGATGCTCGCGGACGCGAATCTGAAGGAAGCGACCACGCAAAGCAAGACGCGAACGACAGTGTTGATGAAGCTGTAATGCCTGTGTACATGGTTGCAACAGATAACGTTAAGCCAACTGTGAAAGCGGTTGGGTCGCTTAAGGGAACTACTGTTCAGAACCCTTACGGAATTGACGTAGACAACATTGACTTCACGTTCAATACTGTGTCTGCAGCCGAGCAGAAAGGACATTCCGACTCTAGTATTGTGAAAGAGGATAGTAAGGAACGACTCATAGACGCTTACGACGACTACGATACGCGCGGTACTGTTGGCAAGAATCTCGACGTGCAAATATGTAGGTTGCACGGAGGTAATGTGACTTGGCAAAGCGAGTGCACAAGCGTTATTACAAAATCTGGTGACGGCGGATCTACTAAAGTCAACCAGAAGGCAATGCAAGACTTCCTTGCTACATACAAAAAGACTGGCATATACGCTGTATGTGTGCGCACTGCTGACAATTCAGGCAACCAAAGTGAAGACTACGGTAGTAATGAGAATCACGGTAAGATTGTTGGATACGTGCGCCTCGGCGGCATAAACGTGCGCCCGGTTGCGCTGCCTTACAGCGGCGGTCAGGCTGCAATATGGTTCAGCTTCTTGTTCGGCGTGCTGTTTGCACTGTTCTTGACATCCGGCGCGTTCGGTAGGCGCGGATGGCTTGGCTCGGTGCTTAGCGGCAACGGATTTGGCGAATTAACCGACAGCAAGCACTGCGATGCTTCTGCTGAAGCGCTCCGAAGCGGCAAGTTGCTCAAGTTAAAGTTCAAGTGGCCTAGGCTGTGATGAATAAGCGAGCGTTACTCGCGCGATCGTTACCGTTTTTCGTTACTGGCGCAGTTTGTGTTCTGCGCTAGTAACGTATGATTGCGTTTTTTTGTTACTGGCGCAGTCATCATACTGCATTAATAACGCATATTACTGTTTTTTCGTTCTTCCTGCAGATGGGTGACTGCGTTAGTAACGCTAGTGACAGTTTTTTCGTTACTCGCGCAGTTTGCGTTCTGCGTGCGCGACGATCTGCCTGAGCGCTTATAGCGCGAGCGTTGCAGCATGCGTAAGTCCAAACTTTCCTGCGACGCAATATAATAAAAGTATGACGCTAGTATCAAGTAAGCAGCATGACGAGCAGCATACTCAATCGTCCGTGCAATCGCTTTCGCAGCAATCAAATCCAATTATTCCGCGTGTTCTAAGCGTAGCTGGCACAGACCCAACAGGCGGAGCCGGGATTCAGGCGGATCTCAAATCAATCATGGCGGCGGGCGGCTATGGCATGTGCATACCAACTAATCTGGTTGCGCAAAACACGTGCGAAGTGCGCGAAGTGTTTACGCCGCCGGTCAGCTTTTTCCGCACTCAACTTTCGTGCGTGTACGACGACGTTACAGTTGACGCGCTAAAAATCGGCATGCTTGGTTGCGCGGAATACATTGAAGCTATGCGAGATTGGATGCGTGATAATCCCGTGCCTGTAAGCGTGCTTGATCCGGTGATGATATCGACTTCCGGCAAGCGCTTGCTTGAGGCGAGTGCTGAAAATGCGATGCGCAAGTTTATAAGTTGCGTTGATGTTGTAACTCCAAACGTGCCGGAATTGGCTGCTTTGTGCGAGTCGAGCGTTGCGGAAAACTTTGAGGAAGCTTGCGATCAGGCGCGCGAGTTGGCTGCAAAAAATAGCGTTGTTGTAATTGTAAAAGGTGGTCACTTAACTGGCGAAGACGTTGGAAATACTGCGGTTTTCCCGGATGGATACGCAAGCCACGTGCCAAGCGAGCGCGTTGAAACAAGCACAACTCACGGAACTGGTTGCTCGCTTTCTTCTGCGCTTGCTACGAAAATTGGGCTGGCTTTGCGCGAGGGGAAGAGTTTGAGCGATCACGATACTGTGATGCGCGCGCTTGAATGGTCAACGGAGTGGCTTCGCGAGGCGATTGCGGCCGGAAGCGTGTTGCACGTTGGGCGCGGAGGCGAGCGCGGCCACGGACCTGTGAACCATTCCGTGCGCATCCTTCAGCAAACTAAGTGAACATCGAAGCTCTGTTCGTAAACAAATGCCGGAGAATTCCCCGGCAAATGTTCCATAAAACTGCGAAAGTAGCTACAAACGCCGGGAATTTTCCCGCAAATGTTCTTGTAGCTTTGCAGTAATGCTTCTGCTGATACTGATTACTTGTTGATTAGAGAACACTAGCATCTGCGCTGATGCACACACCACACCGGGCATACATACCACACACCCACACACAGCTTGGTTTCGCGACTTTAGTTGCAGGAATATTCGTGTGGTAGAGATTTGAGATTTTTCGCACTGAACGAAGGCGGACGTCAGAGCCGAAGGCTGCTGACAAGCCGAGCGAAGAAGAAAAATCGAAAAATCTCTGCGATAAAACACGGTTATTAACGATTAAACACGCAGAGTTTAGGGGGATTTCTCTACGAGAACTAAAAGAGGACTGAGGAAGCAACATTCTTTTAAGAACAAAGCAGACATAAAAAGCCTCTAACAGTCAGAGCGACGAAGGACGGGACGTTCGAGGAGAGAAATCCCCCAAACTCGCGCCACAGCAAACAAGAACTTACTTGCTCAATGCAGCGCGAAAGCAGGTCGTCGCGCGCTTTTACTCAGTAATCACGCGCTTAAGCTCGCGCGCAACTTTCGCCGCATCCTCAGCGCACATAAGCGCCGACACAGTGCAAACTCCGTCAAGCTCAAGGCCGCGAATAGGGAACACAGTGTTCTCGTGAATTCCGCCAATTGCCAATGTTTTTACGCCCATCGAGTGCGCAACTTTCGCAACTTCGTTCACGCCTTCAACTCCCAGCGGCGGCACGTCGTGCGCTTTCGTATGCGTTTCAAAAGCTGCACCAATGCCAATCACATCCGGCAGCGGAACGTCGTTTTCTTTGCACTCGCGGTAAGCTTTCTCCATCAAATCCGGGCGCGCGCAAGAAAGCCCAACCATCCACTCAGCCGGCATCGCCTTTCGCGCCTCAACAAACGGCGTATCCTTCTGCCCAACGTGCAAGTTGAAACCAAGCCGAGCCGCGCAATCAACATGATCATCAATAAACACAGGCACGTCGCCGTGGCCGGAATCAATAAGCGCGTGACGCAACTTCTTCGCCTTGGCCGAAATCTCCGCGTCGTCGGAATACTTATCGCGCAATTGCACAACCGTAACTCCGCCTTCAATCGCCTCCACAGCCACTTCTTCCTCCGGACGGTTCCCCATGCGCGGATCCGTTACCAAATACAGCGTCCAATCCACAGGCTCCACCGTAAACTCAATATTCGTCAAACTAAACATGTCGTTTACGCTAAGAGTTGAAAGCGCGTCCATCCACAGCGTGCGGAAAGTGCCTGGGGCTGTGGTTTGGCGAGCTGCCCAAGTTCCAGCGGCGGCTGCATGCACGTGCGCTGCAACAGTTGCTGCGAGCGGACGCTCCGGATTCGCACCAACGTATGCTGCAACCAACGCTCCCAAAGCGCAACCGGTTCCAACTACCTTGGTCATAGCTTTGTGGCCGCCTGTTACGCGAGCTAAGCATCCGTGTCCGTAAATCGCATCTTTTTCGCCGGAAATTGCTACTACAGATCCGTATTTTTTAGCTAATTCGCGAGCAGCTTGAAGCGCGTCGTTTACGCTATCGTGAGAGTCAACGCCTTTTCCGTTGCTTTCTTTGCCGGCAAGCGCCATGATTTCGGAAGCGTTTGCGCGAATTACGGTAGGGTGGTGCTTAATAATTTCGTGAATGAAGCGCGCGCGAGGTGCGAGAGCCGGCACGCCGATTCCAACCGGATCAAGCACCCACGGGGTATCGGCTTTTTCGCATCCTTCAACGGCTGCGCGCATGTATTCGGAAGTTTCTGGCTGATGGAATGTGCCTACGTTGATGAGCACGCCTGCGGCGATTTGCGCGAGTGCGTGCGCTTCTTCCGGGTCGGTTACCATAATTGGCGAGGCGCCGGCGGCGAGCAGCGCGTTTGCTGTGATGTCTTGCACGATTACGTTCGTGATGCAGTGTGTGAGTGGTTGCTGTGTGCGCACGCGTTCGATGCATTTGCGCACGTCGTTTAGGAACATGCGGCGGCGCGCGCGTGCGGAGAAGCAGGTGTCGATTTGCGTTGTTGCGTTTGTGCAGTATTCGTTTGTGCAGTATTCGTTTGCTTCGTTGCGTTTAGTTGTTTTTGCACTGCTATCTGTTGTCATAGTGTTTCCCTTCGCTAGTATTATCTAGATCAGGTCCTTACGGATTTAATCTCAGCGCCGTCCGCGATTTTGCGGCGATTGCGCACTCCGAACCATCCTTCGACTATATCTTTTGTTCGTGACTTACTTTCTTCTGCGCGCGCTGTGCTTGAGCGCTTAGACTGTGGCGCGAGTTTTGGCTGGTGTTTGGCTGGCGGATTTCTTGTGTGGCTGTGTGAGATAGGAATTACTTGTCTCGCAGCGCTCCGCTCTTATACCTTATTTGGAATTAGCGGTTGCATAGTTAAGTTTAGTTTTTTGCTTACTTTTTTTGCGGAAATAGTTATTTATCAAAAAGATTATTACTATCGCTCCGCTTTTATATTGCTCGACAAGCAATTCCTATCTCGCACTAGTAAATTCACCCACCGTTATTTTTGTTGTGGTAAGTGCGTCTGGTGTGGCTTGTGCAGCAGCAACGACGTTAGCGTTCTCTAGGCAATAAATACTCAACGTCTGCAGAGCATTAATACTAAAGTTCACTAACTAGCAAATACTCGCCGTTCGCAGAAGCAATGCTGCAAAGCTTCAGGAATATTTTCGGGAGAATTCCCGGCGTTTGTAGTTGTTTTGGCCAATTTATGGAACATTTGCCGGAGAATTTTCGTCGTTTGCATGTATCTACAAAAATCGCGCCGCATTTTTGCAACTTCTTCTACAGATTTTTGCTTGCGATTATGTAACTATAAGTATGGTAAAGAATAATAGATTAATCGAAGTTACGAAAGTGAGATAACATGGCAAACGATTCCATGCTCGAACAACAAACCACAGCCGCTGCAACTCCGCTCACATCGCGCGAATACGCGGCGCGCACAGCAATTCGCGCAATCGCCATCGTCGCGTCCGTTTATGGAATGGCCGCTTCGTGGCAAGGCTGGATGACATTCACTTACTTTACGAATCTTTCTAATCTTACGATTTGCGTTGCTTTAGCAGGTTCGCTTGCGCTTGATACAGTTGCGTTTATGCGCGCGCGCACTTCCGCAGCTTCCGCCGCGCAGCCAGCTTCCGCCGCCACCGCAACCACCACCACCGTATGGTTCGACTCAAAATCTAACGCTTGGTACATCTTCAAATTCATGATGACAATCGCCATAGCGGTCACTTTTACACTTTACCTTTGCTTCCTCGCGCCTACAAACAAGCTCGGTTTCGTCGGCGCTTACCTTACTAACGGCTGCAGCAGTCTTTGCGTGCACGCAATCGCCCCGCTTCTTGCAATCGTCGATTTTGTGCTTTTTGATTACCGCTTCCGCTCTTCTCGCGCGCACATTTATTTCGCTACGATTCCGCCTCTTTCTTACGTTGCGTATGCTGCTCTGCTTAGCGAGTTTGCGGGCGTGCGTTGGGGTGTTCACGCAATGCGCGCGCCTTACAATTTCCTTAATTATGGCGCTCCTGCCGGCTGGTTTGGTTTCGCGCCGCAAACTTTTAACGCCACTACTTTGGGCATTGGTGTTGCGTATTTGTTGATTATTTTTACGCTGATTTTTATTGGCGTTGGTCGCGTATTTCTTGCGCTTAAGGATGCTCGTGCGCGCGCTGTTTTGCAAAATTAAGGTTGATTATCGCTCCACTATTGCCTCGTTGTTAGAATTGAGCGTATGAGTGAGCATACTGCATTACAATCGCTATTTGACGGCACTTTACGCAATTCTTCCGGAAACGCGACTTGCGCATTGCTTGTGTATGGTGCGCCAAATACTGGTAAAACGCAGTTTGCTGTGCGCGCCGCGATTGCTGGTTACAAGCGTTGGCCGCATAAAATCACCGCGATGGCTGTTCAAAACCGCACGCTGGCTGCGAATATTGACAATATTATTATTCGCTCTATTGGTGTAAGCGAGCAGTCTAGGCCTGTTGGAACTTTGGCGTCGCTTGCTTTCCGTATTATTTCCGCAAATTGCAAGTCGCAGAATTTGCCTTCGCCGAAGCTTCTTAACGGTGCTGAGCAGGATGCTCTTCTTCGCAATGTTGTGCGCGCACATATTGATCATGTTGTTCGCGGAGATAATGGCGATTGCGAAGTATGCTCACTTTTTGAAGAGTATTTTGGTACGTCTACTTGGGTTAATCCGTTGACTTGCGCTGGCGAGTTAAATGCTTCCGCCAATTCCGCCGCTTCCGCCAATTCTTCCAACATTAGCAACGCTTTTATGCATCAATTGCGAGATATGCTTGCGCGCCTAGATGAGCTTGGAATTAGCGACGAACCCGGAATTAGCGACAATCCTGCAGTTAGCAACAATTTTAAAGAGCAAGATATTCTCAATTCCCTTGATTTAGCTCAGTCTCGCGCTAAAAGTGGCGATATTTTGCAAACGACTGTGCTTGTTAAGCGTCGCCGCGCGCAATGGTGTTTGGTTTTTGCGCTTCGCAATGAGTATAGGAAAATGATTGCTGACGTTTATAAGTCTTCCTTCCGCCTTGACGCTTCTAAGCTTTTGGTTGAGGGTGCGAAAGCGGCTCGCGAGTTGGGTGAGCAGAGCGTTGTAAATTCGGAAATTCCGGCTCTTCTTGTGATTGACGATTATCAAGATATTACTTTGGCGGATTTAAGTTTTGTGGAAACTTTGAGCAGTCTCGGCACGCGTTTGGTTTTGCTTGCGAATCCGGATGAGTCCGTGCAGTCGTTTAGGGGAGCGTACCCGGATTACGCGATTTCGGCGGCTTTGAACGTTTTGAATGCGGCTGAGCAAACGCTAGAATATGAGGTTTCTTCGGCTTCTTCCGACTCAACTTTCGCAAATCGCACTAAAGCTCGCCCTAAAGCTTCCTCAATGCTAGACTTGCTTGCTTCCCGCGTTTCTCTTTCGCTTTCTTCTCAACTAGATTCGTCTATCGCAACTCCTAATCGCCCTTGGAAAATGCCGGCTTTTGATGGAGCATTTCCGGTACAATCTTTAAATCAGATTAACAATATTCACAATTCTCAAGATTCGCAAAAATATTTACGCATAAACGAAGACGGAACCGTAAATACTGCGCTATACCGTTCTCAGCGCGAGGAATTGGACGCTGTTATTTGGCAAATGAAGCAATCTCACGTAAATAACAAGCGCAAGTGGAGCGATATGGCGCTTATTGCGCACGATAATTCCACAGTTCGTCTTTTTGGCGAGCAGCTTCGCGCGGACGGCGTTCCTGTGCGATATTCCTTGGTAACTCGCCCGTTAAAAGACGAGCCGTTTGTGCAAGGTTTATTTGCGATTATTGAGTTGGCGCAGTTTGCGAATTCTGGTTTTTCGGGAATTGCTGAGCAGTTAAATTCCGGACGAAGCTTAAAAAATCTGGCTTCGTGGGTGCGTTTGCGCGTGCAAAATATTATGGATAGTCCGCTTGCTTCAATTTATAGAATGGACTCTGGTTCTTCTCGAATTGGCGTTTCTTCTCGGATTGGCGCTGGTTCTTACGCTGAAGATACTTCGGAGTCGCCTGCTCAGTTGCATTCGGTTGAGTTGCTAATGCGCTCTATTGCTTCGCTTTCGGCGGTTTTGGATGCGAAAAAAGATGAAGATGATTCTGCTGAAATTAAGAATATTCCTTTGCGAAATCTTATGAATACGTGGTGTGATTTTAGGAATAAGTTGCAAAATGCGTTGCGTTCTAATGCTGATTCTGCGCAAATTTCAGTTGATAATCGCTTTATTGAAGGTGATTTTGAAGGTAATTTGAGCAGCGATTTGAGTAGCGATTTGAGTAGCGATTTTAGTGAAGATACGCGCTCGCTTTCTTTAGATGCTTGCTATTTGCTTTGTGTTGCATATGTTGCACATTGCGTAGACGCTTCAGACGCTTCAGACAATCCAGATGGCCCAGAATCTTCCCAAATTTTACAAATATTGCAAAATATGGCACCTCGAAATCCGCACGTTACTGCTTTCGTAAAAATGTGGAAGAATGTACAAACTTTGGCTTTGCGCTTTAAAAATCACCCGGATTTGCTAAATGCTCAATATGCTCTTGGCGAAGCTTGGAATATTTGTAATGTTTCGGAGCGTTGGCAGCGCGCGGCTTTGCAGCACAATAGCGAGGGCAGACGCGCAAATGATCGTCTGGATGCTGCAATGCGGCTTTTCGATTACGTTTCTTCCTACGCTTCTTCCGAATCGTCTTCCTGCGCTTCTTCTGAATCTTCTTCTGAATCTTCTTCTGAACTTTCTTCCGAATCTTCTGCCGAATTTTCGTACAACAATTTTCCTGACGATACTTTTGATCAGGAAAATATTGTAAATATTGCGGATTTTATAGCTCAAGTTCGCGGCATGGAAATTGAGGCGGATTCTTTAGCTAAAGTGGCCCCTCACCCGGATGCTGTAACTCTTACTACTCCTGCTGGGGCTTTGGGAAAGCATTGGCCGCTTGTGTGGATTCCGACTTTGCAACAGCGCGTGTGGCCAAATCTTGCATCGCGCAGCACAATGTTCGGCGCGGAAAGTTTAGCGAATATTATTTTGGATTCGAAGTTGCGTGCTATGAGTCAAAAGCAAACGCAGAGCCAGCAAAGCGATGCGCAAAAGCAATTAGATTCAGCTTCGCAATTAGATTCGCCTTCGCAATCTCCTCTATTTATATCCGCAAATCTTCTTTCTTCCAACGATAAATCTGCTGTTTTTGCAGGCGAGCAGCGCAGCTTTTTGCTTGCAATTACGCGCGCGACTGAAAGCTTGTATATTAGCGCGCAATACAGTGATAGCGCTGTTCCTAGCGATTTTCTTTACTACTACTTGCCTGAGCGCTACTACAATAACGAAAATTCTCGCACGCCTTTTACGGAGATTACAATTCCGTTTGCAGGTTTAGATATGGATGCGCGTGGATTAGTTTGTGCTGCTCGCGCTCAAATTTCGCGCGCTATTGCCGGAAAATCGCCTTCTGATAGTGCAGAATTTGCGGATGTTATTTATGATTCCGCTAAAGCTTTGCAATTGTTGCGTCAGCATGGAGTTGATTGCGCTGATCCGTCTCAGTGGGATTTTATGAATGATGTTGCAAAAGATTTTAAGGAGAATACTGCTTCTTCTTCGGAAGATTTTGCTTCTGACGCTGCTATTTCTAAAGATTCTTCTCCGCGCGCTGCTATTTCGGAAGATTCTTCTTGCGTAGTGAGTTTGTCTCCTTCTGCTGTAGATAGTTTGTGGGCGTGCCCGGTTTGCGGTCTTTTGAATCGTAAGCTTTCGGGGCCTCAGCCGGGAAGCGCGGCAACATATTTTGGTACGCTAATTCACGAAACTGCAAGATGGGCGAGCGAAAATCAGCATTACGATATGCCGGAAACGGAAGTTGCAGAATCTGAAGTTGCAGAACCTGAAGTTGCGGAAACCGAATATTCCCCATACTCTGCGCAAGTGCGCCGAATCAACGCAATCGCAAATCTTATGGAAAAGTATTACGCAAGTATTGCTCCGGAACTTGCAGATATTCGAAATAGCAGGGAGCGTTATTCTGCGCTTGCTCGCGAAACGAATATTTCTCGCGCGCTACACACTATTGCGCAATATTTCGTCACGTCTTACGATCAATCAACTTACGCTTTTGACGCAAAAAAGTCGGATGAAGGCGTACTGGAATCTCTTACAAAAAGCGAAAAATCTTTGGAAAGTAGCATAGGTGCATTGCAAGAAGCGTATTGTGAGTTTAACACAAGCGCACATTTTGGTTTTGAGAATATTGCGATGCTTGTAAATAACGCGCTTAAATCTTCGAATTTGCAAACTATTAAATTGCATGACGTTTACGAGTTGATGGGCGCTTTAGTTGGCGGTTGGCCGGATGGTGCGAACGAAAATCTCACAGTGCATATTCACGGGCGTATTGATCGCATGGAAAAGCGAAAAAATTCCGACGGTTCTAAAAATATTCGCTTAATTGACTATAAAACTGGAAAAGTTCCGCCTTCAACAGGAGTTTTTAACGATTTACAGTTGGTTTGCTACCAGCTTGCTTTACTTTTTGCAGATAAGGATCCGCTTATTTCTGACTTTAATGCGCCAACAATTTCGCGCAGCGTGCTATTCCATGTGGTGAGTAATGATTATCCGGCGCAAGATCATCATGTGGCAGAAAACGTGTATCAGCCGCCGCTTTGTGTTGGTAATGCTTTGAATAATCAGCCTCTTGAAACTCGCGTTGGGTTCAAAACAATGTCGAGATTGATGGATTGCCCAAATCTTGCGCAAATTATGAAATCTTGCCCGAGCGGCGTAAGCGAAGAAGCTTGGCAGTCGTTTAGAGCTTTAAGTGAAACTGCAAAATGGTCGCTTACTATGATTTCGCGCGTTTTTTATGCGGCTGCAGCAACGAATTCTTCGCAAATTGTTGCGCGCCCAACTTCGGAGCATTTGAAGTATTGCCGTTCAAAGCAGGTATGCCCAGCATGCGCAGGCGCTATAGACACTGTATATGAGGTACGCCAATTATGATAGATAAAATCAGCAAAGCCAATAAAATCAACGAAATCAATAGCAAATCTTTTAGAAAGAATACGGATAGCGCTGAGCAATCTGCAGCAATTCAAGCTCCAGCAAACAAAAACATGATTATTGTGGCAGGAGCCGGAAGTGGCAAAACTTACACGATGACTCGCCGCGTTATTGATCTTATTGATCGAGGAATTGCTCCAGAAAGCATTTTGGGACTTACGTTTACGAATAAAGCTGCGTCGGAATTGCTGGCAAGAGTTGCGCAAGCTGTAAGCCAGCACTGTAGTGAAAGCCAGCCTACTACCGCAACTTCGCAATCGCAAAATATCAATACTTCCAACGCATTTTTAAAGCCGGAAGTAATGACTTACGACGCATTCTTCCAGTCAATTGTGCGCCAATACGGTTTGCTAGTTGGATTTGACCAAAATACGCAGCCTTTAAGCGATGCTGGCGCTCGCGAATTAATAAAACCTTTAGTAAATACTTACGTTACAACGCATCCGGAAGTGCTTTCTTGGTATAGTTTTGATGCTTTAATTGACGACGTTCTTGCGCTCGCCGCAGATATTTCTTGCTCAATGATTGGCGTAAATAGCAAAGGGGAGTCGTTAGATAGCACTTCTAAAGCGGTTTTAGAAATTCAAGAGTGGAATAATGCTTGGATTGAGCATTTGCAAAAAGCGCTTAATTCTGCCGCAAAAACTGAAATTATTACAAAAAAGCCGAGTGCTATTAAATTGCGTCGCGGAAAAAACGATACAGACGAAAAATATTTTGAAAAATGCGTAAATTACGGAAAAGAATACGTAGAATACCTAAATATTACGCTAAAAAATACGTGTTACGATTCTTGTAATAAATTATTTGAGACTGCTCAAAAGCGCGCGGCTTTGCTCGATTTAGTTTTGGCTTTTGATGCGGCAAAGAAAAGCGCAAATATGGCGCAATTTAGCGATTTTACAATTGCTGCTTATCGTTTAGTTACGAATTTTCCTTCGATTGCGGCGCAATATCGCAGGCAATACAGTCAAGTTTTGCTTGACGAATATCAAGATACGTCTACTACGCAAGCAATGCTGATTGCAACGCTTTTTCATAACGAAAGTAGCGAAAGTAGCGAAAGTGTCGAAAGTAGCGCTTCTAACTCTTCCAACTCTAATCAGCAAACACATATTGCTGCAGTTGGAGACCCATTCCAAGCTATTTACTCATTCCGCGGAGCTAGTTCGGGCGCGTTTAGAAAACTTGAGCAAGTGCTTAATATTGGCAGCGAAACTGAATTTTCGCTCACTCAAACTCGCCGAAATTCTAAGCTTATTTTGCAAGCTGCAAACGCTATTACCAAGCCATTGCGCATGCCTGCACTTCGCAAAAGCAGCGCGTTATCTACAGAAGTAGAAGTTAAAAATTTGCAATATCTTGAAAATGCTCCAAACGGCATGTTGGCAGTGCTAAATACGCCTACGCAATATCAAGAAATTGAAGCTGTTGTGCGATTTGTTAATAAAGTTAAAAATACTGCGCTATGCGAAAAAGACGTTGTTAATTCTGAAAATTCCGCAAATTCCGTTAGTTCCGATTCAGCTAGAGTTGCAGTGCTGTTTCGTAGCAAAACGAATATTGCGTTATACGAAGAAGCGCTGCAACAAGCAGGTTTGCGCACTTTAACAGTTGGATATTCTGCTCTTCTTGAAAAACCGGAAGTAAAAGACGTTCTATCTCTTCTTGCTGTGTCAGCTGATCACACGAATACTTCAGCTTTAATGCGACTTCTTGCAACGCCTCGTTTTTCGCTTAATACTGACGATTTAAAAACTATAGCTAATATCGCAACTTCGGAAAATATTGAATACATATTTCGTGCTTTAGTGCAAGCTGGTTTGGCAGATCCTAAAGCGCCTCGCGAAAAGTGGGCGAAGATTGTGCAAGAGCAGCAATCTAAAGGCGAGCAGACGAATAGTATTCACGGTGGAGTTTTTATTGCGGATGTTCTGCTTGAAGCGTATGCGGATCCTAATATTTCAAATCTTAAAAATAATTTAAGTGCTAAAGCTTATGATGCTGTTCTTCGCTTAGGGCAAATTTTGGACGCTGCCCAGCGCGCGCAATCTGCTTCTTTGCATGACATTGTGCGCACAGCTATTGAAAGTCTCAATATTGATATTGATGTGGCGGTTTCCAATGCGCTTATGAACAACAATTCTAGCAATGCCACGTTGTTGCACGATATGCGCAGCACTTCCGACGCAATATTTACGCTTGCTGATTCGTATTTGCAAGAAATGAGCGATTTTACGCAGCCTACTTTGCGCGGATTTATGGATTGGGTTCAAAATATTGACAAAATTGACGATCAGCCTGCGTCTGTTGACGAGCCTGCTGACGTTGTTTTGATGACAATTCACCAATCTAAAGGCTTGGAATGGCCGGCAGTTGCGATTGTGGGGCTTAATGAGGGAGCTTTTCCAAGCAATCAAGGTGACGGTTTGCGCGTAAAACAAACGCAACAAAATAACGCGTATTTTGAAAGCGCGTACGCAACTCTTGAAATCGCATCGAAAGTACCTGTGCCGATGAGAGTTGATGCGGATATTCTTCCGCGATTTCCTCACGATGCGGATTTAATCGCAAGTATGAATCCGCAAGAATCTTTGAGAAATATGGAAAGCGTTGAAAAAATTGACGCGGAAATATATGGCTCGCGTGCGCAAGCAATGCTTGATTTGGTTGGAAAATTCCGTGAGTACGAATCGGCTCCGGAAGAGGCGATTCCTTTAGAAGCGCGCGAAGTTTACGATGCTGCAATGAAAACCGGCACTTTGCCGCTTTCGCAAGTAGAGGAGCGCGGGCGAGCTTTGCATATTGACGAGCGGCATCTTATGTATGTTGCTTTGACGCGCGCGAAGTTTGCGGCGCTTGTGACTTGCAGTCAGACGAATGCTATGTCGGCGGATTCTGGTGTTGCTGGTGATTCAGCGGCTTCTGCGAATAGTGCGGCTGAAAATAGCGCATCTTCTCGCGCAAAAAAGCCTTCCGTTTTTTGGAACGAAATGAATGACGCAATTAAGCAGTTTGGTGAAGAAGCTTTTGAAGTGAAGAATTCTTCTAGTGAATTGGGATATGTTGTGGGCGATTTAGCTTCTGATTTTGCGAAATTATTTAGCGAGCCAAGTGACATACCAAGCGAGAATAGAAAACAACTATTAGCTTGGCCGAATTCCTTGACTAAAAATATAAGGGACGTTTTACGAAAATCTGCAGATATAACCGAAAATCTTTCTGCAGATGCCGATTTTGCAAAATTAAATAATGCAAATAATGCAAATAAAGCAAATAACGCAAATAATGAAACTTCTAAAGATAATTTATTGCTTTCGCGCGCTCAAGCTTTAGTGCAAGATGCTGATTTGATGCCGCAAATTGATTGGTATCACAATATTAATGCCCTGAAAAACCGCGCAGAACAGCTTTCTAAAGGCGAAAATGTAAATGTTACGGCTGTGCAAAGGCGAGCAACGTTTAATAGCGATTATTTGCGAGAAAATAAAGATTTTAATGATGCGGATGCTAAGCGTTTGCGAAACGAGTGGATGGCAATTATTCGCCCTATTCCGCGCATTTCTTCGCCGACTGCAAGTTTGGGAACTCGCTTCCACGCTTGGGCAGAGCAGTTTGTGAAAGCTGGATGCGCGAATCAAAATTCTGCGCAATATGATGTTGTTGAAAGTATTTCTGAAAAACTTGCGCAAATTGAAAAAATTACGCAAGCTGAAAAATCTTCCGGAAAATCTTCCGAAAAATCTTCCGGAAATTCTTCAATAAATTCTTCAATAAACTCTTCCGAACGCAAATTGTTAATTTGGGAAAAGCGTTTAGCTACTTCAAAATGGGCGCATCGCCGTCCTATTGCAGCCGAGCAACCAATCGTGGCGCATGTGCCAGAATTGGGCGATCAAATTATTAACGGAAAACTAGACGCTGTTTTTGCAGGCGGCTTAGACGAGAACGATCCGAGCAAAATATATACGGTAGTTGATTGGAAAACCGGCAAAAAACCAACGAATCCGCAAGATATTGCTCTTAAGCTTGGCCAGCTAGACTGGTATCGTTTGCTACTTTCGCTTATGACGAATGTGCCGCTTGAGGCTATCGATGCCACCCTTTACTATGTAAATATAGCGGATGAATGTGAACGAGAGATTCATGCCGAACCAAAAACAAAAGATGAAATCCTTGCCGAGTTACATTCTGACACGTTAATCTCCCTCGATGATGATGACGCATAAACGAATTACGAGTAAGGAAAAGTCATGACTGTAGAATTTCGCGACGTACACTTAGGCGATATTGACGCAATTGTAAAAGGATACGAGCGCACTTGGGGCATTTCTAAAGAAGTCGGTCAAGAAGCTTCTTTAAGCCTTTCGCGCAGATTCGTTTTGCACTATTTAGAGCCTTCTACGCACGGAACTATTGCTGAAGTCGACGGAAAATTTATGGGATTGCTTTTGGCGCGAGTTTTTGACGCTCCCGTTATGTTCCCAGAAATAAGAAGCATGCTTCTTGAGCAAGAGCGCGAAATGAAATCGCAAAATGACGAAAATTACGCGCGCGCTTTAGAAGAAGCGTACGCAATGCGCGCTTTAGAAACTAAGCTTGAAGCAAAATCGCATATTAATGATTTGACTCAAGCAGAATTGGAATTGTTCCTAGTTTCTCCGGATGCTCGCGGTCATGGTGTTGGCGGCGGCTTGTGGAGGCGCACAATGCACATGCTGCGAAATAATGGCGTAAATCGCTACTATTTGCACACGGATTCTGCTTGCGATGTGAGCTTTTACGATTATCACGGGCTTAGTAAAGACGCGTCTTTGCTTCATAAAGATCATCCTTACGAGATTGAGCGCGCAAAATCTTTAGTTGAAGATTTGTATATTTATTCGGGGGAGCCGATGGTGCGTTCAAAACGTGCGAATGCGCGTTCAAACACTAAAGCGTAAAGCGTAAGACGTAAGGCGTAAAAATTAAAGCGTAAAAAGCGTAAATACGTAAAAAATAAAACGCAAAGACGTAAAAAGCGTAAAAAATAAAAAGGAGTAACACAATTTATGTCGTCTCAAACGACAGGAAAGAAGTCCACAATAATTTCGCAATATGCGCGACTATTTTCACTAAATGGAGCTAGAGCTTTTTGCATTTCTGGAGCAATTGCGCGTCTACCAATGTCGATGATTGCTTTAGGAATTGTTCTTGCGCTTAATCATTTGTACAATAACTGGACTGTTGCTGGAGCAATGTCTGCATCCTACGTTCTTGCGCAAGCTGCAGTAACGCCAGTTTATGCTAAGCTTTTTGACCGTTTTGGTCAGCGCAAAGTTGGTGTTATTGCGTTAGGTGCTCAAGTAATTGCAATGCTTTCTTTTGCGTTTGCTGCTTTATTTAGAGTTCCGCTCGTGCTTCTTTTTGTGCTTGCGATTGTTATGGGCGTTACGCAGTTTGCTTTTGGAGCGTTAGTGCGTACGCGTTGGGCTTATACACTTCGTGCGGAAGACGACGATTCTTTGCTAAACGTAGCGTATGCTTTGGAATCCGGCATCGATGAGATTGTGTTTATATTAGGTCCTATTTTGGCAGCTTGGCTTGCAACTTCCGTGCATCCAGTTTCGCAATTATTCGTGCCAGTATTTGCAAGCGGATTGGGCGGAGCGTGGTTCTTCTCGCTGCGCAATACCCAACCTGCAGTGCTTAAAGTAGTGGAAGTTCCAACTGCTGCAGCTGGTGATGTTGACGTATTAATCGCATCTCAAAAAGAAAACGAAATCTCTGCAGTCGAATCAGAATCGCAAAAACAAAATTCTAAGCGCAAGTTTATTGACAAATTTAGTCTTAAACAATTGCATAATCACCATCCAAAAAAGCGCGGCAAAAACGTGCTGCTTTACCGCGGAATTATTCCGCTTGTGCTCATGTTCGTTGTGTTTAATATGAGTTTTAGCGCTTTTGACGTGTCTGTTACGGCTGCTATGAAAGCGCAAGGGCTTGAGCATTTTATTGGTATGCAACTTGCGCTGTTTGCGTGCGGATCGCTTGTGGGCGCAATAATTTTCGGATCGCGTAAATTCCGCGGATCTAACTGGTCGCATCTTATTGTGTTCTTAACTGTGCTAACTATTGGCTACGTGCTTATGAATCTTAATCTGGATCGGCTTATGCTTATGAGCGTTTTTGAAGTGCTTTCCGGACTTTGCGTATCGCCAATTTTCGCTACTGGAAATCTTATTGTGAAAGCAACAGTGCCGGAAGAATCTCTTACGGAAGGGCTTTCGTGGCTGCCAACTGCTTCGGCTGTGGGGTGCTCTTTGGGGTCGATGGCTGCGGGTGCGGCGATTGACGAGTGGAGTGCGCACGCTGGCATGATGGTGCCGTGGATGTCGACGCTTACGGCAATTCCTATAGCCGCACTTGGGTGGTTTATTGTAGTCGTGCTTAAAAAGCGATAGTTTCTTTACATTCGCGTAAAGGAAATAACGTAATTCCAGCAAAAAGTGATTTTTCCTTTACTCGCGTGTAAAGGAAATGTCGGAATCTTCTTGAAAAGCGACAAAAACTTTACGTGCGTGTAAAGAAAATGTCGCAATGCTTGCAAAGTAAAGTTTTACGCGCAGCTTTTGCGTCTAAAGTCTGTCGCGTGAGTTGAGTCCTAACGGTACACTAGAAAACAGTGCGCAATTGCGCAAGATGTAGTGAGATGAATATGTCAACTGAATTAAGAAAAAATACAAAAACTCGTAAAGAAAAAGCTAGTTCCGCTCGTCGCAGCGGCAAAGTGCTTCCTCCTGTAGTAAACGATCAGCGTGAAGGTGCGCTTATTGCGCCGCCAAAATATCGCAAAGGTTCAATGAGAATTGTGCCGCTTGGTGGTTTGGGCGAAATCGGCCGAAATATGAACGTAATTGAGTACAACGGTCATATTTTGCTTATTGATTGCGGCGTGCTTTTTCCGGAAGAAGAGCAGCCGGGAGTTGATTTAATTCTTCCTGATTTCCACTATATTCAGGATCGTCTTGACAAGGTTGAAGCTTTAGTTTTAACGCATGGTCACGAAGATCATATTGGTGGAGTGCCGTATCTTCTTAAGATGCGTCCGGATATTCCGCTTATTGGTTCGAAGCTTACTTTGGCTTTTGTGGAAGCAAAGTGCCAGGAGCATCATATTGAGCCGAATCTTACTCGCGTTGAAGGCCGCGATAAGATGAAAGTTGGCCCGTTTAATCTTGAGTTTATTACAGTAACGCATTCTATTCCGGATGCGCTTGCTGTTTGCGTAAAAACTCCAGCCGGAACGCTTATTGATACTGGCGATATTAAGCTCGATCAGCTTCCGCTTGACCACCGCATTACAGATTTGGTGGAATTTGGGCGCCTGGGTGAGCAGGGTATCGATTTGCTTATGGCAGATTCCACAAACGCTGAAGTTCCGGGATTTGTGAAGCCAGAAACTTCTATTGGGCCTGCTTTGGATCGCGCTTTTGCTACAGCAACTCGCAAAATTATTGTTGCTAGTTTCTCAAGTCATGTGCATCGCGTGCAGCAAGTAGTTGACGCAGCGCACAAGTTTGGGCGAAAAGTTGTGTTCGTGGGCCGTTCGATGGTTCGCAATATGTCGATTGCGGCAGATCTTGGCTACTTGCATATTCCTGAAAACACGGTTGTGGACTTAAAGCAAGCAAAGGATATTCAGGACGACAAGCTCGTGTACATGTGCACGGGTTCGCAAGGCGAGCCGATGGCAGCTCTTGGGCGAATTGCGGATGGCAGCCACAAAGATATTACTATTGACGAATTCGATACTGTTATTCTTGCAAGCTCGCTTATTCCAGGCAATGAGCACGAGGTTTACAAAGTTATTAATAAGCTTGTGCAACTTGGTGCGCGCGTAATTAATAAGGATAATGCTGCTATTCACGTGTCTGGCCATTGCAATGAGGGCGAGCTTTTGTACTTGTACAACATTGTGAAGCCAAAGTGCGCTATGCCAATTCACGGTGAGCATCGTCACTTGGTTGCAAACGGATTGATTGCTGTAAAAACTGGTGTTGATCCAAAGAATGTTGTGTTGGCTGAAGACGGTGACGTGGTTGATTTGTACCACGGAAACGCTGCAGTTGTTGGCTCTGTGCCTTGCGGATACGTTTATGTTGATGGCGATTCCGTTGGCGAGCTTACGGACGAGGAGCTTGAAAAGCGTAGGATTTTGGGCACAGAAGGCTTCGTTTCAAGCTTTGTGGTAGTTGATACTGAGCATGCGGACGTGGTTTCGGGCCCGAAGATTTTCTTGAATGCTGTTGCTGAAGACGAGGCTGATTTTGAGAAGGTTCGTTACCAAATTGTTGAGCAATTGCAGGACGCTATGATGCGAGGAGAACACGATACGTATAAGTTGCAGCAGATTATGCGACGCACTTTGGGTAGTTGGGTTGCTCGCGCTTTGCGCAGGAAGCCTATGCTTGTGCCGGTAGTTGCGGATATTTCGGAAAATAATCAAAAATAAGCGAAAGTATTCGTAAATATTTGCAAATGTTCGCAAAATATTCGCAAATATTTGCAAAATACTGTAAATCACTGTAAATTGCCGTAAATAATCGGAAATAATCGTAAAAATAATCAAAAATAAGAAAAATATAAGGAAGGTACATATGCCAGGAGCAAATCTTACTCGCGTAGAAGCTGAAGAGCGTTTCGACGCTATCAAAATGCCAATTCATTACGATGTTGCGCTTGATTTAGGTAAAGGCGGCAGCGATTTTACTTCGCGCACAAAAATTGAGTTCGACGCTAAAGCTGGTAGCGCAAGCTTCCTCGATTTGATTGCAAACAGCGTAGAATCCGTGGTATTAAACGGCACTGCTCTTGACGTTACGAAAGTTTTTGCAGACAGCCGAATCGCGCTCGCGAATCTGCTTGAACACAATACTGTAGAAGTTGTAGCAAACTGCCAGTATTCCAACACGGGCGAAGGCTTGCACAGAAGCGTGGATCCTTCCGACGGAAACGTTTACCTTTACACGCAGTTCGAAGTTCCGGATGCTCGCCGCGTTTACGCTGTATTTGATCAGCCAGATTTAAAGGCTGTTTTTGACTTTACTGTAGACGCTCCAGAAAGCTGGATCGTAACTTCCAACATGCCAGTTAAAAGCGAAACCGCGCTTGAAGGCCGCCAAACCGAAGCAGGCACTTTGGAAAACGGCGCTGTAGAAGGCATGAAGCGCTGGGTGTTCGAGTCAACTCCAAAAATGAGCTCCTACTTAACCGCAATTTGCGCAGGACCTTACGCTGAATGGCATACAGAATACCAAAACGAAGACGGTCGCGTAGTGCCAATGGCAATGTACTGCCGTCAAGCGCTTAAAGACGCTTTTGCAAAAGACGTTGACTACTTGTTCGATATTACGAAGAAAGGTTTTGCTTTCTACGCTAAGACTTGGGGAGTGCCATATCCGTACGCAAAGTACGATCAGATTTACGTGCCAGAATATAACGCTGGAGCTATGGAAAACATTGGTATGGTTACGATTCGCGACCAGTACGTGTTTGAATCCAAAGTTACAGACGCTTATGCTGAGCGCCGCGTTGTAACAGTTTTGCACGAGCTTGCACACATGTGGTTCGGCGACTACGTAACAATGAAGTGGTGGAACGACTTGTGGCTTAACGAATCCTTCGCAGAATTCACCTCAACTCTTGCCACCGCTGAAGCAACCGAATGGCACGACGCTTGGAGCACTTTCAACTCCGGCGAAAAAAGCTGGGCGCTTAATCAAGATCAGCTCCCAACAACGCACCCAATCGTGGCTCCAATCAACGATTTGAACGATACTTCCGTCAATTTCGACGGAATCACCTACGCAAAGGGCGCTTCTGTATTAAAGCAACTCGTAGCTTACGTTGGCCGCGAAAAGTTCTTTGCAGGAATCCACAATTACTTAAGCAAGCACGCTTATAGCAACGCAACTTTGGCTGATTTGCTTCAAGAATTGGAAATTACAAGCGGACGCGATTTGAAAGCGTGGAGCGCTCAATGGCTTGAAAAAGCTGGAATTAACACGATTTCTACGGAAGTTGAAGAAGCGGGCGACGGCACTATTGCTTCCTTGCGTTTGCGCCAGAGCGCGCCGGCTGAGCATCCTGTTCTTCGCGCACACCGTTTGGCTATTGGCTTCTACGATTTGGACGAAGCAACTGGCGAAATCAAGCGCACAAAGCGAATCGAACTCGACGTTGACGGCGAAGTGACGGAAGTTGCGGAAGCTCGCGGCCTGCGCAGGCCTGCGTTAATCCTCGTAAACGACGACGATTTAACCTACACAAAGCTACGTTTCGACGAAAAGTCGCTTGAATTTGCTGCAGAAAACTTGTATCGTTTCAGGGATTCTTTGACTCGCTCGCTTATTTGGCTCGCATTGTGGGATATGACTCGCGACGCAGAATTCCCAGCAGAACGCTTCGTGGAATTAAGCCTTAAAGCTTTGGCAACAGAGCGCGAATCAACTACTTTCCGCTACGCACTTGGTCAAGTAAAAGTAACCGCAAGCCACTACGTAGTGCCTGAGCGCCAAGCAGAAGTCGCAAAGCATGTAGCGCACGAATTGTGGCAGTTGGCTTTGGCAGCTTCTGCAGGCTCGGACGAACAGTTCCAGTTGCTTAAAGCGTATCTTGGCTACGGCGAAGTTGGAGATGCTGAGTTTGTGCGCGTAGCTAACGGCTTGCTTGACGGTTCCGTGAATCTGGAAGGCTTGGAAATCGACAACGACTTGCGTTGGAGCATTCTTATTGCGCTCGCAGGCGTGAACGCTTTGGACGAAGCTGGAATTGACGCGGAACTTCAAAAGCGCGACACTACTGAAAATCGCGAATACGCTTACCAGGCTCGTGCGGCGCGCGCAACAGCAGAAGCTAAGGATTGGGCTTGGGATCAAGCTTTGCGCAATCTCGATTTGACGAATATGCAGATGGGTGCCGTGGTTGCTGGTTTTGCAAGCACAGCTAAGGGTGATTTGGTTAAGCCTTACGTTGAGCGCTACTTTGCGGATATTGATTGGGTTTGGAAGAATCGCACATTCCACATGGCTGAGGCTTTGATTGAGGGATTGTATCCTGTGTATGCGCCGGTTGAGGAGCTGGTTGAGCGCGGTGAGAAGTGGCTTGAGGAGCATAAGGATGCGGATCAGGCTTTGCGTCGCATGGTGCTCGGCGGCCTCGATTCTTCGCGCCGCACGCTTAGAGTGCAGCACTACAACGCTTCCTTGCGCTAAATTCGGACACTCGCGCAACGCGACGACATGCTTTCGCACTTGCTTGCCGTGGCGCGAGTTTTGGGGGATTTCTCTCCTCGCACGTCCCGTCCTTCGTGCGCTCTGGCTGCTAAAAGAGTTTAGTGTGTTCGCCTATCTTTAAAGAATGTAGCTTCTCAGTCCTCTTTTAGTGCTCGTAGAGAAATCCCCCAAACTCTGCGTGTTTAATCTTTAATAACCGTGCCTTATCGCAGAGATTTTTCGATTTTTCTTCTTCGCTTGGCGAATCAGCAGCCTGCGGCTCTGACGTTCGCCGCGCTCAGTGCGAAAAATCTCAAATCTCACCTCACGAATATTCCTGCAACTGAAGTCGCTAAACAAAGCTATGTGTTGGTGTGTGGTAGGAGTTTCTGGAGTTATGTGTGCAGCAGCATGAATGCTAGTGTTCGCTAATCAACAGTAATCAACGTCTGAAGAGAATTACTACAACGCTTCCTTGCGCTAGTGCGACGACCTGCTTTCGCGCTTAGAGCGTAGCGCGCGTTTTTTCCTTTACACTCGTGTAAAGTTTTAATCGTTTTTTGGCTTAATTTCGATTTTTTCTTTACATGACTGTAAAGGAAATGTCGGTTTAGTGTTCTAGAACATTTGCAGTGTATTTTTCCGGTTTTTGTCGCTGGATTGGCTGGTTTTTGGAACATTTGCCGGGGAATTTTCCGGGTTTTGTATCACAACCATGTGCGGAGAAATTTTTTATAGCGCGTCATGTAATGCTACGAGTAAGATGGCAAGCAGTGTGTGACGCGCTAGTAAGCAATGTTGTTTGCTTGCGCGCAAAGAAAGTGATTTTTGCGAAAGAGGCTTTATTATGCCAAGAATGTTTGGTACGGATGGCGTGCGTGGATTAGCAAATCGCGATTTAACAGCGCAACTTGCTTTGGATTTAGGCGACGCTGCAGTTAGAGTTTTGGGAGATAAGCATGCGCCGGTTTCGTCTAGTGCTGCTGAAAGCGATACTTCATCTCACGCTCGTCGCCGCGCGCTTATTGGCAGAGATACGCGTGTTTCTGGCGATTTTCTAGCTTCCGCGCTTGCTGCAGGAATGAGCGCCGGCGGTTTTGACGTTATTGATGCCGGAATTATCCCAACTCCTGGAGTTGCGTTCCTCACTTCCGTACTAAACGTTGAAATGGGTGCCGTAATTTCCGCATCTCATAATCCGATGCCAGATAACGGCATTAAATTCTTTGCGCGCGGCGGTTTTAAGCTTCCGGATAGCAAGGAAGATGAGATTGAGGCTGTGCTTGGCCAAGATTGGGAGCGTCCAACAGGCGCTGGCGTTGGTCGAGTTAGCCACGATACTACTACCGCAACAAACCTATATATTGATCACTTGGTTTCTGCAGTTGCGCCGTTGAATAAAAATTCCACTACGCGCCCGAAGCCTCTTGCAGGTTTGCGCGTTGTTGCTGATTGCGCGAACGGTGCAACTTCCGTTGTTGCTCCTGAGGCTCTTCGCAGAGCAGGCGCGGAAGTAGTCGTAATTAACGCTTCTCCTGACGGCTACAATATTAACGATCACGCAGGCTCCACGCATCCTGAGCAGTTGCAGGCAATGGTTAAGGCTTCTAAAGCTGATTTAGGCGTGGCTTTTGATGGCGATGCCGACCGCTGCTTAGCTGTTGACGAGAATGGCAATATGGTTAATGGCGATCAAATTATGGGAATTCTTGCGCGCGCTAAGCAAGCTGAAGGTAAGCTTAATCACGATACGCTTGTTGTAACTGTAATGAGCAATCTTGGATTAAAACTTGCGCTTAAAGATATGGGAATTGCGACTGTGCAAACCAATGTTGGCGATCGTTACGTTTTGGAAGAAATGCTTAAGCATGATTATTCTCTTGGCGGCGAGCAGTCTGGTCACGTAATTAATCGCGAATTTGCAACCACAGGTGACGGCACTCTTACTGCTTTGACTTTGTGCCGCGAAGTTGTGCGCTCCGGCAAGAAGCTTTCGCAAATGGCAGCTGACTTCCCGCAATTGCCACAATGCTTAGTAAATGTGCCAAATGTAGATAAAATGGCTTCCAAAACTAACGCAGCCGTGCTTGCGGCTGTTGAGAAAGAGTCGAAACTTCTTGGAGATACAGGTCGCGTTCTTCTGCGCCCAAGTGGTACTGAGCCTCTTGTGCGCGTTATGTGCGAGGCTGCAACTCAAGCTCAAGCGGACGAAGTTTGCGCTCGACTCGCTCAAGTTGTGGTTGATAATTTGAAGTTATAGTTGACTTATTTTTTGCGTCTGCTACTTGTTTACGTTGCCAGTTGCTCTAGCAGTGCGCAAATAATTTTGGTACAATTAACACCTTGGTGCTTGTTTCACGTAACGTCAATGTACGCACGTAACGTGTGCCGCTCAAACTTTCTTGTACAACTTCGCGTCTATTGCCGCTACGGTAAAAGGAGACCTATGTTTACGCATCACGCAAGTGTCGATACGAAACTCAGTCGCGCTGTTGAGCGCTTGCTTGATTCCGCCACAGAGGATGGTATTTTATCTATTGTGCAGGCTGGCGCTCCTGTATTGCGTCAGCGCACAGTTGCTTACGACGGTCAGCTTACGCGCGCTACTCTTACTAAGCTTATTTCGCTTATGCACAGTACGATGCTTGAAGCTCCAGGTGTTGGTTTGGCTGCTCCTCAGATTGGACTTGGTCTTGCGATTGCGGTTATTGAAGATCACGTTCGTGACGATGAGGATGATCCGCGTGATATCGCTGAGCTTCCATTCCGCGCAATTATTAACCCACATTATGAGCCGATTGGTACGCAAACGCGCAGTTTTTACGAGGGCTGCTTGAGTGTTTCTGGATATCAGGCGGTTCGTCAGCGTTGGCTTGACATTCAAGCAACTTGGCAGGATGAGGACGGAAAGCAGCATTCTGAGCGTTTGCACGGATGGCCTGCACGTATTTTCCAGCACGAAACAGATCATCTTCGTGGCGAGCTTTATATTGATCGTGCGGAAATGCGTTCGCTTTCCACCGATGAGAATCTTGAAGATTATTGGGCAGACGAAGCTGTTCCTGTTGCTGCTGCTCGCACGCTCGGTTTTGCAATCTGAATCTTTTACTTTTACTTTTATTGCGTTCCCGCTTTGAAGGAGCTTGAAATCCCAATGATTTCAAGCTCCTTCAAAGCGCTGTGCGAACATCACCGTTTTTTTATATTGTGGTTATAAGTGCTCATATGTTATACTGGCATACCGTATGTTCGCATACTATATAAAGTCATTTTTCGATGTGGAAAGGTAGTCAATGACGTTTATCTCTCGTGCAATACGCTACATTCTGAGGAAACGAATAAAAACATTAATAGTTTTCATTGTTCTATTTCTTATTTCAACGTTATTATTCGCAATTTCTGCAGTTTCGAGCGCCGCTAATAAAGAGGTGCAAAAAGTTGAATCGCAAGCTGAATCTAGTTTCGTACTTGCAAATAATCCGCAAGTAAATCCTGGAACTCCTAGAGGAGCTGGAACTGTAAAACCTAAAGATGTACAAGCAATCGCAAAGTTGAATGGAGTTGCTTCGTACGTAGTTCGCCAAAATGTAACGGCTGATTTGGTTAATGCCAAAGCTGCGAGAATTCCAGGCGTTCAGGATTACGATCAAAAACGCGAGCAGCAGTTTGGCAACGCAGTTAATATTGAAGGCACTAATAATTCTGCTGCTCTTAATGCGTTTAAAACAAAAGCAATAAACGTATCTAAAGGTAAGCATTTGCTCGCTGGCAATGTTCACGCATCTCTTATTCATGAAGATCTTGCTAAAGCCAATGGATTACATGTAGGAGATACTCTTACACTTCGCGCTAACCCTTACGATGCCGACAATATTAAGCAATCAACTGCAACTGTAAAAACTCGTATTGTTGGAATTTATGCTGGAGCAAATAAGCGACAAGTTGCAACTAGAGCAGAACTTACTGCCAATACTGTGTATACAGATTTGCAAACTACGCGCGAATTGTATAAATATAAGCCAGGAAAAGAAATATATCAGGACGCAAGTTTTAGGGTAAAGCGCGGCGAGGATGCGGATAATATTATGGCGCAAGCTGCTAAATTGCCTATTGATTTGCAAAATTATCAGCTAACTCGTGACGATCAGTTCGTTGCTGGCTTATTGAGAGTCGCTAAAGGCGTTCATTCAATGATGACTATTACGACTATTGCTGTAATATCTTTCGCTATTATTGCGCTTGGATTGGTGCTTTTGTTGTGGATGAATGAGCGACGCCATGAGATTGGTGTATTTACTGCGATTGGCAACAGCAAGCTGTCTATAGTTTGTCAGTACGTTAGCGAGGTTCTACTTATTGCAATACCTTCGCTAGTTGTTGGATACTTTTTTGCAAAAATCATAGCTCCGTGGATGGGTGCTGCTGCGCTCGGATCCGTAAAATCTGCTGCTGCTGATGATTTGAGCACTATGGGTCAAGCTGGTGGAAATCTTGAATCAACGTTGGCAACTAGAACTTTGGAAAAACTTATTGTGCAAGTAGACTTGCAGTGCTTTGTTGGAGTTTCTGCAATAGTATGCGCTGTAGTTGTTGCTGTAGTAGTGCTGTCTTATTTGCCAATGATGTGCAAATCTCCTCGAGAACTGCTTGGATTGCAAAAATAAAAAATTGCGTATTTTTTAGCAAGTTTTAGCAAGTTTTAGCAAAGTTTATTTGGAGTAATTATGAGTGTTGATGTAATTTCCTTATGCTCAAGAGCGTGGCTTGCAATATTTCGCAAACCTCGACGCAACGCAATAATTGTGCTGATTATGACCCTTGTTTTAAGCGCTCTAGTTTCGCAAGCTGGTATTAGTGCTTCTGTTGATGGTGCTAGGAATAATCTTCAATCCAGTATTGGTTTAGGTTTTACTGTACGAGCAAAAACGCGCGGCGAAACTCTTCCAGAGCAAATGAATGCAAATTCTAATTCCGCTACTAAAGTATCTAATTCTCCAATTCCGCAAGATTTGGGTGCAAATGAAGGAATTGACTCTAGTCAAATTCGTAAATTTGCTGCGATTCCGGGCGTAAAAACTGTAGTGGAAGAGCGCGATGTTTTAGCTACGCCTGTTGGGAAGCAACTTGTGCTTCCTGCGCAGGGTCCAAGATTAGACGATGATGTTTTGGCTCATGCTGCCGGAATTACTGGCACAACAGATTCTCGATTATCTCAAGGTTTTCAAGAAGGATTGTACCGTTTAGAACAGGGTGAGCATATTACTAATCGTTCTTCTGGTAGAGCAATAGTGCATCGTGATTTTGCTAAGAAGAATAATCTTAAGATTGGTTCTACTATAATTCTTAAGCAAGGGTTTAATGTAAAAGTTCGCGTTGTTGGCATTTTTGCCGGCAAATTGCAAACTAAAGGAGCGCTTCCTTCGGATACGTCAGAAAACCGCATATTTACTGACTTAAGTTCTGCGTTGTCTTTGGCGGGTTCTTCTAATCGAAGTGTTTTGCGTTGTGTTGTTGAGCGTTCTGATTTATTAGCTAGTGCAATACGGGAGGCTAAAAGTATTGCTGGCAAGTGGGCAGATGTAGAGCAGAATGCTTCGCAATTGTCTGATGTGATAAGCTCGGTTAACTCTGTGCAACAACTTGTGCGAATGATTTTTGTGGCACTAAGTTTTGTTGGTATTTTAGTGCTTGGACTTGTATTAGTGTTCTGGGTTAGAGGACGTATGCACGAGATTGGCGTACTTATGTCTATCGGATTATCTAGAGCAATAATAGTTAGTCAATTGCTTGTTGAAATAGCGATACTCAACATTGTGTCATTCGTCATTTCGTTAGGCTTCGGTGCTGCTTTTTCTGGCGTTATTGGTTCTGCGATTTTGCATAGTGCTGATTCGTCATTTATTGCGGATGGTATGCCAGTATTGCCATTGCTGCAAACTCTTGCTGCTTTTGTTATTGGTTTGCTTATTTCAATAGTCGCATTACTTGTTGCAGTGCTGCCAATATTAATAAAGAAGCCTCGGAAAATACTGAGTGCCATGAGTTAGCAGAAATGTAGTTGCGTATGCGAATTTTCTACTAAAAGCGCAATCGCATAAATGGAACAAATCGTATAAATCATATTTAAATTATGTAAAAATAAGGAGCTTATTATGTCGGCTTTATTGCAATTAAAAAATGTGAAGTACACTTACGGACCTGCAAATATTGCGGTACTAAATGACGTGAATGCAGATTTCGAAACTGGCAAAATGTACAGTATTATGGGAGCTTCTGGAGCTGGAAAGTCCACTATGCTTTCGCTTTTAGCTGGATTAGATACTCCGTATAGTGGAGAAGTGCTTTTTAATGGTGAAAATATTGCAAAAACAGGATATTGTGAGCATCGCAAAAAGCATATTTCGCTTGTTTTCCAAAATTTTAATCTTATTGACTATTTGACGCCGTTAGAAAATTTGCGATTAGTAAATTCTCGCGCGGATGCTCAAGTTCTAGTAGATCTTGGGTTGACGGAGGAAGAAATAAATCGCAATATTACGCAACTTTCCGGCGGGCAGCAGCAGCGTGTTGCAATTGGGCGAGCTTTAGTATCTTCTGCGCCGGTAATTTTAGCGGATGAGCCTACAGGCAGCCTTGACCCTGCTACGACTAAAGAAGTTATTGCAATATTAAAGAATCTTGCTCGCAAGCACGGCAAATGTGTGATTGTTGTTACTCATGATTCGAAAGTTGCGTCTCAAGCTGATGTAAAGTACGTGCTAAAAAATAAGCAGCTAACGCAAAAATCTGCTTGAGTGCAAAAATAGGCAATTTTCGGACACTGGTGCAGAATCGTACTGAACTAGATCCTCATTTCGCACATCTTCCGACCGTAGCGCAGTAACTCTTCTGCACGAAGGTCTCATAACCGCAAACAAAAGGCCCTAACGCAGTACAGTTTCTGCGTTAGGGTCTCTAAAGCGCTCAAGCAGTTCGTCGCGCAAAAAACCGACCCCGCGAAATCGTAGGGCCGGCTTTTTCGTTAGAACAGCTTAGCTTATTTAGCTTAACTTACAAATCAGATGTGGAAGTAAAGCTCATACTCAAGTGGCGTTGGAGCCAAGCGAGCCATATCCATTTCCTCATGCTTCAAATTCAGCCAAGTTTCAAGCAAATCGCTTGTGAACACATCGCCTTGCATAAGGAAGTCGTGATCCTCTTCCAAAGCCTGCAAAGCTTCACCAAGCGAAGAAGGAACCTGCTTAATGCCCTCATGCTCCTCTGGAGGAAGCTCATACAAATCCTTGTCAACAGGAGCAGGAGGCTCAATGTGATTCATAATGCCATCCAAGCCAGCCATAAGCTGAGCGGAGAATGCCAAGAATGGGTTGCAAGAAGGATCCGGAGCGCGGAACTCAATACGCTTAGCAGCAGGTTCCGTACCAGCAAGAGGAATACGAATAGCTGCAGAACGGTTACGAGCAGAGTAAACCAAGTTGACTGGAGCTTCGTATCCTGGAACCAAGCGATGGTAAGAGTTAAGCGAAGGATTCGTAAATGCAAGCACAGAAGAAGCGTGCTTAATCAAGCCGCCAATGTACCAACGTGCAATATCAGAAAGTTGAGCGTAGCCAGTTTCCGCATAGAACAATGGCTTGCCATCCTTCCAAAGCGACTGATGGCAGTGCATGCCGGTGCCGTTATCTCCAGCAATTGGCTTAGGCATAAAGGTTGCAGCCTTACCAGCCAAAGCAGCAGTTTCATGAACCACATACTTGTACTTCATCAAATCGTCGCCAGCATGAACAAGCGTATTGTAACGATAGTTGATTTCTTGCTGACCTGCGCCACCAACCTCATGGTGAGAGCGCTCAAGAATCAAACCAACCTTCTGCAAATTATAAACCATGTCGTCGCGCAAATCCTGATTATGATCAACAGGAGGCACAGGGAAGTAGCCGTGCTTTACGCGATTCTTAAAACCAATATTATTGCTGCCATCATCCTCGGTATCAATGCCGGAATTCCAAGGAGCCTCGTTAGAATCAACCTCGTAGAATGAACGCTGCATATCGTTTGCAAAACGCACCTTGTCGAAAATAAAGAACTCAGCTTCTGGAGCAAAGCTTGCGGTATCTGCAATACCGGTGGACTTCAAATAAGCCTCAGCCTTAATAGCAACCTGACGAGGGTCGCGAGAATAAGGCTCATCAGTTACAGGATCAACAATAGAGAAAGCCACATTCAGCGTCTTATGCTTACGGAATGGGTCAATATAAGCGGTATCAACATCCGGAATAAGCTTCATATCGGATTCGTTAATAGCCTGGAAGCCCTGCATTGAGGAGCCATCGAAAGCCATACCGTCGGTGAATGCGCTGTGCAAGAACTCGTCAGCAGGTACCGTAAAGTGCTGCTGCACACCAATCAAATCAGTAAAACGTACAGAAACGTACTCAATGCCTTCCTTTTCAATAAGGGCTGCGGCATCTTCTTTCGTTTGCAAAGTGGTCATGGCCACCATTCCTTTCATAAAATCTCAGTAACGAGTTTAGAACTTGTAGGGCGATTTTTGATTTCAGCGACTCTACTATCTCGTTACGTTTTTGTTACATGGCATTGTTTTGTGTTACATGCCGTAAATACTGTTCATCAGTTCGCGCAGTTACAATAGTTCGTATGACGTATCAAGAGCAGCAGATGCATGAATCTTCAATGCACGAACATACTGCGGAGAATAGCAATAAGCTAGATTTAGCCTCGCTTTTCCCTGCAAAAGGCGACGACAGGCGACCTCCTGATTGGCTTGGGCGCGCGCTTATTTATGTTGCAATTGTTGCTTTTATATCTATTTTCCTGTGGTTTGCGTGGAGTAGCATTTCCTTCATTGTTTTTGATGTTGTGATTTCTATTTTTATTGCGCTCGCAATGGAACCGCTTGTTGTGAAATTAATTAGACACGGTTGGAGGCGCGGAGTTGCATCCGGTTTTACGCTAACTAGTTTGCTTGTGATTATTGGTTTGCTGTTAGCGTTATTTGGTAACTTATTTGCACAGCAGGCTGTTTCTATGGCATTGGGTTTGCCAGATTTGTATCATCAGTTTGCTGGGTTCGTGCTTAATTCTACCGGTTTCAGAATGCCAAATATTGAGCAGCTTGGAATGGAAATTCTAAAGCATGTGCAAACTTCGTGGGTTGTTGATTTTGCGGGTCAAGCTTTGAATACCACATGGGGAGTTATGACGGTTTTGCTTGATTTGCTCACAATTCTTATGGTTACGTATTACATTTCGGCAGCAGGTCCTGCAATGCGCAGAAGCATGTGTCGTTGGATGAATCCGCAATCTCAGCGTCGCTTCCTGTTTATTTGGTCGGTTGTGCAGGAGCAGATTTCCAGCTTCCTGTTTTCGCGCATTATTTTGGCTGCTATTAACGCTGTTGGAACCGCAATATTCCTCGTAATAATGGGTATACCGTATTGGTTACCGCTTTCTTTATTCTGTGGAATTGTTTCGCAATTTGTGCCTACGGTTGGAACGTATATTGGCGGCGCGCTGCCGATTTTGTTCGCGTGGGGTTCTAAAGGATTCGGTGCTGGTTTTGCGACGTTAATTTTTATTGTTATTTATCAGCAGATTGAAAATATGGTGATTTCGCCTAAAATTTCCGAAAAAACTATGGATTTGAATCCTGCTGTAGCATTTCTTTCCGTGCTTGTTTTAGGAGCGGTTTTTGGTGCTCTTGGAGCGTTTTTGGCTTTGCCTGTTACAGCAAGCCTGCAAGCTATTTTTAGGGTTTGTACTAAGCAGTATCACTTGGTTTCGTCTCCTCTTATGGACGATCCAAAGCCGGAGCATACTTCAATTATTGTTAAATGTTTTGAATCTGTAAGACGTAACTTTATGAAGCCAGTAAAAGACAGTGTTCAGCGTGTTATGAAGGGCACGAGTTCCAGAGTTTCTATGAACGAAGACATTTTATACTGGTACAATCAGGCTTATGTGTCTAATTCTGAAGATGCTGGTAATGATAGTATTTATTCTGATGATTCTAATAAAACTGATTCGTTGGCAACGATGGCAATTTCGCGCGAAATATTAGATAAAGTAAATAAAGATATTTCTTCGAAAAATAAAGAAAATAAAGAATCTAAAGTAAATAAACGAACTAAACTAAATAAAGAAAATAGCGTAAAAAATAATCCACGGAGCGGATGGAAGCGATGATTCTTCTATCAATATTTGATGTATTAGTAATAATTATCGGCATAAGCAGCGTTGTGTACCAAGGAGTATGCGCTGTAGCGTCACTTTTCGCAAAACCTATTGTGTTTCCAGACGCGCCAATGGATAAGCATTACGCTGTGCTAATTTCTGCGCGAAACGAAGAAGCAGTTATTGGAAATCTTATTCACTGCATTCAAACGCAAACATACGATGAAAATCTTATTGACATTTGGCTTGTGGCCGACAACTGCACTGACGCAACCGCGCAAGTTGGCAGAAATGAAGGCTGCCATGTAATTGAGCGATTCGACAAAGAGCATATTGGCAAAGGATATGCGCTCAGCTATCTGTTGGAACATATTATGGAAGTCGGCGCAGATAAAATCTACGACGCATACTTCGTATTTGACGCGGACAATAAGCTAGATCCTCACTATTTTGAGGAGATGAACAAAGGTTTCCACGCAGGCTACCAAATCTTAACCAGCTACCGAAATTCCGTGAATCTTTCCGACAACTGGGTTTCTTCCGGATCGGCGCTTTGGTTTATTCGAGAATCGCGATTTACTAACAACTCGCGCATGCTATTCGGCTCAAGCTGCCACGCAGGCGGCACCGGATTCATGTTCTCGCGCGAAATCATGCACAGAAATCGCGGTTGGAAATTCCACCTTCTTACGGAAGACCTTGAGTTCACAATGGATTCAATTCTTCACGGAGACAAGGTTGGCTACTGCGGTTCGGCAGTGCTTTACGACGAGCAGCCGGTGTCGTTTAGGCAAAGCTGGAGGCAGAGGCTCCGCTGGAGTAAAGGCTTTTTGCAAGTATTCCGCTACTACGGCGCAGCTCTTATACGCCACGGTATTCGCGAACGCGATTTTTCATCCGTTGACTTTACGCTTATGCTTTGCCCGTTTATGGTGTTGGCAGTTGTGCGATTAATTATGGGATTCGTGTTCGCTGCATTTGGATTTGTGACGTGGACTAGCCAGTTTGAGTCGTCGATGAACTTCATAACAACCACTGTTACAAGCGTTTTTGGCATGATGATATTTGTGTCGCTCACTATTTTAGTTGAGCACGACAAGCTTGGGGCCACGAATAAGGAGCTATTTGCGTACGCTCTTAGCTTCCCGATTTTTATGCTTTCGTACGTGCCTATTGCGTTCCAAGCTATTTTCTCCAAGAGTGAATGGAAGCCGATTCAGCACACCGGTCACTGAGCTAAAGAATGAAGTTCTCTAGTGTGGCGCGAGTTTTGGGGGATTTCTCTCCTCGAACGTCCCGTCCTTCGTCGCTCTGATTGTTAGAGGATTTTTGTGTCTGCTTTGTTCTTTAAAGAATGTTGCTTCCTCAGTCCTCTTTTAGTTCTCGTAGAGAAATCCCCCAAAACTCTGCGTGCTTAATGTTTAATAACCTCATCTTATCGCAGAGATTTTTCGATTTTTCTTCTTCGCTCGGCTTGTCAGCAGCCTTCGGCTCTGACGTCCGCCTTCGTTCAGTGCGAAAAATCTCAAATCTCACCACATGAATATTAGTACAGTGAAGGTAGCGTACGGAACAGGTGGTGGTGTGATGGTAAGAGGATTTGGTGTGGTGTGTGCAGCAGCAAGGGTAGGGGGGGGATTGCTGAAAAATCGCGAGTATGGGATAATGGAATCCCTATTGTAAACGTGCGATTGCGCATATTGTGACGCAATTCGTGCGTTTACCTGTATCTTGCGAGGTTTCTATGGTAGATTCTGTTCCTTCTGCAAATCCTACTAGTAGCGTTCCAGTTTTTGGCGCAAACAATTATTCGAGCGATGCGAGTGATAGCAGTGCAGATGTTCCAGCTGTTTCTATTCGCGGATTCGTTAAGACTTTCGGCAAAAAAGTTGCTGTAGATAATCTTTCCTTAGACATTCCAGCAGGCTCTTTCTACGGATTGGTCGGCCCGAATGGTGCCGGCAAAACCACCACGATTAAAATGCTTACGGGCTTGCTTATGCCAGATGCTGGCTCAGCTTCGATTTTTGGCAACGATGTTTGGAGTGACGTAAATAGCGCTAAGCGTGCAATCGGTTTAATGCCTCAAGCAGACGAGATTTTTAAGACGATTACCGGCCTTCAGCTTTTAACTTACGCTGGCATGCTTCGCGATATGAGCCGCGCGGAATCCGTAAAGCGCGCGAACGATTTGCTTTCAGCTTTTGACTTAACAGAAGCTGCAAACACTATGGTTTCTGACTATTCTACTGGTATGACGAAGAAGATTTGCCTTGCAACAGCTATGATTCACAGCCCGCGTGTGCTTGTGTTGGATGAGCCTTTTGAAGCAGTGGACCCTGTTTCTAGCGCAAATTTGAAGGATATTCTCGCCGAGTATGTTT
>CAMUFL010000008.1 GCA_947088155.1 uncultured Gardnerella sp. | reverse complement strand
GATAAGTCGACATGTATTAAAAGATATAGGCTTACGCCAAATCTACAGCTTGTTAAAAGAAAAGCATTAAGCGATAAAACGGCAATAATAAGAGTTGTGCGAATCCGTGCCGCAGCGTTCATTTCCTTCTCTTTTTTTTTCTTTCTTTCATGTTATGAATGTCTTTCATATTCTGAATGATATATGCCTCTTGATATACACCTTTTTATGGACTGTGAGTTAAATGAGTGTTTGTTGCAGTTTATATGCAGTGGTTGCGGCTACTGGCGATAGTAGGAGAGGAAGCTGGAGAGTTTGCCCATTGCGTCGCGAAGCGTTTGCAAGCGCGGCAAGTAGACTACGCGGAAGTAGCCTGGGGTCTGCCAATTAAAGCCTTTTCCGTGCACAATCAGCAACTTCTGATCGCGAAGCAAATCAAGCGCAAACTGTTCGTCGTCGTGAATGTTATAGCGAGCAGGATCAAGCTTTACAAACATGTAGAAAGCAGCATCTGGCCGCTCAACGCTTACGCCGTCCATCTCCTGAAGCGCGTTATAGCAGTATTCGCGCTGCTCGTACACGCGTCCGCCCGGCTCCAAATACTTTTCAACGCTCTGGTATCCACCCAAAGCAGTCTGAATAATCGACTGCGCAGGAACATTCGAGCACAAACGCATATTAGACAGCATGTTAAGACCCATAATGTAGTCGCGAGCCTTGGATTTATCTCCCGAAAGGCTCATCCAACCAATGCGGAAGCCAGCAATCATATGCGATTTAGAAAGTCCGCTAAAAGTTACGCAGAACACGTCTGGAGCAAGAGAAGCAATCGAAATATGCTTCTTGCCGTCCATAACAAGACGGTCGTAAATCTCGTCCGCAAAAATAATCAAATTAAACTCGCGCGCAATCTTAACAATCTCTTCCAAAACTTCGCGACTATACAGCACGCCCGTAGGATTATTCGGGTTAATAATCACGATTGCTTTAGTGCGAGGCGTGATTTTAGAGCGAATGTCGGCAATATCCGGGTACCAATGCGACTTTTCGTCACACATGTAGTGCACAGGAGTGCCGCCAGCCAAGCTCGCGCACGCAGTCCACAACGGGTAGTCTGGGCTTGGTATAAGAATCTCGTCGCCGCAATCAAGCAACGCTTGCATAGAAAGGTTAATCAGCTCGGAAACACCGTTTCCGGTGTAAATATCTTCCATTTGCACGCCTGGAATGCCCTTAAGCTGATCGTATTGCATAATCGCCTTGCGAGCGGAGAAAAGTCCGCGACTATCCGAGTAGCCTTCGCAGTCAATAAGCTGCTGCTGCATGTCGTAAATCACTTCGTCTGGGGCGCGGAACCCAAAAGGCGCAGGATTTCCAATGTTGAGCTTTAGAATATGTGTTCCGTTTGCTTCCATGCGGTTTGCTTCTTCTACAACAGGGCCGCGAACGTCGTAAAGCACGTGTTCAAGTTTTGTGGATTTGTTGAAGTTTCTATGTTTGAGCGTTTGGGAAAGTTCAGCTTCCGTAAGCTGTGGCTGTTGCTGCTGTTGTAATTGATTTAATTGTGATTCTTCTGCAGACTGGCAGTTTTGCGCGGTTTTTGCGCAAGAATGGCCGCTCTTAATTCCATTACCGCTGATTCCTAGAATTTCGGAAAGCATGTTACGCACGTCTTTGCGCGGCTCAGTTTTGCCGCTTAAATACTGGCTTAACTGGCTTTTGCCAAGCTTATGGCCGTTTTTTGCTGCAAGCTCGATTACTTCGATCTGCTTGTACCCCTTACGTTTCATAGCTTTCTTAAGCTCATCGGCAAAATTCTGTGCCATAATCTTTCTTTCTCGTAAAACCAGCATTTATAAATTGAACAAACTGATAGCAAAGTTCACAATAAAGTTCAAAATATAAGTATTAAATTGAATTATTTGCCTAATGTTAGTCGCAAAAATTATTTTTGTATAGTAATTTTTCAAAAAATGACGAAAAATAGTAGAAAATAGTAAAAAATAGTAGAAATATAGTAGAAAAATTGAACTAAAGTATAAGAAATTGAATTTATATTGAACTTTTGTGAATGTGTTTTGTGGCTTAAGTTTAGGAATACTGCATGATTTACGACATTGCGTGCGTCTTGTATAAGCTCTGTTAAGCGGTTTGCTACCATAAAAGCTATGTATTTCTTTACTCCGAAGCGCTGCGAATCTACCCAAAAAATCATGTATAAGAATAAAGGGCAGGCTCTTATGGCAGCGGAGCAAAGTTTACGAGAGCGCGGCGCGCAATTGTGGGTTTACGCTTGCGAATATTGCGGATGCTGGCATTTGACGCATAAAAATCCGGTAGATCGCATGTATTCGGATATGCGCTCGCCGTCTGCAAGCACAAAGCCTAGGTCTAGAAAACGCGGATACAAGCCAAGACGGCGCTAATAACGTATTGATACTGTACATTCACAATATGAAGCGTATGCTGCGCTTAAATCTTACGCAACGTTAAAACCTTGCCTTGCAACTTGCTCAACATTCTCTGCCTCATGCTTTTTAGCGCTACTATCCGCTGCCAATGCAACAATTTGCGCGCTAAAAGCGTCAACCGGTCTGCTGGCATTTCGCAAATCGTAATATTGATGCACGCGAGCGTCAAAATCAGCAAGATTTTCTAATAATTCAGCGTCGTCAGCAGGGTAAGTATTCTCAAAAATCTGCATGTTAGCGTTCATTCGCGGCTTTAATTCCGGATTTTGCGCAGGCTTACCAATTGCCAAGCCGAGCACAGGGTACGTGTATTCAGGCAAATTCAAAATATCAATAAGCTGAGTTCTACTGTTCAAAATTGAACCAAGAATTACGCAACCAAGCCCCAAAGATTCCGCAGCAGTTTCCATAGCGTGAAGCGCTAAAATAACGTCGTTTTGTGCTTGAGTAAAGCGGTAACGAGTTTTAAGCATAAACTCGTCGCTGCTGGTATCTACATCTACGCCATTTTTTCGCGCAATTACAGCGTTTCTGTGCTGGTCAATAATAAAAACGTACAACAGCGGAGCTGTAGCAATATATGTTTGGTTGCCGATTTCGGAAAGCTTCTGCTTAATTGCGCTATCCGTAATTTTAATCGCTGACCAGTCGTTCAAAAACTGGCTGCAAGCGGCTCGCTGAGCTACGGTTTCAAGAGTCGCGACTGTATCTTCGTCAATTGCTTCGCTGATAAAAGCGCGAATAGAGCGGCGGTTTAGTAAAGTATCGATAGTTTCGTTATGACGTAAGTTTTGCACGTTATTCTTATCCCTTATTTTTATATCCCTTTTATTATTTCGCTTATTTTTGCATTCTCAGTTCATTTGTTCAAAATCAGAATTTATTTTTTCTAAATTGACGTTTTCTTTGCCTTCGCGCAACATAAGACAAGGTTCCGTGACTTACTAAGCGACCAACAATCGTAGTAAGAATCGCAGAAAATACTGCAAAACCAATAGACATTAGCAATGGTTCTTCTTGCTTAACATGCTGCTTTTGCGCGATTTTTTCTTTAGAAAGATTGTTAGGACGATTATTAGAGTTTAAATTGATCTTTTTAGTATCAACATGTTTTTTCCATATTAAATGCGCAATTTGCCCAGCTATAAACGTTGCAAAAGACGGAAGCGCGGCTTTAAGCAACGAATCTCCTAAAGTATTTGGGTTTTTTAATCGGCGCTCGCGAAGAACATCAATCTTATGATTTGCTGCATTAAGTCGCTTTACAGTAGCTTGAGCCGTGCGATGATTACGAGCGGATTTATTGTTTGCCGATGATAATTGCGTCATATTTTCCATGTTAGTGGTAACGAAATACCAATTTTGGCGGTAACATAGAACAGTAATCTCGATTTGTAGCAGTGTGGATGCATTTTGAGAAATATACGTGAACAAACTCGTGCCGCTTGGCGTCCGGCGCGACGGAAGGGTTACGTGGCGCTGTAGAGGAATGTGAAGCTATGCAGAATAACGCTACTCAAGAATTATGCGAAAAAAAGTGCTCGAAGCAGGGCTGCTTGGTGCTGCTTCGTCACGGTCAAACAGCTTGGAGTGTGTCTGGCCAGCATACTGGGCGCACGGATTTGCCGCTTACTGAAGTCGGTGTTGAGCAGGCAAAAGAGGCTGGAGAGCGTTTGCGCGATGAGTTTCCGCAAGGTTTTGATAAGGATTGCGTATTTGTGAGTCCGCTTCGTCGCGCGCAGCAAACAGCTCAACTTGCTGGTTTCGATTCGTATACAATTTGCGAAGGTGCGCTGGAGTGGGATTATGGTGCTGCTGAAGGTCGCACGCGCGGCGATATTGCGGAGTTAAGTGGAGTTGAGGCTTGGGATGTGTGGAAGCATGGACCTAAAGTTCTTCCTGAGCATATGATTAGCGATGCTCGAGAGGTGCTTCCTAATGGTGAGGAAGTTGATGTGCATAGAACTTCTGGCGAAAGTTTGCAAGAGGTTTCGGATCGTACTCAAAAAATTATTGATGCTGCAATTCCTAAACTTAAGCAGGGTAAAAATGTGCTTGTGGTCGCGCATGCTCATGTGTTGCGTATATTAACTACTCGCTGGCTGGGAGTGAACCCAGATTTTGCGCGACTTCTTCGTATGGATACCGCGCATTATTCTGTGCTTGGCGAGTACAAAGGCGACAATGTGATTGTGCATTGGAATTGCTGAAATACGGTTTAGAATTTCAGATATTTTATTGCGATTTGCACAATTTTTATTGCAGATACATTTATATATTTGAGTCTTGCATTTGCTGTAATATTAGTTCACTACTGTGATTTATTCAGTATTCAATAGCAATTTATTAGCAGCAACTAGGTAGTTTTAAGAAGCCTGTAAGTGTGTGGAAAGGTTCGATGATGAGTCGTTCAGTTAAGTCGATTATTGCGCTAGTTGTTTGCGCTGTTTTGGCGGCTTGCGCGTTTACTGCTTTTGGCTTTTCTAAGTCTTTTGGTGCAAATACCGATAGGTCTGATGGCGGGAAGGTTATTTTCTTCAACTTCAAGCCTGAAGGCAAAGATATTTGGTTAGATATTGCTAATGAGTATAAAAAAGATCATCCGGGGGTTGAGATAGATGTCCGTACTCCTCAAAGCCACCAGTACGAAGATGAGCTTAGTACTGCTGTTAAAGAGGCTAAAGCTAAAAATAATCCTGATGCTATGCCAACCTTATTCCAAATTAACGGTCCTGTTGGTTACGCTAACTGGAAGGATTACACTGCTGATTTAAGCAATTCTCCTCTTTATGATGCGCTTAGTAGCAAAGACCTTGCTCTTACTGCTAATGGTAAGCCTGTTGCTGTGCCATATGTTACTGAAAATTACGGTTTGATTTACAACAAGGCTTTGCTTGCTAGGTATGCAGATCTCCATAATTCAAAGTTGACTCCAGAAGAAGATGGTAAATCTTTTGAAGATCAAATAACTTCTTTCAAAAAGTTGAAAGAAGTCGCAGATGATATTCAAAAACGCAAGGATGAGCTTGGTGTTGATGGTGCCTTCACTTCTGCTGGCTTCGATTCCAGTTCTGACTGGCGCTTCAAGACACACCTTGCAAATATTCCTTTGTACTACCAGTTTACTGAAGATAAAGTTGAAAGTCAGCCAGCGTCAATCAAAAACAGTTATGTTGATAATTACAGGAAGATTTTTGACCTTTATATTTCTGACTCCACAACTCCTGTAAACCAGTTAAGCACTAAAACTGGCGAAGATGCTGTTTATGAGTTTGCGCTTGGTAAAGCTGTGTTCTACCAGAATGGTACTTGGGCTTGGGGTGACCTTGCAAATGCTGGCATAAAATCTGACGACGTTGGCATGCTCCCAATTTACATTGGCGCTAATGGTGAAGAGAAACAAGGCATGGCTACTGGTTCTGAAAACTATTGGTGCATTAATAAACAGGCTCCAGCAAAGAATCAGCAGGCAACTAATGACTTCCTTAAATGGCTACTTACTTCAGATTATAGTAAGAAAGTTTTAACTGAGCGGCTGGGCTTTGCTACTCCTTTCAAAGATTTCCCTGAAGCAGAAAATCCTCTTGTTCAGGCTGCTACCGAATATACAGCTAAAGATGGCAAAAAGCCTGTTAAGTGGGAGTTTGTTATGATGCCTTCTAACGGTTGGAAGGACGATGTTGGCTCTAGTTTGCTCACATATGCTCAAGCAACAAAAGATGGTGGCGTTCAGTCTAGTGAAGCTAACGAAGCGTGGGCAAAAGTTAAAACCGCGTTCGTTGACGGCTGGGCTAAGGAATATGCGATTGCTCACAGCAAGAGTTAGCTTAATTAAATAATTTGTTTTGAACTATGATCCTCAAGGGATTGCGCAATCGTTTGCTAAATTGTTGCGTAATCCCTTTAATTATTTCCAATAAATACCTACCAATTTTATTAAAGATATTTTTATGTGCCATTTTTATGGCGACACGCGTTAATTTTGGTTATGCCATCGTTTGCAATATTCAAATAGTTGAGGCATAATAAATATTGTCGATAAGGACACCTAGAGGTGTGGCAGTCCAACGAAGGGATTGTCGGCATACGAGAAAGGTTCGATGATGAATCGTACAATTAAGTCAACAATTGCACTGGTAGCTTGCTCGGCGATGGCTTTTGGCGCGCTCGCAGCTTGCGGTTCCTCTTCCAGCGAAAAAGCCGCTGAGAAGGGCAAGGTTTACTTCCTGAACTTCAAGCCAGAAGCTGCAAACCAGTGGAAGGAAGTTGCTAAGGAATATACCAAGAAGACTGGCGTTCAGGTAAAGGTTCAGACCGCTGCTTCTGGTACATATGAGCAGTCTTTGAAGAGCGAAATCAGCAAGGGTGACGAAGCTCCTACACTCTTCCAGATTAACGGCCCAGTTGGCTACGCAAGCTGGAAGGATTACACCGCTGATTTGAAGGATACCGAGCTTTACAACCAGCTCCAGAACAAGGATATTGCTCTTAAGGATGGCGATAAGGTTGTTGGTGTTCCATACGCAATGGAAACCTACGGCTTGATTTACAACAAGGCTTTGCTTAAGAAGTACACCGAGCTTAAGGATGCAAAGGTTAAGTCTGCTGAAGAGATTAACTCCTTCGATAAGTTGAAGGCTGTTGCTGACGACATTCAGGCTCATAAGGCAGATCTTGGTGTTGATGGTGCCTTCACTTCCGCAGGCTTCGATTCCAGCTCTGACTGGCGCTTCAAGACCCACCTTGCAAACCTTCCTCTGTACTACGAGTTCAAGGAAGATCACGTTACCAAGCAGCCTTCAAAGGTTAAGGGTACGTTCCTTGATGGCTACAAGAAGATCTTCGATCTTTACATCACTGATTCCACAACCCCAGCAACGCAGCTCAGCTCCAAGACTGGTGAAGATGCAAACGCTGAATTCTCCCAGAATAAGGCTGTGTTCTATCAGAATGGTACTTGGGCTTGGGGTGACCTCTCCAAGGCTGGTATGAAGGCCGAAGATCTTGGCATGCTCCCAATTTACATTGGCGCTAAGGGTGAAGAGAAGCAAGGCTTGGCCACCGGTTCTGAGAATTACTGGTGCATCAACGATAAGGCTTCCGACGCAAACAAGAAGGCCACCAAGGACTTCTTGAAGTGGTTGCTTACCTCTGATGCTGGTAAGGATGCTCTGTCCAAGAAGATGGGCTTCACTACTCCATTTAAGAGCTTCGCAGACATTAAGTCCGACAACCCATTGACTCAGGCAGCTGTTGAAGATGCAAAGTCCGGTAAGACCCCAGTAAGCTGGAACTTCACCGTTATGCCATCTGACAACTGGAAGAACGATCTCGGCTCTGCTTTGCTCGAGTACGCTCAGGGCACTGGCAAGTGGGATAAGGTTAAGACCGCATTCGTGGATGGCTGGGCTAAGGAATATGCTCAGGCTCACGAAGATGAGGACTAATCTTCAATTAAATAAATTAATATTAAATAAATTAATAGACGTTACACCTCTGACGTAAGTAAGCGAAGGTGACGTAAGCGGATCCGCTAGGATACTGGCACAAGTTAGTGTTAAGTCCTAGCGGATTTTTTATTATTTAAATAGTGTGTAGGAATTATAAAAAGCTACTTGCTTAAATAAAATAAAATATTTACTCACTTAATAAAGCGGCAGTGCTGGAACGCACAATAAGCTGTGCTGGCACAATCATATACGGATTTTCAACCTCTTGACCATTTATAAGCGAAAGTGTCATTTTTGCGGCAGTTGCAGCAATATCAACCGGATCCTGCCTAATAGTAGTTAAACCAGTTTCGTGAGCATAAAAACTATCGTCAAAACCAATAATCGACACATCGCCAGGAGTTGCATAACCGCTGCGAGCAAGCTGGAACATAAGCGGTATTGCAATTCCATCTTCCTGGCAAGCAATAGCAGTCGGCATATTTACATTCCCAAGAAGCATAGAAACTATAGCGCTTATTCTGTCTAAATTTGCAGGTGCCACAATTTCTTTTGGCGTGATTCCGTTATTTTTACACTCGTCAATAAACGAATGATAACGCTGCAAAACGCTGAAATGTAGCGAAACGTCGCGAGTTGTACGCACATAAGCAATATTGCGATGCCCTAAGCCAATCAAGTGACGAGCCATAAGACGTGCGCCTTGATCGTCGTCAATATTAATAGTTGCATCAAAAGCGCAGTCCTGAGGGCGCAAGCAATTTATGCCAATAATAGGCACGCCTGTAGTTCTAAGCTGCTCAATTTCCTTGGTATTCACATCAAAAGAGCACACAATAACCGCGTCTGCATTGCGCCTAGTTGGAAGTAAAGTAAAAAATTCGCTACGCTCTTCGCTGCTAGAAATCTGGAAAATAGACAAATCGTATCCGGCTGCGTGAAATACTTGATTAAGACCTTGAATAATAGATGCGCTGAACCATAGGCGGATTTGATCGCTAATAAGCAAAGCAATACGCAAAGTTTTGCCGGATTTCAATGCTGCTGCGGACCTAGATATAGAAAAGTTCAATTGATCGGCAATGGAAAGCACTTTATTTCGTGTTGGTGCAGAAACTAAGTCTGGTCGTGTGAATGCCCGTGACACTGTTGAAACTGACACATGAGCTTTATTCGCAACATCTTGAATATTTGCCGGCATGTGGACTCCTTTATTCCCATACGCCAAACATTTTACCACGACATCGTGTAGGCTGTTTGATACGGACCTCTGTAGTTCATAATAAACAAACGTTTGCAACCGTTTACATTCTAGCAGATTTTGTTAAAAAGCCAATGATAACAAGCAATTTTTTAATTTGAAAACAACAAGTCGTCATAATCTCTTTGCAAGAAAATGACAACGTTTGACATCGCTGGATCATGTAGTAGAATGAAGTTATTGGTTCGGGACAGCGGCGTCTGTGTGGGCGTCGTACTCAAGGAGGAGAAACTGACGAGTCATGATTAGTATGAGCGGAAAAGCAATACGTAAATGGTGGGCGTTATTTGCCTTGCCAACGTTTGCGGCTTTTATTATTGGTTTTGTTGCTCCGTTTGTTATGGGTGTGTATTTGAGCTTTACCAAATTCCACACTGTTACAGACGGTAAGTTTGTTGGTATCCGTAATTACCGCAAGGCATTTAGGGATCCGCACTTTGTTCATTCGTTAATTTTTACTACGGCGTTTACTGTAGTAACCACTATTCTTATTAATGTGATTGCTTTTGCAATTGCATATATGCTTACTAAGAAATTTAAGGGATCAAACGTTTTCCGCACCGTGTTCTTCATGCCAAATCTTATTGGCGGCATTGTGTTGGGTTATGTTTGGCAGCTTGTTCTTAATGGTATTTTGGCTTACTTTGGCCGTTCTATTACATATTCTGCTGTATATGGCTTCTGGGGTTTGGTGCTGCTTATTTGCTGGCAGCAAATCGGCTATATGATGATTATTTATATTGCAGGATTGCAAGCTCTCCCTGGTGATGTTATTGAGGCTGCTGCTGTTGATGGCGCAACACCAATGCAAACACTGTTTAAGATTACCATTCCTTTGATGATGCCATCAATTACTGTTTGCACCTTCCTAACGGTTACCAACGGATTCAAGCTCTTTGACCAGAACTTGGCTTTGACTAATGGTATGCCTTCGCATAAGTCTGAAATGTTGGCATTAAACATTTTCAACACGTTCTACGGACGTACAAACGGTGAAGGCGTTGGCCAAGCAAAGGCAGTTGTGTTCTTCGTAATTGTTGCTGTGCTTGCTTTGGTTCAGAATATGCTTACTAGGTCTAAGGAGGTAGTGGCATGAACGAGAAAATGAAGCATTCTACACTGTGGACAATCTTCTTTACTGTTGTAAGCTTACTTTGGATTTTCCCGATTGCTATAGTTTTTATAAATTCCTTCAAGTCGAAGATTTATATTGCAAGCGAGCCTTTTACCCTCGACCCTAAGTCTTTTATTGGACTTGGAAATTATTCCCTCGGAATTGAGCGCACGAATCTCATCATGAGCTTCTGGTGGACTATTATTATTACCGTCGGCTCTGTGATTTTGATTCTGCTTTGCACAGCAATGTGCGCATGGTGGATTGTTCGTGTGAACAATTGGGCGGCAAAGCTTCTGTACGTTTTGTTCCTATTCAACATGATTGTGCCATTCCAGATGGTTATGTTCACCCTTTCCGACATCACCAATAAGCTCGGATTGAATACTCCATGGGGATTGTGGATTATTTACTTAGGCTTTGGTGCTGGTCTTGCAGTGTTTATTTTCACTGGCGTGATTAAGGGCATTCCGCAAGAGCTTGAAGAGTCTGCAATGATTGATGGCGCTTCTGTGCCGCGCATATTCTTCCAGATTATTGTGCCGATTATGCGACCAGCAATCGTGTCTGTATCCATTTTGCAAACTATGTGGATTTGGAACGACTTCCTGCTTCCATACCTTACCTTGGACTTGAACAAGTACAAGACGGTTTCGATTGCAGTTCAGTATTTGAAGGGTGGCTATGGCTCCGTTGAAATGGGCGCTATGATGGGCTGCTTGGTTCTGGCCATTCTTCCAATTATCGTCTTCTACCTCATCTGCCAGAAGTACATTATTAAAGGCGTTATGGCTGGTGCGGTAAAAGGCTGAGATTTCTTCTCCTCCAAAATCTCAAGTGGTGAAAATAATGGTGGTGACTACGATCGTAAGATTTGTAGTCACCGCCATTGTATTGTAATTAAGCGTATTGTAATTAAGCGTATTAGTAATCGTATTAGTAAGTCAGCTGTAAATAGCGCAAACAGAAACGAAAAGGAGATATTGTAATGTTCTCGTTTGGTAATCCGGATTCAAAGTTTGCGCAAGGTATGGAAACCTTCTCTAATGTTGTGTGGCTTACTATATTGATGGTTTTAACAAGCATCCCGTTAATAACTATTGGGGCGGCGATTTCTGCAGCGCATGATACTGCAAGACGCGTAGAAAATGCGGAAGGGCACATGACTTCTGCCTACTTTCACGCATTCGCAAGTAACTTTTTAAAATCTACTGCTATTTGGATTGTGATGGGGCCGCTTCTTGCGCTTATATTATGGGCTTGGATTTCAGTTAGAATACCGCTGCTTTTAATCCCGCAATTTGCAATAAGCATAATCTGGATTCTTATAGCAGAATGGGTTTTTGCTTTACAAGCGCGTTTTGAAAACCGTATTGGTTTAACTATTTTGAATGCTCTTATTTTCAGCGTTGCATACTGGCAGGTGACGCTTGGAATGATTATTATAGACGCGGTTTTTGTAGGTCTTGCGGTTGCTTCAGTTATTTACTTTCCGCAAGGTTTGCCGTTGATATTATTCATTGGTTGGGGATCGACTATTATGCTTCACACGCCTTTGTTGGAGCGTGTTTTTGTAAAGCATATTAAGGAGTAATTCTGCGTTAGGGTCTCATTTTGCTTGTTTTGAGACACTGGTGCAGTTTGAATTTATTCGTGAACTATTTGACACTGGAATTTACTGGGTTTGTTTGTTATAATTCCGCATGTTGATTTGGTAGTGGAGGTTGACAAACTTAGATTATGAAAAATATAATCCTCGACAGACAGACAGACAGACAGACAGACAGACAGACAGACAGCGTGATGCTGTCTTTTTTGTGACGTAATTTTTATAATTTTTTACTACTCTATACCTTGTTTATTTTGTATTGAAATAGGTTAGCGGTTCTGCACATTTACATGTATTTTTGGCGTGGTTTGCGCTATATAATTTTCGAAATTTAATAAAAATTGTTATTACAATAATCGTTAGTTTGGCTTGAAATAAAAATGAATAATAAAATAATAAAAAAAGCTATTAGTTTAGTAGTCGCTTTTGTAGCTACGATTGGACTTTTTGCGGGGGCGGTGACTGCACAGGCTGCTGATACGAAGCAAAAAAATGCAACTAAATACAAACTTTATCTTGATATGGAAATTGCTAACAATCAGGATAAAGGATATGCATATTCACATCCAGGCAGTCCTGATCAGCTTGACAATGCCACTAAAAATATGTGGAAAAATATTCCTATAACTGTTGTAGATGCTCAAGGAAATACAACTGTAGTAAAAAAAGAATTAGATAGCGCATGTAGGCGTTATGTTGGTGAGTTTATAAAAGACCAGAAAGTAAAAATTAAACTTGATACTTCTGGAATTTCTGATGGTTATAGTATTGCCTGGTCAAGAGACTATAGCTACCCCGATGAGTCTAAAAATTATGCTGAATTTGAGGTAATTCCTGATGCAAGTGTACCAGTGCGTATTTCGTTCTCGCATATGAAGGTGAAATTCGATTTGCAGGAAGGAAACATCAATGGTAACTCCGATAGTATTGAGAAATTTGTCAATAAGGATAACAGTGTTAATTTTCCAGATAACCCAACAAAAGCTAATTTAGTGTTTGGCGGATGGTTTACACAACTTCCTGATATTAAAGCTTACCAGCAGCGTGGCATTGTAGGCAAACGTTACTATTGGGATCATACATCACTATTTTCAGATTACAACCGTGACTGGCAGCAATGGAATGATGTGAAGGTGGATCCATTGTATGACGGAATATTTTTGCTCCGCGCACAGTGGAATGCTCGTGCGACTTTTAACGCAAATGGAGGAGTGTTCAATAATAAAAATGAGAACACGAAGGACGAAGTAACTATAGCTGGTAAAAAAATTACAATTGCCCAAGCTCCTACGCGCGAAGATTATCAATTCTTAAACTGGGTAGATGCTGCTGGTACAACTTACAATCCTGGTGATACGTATACGTTGAATGCGAATACTGTGTTTACCGCTCAGTGGAAGCAAATTCAAAGCACGGTTACTTTCAAGGATGGCAATAAGACTCAAACAGTAAAGGTGGAAACTGGTAAGGCTATTGATACTGATGCGTTGACGGGTCAATCTATGCCTGCTAATCCAACGAAGGCCGGTTACAAGTTTAAAGAGTGGAATACTAAGGAAGATGGTACGGGTGAGACGTTTACGGGAGCAAGCGTAGTTAATAGCGATATGACTGTATATGCCATTTACACGAAGAAAGATACTCCGTCACCAACACCGTATTCTTACAACACTGTGACTTTTAAAGATGGTGATTCTACGGTTGATACTGTTAATGTAGAATCTGGTAATTCTATTGATGATGATTATTTGACTGATGAGTCTATGCCTAAGAATCCAACTAAAGACGGTTACACGTTTAAAGAGTGGAATACTCAAGCAGATGGTACTGGCGTTAAATTTACTGGTAAAACTGTTGTAAACTCTGATATGGCAGTGTATGCGATTTATGTTGAGGATGCTTCGGATATACCAGATTTTCCTAATATCTCAACGCCAAATCCAGTTCCGCTAACTATTATGTCTCCTAAGACGGTTGAGCCGGAGCCTTCTGAGCCAGAACCTGCTTCTGAACCAGAGCATACTTCTGAACCAGAGCATAAGCCTGTTGAGGAGCAGGGGCTTAAGCAAGTTGCTGTGCACGCTTTGCCTAAGACGGGCGAGTCAGCTTCGTTGGTTGCGATATTTGCTTCGTTGGCTTTCTTTGTTGCGGGACTTTTAATGTTGCAGAGGAAGAAAGTCGTGCGAGAGAATAAGTAGTATTTCTGCGCTCCGACCTGCTTGAGCACAGCATTGCGCGTGCGAAAGCAATTCGGAGCGCCGAGCTTGCTCAGGGTTGAAAGCACGGTGTGCTTTCAACGCAAGCGAGGTCTGCCTGCGTCAATAAAGACGCAGGCAGGGCAGATTCGTGTGGATGTGCTTAGAAACTAGGCTGTGACTTGTGTGCGCTGACGACCTGCTTGAGCGCTTCTTCTGTTTTGTGGAACATTTGCGGGAAAATTCCCGGCAACTGTTCCATAAACCAGCCAATTCAGCGACAGGACCCAGGTAAATCTCCGGCAAATGTTCCACAAAACTGCGAAAGTAGCGACAAAATCCGGGAAAATTCCCGGCAAATGTTCCAAATCACTAAGACGACATTTCCTTTACAGCAGTGTAAAGAAAAAACCGAAATCAAGCTGAAAAGCGATTAAAACTTTACAGCAGTGTAAAGAAAAAATCGAAACTCCGGCAAATGTTCCATATTTGCGCAAGTTTAGCGACAGAACCCAGGTAAAACCCCGGCAAATGTTCCTGTAGCTTTGCAATAGTGCTTCTGCGAACGGCGATTACTTATTTGATTAGTGAACTTTAGCAGTATTGCTCTGCTGACGGTGAGTACTTGCTGAGTGGCGAACACTAGCATCCGTGCTGAGCGAAGACACGCTCGCGCGGGTAATTCGCTCGCTACGAAACTCGCGTTGGAAGTCCACTGGACTTCCAACGCGAGTTTCCGCTCCGAGTTACTTTCGCGCGCTACGCTTTTAGCGCGAAAGCAGGTCGTCGCGCACAAAAACACTAGCGGTTTTACTAGTAGTGAGGGTGGGTGTTGCTTGGTCGAGCAATATAAAAGCGGAACGATAGTAATAATCTTGTTGATAAATACTATTTTTGCAGAAAAAGTAAGTAAAAAACTAAACTTAACTATGCAACCTTTAAGTTCAAGTAAGGTATAAGAGCGGAGCGCTGTCCTCACGGCTAATCGCCGTTCGGCTGAGCTTGCACGGAAAGTCCACTGGACTTTCCGCCTGAGCAAGCTCACGCTCCGAGTTGCTTTCGCGCGCGCAATGCTGCGCTCAAGCATGTCGTCGCGCTAGTAACACCCACCGCTCACAGCCACTCCATAACCCACATAATTAATGAGGCGAGCATCATCGTAGACGCTCGCCTCACATAGGACATCATTGCAAAAAATACTTTTGATTTGCTACTATGCAAACCGTATTTTTTGCGGGGAATTGAGTCGGTTCTCAGTAAATCGACGGTTTAATTATACTCACTTCTGTGTATTTTCGCCGCGCATAACCGCTGTCATAGAAAGCACTCGTGGCGACTTAAATACTTCATCAGTGTGTACTACTCGACCATCTGCATCAGCAAGCGGAATACGCCAATTTGGATACTCCGTGCTAGTTCCAGGCTGATTCTGCGAGCGGCGTTCGCCAACAGCATCAACCAAAGCAACCTGCAGCAGCAACGATGGGGAAGTGCGCATAATCGCATGCAGAGCTTCCACAATCTCTTGCACGTGGCCTTCTACGTCTTCAGCAGCCTCTTTACTAATCCATCCGCCGTCAAGAAGCATCTTCATCATCGCGTCACGCTCAGCTTGAGCCGTCTCCTGGAAGGTTTCTACAGAGTCTGTAAGCAAGTGAAGCTGATCGCGAAGCTTTACATGCTCAAACGCAAGATAGCCCGCTGTAGGTGGCATATCGTGCGTTGTAACAGAAGCAAGCGCGTACTCGCGGTAAGTAGAAGGATCAGCAAATATAATCTGTTTCTTTCCGGCCTTCTTAGCTGCAGCTTCGGCTTCATCGTCGTGAATGAACCACTCAACAACAGTGCCAAGAACTCCGTGAGAAGCAAGCACCTTAGAAACATACTTCGGTACAGTACCCAAATCTTCGCCAATAACAACACCGCCTGCACGAGTGGCTTCAATTGTAAGCACTGCAATCATTGCGTCTACGTTGTAATACACGTATGCGCCATTCCTTGCGCTCTGGCCTTGAGGAATCCACCACAAGCGGAAAAGTCCAAGCACATGGTCAATTCGCGCGGCTCCTGCATGCAAGAACACGTTATGAACCATGTCTCGGTAAGCAATATAGCCGGTTTCGTCCAAGTAATTCGGGTCGAATGGAGGCTGACCCCAATCCTGACCCTGCTGATTGTAGAAATCAGGAGGAGCGCCAACGCTTACGCCATTAGCAAATCGTTCCGGACTCCACCAAACGTCAGCACCGTAGCCATGCACGCCAACAGCCATATCCTGCATAAGACCAATAGCCATTCCTGCAGCCTTAGCTTCAGCATGAGCTGCAGCAACCTGCTCGTCCGCAATCCACTGCAACCAGCGGTGGAACTCAAACAAGTCAGCATGTTCTCTCTTAAGACGCTCGATTTGCGGAGTGCCTTTACCTGTAGTATCAAACCACAAGTTTTCGCCCCAAGGTGCGCCCCAAACTTCAAACGCAACGCACCAAGTTGCAAAAGCATCAAGATCTTCACCAGAGCGATGCTTAAACTCAGAAAACTCGCGCTCGCGTTCCGCAGAACGAGGCTGCTTGAAAATAATGCGCAACGCAGGCAACTTAGCATCCCAAGCCGCGTTAATATCCATAGGATTTGGATTGTTGTTTTGATGCGCAATAGATTCGTGCAATTGTTCGACTTTAGCAAGATCTTCGCCGCTCAATTCAGCATACTCTGGAATATCTTGTGGACGAATATACGTAACATTCAAGAACCTACGCGACTCAGGCAAGTAAGGCGAAGGCTCAAGAGGAGTCACAGGCGCACAAGCATGAATTGGGTTAATCAGCATAAAATCAGCCTTGCCAATTTCGCCAGCATCCTTAAGCAAACGACGCAAATCACCATAATCGCCGATTCCCCACGAATCCTTTGAACGCACAGAATACATTTGCGTCATAAAGCCCCAGCGATGCTGCTTCTTCACGCTTTCAGGAAGAGGAATACGCGCAGGAGCGGCAATCAAGGTGGCGTCAGCATGCTGCGCAATCTCACCATTTTTGCCAACTACTTGAGCATGCAAAGTGTGGTATCCCATTGGCAAATCATCAGGAAGCTCAGTGTAAAAATCACCATCTTCCTCGGTTAAAACATCACCTAATTTGCCTTCATAATCAGTACCATCTTCAAGCGTAATCGAAAGTTTAATATCTTCCGGTTTAGCTTCCACTGCGTGAATTGGCACGCAAGTTTTTGTGCCATTAAACGAAACAACAGTTGGAGGTAGCAGCTCACTAGCACGCTTGTGCTGAACGCGCTTTAACGAAGCTGCAATACTATCTTGAGTATCTGCAGTCATACCTAATGCGTCGAGCACCCCAACTAATGCTTCATCTGTAATTTCTGTGTAACTTCCTTGCTGATCAATATAAAAAGTGGCAACGCCGCATGCTTTAGCAAGCTTAATAAGTGGGCGCGCAAGACGCTCCGCGCTTTCTTCCATAGGCTTATCGGCATCAGTTTTGCCAGTAGCTGTTGTTGTCATGACACTCCTTCTGTCTTGTGATTTGGCACATTTCTAACATCGTCGTAAGCGTGCCAAATGTGCAACTATGGCGAGAGTGTGTACTCAATACATCTCTGGATTGAAATACACTCTGTTTGTCAATTATATAAATACCTGCTATCGTTTGCAACGCGAGCCGCAATATAGATTAAAGCCTATATTTTAATGAGCGGGTTTGGAGATTTTCTAATGAAAAACACTCCATACCCGCGCAGGTACATTCTTTTTAGAGATATTTTTAGCAATATTTCTAAAAATATTTTAATTATATTTAGATTTATTACTTGTCACTGAGCACAACAAAAGTGCGTTTTGGCAGGTGCAAAGTAGTAGAACTACCTTCAGACTCAATACGCACTGCAGTGTCCGGTTGCTCTCCAGTCCACTTAGCGAAATAATCGCTAGAGTTGAGCACACAACGCCATCCCTGAGATTTTGAACTGTGGATTACAGGCAAATCAACTGTTGCATCCTCGTGATACATAGGGTTAGCGCAGACAATAAGATTATTGCCAATACGCGTTGCTAAAACAGTGCGATTAGAAGTGTTTAGCTGCTTGCGTTTGCCGTCATACAACGAACTGTAATCTGCGCGAAGTTTAATAAGTGCACGATACCACTGAACTAGAGGCTGGAAACGCTCAGCACGCTCCCAATCAAGTTGATTCAGCAGAATGCCGCGATTATAAGAATTATCGCAACCATGCTTGGTTCGGCCGAACTCTTCGCCGCTAAGCATAAACGGAGTGCCGGCAGCGCACAAAATCATTCCGGCTGCAAACATGTTTGCATTCAGAAGATCCGCAACTTGCTGTGCATTTTGAGCAGTAAACTCAGCTTCAGTGGCGTTATCACGCATAGAAATGCAAAGCTTATCCCACAAAGTCAAATCGTCGTGAGCAGAAGTGTACTGTACAATCTGCCCAACTTCTTTTCCAGCAGAAGGCGTATCTCGCCACGCGTCCAATGTTTGACGGGCAGCATCGGAACACCAGAATTCATTTCCATTCACATAGCCGCGGTCGCGATGATTCATCACATTGCCCTTAAGAGAATCGCGAGATTCGTCGCTAAACCAACCGATGCGCTCGTTAAGAGTACCTCGGCCATCTTTGTTTCCCATTGGCAACTTTTCGTCAACAGCAGGATCCGAAGCGCCCCAAGGTTCGCCGTACATAACAATGTCTTTTCCACCAGGAAGTGCGTCTAATGCAGCTCGCGCCTGATTCAAAGTTTCAGTATCAGTCAATCCCATGAGATCAAAACGGAAACCGTCAATATGGTAGTTGCGAGCCCAATGCAGCAAAGACTTAATAATAAACTTACGGAACATAGGGTGTTCGGAAGCCATTTCGTTGCCGCAGCCAGATCCGTTAGCAAAAGAGCCATCGGCATTACGCCTGCAGAAGTAGCCCGGAGCCATAAGCTCAAAAGCATTTTCTGCAGACCTATACATGTGGTTATAAACAACATCCATAATAACGCGTTGGCCGTTAGCGTGAAGAGCTGCAATCATCGCTTTACATTCGCGAATACGCGCAGTGCCATCGTAAGGATTGCTAGAATATGCGCCTTCTGGAACGTTATAAGCATGAGGATCGTAACCCCAGTTATACAAAGAATCCATCTCTTCCACCGAAGCGCCATTTTTGCGAGCTGTATCAATCGCGGCTTCGTCAACTGTTACAAAATCGTAAATAGGCTCGAGCTGCACGTGAGTAACACCTAACTGCTTCAAATAATCTAAGCCAGTAGGGAAGTCGGTAGTGGAGGAGTTTTCGCTTTGCAAAGTTGTGTGTGTGTCAGTAAAAGCAAGATACTGGCCGCGATGCTCTGGATTAAAACCGCCATTAGGGTTGCTGCTGAAGTCAGCAACGTGAGTTTCCCACACAACCATTGCGTGGCGCACAAACTTAGGTGATTTATCTTTATGCCAATTAGCTGGAGTCACGCGCTCCTCATCAATAACAAGGCTGCGCTCGCCATTTACTCCACTTGCAACACCCCAAGGATCGCAGGTGCGATTTACTGTGCCATCTGGGAAAGTTACTAGGTAATCGTAGTACACGCCGTCTAAGCGTTTGCGGAAATTAGTTCTCCAAGCACCATCTGTTAGAGGTTTCATTTCGTGCGTTTGTATTGGCTCACTATTGTTGCCTGCTTCAAAAAGGCGTAATGTTACGGCTTTTGCAGTAGGTGCCCACACTGTAAATGTAGTGGATTTAGCGTTTAGATTAAAACCAAGAGGTCCGTCATACATTGGCCATGTTGCCGAAGATGGATTCGTCATGTAGGTTAGCCTTCTTTTGTGTTTTGTAAGTATTTTATATTATATAAGTTTTTACTATGCTTTATTGATTTTAATATACGAAGCTAATCTTAAATTTTATTCTTCATTTATTGTTCTTTTATTTAAGTATTTGTTGAGCACTATTTGGCTGAATACGGTAGGGTTTGTGGCAACCAGTATCGTGTTGAGTCAAACTGCGAGCACGCTGTGAGTACGAGTTAAGTTATTAATTTATGTATATTTACGTGTGTATTGCGATATTCTGCGTAGGATGGCGAAGGCCGAAACGCTCGAAAGCGCCTCGGCCTTCTTTAATTTTACAATTTGTTATTATCAGCCCTTAACGGAGCCAGACATGGACTCTTCGTAGAAGCGCTGCATGATGATGAACAGGATTGCGATAGGAATCGAAACGCAAACAGCGCCCGCGCAGAATCGTGCGAACCAGTTGTTGATAAATTCCCTATCAAGCATCTTCCACAAGCCCAAAGCAACAGTGTAGTTGTCTTGGCTGTTGGCAATCGTCTTAACCATAACGAAGTCAAGCCATGGACCCAAGAAGCTTGTAATTGCTTGGAACACAATCATAGGCTTGCAGATTGGGAGGATAATCTTGTAGAAGACCTGCCAAGTAGTGCAGCCATCCAAGTAGGCAGCTTCATCCAAAGACTTTGGAATCGTATCCATGTAGCCCTTCATAACGTAGAAGCCGGCGCCGCTACCTGCGGAATAAACGATAATAAGTGCGATTAGAACAACCGAACCATTCGTCAAACCGAGAGCCTTCAAAATGAAGTAGATAGCGATAACTGCCATGATGCCTGGGAACATACCAAGAATCAAAGCAATATTCATGAATGTCTTACGTCCGCGGAAGCGAAGTCGAGACATGCAGAACGACACGGCAAGTACGAAGAACAAGGAAATAATGCACACGAAAATGGACACAATCAAAGTGTTCAAGAACATGCGTGGGAAGTCCAAGGCTTCGCGCTCAGTAAACAAGCGAATGTAGTTATTGAACGAATATTCTACTGGGAAGAATGTCTTTTGGAATGGAGATTCGTTCTTGTTGAAGCTTTCCAAGAAAACCCAAACAATAGGAATCAACCAAATAATCGACAGCACAGCCAAGAATAAGTGGGAGAAAATATCTCCGATTATTCTTCTTACGCGTTGATCTTTGAGCAGAGAAACACTACGAGTGCTGTGTACAGCAACTTCTTCGTTTTGCATAGTGGTATTTTTATTACTCACCGGAATCCCTCCTCGTTCTTATAAGATCCAGAGTTGCGATACGTAATAAGTGCTACGACGGCAAGAACAATGAATGTCATGATGCCGATAACAGCACCGATGTTGTAGTCTCCGCGATCCACTGTCAACTTGTAGAGCCAAGTAATAAGCAAATCTGTCTTACCTGCAGAAGAATCAAGTGGTGTTGGTTCGCCGCCAGACAAGAGGTAAATAACGTTGAAGTTATTGATGTTACCAGTGAAGGTGGTAATCAAGTATGGAGTCATAACGAAGATGATGTATGGCATGGTGACGTTCATGAAGCGCTGCCACCAAGTTGCACCATCAAGTTCTGCAGCTTCGTAGAGTTCTGCAGGAACATTCTGCAAAATACCCGTAATCTGCATGATTGTGAACGGAATACCAACCCAAAGGTTAATAAGAATAACTGTTACACGAGCCCAGGTCACATCCTGGAAGAATGGCAGAGGTTGAGTAATCCAATGATTTTCCAGAAGAATGCTGTTAATAGCACCATTTCGCTGGAGCATGTTATTCATAACGAGCAAAGACACGAACTGTGGAACTGCAATTGTAAGAGAGAAGCATGTGCGCCACAATCCCTTAAGACGGGTGGACTTGCGGTTAATAATCATTGCAATGAACATTCCAAAGAAGAAGTTAAGGAATGTTGCAAAGAATGCCCAAACAAGAGTCCAAACCAAAACGTCGAAGAATGTTGCTGCGTTAATAGAGCTCTTAGCGTTACCAATTGCGAAGAAGTTGTTTAATCCGGTCCAAGTGAACAGAACTGGATGATTCCTATCGTAGCTTGTAAATGCCATAGAAATCATGAAGATTAATGGCAAAATAGTGAAAAGAACAATACCTGCGGTTGGAAGAGTCATCAAACCAACGTGTGCTTTGCTATCGAGCAGAGACGAAGCGTCTTTAATAAAGTTTGCTGGCTTTTGACCGCTTGCTGTAATTGCCTGTGCCTTATAAGCGCTGCGGAGAGAAAGCGTTGCTAAATAAATTAGCACGATGATTGTTGCAATCGCCATAACGCCGTACAGCAAAATTTCTACGGAATTATCGCCTGCAGTATAGCGCCAGAAACCGTTTACCTTGATCTTGCCTTGTTTTTTAGTGCCAAGCGTAAGGATTTTTGGAAGGTATTCTGCACCGGTTGTGAATAAGAATCCTAAAAGAACGGCCTCACATAGCAGGAACAAAATGCCTTTAGTGAATTGTTTGCGAACAAAAGTGCCGAAACCAAAGATAATAATGGAAATCCACGAAAGAATGTCTGCGTGCTCTGCAGCCTCTTTCAGTGAATATGGCGAAGGAGCAAAGCTTTCTACAACTGACGCCTTCTGACGCCTTTGTCGCTTTGTGGATGTCGTGCCAGTCATGACATACCTTTCATATAAACAGTGAGTGCTTTAGAGAAGTATAAATAAATAACACGCCCCGGCCCCTTTTCACTAGAGTGGGGACTGGGGCGTGTTATTTGCAAATGCACAAGTTACTTATAATTTTCGCTTATACATTTTACATAGATTTATTTGTTAGCAAAAGTAAATGTTTACTTTACAGCTGACGCCAAACCCTTAGCAAAGTCAGCAGTCTTTGCTGGAGAGTTTCCTTCGTTGACTTCATGATTGGCGATTGCCTTACCGAAGTTGCCCATTGGGTCCCAGAAGCTACCCATCTCTGGGATTGCTGGTTGCAAGACAGAAGTCTTAGCAATGGTTTCCATCTGAGCAACAGCAGCTGGATCAGACTTCACGCTGTCTGCAAGAGACTTGTCGGAAGGAATAACGCCCTGCTTCTCATAAGCAATCTGCTGGGACTTCTTGGAGCCCAAGAATGCAGCGAACTTAGCAGCCATCTCTGGGTGCTTGGAGTTAGGGTTGTAAGCAACAGCCTTAGAACCAGCGAAGGACTTCATCTGATGTTCGCCGGATTCGGTCTTGAATGTAGGAAGAGCAGCAGCAGCGTAGTTGTCGCCGAAAGCCTTCTTTACATCAGCAGCATCCCAAGAGCCAGAGAAGTAAGCGTCAACCTTACCGCTCTTGACGCCACTCAAGCCAGCGCCGTTGCCATCAAGCACGAAGTTCTTGTTTGCAAAAAGCTTTACGATGTACTTGGTTACTTCAGCAGCCTTGTCGCCAAGCTTCATGCCAGCCTTAGCGTCGTTGCCCTTCTCGCCGAAGAGTGTCATGTTGCCATCGAGGTAGAAGCCTGGGAGATACCAAGCATTGCTAAGATCGAATGCAACCTTGCCCTTTTCAATCATCTTGTCGAGGGACTTGACGTCGTCAGCAGAGAACTTGGACTTGTTGTAATACATGAACCAAGTGTTACCGGTGTAAGGAACACCGTACATCTTGCCATCCTGAGCGGTGACAGAATCAATCAAAGTATCTTCGTTCTGTTCCTTAACCTGCTTTACAGCATCATCGCTCAACTCGCCGATTGCGCCAGCCTTGACCAAATCGCCAAGCTGATCGTTAGGGAAGAGGTAAACATCAGCAGCAGCCTTTGCGTCCTTCTTTACAGACTCAGCAGCTTTTGGTGGCTCAACAACAGTGTTCTTGAACTTAACGTTTGGGTTAGCCTTCTGGAATTCCTTTTCGACTGTGTCAACCCAGCCGCCTGCCTTCTGATCCTCAGCGGCAGACCAAACGGTGAGCTGAACAGGGCCGGATTCAGCGGCCTTATTATCGCTGTTTGTGCTAGAGCCGCAAGCTGCGAATCCAAACAACGTAGCCACTGCAAGACCTGCGCCCAGCATCTTCTTAATATTCGTCATCCTTGACCTCCTATATCATGCCAAATTTGGCACATCATTTGGTGGCGTAGTAACGGACTTCGTTGTGGCGCAACATCGCGATTGCTGCGTGGAACAGCGTCACAAGTCTCACAAATCCGTTCGTAAGCACTGTGTAGTATACACGGATATTATTCTGTTTGCAAATGGGTGGCGGATTGGCGCAAATATTTTTATAATATAAAATTTCAAGTAGTTGTTTGTAAATTAAACGTAATAACACGAGAAGGGCAAAAATAATGGGATTGTATAATCATGCACAATGGCTTAAAGACGCGGTTTTTTACGAAATTTATCCGCAAAGTTTTTGCGATACGAACGGTGACGGCATAGGCGATATTCAAGGAATTATAAAAAAATTAGATTATGTAAAATCGCTTGGTTGCAACGCAATTTGGCTTAACCCTTGCTACGATTCGCCTTTTAAAGATGCAGGTTACGATGTGCGAGATTATAGGAAAGTTGCAGCTCGTTACGGCACTAACGAAGATTTAAAGCAGCTTTTTAACGAAGCGCACACTCGTGGAATGCGTATTTTGCTTGATTTAGTGCCGGGGCATACTAGCGAAGAGCACGAATGGTTCCGCGAAAGTTCGAAAGCTCAAGAAAACGAGTTCAGCAAGCGTTATATTTGGACCGATAGCGCGTTTAGTGGATATTCTATGCCTTTTATTGGCGGCGAAACCGAGCGCGACGCAACATATATTCTAAACTTTTTCAAATGCCAGCCTGCGCTAAATTACGGTTTTGCGCATAGGGATCGCGATTGGCAATCTTCTCCTGATTCTAAAGAAGCGGCTGAAACGCGCGCTGCAATGGTTGATGTAATGCGTTTTTGGCTTTCGCTCGGTGCAGACGGTTTCCGCGTTGACATGGCTGATTCGCTTGTAAAAAACGACGACAATAATGGTGAAGGAAGTCTTGGCAAAGACAATACGATTCGTGCATGGCAGGAAATGCTTGGAACTGTTAAGGAAGAGTATCCGGAGGCTGCGTTTGTGTCCGAATGGGGGCGTCCGCGCCAGGCTCTCGCTGCCGGATTCGACATGGACTTTTATTTAAGCTGGCGTTGGGATGGGAATCCTAACGGCTATGCGCGTTTAGCTCGTGATGTTGATAACGCTTTAGACAGCGATCCAGATCATGATCACAGCTACTTTTCTGCGCGCGGCGGCGGAAGCATTTGCCCATTCTTGGACGACTACTGCCCGCAATACGAATCAACGTGCAATCAAGGTTACTTTAGTTTCATTACTTGCAACCATGACACACCGCGCATGGCTCCGCGCTTAGACGATCGTGAGCGCAGAGTCGCTTTTGGCATGCTGCTTACAATGCCAGGCGTGCCATTCGTGTATTACGGCGACGAAATTGGCATGAAATATCGTGATATTCCAACAAAAGAAGGCGGCTACGCTCGAACCGGCACACGCACGCCAATGCAGTGGGACGACACAAAGAATCTTGGATTCTCAACAGCTGCAAAATCAAAACTATATTTGCCTGTTGAAACTAGAGCGGACGGACGAACTTGCGCAAACTCTCGCAAACAAGCTGTAGAAAGTGGCGAAATTCCAACTGTTTCTGCGCAAATTAATTGCGAAGATTCCTTCCTTTCTTGGGTTCGCACGCTTATTGCGCTTCGCCATAGTCGCGCTTCTTTGCAAGCTGACGCGTCTTGGCGAGTGCTTTATGCTCCGGTTGACGGACGCGGATTTGCTTACGAGCGTTGCGCAAAAAGCAGCGAGGGAGAATCGGCTGCCGAAAGAAGCATCGTGGTTATGAACCCTGGAGTAAACGCAGAAACAGTATCGTTTGAAGCGCTGGCAAATCTTACTCAGGAAGCAGTCGAAAATCCTTTGCTAAAAATCGGCGAAGTATTAAGCTGCGGAAATTCTTTGAAACTCGGCGCGCAAAGTTTCGCAATATTCAATCTGCCGCTTTAAGTCGCAATAAATACTGCGATACAATAAACGGTAGTAAAACAGAGCAGTAAAAATAAGCAAGCGTTACTTAAAAAGAGCGTTACTTAAAAAGAACGTTACTTAAAGTAAGTGCTATGCAAAACAATGCGTGTAAATACAAGGGAGTGCGAAAGTCATGGATACGCTAAAGCCTAAAATTCGTGCAGATAAAAACATAAAAATGGGCATTACTTTGCGCAAGTTTAAAATGCTTGGCGCGTTCATGATGATGCTCAGCGCATTTAGCGCTCCCGTAATACCGCATTTGTTCGGCGGATTGCACAGAGACAACATGCTTGCCCTCACATTTGCGGTTCTTTGCGAAGTAGTGAGCTGGACGGCGATGCCGTGGTACGCGTGGATTCTTATGCGCGGGTATCACAATACGCATAACGTGAATCTTTACATATTGCGACTTTTGATTTTGGCAATAATTTGTGAAGTGCCGTACGACCTTACTACATCCGGTTGCGCGTTTGATTTGCGCTCGCAAAACCCAGTGTTTGCGTTGGTGATTGCGCTATTTGTTCTTATGGGAATCGACATGATTCGGGAGCGTTTTAGCGGTTTTTCGCGCGGTGCTGCGTATGTTGCGCTAGTGGTTGCAGGATTATTGTGGAATATTATTGGCAAAGTTTATGTGCGTCAGCAAATTTTCTGGGGAGGCGCGATATTTCTTGTGTTCGTGCTGATTTTTGAGATGATGCAAAATCATGAAATTCGCATGGAGCTTGTTTCCGGAATGTTTGGTGCTATGTCGATGCTCGCGCCTGGTATTGGCGTGGCAGTGTTGCACTACCGCAGCCCGTACGGCGATGGGCATAAGGATTCGCCAGTATTTCGATGGACTATGTACGCGTGGTACCCGGTAATGCTGGCGATTGCCGCATTGTTTGCAGTATTCGTCAAATAAAAGCGTGCGCGAATTAATAAAAAGCAAGGTATAAAGTAATGGAATCTTCCAAGTCGGGAATTTTTTATAAGTACGCAACTGACTCAAACGCAAAAGCGCAGGATAGTCAGGTAATTAAAGGCGAAAAGTGGCGAATTACGGTTATTACAGATTCGCTTATTCGTCTTGAATGGAGCGATGACGGAAAGTTTGTTGACAATCCTACGCAAACTGTAATCTGCCGCAATTTTGCTCACAAAAGCGCGGACTCTCAGCCGCAATTTAGCGCGCACAAAAACGAAAACGGATGGCTGGAAGTAGAAACTGAAAAGCTGCATCTTACTTATAATTGCGAAGCTTTTAGTAAAGAAGGCTTAAGTATTGTTGTGCGCGGAGTGCCGTGTACGCAATTTAACACGTGGCATTACGGCGACGACTGCCCTGGAAATCTTCTTGGTACTTTTAGAACTTTGGATCAGGCGAATGGTCCTGTAAAACTTGGTAAAGGCATACTTTCGCGCGACGGATGGTCTGTTTTAGACGATTCTGCAACTTGCGAAATTGTGCCAGCTGAGGAAATAAATGGAAAATCAAACCCGTATGGGGCTTGGGTTAAGTCGCGTGCGCAAAAAGTTAGCAAGCAATCAGGAAGATATAAAGACTTATACTTCTTCGGCTACGGACACCACTATATTCAAGCAATTCAAGACTTTTATAAGCTAACGGGCGCTCAGCCGCTGCTGCCACGTTTTGCGCTAAGCAATTGGTGGAGCAGATACTATCGCTACCGACAAGACGAATATTTGCAATTGCATAATCGTTTTAAGCGCGAAGGCATACCTTTTAGCACGGCTGTTATTGATATGGACTGGCATGTGACGGACATTGATCCGAAGTATGGATCCGGTTGGACAGGTTACACGTGGAATGAGGAGCTTTTCCCAGATCATCGTGCTTTTTTGAGGAAGCTTAACGCGGCCGGATTGGCTCCAACTTTGAACTTGCATCCGCGCGACGGCGTGCGCGCGTTCGAAAAAGATTATCCGCAAGTTGCGCAAGATGCTGGAATTAATCCTGCAAGTGGTAAAGCTGTGGAATTTGATTTAACGAATCCGCAGTTTGTGGAAGCTTACTTCAACATGCATCATCGCATGGAAGATGAAGGCGTGCGATTTTGGTGGATTGATTGGCAGCAGGGTGGAGTGACGCGCGAGCCTGGTTTGGATCCGCTTTGGATGCTGAACCATATGCATTATGAGGATGCTGCGCGCGAAGGACGCTGGCCGCTTACGTTCTCGCGATATGCTGGCCCTGGATCGCATCGCTACCCAGTTGGATTCTCGGGAGATACCGTTACCACTTGGGATTCACTTGCTTTCCAAACTTACTTCACTTCTACGGCTTCAAATATTGGCTACGGATGGTGGAGCCACGATATTGGCGGCCACATGCTTGGTGTGCGAAATAACGAGTTGGAAGCGCGATGGTACGCTTTCGGCGCGTTTAGTCCTATTAATCGTTTGCACTCGACTTGTTCGCCGTTTGCTGGAAAAGAGCCGTGGAATTTCCCTCCGGAAACTCGCGAAGCAATGGTGAAAATGCTTCGTTTGCGCGCGGAACTTTTGCCATACGTTTATACGATGAATTATCGCGCAGCTTTTGATGGCAGGCCAATTATTGAGCCAATGTACTGGCAGTCGCCAGAAGTTGGAATGGCTTACGAAATTCCTAACGAGTACCGTTTTGGAAGCGAACTTATAGTAGCGCCGATTACTTCGCCTAATGATTCTGCTGCTTTGCGCGGGTGCGCTGGAGTTTGGTTGCCTGAAGGCGACTGGTACGATTTGTTCGACGGGCGCAGGTATGTGTCTCGTGGCTGGAATGGCCGCAGGTTTGAAGCGTGGCGCTCGCTTGACCGCGCGCCTGCTTTTGCTCGCTCTGGAGCGATTGTGCCTTTGCAAGTTTTGCCGGAAGTTGCAGATTGCGAGCGTAGTGCTGATGCTGCTGAAGCGGTTAATAGTATTGAAAATCCGCGAGCTTTGCGCGTTCTCGTGTTCCCTGGAGCTGACGGCGAATTTGTGATGCGAGAGGATAACGGCGATTTTGCTGCAGCGTCCGCTGGAAACACTGCCGACACACGTATGAATTTTGTGTGGCGAGACGGCAATAGTTCTTCGCAATTTATTATTTCCGGCGTAGAAGGTGCGGAAGCTGCCGTAGAATCTGTGCCGCAAAATCGCAACTGGAACGTTGTATTTAGAGGAGTTGCTTGCGCAGATTTTGCGAAAGTGCGCGTTTTTGTAGGAAGCCGCGAGCTTAACGCAAGCGATTTTGCAATTTCTTACGAAGGCGAAGAGTCGACTTTGAGCTTGTCGGTTTCTGTAAAAGACGTGCCAGCTAGTTCGGAAGTTCGCGTAATTGTTGACGGCGGATTGCAAATTGCTGCCGACCCTAAAGTCGGCGATGCTTACAGATTCCTGCTTCAAGCGCAAGTGCCGTACCGAGGTAAGGAAATGGCTTTTGACGCAGTGCGCGAAACAGACGGAAGCGCAAGCGCTATTGCTGCAATCTCAACTCTTGAATACGAAAACGAATCGGAAGCAGAAAAGTATCGCAACAATGTTGATATGCTTAACGCTTACGCAACTGATCAGCCTTCCGTAGTGAAGTGGGCGCAGTGGCGTTGTACGCTGCCTGTTTCGGTAAAGCACGCGCTTGAGGAGATTTTGCTGCGCTCGGTTGAGTAATTTCATCTGCGCGACGACATGGCTTCGCGTTTAGAGCGTAGCGCGCGAAGGCAATTCGGAGCGGAAACTCGCTTAAGTTGGAAGTCCAGTGGACTTCCAACGCGAGTTTCGTAAGCGCGAGCGTAATCTGCGCTAGTAACGAACATTGCTCAGTTTTACTGCTTGACATACCGTCTCATAACGAATTTTTCACATAAGTGCTAAAATGCTGCAAGGTAGTGTGACGAAGCTCACATAATTTCGTTACGTCCACCTGTAGCGTTTGTAATACTGCTAAAGCTGGCAATATTGCAGCGTTTTACAATCGCAGTTTTGAAAGTCAAAGCTACGAAACACGGGAGCTTGTTCTATACAGGCTGAGAGGGCGAAAGCCGACCGTAAACCTGATGCGGGTAATGCCGCCGTAGGGAAGGAGTATATATGCGAAATATTCGTATTATTGGTGCAGGTATTATTGGTTTAGCAACAGCGTGGAGACTTACGGAAGCTGGCGTAAAAGTTAGCATAATTGATCCAGATCCAGTCTCCGGTGCTTCTCACCATGCTGCCGGCATGCTAGCTCCTACCGCAGAAATGCAATATCAGCAAGAAGCGTTGTATCCTCTTATGTTTGAGTCTGCAACTATGTATAAGGAATTGGTTGATTCGGTTGCAAAGTACACCGATAAGCCAACCGGCTACTTAGAGTGCGGCTCTTACGTAATTGGCGGCGACGCTGCAGATAACGAGCACGTAAACGAGTTGCTAAACTTGCAGCATCGTTACGGCCGTAGGGCTGAGCATATTTCTGTTAGTAAGCTTCGTGAAATTGAGCCTGCTCTTTCGCCAACTATTGCTGGCGCTGTAAGCGTTCCGGACGATCATCAAATCAACCCTCGTCTTTTCACTGCAGCTATGATTGACGCACTTGAAAAGCGCGGTGTTGTTATTGAGCGTCGCGCAAGCACTCCTGACGATTTAGGCCCAGACACAGTTTTGGCATCCGGCTTGGGTGCTAAAGATATGCTTCCGCAGCTTAAGCTTCGCGCTGTGTGGGGCGATATGATTCGTATGACAATTCCAGAGCCTTTGCGCCCAATTTTGAGCTCTGTGGTTCGTGGTTTTGTGCATGACCGTCCAGTTTATTTGGTTCCTCGCGCTAAGGAAACTGGCGAGCTTGTGCTCGGCGCTACTTCTCGCGAAGATGACCGCGATATTCCAAAGGTCGGTGGTGTGCTCGACTTGCTTCGTGATGCTGCAAGCGTGCTTCCTGGCATTCAGGAATGCTCGATTACTGAAGTTACTGCTGGTGGCCGCCCTGGAACTCCGGACGATTTGCCATTCATTGGTATTGATCCTAAGACGCATACTACGATTTCCACTGGCTACTTCCGTCACGGAATTTTGCTCACCGCTTTGGGCTCTTCTTTGACTACAAAGCTTGTGCTTGAGCAAGAGTTGACTGAGAAGGAAAAGGGCTTCTTGGAAAGCTGCGATCCTGCCCGCTTCTAGTTACGCAAGTTTTAATTGCACAATTTTAATAGACGTTAATAAAGGTTGAATTATGCAAATCGTCGTCAATGGTGAAACTATTGAAGTTCAAGACGGATTAACTGTTGCTGAGCTTATTGCTCAACGTTACGGTTCTGATGCAGGTCCTGGCATAGCTGTTGCAATTGGCGACGATGTGCTTTCACGCAATCAGTGGGCGTCGACTGTGATTTGCGATGGGAATCAAATTGAGATTCTTAGCGCAGTTCAAGGCGGCTGACTCTTACAAAATATTAAATTTTAAATAAAAGGCTTAAAATGGCAGAAAATAATTCTGAAAATAATGCAGAAGAAAGTGTCGATACTTGGCAGCTTTGCGGCAAAACTTTACATTCAAGGCTTTTGCTTGGCACTGGCGGCATGACGAGTATTGATATTATGGAGAAGTCGCTTGTGGCTTCGGGTGCGGAAGTAGCTACTGTTGCTTTGCGTCGTCACGCAAAAACTGGCGTGGACATTTACGGCATGCTTCAGCGCCATAATATTAACGTTTTGCCAAATACTGCAGGATGCAAAACCGCGCATGACGCTGTGCTTACTGCAAAAATGGCTCGCGAATCTCTTGGAACCGACTGGATTAAGCTCGAAGTTATTGCAGACGACGATACTTTGCTTCCGGATACTCGCGAAGTTTTGCTTGCTGCAGAAAAGCTTGTTGAAGAAGGCTTTAGCGTGCTGTGCTACACGAATGACGATCCGATTGTGGCTCGTCGTTTGGTTTCGCTTGGCGTGAAGGCTGTTATGCCTGGCGGCGCTCCAATCGGCACTGGACTTGGTATTTTGAACCCTCGAAATATTGAGTTGATTGTGCGCGAATGCAAGGAAGCTGGCGTTCCTGTGATTTTGGATGCAGGCGTTGGCACAGCTTCCGACGTTGTTAAAGCTTTTGAAATCGGCTGCTCCGGCGTGCTTCTTGCAAGCGCTGTAACTCGTTGCCCGGATCCTGTAACGATGGGTCGCGCAATGGCTGCAGCTGTAACTGCCGGTAAGCTTGCTCACGATGCTGGACGTATTCCAATGCGAAATCACGCGCTTGCGTCTTCGCCTGTTGAAGGCCGCGCTTGGGCTGATTCCGTACTGTAAATTTTGGTACTGTAAATTATTTCGGCATATTATTCAGCATGACGATTAATAAAATTTACGATAACGTGCAGGAGCTTGAGGCGGAACGCACTTGCCGCCACTTGCTCCTGCCGGGCTTTACGCCTGCGCATCAACAGTTGCTTCGAAATGCGAAAATTTGCATGGTCGGAGCCGGAGGGCTTGGTTCTCCATGCCTACTTTCGCTTGCTGCTGCAGGCGTTGGCGAAATTACTATTTGCGACGACGACGTTGTTGAGCTTTCGAATTTGCAAAGGCAGACTTTGTACACGGTTGATCAGTGCGGCAAATCTAAAGCGCAACTTGCAGCTAAGCGGCTGCAGGCGCTATCTCCGGGCTTAAAAATCAACCTTATACCTAGGTTTAATGAAGATAATGCGAAGCAGCTTGTAGAAAATCACGATCTAGTAATCGACGGTTGTGATAATTTTGCTACGCGCTTTTTGATTGCGGATGCCGCGTGGAGTGCAGGAACACCGGAAGTTTACGGATCGGTGCTTTATTACGAAGGTCAAGTAAGCGTTTTTGTGCCTGGAAAAGGGCCTTGCTTGCGAGACTTGTACCCTTGCCCTCCGCCTAAAGAAACCGTGCCAAAATCGGCGGTATTGGGCGCGACTGCGGCTATTGTTGGCGCGATGATGGCGACTGAAGCAATTAAGCTTATAACTGGCATTGGCACGCCGCTTATTGGCGTTTTAGCACGCTACAATGCGCTTAATAATTCACTTCGCCACTTTAAGTTCAGCGCGTGAATTTTTCCTTATATTTGCTCAAATTGCAAAACTTGAGTCTGGTTGTATAAAGTTTTTTGTAATTTTTGGGAATAAAAGTTGACTTTTATAAGTTGAGTGTAGTAGGCTCAAGTTTTGGAAAGCAAAAAAGCTGAGATTTTATATAGCTCCCAATGCGGAATCTAAATATGGAATCTAAATATGGAATCTAAATATGGAATCTAAATATGGAATCTAAATAAAGCTCAGCTTACGAACTACATAACTTGAATGAAAGCGTAATTGCACAAAGCGTGCAATACCTAGTTAAGGAGAAAATATGGGACGCGCAGTAGGTATTGATTTGGGAACAACCAACTCTTGCATTGCTACTCTTGAAGGCGGTAGCCCAACTGTTATTGTGAACGCTGAAGGCGCACGTACAACACCATCTGTGGTGGCATTTAGCAAGTCCGGCGAAATTTTGGTTGGAGAAGTTGCTAAGCGACAGGCTGTAACAAACGTTGACCGCACAATTAGCTCCGTAAAGCGCCACATGGGCACTGATTGGACTGTTGAAATTGACGGAAAGAAGTGGACTCCACAGGAGATTTCTGCTCAAGTTTTGATGAAGTTGAAGCGCGATGCTGAAGCTTACTTGGGTGAGCCAGTAACCGACGCTGTTATTACATGCCCAGCATACTTCAACGATGCTCAGCGTCAGGCAACTAAGGATGCAGGTAAGATTGCAGGCTTGAACGTGCTTCGTATTATTAACGAACCAACTGCTGCAGCTTTGGCTTACGGCCTTGAAAAAGGCAAGGAAGACGAGCGCATTTTGGTATTCGACTTGGGTGGCGGTACTTTCGATGTGTCCTTGCTTGAAATTGGTAAGGATGACGACGGATTCTCCACAATTCAGGTGCAAGCAACTAACGGCGATAACCATTTGGGTGGCGACGACTGGGATCAGAAGATTATCGACTGGCTCGTTGGCGAAGTTAAGAACAAGTATGGCGTTGATTTGAGCAAGGATAAGATTGCTTTGCAGCGCTTGAAGGAAGCTGCTGAGCAAGCAAAGAAGGAGCTTAGCTCTTCTACTTCCACCTCAATTTCTATGCAGTACTTGGCAATGACTCCTGACGGCACTCCAGTGCATTTGGATGAGACTTTGACTCGTGCTCACTTTGAGGAAATGACTTCCGATTTGCTTGGCCGCTGCCGCACGCCATTTAACAACGTGCTTTCTGACGCTGGAATTTCCGTAAGCCAGATTGATCACGTGGTTCTTGTTGGTGGTTCTACTCGTATGCCAGCTGTGAAGGATTTGGTGAAGGAACTTACCGGCGGTAAGGAAGCTAACCAGTCTGTGAACCCGGATGAAGTCGTGGCTGTTGGTGCAGCTGTGCAGTCGGGCGTTATTAAGGGCGATCGCAAGGACGTTCTGCTTATTGATGTGACTCCACTTTCCTTGGGTATTGAAACCAAGGGTGGAATTATGACGAAGCTTATTGACCGCAATACTGCTATTCCAACTAAGCGTTCGGAAGTGTTCTCTACTGCTGAAGACAATCAGCCATCCGTGTTGATTCAGGTTTACCAGGGCGAACGTGAGTTTGCTCGCGATAACAAGCCTCTTGGCACTTTTGAGTTGACTGGAATTGCTCCAGCTCCTCGTGGCGTTCCGCAGATTGAAGTCACTTTCGATATTGATGCTAACGGCATTGTGCACGTTTCCGCTAAGGATAAGGGCACTGGTAAGGAACAGTCCATGACTATTACTGGTGGTTCTGGCCTTCCAAAGGACGAAATCGATCGCATGGTTAAGGAAGCTGAAGCTCACGAAGCTGAAGATAAGAAGCGCAAGGAAGAAGCTGAAGTTCGCAACCAGGCTGAATCTTTCGCTTACCAGACTGAAAAGCTTGTAAACGACAATAAAGACAAGCTTTCGGACGAAATCTCTAAGGAAGTTACCGAAAAAGTGAACGCCTTGAAGGAAGCTTTGAAGGGCGATGACGTTGAGAAGATTAAGTCTGCTCAGAGTGAGTTGATGACTTCTGCTCAAAAGATTGGTCAGCAGCTTTACGCTCAGGGTGGCGCTCAAGGTGCTAACGCAGGTGCCGCTGGTGCTGGTGCCGCGGGTGCAGGCGCTGCTGCTGGCGCTGGTTCTGCCGCTAAAGATGATGACGTAGTTGACGCCGAAGTGGTGGACGACGACAAGGACGATAAGGACAACAAGTAATGTCCGAGTTCAACGCCAACGAATATTTGCAGAATATGGGAGATGCTGACTCGATGGATGTAAAACCTGAAAGCGAATCAGCATCAGACCAGAAGAAAACAAATAACAGTGCAGACGCTGCTGCGCAAGCTGGTGAAGGAAGTAAGAATCAGGCAGAAACGCAAGCTGATGCTCATGCTGATGCTAACGTTTCTGCAGATTCTGCGGAAGACGCTAATACTGCAGAATCTACTGAAGCAAATCAGAATGCTAAAACTGACGATTTAACTCCTTTGGGTAAAGCCAAAAAAGAGGCTGCCGAATACCTAGAAGCGTTACAGCGTGAGCGTGCGGAATTTATTAACTTCCGAAATCGTGCTAAAAAAGAGCAAGATTTGTTCCGCGAGCATGGCATTACTGACGTGCTAAGCGCACTGCTTCCAGCATTGGACGATATTGATCGCATTCGCGAGCATAGCGAAATGGATGATTCGTTCAAAGCTGTTGCAACCAAAATAGATAAGGCTTTTGAAAAGTTTGGAGTGGAAAAGTTTGGTGAGAAGGGTGAAGATTTTGACCCTACCAAGCATGATGCAATTTTGCACAAACCAGATCCAGACGCTACGAAAGAAACTGTTGATGCGGTTGTTGAAGCGGGATATCGCATAGGAGATCGCGTTATTCGCGCAGCTCGCGTAGTTGTTGCTTCCCCGCAGCAGTGATTCGTTGTTTGACTGTTATTAGATCAAAATAGCGTAAATATGCCAATGTGCTGATAACGAAAGGAGGCACAAATGGCTGAAAATGAATGGTTAGCTAAGGATTTTTATAAAGTTCTCGGTGTCTCCAAAGATGCTGACGAAGCGACGATTACTAAAGCGTACCGCAAGCTTGCTCGAAAATATCATCCTGATTTGAACAAAACAAAAGAAGCTGAAGAAAAGTTTAAGGACGTTTCCGAAGCCTACGATGTGTTGAAAGATAGTCAAACTCGTCAGCGTTACGACGCTATTCGTCAATTTGGCGCAGGCGGCGCTCGTTTCGCAGGCGGAGCAGGTGGAGCCGGAGGCTTTGACGCATCTAGCTTCTCGGATATTTTCTCCATGTTTAATGGCGGCGCTGGAATGGGCGGCATGGGCGGCAATGGCTCGCGCATTCGTTTTGCAACCAGCGGCGCTGGACCAAATATGGGTGACATTTTCTCCATGTTTAGCGGAGGACGTCAAAACCCGGGTGCAGCTGGATTCCAAGGCGCGAATGGTTTTGCTGGCGAACAGTATTCGCAAGCTCAACCAGCGGAGGATATGCCTGAAGTTGGCGAAGACATAACAACCAGTATCAAACTTACTTTTAAGCAGGCTTTTAAGGGTGCTACTGTGTCGCTTCGCGCGGCAGGTGAAACTTTCAAAACGCATATTCCAGCCGGTGTAAAAGCCGGTCAGAAAATTCGCTTAAAAGGAAAGGGCAAGCAGGGTAAATTTGGCGGTCCTTCGGGAGATTTGTATTTACACGTGCAAGTTGAGCCGTCAGATCGTTTTACTTTGCGAGATAACAATTTGGTTGCAAATTTGCCTTTGACTTTGAGTGAAGCTGTGCATGGTGCAAAAGTTACGCTTAAAGACGTGGATGGCAATTCTGTAACTTTTAAGATTCCTGCAGGTTCTTCCAGCGGAGACGAGGTTCGCGTGCAAGGTGCTGGAGTGCCTGGATCTAACGGCGATTTTATTGGCATTGTGCAAATTCGCGTACCAAAGCGCGCAACTATGCTACTTAAGCGTGTAGCGAAAGAATTTGATAAAACTGCCGGCGAATCTTATACGGAAGAAATCAGCAACTTGAGGCAAAAGTAAAATAAAAGTAAGAAAATCGCAAATAAAAAATAAATCAGAAATAAATTAAAAATAAAAAAGCAAATTAAAAAATAATTAAAAGGAAGGCGTGCTATGACACCAATAACGCGTGAAACTAAAGCACTGTATGAAATGTGTGCAGTTGCTTTAGTGCGTGGTACTGCAACGCTTGACGGGGCAGATGAAGTAGGTTTTACTCTTGATTTGCCAATATTTACCGTAAGCCACGTAGCACGCCTTACTAATACGCATCCGCAAACTCTTCGACAATACGATCGCTTGTGTTTAATTATGCCTCAGCGCACAGGGGGTGGCGCTCGCCGCTACTCGTTAAGAGATATTGGCAGAATTGTGCAAACTCAGCATTTAAGCCAAGATGAAGGTATTAATCTTGCTGGGATTATGAAAATTTTAGCGTTGCAAGAAGAAAATCGACAGCTTAAAAGGCAAGTTCGTCATTTGACGGAAGCTGCGGAATCTTCAGAACGTAACATTTTTACCGCAAATGCGGACGGCGACATTGTGGAAATGCAGCGCTCGCGCAATGCTAGGCGCTGGAGGCGAGACATTCGCACAGAACGAAGGGCCTTGCCTTCATCGCATTCCTCTTCGGATTATGTAAACTCGTATGAAAATAATTCAGTAGCAGACGAAAAATCAGTGGTATTGTGGAGAGCTTGGCACTTGTAGTAACGTATATGAGTTGCGCTGTTAAGAATAAAACTGTTGAAAGCTAAAACTGTTAAGAGTTAAAACTTTATGAAGAACAATAATTAAATGCTGTTAAAAGTGAATGTAAGTTTTAAGCGCAAACAACAGCAATACAAAGGATTGTGAATGGCAGAAAAAAATACGGAAAAATCAGAAAAATCAGAAAAATTTGCGAATTTACAGTTGGAAAATGCGAAGTTAAATAAGCATATTTTGCGCGCAGTATTCTGGGATATGGATGGTACGCTTATTGATTCTGAGCCGTATTGGCATGAGTCTGAGTTTTATTTAGTTAAAAAATACGGCGGTTACTGGGATGAAGATTTGGCTTGGGAATGTTCCGGCGGATCATTGGAAACTGTTGCCAATAAGATGATCCCTTCCGGCACAAAGCTTACGGTTGAAGAAATTGGCAAAGGTATGGTTGATTACGTTGCTGCTCGTGAAGCTGAGTCTGTGCCGTGGATTCCTGGCGTGCTTGACGTTCTTAAAAGTCTTACGAAGGCTGGGATTCCTTCGATTTTAGTAAGTAATTCTCCGCGATGCTTGGTTGAAAATATTGTGAAACATGCTCCGGATGGTGCGTTTGTTGGTTACGTGTGTGGCGACGACGGTTTTGCGCCTAAGCCGAGTGCTGAGCCGTATCTTGCAGCGGGCCGAATGGTTGGCGTGCATGGTACTGACGAAGAAATTGCGGAACAAATGGCTCATTGTATTGCTATCGAAGATTCTTTAGCCGGCCTTACTGCTGCAGTTAATTCCGGTGCGACTGTAATTGCACAAACAGGATTTTCGCGCGCAGACATAGCTGAAAGCAAGCATCATGCTGAGCTTAACGGCTACGAAGGTGTGACGGCTGAGTCGCTTGAAAATCTTGTTTTGAAAACTTTGCGCAAGTAGTTTAGCAAGCCGGCGGATTATTACTCGGAAGCAGACGGGTCGTACTCATTTTGACCGCCACCAGTGGTGTCGTATGAGGTGTTACCGTAGCTGCTTCCGTCATAATTATTTCCGTATCCGCCGCTTGCGCCGCCGCCAGTAGAAGCGTCTCCGTATTTGCGCAACAGATTATCGTGACTGTTTGAATCCTCTTTGTTTGAGTCCTGTTCAGTACTATTAGGCGTATCTTTATCCTTGCTTTTATTTGTTTCTGCGCCGGCGTCGTCATTTTTATCTTTGCTGTCGTTATTTTCGCTTTCGCGCTTATAAGCATGCCGTTCGCCTAATCCCCAAGTTCCGTCCTGGCCGCCAATCTTGCCATTATCTTTTGCTTCAGGGAACTTAACGCTAGGAGTGCCAGCCAAGGCCTGCTTCATATACCGAGTGAACAAGTGCACAGGATAATCGCTTCCTCCCAGATACTCGCGGAATGGCTTAATAATTTGAGGGCTTCCGTTTGCGTCTGGATTCCACATGGCAAAAGCAGTTACTACATTAGGCGTAAAGCCAACGAAGCTACCTGCAGTTTCATCATTTGCGGTACCAGACTTACCGGCAATTTCTCTTCCTATAGCGCGAGCCTCCATTGCAGTGCCTCGCTGAACTACCCCTAGCATTGCTTTAGTTGCCAACGCGGAATCTGCTGGAGAAAATACTTGCTTTCCGCTTGTTGGAGCCCTGTAAAACTCTTTGCCGTCAGGGTTTTTAACGCTGGCAACAATATGTAAATCAGGGCGTCTTCCTTGATTCGCAAATGTTGCATAAGCGCGCGCAATTTCGCTCACATGTACAGTGTCGTTGCCAAGCACAGTAAACGGATTTTTACCATTTACTCGCTTAGGATTTAACCCTGCCAGAACAGCCGTATGCGCCACTTTGCTGGCACCAAGTTTGCTTTGTAAATCCATGTAAACTGTGTTTACAGAATTTGCTGTAGCTCCGTATAAATTAACCATTCCGTAGTTGGTATTTGCAAAGTTCGCAACTGGTTTATCAATACCGTTGAATTTGCGCGGAGAATTGCCATTAAATAGTGTGTTTAAGCTTGTGCCAGCTTGGATTGCGCCAAGAAGCGCAAAAGGTTTCATTGTTGATCCAGGTTCATATAGCGCTTGCGTTGCGTTGTTTAGAGGCTTTGTAAGATAATCGTCGCCAGCATAAACTGAAATAATTGAGCCATCTTTTGCATTTACTGAGATTCCGCCAATTTGTAAGCCTTGAGGCACAATTCCACGCCCGTCCTGCGAAGGGCTTGCAACTTTGAACATTAGATCTTGCTTGGTTTTGTCAATAGTTGTGATAATGCGATACCCGCCGCTATCAAGATCTTCCTGTGTAAAAGCTCCATTACTTGTTAATTCGTCGCGAACCATGTGCAGTAAGTATCCTTGCGGCCCTGCATACATATTTTGCGTAGTTTGTGTAATAGTATCCGGCATTTTTGCTTTTGCAGCTTGATCTGCCGTAATATACTTGTCTTTTTTCATAATTTTAAGCACGCGCTTAAAGCGTATTCCGGCTTCTTTTGGACCGATTGCAGGATCCCACCTGCTTGGTGCAGGAATAATTCCAGCTAAAAGCGCTGCTTGGGATAGTGTTAAATCTTTAGCTTCGATTCCAAAATACGCTTTTGCGGCGGCTTGAATGCCGTATGCGCCTCGTCCAAGATAAATAGTGTTCATATAATTGCAAAGAACAGTGTCTTTATCTTGAGTTTGCGCAATTTTCAAAGCCAAAATCGCTTCGTGTAGTTTTCCAAGATACGTTTTGGTTTCGCCAAGATAATATCGTTCCGCATACTGTTGGGTAATCGTAGAGCCGCCCCAGCGTCCGCGTGTAGTTACGTTATGAATAAGCGCGCGGCCAATTCCCTTAAAATCAATTCCGCCATCTTGGTAGAACGAACGATTTTCCGAAGCTATTATTGCTTTTCCAACGTATTTAGGAAGTGCAGAACAGTTGATAATTTCTCGATTTTGTTCTGCAAACGAACCTAATTCCGTTTTGCCGTCAGCGTAATAAACTTTTGTTTTGTCTGCCATAGCAACTTTGTCTGGCGCAGGTATTTCGGTTGTGGCGTACATAAAAGCAAAAACAAGTATGCCAAGCAAAATAGGAACGAAGATTACAATAAGCATCCAAAAAATAATTGGGTGCCTTCCGTGCCAAGTTTTAAGACGTTGATTACGAGTGTATTCGCGTGAACGTTCTCGTCTTGAACTATGGTTGCTGTTGCCAGATGCTGATTTGTATGCTGCTTTTCGCGCGCTACTATTGCGTGGAGGAACCGAGCCTGGCATGTCAGTATTATTCTGCGATTTAGATGATACGCTTCGTGGCGTTTTTGTGCGCGAAGCTGCAGATCGTCGTCCATTATTATGTGCAACCATACATCCCACCGTAGCGCCCGGTGCTGAATTTCTACATAAAATTATTTATTTTCGCTTAAAAACGATTAAAAATATCTAATATTGGCTCATATTGGTTGGCGATAGTATTATGAAATATGGTATTAGTGCGGCATAACGTAATGTCGCTTATTTTGCAGGCAAGGAGTCTATATGAGCATCCGCGTTGCCATTGCCGGCGTAGGTAATTGTGCTTCGTCGCTGGTTCAGGGCGTTGAATATTACAAGAACGCCGATGACGGTGAGAAAATTCCAGGGTTGATGCATGCTGTGTTTGGCCAGTATCGTGTGCGCGATATTGAGTTTGTGGCAGCGTTTGATGTTGATTCGCTTAAGGTTGGGCATGATTTAAGCGAAGCAATTGGCGCTTCTCAGAACAACACCATTCGTTTTGCTGACGTGCCAAATTTAGGCGTAAAAGTTATGCGCGGTCCTACCTATGACGGTTTGGGCGATTATTACCGTGAAATGATTGATGAGTCGGAGGCTGAGCCTGTTGATGTGGCTCAAGTTTTGCGCGACAAGCATGTTGACGTTCTTGTTTCTTATTTGCCGGTTGGCTCGGAACTGGCGGATAAAGCTTACGCTACTTTTGCAATGGAAGCTGGCTGTGCGTTTGTAAACTGCTTGCCTGTGTTTATTGCTTCTGATCCTGAGTGGGCGCAAAAATTCCGCGATGCGGGCGTGCCAATTATTGGTGACGATATTAAGAGCCAGGTTGGAGCTACTATTACGCATCGCGTTATGGCTCGTCTTTTTGAGGATCGCGGTGTGCGCTTGGATCGCACGTATCAGCTGAACGTTGGTGGAAACATGGATTTCATGAATATGCTTCAACGCTCTAGGCTTGAGTCTAAAAAGATTTCTAAAACGCGCGCAGTAACGTCAATAGTGCCGCACGAAATGGATGAGCATAACGTTCATATTGGTCCTTCTGATTACGTGGCTTGGCTGGATGACCGCAAGTTTGCTTTTGTGCGTTTGGAAGGTACGACTTTTGGCGATGTTCCGCTTAATTTGGAGTACAAGCTTGAGGTTTGGGATTCTCCAAATTCTGCCGGTATTGTTATTGATGCGGTTCGTGCTGCAAAAATTGCTCTTGATAGGCACCTGTCTGGACCGATTTTGGCTCCAAGCTCGTACTTTATGAAGTCTCCTGCAGTTCAGCACGAAGATAATGAAGCTCGTGAATTAGTTGAGCGTTATATTGCTGGCGAAGTTGAAGCGGACGAAACGCAGCTTAATGCTGATGTTGAGGATGCAAAAGAGCATGGAAAGAGCGTTTGGCGAGCGTAATTTATTTAGCGAGCGTTAATTTATTGCCACTAATTTATTACTACTCGACATGTAGAGAAAATCGTGTAATATAGATAAAGCCTCCGTGTGGCACTACGTCACCCAATCCCCCCAGGGCAGAAATGCAGCAAGGGTAAGTGGCCTCTGGTGGGTGCGCGGAGGTTTTATTATTCTCAATTTTATTGTGCTTATTATTGTGCTTATTATGCGCAAAACTCGCGCTGTCGTAGAGACTGTCGTAAAGTCTAGAGTATGAGCGAAGAATTTACAGGAATGCAAGCTACTGGTACAGATAATCAATCAGACGGTTCTGCGGAACAATCTGAATCTGCAGAATTGAGTGAAAATTCACGTACTGATATTTTTCACGATATTGAAGAATTGCCTGAACTGCCTGATATTAAGGCATTTTCTGCAGTTCCTAATTCTGAATCTTCTAATTCGTCGTCGCTTAATGCAGACGCGTCTGAAGAAAATATTTTTGCGAAAAATCTGAAGGGAAAATCTGCTGAAAAAGCGGAAGATAAGTCCGCAAAAAACAACGATCAAGATTTTTCTATTGAAGATGAAGTGTCCGAATTAGATCCGCTCATGAAACGTCCGCGAATATCAGCAATACTGTGGTGTGTTGCAATCGCAGTTCTGTTCTTACTTTCGGCAGTGGGCTTATGGTTTATGAGCGTAGAAACCGTAACAGGCCAAAGTTACGAAGAAATGGTAATTTCCGGCTTTGGCTCTCATGGTGTTCCTTCTTGGCTGGGATTTTGCTTGCGTCCGCTAAGTGTTTCGCTTGTTATCATTATTCTTGGCGTGATTATTTCTGTTGCTGCTCTTGTTGTGGCATGTGTTAGAAGACGTTGGTGGCTTGTTGGACAATGCGCTGGCATTATTGTTTTGGCTGCTGCAGCAGAGCCTTTGAAAAAGATTCTTCCTCGCCCAATGCTTGTAAATATTGAGTATTTGTCAACGAATTCAGCTCCTTCCGGGCATACTTTACTTATTGCCACGGCTTGTGCTTTGCTTATTTGCGCGGTTTCTCGTATTTGGCGCGCTTGGGCTGCTATTTTTGCTTCGTTTATAACGGTTCTTGTTGAGCTTTCTTTGGTTGAAGCTCATTGGCATAGGTCTTCCGATGTACTTATATCGGTACTGATTGTTGGGGCTTTAACGCTTATAATCCTCGCGTGCACTCGTAGCAGCGGAATGGATATGCCGGCGTATAGACGTTCCTCAATAAGCGTGCAAATTGTGGGAAGCTCTATGATTACGCTAGGTGTGTTGTCTTGCCTATATGCGATTTATTTAGTTTGGCAGATTCTTCCAGGCGTAGATATTTTCGCTCAGTGGGCTGCAAACGTGTCTTATCTTGCAACTTACTGGCTGATTATAGGTGTATCTTTGCTAGTTTATGGCGTAATTATGGTAATGCGTCACGCTACCGCTGCACCTTTGAATAGGCTTGGTTTAGTTGGCGCGCCGCCAACTCCGCCATCTGCTGCATAAAAAATTGTCTACTCTATCTGCTTTTATCCACCGAGGTGGAATTTGATAGACGTATAGCATATATTTGCGATACAGTTAGCGTGAAACGTACAAAGTTTGCGCTTATATGTTTGATTGTTTGATGAAAGGAGCGAATATGACAGCGGAACATAAGCTAGTCATTGTGGAGTCTCCCACTAAGGCGCGCAAAATTGGCGGGTATTTAGGTAATGGATACACCGTAATGGCGTCAGTGGGGCATATTCGCGACCTCGCTCAGCCAAGCCAGGTGCCGGCTTCACGCAAAGCTGCGTTCGGCAAGTTTGGTGTTGATGTTGATCATGGTTTTGCGCCATATTACGTTGTTGGTGCGGATAAAAAGAAAACGGTTGCTGATTTGAAGTCTGCGCTCGCTAAATCTGACGAGCTGTATCTGGCAACTGATGAGGATCGCGAAGGCGAGGCTATTGCTTGGCATTTGGTTGAAGCTTTGAAGCCAAAAGTGCCGGTAAAGCGCATGGTTTTTCATGAGATTACTAAGGATGCTATTCAATCTTCGTTGAGTAATACTCGCGATGTTGATAACAATATGGTAGATGCTCAGGAAACGCGTCGTGTGCTTGACCGCTTGTACGGCTATGAGCTTTCGCCAGTATTGTGGCGCAAAGTTGGTCCGGGTCTTTCAGCTGGCCGCGTGCAGTCTGTTGCTACTCGACTTATTGTTGAGCGTGAGCGTGAGCGAATGGCGTTTGCTAAAGCGTCTTATTGGGATATTAGCGCGGTTTTGCATTCTGCTGATGCGGATGGTCGCGATGTTGATTTTGAAGCTCGTATGACTGAGCTTGATGGACGTCGTTTGGCTGGTTCTAAAGATTTCAATTCAAAAGGTGAGTTGGTTGCTGCAAAAGGTGAGTCGCAGCCGGCGTTGCATGTAGATTCTGAATTTGCAACTAAACTTGCGCAATCTTTGCAAAAAACAGATTTCGTAGTAAACGCAATGGAAACTAAGCCGTATCGCCGCCGTCCTTTGCCTCCTTTCACTACGTCAACTTTGCAACAAACTGCCGGTAATCGACTTTCTATGAGCTCTCGTCAAACTATGCGAGCTGCTCAATCTTTGTACGAAAACGGTTATATTACGTACATGCGTACGGATTCTGTAACGCTTTCTAAAGAGGCGATTGAGGCTGCGCGTCAGGCTGCGCGTGAAGCTTTTGGTGATAAATATGTTGCGGAATCTCCTAAGCAGTACGCAACTACGTCTGCTGGAGCGCAGGAAGCTCACGAATGTATTCGACCAGCTGGAGCGCATTTCTTAAGTCCAGATGAGTTGGCAAGTAAACTTCCTGCAGATCAGCTGAAGTTATATACGCTTATTTGGCAGCGTACTCTTGCTTCGCAAATGGCTGATGCTACTGGTTTTACTGCAACTGTTAAGTTAAACGCAAATGCTGGCGAATATGGCGAGGCATTGTTCCAAGCTTCTGGCACGGTAATTACTTTTGCTGGTTTTATGAAGGTTTTTGGTACGGCTTCAGCAGCTGATGGTGATAATGATAAAGCTTTGCCGCCAATGCAAGCTGGTGACGTTCTTGCAGCTCAAAACGTTACTGCAGATGGTCACGAAACTCAGCCTCCAGCTCGCTACACGGAAGCTTCGTTAGTAAAAACGCTGGAAGCTAAGGAAATTGGCCGTCCTTCTACATATGCGAGTATTATTTCGACGATTATTGATCGCGGATATGTGTACGAGCGTGGACGCGCGCTAATTCCTTCTTGGCTTGCGTTTGCTGTGATTAAGCTTTTGGAAGCTAATTTCCCAAAGTATGTTGATTACGCGTTTACTGCGGATATGGAAAATGGTTTGGACAGGATTGCGCATGGTGAAGAAACCGGGCGCGATTGGTTGACTAGATTCTATTTTGGTTCTGGTGATGATTCTGCTAAGTCTGCTGATGATGCTCACATTGGTTTACAACAGCAGGTTGCAGAACTCGGCGAAATTGATGCGCGCGAAATTAACACCATAGATATTGGTGACGGATTGCATGTGCGTGTTGGTCGTTACGGACCGTATTTGGAAGATACTGAGCATTTGGATGCTGAGGGCAATCCTCGTCACGCTTCTTTGCCGGAAACCTTGGCTCCGGATGAGCTTACTATTTCTGAAGCTCGTGAGCTGCTTGAGAATAATGCGGAAGGTCCGCGTGTGCTTGGAACTGATCCGGAAACTGGCGGAACTGTGGAAGTGCGCAACGGGCGTTTTGGGCCGTATGTGGCATTGGTGGAATCGCAGGATGATTCCGAAAATGAGTCTGCTAATTCTTCCAAGTCAGCTAAGTCTTCTAAAACTTCTAAATCTGACGCAAAAACTGCTAAGCCACGTCCAAAAATGGCGTCTTTGTTTAAGACTATGGATCCTGCAACTTTAAGTTTGCAGGATGCCTTGCGACTTTTGAACTTGCCACGTTTGGTGGGTGAGTATGAGGAAGTTGATGCCGAAGGTGTGGTAAAACTTGCGCGAATTGAAGCAAGTAACGGACGTTACGGCCCGTACTTAACCAAAACTTATGCTGCTGTGGACGCTGCTGCGGGAGAAACGGTAGAATCCAAGCCTGAAACGCGCTCGCTTGCAAGCGAAGATGCTATTTTTAGCACGACTTTAGAAGAGGCTCAAGCTTTGTTTGCGCAACCAAAGTACGGTAAGCGTACTAGAGGTGCGGCTAAACCTCCACTTCGCGAGCTTGGCGCGGATCCGGAAACTGGTAAGCCTGTAGTTATTAAAGACGGTTTCTACGGGGCTTATATTACGGATGGCGAAACTAATCGCACTTTGCCAAAGCAGTATACGCCAGAGTCGATTGATCCGCAGGAAGCTTTCGAACTTTTGGCTCAAAAGCGTGCCGCAGGTCCTGTGAAGCGTAAGAAGCGCACAACTAAAAGCACTAAGTCAACTGCAAAGTCAAGTACAAAGTCAACTGCTAAGTCAAGTACAGCAAAAAAGACGACTGCAAAAAAGACGACTGCAAAGTCTACCGCTAAAAAGTCAACTGCTAAAGCGACTGCTAAAAAAGCAACATCAGCAACAGCGGCAGAGTAGAAAATATAAGTAGGGTTGACTTATGGAATCTTACAATAATGATTTTTCTGGCGGTTGTGCATGCGGTGGAAACTGCGGTTGCGGCGGTGCTGAAGCGGCTGAAAACAAAGGATTGTTTATATCTTTTGAGGGCATTGATGGCGTTGGTAAAACTACGCAAGTTGAAGCTCTACAAAAACATTTGCAATCTTTGGGCCGTGAAGTAGTTGTTACTCGTGAACCTGGTGGCACTTTGCTAGGTAAGTCCTTGCGCGAAATATTGTTACACGGCTCTTTTGTGGCTCCTAGGACCGAAGCGCTACTTTTCGCTGCCGATCGTGCTCAGCATGTTGCGGAGGTTATTCGCCCTGCAATAGAGCGTGGTGCTGTGGTAATTACTGACCGCTATATTGACTCTTCGTTGGCGTATCAAGCAGGCGGTCGCGAATTAACAATGGACGATATACAAAACTTAAGCGAGTGGGCTACGGGTTCTCTGTGGCCTAATCGCACGTATTTGCTAGATATGCAACCAGAAGCTGCTTTTAAGCGTTTGCATCGTGAGCAAGATCGCATGGAATCTGCTGGAATTGATTTCGCAAGACGCACGCGTGAGGCTTTTTTGGATTTAGCGCAGGAAAATGCTGAGCGGTATCGTGTGCTTGACGCAACTTGTTCTGCGAAATCGTTGGCTGAGCTTATTTCTAATGATGTAAATAATTTAATTGCAAAAATTTAATTCGAATAAGATGCGCTAACAGTGGAATTCAGGGGGTGAAGCGATGAGCGTATGGGACAGCGTAGTTGGGCAGGCGCAAGTGGTTCAGCGCTTAAGGAAAGTAGCTTGCGCAGATGCTAGTAAAATAGCGCAATCTTGGCTTATTTGTGGAGCTGACGGCTTTGGTAGCGTGCAGGTTGCGCGAGCGTTTGCAGCAGCCCTGGAAAGCCCGGATCATGGCGAGAATGATGGTGAAAAGCTTAGTAAAACAGCTCGTGAAGTTTTAGCCGGCTCGCATCCGGACGTTCACACTCTTGCAACAGAAGGTGTAACTCTTAGCGTTGATGCAGTGCGCGAAGTTATTGGAATTTCTGAGCAAATGCCGAGTACTGCTCCGTGGCGAATTATTATTATTGAAGACGTTGGCAGAATGCTTGAGCGTAGTACGAACGTGTTGCTTAAAGAAATTGAAGAGCCGAGCGCGCACACAATTTGGCTGCTTTGTGCTTCGAACGCTCAAGACGTGTTGCCGACAATTCGCTCGCGTACGCAACTTGTGCAATTAGCTACTCCAGATGAGCAATCAATAGCGGAATATATTGTTGCAAAAACAGGTTCTGATAGTAAGCTGGCAAATCGCGCAGCTAGACTTTGCCAGGGGAATGTGGAAACTGCGCTTCTTTACGCAAGCGATGAGCGTGCTTTAAGTAGGCGAGATGAGCTGGTTGCGGGGCTTCTTCGCATGCACGATGCTGGTGATGCGGTTATGCTTGCGTCAATGCTTATTGACGATGCAAAAGCTCAAGCAGAAGATGAGGTTCAGCGTAATGTTGAGGCTCAGCAGAATGAATTTCGCCGAATTAACGGTTTAGCGGATTCGGACAGGGTTCCGCCAAAATTGCGCACAGCTTACAACGCAATCGGCAAAAAAGACGAAGTAAAACGCAAAGTTACGCGCGTAAGTCGTGACGTTTTGGGGCGTTCTCTTGACGCAATCGACAGCGTGTATCGTGACTTTTTAGTTGTGCTTAACAAAGCGCAGGATTCTACGCAACTTATAAATCAAGAGTATAAATCTAACATTTTGGCGTTAGCTAAGAATCTTACGGTTTCGCACGCGTTAAATTGCGTTGATAATATTGCTACGGCTCGTAAACGTTTGGCTTGTAATGGTAACGCAATGCTTGTTTTTGAAGCGCTATTCTGCTCGCTTCTGTAGAAAATAGCGTATAAAATAACGTGTAGCTTTTGCTATATTCTCCACGGAAGTGACATATCGCTTGTTCCTATTCTTGGAGCGTTCGTTGACTCGCGGCGCATAATTTCCGGCCTAAATTCCATGTGTGCCGGCAGCCAATGTTGCTCGGATTTTTCTGCAGTTGCTAATCGAATTGCCTCGCGTGCAATCTGCTGGTACGGGGGCCTGATTGAAGAAAGCTTTGGTTCGGATATTTCCGCTTGCCTGCTATCTCCATAGCCGATTACGCGCACATCTTGCGGAATTCTAAGAGAAAGTTCATGCAAAGCTAAGAGCGCGCCCATTGCAACGGCATCATTTGCGCAAATAATCGCGTCTGGCATGCGCGCTTGTTTAGAAGCGGAAGCAGAGAAAAGTTTCAAAGTATCCTTAAATCCTCGCTGATACGTCAGCTCACCAAAAGTAGTCCAATCAGGCTCAGAAAGTAAGCTTAAACGGCTCGCAGCAGTTTGGAAATTAGCAAATAAGTTTGCGCTTTGCGTAGAGTCAACATTCCCGCTTAAATAAGCAATATTGTGCGCATCGTGATGTGAAAGATGTATTAAAGCGGCTTCCATCATTGATTCTTGATCCATGCCAACCCAATTAATGTGGAACGAAGTAGCTGCGCCACCAATTTGTACAATCGGAAGATTATTCACGTAGTTTTCGAGTATTTTTGTTAAATCAGTATTGTTCGACGGCACCACAATAAGGCTATCAACATTATGATCAATTAGCTCTTCTATGCGTTCTTCTTGAGATTCTGCGTCTTTTCCCGTGCCAACAAGAAGTATTTTATCTATTTCATGTGCCGCTTCATCCAATGCGGAAAGCATGTTTATATTAAAAGAATCGTTTGCCGTATCTGTGCTTATTAGTACGCCAATAGTGTTTGTAGTGTCGCTTCTCAATGCGCTTGCTGCGTAATTTACTGAGTAATTAAGCTGTTCTGCTGCTTTTCTAACGCGTTTGGCAATGTCATCATCTTTGGTGCGTCTTCCTGAAAGAACGCGTGATACGGTTGCGATTGAAACTTTCGCGAGTGCGGCAACATGCGTTATGGAGGCGTTTTGATTTGTTTGATTTGTCATAATTGCCCCCATATAGGTGCGGTGCTGCAGGGATGATTAGCGTCGCAGCACCGCAAGAACGAATATTATTTGCCTGATTGTTTATATATTATTCACCTTTCGTGACTACGTCGACAAGATTACTTGCTACAGTTTCGGCATCTTCGCCATCTACTGTAATTGTGATTGAATCACCTTTAGTAATGCCCAATCCCATAATCGAAAGAATACTGTTTGCGCTTACTGGAGCGCCTTCGCCTTTAGCAATTGTTACAGTGCAATTTGAAGCCATTGCGGCCTGTGAAAATTCTGAAGCTGGACGTGCGTGAATGCCAACAGGGTCTTCTATAGTAACGGTTCGAGTTGCGATTGCCATTTTTTCTCCTTTGAATTTAGATTAGATTAAGTTAATATTTTTGTTTTATTTTTTGCTTTCGCGCTTTTAATTTATTGTTTTATTGTAAAAGCATTTTCCAGATTTGCTTAGATTTGGATTGCTATCTGTACTGCTTAGTGTAACACAATTAACTGAAAAATATAGAAAACGTTTTCACTTGTTGTAACAACGTTTTTAATGGTGTATAGTTTCATTAGTAAGAAACGTTTACCTGCAAGAATTGCTTTAACAGCATTGCGGCTGCGGTAAAGCTTCTAAAAACCTAAAGGAGGGTTTAAGTATGGTAATCACTGGTGTTGGTATCGGTCGTTCAATGGCATCTGGTGAAGTATTGTGTATGGCACCTGCTTTGCATGAGCCAGAAGATGTTGCTCGTCCTGCTGAAGTGTCAGTCGAAGATGCCAAAACTTCAGTAAAAAATGCTTTAGACGCAGTAAATAAAGACTTAAACCAGCGTGCGAACGATGCTCTTAAAGCGGCAGATGAGGGGACTAAAAAAGCTGCGCCAATTATGCAAGCCCTTGCGCAAATGGCATCGGATCCTGCTTTAATAAGCGCTATTGAATCTGGAATTTCTGCTGGTAAAACTGCTGAACGCGCCACTTGGGAAGGTTTCGCGCAATTTGAAAACATGTTGCGTAACCTCGGTGGTTATATGGCTGAGCGTGCAGGAGATTTGCATGATGTTGGACAGCGTGTTATTGCGTCCTTGATGGGCGTTGAGGCTCCTGGCGTGCCAGAAAGCGAGTCTCCTTTTGTGCTTGTTGCAAAGGATCTTTCGCCAGCAGATACTGCTTCTCTTGATTTGAGCAAGGTTCAGGCAATTGTGACGATTGACGGCGGTCCTACAAGCCACACGGCTATTCTTGCGCGCGCTCGCGGAATCGTTGCCGTTGTTGGAGCGCGAGATGCAGCTCAGTTAAAGAACCATCAGATGGTTGTGGTAGATGCTGCACACGGAACTGTTGTGAGTGAGCCTTCAGAAGAAGAGATTGCGCGCGTGCGTGAGTCTCGTGAGCGTGCAGATCGTGCGCGAGAATTGCGTGGAATGCCTGGAAGCACTAAAGACGGCCATCTTATTCCACTTTTGGCTAATGTTGGCAAGCCTTCAGATGCTGAAATTGCTCACAAATATGGTGCTGAAGGCGTTGGCTTGTTCCGCACGGAATTCCTGTTTATTGGCAACGAACAGCCGCCTAGCGTAGAAGAGCAAACGGAAGCCTACACAAAACTTCTATCTCAGTTTGAAGGCAAGAAAGTTGTTATTCGTTTGCTTGATGCCGGTGCGGATAAACCATTGCCATTCTTAACGCCTGAGGATGAACCAAATCCTGCTTTAGGGCTTCGCGGTTTGCGTACATTAAGGCAGCATATGGATGTTCTGGATGGCCAGTTGGAGGCTTTGGCTCGCGCTGATGCTGCAACGAATGCAGACCTGTGGGTAATGGCTCCAATGGTTGCAGATGAGCACGAGGCGGCGTATTTTGTAAAGCTTGGCAAGTCTAAAGGTCTTAAGAAGGTTGGCGTTATGGCTGAAGTTCCTTCTATTGCTTTGGTTGCTGAGGAAGTAGCTCAAGTTGCTGATTTTGTGTCGATTGGAACTAATGATTTGACGCAATACACGCTTGCTGCTGATCGAACTCTGGGTTCTGTTTCAAATTATCAAACTGCTTGGCATCCTGCGGTTTTGCGCGCAATTAAAATGATTGCGGACGCAGGTAATGCGCATGGCATGCCAGTTGGCGTGTGTGGTGAAGCTGCAGCGGACCCAGATTTGGCAGTTGTTCTTGCTGGTCTTGGTATTAACTCGCTTTCTATGACACCAGTTGCTTTGGATGATGTTCGTGCAGAACTTGCACAAACTACATTTGCTCAAGCGCAGGATAAAGCTCGTGAGGCTTTAGCTGGAAAGTTCTATCACTCGATTATGCAGGAATAACAAAATATTTGCTAATTGCAAAATACAACTAATAACTTAACTAATAACTAATAGAAACTATTAAAAGTATCTATTAAAAAAAATAATTATATTAACAAATAAAATTAGAAAAGGGAAAATATGAGCGCAGATATTGACGAGCTTCTTCCTGACGCTGCAGTTCGCCTCGATGTTGCGGCTGAAGATTGGCGCGGTGCAATTCGTCTTGCGGGCGATGCTTTGAAAGAAGCAGGATTTACCACAGACGAATACACGGACCAAATGATTGAAACAGTTGAGAAAATGGGTCCGTACATTGTTATTGCTCCAGGCTTAGCTTTGGCGCATTCGCGTCCTTCGGCAGCAGTGCTAAAAAGCGGTTTAAGCTGGGTTCGCTTAAGCACTCCTGTTGAATTCGGCAATGCTGCTAATGATCCTGTTTCTTTAGTTATTGGTCTTGCTGGCCACGACGAAAGTGAGCACATTGGCGTTATGGCCGCTGTTGCTGCGGCATTGTCTAATCCTGCAAAAACTAAAGAACTTGCGGAAGCGAAAAATGCCGAAGAAATCCGCACAATTCTTAAAAATTAGGCATAAAACAGCAAAGTTTTGTAAAATTAGAAAGTAACTCAAAGAAAGAGGTAATTATGAACATTCTGTGCGTATGCGGAAACGGCATTGGCACGTCTGTACTGCTCAAAATCAATGTTGAGGCTGCAGCAGCAGACCTTGGTCTTGATGTGACGGTTACTACTTCCGACGCTGGAAGTGCAAAAGGTACCGCAAACATGAACGACCTTGTGCTCACTTCTCCACAGCTCGCTCCTGAGCTTGAGGGCACTACCACTCCTGTTGAAACTATCGAAAACTTTATGGATGTTGAAGAGGTGAAGAGCGTACTCGAACGTTACGCATAAAATTATGCGCAACAAATAAGCGTTTGATTATGCCGATTGCTTGCATTTGCGCAGCTGCATTTGCTTGATTGTGCATATGATTTTGTCCGCTATTCGCTTTTTCTAAATAAAAAAGAAGGAAATGAAAATGAACATTGTAGTTCAGATTTTGAATTTCATAAGCCAGCAGATTTTGAATGTGCCGGCTTACTTGATTGGTATTATTGCTGCAATCGGCCTTATTGCGCTTAAGCGTAGCGCTGGCCAGGTTATTGCTGGCGGCTTAAAGGCTGCTATGGGTTACCTTATTTTGGGTGCTGGTGCTGGCGTTGTGGTTGGCGCTCTTGCTCCATTTGGTGACTTGGTTTTGAAGTCTACTGGTGCTCACGGCGTTGTGCCTACTAACGAAGTTATTACCGCTCAAGCTGCAGGACAGTACGGTGCTACTTCCGCATACATTATTGTGCTTAGCTTCGTTCTTATGCTTCTCGCTGCACGCTTTACTCCACTGAAGTACATCTTCTTGACTGGCCACCACATGGTGTTCATGTCTATGCTGCTTGCTTTGGTGCTTTCTGTGGGCTTCGGCGCAGGTAACCAGCTTCTTATTGTTATCGTCGGCTCCATTATTATGGCTACCGTTATGGTTGTTTTGCCAGCTTTCGCTCAGCCATTTATGAACCGCATCACCGGTGGGGATAAGCTTTCGATTGGCCACTTTAACTCTTTGAGCTACATCGTTTCTGGTGCTGTTGGTGCCGCTGTTGGTAAGAAGTCAAAGTCTACTGAGGATATCAACTTCCCTAAGGGCTTGAGCTTCTTGCGCGATTCCATGGTTTCCACCACCTTGTTGATGGTTGTGCTTTACTTGGTGTTTGCCGTGTGGGCTTCTGTGGTTCTTCCAGCTAAGGAACTCTTCAAGATTTTTGCATCTAATCCTACTGATTACAGCGCATTCTACATGGCTGCATTTGCTCAGGCTTTGCAGTTCGGCATTGGTGTTAGCGTGATTCTTTACGGCGTTCGTATTATTTTGGGCGAATTGGTACCTGCATTCCAGGGCATTGCTAACAAGGTTGTTCCAGGCGCACGCCCAGCATTGGATATTCCAATCGTGTTCCCATACGGCGCTAATGCTTCCCTCATTGGCTTCTTGGCTTCCTTCGTCGGCGGCCTTGTAGCTCTTGGTCTTATTGCAGTGTGGATGGGTCCAGCTTGGGGCTTGGCTTTGATTCTGCCTGGCATGGTTCCTCACTTCTTCGATGGTGGCGGTGCAGGCGTGTTCGGTAATGCAACCGGCGGTCGTCGTGGTGCTATCATTGGTGGCTTTATCAACGGTTTGATTATTACATTCCTCCCAGCAGTATTGCTCACAGTTATGGGTTCCTTCGGTTTGGCAAACTCCACCTTCGGCGATGCTGACTTTGGTTGGGTTGGTACCGTTGTTGGTAACTTCGCTCACCTTGGTGCAGGCGTTGGTGCTGTGAGCTTGATTATCTTTGCTGTTATTCTCTTCGCTTTGGCTTGGGTATGGCAGGTTAAGGTTGTGAACACCGGCTGGCTTCCTGCAGTGAAGCATGCTGAGTTCATTGAAGGTGTTAAGGAACAGGAGCGCGCTGCTAAGAAGGCTGCTATGGCTGCTAAGGCTGCTGCCGCTCGCGAGGGGGCTGCTGAAAAGTAAAATAGAGTAAAATACATAAAACAGTTTCCGTCATATGACGTGCGCTCAACTTTTGCAGTCGTTGTGCGCATTGCTGAGCCTGGAATCATCATGATTCCAGGCTCTTTTAATATGTTGTTTAACTCATGTAAGCTCATAGTTTTTTTGAGTTGAATTAATAAAAGTGCCTGTTGATTAGTGCTCTGTAATGGTAGATACTTAAATTATGAATATTTCAACAGATTTCACGATTATTCCGGACGATTATTCTAAAGCTGCACCGTCGCAGAATAAAATTAACGGAGTTCCAGTAGTTTCATTCCCTTTTTACGTTGATAATATGCCATCTTTTGTGCACTACTTGCATTGGCGACTTGTTGACGATGACGCAATACCAGTATGCGGTTTTGAGTGGATTCATTGGACAGCTGCGAACGTTCCTGTAGAAGCGTTAATGTTTGATTTTAACGATTCTCACGCTTTGCAAATTCCGGCAGATTTTTCGCGTCAAATGCCTTCGATGATTCCAGAAGCAGTGCAAGGACGCAATTCGCAAGCAAGTAGATTTGTTGGTTGCGAAGACCCGGCAGTTACTATGCGTTATAACGGACCGCAGCCTCCGGATAAAGATCACGAATACATGTTTGAAGTGTTCGGAACGCAAGATCCGCTTCCAAATCTTCAGCAAGGATTCTATATGAATGAATTGTTGCGTGAAGTACGCAAATGCACTTCCGGCGTAGACGCAGGCGGAATATTCTTAACCGGTCGCGCTTAATTTAAGCAACTAGCGATAGAATCAATCAGGAATAAAAATTAGTAAAATATTAAAACTCACAAATGGGGGATGCTTATGGCATGCACAACAATTCTCGTCGGCCGCGGCGCAAGCTACGACGGATCAACGCTTATTGCGCGTAACGAAGATTCCGCAAATGGCGAATTTAATCCAAAGCGTTTGGTGGTAGTAAAGCCAGAAGAACAGCCTCGCGTTTACAAGTCTGTTCTTAGCCACGTAACAGTTGAATTGCCGGACAACCCAATGCAATACACAAGCGTGCCGAATGCGGATTTGCGCGAAGGAATCTGGGGAGAAGCTGGCGTAAACGAAGCAAACGTGGCAATGAGCGCAACCGAAACTCTTACTTCCAACGAGCGCGTTCTCGGCGCAGATCCAATGGTAGAGCTTCAAAAAGCACACGGTAAGGAAGGCGACGCTGATTACAAGCCGGAAGTTCCAGGCGGAATTGGCGAGGAAGACTTTTTGACAATCGTTTTGCCTTATATTCGTAGCGCTCGCGAAGGCGTTGAGCGTTTGGGTGCGTTGCTTGAAAAGTATGGCACTTACGAGATGAATGGCGTTGCTTTTTCGGATGTGAACGAGATTTGGTGGCTTGAAACCGTTGGTGGTCATCATTGGATTGCTAAGCGCGTGCCGGACGAAGCTTATGTTGTTATGCCAAATCAGCTTGGAATTGACGAGTTTGATTTAGACGACGCTTTTGGCGATCAAGAAGAGCATATGTGCTCTGCTGATTTGCTTGAGTTTATTAAAGAAAATCACTTGGATTTGTCGGTAGAAAATGCTTCCCCGTTCAATCCTCGCGACGCCTTCGGCTCCCATTCGGACGCCGACCACGTTTACAACACTCCGCGCGCATGGTTCATGGAGCGCTTCTTGAATCCGTACGACGAAGTGTGGGATGGTAAAGATGCTGATCACCGTCCGGACAGCAACGACATTCCGTGGGCTCGTCAGCCAGAACGCAAAGTTACGATTGAGGATGTTAAGTACGTTTTAAGCTCGCATTATCAGGGAACTGAATATGATCCTTATGGCAAGCTTGGCGACGAGCATACTCGTCACATGTTGCGCCCAATCGGCATTAATCGTCAAAGCGAGCTTGCAGTAATGCAAATCCGCCCTTATATGCCGGAAGCTTTCCGCACAATTCAGTGGATTACTTACGGATCTAATCCTTTCAACTCTTTGGTGCCGTTCTACCCGAACGTAAATCGCACTCCAAAATATTTGGAAGATACTACTACTCGCGTCACAAGCGAAAACTTCTACTGGGAAAATCGTATTATTGCAGCTCTTGCAGATGCTGCGTTTAACGACACTGCAAACGCAATCGAACGCTACCAAGAAACTGTTGGATCTCTTGGACACGCAATGGTAAAGGCTACGGATGCTACAGTGGCAGATCTTCTTGGCGTTTCTTTGAGCGAATACGAGCCGGAGCGCGAATGCGACGAAGATGGTTACTTGGGTGACGTAGTGCGAGATTCGGAAGAAATTATTGCTGCTCTTCGTGACGAAAAAGTGCGTGAGGCTTTGGCTGAAGCGAATGACGATATGGCAGCAAAGTTGAAGAAAGAAACTGATTCTTTGCTCGACACTGTTCTGTACATTACCAGCATGCGTATGAAGAATGGTTTTAATCGTTCCGATCACTAAAATTAAATCTTATTAAAAATTAAGTGCCTTCCTTGCGAAATGAACTTTTTATTTCATAAGGGAGGCTCTTTTGTTACGTTTTGTTATTTTGCTATAGAAGTTAGTAATAACGCGCATAGATATTGCGCGTGGTGGCTATGCTGCAAGCAATCAATCGTATAGTATGAATCATGTAACTAACGCTATCCGCGTGCATTGTTGTGAAACTATGCCTATGAAAGAGGGGTACATGAGCATTCTTGATTCATACACTACAACATTCGGTTTGGTTAAAAAAATTGATGCCTTCGGGTATTTAGATTATTTGAAGCAGCATCCTAACGAGCCTCGAAAGCACGGCAAAGTGCTTCTGGTTACTGCAGATACTCCGCTTAAAGCGTCTCGTGGTGAGGGTAAAACAACCACAACTATTGCGTTGGTTGACGCTTTGCGTGAGCGCGGTGTGGATGCGGCTGCGGTTCTTCGCCAGCCAAGCATGGGCATTACAGCCGCTGGTTCTAAAGGTGGCGCAAGTGGCGGCGGTAAGTCTTCACTTTCTCATCCTGAGCTGATTGATTGGGGCTTGTGTGGTGAAATGGCTGCTATTGCTTGCGCGCAGAATTTGCTTGTGTCGTTTGCAGAAAAAGCAGTTGATGAAGGCGTGCTCGATACTATTCTTGTTCCTAGAGTAAGTGAGGTTCCTTCCCGCTCGTTGCGCAGTATTGCGGTTGATTTTGGTAAAGGAACTGTTCCTGAGCGTGTTGTGCTAACGCCTACTTGCGAACTTATGCAAATCGTGGTTCTTTCGCGTAGCATGGATGAGATTTCCGAGCGCGTTGCTGCAATGATTGCTGGTACGAAGGATGGAGTTCCTCGTAAATTCGGCGATTTTGTTGACTTGTGGCGAATTACTAATATTCTTGCCGATGCTGTAAAGCCTGCAAAAACGGAAACTATTAACGGCTCTCCGATTTATGTGCATTGCGGCCCGTTTGCAAACGTTTCGCTTGGTATTCCAAGTTTAGTAAGCGTTGAAATGGCTTGCGCTGAGCATGATGTTGTGGTTGTTGAAGCAGGATACGGCACGGATGCTGGCGCTCAAAAGTGGTTGGATATTGCTTCTCGCGAATTTGGCGCGGCTTGGCCTGCGGCCGCAGTTGTAGTTACTCGCGCTACAACTTGGCGAGATGACGAAACTTTGGCTTGGCGTTACCCGTTCCATGTTGCACGATTGGAATCGCTTAATATTCCTACTTTCCCTCTTGTTAATTTGTGGGAGGGTGAGGATGATCAAGTGCCTGAATTGTTGGAACAAGCTAAGTCTTTAGGATTCAGAAAGCCGATTGTTGGCAATTTGTTCCGCGATGGCGGCGATGGTTTGGCAGATCAGCTTGACGATTTTGTGTCGGTAATTAGTGCTGATGCTGAAACGTTTGTGCCAGAAAGTCGCAGAGGTCAAGCGCTTTTGGATCGCGTTAAGTTGCTTTGTGAAGAAGCTTATGGCGTTCCGTCTGAGCGTGTGATTGAAAAAGATGGTTTTGAGGATTCGTTATTTGCAGCGCAAGATTTGTGCGCGAATGCCGGCGTTGATTTTAACAGCCTTGCGCTAGTTGCTGTTAAGTCTCCTGCAACTATGACTGACGACGATCATAAGCCTGCTGAAGAGCGCACTGTGACATTGAAGAAGGTGGAAGTTCACGCTGGTGCTGGTGTTGTGCAAGTAAACTTGACTTCTTCTCTCACAACTCCAATGCCCAAAATCGTGTGATCTATTTGGCGCGTTCTAGAAAATCTGCCCGCTGGAGCCGTGTGCTCTTTGCGGGCATTTTATTGCGCAATTCCTATTCATTTAGTTATTTACTGTACTACAATATTGTATTACAATATTGCTATGAGGAGAATAAGAATTATATTTGAAAACCATAGTAATAAGCATGGCTTAACTCCAGAAGATATTGCTTATGCTGTAGAGAACCCAATAAGAACAGAAGAAATGGAGTATAAAGGTGTTTTGTATATACGTTTAACTGGTAAGCATAATGATGTATTAATGCAATCTATTGGTATTGTTATGAAAATTGAAAAAAATACTTTGCGTATTTATCATGCTGGAAGTGGCGAAGAATCATTTTGGGATTTACCTTTTGATGATTGGATAAAGAGATACAGGGTAAAATAGTTTATAGTTTGTTTATATAAGATTATTTATGGATTTAGAAGGTAAAAGCATGGCCAAAGTAATTGAGCATAATGGAACCACTATCGTTCAGCGAGAAGGTAACGAAGCGCGCGAACATATGAATAATTTAATAATGAACCTTACAGATACTGACAATATGGAAGACGCTCATGTTGCGCTTGTTGGACGACCACCTATTATGAGTGATCTTGAAGCGTCTACAATTATTCAATTTCGTATACCTAAATCCTGGAAGGATAAAATTGCGGAAGATGCAAAAAAAGAGGGCGAATCTACGATTAGCGAGTATCTACGTTCGTTATTAATTAGGCGTCATAAAGAATTGCAATCAGTTTAGGCTGTATAGCCGTTGCGCTCCTTGCAGGCATTTTATTGCGCAAATGTAGTAATATACTCGGCTGTAAAGTATTAAGTGCGCATAAATAGTTGGCTAGGAGTAAAAATGAGCGAGATTGAATCTGAAGAAATCGCAAAAAATACTTCAGAAAGCAGCAATTCGCGCGGAAAAGTCTTTCTTGCAGCAACCCCAATTGGCAATATGGGCGACGCTTCTTCCAGGCTAATAAATCTCCTCGAAACTGCGGATATTGTGGCAGCTGAAGATACGCGCAGGCTTTACGATTTAGCAAATCGATTAGGCGTGCATGTTTCTGGGCGCGTGATTGCTTATCATGACCACAATGAGCGCAATAAAGCCGACGGTTTGCTCGACGAAGTAGAGCAAGGTGCGAAGGTTCTTGTAGTTTCCGACGCTGGAATGCCTACTATTAACGACCCTGGTTTGGCAATTGTTAGAAGGGCTATTGAACGTGAGCTTCCTGTTACTTGCGCTCCAGGTCCTAGCGCTGTTCTGGATGCGCTCGCACTTTCCGGGCTACCAACTGACCGCTTCTGCTACGAAGGTTTTTTGCCGCGAAAATCTGGCGAGCGTCAGCAGCATTTACGCTCTCTTAAAGCAGAGCGCAGAACTATAGTATTCTACGAGGCTCCGCATCGCATCGCAGAAGCTATGGAAGACGTTTTAGCTGTGCTCGGTCCTAGTCGTCCAATGGCATTATGTAGAGAACTTACTAAAGATTTTGAGGAAATTCGTCGCGGAACTGTGCAAAATATTCACGATGGCGTGTTGTCGGATCCTCCTCGTGGAGAAATAGTGCTTGTTATTGGCGGCGCAAGTGATGACGAAATAAAAGCTGAAAGCACGGATTTAAGTGTAGAAGCGCTTGCAAAACTATCGCTTGACTGCGCACAAAACGAAGGCTTACGAATTAAAGAAGCAATTACGAAAATCGTAAAAGAGCATCCTTTTGCAGACGGTTCATTTGCTAATCGTAAACAAGTTTACGCAGCCTGTCTTGCGCAAAAAAGCGAGCTTGAGTAGAGCAAAAATCTTAACTAAATCTCAACTAAATCTCAACTAACTTACGCTGTCATACCCGGCAAACAGCACTTCAAAACTATGTCGCACGTCCGGTCCGCCCCGCTGCGAAATGTACTCCAAAAGCTTAGCTCCAGCAGACGGATTCGCAATAACCCATTTACGTAATTCTGGTATGTTGCGCGCAATATGCCACAATATTGCCTGATCGGTCGAAGGATTGCTCGCAATAAGTGGGGTTAGTATTATTGGCGGTTTTGGAGGTTTTGTAAGCTCGGTTGCATTGCTATTCGGTGTTTGCTTAATACCTATTACTGCTGATGCGTTTCGTGCAGCATGTTGTATTGAGCCATTTTCGTTTGCCACGTGTTTTCTTAAAGTTTTTGTTCTCGTAATAAATCTTATTTTCATTGTTCACTTGCTTCTTCAGATATGTTTTGCAGCCAATTTTTTGCGTGAATGGATCCTGGAAAGTAAGGGTTATTGTTAATAATTTGCTTGCACTTGTTCAAATCAATGCAATAGTGCGATATTAATAATTTTGCAATACGCTTTCTGCACGGTTCGTAATTTTCGTTTTCTTCGTGAGTATAAGCCAAATCGCAGATCGTCCGTTCTGGCGTTGTTACGCGAACTTCTCCCAATATTACGTAATCTTCATCGCTTAATTGCCTTCTAAATGAGTGAATTACGCGGCCGTAAGGTTTCTTTCTGCAATGTCCGTAATCAATAATTTCTATGTTTTCTGGAAACTCGCCACCAAGCCACACCCAAGCTGCTGTAAATAAGCATGCAACACTTTTCTTTGGTATTAAATCGCTAACTATATCGCTTCTGCCTTTTGCGGAAATGCCTGTTTTATGCGAATAGCCAATTTGGGATGTAAGTTGATTGAATATACCAAATTGCGAAAGTTTTTTCATGCACATTGGCCCAGGCAAATGATTTCCGTTTAACAGCGCCGGGAATTTGGTATGTTTTGCTTCTGGAATATGCCGCACTTTGTATGTTTTTTGTGTGTCTTTCGTTTCCTTCATTTCTTCCTCGTTTCCCTCAATTCTCTTTGCCTTATTGCTTATGGTTGAGATTACGTATAGTTGAGGTTACGTTGGAGGGAAATGATATTCCAGATTGGCTTAAATTTTTGTGGATATGTGTATTATTTACTTTTTCGTTTTGGTATTATTTGCGTTTTGAACTTCGCATTTTTCATACGTTTTATTGTTCGGTTTTGCTCAATTTATTTACGATTTTGCTAACACTGTCCGCGCTGAACAAGATAATATTTGGCTATGAGTCATATTTTGGTGAATGTTGCTTGGCCGTACGCTAATGGCCCTCGTCATATTGGTCACGTTGCTGGATTTGGTGTTCCTTCGGACGTGTATGCGCGTTATGAGCGCATGAAAGGCAATGACGTTTTAATGGTGTCGGGTACGGACGAGCACGGCACGCCTATTTTGGTTGAGGCAGATAAAGAAGGCGTAAGTGCGCAGGAGCTTGCGAACCGCTACAATCGTGTGATTACTAAGGATTTATGCGATTTAGGCTTAAGCTACGATTTGTTTACGCGCACAACAACTGCAAATCACGAACACGTTGTGCAGGAAATGTTCCGCCAGTGCTTAAAGAACGGTTATATTTATAAGGGCACTCAGAAGGTTGCTATTTCGCCTTCTACAGGCCGTACTTTGCCTGATCGTTACATTGAGGGCACTTGCCCATTGTGTGGTGCGGACGGCGCTCGCGGCGATCAGTGCGATGCTTGCGGTAATGAGCTTGATCCGGATGAGCTTATTAACCCGGTTTCCAAGATTAACGGTGAAACTCCACGCTTTGAAGAAACTGAGCATTATTTCTTAGACTTGCCGGCTTTGGCTGAAGCGAATGTTAATTGGCTTCATTCTCGTGATGGATGGCGTACGAATGTTATTAACTTCTCGCTCGGATTATTTAATGAAGTAAAACCTCGTGCTATTACGCGCGATATTGATTGGGGCATTCCTGTTCCTGTTGAAGGTTGGATTGACAATCCGAATAAGCGTTTGTACGTGTGGTTTGATGCCGTAATTGGCTATTTGTCTGCCTCCATTGAGTGGGCTCGCAGACAAGGTAAGCCAGATGCTTGGCGCGACTGGTGGTGCGATCCTAAGTCTCCTGGCTACTACTTTATGGGCAAGGATAATATTACTTTCCATTCTCAGATTTGGCCTTCGGAAATGTTGGCTTATAACGGAGCTGGCTCTAAGGGTGGTGAAACTGGCGTTTATGGTCCGCTTAATATGCCTGAGCAGGTTGTAGCTTCCGAGTTTATGACTATGGAAGGCAAGAAGTTTAGTTCTTCTCGTGGAATTGTTATTTACGTGAAGGATATTTTGGCTCGTTATCCAGTAGATGCAGTGCGTTACTACATTTCTATTGCGGGCCCAGAAAATTCTGATGCCGATTTTACTTGGGCTGAATTTGCTCGTCATAATAACGAGGAGCTTGCCGCAAGTTGGGGTAATCTTGTAAATCGCGTAGCCAATCTTATTAATAAGAATTTTGGTGCGATTCCTACGCTTGATGAAGATTCTATGACGGATATGGATCGTGCGTTGCTGGATCAGACTTCTAACGCTTTTGAAATTGTTGGAGGTATGATTGAGCGCCACCGTCAAAAGAATGCTCTTGCGGAAGCAATGCGCGTTGTGGCGGATATTAATAAATATATTTCTGCAACTGAGCCGTGGAAGATTAAAGATGATGAGGTTCGACTTGGCACAGTTTTGCACGTTGCGGCTCAAGCTGTTTCGGATGCTAACCACCTGCTTGCGCCATTCTTGCCTCATTCTGCGCAGAAGGTTTGGGAAGCTCTTGGCGGAACTGGTGTGTTCTCGCCGCTGCCTCATATTGAGGAAGTTGAGGATTTGGATAATCCAGACTTTAAGTATCCGATTATTACGGGTGATTATCGTTTGGGTGAGACCGTGCATCCTTGGGAGAGTGAGGAGCTTGTGGCTGGTACGCCTGTGCCGAAGCCAACGCCTATTTTTGCGAAGATTCCTAAAGAAGCGGTAGATGAGGAGCTTGAGCGTTTTGCTTCTGCGCTTGCTGATCGTCAGCGTGTCGAAGCAGAAAGGCTTGCTGCCGCGAAAAAATCTTTGGAAAATAGCGGCAAATAAGTTGAAAAATTTAATAAAATTACCGTAAAATAACAAAAAATGGCTATTGTTTAGCTATGAGAAAATATTTTAAGGAAAATTTTATTAAAAACCCTTTTCTTTAGAGAAATGTTTAGCTATACTAACATATGTTGATGGTTCGCCATCGGCGAGGTTCGCTTGCGAACCCCATAATTGAAACCTTCTTCTCTCTTTCTCTCTGCCCCGGCGGGTTTCTCTTTCCCGCCGGGCTTCTTTTTATTCTTCGCAAGTATTCGCAAAGCCAAACAGCTACAAAAGCCGGAGAATCTCTCGGCGAATGTTCCATAAATCAGCCAATCCAGCTACAAATGCCAGTTAAAATTCCGGCAAATGTTCCATAAATTGGCCAAAGTAGCTACAAACGCCAGGAAATTCCCCGGAGAATGTTCCATAAATCAGCCAATCCAGCGACAAATGCCAGGTAATTTTCCGGCGAATGTTCCATAAATCAGCTGATATGTACCCCTTTTTCTGGACTGCTAGTAAAAGGAGTAGCGCATGCCAAC
>CAMUFL010000007.1 GCA_947088155.1 uncultured Gardnerella sp. | reverse complement strand
TCATACGTTCGCGCACAACGCGCTCCATGCGGCTTAAGCCGGTACGAAGCTGATTTTGCACAAGCTCGCCAACCTGACGAATACGACGGTTGCCGAAATGATCAATATCGTCAACGTCAACGCGCAACTGCACGTCTTGACCGTCGCGCTTGCCTGGGAAGGTTTTTTCGCCTGCGTGTAAGGTTACCAAGTACTTGATAGTGGCGATAATATCTTCGTGGTTCAAGCTGCGATCGCCGTAGTCTGCTTCGAGACCAAGCTTGCGGTTGATCTTGTAGCGGCCGACTCGCGCCAAATCGTAACGCTTTGTGTTGAAGTAGAAGGAGTCGAGAAGATTGCGGCCAGCTTCTGGAGTTGCAGTGTCGGCTGGGCGAATCTTACGATACAAGTCGGTAAGTGCATCGTCTTGCGTATCGATAGGCTCTTTTGCGAGCGCATCCAAAACAAGTGGATATCCTTGGAAAGCTTCGGCAATTTCGTCTTTCGTCATGCCAATAGCCATAAGGAATACGATTGCGGACTGCTTGCGCTTGCGGTCTACGCGAACGCCTAAAACGTCGCGCTTGTCGATCTCAAATTCCAACCATGCACCGCGGCTTGGGATAATCTTCGCACCGAAAACATCCTTGTCGGAAGTGCGATCCTGTGTGCGGTCGAAGTACACGCCTGGGGAACGCACAAGCTGAGAAACGATTACTCGCTCGGTGCCGCCAATAATGAAGGTGCCGTGAGGAGTTTGGAGTGGGAAATCACCCATGAATACGGTTTGGCTTTTAATTTCGCCAGTTTCGCCGTTTTCAAACTCAGCGTTCACGTAAAGTGGAGCGGAATAAGTGTAATCCTTTTCCTTGCACTCAAGCACAGTGTGGCGTGGTTCTTCAAAGTATGGGTCGGAGAATGTGAGGCTCATCGTCTCAGCAAAATTCTCAATTGGGGAAATCTCCTGGAAGACTTCGTCAAGACCGGAAACATGAGGCACGGTGTGAGTTCCGTTTGCCTCGTCTTCAGCAACGCGCTTCTTCCAGCGTTCAGAGCCGATCAACCAATCAAAGCTGTCGGTTTGCACGCCGAGGAGGTATGGCACATCAATAGGCTCACAAATGGAGCCAAAATTCACACGATCTGACGCTTTATGCAACTTAATATCATGTTCGTCAGCACGTGCGATGACTTTCGTGGTGCTCGTCATAGCTTGTTCAGCAGCCAATGGACGTTCCTTTATCACTCGCTAGTTAACTATTTAATCTTTGAAAAACTAAAGAAAATCGCGGCAAACGAAACTGCCAAATAAGCAAGTTGCGATGCGCGGGCGCCTTCTTCGGTTCCATGAGCATGCCCGCTATATGACACACCTTACACAGTCTGTCCACTCTACCAAGAACTCCGGACTTTTCGCCACCCTTACACCACCGATAAAAACAGCGACAAATGTCCTGCAACTCTCCCGCAAATGTTCCAAAAAACCACCAATTCAGCGACAAAACCCAGTTAAATTCCCGGCAAATGTTTCATAAATTGGCTAATCCAGCGACAAACGCCAGTTAAAATTCCGGCAAATGTTCCAAAATAACGCTGATGTAGCGACAAAAGACCTGTAATTCTCCGGCAAATGTTCCTGTAGCCTTGCAGTATTGCTTCTGCAAACGGTGATTACTTGTTGATTAGCGAACACTAGCATCCGTGCTGCTGCACACATCACGCCAAGCACTCCTACCACTCCACAGAACACTAGCGGTTTTACTAGTAGTGTGAGATAGGAATTGCTTGTCGAGCAATATAAAAGCGGAGCGATAGTAATAATCTTGTTGATGAATAACTATTTTTGAAAGAAAATAAGTAAAAAAACTAAACTTAACTACGCAACCTTTAAGTCCAAATAAGGTATAAGAGCGGAGCGCTGCGAGATAAGTAATTCCTATCTCACACAGCCACGCAAGAAACCCGCCAGCCAAACACCAGCCAAAACTCGCGCCACGACAAACATGAATGCGCACAACCTTAATGTGCAAGTCGCGAGTAAACTAAATACGTTACGATTACGAAGTTACGTAAAGAATACTTAAAAGCTAAGGAATAGCATGAATAACAGCGAGAAGCCGCAAGAAGCAAAAGCAAAAACCGAAGAGCAAACCGCCGCACACAAAGCCGCCGCAAGCCGCGTAGAGCAAATGTACGAGTACGGCTACCGCAAATCCAACTACGGCCCGGACGAGCTTGTAACCGACGCTCACGGAAATCCGATTAGCGTTATGGACGCCATGCTAAGCGCCGACGATGCCGCGCGCGCCGAAACGCACACTCCTCACCTTTGCTTCTACTCCCCTCGCATTCCTGGAAATACCGGTTCCGCGATTCGTCTTTGCGCTGTAACCGGCACGATTTTGCACTTGGTTGAGCCGCTCGGTTTTAATTTGCACGATACTAAGTTGCGTCGCGCAGGCTTGGATTATCACGATATGGCTCACGTTGTTTTGCACCCGAATTTTGAGAATTTAGTTGAGTCGATGCCGGATTCGCGAATTATTGCGTTTACTGCAAATGCTACGAAACTTTACACAGAAATTGAGTATAAGCCGAACGATATTCTGCTTTTTGGCCCGGAACCAGGAGATATTCCGGATCCGATGGATGTTATGGCTGGCCCGCACGTGGCAGAGCAGGTGCGTCTTCCAATGCGACCTTCGCTTCGTAGCTTGAATCTTACGAATTGCGCTTCTATTGCAGTGTACGAAGCGTGGAGGCAGCTCGGTTTTGCCGGCGGCAAGTAAGCTCATCAAACAATGCATTACAATAGTAATTATGTTTATGCCAGACGGGATTCTACGCAAGCTGCGTGAAAAAGTGAGCGAAATAAAAGCTCGTAAGCCAATGCGTACTCCCGCGCGCAAAATCGCTAAGTTGGCAACGTCGCTTAAGAAAAATATTAAAAGCAAAATTTCAAGCAAGCCCGCGCGCAAGCCGTCTATCAAGCCGTCTAGCAAACAGTCTCGCAACAATACAAGCGAGGCTCGGCGCAGAATGTACCTCCGCCGCCGCATTGCAGTAAGCACAGCTCTGTTGCTAATTCTTGCGATTGCAATATTTTGCGTTATTAGTTTAGGCAAAGGACTGGCTGCTATTGGCGGCGCTTTTGCTGGTCACGAAGTTAATGTTTCGCGCAAAACTGTGCCGGATCCTCGTCCAGTTGGTTTAACGCCTCGTTGCACCGCGCGCGATATTCGTCTTGAGCTTACTGCGCAATCCCAGAATGTTCCTATGGGTGGCGGCGTTGAGTTTACGGAACGTTTTGTTTACGATGGCAATACTTCCTGCCTTATTGATGCGTCTAATATAAACGCTGTTTTGACGATTAATGACGGCGGCTCTGCTGCGCAAAATACGCAGGGTGCTAAGGATAATAACGGCAAAGTTGTTAGCAAAAATAATGATGGCAAAAATAACGATGCTAAAAATGATGAATACTTGTCTAAAGCTGTGTGGCGTTCTGACGTGTGCAAAGATGTGCCTTTGAAGCCGCTTTTAATGTCTAAGGGCGATCATTTCGAGAAGAAAATTATTTGGAATACTAACGCAACTTCTGGCGATAATTGCATTGCAGATAGCGATTTGCCTAATGTGAATCGTGGGACTTATTTTGCGAGGATTGTGCATAAGCGAGTGCCGGGCTTGCGTAGTGAACCTGTGATAATAAACGTGCAGTAAGATTCGTTAAGTAGAGTTCGCGCGTTATTAGTTTCTGTTTTTGCTGATTTTTGGATGGCGTGCTTTCTGGAGTGGCTGCGTGAGATAGGAATTACTTGTCTTGCAGCGCTACGCTCTTATACCTTACTTGGACTTAAAGGTTGCATAGTTAAGTTTAGTTTTTTACTTACTTTTTTTGCGGAAATAGTTATTTATCAACACGATATTACTATCGCTCCGCTTTTATATTGCTCGACAAGCAATTCCTATCTCCCACTACTAGTAAAACCGCTAGTGTTTTTTGGTATGGTAGGAGTTTCTGGTGTGATATGTGCAGCAGCGCGAATGCTAGTGTTCGCCAATCAGCAAATACTCAACGTCTGCAGAGCAATACTGTTAAAGTTCACTAACCAGCAAATACTCACTGTTAGCAGAAGCATTACTGCAAAGCTACTGAAACATTTGCCGGAAAATTACCCGGCTTTTGTAGCTGAATTTGCGTAATTATGGAACATTTGCCGGAGAATTACACGGCGAATGTTCCATAAAACAGTGATATGTACCCCTTTTGCTGAACATACATCAATTCCGATTATTCCTTTACGCCGATGTAAAGTCTCAACCGCTTTCCCGCAAAATACCGACATTCCCTTTACACGGCTGTAAAGTTTTAATCGCTTTTTGACTTGATTTCGATTATTCCTTTACACGACTGTAAAGTTTCAACCGCTTTTTGACTTGATTCCGATTATTCCTATACACGCACGTAAAGAAACAATCGCCTCTCAACAAAATTCCGACAATTCCTATACAACACTGTAAAGTTTCTGTCACTTTTCGCCAAGATTCCGACAATTCCTATACACGCACGTAAAGAAACTGTCATCTCGCGCAAAGAAAACGCTGATTCCCTAGTTCTTAAAGCTGTGAACAGGAGCCGGAATACGCCCACCGCGCGTAACGAAAGCCTCGCAACTGGTCTGATTCACCGGCATAATCGGCGCGTAACCCATCAATCCGCCGAAGTTAGCCATCTCGCCAACGCCCTTGCCAATCACAGGAATAATGCGCACCGCCGTAGTTTTCTGATTAATCATGCCGATTGCCGCTTCGTCCGCAATCATCCCGGAAATCGTCGCAGCGGAAGTATCACCCGGAATCGCAATCATATCGAGGCCCACAGAGCACACGCAAGTCATTGCCTCAAGCTTTTCAATCTTCAAGCAGCCAGATTTCGCAGCCGCAATCATATTCGCGTCTTCCGAAACAGGTATGAACGCGCCGGAAAGTCCACCGACGTAGCTGCTGGCCATAATTCCGCCCTTCTTCACCTGATCGTTCAGCATTGCGAGCGCCGCAGTCGTGCCAGGAGCTCCAACCTGCTCCAAGCCAATCTTCTCAAGCACTTCTCCAACGGAATCGCCAACTGCAGGCGTTGGCGCAAGCGACAAATCAATAATTCCAAACGGCACTCCGAGCCTGCGCGAAGCCTCTTGCGCAACCAACTGCCCAACTCGCGTAATCTTAAACGCCGTGCGCTTAATCGTTTCGCACAGGAAAGCAAAGTCTTTGCCGCGAGCCGCGTCCAGCGCGCAAGACACAACGCCAGGCCCGGAAACGCCCACGTTAATCACAGCATCGCCTTCAGTAACGCCGTGGAATCCGCCTGCCATAAACGGATTATCGTCCGGAGCGTTGCAAAAAGCCACAAATTTAACGCAGCCGTAAGAATCTTTACTAGCAGTCGCCTCGGCAATCTTCTTAACTGTGCGCCCAAGCAGCTCCACGCAATCCATGTCGATTCCGGTTCGCGTTGAGCCAACGTTCACGGACGAGCACACAATCTCCGTCTCGCTTAAGGCTTGCGGAAGCGACTCAATAAGCATGCGGTCGGCTGCGGTCATTGACTTTGCAGGAAGCGCGGAATATCCGCCGATTAAATCAACTCCAACTGTGTGCGCTGCCTTGTCTAGCGCGTGCGCAATTTGCACAAAATCCTCAGGTTTTTTGCAAGCCGACGCGCCAACCAGCGAAATCGGCGTTACTGTAATTCGCTTGTTTACAATCGGAATGCCGTAATCGCGCGAAATATCGTTGCCAGTTTTGACGAGATCTTTTGCAAGACGCGTGATTTTCGCCTCAACATTGCGGCAAACATCTTGCAGGTTTTCCGAAGCACAGTCGAGCAGGTTAATTCCCATTGTGATTGTGCGAACGTCGAGCTGTTCTTGCTCAATCATCGAATTGGTTTCGCTTACTTCCATCAAGTTGAGCATGGCACACTTCCTTACGTTTACTTAAGATTGCTACGTTTCGCTACAAATTTTCAGAAAAGATTTCTACGAGTTTTAATTAGTTTTAACGAGTTTTAACGAGTTTTATACAATATTTCTACGAATTTTAGATTCTGTGCATTGCTGTAAAAATATTGCTACGCTGGCAGCGAATACGCACGCCGATTTCGGCACCAAGCGACTCCAATCCGTCGGCAAATTCGCCAAATTCGCAGTCCATAGTTGCCACGTCAACAATCATCATCATGTTGAAGAATCCGTCGACAATGGTTTGAGAAATATTCAAAATATTTACATTATGATTGGCTGCGTGCGAAGTAACTTTCGCAATAATACCGACGGTATCGCATCCAACAACGGTGATAATCGCCTTAGAAGCGTCGCCTTTAGAAGGCGATTCTTGATTTTCTGCAACTGTAGTATTGGCGACCATATTTGCCTCCTGCCGTTGTGAAACCGCTTATGCGGATTTGCTTTAATTTGCTTTGATTTGCTTTGATTTGCTTTGATTTATTTTATATTTTTGCGTAAATTTAGATTTATTCGTAAAGTTTGCGAAAAATCTAAATTTTTGCGTAAGTTTTATGCGTAAGTTTTATGCGTAAATATTATGCTGCTTCATATCTTCCGGAAGCGCGTTGCGAAGAGACACAAGCGATCCAGAACGGAACACAGAACGAATACCGGCGGCAAGAAGAGGCGCAATCGAAAGAACCGTCATATTCTTAAGTCGCTTCTCTTCCGGCACAGGAACCGTATCCGTCAAAATAATTTCGCGCACATCCGCATCCTTCAAACGCTCAACAGCTGGACCGGAAAGCAAAGCGTGCGTTGCAACCAAAGTAACAGACTTAGCTCCAGCACCACGCAAAGTGCGCACAGCTTCGCAAATCGTGCCTGCAGTATCGATCATATCGTCAACAACAATGCAATCGCGACCCTGAATATCACCAATAATTCCGTGCGCTTCAGCGTGATTTGGACGCGTAATATCGCGAGTTTTATGAATAAAAGCAAGAGGCAAATTGCCAAGTTTTGCAGCCCACTGTTCGGAAACTTTAATTCGTCCTGCGTCCGGAGAAACAATAGTTGCGTTGTCGAGCTTCATAGAGTTTCGCACGTAGTCAATCAGCACAGGCATAGCAGTTAAATGGTCAACCGGGCCGTCAAAGAAGCCCTGCTCCTGAGTTGCGTGCATGTCAACCGTCAAAATTCTAGTAGCACCTGCCGCGCGGAACAAATCAAACATGAGGCGAGCTGTAATAGGTTCGCGACCTTGATGCTTTTTATCTTGGCGCGAATATCCGAAGAACGGCGCAACCACGTTAATGCTGCGAGCAGACGCGCGACGCAACGAATCAACCATAATAAGCTGTTCCATAATCCAATTGTTAATAGGATTCGTATGCGCTTGAAGCACAAAAACGTCCGCTCCACGAACCGGCTGCGTAAAGCGCACGTACATTTCGCCATTCGCAAAATCGTAGGCAGTTGTCTCAAGCACGTCAATACCAAGATATTGCGCAGTTTCTTTGGCAAGTTCCGGATACGCACGACCCGTAACCAGCATCATCTGCTTTTTTGAATCGCCTTCAAGAATTATTGACATAATTGCCTTCCCGTTTGCAAATTGCATGTACAGTGACAGAGTCGATTTCTATTTTAGCAGTTACCGCGCCGGAAAGGACACAGATTTTATATTATGTGCAAAATCAACTAAATTAGGCGAATTTATTAAGTAAATTTATTAAGCTAACTTATTAAGTAAATTTATTAAGTAAATTTATTAAGTAAATTTGATTTACTTGGGCTAAGTTAAGTTCAGTCAGTGCGCTTGCACAGAAGAATCATCATAATAAAGATAAGCCCGAAGCCCACGAAATCTGCCCACGAAAAAACAGCGCCCGTAAACAGAACGGCCGTAATCGCAGCAGTAACCGGCTCGCTCGCACCAAGAAGCGTTCCTCGCACAGAACCCACGCGCATAATACCCTCGAGAAACAGCCAGTAAGCCCCAAAAGTGCCTGCAACAACCGTAAAAGTAAACAGCAAAATCGCGCGCCAATCAAGCGGCGGCATAGTAGCCCACGGGCGCACAAACGGAAGCATAATAAGCCCCGAAATAATAAACGTAATGCCGTTTACAGTAAGATTTCCCCATTTTGCAATCAACTTCACCGGCATAATCGCGAGCGCCGCCGTTGAAGCAGCGTCCGCTAATCCCCAAAGCAAGCCCATAATCGGCAAAGATAGTGAAGAAAGATTGCCGCCGGTTGCCATTAAAGCAGTTCCAGCAAAAGCCAGCACAACGCCAATCGTTTCGCGAATAGTTGGCACTCGGCGAGTGTGCAAGCATGCGTAAACCAGTACGAATAGAAGATTAAGGCTTTGAAGCACAGTTGCAGTGCCGGAATTAGTCCAGTCGATTGTGCACAAGTACGAAACTTGCGTAAGAAGCACGCAAACTATGCCTGTAATTGCCATCGAAATCCACGTGCGGCCGGATTTTACCGCTCCTGTAAGTTTTTTTGGAGTGCAGGCTGCTGCGGTTATGCTAAATAATATGCCTGCTGCAATTTGGCGGACGCACGCGATTTGCAACGGGGAGACGCGGTACGTTGACATGAGGATTTTTGAAACTGTTGCGTTTGCACCCCAGAATGCGCCGCCTAAAAGAGTGAGCAAAATGCCGATAAGTATTGCGTTCGTTGAGTGGTTGAATGCTGGATTAGGTCGATCCGGCGTACTTGCTATTGCTTTTGCAGCGGATTTTGAAGTGTCGAAAGTTTTAGAGCCAGTTTGCAACTTAAGCTTAGACATATCAGATTCACCTCGCATCCCCAAAACAAGCGATTATGCAGCAATTATTGCACGCGCGCCCAACTAATATTGCACGCGCGCAAACGGTGTAAGCAGCATAACTTGGAAAACAAAAAGCTCCCGACGCTAAATCAGCGTCAGAAGCTTAAGCGCGGAGAATACGAGATTCGAACTCGTGAGGCTGTTACACCAACACGCTTTCCAAGCGTGCGCCATAGACCACTAGGCGAATTCTCCAAACTGCTAACCTAGCAAGCAAATCACTCGCCAAGCAAACAACTTAAATAGAGTACCACGAATCGCAGATATTGCAAACTCGCGCGCGTTGCAACGCCGAAACAGCGACAAAAGCCAGGTAATTTACCGGCAAATGTTCCATAAAACGGCTAATCCAGCGACAAAAGCCGGAAAATTCCACGGCAAATGTTCCATAAAACGGCTAATCCAGCGACAAAAGCCAGGTAATTTACCGGCAAATGTTTACGGCAGCGAAAGTCGAGATTACTTAAGCAGCGGCGCTACTTGCGTTTCGTAAGCGCGCAAAGCCATGTCGATTACGTTGTGCATGTCGTAGTAGCTGTAAGTACCAAGCCTGCCGCCGAAAACCGTGCGAGGCTCAGCAGCGGCAAGCTCCGCATAGCGCGCGTACAAGGCTTTATCTGCATCAGTATTCACCGGGTAGTAAGGCTCATCCTCGCGAGTTGCAGCGCGCGAATACTCCTGCCACACTACAGTCTCCCCGGCTTTCACAGTCTTTCCCGGCACGAAATCAGCCTCACAACTAGCCTCACCAGCTTCGCCGCCAACTTCCTCACGCTCTGGATTAAAGTTCTTAAACTCAATCGCGCGCGTAAACGGCACATCCGCATCCGAATAATTCATAACTGGGCAACCAAAGTGGTCACTCTCCTCGTAACGCACTTCCTTAAAGTCCACGGTTCGCCACTTTAACTCGCCAAGCGCGTAGTCAAAATACCTATCAACCGGACCGGTATAAACCACCGGCACTCCAGCCTCCGCCAGCGCGCGCTTATTAAACGGCTGCGACTCGTCGAAGAAGTCTACGCCAAGCGACACGTGAATTCGCGAATCGTCAATCATGCGCTGCATCCAAGCTGTGTAGCCGTCCGTAGGCAAGCCTTCCCAAGTGTCTTTAAAGTAGCGATTATTGTAGTTAAATCGCACTGGCAAGCGCTTAATAATTCCGGCCGGAAGCTCGGAAGGATCCGTTTGCCACTGCTTTGCCGTGTAGTTTTTAATAAACGCTTCGTAAAGCGGCCGCCCAATTAAGCTAATTCCCTTATCGTTCAAATTCTGCGGATCTTTGCCAGCAAACTCCCCCGCTTGGCTTGCAATCAGCGCCTTCGCTTCTTCTGGCGTGTAGTGCGCGTGGAAGAACTGGTTAATTGTGCCCAAGTTGATTGGCAGCGGGTAAACTTCGCCGTCGTGCGTTGCGTACACGCGATGCACGTAGTTAGTAAACGACGTAAAACGGTTCACATAATCCCACACGCGCTTGTTGCTTGTGTGGAAAAGATGCGCGCCGTACTTGTGGATTTCGATTCCTGTGCGCTCGTCAAAATACGAGTAAGCGTTGCCGCCAATGTGATTTCGAACGTCAATAATTTCAACGCGAGCGCCCGCGTGCTCCACTGCTTGCTGAGCTACAGTTAAGCCGAACAATCCTGCGCCAACAACTACTAAATCTGGGTATTTTTGCGATTTTGCATTATTTTTTTCGTTCATTTTGCGCCTACTTCATATTTTTGATTTTGTAATCGTAGATTATTTTTTCAAGATTTCGCACACATGACAGCGTAAAACATTGCGCGCGCTGCAAAAAAGTAAGCTTTTTAACGGCTAATTTAGCAAATTTTACGTCTTTGGCATAATTTTTTTCGTATATTTTTTGGATTTCTGCGTCGCTATTTACCGTGCTATTTTCCCCGCTTTTCAGCGCACTTTCCCCGCTTTTCAACGCGCATCGCTCGTAACGCAAATTCCCAACCATTGTGTAGTAGCTTCTTGCTGGCACAACATTATTTTCTAAGCACAAATCCCAATTTGCTCGAACCGCGTCGATGTGATCGTGGTAAAAACCAGCGTCTCGCATTTTGTGAGTTACAGAATCCGCGCGTTGCAGCCAGTAGTACAGCACTTCGTCCACGTGAGTCACGCAATTCATGCGCGAGTAGAGCACGCTTGCCATCGCAGTATCCTGCGCAAACTTTCCTTCCGGGAATCGCACTCCTTCCCAAACCTCTCGCTTGTACAGTCTGCACCAGTTTGCTTCGTTAAAGTAACGCGCTTCGCTGCACCTGCCGAGCTTGTTTCCTATTATTCGCAATATTTTGCAAAATACGGTTTGGTACGCTTTTAGAGGATTTTTTACGATTTTTATTTGAGGCATGCTTGCTTGGTTCGTTGCGTCTTGTTGCTTTTCCGCACCACAAGATTCCGCACCCAAGCCAGCCTTATTTTTAATTTGTTCTAAGCTACTTATCCCGAATTGTTGCCACTTTGCTTTGCTCATATCCGCCCCGCTTTGCAAAAGCGCATTGAGCAGAATTTCAATATTTTTGCAGTCCAGAATGTCGTCGTTGTCTGCAAACGCTATAAATTCGCCACGAGCTGCATCTAGTCCAGCGTTTTGCGCGCGCGATATTCCGCCGTTTTGTTGGTGTATTACTTTAACGCGCACGTCGGCTGCTGCGTAGGAGTCGCAAATTTTGCCCGAGTCGTCTTTTGAGCCGTCGTCTACTAAAATCAGCTCTATGTTTTTGTAAGTTTGCGCAAGAATCGAATCTACGCATCCGCTTAAATATTTTGCAGAATTGTAGACTGGCACGATTATGGAAACTAGCGGATTTTCGTTTTTAGCGTAAGTTTTCATTGCTATCCTTTCAAAATCGTGTTCTGCACTGCTTCGCACCCAGCTTCGCGCATTTGACGAATCTTTTGCTGCCCATCCTTAAACCCGCGTATCATTGCGCGAATTTTCGCAAATTTATTCTTTTCCCACAACGCCACGAAAATCATATCTCGCACAACCGCACGCAACGACTTAACGTACGAGTATGTTCCCATTTTGTAGTCCACTACTTGCATATTTCGCGCTATGTAATACTTGCGTTTTGCGTTGTGATTCCACACTATTGGGTGTTTTATAATCAGGTTTATTGAGCGTGCTTTGCCGATTTGGTGTTCCATTATGACGTTTTGGCATTCTACGATTTTCCACCCTGCTCGCACAAGTCGCCTTGAAAAGTCAAAGTCTACTCCGTCGATTTCTAGCCATTCGTCAAATCCGCCGATTTTCTCCCACGCTTCTACGCTTGTTAGGCTGCCAGACGTTATGCATTCGTCTTCGTGACATTTGCTGTGTAAAATTGTGCCGTCTAAACGGTTTTTTAGAAGCGAGCAGACGATTGCGATTTTTTGATTTGCATTATTCGCTTGATTTTCCTGACTTACTTGATTCGCTTGATTAGCAATATTCGCTTTATTTGCTTCGTTTTCTAGGATTTTTTTGTATTCGCTAATCATATTGCTTGGCACAACGGAATCGTCGTTAAGTGTTAGCACCCAGTTGAAACCTTGCGATTTTGCCCACTTAAATATTTGCGTTAGAGCCTTTGCGAAACCAATATTTTGGTTGTTTTTAATTAGGGTAACGTTTGGGTATTCGCTTACGATTTCTTGCAAACTTTTAACGTTTTTTGACGCATTATCTACGATTATTACGCGCTCTACTTGTTTGCACAGAGCTTTTAGGCATGTTGTTACGTCCGAAAGATTCGGATTGTACGTGATTATTCCGGAAGCAATACGCATTTTAGTCCAAACTGCGATTTGTGCTGTTATTATCGCTGCTATTAGTTACAGCGCTATCATTGCGATTAGTTACAGCGCTATCATTGCGATTATTGCTACCACTTTTCACGCAACATTTGCTCACAAAACTCACAATCAAGTTTGTAAAACGCTTAAGCATTACAGAAAGCACAAGAATCACCGCAAACTCTGCGATTAGCAGCCCGTATGCTTGCCAGCGATTAAGCCACACAGGGTATATTACTGTAAACACTTGCATTATTAACACGTGATGAACCAAAAAAATCGGGTACGAATATGCGGAAACAAACTTCGTGCACGCAGTTAGTGGCTTAATGTTTTTAACAATCTCGCCAACGTAGGACAGCAGAAGGAATGCTAGTATGCCAACAATCGTAACTGCAATATTTCCTTGTAAAACGTGCGTTAATTGTTGCGCTGCAAGAATCACAAAAGATACTGCTGCAATCCAGTGCGGCACTTTTTTAATAAACTTCACAAAAATCATGCCAAATACTAATTCGGGCAATCTTGTTGTTAAAAGAATGTCGGACGGCACTCGCGGAATCTGGTAAAAAGTAAAGAACACAACTGTTGCAACATATAGAGCCAACACAACACACACTGTAACTATTGGCATTTTGTTTATGCCAACTCTTAAAAGCGGGAACACTATGTAGAACAGTATTATGAATCCGAGGAACCATTCACCTAAGGTATAAAAAGTTCCTACGCCGAACGCAGCAGCGTAGCCATCCATTCCAAAAAGCGAAAAAATTGCTGTTATTTTATGTCTTGGCACAAAAATATAACCGTTATTGCGAATAAACAGTAAAATATTCGCCACTACAAATGCCACCCAAAACATTGGGTACAGTGTTTTTGCGCGCTTTGTGTAGAACGTGCGCAAATCTAGGCTTTCTCTATCCCCGTAGTTGTACATAAGAGCAGCGCCAGAAATAATCAAAAATAGCGATACTCCTAATCCGCCAATGTAAATTCCAAACGGCCTATTTACAAAGAATCGCGTAGGCTCCAAATACGGGTTATTAAAGTGTGTTACCACAATCAAAATCGCGGCTATTGCGCGAATCCAATCCAAGTAGAAAAGTCGTGGTTTTCTTGCGCGCGCGAGTTTTGGCGCTACTACATTTGCGTCTGCGCTTACATTTGCGCTTGTACCAGCATTTGCGCTTATATCACTCATCTTCTTTACCTTTACGACCGATGTGAATAATTCTTTGACCTATGTACAGAGTCTTGTAAAATACGCGTTTTGCTATGCTTCTTAACACTCTTAAAGCAGCGTAACGGAATCGTTTTCCGCGCATTACTTCTCTACAAGTTTCTTCCAAGTTGCGTTTAATCCATGGTGTGCTCACGGATTTTGTGAGTTCTCGCACATCGAATTCGAGATTTGTCATCTCTATTCGCGCAAAATGGTCCGAGAATATGTACGCGTCGTAATATCCGTTGGCTTGCGGCACATATCCGTATGCTCGCTCTATAAAGTGCAGCAAAGTTCCGTCTATTTTTAGCGGTTCTGCTGGGAAATCTTCGTAAGTCCACTTTTTATCTAACAGCCCGTGCAGTGCTTTTGTGCGGAACCAGAACATTGTGCCGAGCGGTGCTATAGCGTCTTTATTTTCGTCTAACGGAACGCTGATTCCTAACTTTTTTTCTAGGAATTTCTTTGTACCTTCAAAGTTTGGACCCCACGTGTATGTAAATCCTGGGAAGTAGTCTGCGTGGTTTGGAGGCGTTGGCATTGCCATTCCGAGACGCGGATGCGTTTCAAATAGATTTATAACGTTTTGCACATACTCTTCGCTTGCAAGAATATTCTCAAAGCACTTGTATGCGAATCCGTCGCCTATGCTTCGAGGAGATAATTGCGTGACTTTTTTATCGTGCGCAAAGCATACGTAATCGTACTTCATAAGGTCAGCACCGCCGCCCACTAAGAATGCGCTCACATCTCTACCGCGATTTTCAATCAAGCGAACGTCCACATTATACGGAAGTTGTTTCACGCGTTGTTTCACGATTTGCTGGTTTTCTTTTGAACCTACAGTTAAAATAACGTCACATCCTTGCGGCATGGATTGAATATAGTGCAAACTTTTATCTAGCAAATCCATGTAGTACAAGTGCATGCACAACGCAACTTTTGGCTTAGATGCAGCTGTTGAGGAGCTTTCCACAATCTGATTTTGCGGCAAAATGTATCGCAAATGAAGATTCTTCATCAAATCTGCCATATTCATGCTTCGTAAAGCATTTTCCCAAATCAAATCCGTGTCGTAATCGGTGTAATCCCGCAAATACTCGTATAAATCCAATGCCGGATTTCCAACAGATTGCGTAGAAACGTCGGAGTAATCGTGGAAGAACGACCTGCGCTTAAAAATAGGGCAACGCTTATATTCCACAATCTGCCTTGCGGCATACGTTATTGGACCGTAAGAGTAGCCTTCTAAATCACTCGTATCAACGTACACATCCCACTTGTAACCCTTGTCTGCAAATCGCTTTGTAAACACGGATTCATGCAATCCAACTGACTCAAAGTAGCTGTTGATTTGTGGAAGATTATTCCAATAATTCTGAAAATCTTTAGATTGAATAAAGCTTTTTCTGTATGCGTGGAAGTGCGATTGAATATGCTCTGGCAAGTATCCGTATGGGCTGTAGCCGAACGGATCTCCATTAACCTTATGAAACTTTGTTATACCCCAAAAATCAAGGTCTTTTGCGTTCATCGCATTAAACATTTCGCTAAATGGGTACACAGGACCCATAATTGTTGCGTTAAACAGCACTATTTCGTCAAACTTTTCCAGTTCACCCCAACCGTAAGAGTCCATTGCTGTTTTGTACGCCCAAACGTCAAAACCTTTGTTTTCGCGCAAAATAAATTTATCTGCGTAGCTTTTAAGCATTGCTTTGCTTGGCTCGTCTATTTTTCCGTTTACTACAATCGCAAGCTCGTTAAAGAATGGCTTAAATCCGTCAAGCAGCGTAGACACATAACGGTCTGCGTGACCTTGCGCATCATAGAAGAAGAAAATGCCCAAGCGCTTTGGATTTTCCAAAATCATGTTATCTCCCAATTTTCTTAATTAATTTTGATTACTATTCGCTAAAATTGTAGTTTTCTAGGTTATTTTTCGATTATTTTTCGGTTTTTCGTAATTTTTACTTATTTATTTTCGATTTAACTAAGTATTTTATCTTCTTTGCTGCTTTCATATAAGCCGGCATTTCGTCATAAAGTTTTTGCTGCTCAACCTGCAGTCTTTTTTGTTCTTCTTCATATTTTTGTTGATGAACCTGCATAATGTGCAAAGACATTAAGTCTACTTGCTCAGCATAAGTTGCGTTCTGTGAATCATTAAAACTATCTGGTTTAATGTTTCGGTAAACGTTAAGAAGAACATCACATGCTGAACCGTGTTTTATTATACAATCGCTTTCTACAACCTGATTCATAAGGTCTACAAGCTCTTCGAGCACAATCAAGCACGCACGCTCTAATCCCCATGTTTCAATAACAGCGTTTATGGCTTCTTGAAAATCCTCAACTTTTAGTCTTGTAGAGAACTCATCTTTTACTATTTTCAAAGCGCGATTACTAAACCATTGCGCAGCTTCTTTAACGGTCTGCTTGCGACTTTTCAACTCGGAATCGTCGAAAGAATCATTAACAAAAGAACCATTGGAATCGTCAACAAAATCCTTAGCAAAATCGCAAAAAGCATTCACAACATCTTTAATATATTTCTGCTCTGTGCTAAATCTTTCAACGCTTATTTTAGATCTTCCAGAAATTCCTCTGCCAATATGGTATTTAAGCGCGCGGAACGCCGTTAAGTCCTTCAAAGTCTTAGCAGAAGATGCTGTTACAAAGTATTCGTATGCGTCTTCAACTTTAGTGAGTCTAGTAGAAACTGTTTTTTCAAAAGAAGCTCGTATTAAATCGCCATTAAAAAGTGCTGTTATTACATTCCAAGGCATCCAATGTGGAAGATCGCTAGAGAACGACGATTTTATAATATTGTCTCCCGCTTGATCACCATTTGTTTGCGCATACATTTGATCGTAACTGTATGCAAAATTTTCGTCCGATTTGCCTTCTGGATGAATAGAAACACCAAAATGCAATATATCTGCTGGATGACTACTGACGTACAAGTAAAGAACTTCGCAAGCTTTAAGCTCAATCTCATCGTCTGCGTCAACAAAAAGAACATAATCTCCGCTAGTTGCCTGAACAGCGGTTTTACGAGCCATATGCAATCCGCCGTTCAAAGTCTTAGCAATAATTTTTACTCTAGAATCTTTTTTCTCGTAATCGCGCAAAATCTGCAAAGTATTATCTGTACTAGCGTCGTCAACAACAATAATCTCAATGTTTTTAAGAGTTTGATTAACAAGTGAATCCATGCACTGTTTAATATATGGATCTTTGTTATACGCAGGAACCACTATGGAAATTGCAGGATTCATATCGTCTCCATTGCACACTAATCGGTAAAATAGCACAAATCATGTCTATTGTACTACTAAACGTAATCAGTTTTTAGATTGTTGAATACGTATTAAAAATCTTGTAATACAATTACAGTAAGTATCTACAGATTAAACGCATAGAAGGGTTGTAGCATGAATCAAACTGTCTCTAGTTGTATTAAAGAATTAAACACTAATCAACTACAAAATTCATCTACACTCGCAAAATGCGGCAAAAAAAGCAACTCAACTAGCACAACTGCAGCAACTATAGAAAAAACGTATTCTTTTAAGGACTTCCTTAATTTTTGCAAATCTAATGTTGTTGAACTTGCAATAAGCGCGATTTTTTTGATTATTGCATACGGTCAAAAAGCTTTTTCTAACACTTTTTCTATAGACACAGAAGAGATGATTGCGCGCTCAAAGGATCTTTACAATTCTTGGATACGCCTAGAACGCTTTGGATTGCTTGCTTTTAAGTACGTTACAGGAAGATACTGGTATAACAATTCATTAGCTGGAATCTTAATGGTTCTTGCGCTTTTTGCGGCTGCAACAACATGGGCATATTTGTTTAGCAAAGCGCATAATTCAAGCACAAAATTCCATCCAGCTTTATTTATGATTCCGTTTATAAGCGCTCCTATTCTTGCAGAAATGCTTGGATTCTTGCTTATGGGAGATGACGTAGCTTGTGCGCTAATGTTTGTTAGCATATCGCTTATGTGCACGCACAACGCGTACCAAAATCGAAAGCAGCTTAAAACTCTTTTAACATACGCATTAATGGCACTTGTTTTTGCAGTTTTTGGTTTCACTATCTACTTAGCAATGACTACTATTTTTATTGCTGGAACAGCCATGATTGCATTAATGGTTAAAGGCGACTATGCGTGCAAATTCAAGAACATAGTAACTTACGTTTTTACGTATATTTGCGTGTTTATAGCAAGCTATGCATGCTATGCAATTTTGAACAAGATTGTTATAGCCGCCAACCACACCTTCGTTGATCCGTACATTAAAGAACAAATGCGTTGGGGTAAAGACCCTATATTAAAAATCATTCATGCCATACTTTCGCATGCAAAAAGCATGTATCTAGGAAGAACAATATTCCATAGTGTATTTATAACAATCGCATTAATCGCTTTAGTGTTATTAGTCACTGTTCAAGTTATTGGTAAAAAACTTAACGCTTTTACTATTATTTTTGCTATTGCTATAGCTGCAAGTCCTATGATGATGAGCGTAATACTTGGCACATCTGGAATAGCGCGAACGGAACTAACCTACCCTCTTGCTGGAGCTTTTGCATGCATGTATTTGTTGCATTACATTATGCAATTTAGCAAAAAGACTTTAACAACAATTATTGCGTGCGTTCTTCTAGCAATTATTGGATTAAGTCAGTCGTTTACAGTAAACCGCTTGTATTACACGGAATACATGACTTACAACCAAGACTATTACATTGCTCAAGATGTTGTTAGAAGAATAGAAGCAATACAAGCAAATCATAAAAATCCGCTTAAAGTAGTATTCGTTGGCAATCACATAGCAGACTACAATCCTAGTGAATTTAAGTCAGATCAGCTTGAACTTATTGGGCGATCAATGCTTGAGATTGGATTCTCAACTACTCACGGCACATGGGTAAAAGCTGGTTTCATACGCTCAGCTACTGGATTTAAGATGGAAACTCCTGTATTAGCATCCGCTTATATAAACGCAGAAAAGGCCGTACAAAATCTGCCTTCTTGGCCTTCGAATAAATGCACTACTGTTTTAGATAACAAGTATATAATCGTAAAATTCTCTGAACCAGTGCAAAATAAGCACTAAGTAGAAGTTAAGAATTTAGATACCTAGATACCTAAATACCTAGATACCTAAATAGTAGTTTCAATCTCGTAACGTGGGCGATGCTTAGATTCCATGTAAATCTTTCCAACATATTCGCCCACAATGCCAATTGAAAGCATAATCAATCCGCCAATAAACCACATTGAGAACATAATAGAACCCCAGCCTGCAACGGCTTTCCCTTGCAAAACAGAAACTATTACGTAAACGAACACGCATAGCGAAACTAAAATAGACGCAAATCCTGCAAAAGTAACGAAGCTCAAAGGCTTAGTGGAAAAAGACGTAATGCCGTCTATAGCAAACGAAATCATCTTTTTAAGCGGATACTTAGACACACCAGCTTCGCGCTTTCCGCGCACATACTCAACTTTTGTTGACTTAAAACCAATCGACGGCACTATGCCACGCAAGAAAAGATTAACCTCTTTGTATTCCAAAAGAGCCTTCAACGCATTCTTGCCCATAAGCCTATAATCGGCATGATTTGGCACAGTTTCTGCGCCCATCCACTTAAAAACACTGTAAAAAGCTAATGCAGTGTTGCGCTTAAACCACGTGTCTGTTTCCCTAGACGAGCGAACGCCATACACAACCTCGTAGCCTTCAACATACTTTGCAATAAACTCATCAACAACATTAACATCGTCTTGCAAATCGGCATCCATAGAAATTGCAGCATCGCAACCAGATTTATATGCTGTAGTTAAGCCAGCAAGCAAAGCATTCTGATGACCACGATTATGCGCAAGCTTTACTCCGCCAAAAAGCGAAGGATTCGACTTGTGCAAATCGCAAATAATATTCCAAGTTGAATCTTTAGAGCCATCGTCAACAAAAAGAATACGGCTAGAATCCGAAATAATCTTATTTTCAATAAGAAAAGTAACTTTGCTTAAAAGAATACTGGAAGTCTGAGGAAGAACAGGCTCCTCATTGTAGCAAGGAAGAACAAAATATACGCATGGGCGCTTGCCGTTTTGCAATGTTTCAGGCAATATTAATCCTTTCTAAAAACCACAATTTAGCAATAAAAATCCAGAAACTAACGATTTTCAATAATTATTTTAGAAAATCACTCATAATCTCGGAAATTTTGCTATTATCTCCCCAAACTGCTGGAGAATCGTATGGTCTATCAGGGAATGCGCCATATTCAAGCGAAATATCGAGATTATTCTCACGAATGTAACGCTCAACGCGATCCGCCAACGAAACAGGCTCACCCGTGCAGCAATTAATAACACCATTTACCTTGTTTTGTAAAACGGTTGCAGCAATCTGCTTAGCTAACACATCTACGTTAATAAAATCGTACTTGTTCTTGCCAGTAGTAAACGGAAAAGTCTTCTTGCCTTCCTGCGCAGCCTGAAGAAGCTTAGAGAAAATGGAGTTTCCGCGAGCGTCGTCACCAACAATGTAGTACGCGCGAATCCACTGAACAGTGGCATCATACTCTTTGCCCAAAAGCAAAGTAGCTTCACGCAAAGCATTCTTAGAAATGCCATACATGGAAGCTGGCTTGCAAGGCGTGTTCTCGTCAATAGCGCCCTCCCAGTAGCCAACTTCGTGCATTGAACCCATAACAGCAATCTGCTTTAGGCCACCCTGAAGCATAAGACGAATAAATCGATAATGGTTCGATAAATCTTCCATATGCGTGTCTGCAGCATGCTTAAAACCGTTGCGCCAAGCCATGTGCAAGCAAACGTCTGGAGACCCAAGCTTCGTGAACAAATCAGCATCATCGCTAAAAATATTCGCTTCAATACGCGTTGCACGCTCGTCAACGCCGTCAAGACGCAAATCGGACGCAATTACTTGCGCACCAGCATCCAACAACGCTTTAACAACATGACGACCAATATAACCACCAGCACCGGTAACAAGAATTCGCTTACTCATAATTTTTAAGTTTAGCAGCGTATAAAAACTTTCAAACATACCAAACACAGTAAAGCTATAAACAAAAGCAACCTAACACAAAACACGTGCGAGATATTAGCCCAAATCAATCCCCAAATGTAAACTATAACAAAGTTGTAAGTGTGCAATACCGCTAAATTCGTAAGAAAGGCAACGATGACAGCAAAGTCTGACGCCATCTATCATCCTGGTAAAAGCAAAGGCCTGATTGACATTCCAAGATACCTTTATTTGCTTGACCTACTTGTAAAAAAAGAAGTGCGTATTAGGTACCGTGGCTCTTGGCTTGGCATGGCTTGGACGTATGTGAAGCCGATTACACAATTTATAGTGTTTTACGTAGCAATGGGAATTTTCCTAGGGCTTGGCCGCGGAGGCGGAATTCAAGCCTACCCACTGTACCTTTTTAGCGGAATAATAGTCACGAATTTCTTTGTGGAAGCGTTCTCTAATTGCACCAGATCAATACTTTCCAACGCTGGTTTAATACAAAAAATTTATTTGCCTAGAGAATTGTTCCCGCTGGCATCGTTGCGCGTGGCTCTAGTACACTTTTTCCCACAATTAATAGTTCTTATTATTGGCGCTTTATGTATGGGCTGGATTCCAGATTTTGCCGGCTTAATAGTGGCAATAGTTGGGTTCGTAAGCGTATGCACGTTTGCTTTCGGCCTTGGATTATTCTTTGGAGCAATTAACGTTTTCTACAGGGATGCAGAAAATATTACAGACTTGGTTGCAATGGTTGCAGTGTGGTTAGCTCCATGCTTTTACACTTGGCAAATGGTGGCCATTCACGTTCCAGCGTGGGCACTCGAAGTCTACTACGCAAATCCTATTGCAATATGCGTTGAAGCATTCCACCGCGGCTTCTGGCTAAATGCCACAGATCACACGTTCCAATTTGCGGGTGCATGGTCCTTAAGACTTTGCGAAAGCCTGTTGGTTGCTTTTGCAGTTCTGCTCATTGGCGAAGGAACTTTTAGACATCTTGAAGGCAAGTTCGCCCAGGAAATTTAAGCCGCTTAGGATTAGCGAATTTACTTTTAGGAGTTACGCAGGAGTTACATATGAATAAGCTTTCCAACACTCTTCCAGAAGACGTTGTGTTAGACGTTTGCAACGTTAGCAAACGATTTTCACTACGTGCAAATCATTCAATTAAAGAATCGATAGTAAACTTATTGACACCGCCGTCAAAAAGGCACGCAACGCAAAATTTCACAGCTTTAGACAACGTTAATTTTGCTATTAAACGCGGAGAAACCGTTGGACTCATAGGCATGAACGGTTCTGGAAAATCAACAATGTTAAAGCTGCTTTCCGGCGTTATGCAACCAGACGAAGGCCAAGTCTGCGTGCGTGGAAGAATCGCAGGATTGATTGAAGTTGGAGCTGGTTTTGCAGCCGACTTAACTGGCCGCGAAAACGTGTATCTTAACGGCGCAATTCTTGGAATGACAAAAGAAGAAATAGACGCTAAATATCAGTCAATAGTTGATTTTAGCGAAATAGAACCTTTTATGGACACGGAAGTTAAGTTCTATTCTTCCGGAATGTTCTTACGATTAGCGTTCTCTGTGGCCGTTCACAGCGATCCGGACATATTCCTCATTGATGAGATTCTTGCAGTTGGAGATGAAGCTTTCCAACACAAGTGCATTACTAGGCTTAAAGAGCAGCAAAAACGCGGGCAAACAATGGTAATTGTTTCGCACAGCGAAGATCAGATTAAGCAACTTTGCTCTCGCTGCATTGTGCTTTCACATTCGCACATGATTTATGACGGCGACACAGAACCAGCGTTTAATGTAATGCGCAAAAGCTTAGCGTAAAAATCTTTCCAAGAAAGGCAGATAACAAGATATTATGGAAAATATGACTAACGCTACAAATTTTGAGCCAAAAAACATAATCGTAACCGGCGGATGCGGATTCATAGGATCTAACTTTGTGCACTACGTAGTGAACAATCATCCAGAAACTCATGTAACAGTATTAGACGCACTCACCTACGCCGGAAATATTGAAAATATTGCAGGGCTGCCAGAAGACAGAGTTGATTTTGTGCACGGCAATATTTGCGATGCAGACCTTTTGGATAAGATTGTTCCAGGACACGATGCAATTGTGCATTATGCTGCAGAATCGCATAACGACAACAGCATTGCAGACCCGGAACCATTCCTTAAAACCAACGTTGAAGGCACTTTTAGACTGCTAGAGGCAGTTAGAAAGTATGGCATTCGATACCATCACATTTCCACAGATGAAGTGTACGGAGATTTGGCATTAGACGACCCGGCCAAGTTCACTGAAGAAACGCCGTATCACCCATCCAGCCCATACAGCTCCACAAAAGCTGCAAGCGACATGCTTGTACGCGCATGGACCCGCACATACGGTTTGCACACAACAATCAGCAACTGCTCAAACAACTACGGACCATACCAGCATGTTGAAAAGTTTATTCCTCGACAAATCACAAATATTTTAGAGGGTATTCGACCAAAGTTATACGGCCAAGGATTAAACGTGCGAGATTGGATTCACACTGAAGACCACAGCAGCGCTGTTTGGACAATCCTAACAAAGGGAGAACTTGGAAACACGTACCTGATTGGTGCAAACGGTGAAAAAAATAATATAACAGTTCTGCGCATGATTCTTGAAATGATGGGCAAAGATGCAGACGACTTTGACCTTGTAAAAGATCGCCCAGGCCACGATCGCCGTTACGCAATCGACAGCACAAAATTGCAAACGCAGCTTGGATGGAAGCCAAAGCACACAGACTTTACAACAGGCTTAGAGCAAACAATCAAATGGTACACGGAAAATCGAGCATGGTGGGAAGGCGCTAAAAGCGCAACCGAAGCGAAGTATAAAGCACAAGGACAGTGATAATCACCCTTATGAGTTATGAAGTCTATAAAATTCATAAACTCATAAGCTTTGTAGGCTTTGTAAACTTTGTAAGCTTTATAAAAGTCAGCTCTGCTTGCTTTAGTAAACGAATTTAATAACAAATAAAAAGAATTTGTAGGATGCTATGGAATTTGAAAAAGAACTAAGCGTTACAAAAACTAACATTCCTGGTCTGCTAGTATTCGACCTTCCGGTACACGGAGATAACCGAGGATGGTTCAAAGAAAACTGGCAACGAGCCAAAATGACTGCCCTAGGATTACCAGACTTTGGACCTGTGCAAAACAACATTTCGTTCAACGAAAAACGCGGAGTAACCAGAGGCATACACGCAGAACCATGGGATAAATACATTAGCATCGCAACAGGCGAAGTATTCGGCGCATGGGTTGACTTAAGACCAGGAGAAAGCTTCGGACAAGTTTACACAACCACACTAAACCCAAGCAAAGCAATATACGTTCCTAGAGGCGTAGGCAACAGCTTCCAAGCACTGCAAGACGGCACAGCATACACTTACTTAGTAAATGCACACTGGTCGTTAGAACAAAAGAAAACATACACTTTTGTGAACCTCGCAGACCCAGAATTACACATTAACTGGCCAATACCGCTCGAAGAATCCGAGCGCAGCGAAGCAGACTTACACCATCCAATGCTAAAAGACGCAAAACCAATGGCGCCAAAACGCACACTCGTAACGGGATGCAACGGACAACTTGGACGCGCAATCAAAGACTACGCTCAAAAGCATAATTTAGAGGGATTTGAATACGTAGACTTAAACAGCTTTGATATAGCAAATAAATCCGATTACAACAGCTACGACTGGGATTTATACGGCACAATTATTAACACTGCAGCATACACGTCTGTAGATAAAGCAGAAACCCCAGAAGGAAGACGCGAAGCATGGCGCAGCAACGTTACGGGAGTTGCAAATCTTGCAAAAATTGCGCAAGACCACCATATTACGCTAATACATATTTCTAGCGACTACGTTTTCGACGGAAGTGAAGAATACCACAAAGAAACAGAAGACTTCTCCCCACTCGGAGTGTATGGTCAAACAAAAGCCGCTGCCGACGCTCTTGTGGAAAACGTTTCGCAACATTACATTATTCGATCAAGCTGGATTGTTGGCGAAGGACACAATTTTGTAACCAGAATGATTGATTTTGCAAACCGCTGCAATAATGGCGAAAACGTAAACGTTCAAGCGCCAATAGATCAAGTTGGAAGACTCACTTTTGCAAGCGATTTAGTTAAAGGAATATTCCATCTTTTAGACACAAACGCAGAATACGGAACCTACAATCTTACATGCTCAGGTAAATCTACATCATGGCATGATATTGCAGAAAAAGTATTCTCTAGCATTGGAGCAGACGCAAGCAAAATTGAGGCAAATCTTGTAGACGACTACGCAAGAATATCGCACGGTTCGCCTCGTCCACACAACTGCTCGCTAGATTTGTCAAAAATAGAAGCTACCGGTTTTAAGCCAGCAGACTGGGAGCAGTTGCTCGAAAATTACGTAGAAAATCACAACAAGTAAAGGACGAATCATGAAAGGAATTATTCTCGCCGGCGGATCAGGCACACGACTGTACCCTCTTACTACAGTAACATCAAAGCAGCTGTTACCTGTGTACGATAAGCCAATGGTCTACTACCCTCTTAGCGTGCTTATGATGGCTGGCATTAGGGATATTCTTGTGATTTCCACGCCAAAAGATTTACCAAACTTCGAAAAGTTACTTGGAGACGGTAAACAATTCGGCATCAACTTGTCCTATGAAGTTCAGCCATCCCCAGACGGATTAGCGCAAGCGTTTATTATTGGAGAAAAGTTCATAAACGGCGACTCCTGCGCTCTTGTGCTTGGAGATAATATATTCTACGGAAACGGCCTTGGAGGTATCCTAAAGCACGCCGCACGCGTAGAACACGGAGCTACGGTATTCGGATACTATGTTGACGATCCAGAACGCTACGGCGTTGTGGAATTTGACGAGAATCACAAAGCCATCAGCATAGTTGAAAAACCAGAGCACCCTGCATCAAACTACGCTATTACAGGCTTATACTTCTACGATTCGAGAGTAACTGAATTTGCTAAGCAAGTTAAACCTTCCGCGCGCGGAGAATTAGAAATAACTGATCTTAACAAAATATATCTTGAAAACGATTCACTTAACGTAATGACGCTCGGCAGAGGCTACGCGTGGCTAGACACTGGCACAATGGATTCGTTGTATGAGGCAGGCGAATTCGTGCGCACTATAGAAAAAGCTCAAGGATTGCCAATTGCTGTTCTTGAAGAAATCGCTTACGAAAATCAGTGGATTGACCGCGAGCAGCTTATGGAATCTGCTGAAAAATACGGTAAAAGCAACTACGGAAAGCATCTAAAGCAGGTTGCCGAAAATCGTATTATTATATCTAAAGATTTATTCGCAGATTAGTTGCGCGAAAGTGAAATTAGTAAATATTATTGGTGGTATTTATTAGTGATATTTATTAGTGATATTTATTAGTGATATTTATTAATTTGGCATATAAACCATTAATTTGAAGTAAAAATATAACAAATGGCCGGGCGTTGTGTGCACCCGGCCATTTTATTATTCACTTTCAATTATGATTAGCCGAAACTTAGCCAAGACTAAATAAAGACTCAACTGAAACTTAGAATCAAACACCAAAACAGTAAGTCTTACTATCCTGAAGCTTGCCATCCGCAGAATAAGCTTCGAAATGAGTCCAGTAAATACCCGGCTTAGGATTCCACACAGCCCACGGTCCCTTAAACTGAGAAATCCACTGCTTAGCTTTATAATCGTAAATCTTAATAACAGTGTAACCGTAAGGATTGTTAGTAACAGCGCCCAAAAGAACACTACCCCCACGCCAACCGGCGTAAGTACTAGCAACAACCGTTTTACCAACAAAATCAGAATCGCCATTACTGTTCTGATCGCTAGGATTATTGTCATCCTGATAAGAACTAATATTCTTCGGATTCTTAATTCCATAACGGAAAGCAATAGTCTTCTTGGCCACAACAGAATTCGTATAAGCATCACGGGCTTCGCAATGAAGCCAATAATCACCATTACTTGTTACCCAAGAAGCCCAGTTGCCGGCAGACCAGTCGGAAATAGTCTCCCACTGCTTAGTAGACAAATTATAGGAAAGCCAACGATACTCCAAACGGTGGCCGGAAGCATTACTCACTGCAGAACCAACTGCTATGTCGCTATCGCGAATAATCCAAGTAAAGTCCATGTGAGGAGAATTATCAACACCATTAGAATTTGCAAACTCCGAAACAGCGTTAATTTCTCCACCGTTGTACATGCCAAACGCGCTCAAATCAACGCGGCCTTCAATGCCATTAACACTTCCATCTGAAGTGTACTGCCAACCGCGCAACGCAGTCACAATAGGGAAACCAACGCGAGAACCGTAGCTCGCAACCCAGCTTGTGCGATCATGAATGTAAACAGAGTTAAGAGGACCCTTCAAATAATTCGCATAAGAATAAACGCCAAGCTTAGTGTAACCCGCAGAAACAAGCTGATTCCACCAAGAAGCCACAATATCCTGGTAAACGTAAGGCGATGTTGGAGGCTGATGGCCGCTCCAAGTCCATCTTTCCAAATCGTAATAAACAGGGTACGTCAAATCCGCAGGGCTAACTCCTGCTCCTCTTAAAAGACCAACAATATCCGCACCTTCGGCCGCACCATCAGCAGGCTTTTCCGCGTATGAATACATGTAAATTCCAAACGGAATACCAAGACGCTTGCACTCGCTAATATTACGCAACGCCTGCTTGTCGTAACCATTTCCCCAGCCGTAGCTAATGCGAATAATCGCACCGTCAACGCCAGAAGCTTTTACAGCATTCCAGTCGATTACTTTCTGATGCTCAGAAACGTCAATAACGCCCTTAGCATTATTCACGAACGCTGAACCAAAGCCGTCAATAAACGATGGAGTGCCATTAGAATCACCCCAATGCGCACCATATTCATTTGAAGAAAGCGAGCTTTGACGCACAACGCCAGAAGGTCGCTGCTGAATAATCGGCTTTACAACACTACTTTTTGAAGCACGAACAGGCGACGCGATTTGTTGAAGCGCACCAACATTCATAGAAAATGCGGTAACCGCTGAAACTAACCCGACCAACACACGCACGATAATCTGTCCCACGAGTCCTCCAGACATGTTTTTACGTGTTTATTCGCTACTACATTAGCAACAGCACCATAAAACTGGCGAAAAATCAACAGATTAAGAGTGGAGCGGACGACGGGAATCGAACCCGCGTAATCAGTTTGGAAGACTGAGACTCTACCATTGAGCTACGTCCGCAAAATAGCAACTTGTTCAAGTATACAGAAGCTTATGACATAGGGCAAGTTTGCGCGAGCGCAATCTGCACCAGTGTCCCAAAAACACCAAAATCACAAAAGCCGGAGAAATTTCCGGCAAAATGTTCCACAGCAGCGATTGTTCCTTTACAACGTTGTAAAGAAAGTAACGAAATCTCGCAAAAAAAAACGATTGTTCCTTTACAGCGTTGTAAAGAAAGTAACGGCTGCGGACTAATGCGATAGTATTCCCAGTAGTATAGCCTAAGTTGTGAGCGCAGATTAGTAAGGAGAGCGCATGATTGCAGGATTAGGTCACGATGTGGTGAATGTTGCGCAATTCGCTGAGCAGATGCGCGAAGGCAATGGTTGGCGCGCGCTGTTTTCCGTGCGCGAACTCCGACAGTGCAGTTTACGTTCTGATATGAAGCACGACGATGAGGCTTTGCATATTGCGGCGCGTTGGGCAGGGAAAGAAGCCGTGATTAAGGCGTGGTGCGAAGCGTTGGCATGGGACAATACCGACTGCAATACCGACTGCACAACCGGCTACACCACTGACTACCCATATACTCTCGATAACATGCCATGGTCTGGTATTGAGATTCTTGACGATTCGCATGGCTGTCCGCGCGTGCAACTTGCACAAGAAGTACAGAATAAGCTTTGCGCGTCGCTTTCGCAAAAACTTGCGGAACCTAGCAACACTACGGAACTTGCGAAACTTGCGAGACTCGCGGAACTTGCGAAACTTGCGGAACTTGCGGATTCAAATAGACTTGCTGGACTTAATAATATTCCGAATACTACTGCGGATATTCGTAACACAATTCGCTGGCATATCTCGCTAACGCACGACGGATCGGTGCAGAATAATACTGCAATCGCCTCCGCTGTTGCCATGCTCGAAATCCTGTAGCCGCAAACTTCCTGAAATTCCCCGGCAAATGTTCCACCAAAGCGACAATTACTTTACAGCCACGTAAAGAAAAAACGCAATCCAACCAAAAAACGATTTTTTCTTTACAGCGCTGTACAGAAAATAACGAAATCTCGCCAAAAAACGACAATTACTTTACACGAGCGTAAAGAAACAGTCGAAACTATCTCCCGCAAATGTTACATGTCAGCGCGAAGCAGGTTAGAACGCAAACGCCGGAGAAAATTCCCCGGCGTTTGTAGTCAAAACCAGCTAAAGCAACAGCTCAGCAATAACAGCCGCTCAGCAGTAGTAGCCGTTCGCGTTAAGGCGCGCATCAGGATTAAGCAGCATCGCCTTTTCTGCTTCGTGACCGTCGTAGCGAGTGCCGTCCGGAAGGCGCGTGCCGTTCTTCAGCAAGCGGCGATTTTCCACCGGCTCAAACAGCGGCGCGTGGCCCATCATGCCTTCCTCAAGCCTTCTCTGGCCAGCCGCCAAGCGCGCATTCGCACTCTTTCGCCACTCCTCCAGCGCCTCAGTGCCGTCGGCAGCAGCCACAGCAGCTTCGAAAGCACCAGGGTGAACCAGTGCCACGAATCCACTCACATGGCCGAAGCCGAGCGAAGTTGCGAGCGCAGCCTTAACCGCACAAGCTCCAGCACCATCACCAACGCGCATCGGCTCACGCAACCAAACCATGTGATCGTCGCGCGCAAGCTTAGGATCCACGCAATCAAGCGACGCATTCGCCGGAATTACGCCACTTCTAAACAGCTGCGTCAAACCGTTGATTTGGAAGATGCACGCGCCGCCCTTTGCGTGTCCGGTTAGCGTCTTTTGGCTGATTACGAACAGCGGATTTCCGTCCGTGCGTCCGATTGCGTGCGCAAGAGTATTGTGCAGCTCGGATTCGTTCGGATCGTTGGCATTCGTGGAAGTATCGTGCTTAGAAACCACTGCAATATCGTCCGGAGTCACGCCAAGCGCCGCCAAATCGCGCACGAGCTTAGACTTTGCGCCGCCCATACCTGCAGCCAAAGCACCCAAGCCCGGAGCAGGAATGGAGGTGTGAATGCCGTCAGCGTAGGAGTGAATGAAACCAACCACGCCAGCAACCGGCAAGCCAAGCTTAAGCGCAATATCGCCGCGCGTAACCAGAATCGTGCCGCCGCCTTGAGACTCGAGGAAGCCGCCGCGTCTGCGATCGTTCGCACGCGAGAAGAATCGTGGACTTATGCCCTTCGCGTACATTTCTTCGCTATTGGCAGTTGCGTTCATGTTGCCGAAGCCGACCACAGATTCCACGCCAATATCGTCGATTGCGCCAGTTACTACGAAGTCCGCTTTGCCGAGCGCAATCTTATCGACGCCTTCTTCGAGCGAAACCGCCGCAGTTGCGCAAGCCGACACCGGCTGAACCATATTTCCGTAGCCGCCGATATAAGTTTGCATTACGTGCGCTGCAACAACGTTTGGTAACGCTTCTTGCAGCACGTCGGTTGGGATTTCGTGGTTAAGGAAGCGATCCAAGTACAGTTTTCGCATTGAGCTCATGCCGCCAAAACCGGTGCCTTGCGTGGAAGCAACAAGTGACGGATGCACAGCTTGCAGAATCTCCGAAGGTGTGAAACCGGCGGAAATGTAAGCGTCTACAGTTGTGACGATATTCCACAACGCAATCTTGTCAACGCTTCCAACCATCGAAGCTGGAATTCCCCACTTGAGCGGGTCGAAGCCCTTAGGGAATTGTCCGCCGACGGTTCTGGTCATCGCAGCCCTACGCGGCACGCGAATCATGGAACCTGCCTTGCGAGTAACAGTCCACTCTCCCGATTCGGCATCGCGAGCAATCGCAGTATGTGCTTCGTCGAGTGCCACGTATTCGCGCGCAATCGTTTCTGTTGGTACGCTGAAGCTTACGTCGTGGTCGAGGAAGATTTCTGCTTCTTCTTCGTTCGCGCCTTCCTTGTAGTCGCCGCCCATGCCGGTTTCGAATGGTCGAATTCCGGAACGCGCTACTACTTCGTCAGCGTACTTTTCTGCAATATCTTCTTCTGGCACAAGCGTGCCGTCGGCATCGTACCAGCCCGGCTTTGGCGAGTCTTGCCAAGTAAGCAAGCCCATATTCCAAGCCAATTCCAGTACTGCTCCTGCAGAAAGTTTTACGGAACCGTCTTCCTTAATTCCAAGCTCTGCTTCGAAACGAGTACGTCCGGAACCCCACGGTCCAAGCTCGCCGACTGATACGATTACGATTTCGTCTTCCGGACGCGCTGTTACGTTCTTCCAATCAGACAAGTTGACTTGTGGCTGAGTTGGTACGTAAGGAGTTGGGAGTGCTTTGTTGGTTGATTTAGCAGTTGATTTAGCAGAAGATTCGGCAGAAGATTCCGCCGCATTTTCAACAGCTTCTTCCGCAGCTTCCGCACGCTTTTGATCTTCCAACGCTTCTGCACGAAGCGCGTTCAAATCAAGAGGCTCCTTGCCTAATCCGCCCGTAAAGTCTACGTCCAAAGGCGCAATCGCAGCCTGCTTACGCGCCTCGCGAGTGCACAAATCAAGCAAACGATCTGCCATTTCTTGCGTAGAGTAGGTAGTTAATCCGTGACGCTCAACTACAGCAACCAACGGATCGTTTCCGCCCATTAAGCCGGTTCCGCGCACCCAACCAATCTTTGGATGAGCGAAAGTCACGCGATCCGACCACACGCTTTCCGCATGCGCACGATTCACAATCGCATCAAACGCGCTCTTGACTTCGCCGTAAGCGCCGTCGCCGCCAAACATACCGCGGTTTGGAGAGCCAGGTAACACAACGTGCATACGATGTTGCACATCCGTATCTGCTCCAATCTGCGCAAATCCAGCGATTGCGCGCTCCACGCCCCAAAGCATTAAGCGAGATTGCGATTCAAAAAGCGAACCGGAATCAGCCAAAGTGCCGTGAACTGGAGGCGCTGCGAACGGGAAGAACATGCTCGGCTCGTAAGCAGGCTTCAAAATTGTGGTAGTTGCGCCGCTTACTTTCTTCGAAACCGTGCCAACCCACTTCACAAGCGCGTCAACATCGCGGTAGCTAGACAAGTTTGCTGGCACAAGCCAAAGTTTTGCGCCCATCGAAGCGTTTTCGCGATACGCTTTCTTTGCCCAAGACTTTACGCTCGGCTTGAAGCTGTGCGAAGTTGCAATAACCGTCGCACCGCCCTTAAGCAAGCCTGTTACTACGCGAGCTGCGATTGAGTTCGGCGCAACGCCTGTTACAACCGCAACTTCTCCCGCGAAACGAGTTGCGTAAGCAGCATCTTCAGAAGCGTTACTTTGCGAAAGTTTCGTGCGCGCATCGCAAGAAATACCGTTAAATATGGTTGCAAGATTTTTGAGTCCGCGCGACTTAGCAGCACTTTCAAACCATTCAGCTTCCGAAGCTACAGCCGAACCTGCACTTAAGAAGCTGCCGAATCGACTTGCAATTGCAGAAACTTCATCTGGTTGCACATCTTCATTCTTTACTGCATGCTCGTAGTACAAGCGCGCAACGTCTTCGCGAGCAGAAGCCCAACGATCGTCGAAAAGAATCGCCTTTCGCTCATCAAATCGAGGCTCCACCTGCTTTGGCCAATCCGCACCAAGTTCAGCTTCAACAGCAGCAACAACAGCCGCATTTTCGTCAGCTTCGGTTTCCGCTTGAGGAGCCTCAACACCGAGCTTTGCTAAAACAAACTTAGCGGTTGCGGCAAGCACGCCGTCAGCACCAACAACCTGCTGAGCGAAAGCGTCAAGAGCTGCAGAATCAACCACAGCACCGCCGGCGGCGCCAGCAGCACCAGGCTTGGAAACACTAACGCCGTGAGCTTGAGCAACCTGCGCAATTGCTGCGTCGATTAAAGCGTCAGCTGCAGCAGTATTCTTTGCAGGATCCGTAGAAAGTTGCGCAAGATTTTCGCCACGCACGCTTGCACCTTCGCGAGTTTGCAAAACCAAAGCTGCAAGTACGTGCGCACGCCAGCCTTCGCCAAGCTGCCATACTTCCGAAATTCGCTTGTCAATTTGTGCAGGTTTCACGCCGGCCGCGCCGAAAAGCGCACGCAAACGTTCGCGCACAATGTCGGAAAGTACGGCACCAAATGCTTTATAGCGCGGAGCAACCGAATCAACCAACTTACGAAGCGCGCTCATTGGAGCCTCTGCAGCACCGTCCACGCTTGCCACGCCAAGCTCGGAGCTAATATCCATAAGCAGCTGGTTTCGGCGGGAAGATACGCCGTTTGTGAGCGTGTCAGTTGTGTCAGTGTCGCCAATTTGGTCGAGACGAATTTTTGCACTATAGGCGATTAGCATTGAGATTGCGTCGGATGCTTTAAATGGCAAGTCTGCTACAGGTCCGCTTGCTGCTGCGCTGGCAGGAGCAGTAGCAGGAGCAGCGGTAGATGCAGTAGCAGGAGCAGCAGAAGCAACAGCAGATGAAGCAGCAGCTGCAGCAGGTGCAGCTTCAGTCGCGCTATCCTCCTCATCAAACACTTCCGGCACAAGCGAATCCGTATCCGTCATATAAACGCGACCTTCATCTCGACCAACGTTGTATACAGTTACTTTTTCGCCACTAAATTCCGGCAAAGCCAAAGTTTTAGCACCAAGATTTGCCAAAGTTGGAGCGTTTCCTAAACCAACTTCCACGTACTCTTCAACACCAAGTCCGCCGCGAGCGCGATCGGCAAACATAAGAGCCTGCGTTTCAATCCAGCGAACTGGGGATGCGAACTGCCACGAAAGCAGCTCCGTAAGAAGCAGTCGGCCAAGCTTCTGCTCATCCTCTGCATAAGACTTCCAGGTTGCTTCGTCTTCCAAAGCTGCTTCAATACGCTCGGATGGCACAACGTCCAAAATCTTCTGCGCAAACTCGCGAGTAAGCTCAAACGGGCATGCAACGAGGTTTGGAATGTAACGATCCACAAGCACAGAGTAGTCAATATACTTTGGCAGAAGCGAATCAAGCTTATCGCGGAATTCCGGCACACCCTTTCGAAGAATTCGAGAATGGAACGGCACGTCAATTCCAGGCACGAGCATGAACGGCGGCTTTCCACCATACTCTTTCGCACGCTTAGAAGCGTCCGCTTGCAAAGCCTTCAAGCCCTTAATCGTTCCGGCAATTGCGTACTGCTGGCCAGCCAAATTGTAGTTTACAATCTGCAAGAATTCGCCAGTAGCTTTAGAAATTCCTTCAACGTAAGCGTTTACGCCTTCGTCACCAACTCCGAACTGGTTTGGTCGAAGCGCGCCCATGCGGTAGTTCGAGCGGCCTTTTTCGTCGCGCTCAATCAAATGATGCATGGTAGATCCGCGGTGGAACACCAATTCGAGCACAGTTTCGAGAGGAATAATTTGCGCGAAGGAGCTTAAAGCGTTGTATTCGCCAAGCGAGTGGCCTGCAAAGTAAGCTGGCCAAATATCGCATCCGGCTTCACGCAAACGAGCGGTTTGCGCAAACGCAACTGTTGCGAGCGCAACTTGCGTAAATTGCGTCAAATTAAGCAGTCCTTCAGGATGACGATACGTGACTCCGTGAGCCGTAAGTTCCTTTGGATTATCGCGCACGACTGCGAGAATTGAGAACCCAAGCTTTTCGCGAGTAAGCTTATCTGCCCTCTCCCAAGTTTCGCGCACTGCAGGCGACTTTGCGCGCTCATCCAGCGACATTCCTTGCTTTTGAATACCCTGACCCGGGTATACGAAGGCTGCGCGTGGAGCGCGAGTAAGTGCGCTTGCTTTAGACACGATTTGCCCGTCAACTCGGCACGTAACTTCCAAAGCGAGTCCGCCGCGGCGAACTTTTCCAACGCGCTCAACTGTGATTTCTACTTCGTCGTCCAGCTGAACCATGCCGTACATGTTGTAGGACCAGCCGATTAGCTCGTAGCGAGCGCCCTTTTCGTCCAAAGCTTGAGCCACGTGCTGAGCGGTTGCGGAAAGCCACATTCCGTGCACGAGCGGTGCGGAAAGCCCGGAAATTGCGGCACCTCGCTTAGAAGTGTGAATTGGGTTGAAATCTCCGGAAGTGCGCGCGAAAGCGGTCATATCGTGAGGAGCGCGAACTACTACTCTGCGCAAAGCTCTGCGAGGAGTGTCTTCAATTTCGTATCCGTGCAAGCCTTCTGCGTCGCCATATTCAGCGGCAGGCTCCGGAAGAGCGTTGCTAAAGCTGCGTCCGCGAATAGCGAAACGCTCAGTTTCGTGCGCAAGTCGCGTGCCGTCAGCTGCAGTATGCACAACGTGAATTGTTACAACGCGTCCGGAAGCAGATTCTGCGTAAGGTTCTGCCCAGCCGAGCAAATTAATTCGCTTATCAACATACTTGCGGAAATCTTCAGCATCAACGTCAAGCTCAACTAAGTGATCCAAATGAACCGCATTAAGCAAGCCTTCAATAATCGGGTAGCCGTCAACCATTACGGAACCCAAAGCCGAGTAAATTGTTGGCCAAGCAGGGCCAACTAGAGCATCTGGCACAATGCGAGAAGCGAGAAGTCCGTCTGGCAATCTGCCAGCAGTAGCCGACTCGTGATCAATTCCAAGATTTCGTGAGAAAGTATAGGAAGAATGAACCAAGCCGAATGGGAAATCTCTATACCCTTCTTCCAGCAAATCTTCCGGCAATTTCGCCAAACTGCCATCTTCTTTTACTCTTTCAACCTTTGGCATTGCGTCAAGCACATCACCCGTAATCGCAGTATTTCCAATACCTGCGGTTGCTGCAAGCATTTCGTATACGTGCTTTGGAAGGCGCTCGCGATCCACTACTGGGATGCTTCCAGCTTTACTTGCGTCAACAGTAAGCGGAATTACAATATCTCGAACTGCGTGCTTGCGTTTTGCTGAATTTGCAAGGGTTTTAGCAGAGTTTTTAGCTTCTTTATTTTCTTGATTTTCTTGATTATCCCAGAAAGTATCAAGTTTAATATCCAAATCAAGCGAAATTACGTCGTTATTTGTAGAAGTTACAGTAATTACGTAATTTTCGTCGCCAATAGCGCTTCCATAAGCCGGATTTGCAGTTACGTGACCAACCCAAGAAATATTCGGGCAAGCGCGAACGTAAGCTTCTACGTTTGTTGCTGCTGCAATTTGGCTAAATGCAGACTGATTTGCATTATTTTTCGCGCTATTATCCGCACTTCCAGTACTTCCAGCATTTCCGGCACTTTCCGCACGATTAAGCATAGCTTTCTCAAAGCGACCAAGAATATCCGCAATCGGCTCATCCATAGTCGTAATTCCAGCAACAGAAATAGGGCCTGGGATTACGCGCACAGCGTCAGCAGAGTATCGCGAATCTTCCGACTGCCAAAGCTGATCTTGACCCCACCAGCGAAGCAAATCGTTGTCAATAACTGGCACGAAAGGCATTGGCTTCGGGTATTCGCGCACCAAAGTTGGGAACCATGCGGCATCCATTGGCACAACGTTCATTTCGCGAGCTTGCGGCAACGCTTGCAAAAGCGCATCTAAAGCAGCTTGCGGTTTTTCGCTAACTTGCGCACGAGAAGGCAAAATCGACGTAAATTCGCCGGAATCTTGGCTCACTAATCGCGCTTCAATTCGCTGCAACAAGTGAAGATAGCGGTCTGCATAAGTAGGATCCACCCACGGGTATGCCAAATCGAGGAAACGCTGAGCAAATTGAGCGTAAGTCATGCTTTCAACGTCACCAAAATACGGTTTTGCAGTTGAGTTAAGTGCTGCAATTACTTCGTCGCGTCGAGTTTCAAGCTCTTCAGGATGCTTCATCATATGAACGAGCAACCTACCGCAGCGCGCAGAAGCGTTTTCTAACTCGTAAATATCCGCGTGCAAATGGCTTAAACCACTAGTCACGCCGCCAACAACTTTTCCGGAAGGCACCCAACGCTCACCCATTGGAGCAAACGGATCCTCGTCAAATCCTTCAACGCTTGAAGCTTTCGGCATCACAATTCCAGGCGTTTCCACAAGCATTCGCTTTACTTCAGGGCTTGTGTGCGCCTCTTTTGCTGTCATTGCAGCTGTGCCAATCATCACAGCATCAACAGGCATATTTGGCAAACCGTATTCGCGCGCCCAATCGCCAGAAATGTAGTCGGCCGCGCGAGAAGGCGTGCCAATACCGCCGCCTGCAACAAGCACCAAATTATCGCATTCGCGCACTTGTGCGTAAGTTGTTATAAGCAAATCGTCCAAAGATTCCCAAGAATGGTGGCCGCCTGCAGCACCGCCCTCAACTTGCACAATAATCGTAGCTGGCGCAACAGCCTTAGCAATTCGCACAACTTGACGAATTTGATCAACTGTTCCCGGCTTAAACGTTACGTAAGGGAATCCGTCTTTTTGCAAAGAAGCTACTAATTCTTTAGCTTCGTCAAGTTCCGGAATTCCTGCAGAAATAACTACGCCGTCAATCGGAGCGCCCGACTGCCTCTTTTTTGCTACGATTCGCTTCGAACCAAACTGCAAATTCCACAAGTAGCGGTCCATAAACATTGCGTTAAATTCAATAGTTGCGCCTTCACGAAGCTGCTTTTCCAAAGACTTCATGTGACGGTCGAAAACTTCCGCAGTTACTTGACCGCCGCCAGCAAGCTCAGCCCAATAGCCTGCATTTGCTGCTGCAGCAACGATTTCTGGCTCAACAGTAGTTGGAGTCATGCCAGCAAGAAGAACAGGCGCTTTGCCTGTAAGCTTGCTAAATTTTGTAAGTACTTTGCGTCCGGAAGGAGTGTTGATTACTCGAGGCGCAAAATCAGCCCAGCAGCCGGTGCGCTGTGGCTCAGAAGCCGAATCTGCAGTCGAAAGCTCGGCGCGAGAGCGCATTGTAGCAGCTTCCACAACTCCAGCGCCCGTACCTTGCACAAGCACTCCCGTAAGCTTTCCAAGCACTTCGCTAGGGCCCATATCTAAAATCCAAAGCGAACGCGCATCGTTCTGCTCCAAAACTTCGCCAATTTGCGCAGCCCAATCTACAGGAGTTACAAGCACAGCATCAGCCAATTCGCGCGCAACTGCAGCATTCAAACCAGCCTCATTCGCCCAAGCCTCCACCTGCTCAACTGCAGGCTGAAGCATTGGCGAGTGGAATGGCACTGTCACGTCTAAATATTCAGCAACTGGCGCAAAAACAGCACCGCCGCGCACTTTCATTTCACGCAACTTTTTCGAACGTTTCGCTTCTTTCTGCGCTTCGTTCAAAACGGCTTCCATATCTTCCGGATATCCTGCAAAAACCATGTGGTTATTAGCATTTTTAACCGCGATTGAGATTTCGCCGCGAGTACGCTCTACGCGAGCAATCAGCGCTTCTGCCTGCTTTTTCGTAATTCCTTTAAGCGAAAGCATTGGAGTGCGCTCGCCATCTCCTGTAATTTCAAGCATGCGAGATTCTCGATCCCCTGCAGCTCCGATTAAGTATGCGATTGCAAGAAGCTCTTCGATTTGTGGTCGCGCTTTCTGCCATGATTTTGCTTTAAGTCGCGCTTTTACAATTTCGGCTGCGATTACGCCTTGAGAATGCCCCAAAACTGCGCAAGGCTTGTTCACTTCGAAGTTGTATCCAAGATTTGTTAAATCGCGCACGGCACCCAGCTGAGCAAGCGTAATTCCCGGAACGCTAAGAAGCGCGTTTGCAGCGTTAATATGCTTATTTTCCAGCGCATCGAACACGTTCATATCGCCGCCGGCGTTTGCCAAAAGCTCGGCGTAAATTGGCGCGAGCAATGCTTTTGCGCCAGCTTCGTACTCGTGAAGCTCAGCGTTTAGCTCCTCGTCTTTTCCGAGTTCTTTAAGAGAATCAACCCACGGAGTTGACTGGCCTGCAAAAGTTAAAGCGTGCGGAGCATTAGCGAGTTGGTCGAAAAAGTAGGTTGTCATAATATTTCCTTCTCGTTGATTCGTATAAGTTTTATAAATTTTTATAAGTTTTATAAGTTTTGCGATTTCTGTAATTTCTGCAGATTTCTGCAGATTTCTACAGATTTCTACAGATTTCTACATTGGCTGATTTCCGTGATGCTTGCCAGTTCTCGAAACGCGCTTTTTACTGCGCAAAAGCTTCAACGAGCCGGCAATCATATCGCGAGTTTGCTCCGGATCAATCATTGCGTCAATCTGACCAGTTTCCAGCGAAAGATTTGCATTCACAGTAGTTGCTTCATATTCGTCAACCAGCTGCTTTCGAAGAGCCGCAACGTCTTGTCCACGCTCCTTCGCTTTTTGCAAATCCTTGCGGTGAATAATATTCACAGCTCCTTGAGCACCCAAAACTGCAATCTGACTGGTTGGCCACGCGTAATTCACGTCCGCACCCATCGACTTCGAACCCATCACAATGTAAGCTCCGCCGAAAGCCTTACGCAAAATCACCGTAACAAGCGGCACTTGCGCATTCGCGTACGCGTAAATCACCTTCGCGCCCCTTCGAATAATTCCAGCGTGCTCCTGGTCAGAACCCGGCTTGTAGCCTGGGGTATCAACCAAAGTCACAACCGGCAAATTAAATGCATCGCACAATCGCACAAATCGCGCTACTTTTTCGGAAGAATTTACGTCCAAAATACCAGCGTTTACTTTCGGCTGATTTGCCACGATTCCAACCGGATGCCCCTCAATGCAAGCAAAACCAACCACTGCAGAAGCAGCATACAATTCCTGCACTTGCACAAACTCGCCGTAATCAACAATCCTGCGAATCACGTCGAGCACATCGTAAGGCTGGCGGTCGTTATCTGGCACAATACTTGCCAACTCGCGAGCAGTTTCGCGATCCGCGCGCGTTGCAGCATACGCAAAAGTTGGAGGATCAACTTCGCAACTAGACGGCAGGTAAGCGAGAATTGTGCGAGCGTAGTCGATTGCGTCCGCTTCATCTTCGCCCAAATAGTGTGCGACGCCAGAAGTTGCGTTATGCACAAGACCGCCGCCCAAATCGTCCATGCTAATTGCCTCGCCTGTTGCAGCTTTAACAACATCCGGGCCAGTTACGAACATGTTCGAATGTTCGCGCGTCATAATAATAAAATCAGTCAACGCAGGGCAATACACAGCGCCACCAGCGCAAGGGCCTAAAATAAGCGAGATTTGCGGAATTAAGCCGCTTGCTTCGCAAGTTTTTTTGAAGATGCGACCGTATTGCATAAGCGCGCTAACGCCTTCCTGAATGCGAGCGCCGCCGGAATCAATTACTGCCACAACTGGCACGCGAAGCGCAACAGCCATGTCCAAAAGATGGCAGATTTTCTCACCTTCTGCTTTACCTAAAGTTCCGCCGCGCACAGAAAAGTCTTGAGCGTAAACTGCAACTTTTCTTCCATAAACTTCGCCAAAGCCGGTGATTACAGCGCATCCGGCAACGTCGTTGTTTATGTCACCGCCGTTAAAGCGGCCAATTTCCACGAAGGAGCCGGTGTCAAAAAGCAAGTCGAGACGCTCTCTTGCAGTTGATTTTCCTTTTGCGTGCTGTCGCTCTAAAGCTTTTTGTTCTGCGTCACGAGCAAGTTGCGCTGCGTGCTGAACGGCTGCTTTTCCGCGACGAGGCTGCAAGTTTGCTGCGTCAGTTGCGTTGCTAGAAGAATTGCTAGAAGCAGTTTTTTCCGAAATTTTTGTTTTATCTTGCAATAAAGCGCTCATTATTTTTGCTCTCCTTGCGACTTTTCAGAAGATTTTTCGGAAGATTTTGCACTTTCGGAAGATTCAGAAGATTCGGAAGACTTATCCGCGCTTTTATCCGCGCTTTTATCCGCGCTTTTATCTCCAGCAAGATCAATCGTCACAAGCTTTGCGCCCGATTCCACGCCGTCACCAGGCCCCACAAAAATTCCAGTAACAGTACCAGCTGCAGGAGCGTAAACGTAATTTTCCATTTTCATAGACTCAAGCACCACAAGCAAATCACCCTTGGCAACCTGCTGGCCTTCAGCCACATTCACGCGCGTAATAACAGCTTGCATAGGCGCTGCAATTACGCCAGGAATCTGCTTTTGTTCTTCAGATTTGTGAGTACTTCCGCGAAGCGAACGTCCGCGCAAAGGCTGCGAAGCTCTAGAAACGCTACGAACTCGCGCCGAGCCAGTCAAATTATCAACAATATCTTGCGGAATCGTAAGCTTTACGCGCTTATTATCAACCTCAATAATGAAGGATTCCATTGCAGGCTGCTTATTTTCGGATTCATCCGCAGACTTTCCAGAAACAAGCGAAGCCGGCTGACCGCCCAAGGAAGCTGCAGGAACTCGGTTCAAATACTTGCGTTCCATCCACTTAGTAGACACGTCAAAACTGTGATTTTCCGCAGTAAACTCAGGGTCGTTAAAAATCTGCTCAAAAAGTTTTGCTGGAGTTGGCACGCCCTCAATACAAAGTTCCTTCAAAGCGCGACGCACGCGAGCGACAGCAGTTTCGCGACTTTGCGCAGTAATAATAAGCTTGCCCATCATCGAATCGAATTTTGGCGAAATATTATCGCCAACTTCAACACCAAAATCGACGCGAATACCAGGACCGGAAGGCCACTTTATTTTCGTCAAAGTGCCGGAACTTGGAGTCAAATTCGTAGCAGGATCTTCCGAAGTAATGCGAAGCTCGAAGCTGTGTCCGCGAGGTTCTGGATCCTTAATCAACTCGCCGCCGTCAGCAATATTGAGCTGTTCTCGCACTAAATCAAGTCCACTAACTTCCTCACTAACCGTGTGCTCAACTTGCAATCGCGGATTAACTTCCAAGAAGTAGACTTTATGCTGAGAAGTCACCATATATTCGCACGTGCCAAGACCAACGTAGTCAACAGCTTCAAATAGGTTACGAGAATATCGGTAAAGCTGATCTTTTTCATCGTCAGTCAAGAACGGTGCAGGAGCTTCCTCAACCAGCTTTTGGTTTCGGCGCTGCACCGAGCAATCGCGCGTGGAATATACGGTGAAATTTCCGTGAGCGTCGCGGCCGCACTGCGTTTCTACGTGGCGAGCTTTGTCAATAAAACGCTCAATAAAATATTCGTCTAAGTCGCCGCCTTGTAAAGCGTCGTGATTCATATAAAAGCCGCGCAACTCGTCGTCGTTACGAACGACTGTAATACCGCGTCCGCCGCCGCCATCCGTGCGCTTCATCATCACCGGATAGCCGTGCGTTTGCGCAAAAGTCAAAAGTTCTCGAATATCTTTTACAGGCTCCGAAATGCCTGGAACTGGCGGCACTTTCGCGCGAACTGCCACGCGGCGAGCCGTAATCTTGTCTCCCAAATCAATAAGCGCTTCCGGGCGCGGGCCAATCCAAATAACGCCAGCATCGTTGACTTTCTTCGCAAAAGACGCAACTTCCGAAAGGAAACCATACCCCGGGTGAACAGCATCCGTGCCGCTTCTTTTAATAATGTCAAGAATTGCGTCTTCGTTTAAATAAGTATCGCGATACGTGTCTCCAGAAAGTGCGTACGCTTCGTCTGCCATTTCTACAAACTGCGCGTTTCGATCAGTCGGCGCGTAAATTGCAACGGTAGAAATGCCCATTTCGTGAGCCGTGCGAATAACTCGCAAGGCGATTTCACCGCGATTAGCGATGAGAATTTTTTTGATATTCGTAACCATACGTTACAAGATATTAGAAAAGTCGCGTTTGCGTATGAGCCGACATACACAAAAGCTTGCGCAAAATTTTGTACACTTCTCCAATGCACATGATTTTTATGGCACGTAATGTGATTAACGAAACGGAAAACAGCCGGCAAAGGCTTGAGTTATCAACTTTAAGTTACGGATAATCTATCGCCAAACCGGTAATAACCAAAAGAAGGTTTTCATGACTAACATGAATCAGAATAATGCAACAACTGCAACCGCAACATCTAATGCAACCGTTAGTAAAGTAAAAGCGGCCGCAACTTGGCTCGCTAAGCCGGTTCTTCTCACTGTGCTTTTGGCGCTTTCGACTATGGCAGGCGCAATTTATCTTCCTATTACGCCTGTGCCAATCACCTTGCAAACTCTTGTTTTGTGCATTATTGGTTTGACTTTGAGCTGGCGCAAGGGCGTTGCTTCCGTTGTGATGTATCTTGCTTTGGGTGCTGCAGGCCTGCCTGTTTTCGCTGGATTTAAGGGCGGATGGGCTGTATTCGTTGGCCCTACTGCAGGCTTCCTTGTTGGTTTTATTTTTGGCGTTGCCGCTACTGCCGCCTTGAAGCGCGTATTTGACATTGCTCTTGACGCAATGATGCCGGAACGCTCGTTTAAGAAGACTTTCGCACGCTTTAGCACTTACGCAGTTGCTTCCATAATTGGCACGATTGTGATTTACGCATTCGGCATTTTCGGTCAGAGCTTGCTTACCGGCATGCCACTTTCGACTGCTGCCGCAACCTTGATTATCTTCATGATTGGCGATTTGATTAAGGCTTTCGTTGCGAGCGCGGCTTGCTCCGGCTTGTACAACGCACTTAACAAAAAGCGCGCGTAACGGAAACTTCATATAGCAAAAAACGACATTTTCTTTACACGACTGTAAAGAAAATAACGAAATACCGCAGAAAAACGACATTTCCTTTGCAACAACGTAAAGGAAATGTCGTTTTGTATAAGGTTACCGCGCATTTGCGCGACGACCTGCCTGAGCGCAGCACAGCGCGCGCGTAATCCGCGCGAGGCGTTACAACCAACCCAAGTCCACAAATCCGAGGAACTATGCGCGCTTTTGTGTACATGCACCCAACCCAAGTCCACAAATCCGAGGAACCATGCGCGCTTTTGTGTACATGCACCCAACCCAAGTCCACAAACACGAGGTAAAATTCCGGCAAATGTTTCATAAAACTGTCAAAACAGCGACAAACACCGGGAATTTTCCCGGCGTTTGTTGTCGCGCGCTAAATCGCAGCGCTCAAGCAGGTCGTCAGCGCACACAAAACACAACCTAATTTCTAAAGCACAGTCACACTAACCTGCCCTGCCTGCGTCTTTATTGACGCAGGCAGACCTCGCTTGCGTTGAAAGCACACCGTGCTTTCAACCCTGAGCAAGCTCGGCGCTCCGAATTGCTTTCGCGCGCTAAATCGCAGCGCTCAAGCAGGTCGTCGCGCTTCATACGCAACGGCTTGCACATCGCCGCTTTTAACCACAATCTCCTCGCCGGAATCTTCCCGAATCGTAAGCGAAGCATCTTCCCCAATGCGCACAGCCGTTCCAGTCACCACGCGCCCGTCAACCGGATGCACATTCACTTCGCGACCAAGCGTCCAGCACACGTCGCTTAGCTCCTTAAGCAAACCGGCGCAATTACTTGCGTAGTCGCGCTTAATATCACACTTAATATCGCGCATAAAATCGCACAGTCGCGAGCGCAATCTATCAACGATTTTCGCCGCAATCCTGTCTCTCAATTCTTCCGCTTCCGGCAGCGCAGTCATGTGCATTTGCAGCGAAGTTGCCATTTTAATCGGCAGCACTTCTTGCGGCACGTTGAGATTCAATCCGATTCCAAAAACCACTCCAACAACGTCGCTTCGATCCGGCACCGCCACGATTTCCGTTAAAATTCCGCCTTCTTTGCAGTCGTGCAAAAATACGTCGTTCGGCCACTTGAGTTTTAGCACACATTCGTTGCCGTGCATCGGCTCACTTCCGCACTCTTTGAAGGTTTCCAGCAGCGCATCTCGCGCCGAAAGCCCTGCAATTATTGGCAACCATCCGTTTCGATTTTCGTCCATAACAATCGTTTTTGGCAGCAAAGTTACGAAGGATACTAGGAAACTTTCTCCCGGCCTACTCACCCACGCGCGCCCGAGTCTGCCGCGTCCTGCTGTTTGCGAGTTTGCTGCGATTGCGTAAATTGGCGGCTTTCCGTCGGCTCTGTCGGAAATTTTGTGATTTTGTATCATTTCTCGCGCAATATTTTGCGTAGAATCAGTAATATCGAAAAGAATTGTGGAATCCGCTGCAGACGATGTACGCGGCAATGATGCCACACTTTGCGAAGAAAAAGTAGTCATATGTATAATTTACATCAGATTATGTGCTTATGCTCTGGTTGCTTCGACTGTGTCGATAAGTCAGTTTTTATGAGCATATGTGCAGTTTTATTAAATTTTTTAAGCAGGTGTTGATTATGAATAGCGCACGTAACGCACGTAGCACAAATGACGCACGTAGCACGCGTAGCGAATACAACGAAACCAACGAAACCTGCGAATCCTGCAACTCAATCAAATCTGCCAAAACAGCGACAAACGCCAGAAAATTACACGGAAAATGTTCCACAAACCAGCCAACACAGCGACAAACGCCAGAAAATTACACGGAAAATGTTCCACAAACCAGCCAAAGCAGCGACAAAACCAGGAAAATCTCCGGCAAATGTTCCAAAAATCGACTGAAGCAGCTACAAACGCCGGGAATTTTCCGGCAAATGTTCCAAAAATCGACTGAAGCAGCGACAAACGCCGGAAAATTACACGGCAAATGTTCCACAAACCAGCCAACACAGCGACAAACGCCAGAAAATTACACGGAAAATGTTCCACAAACCAGCCAAAGCAGCGACAAAACCAGGAAAATCTCCGGCAAATGTTCCAAAAATCGACTGAAGCAGCTACAAACGCCGGGAATTTCTCGCATAACATGCACTGCACTTTCAGCAATACTTTGCTTGATTCTTGCACTTTGCACAAGCCTCGGCCCAATCTTTCGCAACCAAGACATTAAGGTTCATTTAGGTTCGATTGCCGATTTTTCTTGGATTAATGCGCTGATTTTTGTTGCCGCGTTTGCAATATACGCAATTATTTTGTGGACGATTATTTATTACGGAAAACATGCGGCTTTTCCTAAACAATACAGCCGTTTTGGTGCGTGGGTTAAGTCGATTTTTAGCAAAAAGCGCAAAACAGAAAAAAGCAAATCCCAAGAAAGCAAATCCGAAAAGCGCAAAACCGAAACCACCAAACTCAAAAAGCGCCACACTCGCGCAACCCACCGCTTAATACGCACTTTCGCAAAGCATTTTTCTAACGCTGCACGCTGGTTTATTAAGCATTCCACGCGAAATCGCCGAAATCTTCTCCTAACTTTTTTCCTAGGCTGGCTTTGGGCTCCGGTTACGCTCCTAGCTGCGTACGGCGCCGACATTTGCTCGCAAATCCGCGAATACAGTTGGGCTTGGAACAAGGTCACCGGCCTTGAGCAGCCTTATATTGGCTTCTTTAGCTTCGTGCCAATGGATATTTACCCAACCGCGCACTACCTTTGGCCTTCTAAACCAACATATTTAACCGATCAGCACAATATTGTTTTAACTGTTATTTACGGTGCCATAACCGCAGTTTCGCGCTATTTTACCGATTCCAACGATGCCGGAATTGTACTTCTTGCGTTTGCGCAATTCGTGTTTGCCGCTTGGTGCGCTGCCGCTACTGCTAACCGTTTTTTGAATCGTTCGTGGCTTAAATGCGCAAAGTTAGATTCGCAAAAAGTAGACGCACAAAAGTTAGATTCGCAAAAAGTAGACGCACAAAAGTTAGATTCGCAATCAACAGCCGCGCAATCAACAGCCGCGCAATCAACTCCGCTTTTTGCAAGATTTGCAGTAATCGTAATGTTTCTGCTTAATCCGCTGATTGTGTGCTCAACTATTGCGCTTACAAAATCACCGCTTTTTGCTTTTGCTTTTCTTTGGTGGTTCGGCATAAATTACGAAATTAGTCAAACTAAAAATTGCGCAGTTTCCGCAACTTCCGCAAAAACTTCCACCAAAACCGCATCTTCCCCACAAAAACTCCGCTGGCACACCGTTTTAGAGCTTATTATTTCCGTCTGCGTTATGCTTATTGCCGCAAAATATGCGTGGTACATTTTGCTAATACAATGCGTGCTTTTGCTTATATTTGAGCGCAAACGTTGGCGCTTGTGGCTTTGCGCCCTTCTTCTTCCAACGATTATTATTCACGGCGCGCTGCTTCTTCTTATTTCAAGCGGCGCGATTATTAACGGCGATCCTATTGAAAGCCGCGGCATTCAGTTGCAGCAAATTGCGCGCGTTGCTAAGCTAGACCCGCACAGCATCCCTAAAAGCGCAAAACGCATTATCGCCCCTATTTTTAACCTCGACCAAACAGCCGAAGCTTATAAACCTTACGATGCCGACCCTGTGAAATCTTCCGGATTGCAGTCGAAAAAAGTCAGCTATCGTTGGCGTTACGTTACGCGCGACAATATTAAAAAGCTTAATCTTGCTTGGTGGCAGATTGTTACGCATAGTCCGCTCGTTGCAACCGACGCTTTTCTTGCAAAAACCTACGGCTATTTCGACATTTTTGACCGCCCTTACGTTGGCCCTGAATACTATATTGACACGGATAATATTCACAATTCCGAATGGATTAAGTATTGGAATCCGCAGTGGCGCTCGCAATTAGCTTCGTCAATTAGCACTTTTAGCGACGTGCCGGTTGTAAGCTGGCCAATTCACGGCAATACTTTTGTGATTTTTACGCTTATGATTGGCGTTGCAGAAATTGTGCTTCGTCGCTGGCGCACTGTGCTTTGGCATATTCCGCTTGCGTTGCTTGTGGGAGTGATGATTATGGCTCCTGCGAATAATTTTGAGCGGCATATGCTTCCGTTGGCTTTCGCGTTTTGCTTTGTGCTGCTAACTTTTTGGCGGGATACTGTTACTCAATCGCGCTATAATAGTAAATGTTGTTAGCAAATTATTAACTTTTATTATTTATGGTTTATTGTTGATGATTTGTTATTAACAATTTATAAATGCGACTAAAGGCGTAACATGGACGAGAAGCATACACAGCAGTTTGCGCAAACGGACGGCGAGAGCGCGCCTGTAGAGTCCGTAGAATCTGTAGCGTCTGTAGCGTCTGTAGCGTCTAATAATTCAGATGCGTCTAGCGATTCAGTAGCGTCCAATAATTCCGCTGCGTCTAATGAAAATTTTGATTTTCTTTCGTTAATAGCCGGAGTACAAGCTGCCGAAACTAAGAATTATCAAAATTCGCCCGCAGTAACTAAATCTGGCGAAGAAAACCAAACAAGCAAATCGAAAGAAACTTCGCCGTCATCATCAAAAGAAGGCGGAGAAGAAAAGCGACGACACCATTTGTGGCACAGGCTTTCTTCAAATTCTTCAAGTCAAAGCAAAGATAACAAATATTCCGCAAAAAACGATTCCGCACCACATTTTACGCCACTTCCGGTTGCTCCTAAATCCACGGACTTCGGCATTTTTGACTCTTTAGACGGCCAAATTTTCGACTCTGCCACCCGCCTGCGTTTGCACACGCTTATTTCCACATGCTTAATGAACGGCGTTGCAGACAGTCGCGTAAATGCTTTTATGCATTTGCTGCAGTGGCCGGACGCTCCAAAAATGGTTGTTATTGCCGGAACTTTTGGCGCAACCATAACGCCGGATACTGGCCCTAATCGCAAGCCGGCTCCAACTTTGCCGCCGGATAACACGGATGCTTTGCGCCGCAACATTTGGCCACAGTTGGGAAGTTGCAATGCATACGATGCCATAGTTGATCGCGCACAAAGCAGCGCGCTTAATCGCATGACCGGAGCTTTGCGCAGCATAAACGCTTCTGCCGAGAATGCTTCCGATTATTTCGCAACTCCGTCGCATATTATTTTGCTGGCAGTTCGCGAAGATCCTAACGAGCAGGCTTTGCAGAAAATGTGCCAAGTATTCGAGCCTTCTAAAAAGCCGATTTGCATAAGCGGCGTTGTTGAGGGCGTTGAGAATATTGCGACTGCGATTACGTCAACTCTTGCTGCGATTGCTGTTGCCGGATCGGTTAAGCAGTTGCCGCAGATTATTCACGCGGATGATGTGCTTCCGGAGCGCGCACTTATTGGGGATTCTACGGCTTTTAATACTTTGTACAACAATGTGTATCAAAGCTTGGCACCTTACAGTCATGACGATCCGACTTTGCAAACTATTGATATGTTCTTGCGTTTTGGCGGCGCGCTTGATCAGACTGCGCACGAGCTGAATGTGCATCCAAATACTGTGCGATATCGTTTGCGCAAAGTTGCGCAGACCACCGGTTGGGATGCAACGGATCCGCGCGCAGCTTACGTGCTGCAAACTGCGATTACAATCGGCCGCATCCGAGATGCGCGACGACCTGCCTGAGCGCTGCAATTTAGCGCGCGAAGGCAACTCGGAGCGCCGAGCTTGCTCAGGGCTGAAAGCACAGTGTGCTTTCAACGCAAGCGAGGCCTGCCTTCGTCACTATTGACGAAGGCAGAGCAGAGCTGTGTGGTTGTGTTTTAGAAATTGGGTTGTGGTTGGTGTGCGCTTGTTCCTCACGGCTATTGGTAGCCGTTCGGCTGATTTGGCATGTGAAGCACACCGTGCTTCACAATTGAGCCAAATCACGCTTTGAAGGAGCTTGAAATCCTGTTGATTTCAAGCTCGGTCAAAGCGCCTGCCTGAGCGCTGCGATTTAGCGCGCGATTTTTTCTTTACATGACTGTAAAGTTTTAATCGCTTTTCAGCTATATTTCGATTTTTTCTTTACATGCCTGTATAGGAAATGTCGGTTTAGTGATTTGGAACATTTGCCGGAGATTTACCTGGGTTTTGTAGCTGGATTTGCGCAAATATGGAACATTTTCCGGAGATTTATCCGGAGTTTGTAGCTGACGACCTGCTTGAGCGTTACTTTCTCAGTTCGTTGACTGCGTTAGTAACGGTGTTTGTATTGTGACTATGCAGCAGAATATTCATCAGCTTAGCTTTACACACTTTTGGCCTATAACACAAAAAGTAGGGAACCGACGCAAATCAGTCCCCTACTTGCTTAATAAATTATATTTTGAAAATCTCACACGCCGAAAGCGTAGGTTCTTTCATCAGACAAGTTACCGTTCTCATCATAAGCTTCGAAATGAGTCCAGTAAATTCCTGGATGTGGATACCACGAAGCCCAAGGACCATTAAATCCAGCAACCCACTTCTTAGCGTTGTAATCATAAATCTTAATCTTGGTAGAACCATAAGGATTATTAGTAGAAGCACCAAGAAGAACGTGATTACCCTGCCATGCAGCATAAGTTCCATCAATAACAGTCTGGTTTGGACGCTGATAACGGAAAGCAATTGTCTTAGAGCCAATCACCTTCTGGGATACAGGATCAAGAACTTCGGCCCTAAGCCAATAGTCACCTGGTTTAGTAACCCAAGAAGCCCAATTACCGCCATTCCAATCAGCAATAGTAGCCCACTGCTTAGTATTCAAATTGTAGGAAAGCAAACGATACTCAAGCTCATCATCAGAATACGCATTTACACCAACCGCAATATCGTTATCGCGCACAATGTAGGTAATATCAGGGTAAACAGGATAATGCTCAACTGGAGCTGGAGCGTACTTTTCACCGAGCTTTCCATACTCATAATCAGTATCTCCAGGATCATAAATCATACTCAATGCATGAACATATGGATAGCCATCTTGATCATCAGCTTCACCATAAGCAAAAGAATGAATATCTGGATTCAGAATATTATGAAGATGACCGTCTTCTTGATTACATTCACCGTCTGATTGAATAAGAGCATCTTTTTCGCCGAAAGTCCACATCTTCATAGCATCAGCGACATCAGAAGTCCATGCAAGATTTTCAGCCCAAGCATAATACGGATAACTTGGCTCACTTACACCATCTGGACCAAAATGTCCAATTTTTCCATGCTGAACAGTTTCCCTAGCACGACGATCAGCCACATCTTCCAAACGAGAATCGTATCGAATGCCATTAACATATTGCTCTTTAGATATGTTATTTGTAGATAAATAATCCTTCAAAGACATGTTATTATAGCGAATATTTGGATCATCGTAGAAAAGAGTTCTAACTCTACGAACTTCCGATAAAACATACTTTGCAATAGCGTCGTTACGAACACTACCCTCAACCGCATGAGATACTTTAGATGTGCTAATCAACACTACAAAGCACATTGCAACAGAAATAAGCAGGGCAATCAACTTTTTAGACGCGGACGCATGTGAGTTTCTCAACATACCTTCACTCCTCACTCTTCATAAGATTAAAAACAGCCAACCAATTACGAAGCGCATACGCTAAACATACGCTAATCGCATACGCGAAACATATACGCTAAACATACGCTAATCGCATACAACACATATGCAAAACCAACATACGAATTAAACGCAATACGTAAAATGTAAGCCAAGACGATTATACACCTGCGAAATTTGCAACAAAACCAAGTTGCAAAAATAAAAAGCGCCAAAAATAATGCGATTCAACAAGTGAACACGCACTATTTTCAGCGCTTATAAGCTTTAATACTTAACTTATTACCTTGTAAAGCCTATGCTTTCGCACAAACTCGCTAGTAATAAATCAGGCAGCGATGCTGGCAATATCAACTGGAACGCCAGGAGCCATCGTGGAGGTAACAGTTACCTTCGTGATGTAGCGACCCTTGATAGTGCTTGGCTTCAAACGACGGATCTCGTCAGCAACAGCCTTGAAGTTCTCTTCAAGAGCCTTAGCATCGAAGGAGAGCTTGCCGAAGAGGAAGGACAGGTTGCCCTGGCGATCCACGCGGAACTCAATCTTACCGCCCTTAATGTCAGCAACAGCCTTGGCTACATCCATAGTCACGGTGCCAGTCTTTGGGTTTGGCATCAAGCTACGAGGACCGAGCACACGACCCAAGCGACCAACCTTACCCATCATGTCTGGGGTTGCAACGACTGCATCGAAGTCAAGGAAGCCACCGGCAACCTTTTCGATAAGCTCGTCATCACCAACAATGTCAGCGCCAGCTTCCTGAGCCTCAGTAGCCTTTGGGCCACGAGCGAACACCAAAACCTTAGCGGTTTTACCGGTGCCGTTTGGCAAGTTCACAACACCACGAACCAACTGATCAGCCTTGCGAGGATCCACGTTAAGGCGCATAACAGCCTCAACGGACTCGTCGAAAGCGTGCTTTGGCATGCTCTGCAACAAAGCGATAGCTTCAGCTGGGGTGTACAGGTTATTGCGGTCGATCTTCTCAGCCGCTTCACGATACTTCTTAGAACGCTTAGCCATTTCTACACTCCCTTTCAGTCGGTAACGGTAATACCCATCGAGCGAGCAGTACCCGCGATGATCTTCATACCGGCCTCGACGTCACGTGCGGAGAGGTCAGGCATCTTAATTTCGGCGATTTCGCGCACCTGAGCCTTGGTCACAGAACCAACCTTGTGAGTCAATGGATTCTCGGTGCCCTTCTGGATTCCAGCAGCCTTAAGCAACAAAGCAGCGGCTGGTGGGGTCTTCAAAATGAAGGTGAAGGAACGATCTTCGTAAACGGTGATCTCAACTGGGACGATCTGACCCATCTTGTCCTTCGTCTGGTCGTTATACGCCTTGCAGAAGTCCATGATGTTCACGCCGTGGGAGCCTAATGCTGGACCCAGTGGTGGAGCTGGATTTGCCTTACCAGCCTGAATCTCGAGCTTAATAAGCGCGGAGACTTTCTTTTTCGGAGCCATAATATGGTTCTTCTTTCTTGTACAAGCGGTTCAAACGGTTGTTGCAAACGCTGATATAGTCGCTTCTTGCAGTTAACTACAGTTGACTAAAGTTTCCTATAGTCGCCTATATTCGCTTCTTACAGAAGTAAAGCACTTACGAAACGTTGCTATAAAGCCGTTTTGCAGCTTCCTCCCGCATCTTGTATTGCTGTGCTGTGCTAGCGGATTCCTCCTCCAGTCACAAGCCTTCCTATTATGCCACATCTTCGCGACACGCAGACTTACGAAAGCTGCAGCTATCTTTGCGAAGCTACTTTTACGCAGCTATCTTTGCGCGGCTATCTTTGCGCGGCTACCTTTGCGAAGCCATCGCATTAGATAATTCGTTAAGTACAGCGTTTCTAGTCCACGCACTCGCAGTCATATTCCTGCGCTTCGCATCAGCTTCGATTAAATGCCAAACAGTATCACTTAACCTAACAGTACGCGGTTTCAATGGCTGAGTTTCATCTTCCCAAGCTCTTCCGTCAAACTTTGTAATAGTGGCACCAGAAAAATTATCTTCTGCTTCCTCAGCCCACTTATCAACAATATCGTCAGTAATAACGAACCCATTTTCCGCAGTATACGTATTCTTACTCATCTCGCATCCCTTATCTCTTGTAAAAATCCCTTTGTAAGACGATTCGCATGAATTATAAGTATTGCGTTGTTTTCAAGCTTTACAAAAACAAGCTCTATTTCATGCCCATCGCTATCAAATCCTATTGTTGCCCATCTCGGCGGTTCTGCAATACGGTCTCTATATCTAATAATTGCACCATTTGATCCAGTTTCGTACACCTCAATGATTTGCTTATTTGCAAGTCCATGAGTGCGAGCATGAGGATGAATAATAATGCGCATACACTACAGCATACACTACAGCATACACTACAGCATACAAATCAACAATTAAAGAAAAACAATAGATAAGTAGGGAATTCTAAGCGCCCACATGCTTAGCGTGGGCGAGCGCGGCCTCGCGGCGACGACGCCGCCCAAGCGCAGCCAAAATCATCGTCGCAAGAATCACAGCGCAACCAATAAGCGCAAGCACGAACATCGTCATCCAAAGCGGCCACTGCAACTTATCCCCCGGCGCCGAAACCGGATCCGGCAGCACACGCACTCCCGTAACCAGCAGCCGCTGCGTATTAACACCATACGGCGTACACGTAAGCAGCGTCGCCAAATCGCGCCCCTTCTCGCGCTGCAGCAACCGAATATCATGCGGATCGACCACGCTAATGCGGAAAACCCTGTAACGCAACGTCTCGCCCTGAACGTCAAAGTAGAAAAAGTCGCCCTTTTTAATATCAAGCAAATCATCAAACATGGTCGCATTCGGCAAACCCGTGTGCGCCGTCACAACAGTGTGGCGATTCTTGCCACCAACCGGCAAATCCGTGCCATACAAATGCCCAGCACCATACGCCAAAACCTCCTGCGAACTGCCGTGATAAATCGGCAGCTTCACACCAATTTTCGGGATTTTCACAATGCCCATAATCCCCATCGGCTCATCCAACTGCTTCGCGTAATCCTTATACTCCGGCGTTTTCATATAATCCGTTGTGCCGTCGTACGGATCAGCCGTAATAATCGACTTGTGGCGCGCGTTATAACGACGAGCAGCGCGTAAAATCTTCTCGCGAGCGCGCGCAGTCTGCTTGCGACTCAAACGATCGTAAGCTACAGAAATCTCCTTCGACACCTTGTTATTCCACAGCGTTGATGCAACAGGGTACGTAAAACACAAGATTGCAGCAACTGCGAGGGCGATTGGCTCGATAGTGCGGCGAAGTTTGGATTTTGGTTTTTTGGCGGGCTTTGTTGCAGATTCTGTTGCGGGCTTTGCGGTGGGCTTTGTGGTGGTTGATTCGGTTGCAGATTTTGCTTTTGATTGCTTGAAGAAAGCATATACTTTTGTAACGGCATTGTTTAATTTCATGCTTCCTCCGTTTCGTGGGTTTAATAGGCTTAGATTGGTTTTATTTTGTTGTTTTAATTTATTTGCGATTTTGTTTGCGATATTCTTTAGTATCGTCTATGAGTTTTGACTGGCGTTTGGCTAGTGGGTTTCTTGTGTGGCTGTGTGAGATAGGAATTACTTATCTCGCAGCGCTCCGCTCTTATACCTTACTTGGACTTAGCGGTTGCATAGTTAAGTTTAGTTTTTTACTTACTTTTTTGCGGAAATAGTTATTCATCAAAAAGATTATTACTATCGCTCCGCTTTTATATTGCTCGACAAGCAATTCCTATATCACACTAGTAAATTCACCAACCGTTGTTCTGTGGAGTGGTAAGGAGTGCTTGGTGTGGCTTATGCAGCAGCATGAATACTAGTGTTCTCTCGGCAATAAATACTCAACGTCTGCAGAGCATTAATGTTAAAGTTCACTAACCAGCAAATACTCACCGTTCGCAGAAGCATTACTGCAAAGCTTCATGAACATTTGCCGGGAATTTACCTGGATTTTGTCGCTAGATTAGCCAATTTGTGGAACATTTGCCGGGAATTTACCTGGATTTTGTCGCTGGATTTACGTCATTATGTAACATTTGCCGGAAAATTACCCGGATTTTGTCGCTAGATTAGCCAATTTGTGGAACATTTGCCGGGGAATTCTCCGGCGAATGTTCTATAAAACGGTGATATGTACCACTTTTTCTGGACACATATCAATTCCGACATTTCCTGTACACGGCTGTAAAGTTTTAATCGCTTTTCCACAAGATACCGATATTTCCTATACACGCACGTAAAGTTTTTGTCGGTTTTTGGCGAGATTCCGACTTTTCCTTTACACAACCGTAAAGGAATTGTCGGTTTGGGTGCTACATTACGACATTTTCTTTACACGACTGTAAAGAAACAATCATAAGAGCAAGTGAGTCTAGGATTTAGTTAAGTAAACCCTAGACTCACACTTTGCTATTAGACTACAAGACCAGCTTTAGAAAGCGGATCAAGCGTTCTGCTGTTCTTCTTCCTTGCGATTGCGCACGTACATGATCACGCTCGCAACAATCAAGCCCATGCCCACAACAGCGAAAATCAGCACGCCGTAAGCACCGGTTGCAGGAAGGTTGAACCAGAAGTAGCCCTTACCGTCTTTGCTACCCTTCTTAATAAGTGGAAGATCTTCAAACTCAGCGAGCTTATTCTCACCTTTCTGAACCGTCACTTCGTGAACATCAGGAGAAAGCGCATAACCTTGAGGAGCTTCAACTTCAACAAGATAAACAGTATCTTTCGCGCGAACCTTGTATGGTTTTGCGAAGTTACCGTTAGCGTCTGTTGCAGAAGTAGTCTTTAGGTCAGTGGTATCAGTTGCAGCTTTTTCACCACTATTGGCAGTTGCAGGAGCATCATCAAGAGTTGATGCAGCTTTGCAATCTTTAATCTGGTTTACTTTCTTGGTAAGATCCGCAAGTCCTTTAGCGCAAGCATTAGCCTTATCTTTATCAGCGAAAATCCTGAACTTAGCACCTTGAAGATTAGTCTTAACACCGTCCTTCATGTAGAACTTATGCACCTGAAGGTAACCAAAGTCGATAGTAGCTTTAGACTTTTCATTATCAGGAATGATTGGTGGAACAGCACCAGCATTACTCTCATTAACTGGGAAGAAGCCAGACTTGTTTACAATCTCATCCTTAGATGTGTCAGTAGCAGTTTTACCAACTTCAGGAACATCGCCAGTCTGGTAATCAGAAGCAATCTCAAACTCGAGATCTACTTCAACTGTAACAGTGTCACCGTTATGCTCGCATGCGTTTATAGCATCAGCAATCTTCTTCAAGCCTGCATCAGTAAACGTCACAAGAATACGAGTGTGCTTACCAGCAAGACCTCTCTGATTTTCAGTAGCATCATCATTCGCTTTTGCATCATCAGAATCGTTCACAATAGGAGTTTCTACATTGTAATAAGTATTGGTGTCGTCATTAGTCACCTCTGCGCCGTTAATCTTAACTTTCTTCACAACACTTGTATCAATAGTCTTGAATGCAGCAGTTGGAGCATCATCGAAGACCTTATAACCCTTAAGATCGTTAGCAGTCAAAGCATTATCAGACTTAACTTTGTTCACTTTCGCAGTAATCGTGAAAGGCACTTTATCCTTAACGCTTGCGAACTTAGTCTTATCGTAAACCTTCTCAATAGAGTCAGAAGTACTCATATTCTTCGGGTAAACAATAGGATTATAGTTATAAGACACAGTCGTCTTGGCATACTTGCCCGTGGTAGTAGTGTACTCCGGCAAAGGAAGAGTCATATAGAAGGATTTCATATCAGAAACCATGTAGCCTTTAGGTACTTGAGTTTCCTCAACCTTGTACAAGCCAAGCTCAAGATTGGAGAAAGTTACTGTACCGTTTTCACCAGTTTCTTCACTTGTAAATACATTCTGACCGTCACCAGTAGTTGTAGTTCCAAGCGTGATTTCAGCATCAGTTCCATCTTCCTTAACAGTGTGATTGTTCAGCTTATTAACAATATTCGCAATCTTCTTCCAAGACTTAAAATCTTTAAGATCAACATCATCCTTGCCAATCTTTGTGACTTTAGTCAATTTGAACTTAGCGCCTTTAAGTGGCTTAAAACCAGCAGGGCAAGATTTACCTTGTTGGTTAGGTTGTGGTTTACCACCAGCATGTGTATCAGTACCAGTAGTAGAATTAGAATCCTTCTCGCACTTAACAATTTTTATAGTGCCTTTAGATGGAGCATCAGTCGCCCACGGAGCCGGAGCAGGTCTATCCGGTGGTCCCTGTAACTGATTAGGACTACCCCACGCAACGCCAGCCATTGTTACAGCGCCGGCGACGCACAGCGTGCCAGCCATCGCAAGCGACGCAACCGCCGCCACGAATTTATTAGTGAACTTTTTCATGTTCACTCCTTTCATCATGCCGTTTTACGGCAACTAGAAAATTGGTTTGCATTTATCATGCTCTTGCGAGTAAAGTGTTAAAATTTTTGGCATTTACCTTGTGTTATCACGCTCCCGAATCCCGAAAGACTGCGCGATAAAACAATGCGCAATAAAACAATGCGCGAAACAGGAAGGCTTTATGCGCAAATGCGTACGTAGTCGCCTTATGCGAAGCACGGCGAGTAAATGCATATACAACTGCTTCATACGTAATTGCATAAGCCTCGCCACCTTCCCAAAATTAATTTGCGAGCGCGCTCACTTTGACTTATCACAAAGCAAGCCGCCAGCAGATTCACCAACAGAGCGGCAAGAATACCGAGCTGCAAATTCCAACTCTGACCGCCCGTGTGCGGCAAAGTAAAATTGCTCACCAAATGAAGATTGAACGCAAAAGTAGCAAAATCCTTGTTTTTTGTAAGAGACTTATCACCAGCTAACGCCTTATCAATTTCCGTAGGCGTTTGCTTGCTAGATTGAGCAGTGAGTGCCTTGGGCTTCAACGCAAACACAACGCACTGATAATCGCCAACCGCAGTCGGCTTGATGCTCGGCTTTATGCTCACTTCCTTATCAGTTCGCGCAGCCACTTTTTTATTTGGATCCGACGACTTGCAAGTCGTCTCTCCTTCTTTATTAGAGTGGCACGTATTTTGATCTGTATCATTAGGCACACTCAACCCAAGATCTGCAAGATTACTGCTCCAAGTTTTGTATTCAAGATCCTTCGAATCTTGCGGAGATTCAGAAGGCTGCGCAGGTTGCGACGACCCAGAAGATTGCGCAGATTGCGAGCCAGAATCCTTCTTCTCGCCCTTCGAGCACAGCACGCGCAACGTAATCTTATTCGCACTATCCGCCGCAGAAGTAGCATCAATAAACGGCTTAAGCTCCATACCGAGCATCGCAGAAATCTTGTTATTGCTGCTAGTCAACGCTGTTGTAGAATCCTTAAACGGATACACTTTCAGCGTAAGATCATTTTCGCCAATTGTTGGCTTTTGCGGCTCACTCGACTTCACCTCAATAGTAACTGACTTATAATCCCAGTCAATGCCTTGCTTAATAGACGCTTTATTAGTCCACTTATCTTCAACAATGTTTTGTTCTGGCTTTTCAAACAGAGATTGCTTATTAGTTTCTACTCTAGTATCAAACTCGTCTAATACTGTAGAATATACCTTAGTTTTACCGTTTCCTGAGTTTCGCTCTAATTTAAATTCATCATCTTTTTTAATAGCAAACACTTTGCACTCAAAAGTCCCAGACTTCGTAGGCGTTCCAGTAATCCAGCTTTGAGAGCGCTCAGTATAATCATCATTTTCATACACAGCAGAATTCTCTGCATTTTTATCAGGTCGATTCTGATTTTCCTTATGCTTGAACTGAGTCTGATTATCTGCAGAAGGATCATCTTTTTTATCTTTAAGACTCAACCCATTAAAACTATCTACCGTGTAATTATTGGCACCATCATTGCAAATCATGTGATGGTAAATCTCACCTCGCTTATCTTTCGATTGCGAGTCAATAAAAAGCTTATTAATAGAATCGTAAACGTCTTTATTATCCGTACCGCCGGCAGCACCTCCGATAGCACCCTGACTATTAGACTTTGGCTTTATAGTAATTTTATTACCACTTACCGCAGTACTATCCTGTTTGTTTCCAAAATCGTATAAACTCAGCGATAAATCACCAGATTGAGGATTAGGCAAATCCTTTTTATCTAGTTTCGCGTTGATGTTCTTAGATTGTGGTTTAGAAACACCTGGATAATGTATTGCAACTTTAAACTTATATTTCTTATCAGCTACTAACCATTTGCTTGGGAAAAAGCGTATAGAACCATCGCTACTAGCTACTTTTTTCGTAGATTTAGCAGTATAGTTATCATTCTTATCATTCTCGCCCTTGAAAAAAGCATACTTTACGGAATCATCATTTTTATACTTCTCCAACCCAAGCCAAACGCCATCAGGTAATGTTTGCTGCACAATACCAGCAACTTTTATTGTTGGGGTAATAATCTGAGGAACCTTATAATAAGGCTCGCCATTCTTGCCTTTAATGTTTATTGTGTTATTACCATAAGTAATGCTGTAGCATTTTTCAGGAGTATTATACTTTTTATTACCCTTGCACTCGTCCGGAAGCTGAGGATCTTCATTCGCATCTCTGTCAGTGCCTTTAACAGCATCCGCAGAAGCAGCTTTCTTTTGGGCATCTTTAGCGTTTTTCTTTACATCAGAATCAGTCGACTTAGCCTTATCATCAACCTTGTTACCAGCATTCTGCTGCTTTTCAACAGGATTCGATTCCTTATTATCTTTATTTAAATTACTAGAAGAGCCAGTATCACCCTTATTAAGTTCAGCACTATTCGATTCACTTTGATTAGACTGCTGCTTCTCACCCTCACTCTTAGCAGAACCAGACTGCGCACCACCAGTATTCTCAGTAGAAGTAGTATTCTCACCAGCACTCAACGCATAAGCAGGAGCAATCACAAAAGCAGCAAGCAACATTGCAATTGCTACGAACAAAGTAAGCAGCGAACGGCGAATTGAGCGCACTAGTCGAAGGAAACGGCTAAATATATGCAAATCAAACATATACGCACCTACCTTCTAACTCGCCAGCTTATTATAATGTCGTTATTACAACAACACTGAAAAACTCAATTTCTCTATAGACAATCTTCGCAAACACACGGCTTAAACACACTGTCTAAGCACACTGTCTAAGCGCACGGCTTAAACCTTTGCTAAAAAACTCCGCTCCCAAACACTCAGCACTATACCCCCCCCCCCCACGCCTATTTGCAAGCCAAACTAAATATTTGGAAATATTTATTATTTATGTTGAAAAAAGCAGTATTATTGCAAGAAAATTTCGGATTATTTCCCATTTTTACGGCGTGTCACAATAAATAAGCAAAACCAAGCGAAATCAAAACAAAACAAAAAACCGGAGCGCGAATTAACGCACCCCGGTTTGTAAAAGTTATAAAAGCTCAAGCAATCGGTTCAAACTGCCATCTTAAGCAATCTGCTCAAACAATCGGCTCCACCTGGTTGAATCCAAGCTCCACAGGAGTTTCGCGGCCAAAGATGGAAACCAGAACAGTAAGCTTCTGAGTTGTAGGCTCCACGTCCGAAACCACAGCAGCCATCGTTGAGAATGGGCCGTCGGTAACAGTAACCTGATCGCCAACCTTGTACGCAACCTCAACCTTGCGCTTCTTGGCTGCAGCCGGCTTATCGCCAGCATTCTTCAAAGCTTCGGAAGCAATCATTGGCGCCATCATTGCCACAACTTCCTTGCGCGTCAAAGGAGCAGGATCCCTAGAAGGACCAACGAAGCCAGTCACACCCTCGGTTTCGCGCACAATGCGGCGAGCATTCTCATCCGGCCACATGCGAATAAGCACATAACCCGGCACGCGAACGCGGGTAATAACCTTCTTACCCTTTTCCGTATGCTTTTCGACTTCTTCCATCGGCACTTCAATCTGGAAAATCTGATCTTCCAAACCAAAGTTCTGCACGCGAGATTCAACGTTAGTCTTTACGCGCTTTTCGTAGCCGGAATACGTGTGAAGCACGTACCACTTGCCTTCCAAAGTGCGAAGTTTCTTAGAAAATTCAGCTACAGCAATTGCGCCTGCGTCGGTTGGGTCGGCTTCTTCAGAAGATGCAGAATCGGTAGAATCTTCAGAATCAGCAGAATCCTCAGAATCAGCATTTGCGCTTAAGTCAGCCGGCTCATCAAAATCGGCAGCCTCATCTTCAGCATCTTCAGCATCATCTGCATCAAGAGAAGCAACAGCCGCAGCAGCAGCCTCCGCACCGTCATCAGCTAAATCAGCCTCAACAACAGCATCCTGAGCATCAGCATCAGTAGCAGCTTCAGCAGCTTCATCAGCCGCAGCCTGAGCCACAGACGCTTCATCTGCTTCTTCGAGATTGAACTCATCAGTCATCTTGCATACACCTTCAAAATTTCAAATCAGCCAAACAACCACATAACGGACTTACCCAAGCCGAAGTCCATGCATGTGACGAAAGCCATCAAAAATGCAACAAAAAGGAATACCGAAGCCGACCAAGCAAACAGCTCTTTTCCGTGAGGCGCAACAACCTTGCGCGTCTCGTCAATAGTCTGCTTAACGAACATGCCAATACGCATGAACAAATTTGGCTTTGCTGCTTTCTTAACGCTATGTGCCTGTGCCATGCTTGAATCCTTCATGTAAAATTGCGAACTAAAAACTGGCAGGGACGGCGGGACTCGAACCCACAACCTACGGTTTTGGAGACCGTTGCGCTACCAATTGCGCCACATCCCTAAGGTGAACTTGCCTATCATACCCCAAACGGTGAGACATAGCAAAACCGCCAGATAGATATGTTATCGCATGGGCATGATTTCAGTCGCGCACAGCATAAAGCGAGTGTCGCACAAAGCAAGTCTTGCGTAAAGCGAGTGTCGCACGCGAGCGCAAGTACCACTTCGCACAAACTTAAGCCTCAACCCACTTCTTCATGCGACGCATGCCCTCCGCAAGCTGATCGTCCGCAAGAGCGCAAGAGAATCGCAAATAACCAGGAGCGCCGAAAGCCTCACCCGGAACGGCAGCAACATGCGCTTCATCAAGCAACATTTCCGCAAATCGCGAAGAAGTGTGCGGCACCTCGCCATGATCGCCATTCTTGCCAAGCGGACGCTCAAGAAGCGCTTCAACGTTAGCAAACGCGTAAAAAGCGCCGTGAGGAAGCGGGCAAGTAACGCCGTCAATATTATTCAGCGCCTCCACAATCGCTTTTCGGCGAGCGTCAAAAGCCTCGCGCATTGTGGCAACCACGTCCAAAGATCCACCAACTGCAGCAATTGCAGCACGCTGCGAAATATTAGAAACGTTAGAAGTCATGTGGCTTTGCAGCTTAACTGCGGCTTTCGCAACGTCCGCAGGCGCAACCATCCAGCCAACTCGCCAACCAGGCATGGCGTAAGTCTTGGCAACACCGTTCAAAATCAGCAGCTGATCTCGAACTTCCGGCACTTCAACGCCAATGTACGAAGTCGCAATTCCGTCGTAATGCAAGTGCTCGTAAATTTCGTCAGACAGCACCCAAATATGGTTTTTCACAGCCCATTCGCCAATTGCGCGAATAGTTTCGGCGCTCCAAATAGCTCCCGTAGGATTTGACGGCGAAGTTACAATAATTGCGCGCGTGCGTGGAGTGCGAGCGGCCTCAATCGCCTCAATATCCGGCTCAAAACCACGATCCGCGCCTGCTAAAACAGGCACAGGCACGCCGCCAGCAAGCTTCACAGCCTCCGGGTAGCTTGTCCAATAAGGCGCTGGAATAATTACTTCGTCACCGTCGTTTAGGAGGATTTGGCAGGCTTCGTAAACGGCTTGCTTTCCGCCGTTAGTTACTACTACTTGATTTGGGGAGACTTCGAAGCCGGAGTCGCGCTTTACTTTGCGCGCGATTGCTTCTCTAAGTTCCGGCAGACCGGCAGTTGCGGTGTAGCGGTAGTTGCGTGGGTCTTTGCATGCAGATGCGGCGGCTTCAACAATGTAGGAAGGAGTAGGGAAATCCGGCTCGCCTGCGCCGAAGCTTACGACGTCGACGCCGGCAGCTTTCATAGCTTTTGCTTTGCCGTCGACTGCAAGAGTTGCGCTTGGGGCGACTTTGTTAATGCGATTGCTTAATACGCGCCAATTTTCTGGGGATGTAGATTGCGATGCTGCTGATTGCACTTCTGTAGATTCTGTAGATTGCGCTTCTGTAGATTGCGCTGTAGCTTGTGCCATATTATCTGCCATGATTTCCAGTGTAACCTTAAGCCGCGAAACGACGAATCTGCCGCAAATTTACCCGGGTTTTGTCGCTACATCAGCCAATTTGTGGAACATTCTCCGGAGAATTACAGGTCTTTTGTCGCTGAATTGGTGGTTTTTTGGAACATTTGCCGGAAAATTACACGGCGTTTGTCGCTACATCAGCCGTTTTTTGGAACATTCGCCGGAGAATTTTCCGGCGTTTGTAGTTGCAGCTAATCACACAAGCACGAGATTATCGCGATGAACCACCGGATGCGCATACTGCCGGCCAAGCGACTCCTCAAGCTCGTCGCTTGTGCGCCCCATAATCTCCGGAATCTCCTCCGCATCGAAAGCCACAAGCCCCTTAGCCAAGTGATTGCCCTGCTCGTCGTCAATCCACACCGGATCAGTAGCAGAAAACTCGCCGCAAACACGCACAATACCAGCCGCAAGCAAGCTCGCACGTCCACCGCGCACCGCCGCCGCAGCACCATCATCAACCACAAGCGTTCCATGCGGATGCGACGCAAACCCAATCCAAAGTCGTCTCGAAGAATCGCGCGTATGAACCGGCGCAAACGCAGTTCCAACAACGTCTCCAGCAAGGGCCGGCCCCGCGTTTCCAGCGCAAGTTAGCACTGTCGGAATTCCGGAAACTGCCGCCACATGCGCAGCTTCCAGCTTTGTCACCATACCACCGGTACCTACTCCCGAAACGCTTGCGCCAACCTTCACTTCTTCCAGCGCACGCGTCACATCCGGCACAAAACTCACGCGTTTCGCACCCGGCTCGCTCGGCGGCGCAGTATAAAGCGAATCAACGTCCGTAAGTAGCACAAGCGCTTCCGCGCGCACAATATTCGCAACCAATGCTGCAAGACGATCGTTATCGCCGAATCGAATTTCGTTGCTAGAAAGCGCGTCGTTTTCGTTTACGATTGGAATTACGCCAAGTTCCAGCAAACGCGTCATTGTGCGCTGCGCGTTACGGTATCGCGACGGCGAAATAGTCACGTCCGCCGTAAGCAGCATCTGCCCAACTCTGAAACCAAATTGCGCAAAAGCGGCTTCATATTGCGCCATAAGCAAGCCTTGACCAACCGAAGCCGTGGCCTGCTGAGTTGGCACATCCTTCGGACGCTCATCGAAACCAAGAAGTCCAAAACCTGCCGCAATTGCGCCGGAAGATACGAGCACAATCCGCGCTCCCTGCATTTGCGCGTGACTAATTGCCGCCGCCAGCGCACGCAACTTTTGCACGTCCAAATGCCCGGACGCGCTTGTAAGCGAGCTTGAGCCCACTTTTACAACGATTGTGCGCGCCGCACGAATTGAACGCCGAACCCCGTCTTCGGTAAGCTCAATTGCCGGATTGCTCATATGTTTTACCCCTTGATTTTTCGCTTTATTTCGCTTTATTTCGCTTGATTTAGCTAGATTTAGCTAGTTCTAGCTAGATTTCGCTAGTTTTAGCTTGATTTATCTAGTTTTTCTGTTCTTCGCCTCGTCCAAACAAGCTATTTTCGTCATGACGATCGTCATCCACGGAAGGATCCGCCCAGTGGCCGGACTTTCGTTCCGCCATCATCGCTTCTCGAACCGCGCTCTTAGCATCCATCATGCTGTGATAGTCGCGGCGACGCTCGGCATTCGTGCGCCTTGCTCCGCGCGGATCGTTCGCCTCAATTCGCAAATCCTTACCGCGCGCACCCAAGTTAGCGCCGTCCAATCCTTCAGCACCGGCCGCAATGCTTGGATCCCAATCGAAGCAAACCATGTGCCTGCCGCTACCAATGCGAATTTCGTCTCCCGGACGCGCGCCCTTCTTGCGCAACTCGTCTTCAACACCAAGCTTCGCCAAACGATCCGCCAAATAACCCACGGCTTCGTCGTTGTCGAAATTCGTCTGCACAACCCAACGCTCCGGCTTCGCACCAGTAACAGTGAACCAAAAATCGCCGTTCCTGTCTTCTTCGCGCTTAATCTCAAAGTCGGCGCCACTTCCGCGACCATCGTCACGACGCCTACGCAAAGCCGGAGCCTGCTGCTCAAGCGGCTGAATAACCACGCGCTCTTCCTCGCGCGCCGCTTCTTCGGCAGCAATCTTCTCGCGCATCTTTTCAACCAATCGCCCAAGCGCAAAACCTAGCTCTTTCAAGCCTTCGTGAGACGCTGTAGAAATCTCAAATACTTCTAATCCCATCGCCTCAAATTCGCCGCGCACAAATTCAGCCAATTCCTTAGCTTCAGGCACGTCGATTTTGTTAAGCACAATAATGCGCGGACGCTCCGGAATTGGGATTGCGCCTAGCGGCAGCTCAAGTTTGTTAGCGTACTGCGCAAGCTCGTGCTCAAGCGCATGATAGTCGCTAATTGGGTCGCGATTTGGCTCAAGCGTTGCGCAATCGATTACGTGCGCAATAATTTCCGTGCGCTCAATATGACGCAAAAACTCAAGTCCTAAGCCCTTGCCTTCGGAAGCTCCCGGAATCAAACCTGGCACGTCCGCAATTGTGTAGCGATAATTTCCGAAACTTACTACGCCGAGATTTGGCACCAAAGTAGTAAACGGATAGTCCGCAATTTTTGGTTTGGCTGCGCTAATTGAGGCGACTAAGCTTGATTTTCCTGCAGATGGGAAGCCGACTAAAGCTACGTCTGCAATAGATTTAAGTTCCAAAATTACGTCGCGCTCTTCGCCCGGCTCGCCTAAAAGCGCGAATCCCGGTGCGCGTCGAGTTTTGTTGGCAAGCGCTGCGTTACCAAGACCGCCCGCGCCGCCTTGAGCTACGACGAATTTGTCTCCAACATGCTGCAAATCCGCCAAAACTTCGCCCGGACGCTTTTGAGAGCCTGCGGCACCTTTTGCTGTGAACACGACTGTTCCAACAGGCACAGGCAGCAGCAAATCGGCACCTTTTGAGCCGTCTTTAGTGTCACCTAAGCCCATCGTGCCACTTTCTGCAGTGCGATGAGGCATAAATCGGTAGTCAAGTAAGCTATTTGCGTTACGATCGGCTACGAAAATAACGGAACCGCCGTCGCCGCCGTTGCCACCGTTAGGACCTGCCAACGGCTTGTATTTTTCGCGACGCACGCCGGCAGAACCGTTGCCGCCGTCGCCGCCCTTCACATGTACTGTTACGCGATCTACAAAATCACTCATACTGCTACCTTACTCGATACCTTACTCGAAGCTAAACACTTAAATTCACGGGGTCATGCGCGCATTTGCGCGACGACCTGCTTGAGCGCAGCATAGCGCGCGCTAAAGCAATTCGGAGCGGAAACTCGTTTAGGTTGGAAGTCCAGTGGACTTCCAATGCGAGTTTCGTAAGCGAGCGCGTTACCCGCGCGAGCGTCACACCACACAGACACGCTCAAAACGCGATGAAATATATGCAAGCACAAAAAAGCCGCACCGAATTGGGTGCGGCTTAAACGTTTTATCGCCGGCTTTTTTGCCGACTTATTGTTGAAGCGCTTCAGGCTATTATGACTCAGGCAGTCACAACGTCAACAACCTTGCGGTCGCGACGAATACCGAACTTCACATTGCCGTCCACCAAAGCGTACAGCGTGTGATCCTTGCCCA
>CAMUFL010000006.1 GCA_947088155.1 uncultured Gardnerella sp. | reverse complement strand
GAAAGCACACTGTGCTTTCAACCCTGAGCAAGCTCGGCGCTCCGAGTTGCTTTCGCGCGCGCAATGCTGCGCTCAAGCATGTCGTCGCGCTCACAAAACACAACCCCCCCCCCAAAAAAAATGAACTACCACACTAACCTGCCCTGTCTTCATCTTTATTGACGAAGACAGACCTCGCTTGCGTTGAAAGCACACTGTGCTTTCAACCCTGAGCAAGCTCGGCGCTCCGAGTTGCTTTCGCGCGCGCAATGCTGCGCTCAAGCATGTCGTCGCGCCCATGTTTGGAACACAGAACACATAAATAAAAACCCTGCCGAACGAATTCAGCAGGGTTTTGTGTTTAGAAAATCAGAACTACTAATCTCTATTATCTCCAAGCAACTCTAGCAAGTAGATGAACATGTTAATGAAGTCCAAGAACAGCTGGAATGCGCAGAAAATAGATACTTTCTTAACCATTTCAGGCTGATTTTCATATTGTGCAAGTAATGCGCGAGTTTGCTGAGCATCGTAAGCTGTTAAACCTGCAAAAATAACGATGCCAATTCCAGCCATAAGACGCATGGTTCCAGTATCTTGCCCAATAAATGAAATAATAATTTGCGCAACAACGAATACAAGTAATGCAACCATTAAAATTGGACCAGCTTTAAGCAAATCCTTTTTTGTAGTAAGTGCAAGCATTGTCAAGCACAGGAAGAATCCTGCAGTTAAAGCAAACACTAATGCCACGGATCCAAGGCTAAATACTTGAAAGACTGAGCTTAAAGTGAATCCTGTTAAAGCAGCATAAGCATAGAACAAAACTCGTACTGTTGTCTCACTCATCTTCATTAAACGCGTTCCAAGAACAACTGCTATCACAACCTGAGCAATTGCCAGCATCATCCAACCCCATCCGCGGGTTGCAAACATAAATCTAAGCCAGAAATTACCGCTCTGAGTGAACAGTGCCACAAGAGTTGTAACAATCAATCCAAGCGTCATTTCGCCATAAGTGCGTCCTACTGAAACTCTTTTTGCTTCTTCAAAAGCATATGTTGCCTGAGTGTCAATAACCTCAGGAGCACCGCTTCCGTAATAATCTTGAGTAAAGTTTGTCATTATTTCTCCTTAACAGCTATGAAATAAAACGCTGTCAAGACAACGTTCTCACATAATTATAATTAAAGCATCTGGGAAAATGCTAAAAAAATACAGCATAATTTATACGTTCGTACAATAAGCTGATTTTAGTATTGCGTAATCTTGCGCTTCGCATTGATATTATGCCTTACTATTAGGTGCCTCTTCAACTTGAGGAGCACCATTAATATCGCGGTGAATACCTTGCATTTGTGTTTCAATATTTTGCAAGCTATGTGCGCAATCGAGCAAGGTTTGAGAGTGCTCAGCCAACTTTGCATCTGGCAAACCGGCTTTGTATCTTAAAGCGTGCTCCAAGCTGGCCCAATAATCCATCGCAATAGTTCGGAATTGCACTTCAACTGGCGTGTAGTGTGCTCCAGAAGACAAGAACACAGGAACTGCATAAATTACGTGCAAACTGCGGTATCCATTAGGTTTTGGATTCTTAATATAATCCTTAACTTGCAATACTTGAATGTCTGTTTGTTTAGAAAGATATTGTGCTACAGAATACACATCGTCGCAGTAGTTGCAAATTACGCGAATTCCAGCTACGTCGAAAAGATTATCACGTATAGAGCGTGTGGAAATATCTAGATGACGCCTTTGCAGCTTCTCAAAAATTGAGTGCACTGATTTAAGACGGCGTTCCATGTGGTGAATTGGGTCGTGAGAGAATCGCACCTGAAATTCGCTATCTAGAATCTCGAGCTTTGTACTTATTTCGTACATTGCTCCTTCGTAAATTTGCATCATGTTTACAAATTCGTCGATTTGGTCTTCAGGAAGCATAAGCGAATTAGTTTTGTCGCATTGGGAGCAATTTTGTTGATTTTTTGTATTGCTTACATTGCTACTTAAATTGTTGCTTTCATTAGCTGCTTCGTTGCTATGAAGACGCGCATAGAGTTCTGCTGCGTTTACGCGGTTATGACGATCAAGTATCACGTCTTTTAATAATACTATAAAAACTGCTAAACGTCTGGGAGTGCGTATGTAAATGTAATATTCTTTGCAAAGCGTGATATAAATATCTTAGGTGATTGCGCGCAAGCAAAATCTAGGAAAGTATTTTGACGGGGAGTGTATTTTGTCTGAAAATAAGCAGGATAATATTCCTAAAGTAATTTCAATAGTTGGTCCTACAGCTTCAGGCAAAACTAGTCTTGGTATTGCGCTTGCGCAAAAATTAGCTGAGCGTGGGATTCGTGCGGAAATCATCAACGCAGACGCGTATCAAATGTATCGTTACATGGATATTGGCACGGCTAAGGCGAGTGCGCAGGAGCAGGCGGAAGTACCACACCATTTGCTTGACATTATTGATCCTGAAGAAACGATGACGGTTGCGCGCTTTCAAACTTTGGCAAGGCAGTGTATTAGTGAGTTGCAATCGCGTGGTGTGAGGCCGATTTTAGTTGGAGGATCGGGATTGTATGCTCGTGCTGCTGTGGATGATATTACATTCCCAGGCACGGATGAGTCTATTCGTGCAGCTTTGGAGGAGCGCGAGCGCAAAGAGGGAGCGAGTGCGCTGTTTGATGAGTTGAAGCAGAAGGATCCGGTTGCTGCGGCTCATATGGATGCGCGCAATCCGCGACGTACAATTCGCGCGCTTGAAGTGATTGAGCTTACAGGAAAGCCTTATTCCGCAACGCTTCCGAAGTATAAGTATGTGATTGATTGCGTGCAAATTGGCTTAGATTTGCGTCGTGAAGATTTAGATAAGCGCGTGGATTTACGTACGCAAATTATGCGTGAGCAGGGTTTTGTGGATGAGGTGCGCGCAATTCGAGGGCGATTGGGTGTGACTGCAGCTCGTGCTCTTGGCTACCAGCAGATTATGGATTATTTGGATGGCGTTTGGAGTGAGGATGAGGCTTTTGCGGATATTGCGCAAAAAACTCGACGACTTGCACGCAAACAAATGGGTTGGTTTGGTAGGGATGCACGCATTTACTGGTTGGACGCGTTGCGACCGGATCTTGCGGAAGCTGCGCTCGCGATTGTTGATGCTGCGGATGCAGGGGAGTTTGATTGCAATAGTTCTGACGCTACTGAGCACGCTACTCAGCACCATCTCGGAGATGCTTTTAACGTTTAATTTAAGCCTTGGCAACATTGGGATTTGCTACAAAAAACGCCACTGTTTGAGCAGTGGCGTTTTTGCGTTTGTGGAGTCGCGGGGAATTGAACCCCGGTCCGGTGACCGTACCCTCGGTCTTCTACGTGCGTAGTCTGCTGGCCGTGCGGCAGTTTTTCTGCCCCCATGTTATCGCAGACAATTCATGGCGAGCATATCTACAGTCAAAGTCCCTGAATTGTCCTGCAGCTCGGCAATTCAAGCAAGTCTTCTTATGACGTTCAGCACCACTCCGAAGACGTGAGTGGGTGAACGGAGCAGCTGCTCACTGGTTAATCCTGGCGCGAAGCTCAGGCAGCGAGAGCGAACTCAGTGCGATTAGATTTAGCACTTATTCTTTTGCGAAAGGACGTTTACGAGTGGACTTCCGCATTCTCGGCACGCTTCCCCGCGGCGAACAGATCGCCGTCGAAACCGATCGACCCCTTTTGATTTTTCAAACAATTGTTGCTCTAGAGCACACATTTCTACATTGTATCATATTTTAACGCGACGAACTGCTTGAGCACTTATTCCTCACGGCATAGTCGTTCGGATGATTTTTTTTGGGGGGGGGGTATTGATTAGTATACTATTAGTTAGGTGATTTTATTTGCCAAGCGTAAATATGAGTTGTAGTTGATTTGTAATGAATAAAAGATTATAACAAATGTTTATTTTATGTCCATATATTGTATTCATGTATGATACATATGAAGATTTATAAGTATGCGTGGTCTACTTGAAATTGGTTGGAGTGAGGAGAAATAATGGCAGAGCGTAAAGATTTACACGGTGATGTGGTACCAAGAAGAACACTTCGTAAGGCTCATGCGGTGAAGCGTTCTCGTGCTTTGCGTAAGGGAGTTGCTGGAGTTGCTGTTGCTTCAACTTTGGCAATGATGCTGCCATCTGTTGTAGCTTCCGCGCTTCAGCCTACTCAAAAAGATATTATCGATGCGTCTAATATGACGCAAAAAATGGGCAAAGGTAAGCCTGATGTAGACGAATTGAACATGCAGCGTTGGGGTGCTGGCGTGCTCAATAAGAGTGCTCAAACTCAAAAGTTTGTAGAGCTTGCGCGTCATGATGCACAAATGCAACAGTTGCGCGAGGCTGAGGGATCTCGCAAAGAGCAAGAAGATAAGAAACCTAGTGAAACTACTTCTGGTGCATCTGTGCTGAAAACGAATGCATCTCCATCTGCATTGGCTGCGTCTCCTTCTGAGCCGCTGACTAGTGTGAAAAATACCCCAGTTGCAATTTCTTCTCCCATGCCTATTATGCCTTCTGTAGGTGCTGTGAAGTCTGTAAATTCTGATAAAGCTCTTCATGACGTTCAGTCTGCTACGCATACAAATACTTCTGAGATTAAAAATGCAACTTTAGGCTCAAAGTCAAATGTTACTGAAAATACAGTAAGTGCTGCTGAATCTGCTACGGTGAGTGCGCCAGTGTCTAATTCTGTTGTAAAAAGTGCGACTGCTAATAGGCAAGCTCATCAAAATACTACTAATCCAGATACGACGAAGCCAGATACTGCGAAACCGGTTCAGAATGTTGATAATAAGCCGGCTACTACAAATACTGCAGCTACAAAGCCAGCAGAAGTAAAGCCAGAATCAACGCCAACTGCGAAGCCAGCAGAAACAAAGCAACCGGAAGCAAATGCTGGTGACGTTGATCCAGCTGAAAATCAGCAGCCTGCAAACGTAGAGCCAGCTGCTGCAGATGCGGCTCCTGCAGGTAATACAACTGCATCGTCTACTCCTGTAACTTCAACAGGTACAGAAGCTAACGCTGGTGCTGGAACTGCAGCGACCCCAGGTACAGATACAATTGCACGAACCAATGCACAAGGTTCGCAAAGCAGTGCAGAAGGTGCAACTACAGGTGCCACAGGCAAAGATAAAAGCGCTACGCCTTCAACTACTGCACAAAACTCTGCTTCCCAGAATCAATCTGCTTCTACGCCGAACAATGATACAACTCACTCAACGCCTACTTCGAGCAATCAGCCAACGCCTTCACCTTCTCCTGCACCGACCTCTGGCACACAGAACGCTGGCACACCGAACGCTGGCACAACAACTAATAACGCAGCAACTGATCCAGACAGCCAGGTAATTAAGCCGAATACGGATAATCCAGAGGCGAAGAGTACAGAGCAAGCCAACGAACAGGTACAAACCGACACTAAGTCAAAAGCTACGTACAATTTGCAAATTCGCTATACGATTGGCGGTGCTGCGAATAAGCAGCTTGTACAGCCTTATGAGCTTACAATTGACCAAGAAGACTTCGATAAGCTTGACAAAGATGGTAAGTACGAATACATTGAGCTTCCGCAGGCTGCTGGATACCGTCCATCTGTATACCATTCCGGGGATTATCAGTACTACATTAAAAACGACGAAGGCAAGTTTGTTATTGACGACGGTACGGATGCGGATGCTAAGCGCTACTTGCGTTTGAGTAAGAAGCTGATTACTGAGTATGCTGTAAAGAAAAGGCCTGCTGTTGGAGCTAACAACGGCGCTCAAGCCCCGCAAGCCTCGTCATCTCAAACAACTTCGCAATCTTCATCATCTGCGCAACCGGCAGTAGAAGACGGCATTCAGTATTACGGCGAGTTGAATATCAACTACGCTCCTAAAACAGCTAAGTACTATGTGCGTCACTTGGTGCAGGATCTCGATAATAAGGATGAGTTTCACGATGCTCCAAATCTTGGCGTTGGCAAGACTATTGAAGTAACTTACAAAGATGGCAAAAAAGAACGTATCCACGTCACTGAAGTTACTGGCACTGTTGGTTCAGATGTGAGTGCTGTAGCTCTGTATATTCCAGGCTACGAGCCGGAGCATAATCTTATTAGCTCGCCACTTTCTGATTCTGAAGATGAAAAAGACAAGCTAGTTTTGAACCTTCGTTACTATCGTAAGGCGTATGAAGTTACTTACGATTCTGCTGGCGGCACGGATGTTACTGCTCAAAAAGTGTATTATGATCAGGAAGTGCCTGCGGTTCCAGAACCTACATATCGTGGTCATAAGTTCCTTGGGTGGCAGGTAGTAAAACCAGGGGATACTAATCAATCAAATACTTCTGGTAGTCCACTAATTAAAGGAAATTCTACTAACTACAAGATGCCGGATCACAATGTACGATTCCGCGCAGTTTGGGAAGCTAACAATACTACCAGCTACCGTGTGAACGTATGGGTACAGAAAGCGGATTTAGTTGACAAAGAGCATCCGGATTCGCTTGTAAACTACGACTTTGTTGGTCTTGTTGAGCGCACGAATGTGCAAACTGATAGCGACGTTGTGCTCGATAAGATGGATGATGCTGGTGTTGCTAAAGATACTGATGAGCTTAATGGCAAAAGCGAAACTGATTATGTAACGAGCCCGGAGCTTGGCTTAACAAAAGAAGAGCTGCAAGGTACAGATGCGAATAATCATAAAGATGGCTTAATTTCAAAGTTCAACTGGATGAACGATACGCCTGTAACAAGCTTAGACGGGTATGATACTGAGCATCCTGGTGATGCTAACAACAAGGGTAAGGACTTATTCACGCGCTACTTCCACGTGAATAAGAAGCTGACTAAAGAGCTTAACAGTGAGGAACATAATCTTGTGCAGGGTCGCCCAGATTTAGGCAAACGCAGTAAAGCGAAGCTTTGCGCAAACGACTTAAACAACACTCTTAACTTAGTTTACGATCGCAACGAGTACGAGCTTATTTTTGCTAAGCCTGCTGGCGTCAATAGCGGTGACAATGTTGCTATAAAAAGAAAAGATGAAAACGGCAAAACAACTATTTATTGCTATGCTGGCGGTGGCGGTTGCTCAACGAAGTATAAAGGTAAAGATGAGGATGATAATGGCGCTAAAATTAACCATAAAGGCTACCGCGTAAATGTTCGTTACGGTCAAAAGCTTACTGATATTTGGCCTGATGTAAATGAATTATATTTTAGTGAAGAGGGAAAAGGCTCTTTAGGGTGGCAGCTTGGATTTGCGGGGGATGTAAAGTATCGTGACACTCCTCCGTATCGTTTTACTAAAGAAGAATTTGCTGACCCTAGTTGGCGTGTAGTGGGTAAGAACCAAGCGCCTAAAATTAGTGATGACCCTTCGAATCCTGATGCAAAACAATATGAGTTAAAAGATAATCAGCGTCTGCTTACTGCTGATAGCAGTGATCAAAGTCAGCCTATACAGGTGATTATTAGGAAGCAAAGTATTGCATCCGCTAAAAAGGGTGGTACAGCAAGCGATGACGATTATGAGCTTTCTACCGATTCTTATAGCAAAGATGATACTCCCAACACTGGCTATGATTATCCAGCTCCATCTATTGCTGGTTTTAATCCTGCTGATGGTTATGATAAGACAAAAGTTGGTGATGCGTTAGATTCAGACGACTTTAAAGATAATCTGGAAGTGTGGTATAACGAATCTCATGCTCATGGGAATTGGGATGATTTAAGTGAGGATGAGCAGAAAGCTTTTGCTAAAAAGTATCATTTAGCATTTCGAAAGTATAGGGGCGTTCCAGTAGATGAACAAGAAAATTATAAAGGTGATGAAGATGAATTTAATGATAACAAACCACTTGAATTTAGGTACGACCGCAAGTCGTACGACGTGCAGTTTTATAATGCGGATGGCAATGCTATAACAGATGGCAATGTCGCTGCTAAAGAGAGATTGCCGTACGAGTATAGCTTGACTAAGCGCGGCAAAAAAGATTTGACGGGCGAAGACAAAGAGCTATACGGCAACGTTAAGTCTTACGATGATTCTGTAACTAAAGAGGGTGGTGATAACACCGCAACTCAGTTCGATGGCAAGTACACATTCACACTTAACGGCAAAACTTACTCCATCACTCGTCCTAACAATTTGCCAAAAGACTACGTGTTTAAAGGCTGGGCTGTTGATCAAGCTGGTAGTCAGCTTATAAATGGCGAGAGTGAAGATGCTAAAGGTGAAAGCAAAGATAAAAGTAAAGCTAAAGATGTTACAATACCAGTTAATGGCATTAAGCTTTATGCTGCGTGGGGTAAGCCAACTAATATTAAGCACACGGTAACGTTTAACTACAATATGCCAAATACCGATGGAAACGGTAATGAGGTAGCTGGCACAAACGTAGTTAAGAAAAAGGAGTTCGCTCGCTACCATGTTATTGACGAAAAGGATGAAATAGGCACTCCAACTCGCAAAGGCTACGACTTCTACGGTTGGGAAATCAACAAGAATGGCAAAACTTTGCCGTACGCCTTTGGCAACAAAGTAGTAGAAGATATAACGCTTAACGCAGTGTGGGTGAAGGATACTCGCTACAAGGGCACTTTTAAGCATATATTCTTAAAGCCTGGATACACGATTTCTGACTATAAGGATGCTGTTACGAAAGAGGCCAAAGCTGCGATGGTAGACCATACCGCCGAGCAAACGGTTTCCGGCTTGCGCGAGCATTTGCGCTACAATGCGGAAGCAGTCTATAGTGACGAAACGCACTTCCCAGATAAGCATTTCACGAGCTTTGAAGCTTCGAGTACTGAATCTGAGAATACTGGCGAGTTTATTTACCAAACTTATAATATGCGCAAGTACAAAGTTCGCTATGTAACTATTGGTAAGGACGGTAAAGAAAAGGAGCTTCTTCCAGAAAGCGAAGTTAGCTCTGTAAATAGAAAGTATGACGTAGTATTCTACAAGCCTATTGAAGGCTTTAAGCCAGAAAATACGCAGCAGCGTATTGAATACGTTACTGATCCTTACGGCAAGCAAAAAGCTGACGATATTCGTACTATCACATTTAGATATGATGACGTACGCGTGCTTAAGCGTAAGGACGATTATCAAGCTCGCCCAGATCACTACACGCGTTACGTGTTTAAAGTGGCTGACGGTCAAGACTCTATGGGCAGCGTTGTTGACTGGCAGAACAAGGATGTAGCTGACGGCTCTGCTCTTGTGTACGACGCAATTAAGGGCACAAAAGCTTATCAAATGCCACTTCCAACAGTGAAAGCAAAGCCTGGATTTGAGTTTGCAGGCTGGACTTCGAAAGTCGGTTCGTCTGAAGTTGGCTCGCATACGCTTCAGTATTCCGATGGTGTAAATCGCTTGCCGATTCGCTCCGAAGAGCAGAACAATCCTGAGGTAATTTACACTGCTAACTTCAAGATAAAAGCTCCTGTTGCAATTGATACTAAGGTTTTGAAGCCAATAGATACTTTGAATCCGGCTGATCCAACTGCAGCTAAAGCTCTTATAACGAATGCTGATGAGTATCCAAGTGATGCTACGTTCTCATTCGGTAAAGACGAAAAGTTTGACAACACTCCAGGCTTGCACAAGATTAAAGTGCAAGTGCATCTTGATGGCAACATTGCTGAAACTGAAGTGCTGTACCGCACGCTGCCGGATTTGGTGTACGGAAGCGAGTGGGAGAAGTTTAAGGCTACTGACTACGGTAGCAAGAATGCTAACGACTACGTTCCGATTACCTTTACTGGCAAGAACGATGAAGGCACTATTATTGGTCGCGATGGCGGTAATGCTAATCCTCATGCTGGCGAAGAAACTACGCTTACTGCGTACGTTTATAAGGGTAAGGATGTTAGAATCCGCGTGCCGCAAGCATTCGGTAAGGATCACAGTGACCAGCATTACCACTACGTGTTTAAGGGTTGGGCAACTAAGGTTGTAGAACCGACTGCTGAGAATCCGAATCCAAAGCAGACATATGTTATCGATTCAGAAAGCCGTTATAAAGTTATTACGGTGAACGTTGATTCTGGAGAAACTTATCACGCTGTTTACAAGCGAATCGACTACTTCTCGAGTTCGTCTGACGGTGGTGAAGTTCCTAAGGATGCTGTAGTCGCAATCTTTAAGCCTGCTCCAGGTCGATTGTGGAAAGACGGTACAAGCGGCCCTAAAGTGTTCTACGTAAAGAAGGGCACTGACATTTCCCAAATTACGAAGATCATTAATGGAAAGCAAGTGAATGTTCTTGAGATGCTGAAAGGCAGTCTCACTGGAGCTACTGGCACTTGGAAACGAAGCAGTATGCTTAATGACGGTAAGAAAGTTACTGAAGTTAAAGATGTTGCTGACGTGACCGGTGATTGGAAAGATGGCTGGAAAGTCAATGAACCATTCCAAGAGTTTGTGGCAGATCAAACTCCTTGGACAGAGCCAACAGTGCAGACTGATTACTTGGTTGCTGTGCAAGATGATCCTAACACGCTTCCAAAGTTAACCGATTTTATAACTAATATGCCTCAACTCAAAGCAGATGCTGCTGTGAATAATGGCATAGAAGACATAAAAGTCGAATACGATTTACCAACTGAAGCTGAACAAAATAAGTTTAAACAAAAAATGCTTAAGAAGCCTGCTTTGTACACTGTTCCTTTGAAAGTTACAGTTAAGTATAAGGATGCAGTGGATTACAAGGCTTATAGACTTGTAGGACGCTTAAAAGTGCTTTATCAGCTTATGTATCCAGAAAGCTTGCCGAAGAATGATAGTCAACAGTCGAGTTTGCAAACTGGTGCTAATGCTGAACGCAAACTAGTTTTTGATAAGACTAAGTATGTTTCAGTCAACTTTATAAATGCTCAGAGTGATAATAAGTCACCAAATGGCAAGGGTGAATTTGCTGAAGGTTCGCGCGAGTTGTACTACGCGTATAAGCAATCTGCTAGTGGCGTTCGTGCACCGCAGGTTATTGGCAAGGATTACGATGCAAAAGGATACCATTACGAGTTCCAAGGCTGGGAGATGCAGGCAGCTACTGCACCTGTAGCAAATTCGACCAACACGCCAAATATTACGAATGGTACAAATACTGCTGCATCAGTAGTCCCTGTTGTGACACTTGTTGCTACTGCGGCTCCAACACCTACTACTGTGTCGAATCCACCAAAAATTAAGCTATATTCTAGTGCTGAAATTGCTGGTATGAAGTTTAGTGGGAACACCACTTTTATAGCACGTTATAAGCTTGTGCCAAACGTAATTGACGCTTCTCAACAAGACGATATTCCAGATGGCTACGTTGCAACCATATTCCTTCCAGGATTTGGTAGAACGTGGGCTGACGGTTCGTATAAGCCAAAACTTCTGTATATTCGTCACGGAAAAGATAAAGAAGATAACATTAAGTTTGCTCAAAAAGTTGCAAACGATACTGCTGCAGAACTTTCCGGTTTTACAAAGTGGCAAATGTATGATGCAAAGAGCCGTAAGTCAAACATACTCTTACACGACAATTGGGATATCAGCAGGCCGCGCATTTTCGTTGCTGAACAAAATGGCGCTGATGGTGTGAAGATTCCAGAAACAGTTGTTGGCGTTGGAGATAAGATTCCAAACGTCAATAAGCTCGTACATAGTGCTGACCCTAAAGTGAGTGTATCTGTAGATGAGAATGCTAAGGTTGATGTTTCAAAGCCTGGAATTTCAACAATTATGGTGAATGTAACTAAGCCTACTGATGAAATTGATAAGACTACAGGAAAGCAAAAAACTGTTACAACTAAGTTGCCTGTGCATGTGTATGTTTTGCCTAACGTGATTGCAGATAACGATTTGCCGGCTAAGGGCACTGCTGCGGCTAAGTTCATAGAAAAGAACTACACGAAGGTGACGTATGTAGCTGGTAAGGGCGGAAGTTTGCAAAAATCGCCTCTTGAGAGTGCTGGCGACAAGATAGTTTCAGTATATTGGGTACGAAACGGCGCTACTAATTTGCTTATGCCAGTTCCAGATGTGCTTGCCGATAAGGGCTACGTGTTCAAGGATTGGTCGTCTAATACGACTGAAAAGCCAGCGGCTCTGGCAGATAAACGCAAGGCCACAGAAGAAGAACGAGAAGCTTTGGCTCGAATGGCAATTATGGATGGTATGCCATATGTAGCAAAGTTGATTCGTAACTCAGATAAATTTACGCTTGCTGCTTTGCAAAATCTCCTGAACGAAGCGCAAAAGCAACATGCTGCGCAAGTCTACAATGCTAAGCGTGAAGAATTAGCTCAGGTTGCTGAAAGAAATCATAAGACTGATCTAGCTTCTGAAATTCGTCAGTCTCATGATTCCTTACAAAAGATTAAGGATAAGCTTGTCCAAAATGGCATTGATGTTGACAAAGTCATTGAGCAAGTTCATGAAAAGACTTTGCTTGTAAAACTTGCTAAAGAAGCTGGAAAACCATGGCTTGCCAAGCAAATTTCCAATTCTATGTATTCTTCAATAGAAGCGCTGAAGAATTTGATGCAAGAAGCAGGAATAGACTTAACATTTGCTAATCTTGAGAACGCAATTGATAGTTATGTTCTTGATGAACAGCGAGAAGTGCTCGCTGAGCTTGCTGATGAAGCAGATAAGCCATTTGTTGCAAAGATAATTCGCAGCTCCAAGAAGTCTAGTTTGGAAGCTTTGAAGCAGGTTTTGCGCAATGCTGGAGTAAATCCAGAGATTTCGCTGCCAAAGCCTCACTCAAAACACGAAATCACTATTACTGCAAACTTCGAGAAGATGGCTCCTATGAGGTTTAAGTTTAGTGGTTCTGCTCGCGAGGGTATGTTAACGAACTTTACTTTGCAAAACATGACTGAAGGATCTGGCGATGCTACTAACAAGATTACGGTAGATGGTAAGGAAGTAACCATTAACGAGTTAATCTCAAAGGTTACGAATTCTGTAAACGGTATTAACGCAACCTGCGCTGGTACTGCATGCAAGATTTCCGGCACTCCTAAGATTGTGAATGGAAAGCCAAAAGTTGAGCTAACGTTTACTACTACCGATAAGTATGGTCGCGAAGCGGAAATTGCTGTTGAAATTGATGTGATTTCTGAGAGCAAACCAAACTCTCCAACTCCAGCACCAATTCCAAGTCCAGCACCAGCGCCTGAGCAGCCAACTCCAGCGCCTGAGCAAGTTATTCCTTCTCTTGATTCTTCTACTTCATATGACGTAACTATTGAGGATGAAAAGAAGCAAGAAAAGGATCTAAAAGAAACTGTTGAAGCAAAGCTGGAATTAGCTAAAACTGGTAGCGACACGGTTTCTTCTGCATCTGCTGGTATTTTGTCGGCAGCAATCGCAGCAATTGGTCTTGCGGTGGTAAAGACTGGCAAGCACCATCGCAAGCGTCGCAATAATAAATAATTTATTTAAATTTGGAGCGTTTGAATTTTTCATGCGCTCCATTTTTTATACGAATTATAAGCGCGTCGAGGGTGGTGACTAAAATAACGAAGGTTCCGGTTCACGCTTAGCTATTGGGGCTTTGCGACCCGGGTCGCCCGAATTCCATAGGAGACATTATGAAGCAGGGTATTCATCCCGACTATCACGCAGTGCAGGTTACCTGCTCTTGCGGAAGCACTTTCGTAACTCGTTCCACCGCTGATGGCGATCACATGACGGTTGACGTGTGCTCAAAGTGCCACCCATTCTATACCGGTAAGCAGAAGATTCTCGACACCGGCGGCCGCGTGGCTCGCTTCGAGAAGCGCTACGGTAAGAAGACTAAGTAGCTTTTGTGACGCCAGCCCTGCTTTCGTGTAACTCGCGGAATCGGGGCTGGCGTTTTATGTGCTAAACATGTGTGTTTAGTGTTCTACATTTAACATTTAAATTTTTGATTTACAATCCGCGTTAAGCGCGACTACAAAGGAATATGATGGCTGAGTCAGTAGAGGAACAATTCCCGGCAGCAGTTACCGCGTTAGAAGAGTATCGCGATATTGAAAGTCGCATGGGAAGTCCGGAAGTTGCGTCAAACCCGGACGCTATTCGCAAGCTCGGCCGCAGGCACGCAGAACTCGGCTCAATCGTAAATGCTTACCTAAATTACAAGCAGCTTTGCGACGACTTTGAAGCCGCAAACGAAATGGCAAGCGACGACCCAGATTTTGCTGAAGAAGCTAAGCGCTTAGAAGAGCAGCTTCCAGCAGCAAAAGAAAAGCTTCGCACGGCATTAATTCCTAGGGATCCGGATGATGCGCGCGATATGATTATGGAAATTAAAGCTGGCACAGGCGGCGAAGAAGCGGCTCTATTTGCTGGCGATTTATTGCGTATGTACATGCGTTACGCGGAAAAGCGCGGCTGGACTACCGTAATCCAAAGCGAAAATTCAACGGAACTTGGCGGCGTAAAAGATGTGCAGCTTGCGATTCGCGCAAAAGGTACTCCTGCTCCAGAAGACGGCGTGTGGGCAAGCATGAAGTACGAGGGTGGCGTACATCGTGTGCAACGAATCCCAGTTACTGAATCGCAGGGGCGCATACAGACTTCCGCAGCCGGCGTAATCGTGTTTCCAGAAGCAGACGAAGATGACGACGAAATCGAAATCGATCCAAAAGATTTGAAGATCGACATTTTCATGAGCTCCGGCCCTGGTGGACAGTCCGTGAACACTACTTATTCCGCGGTTCGCATGACGCATATTCCAACCGGAATTGTTGTTAGCATGCAAGACGAAAAGTCGCAGATTCAAAACCGTGCGGCAGCCCTTCGCGTGCTAAAGTCTCGTTTGCTCGCTATGAAGCATGAGCAGGAGGCAGCAGAAGCGGCGGATATGCGCCACTCACAGGTGCGTTCGCTCGACCGCTCTGAGCGAATCCGCACGTACAATTTCCCAGAAAATCGTATTGTGGATCATCGCACGAATTACAAGGCTTACAATCTTGACCAGGTTCTTGACGGCGACTTGCAGCCTGTTATCGACAGTGATATTCAGGCGGATGAAGCTGACCGCTTAGCGCAAGCCAAGTAAGTAGCCGATTAAAATTTCTAAACAATTCTTAAAATGCAAGAACTTTTGCGAGTTTTGCGCGATGCTGTTAAAAAGCTTGAGTTTGCAGGTGTGGAGTCAGCAGAATATGATGCGCGCTTGCTGCTGGCTCACGCTTGCGGAGTGAGCTTAGCTGAGCTAAACAAAGCTCTGCTTATGGGTGATTACAAGAATTTTTCGCCCGATTATGCTAGCAAATATAGCGATTTTGTATCTAGGCGTGCTTCTCGCGAGCCGTTGCAGCATATTATTGGTCGCGCGCCTTTCCGCTACTTGGATTTGCGCGTTGGCAAGGGCGTTTTTGTGCCGCGGCCCGAAACGGAAATTGTTGTTGAAGCGGGATTGGATTGGCTTAGAGAATCTGGTATTAGCAAGCCTACGGTAGTCGATTTATGCGCAGGTTCGGGAGCAATCGGATTGTCGATTGCAACGGAAGTTGCAGACGCGCAAGTGTGGGCTGTAGAAAAATCTCCTGAAGCTTTTCAATATTTGCGAAAAAATTCTGAAGAAACTGCAAAGAATTACGAAAATATGCAGATTTCCAGTCGATACCATGCTGTTCTTGCAGATGCAACAAAAGCGCATATTTCAGATTTAACTCCTGAACTTCACGCAATTTGCGGCAAAGTAGATTTAGTAATAACGAATCCGCCTTACGTGCCGGAAAATCAAGTGCCGGAACAGATTGAAGTGCGAGAATATGATCCTCCGCTTGCGTTGTACGGCGGCTCTGTGGATGGCTTGCTTATTCCGGAGCAGATTATGCGCGCGGCTTTTGCGCTTCTTAAACCCGGGGGAGCTATGGTTATGGAGCATGATATTTCGCAAGGAGATGCGCTTAAAAAGTACGCGGAAAGCCTAGGTTTTGTGTGTACTCGAGTTGGAAACGACTTAACAGGCAGACCGCGATACACTTTTGCGCAAAAATATGACTTGAATCAGATATATGACTTGAATCAAATAGAAGAAAATAAGCAAAATAAACAACAAAAGCAACAAAAGAGGCAAAAATGAGCAAAATTTGCAATATCAACGGAGAATCACTGCAAATGGCAGCGCAAATTATTAACGAAGGCGGCGTAATCGTAGTGCCAACTGACACTGTGTATGGCGTTGCTTGTGACCCATTTAATGAAGCTGCAGTTGCAAAAATTTACGAGCTTAAGCGCAGGCCGCGCACGAAGGCGTTGCAAATTTTAATGAGCGGAGTGGAAGATTTAGAAAAACTTGGGCTGTATTTGCCGTCTCCGCTGGATATTTTAGGCAAAAAGTTCCTTCCGGGTGGATATTCTCCGATTGCGCGCGCTAAGAAGGACTCGGTTGCGTCCAAACTTGCAACGCTGTGCAAAACGAATGAGACTGATGAGAAAACTCAAGAAACTGAAACAACTCAAGCAATCGAATCAACTCAAGGTGTGCGCGTGCCTGATTGCCCGGAATTAATGCAAATTTTGCGCGTTACGGGCCCGCTGGCTGCTTCTAGCGCGAATCGCAGTGGTAACGAAAGTGCAGACAGCGTCGAGGAAGCATTTGAGGCTTTCGGCAACGAAATTCCGCTGTATTTGAACGCAGGTCCAACTCGCTCGCACGTGGCAAGCACGGTAGTTGGTGCGGATTCAAGCGATAAAGACGGTATTGTGATTTTGCGCGAAGGTGTGATTTCGGAGTGCGAAATTCGTAATGCGTTAAGTGAGTAAGTTTATTAACTTATTTCTGATACTAAATTTCTGGTACTAACAAATCGCTACAATCAAAATAAGCAAGCGAAAAATTTAGCAAACGCTGCTAAAACCAACGAAGTAATCGCATAGCAAAGGACGCATTTATGAGGGTATACCTGTTTATTGCAGCAATTGCAGGCGGTGCTACGTGGCTTATTATGCCGCTTGTTCGTCACCTTGCGATCCGTATGGGTGCTGTTGGCAAAGTTCGCGCTCGCGACGTGCATACTATTCCAACGCCACGTATGGGTGGTGTAGGTATGCTTTTTGGTTTTGCAGTTGCGATGGCATTCGCTAGTTCTATGCCATTTATTTCCGGGCTTTTTGCAGGAACGCACCAGCCGTGGGTTGTACTAGCAGGAGCCGTTATGATATGCCTGCTTGGGGTATGCGACGACATTTGGGATTTAGATTGGATGCTAAAGCTTGCCGGTCAGCTGCTTATAGCTGTTTTTGTAGCGTGGGGAGGGTTGCAAATCGTAACTTTGCCGCTCGGTTCGCTCGTGACGGCATCTCCAAGCGTGTCAATCGCAATAACTGCAATACTAATCGTTGCTTCAATTAATGCAGTAAATTTTGTAGATGGGCTGGACGGACTGGCTTCCGGAATCGTTGCAATTGGAGGAATCGCCTTCGCAACCTACTCCTACATGCTCGCGCGCACGTCGCCATCCTACGCATCAATGGCAACTCTTATTGACGTTGCAATGGTAGGTATGTGCGTTGGATTTATTATGCACAATTGGCATCCTGCGAAACTTTTTATGGGCGATTCCGGCTCCATGCTAATCGGCTACTTAATTACTTGCGCGTCGATTATTATGACCGGTCATTTGGATCCGTCGGCTGTGCATACGAGTATTTATTTGCCTGTATTTATGCCGATTTTGTTGCCGATTCTTGTGCTGTTTTTGCCAGTTCTTGACATGTGCTTGGCTATTTTTAGGCGTGTTGCTAAAGGGCAGTCGCCAATGCATCCGGATCGCATGCACTTGCATCACCGCATGCTTAGAATCGGACATTCTGTGCAGGGTGCTGTGCTGATTTTATGGGGATGGGCGGCGCTGATTGCGTTTGGCTCTATTATGATTCTGTTCTTTAAAGCTGTGTATGTGCTTGTTGGAATGATTCTTGCTGCTGCGCTACTTACTGTGCTCACAATGATGCCGTACTTGCGTCGTCGCCTGCCCGAGCTTCGCAATTCGTAGCGTTTCGTTCGGAGTTTCGGCAAACGTCATAGCAAAAACGTATAGTAACCCTATGGCTACAACTGATATTAACACGAAATCCGTGTATGCTCCTGTTCCACCAATTTTCGAGAAGCTCGGTCTCGCTTATGACGATGTCCTTTTGCTTCCAAACGAAACTGATGTTATTCCGTCCGAAGTGGATACTTCCACTCGTCTGACTCGCGAAATTACCATGAAAGTGCCGACTATTTCGGCAGCTATGGATACTGTTACCGAGTCCGATATGGCTATTGCCATGGCGCGTAACGGTGGTATTGGAGTACTTCACCGCAATCTTTCTATTGATGATCAAGCTGCGCAGGTTGATATTGTTAAGCGCAGTGAATCCGGTATGATTACCGACCCGCTTACTGTTCACCCAGATGCTACGCTCGCCGATTTAGATAAATTGTGCGGGCGTTTCCATATTTCTGGTCTTCCGGTAGTGGATAGCGAAAATCATTTAGTTGGTATTATTACCAACCGTGACATGCGTTTTATTGCTTCCGAAGATTACGATCGCTTGAAAGTTAAGGACGTGATGACGCGCGAAAATCTCGTCACTGGTCCTTCCGATATTTCTAAGGAAGATGCTCACCGCTTGCTTGCGGATAACAAGATTGAAAAGTTGCCTTTGGTTGATGCTGAAGGTAAGCTTACAGGCTTGATTACTGTTAAGGACTTTGTGAAGACTGAACAGTATCCGGATGCTACTAAGGATGATCAGGGCCGCTTGCGCGTTGCTGCTGGCATTGGCTTCCTTGGTGATGCTTGGCAGCGTGCGTGCGCTCTTATGGAAGCTGGAGTTGACGTGCTTGTGGTCGATACCGCAAACGGCGAGGCTCGCTTGGCTCTCGACATGATTCGTCGCATTAAGGCAGATAAGGCTTTCGACGGTGTGCAAATTATTGGCGGAAATATTGCAACTCGCCAAGGCGCACAGGCTATGATTGACGCTGGTGTTGATGCTGTAAAGGTTGGCGTTGGCCCAGGTTCTATTTGCACTACGCGTGTTGTTGCAGGCGTTGGTGTACCTCAACTTACTGCAGTTTACGACGCTGCTCAGGCTTGCAAGGCTGCTGGTATTCCATGCATTGCAGACGGCGGCATTCACTATTCCGGCGATATTGCTAAAGCTTTGGTTGCAGGTGCGGACACCGTTATGCTCGGCGGCACTTTGGCTGGATGTGAGGAAGCTCCTGGTGAGAAGGTTCTTCTTCACGGCAAGCAGTACAAGCTTTACCGCGGCATGGGTTCGCTTGGCGCAATGGCTCCTCGCGGTAAGAAGTCTTATTCGAAGGATCGTTACTTCCAGGCAGACGTTACCAGCTCCGACAAGGTGGTTCCAGAAGGCGTTGAAGGCGAAGTTCCATATCGCGGTCCACTTAACGCTGTGCTTTACCAATTGCTTGGCGGCTTGCATCAGTCCATGTTCTACGTTGGTGCTCACAATATTAAGGAAATGCAAGAGCGCGGACGCTTTATTCGTATTACTGATGCAGGTCTTCGTGAATCTCATCCTCACGATATTGTGATGACTGCAGAAGCACCAAACTACAGCGGTTTCCACAACTAAGTCGCGTGGTGCGTAAGTTGCGCGATTAAATCGCGTATAAATCGCGTATAAATCACAACTATTTTAAACGGCGAAAAGTTACGCAAGTTACTCACAACTTGCCTGCTTTTCGTCGTTTTTTTGTTTTGACAAGACGGATAAAATTATTATATAGTTAGTGGGATATCCCACTAAAAATGAGGTGATTTTGTGAAAGTAGTAAAAGATTATGATGTGCGTCTTGATAGTAAAAAGCGTGTAACTCTGCGTGGGGCTAAATATCCTTATTACAATGTTAAAGAATGCGATAATGGTTGTATTTTATTAGAGCCTCGTGAGCTTACTATTCCAAAGAGTATATCTTCTAGAACTCTTAAAAGTATGGATGAAGCAATTCGCAATTTTAATATTGGCAAAGTCTCTGAACCAGTTGATCTTTCTGACGAAGCTCGTCGTCAAGCTGAAGCCCATGAGGGAAAATCATTTAATAACACAGATGAACTTATGCAGGATTTATTAGATGCTTAAATCAGTATTTCGTACAACTCAATTCAAAGTAGTCGGTGGGAAGATGTAGGCTGATGGGTTCGAAAAAATATTAGGAAAGGAACGAAAATGGCTGAAGCTAAGGAAGATCTTACGTTTACGCCGGAAGAGTCGCGCTTAATTTGGATTGATTGCGAGATGACGGGACTCGATATTTTCCACGACGAATTATGCGAAGTATCTGTAGTTCCAACCGACTTTAATCTGAAAGTTTTGGACGACGGCATTGATTTAGTGATTAAGCCAAGCGAAGCTGCTGTGGCTCATATGAACGATTTTGTGCGCAATATGCACACTTCTTCCGGACTTGTTGACGAGTGGAATAAGAATGGTTTGCCTTTGGAAGAAGCACAAAAGCAGGTAGTTGAATACGTAAAGCGCTTCCTGCCGGCTCGCGGAAAAGCTCATCTTGCTGGAAACTCCGTCGGTTCCGACAAAAAGTTCCTCGACCGTTACATGCCAGATTTAATGGCAAATCTGCACTATCGTGTAATAGACGTAAGCACGTTGAAGGAAATTTCGCGCAGGCTTTACCCGGACGTTTACCGCAATAAGCCGGCAAAACATGGCGGTCACCGTGCGCTCGCGGATATTATTGAGTCGATTGACGAGCTTCGTTACTACCGCGATATGATGTTCGTTCCAGCTCCAGGCCCAAGTGAGTCTCAAGCAAAAGCTGGCGCACAGCACATTGAAAGCACGAGCTTGCTTCGTGACTACGAACGCCGCGGAGAGGCGCTAGAAGACGTAAATTCTGCAGAAAAGCGCGACTACTAAATACAACGCTACTATTAAATAAAGCGCGACTACTAAACGCAATAAAAGGTACTGCCAATGAAGCAATCCGAAGCTCTAACCATAATCAACGCTGGTGCAAGCGCGTTCATTACCGGCGCTCCGGGTGCAGGTAAAACCTACGTATTAAACGAAGCTATTCGCGAAATGCGAAAGAACGGTTTAAGCGTGGCTGTAACGGCTTCTACCGGAATCGCAGCAACTCATTTAAACGGTCAAACCATTCACTCTTGGAGTGGAGTTGGAGTTGCAAACGCACTTACGGATACGCTTCTTAAAACCATTAGAGCTAGGCGAGGAAAGCGCATAAAAGCCACGGATGTGCTCGTGCTGGACGAAGTTTCAATGATACACGCGTGGCTTTTCGACATGGTTGACGAAGTATGCCGTAAAGTGCGCAAAAATCCCGCTCCTTTCGGCGGGCTTCAAGTAGTTATTTCGGGCGACTTCTTCCAGCTGCCTCCTGTTAGCACTTCTATGCGAAATCGTGACGTGTTCGAGCCGAGCCCGGAGTTTATTTCGTCGCGCGAAAAGTATGCTGCAGCTGGAAAAAATCCGGAAGGCTATATTACGGAATCTTTCGCCTGGGATGCTTTGAAACCTGTTGTGTGCTATTTAACTGAGCAACATCGTCAAGACGACGGTAAGTTACTTGATGTTTTAACAGATATTCGTAGCGGTCTAGTAAGTGACGACGATAAGCAAGTGTTGGCCAGCCGTCTTGGCGAATATCCTCAAGATGACGAAGTTGCAGTACATCTTTTCCCAACGAACGCGCAAGCAGATGGTTTAAATAATATGCAGCTTGCGGAAATTAATGCTGAGCCTCACGAATTCGTTGCAACGGAAGCAGGACCTAAAAATCTTGTTGAACGCTTAAAGAAGAATATGCTTGCTCCGGAGCGTTTAGTTTTGAAGGTCGGAGCTGCTGTGATGGCATTGCGTAATGACCAAGAAAAGCAGTATGTAAACGGCTCTGTTGGACGTGTGTTGCGTTTTGTGCCTGAATCTAAAGGTGGCTGGCCGATTGTTGAGTTTGAAAACGGAAATATTGTCACTCTTAAGCCAGCTGCGTGGGAAATGACGGACGGTGAGACTGTACTTGCTAGCGTAAATCAAGTGCCTCTTCGTTGCGCGTGGGGAATTACGATTCATAAGTCGCAAGGTATGACGCTCGATAGTGCGGTAATGGATTTGCGTAGAACTTTCGCTCCTGGAATGGGATATGTTGCGCTTTCTCGTGTGGAAAATCTGGGTGGTCTTTATTTGGAAGGTATTAACGATCGCGCGTTTAGCGTTTCAGTTGATGCCGTTCTACTAGATGGATCTTTGCGCGATGCTTCCAAACGTGCGAGTGAGATGCTTGCTAGCGATGGTGCTTCTGTATTTTTGACAGATAAGTTTGAAGGCGATTCTGCAAATCAGCAAGAGTTTGACATTTTTGGCGCTGTCAATTACGCAGATAATGAAGAGTTTTCCTTCGATGACGAGTTTTAGTGCGATTTTTTGTGGAACATTTGCGCGACGACCTGCCTGAGCGCTGCGATTTAGCGCGCGAAGGCAACTCGGAGCGGAAACTCGCTTAAGTTGGAAGTCCGGGGGACTTCCAACGCGAGTTTCGTAGCGAGCGCGTTACCCGCGCGAGCGTTTTGGTGCTTTTTTGAAACATTTGCCGTGTATTTTCTCTGGCGTTTGTTGTCGTTTTTGCGTATTTGGGAAACATTTGCCGGAGTTTTAACTGGGTTTTTGTCGCTGCTTTGGCTTGTTTGTTTAGCTGTGTAAACAAGTGTTTATGTCCTCATGCGCAAATAGATTGGAACGCATGAATTCCAATGTACTTCGTATGTCTCAGCTGTTCCTTCGTACGCTGCGCGAGGATCCTGCAGACGCGGACGTGACTTCCGCAAAACTTATGCAGCGCGCAGGCTATATTCGCAAATCTGCCCCAGGTGTGTGGACTTGGTTGCCGCTCGGACTCAAGGTTTTAAACAAGGTTCAAGCGATTATTCGCGAAGAAATCAACGGTATTGGTGCGCAGGAAGTCCACTTCCCAGCGCTTCTTCCACGTGAGCCTTATGAGGCTACAAACCGTTGGGAAGAATACGGCGACAACATTTTCCGCCTTAAGGATCGTCATGAAGCTGACTATCTTCTTGCTCCAACGCACGAAGAAGTTTTCACGCTCCTTGTTAAGGATATGTATTCTTCGTACAAGGATTTGCCTGTTACTTTGTATCAGATTCAAACGAAGTATCGCGACGAATTCCGTCCTCGCGCAGGTCTTATCCGCGGCCGCGAGTTTATTATGCAAGATGGTTACTCGTTCTCAATTGACGAAGATGGTTTGAAGTCTGCTTATGTTGAAGAGCGCGCTGCTTACGCTCGAATTTTCAACCGTTTGGGCATTAAATACGTGATTGTTCACGCTGTTTCCGGTCCAATGGGCGGTTCTGATTCTGAGGAATTCTTGGCTCCAATGCCAATTGGTGAAGATACTTTTGCTCTCGCTCCTTCCGGAAAAGCTTGGAATGTTGAGGCTCTTACCACTCCAGAAATGTCTGATGTTGATTACTCGGCAACTCCTGCAGCAGAAGCGCTCGAAACTCCAGACGCTAAGACGATTGAAGCTTTGGTTAAGGTTTCTAACGATTTGCATCCGCGTAAAGATGGCCGCGAATGGCAAGCAGACGACACTTTGAAGAATCTGATTATTGCTGTTAAGCACCCGGCTGATGCTGAGGGTGGCGAGCATGAGGAGCCATGGCGCGAAATTGTTGCTATTGGTATTCCAGGTGACCGCCAGGTAGATATGAAGCGTCTTGAAGCTCAGTTTGCTCCTGCAGAAATCGAAGAAGCAACTGAGGATGATTTGAAGTCTCATCCTGAGTTTGTTAAGGGCTACATTGGTTTTAGCGTATTAGGTCCTCAAGCTCGCAAAGAGGGTAGTGGTATTGAAAATCCTGTTCGCTACTTGATGGATGCTCACGTTGCAAAGGGAAGCGCCTGGATTTCAGGAGCTGACGAAGACGGAAAGCACGTTTACAACGCTGTTTACGGTCGCGATTTTGAGGCTGACGGCGTTGTTGAAGCAGCCCAGGTTCGTGACGGCGATATGAGCCCAGATGGTTCTGGTCCGCTTAGCTTCGAACGCGGTGTGGAAATCGGTCAGGTGTTCCAGCTTGGCTTAAAGTATTCTAAGGCTTTGGGCTTAAGCGTTCTTAACGAAAACGGTAAAGCTGTGCCAGTTTGGATGGGCTGCTACGGTATTGGCGTTAGCCGCGTGATCGCATGCTTGGCAGAAACGCATCACGACGACGCTGGTCTCGCATGGCCTATGGCGATTGCTCCAGCTCAAGTTCACGTGGTTGCAACAGGCAAAGATCAAGTTGCTTTCGATGCTGCTGAAAAGGTTGTTGAGGAGCTTAGTAAGCAGGGAATCGAAGTAATCTTCGACGATCGTCCAAAGGTTTCTCCAGGCGTGAAGTTTAAGGATGCTGAGCTTGTTGGCGTGCCGCTGATTGCTGTAGCAGGTCGCGATACCGTGAACAACGGTACGATTGAAATCCGCGATCGCAACGGCTCAAACGTTGAAGCAGTTCCAGTTGACGAAGCTGCAAGCCGCATTGTAAAGCGTGTCAAAATACTTTTGAATAAGTAAAATTTGGTGCGTAATTTTGAATCGTGAGAAATATTAATAACTTGTGGGCTCTGCGTTTGCATCCCACTTGTTTTATATATACGTAATAGGAAGAAGTTACACATATGTTTTGTGAAAAATGTGGATCACAAATTAGTGATGATCAGCAATTTTGTAATGAGTGTGGAGCGAGGATTGATTCTTCTATTGGTTCGCAAACTTCTGCAGAACAAATAAATAATCCGCAGCAAGCAGTTTATAACCAATCAGAACAGCAACTGTATACTCAGGTTTATGAGCAGCCTGTAGACGCGCTTAAGAATAAGAAAAGTAAGTATTCAAAATTAACAATTATTATTTCGGCAGTAGTTGCATTAGTTGTGGTAATTGCTGGAATAGTTTGTTTTTTGAATCTAAATAAAAGAGTAAATAGTGCTGATGGGTCTCATAATAACGTAATTAGTGAGGCTGGAAAACAATATAAAAAAGTTCTAAAAGATTTTAGCGAAACCAAATCTTCCGACAGTAGTGACATGAAGTATTACTACACGCTATGGGATATAAACAAAGACTCTATCCCAGATTTAGTGATTGCGTCTTCGCGCAGCGCTGATACTACTAGAATGATAGACGCTACATATGGCGTTCGTGTTGCTTCTTACGATGGTAAAAAGCTTATAAAATCTGAAGATTTGACCACTAGTAGCGATTCATATGCAACTTTGTATTTTAACAAGAATCATGATGGAATAGTTACACTTGCTCCATTTGGTTCCGATGCTACAAGTGATGGAGATATGCCTTGGACAAAAACAATATATCGCCTAAATAAACATCATAAATTCACAACTAGTTCTGAAACTGTTGAGCATCCGTTAGGAAGCGATGGTGTTGTTCAAGGAACTGATGAATTATCAAGAGTAGTAATGCCGTCGTTTATTTCAATTTCAGACATGAGAGGCGTTGACGCATTAGTGAATAATGAAGAGAATTCACAAAAAGTGCGTGAGCATAATAAGAATGTTCAGAATTGGATTGAAAAGGGTTACCAAGTCTACACTGGAACAATAAAGACCTTAAGTAAGGAAGAAGCTAAGAACTTACCTGGCGCTGATAAGGATGATACTACTGGCTTCCCAGACACTTATGATGATAATGCACGCTTTACTGTTCTTTTGCTAGATAATCCATCTTCAGTTACAGTGGCTAATGGTTTTATGGATTGTGCTTTAAGACCAACTATTACTTTCGCTAATAAAGTAGCTGTGCTTATCAGTGACTCTAATGATGGAACTAGTAATAATTTCAAACAATACGAAGGTAAGAGAATTACTATTGCAACGAAACCTAATGGCATTATGTATCATGGTGGTGATTTGCCTTATGGTCAGCCATCGGTTTCTTCTGATGACATACATGTGATTAAGTAGTAGTAGATATCTCAGTTTCAGTAAATTAGGAAATACTTAATTTGCGAAATAGAGAATAAATAGATTTGCCGCCAGGAATGTTGATTCTTGGCGGCTATTTTATTGTGTTCATATTAATTTTTACTGTGGTGTGAGTTTAGTGGATTTTTAGAATTGCGATTTATTTTTCTTAAATGTCAGTTTCGCCCCCAAATTCATCATTCGAAATGCTTGCGTTAGAGTTATTTTGTTGTGCCCTATTGTTCTGCTGTGCTTGATTACTTTCTTTCGTATGATCATTTTTAGCGGAATCAGCGTTTCGCTTTGTAAATTGAGTAGTTCCACGATTTAAATCGTGACCAATAGTAGCCGCTTCTAAAATTATGCGATTATAATCATTGCCGTCTTTTGTCCAACTTTCAGTACTCAAATTTCCAGAAACAACAATTGCATCACCTTTATGCACGCTTTTAAGAACGTTTGAAGCCAAAGTTCGATACGCCTTCACAGTCATCCATGTGGTTGGACGCTCATGCCATTGCTGCTCATCATTTCGATAATAAGATTGTGTGCTTGCAATTCGTAGAGAACAAGCAGGAGAATTTTCGTTGCGTCCAAAACTTATTGGTTCTGCGCCTACAAATCCGCTAATAGTCACAGTTGACTGTTGTTGTACCATATTCATCATCCTTTCACGATTTGGACTGCAGCCATTTCAGCCCCGAAATCAGAGCCATCATTGCCCCTGAGCTTCGCAGCCACAAGGAAATGCCGCAGTAATAACAACTATGAATGTTTTGCGAGAATTGTTCTAGAAAATTCTTTTATTGTGGTTAAAAGCTATGTTTTAACCACAATTTATTAAAAATATTGACAATAAAATCACTTGTAAAACAGCAAGATTGCAAGCATTTTCGCAATAATTCCTTATTAAGAGATACTATTAACCTATATTTGTTGCATTGAATGAACAGAAGAAGAGTTTTTTACTATGAAAAATAATAAGCAGGGATTGGTGCGCAATTTAGCTATGCATGTAAATTCATGCTCATCTAATTTATTTAAATCATTTGGTTTTAAATCGAATAGTTCAATGAATTCGAAGAATACGATAGTTAAAAGTGCTGTAGTGAAGCATATTGTATGTTCGCTGATAAGCCTGCTTGCTGTAGTATCCTTTGTGTGCTTGTCTGCACAAAGCTCCATGAATATGAATTTGATGGGCATAAATTCGTTAGAATTAAGCAAAGAAGCATCTAATTCGTCTACGTCAAACCTGTCTATTAAAAACCCGATTATTAAACAAAAAAACGTTGCACGTAGTGTTGGCTGGGTTCGATCTGTTGATGTAGTGCGCTATGTGCTGGCTTCAATTCGTAATGCACGTTCGCGTTTATACGACGATCGTAGTATTTACTTTGAAGGAATTCCTTTGCAAGATTATGTGAGTCGTTGCGGTTTAACTAAACAAGCTTATGTGAATAATATTCAATACGATTCCGCAAATGAAGAGGATGCGTATCGTCGCGCACAAGAGACTGCTCAACATGGTAAATTTGGTCATTTTGCTCCAGATGGTAAAAGCGCACCTGATTTTAATGGTAGAAAAGCTTGGGGTGAAAACTTAAGCTGGGGTACAGATCTTGCTGGTTCTATGCGTTTATGGATTCAAAATGAAGAGGGACCATTGCGCGCTACTCGTGGTGCCTTTACTGACGAGAATGGTCATTTGTATCAAATTTTGAATCCACGAAATATCTCCTTTGGTTATGGTGAAGCTCAAGGCGGTCCGTACGGCATTGTTGGTGATTTAACTTTGTCGGAATATAACGGTGATATTGACTATCCTGATGGCAAAATTGGTTATGGAAGCCCTCAAGTTTATCAGCGTCCTGCTGCAGTAGCGAATAATACTAAGGCAGCTAAATCCGATAAGGATAAAAAGGACGACAAGGATAAAAAAGATAAGAAAGATAAGAAGGACGATAAAAATAAGAAAAAACATAAGGGTGATAGATCTAGCAAAAAGAAAGCATTTGGAAAAAATAAGCATTTAGCCAATAAGGTTAATTCTCAAATTGCAAATAGTAAAGATTCCGCTAAAAATACTGAAAAAACTGGTATTTCTGGAATGGTGGTTGCTGTAATTGCAATGGTAATTATTCTTTGTGCTGTAGTTGTATTTTCTATTTTACTTTATAAGTCACGCAAAAATGCGCGTACAAAAGCTGCTTCTGTAGACACTGCTGTTGCTAATACTGATACTGCTGTTGCTGATGCTGAAGCTGTAGCAGAAGTTGCTGATGCTGCTGTTGATAATGATTATGCTGCTGATAATGCTCCTGCTGTAGCAGAAGAAGCTGTTTCAAATGAGACTATTTCGCAAGATTTTGCTGCAGAAGAAGCTGTTTCTGCAGGTTCTGCCTCTGCGGAAGAATAAAAACTTATAAGGTTATATAAATTAAGCCTGCAAACGATTAGTAAAGAACGCTTGCAGGCTTTTCTATTTCTTATTTTCTATTTTCTGTGCTCAATTTGAGATGCTTTACCAAATGTGCACGCGCTCGCTTGGGTCGAGCCACATTTCGTCGCCTTCTTGAACATTGAAAGCATCGTAGAACAAGTCAACGTTGCGAGCAATGCCGTTAGTGCGGCATTCGGCTGGGGAGTGCGGGTCGATTTGAAGCAGCTGTTCCGCAATTTCATTACGAGCCTTGGAACGCCATACTAACGCGTAGCTTAAGAAGAATCGCTGCAAAGCAGTGAAACCATCTACTTCAGGAGCGTTAAGCAAGGTTTCGCGAATAGCATCATCACTTCCGTTGATTTCTTGTCCCTTGCTCTTTTGCAAGGCGAAAGCGTATGCTTTAAGCGCAATAGTCACGCCGCTTAAATCGCCAATATTTTCGCCGATTGTTAAAGCACCGTTTACGTGAGGCATCGCATTGCGCTCTTCTTTGCTCTTCAAGTGAGAGTACTTAACAATAAGCTGCGTTGGTGTGAAAGCATTGTATTGCTCAATAAGCTTCTTAGTGCGCTCAGTGAAGTTGGTTTTGTCTTCTTCAGTCCACCAATTGTTAAGTACGCCGTCGCCGTCGTATTCGCAACCTTGATCGTCAAAACCGTGACCGATTTCATGACCAATCACGGCACCAATAGCACCATAATTTGCTGCGTCTGGAGCGCTTGGGTTAAAGAATGGTGGTTGCAAAATAGCAGCTGGGAACACGATTACGTTCAGCAGAGGATCGTAGTAAGCGTTCACAGTTTGCGGAGTCATCTGCCACTCTTCGCGATCCACAGGATTTCCGGCTTTTGCAGTATTTTTACCAAAGCCAAATCGATAAACTTCGCGCATATTCTCAACTAAATCAGCGTCTTCCTTAATATTTAGCGCAGAGTAGTCAACCCAATGGTTTGTGTAACCAATATTTGGCTCAAATTTACTAATCTTTTCCAAAGCCTTCGCTTTAGTTTCCTCGCCAAGCCAGCTGCTGTGAGAAATCGACTCGCGGTAAGCGTTAATAAGATTGTCAACTAAGCCTTGCATGTATTCCTTAGAAGACTCAGGGAAATGCAATCGCACGTATTCGCGTCCAACTTCCTCGCCGCAGGCATCGTCAACAACTCCGACTGCTCGCTTCCAGCGGTCGCGTTGCTTTGTGGCTCCAGAAAGCACCTTGCCGTAGAAGTCGAATCTAGCTTCGGCAAAGTCTTCACTCAGTAAGATTGCCCAGCACAAAATCACGTGCACGCGTGCCCAAAGCTTTAAATCTTCTAAGTTAGTTTCCTGCCAAATCTTATTCAATCCTTCTATAAAGCTTGGCTCGTGAACTACTACTTTGCTAAAAGCTTCACGAAGATTGATTGGTTGATGTTCTGCTTCTTCGCAAGTTTCGTACGCTTTTTGTGCAGCATCTAAGAAAGCGTCGAGATTCAGCGCTTCAAGATTTTTTGCCAAATCAGCATAATTGCAAGGATTATAAGTTTTTTGAGAATCGCGAGTTGCCACGTTATCCCAATGATGCTTCGCGATTTTAGTTTCAACATTCAAAAAACGCTCGGCTTGAGCTTGGGTAGTGGCGGTATCTCCGTAACCAGCCAATCTCAACAACGAAGCTACCATTTTTACATATTCAGTGCGAATTGGAGCGTAGTTATCTTCGCGATAGTATGCTTCGTCTGGCAAGCCCAATCCCGATTGCTCAATATGCATAATATTCGTCTTAGGATCTTTAGGATCTCCGTAAACTCCAAAATAAAACATTGCATCTGGACCGCCGTACGGATTAAGCGCGCCAATAGTGCGAACCAAATCTTCCTTAGTTTCTGCTGAATCCACAGCGTCTAGATCGCCCTTAATTGGCGTAATTCCAGCTTTTTCAATAGATGCGGTATCCAAATAGTTACGGTATAAGGTTTGCGACTTTTTGGCTGGGCAATTTTCGTTTTCTAAAATATCTCGAATTTGCTTTTCTGCATCTTCTGCAAGCTTGTGGAAAGCACCATACATTGGTTTGTCTTCTGGGAGAGTGTAAGTGTCAATCCAAGGACCATTTACGTAACGGAATAAATCGTCTTGTGGACGAGTAGCCGACGAGAAGGAGGCAGGGTCGAAATCTACAGCAGAAATTTCCTTCTGCGATTCCTTATTATTACTATTATTACTATTGTTTTCATTGTTGTTAGACATGTGATTAGCTTACAAGTATTAAGCGACACTATTAGTTAGTATTTTCGCTATATTTTGCTTTATTTTCGTGCCTGCGCGTTAGTCTTGAAGCATGATTGAACTTAAAACTCCATCTGAAATTGAAGCGATGAAGCCTGCAGGTCGCTTCGTCGGTAGTATTCTTAAAGACTTGAAAGCAATGACCAAAGTTGGCACGAATCTTCTTGAGATTGATGACTTCGTTCGTCAGCGAATTATGAGCCGCAAAGGTGCGTCTTCTTGCTATGTTGATTACGCTCCTGATTTTGGTACAGGTCCTTTTGCGCACTATATTTGCACTTCTGTAAACGATGCTGTCCTTCACGGAGTTCCTTTTGATTATAACCTTAAAGACGGCGATTTGTTGACCCTTGATTTGGCAATTAACGTCGATGGATGGGTTGGTGATTCCGCTATTAGTTTTGTGGTTGGAAAGCATGCTGATCCTGAGGATTTACGCTTAATTAAGTGCACTGAGGAAGCTCTTGAGGCTGGTATTAATATGGCTCAGCCTGGCAACCGTCTTGGCGATATTTCTGCAGCTGTTGGTTGCGTTGCTCACGAGTATGGTTATAGCGTAAATCTTGAGTTTGGCGGTCACGGAGTCGGTCATATTATGCACGGCGATCCGCATGTTCCTAACGATGGAACTGCTCACCATGGCTACAAGCTTCGCCCAGGTCTTGTGATTGCAATTGAGCCATGGTTCTTAAAGACTACTGACGAAATTTACCAGGATCCTAAGGATGGTTGGACTCTTCGCTCTGCTGATGGTTCTCGCGGTGCACACACTGAGCATACGATTGCAATTACGGAAAACGGTCCTGAGATTTTGACCGTGCGCTAAACTTATCAATAGTTGATTTTGTAAGTATTTTGCGAGTAGTAATTGCGTAAAACAGGTATGTAAAGAGGTACTTTAAGTAAATGGCGGAATTTGATTTTTCCCAAGCGTTAAATGATGTTGAAGCAAAGTATTCTTTGATTTCTAAAGCACTAGATGTCGATTCGTTGAAGGCTACGATTGCTGATTTAGAAAAGCAGGCTGCAGAGCCTGGACTTTGGGACGATTCTGAGCATGCTCAGCAAGTCACGAGTAAGCTTTCTGCAGCTCAGTCTCAATTGAAGCGTTTGCAAGCTGTTGAACAGCGTATTGAAGATACTAAGACTTTAATTGAGCTTGGTGAAGAAGAAGGCGATGCTGATTCAATGAATGAGGCTCAAGAAGAGCTTGGAAATATTGCTCACGAGTTGGACGATATGGAAGTTCAGACTCTTCTTGACGGCGAGTATGACGCTCGTTCTGCGGTTGTTACGATCCGTTCTGGTGCGGGCGGTGTGGATGCTGCCGATTTTGCTCAAATGCTTCTTCGTATGTACTTGCGCTGGGCTGAGCGAAACGGCTATAAAACTAAGATGATGGACACGTCTTATGCAGAAGAAGCTGGTATTAAATCAGCCACTTTCCAAGTGGATGCCCCGTACGCGTATGGTCGTCTTTCTGTAGAAGGTGGCACTCACAGAATGGTTCGTATTTCGCCATTCGACAATCAAGGACGTCGCCAAACTGGTTTTTCTGCTGTTGAAGTAATTCCTCTTGTTGAAGCTACGGATCATATTGATATTCCGGATTCGGATATTCGCGTGGATACTTTCCAGGCTTCAGGGCCAGGAGGTCAGGGCGTGAACACTACGTATTCTGCTGTTCGTATTACGCATTTGCCAACCGGCTTGGTTGTTTCTATGCAAGATGAGCGAAGTCAGATTCAGAACCGCGCCGCTGCAATGGCAGTTTTGCAATCGCGTTTGCTTGTGCTTAAGCATGCTGAGGAAGCTGCAAAAAAGAAGGAACTTGCTGGAGATATTAAGGCAAGTTGGGGAGATCAAATGCGCTCTTACGTGCTTCACCCTTATCAGATGGTGAAGGATTTGCGCACTGGCTACGAAACTTCGCAAACTCAGGCTGTTTTTGACGGCGATATTGACGGTTTTATTGAAGCTGGTATTCGTTGGCGTCACGAGCAGCGAGTTGCGGCTCAAAAAGAAACTGAAGCAGAATCTTAAAAACTAAAGCTAGAACTAAAAACCAACGATTACACATAATCTTCGGAAGGAATTGAAACAATGTCGCTGATTTCATTAGATCATGTGTCAAAAATATATCCTCGAGGTACACGTCCTGCATTAGACGATGTGTCTTTGCATGTAGATCGCGGAGATTTTGTGTTTCTTGTTGGCGCTTCCGGTTCTGGTAAAACTACATTGCTTAGTTTGCTGCTTCGCGAAGAAGAAGCAAATGGTGGGGAAATTCACGTAGCCGGTAACGATTTGCGCAGACTTTCTAACCGACAGGTGCCGCAGTATCGTAGATCTCTTGGCTTTATTTTTCAGGATTATAAGCTGCTTAATAATAAAACAGTTTACCAAAATGTTGCTTTTGCTTTGGAAGTGATCGGCACGAGTCGGTCTACGATTCGTTCACTTGTTCCTCGTGTTCTTGAAACGGTTGGTTTGACTGGTAAAGAAAATAATTACCCACATGAGCTTTCTGGTGGTGAGGCGCAGCGAGTTGCAATTGCTCGCGCATATGTCAATCACCCTCAAATTATTCTTGCAGATGAGCCTACTGGTAATTTGGATCCCACTACTTCTCTTGGAATTATGGAAGTTTTGGATGCTATTAACCGAACTGGCACAACGATTGTTATGGCTACGCATAATGAGGAAATTGTGAACTCAATGCGTAAGCGAGTTGTGGAGCTTCATGCCGGCAAAATTGTGCGTGATGAGCGTGAAGGATCATATGATTCTGCATTGTATTTCCCGGATAGTGAAGTTGAGCATAATTCTAAAGCACAACAAACTGTTGAAAATTCTCAAGATCAATCAGATCGTGATCTTCAAAAATCAATTGCTCAATCTGAGCATACTGAACGTCATAAGAGGCTTTCTAAAAAAGCTCAACGTGCTGCTCAGGCGCGTGAAGTTGTTGACATGGTAACGCAATCGTTGAAGAGTGACACTTCAGAAAATGAAGGAATTGCACGTTTGGCTCAGTCTGTTCATTCTGGCAGAACTGGTCGTTACGGCGAAGTGTTCCAGTCTTTGGAAACAACGATGACTTGGGGACGCGGATTGATTTCTGCAAACGATAATGAAGATGTTGAAGAGAATGATTCAGAAGTTGAGATTTCGGAAGATAATAAAGAATCCTATGAAACTGCCGAATCTCACGAAACTGCTGAAACTAATGAAACTAATGAAACTAATGAATCTACTGAATCTACTGAATCTACTGAATCTACTGAAAACTCTGAAGTGAGCGGAGAATCACAATCCGAAACCAGCGATGAGTTGCAATCAGAAGCAGAAAGTAAGTTGCAATCCGATGCTGAATCTGAGCGTAAATCTCAGCTTCCTCCTATGCCTCCAGCTCCGCCTAAGCCACCTGTTGCAGCTGAAAATACTAATAATGAGAACATTAGTGTTGACGATAGCAATAATGACATTAATAAAACTGAAGGAGCAGAGTAATGCGTTTACGATTTATTTTTTCCGAAACTTGCATTAGTTTGCGTCGTAATGTTTCGATGATTCTTTCGGTTATGCTTGTAACGTTCATTTCTTTCCTTTTTATTGGTGTTTCAGTGCTTATGCAAGCGCAGATTACCAAGGCAAAAGGTGACTGGTATGACAAAGTAGAAGTGGTTGCCTGGCTGTGCCCGGATGGAACTAGCCAATCTCCTTCTTGTGCTTCTGGAAAAGCGCCTACTAGTGCCGAAATTGTAAAATTGGAGCATATTATTCACCAAGAATTAGGCGATGATGTTTCAAATATCACTTATGTTAGCCGCAACGAATTTTATAAAAACACATTCTTAAAGCAATATCCTAACGGAATGTATCAAGGACGTACTTTAACTGCGGCAGACATGCAAGATTCGTTGCGCTTGAAGCTTACTAATCCTATGAAATATCAGGTTGTTTCAGAAGTTCTTTCTGGACGCGATGGTGTGGAAGAAGTTGTTGATCAGCGTCAGATTTTTGATCCTGTTTTCAGTGTACTTAATCGCGCTACTGTTGTGACAATTGTGCTTGCAGCGGTTATGGTTGTTGTAGCTATTATGCTTACTGGCACTACGATTCGAATGTCTGCTGCTAGCCGTCGTCAAGAAACCGAAATTATGCGCTTAGTTGGTGCCTCTAACTGGACTATTCGTATGCCGTTTATTCTTGAAGGAGCGTTCGCGTCGTTTGTAGGTTCTTTACTTGCTGGTGCTGCGTTAAGTTTAGTAGTTAAAATTTTTGTAACTGATTGGCTTGCGCAGAATGTGCGTTGGATGCCATTTGTTACTCAAACAACTGTGTGGCTATGCGTTCCAATACTTGTAGCTGGCGCAGTGGTGTTATCTATAGTTGCTTCTGCTATTGCTTTGAGACGATACTTAAAAGCTTAAAATGCAAAATAATAGGTGTGTAATTATTTGCGTTATTTTCGTATGAGTATTTTAAAAGTACTATTTTAGAAGATTTGAAGTAGAAACTCGCGTGATTCCTTGCATTACGGTATAATTCGCAATAGTGATGTTGAAAGGGAAGTGATATGAGCGAAGATCGACATAGCATGTATGCAATTCGACGCACTCATACTGTAGTGAGTTTAATAGTTGCTATTTCAATGATGTTTGCTGGTGTTGCTGGTGCATTATTTAATGCGTCTACAGCAAGTGCTGTCAACATGAAGGAATATAGGCGCAAAATACAACGAAACGAGAATTTGAAGCGCCAACTTGCTGGCGTAAGTAAACAACTTGCAAATAAGATCATTGAATTGAATGATTTAAATGAGCATAAAATTCCAAATCAAATACGAGCTGCTCAACAAGCAGAAGAGCAAGCTTCTCAGGCGCGCAGTCTTGTAGAATCAACGCAGCAGCGTTTAGAGTCTGCACAAAAAGATAAGCGTGATTTGGAAGAGAAAATTAAAAAAACTGGTGAAGATTTTGATGATGCTAAGGCTGCTGTAGCACAGCTTGCTCGTAAGAGTTTCCATGGTTCTCAGGCATCTAATGTTATGGATATTGTGACTAAATCAACTACTACAGAACAGTTTGTTGGAAAGTTACAATCCGAGGCTGCTGTTGCTAGAAGTGAAGCAAACGCTGCTAATGATGCTGCTATCAAGTTGAATACTTCTATGAATCGTCGTCAGCGTTTGGCTGCTATTGAAGCAGAAATAACCAAGTTAAAGCAGCAGGCGGATACCCAAGCGCAAAGTGCTCAAATCGCTGCGAAAGCTGCCAATGATCGCAAAAAGTCCTTGCAAAGTTTGCGAGATCATGGTGAAGAGATTCGTAAGCAGCTGGAAGGTCAAAAGAGCAGTTTGACTTCTCAGTCTGCGCGTGAGGCTGCAGAAATTATAGCAATGAAATCTGCCATCGATGCTCAAGCGCGTGCTCTTGCTAATAAGTCATTCGCTAAAGCCGATCCGAATGCTGGTAATCGTCAGCAATTGAATGGAAGTTCTGGGAAGAATGTTTACCTTCCTCCGATGCAACTTTCTAATGGCGCTGCTAATGGTATGAATTATACTGTTCCTGGAAATTGCGCAGAAGGTTCTAAGTTCTGCTACGGGCATAATACTGGAAACACTGTTGGTGGTTCTGCTTATCCTGCTCGTCAATGCACGTTATGGGCTTATTTGCGTCGTTCGCAACTTGGTCTGCCTGTTGGCTCCTACATGGGTAATGGTGCTGAGTGGGCGAATACTGCTCGTAGGCTTGGATATTTAGTTAATAGAATTCCACATGTTGGTGCTGTTATGGTGTTTGCTCGTGGCCAACGTGTTGGTAATTGGAATGCTGATTGGCAATATGGACATGTTGCGGTTGTGGAACGTGTGAATGCTGATGGATCAGTTCTTATTTCTGAAGGTGGAACTGGTTTTGCAACATTCCCTGCTTATGAAACTATTTATAATCCAGGCGATTATGAGTACATTCATTATTAAATATAAGCACTTCATAGTTTTCAATTTATTGAAATTGAAAACGTTGTAAGATTTACGACTTATTGTTCTTGCCATAAGATAGTAGTATCTTATGGCAAGTTTCTTTTGTGTGTGATGTGTACTGGAGGGGAATTATGGCAAATAAGCCTGCGCAAGATGGCACTGTTACTGTGGCACAAAACCGTAAAGCGCATCATGATTATGTAATTGAAGATTGTTATGAAGCAGGTCTTGCTCTTACTGGTACTGAAGTTAAGTCACTTCGCGAAGGGCGTGCTTCTTTAGCTGAATCATTTGTGAATATTGATCGTCGTGGTGAAATGTGGCTTGAAGGAGCAAATATTCCTGAATATTTAAACGGCACATGGAATAATCATGCTCCTAAGCGCAAGCGTAAGCTTCTGCTTCATGCTGCTGAGATTGCTAAGCTTTCTAGGCAAACTGAGGCGAAAGGCTACACTGTTGTGCCTTTGCGTTTGTATTTTAAGGGAAGCTACGTAAAAGTAGAAATTGCTTTAGCGCGCGGTAAAAAGGAATTTGATAAGCGTCAGGCTTTGCGTGAGGAGCAAGATAAGCGAGAGGCTTTGCGTGAAATGCGTTACCGTAATCTGCGTTCTCGTAGTATTGATTAAGAGTTGATGTTTCTTTTTATACGTTTTTGAAACACATGTGCGCTTCGCATGGGATAGAAAGTGCGACAATACGACACGCACATATTATACATTATTGCGAATAATATGCAGTTTTTGTTTATGAAAAGCATAATTATTGTGCAGATGTACTGCATGAGTATCTTCGTATATTCAATAATCGTATAAAAGGCTGTTGAATTTGTAGGGTTATCGTGTATAGTTATACACATTAATGCAAATTATAGATTCTTAGTACATACATGAGGAGAAGAACTATGTTTAAATCTATGAAGCCTGTTGCTATTGTTGCATCTTTAGTAATGATTGGCAGTATTGCTGCATGTGGACCTGCTGATTCTAAAGAAGCAGACCCTGATATTGCTCGTAGCTATGATATAAGTCATGTGCAAAAAGATGATGCTGTTGCAGCATTGGTACCAGCAGAAGTTGCAAAAACAGGAGAGTTAACTGTTGGTGTAAACGTAAGTTATGCCCCTGCAGAATTCTTTGCTGCAGACGGTAAAACTCCTGTAGGTTACGAAATTGATTTTTCGAAGGCTCTTGCAAAGGTCATGGGCTTAAAAGCAAAAATTATGCATGCTCAGTTTGACTCAATCATTCCAGCAATAGGAAGCAAATATAATGTCGGTATTTCTGGTTTTACAGTAAATGCTGAACGTATGAAGTCTGTAGACTTTATTACTTATGCCAACGCAGGCTTGTCTTTTGAAGTGTGTAAGGGAAATCCTACTAAAGTAGATCCAAAGAACCTTTGTGGCAAGAAAGTAACTTTGGAAACTGGAACTGTTGGCGAACCTATTATGGAGGAAGCAAAGAAACAGTGCGCAGCTAAAGGGAATAAGCCTCTTGAAATCATGAGCTTCAAGGAGCAAACTGACGCAACTACCGCACTTCTTTCCGGTCGCGCTGATGTTATGTATGCAGATACTCCTGTTGCAGGTTACGCTTCAATTAAGAATCCTGGAAAGCTTGAAATTTTGGAAAACAGCAAGGATTCTGAACCAATGGGAGCGGCTGTTAAAAAGGGTGACGCAGCGATGCTGAAGGCTGTAAAAGCTGGCATTGATAAGCTTATGAAGTCCGGCGTATACAAGGATATCTTGAAGAAGTGGGGCGTTGAAGATGTTGCTATTGAAAAGTCTGTAGTTAATCCAAAACTATGAAATTTTAGCTATAAAACTTTAGCTATCAAATAATCGAATAATTATCTAAAATGATATTGTTAATCTGAGTCGTGATTTAATTCTCGGTTCAGATTGTTTCTTTACTTTGCTGTTTTTGTATAAACGTACTTATTGGAGTATATTTTGAATTCTTTAATTGGTAACTCTGCTAAGAGCAAGTCCGGAGTAGCTAACTCTGAACGTATTTTGCCAGTAAAAAAGCCAGGACCTATTATTGCCGGAGTCATTGTAGCTGTAATAGCATGTTCGCTTCTTTACAGTATTATTACTAACCCTCGTTTTGAATGGCAAGTAGTCGGAATATATCTAATAAGCGATAATGTGCTTTCTGGTATTGGCTGGACGTTGCTTCTTACGCTAATTGCTATGGTAATTTCAATCGTGTTTGCTGTAGGCTTAGCGATGATGCGTAAGTCAGTTAATCCTGTGCTTCGTGGCGTAAGTTGGTTCTTTATTTGGTTTTTCCGTGGTACTCCTGTTTATACGCAGCTTGTATTTTGGGGCATGTTTGCGGTTCTTGTGCCGAGAATTAGTATTGGTATTCCTTTTACTTCTGTAGAATTTTGGTCTATTGATTCTAATGTAATTATGACTTCTCTTACTGCTGCTGTAGTTGGTTTGTCTTTGAATGAATCGGCTTATTTGTCGGAAATTGTTCGCGCAGGATTGGAAGCTGTCGATAGTGGACAAGTTGAAGCTGCTAAGGCTCTTGGAATGGGTAGAGCTTTAACTATGAGGCGTATAATTCTTCCTCAAGCAATGCGTATTATTGTTCCTCCGCTTGGTAACGAAACAATCGGTATGCTAAAAACGACTTCGTTAGTTCTTGCAGTTCCGTTTACTCTTGAATTGCAATTTGCTACAAATGCTATTGCTAACCGTATCTATAAACCAATTCCGCTTCTTCTTGTTGCGAGTATTTGGTATTTGATTATTACTTCCATTTTGATGGTTTTGCAATACATGCTCGAGAAGCATTTTGCTAAAGGTTTTGAGGCAAGAGATATTGTAAAGCATGCTCAACTTAATACTGATTCTGATCAGCGCGGCGATCAATCATTAGATGCTAAACGGAAAAATGTTAAAGGACGAAATGATGCTGCTATGCTCGGATTTAATGCCTAAATAAACGCATAATAGCTTAAATTTTAAATATTTTTCTTTGTAAACTTTAAATTTTGCATGAAACAAACAAATTGGATGTGAATAAATGGTAGAAGCAAAATCTAATCTTCCTGCGGTTGCTATTAACGACGTGCAGAAATCTTTCGGTCAATTGCATGTACTTAACGGTATTAATATGACAGTGAATCCAGGTAGCGTAACAGTTATTTTGGGTCCGTCCGGTTCTGGAAAATCGACGTTATTGCGTTTAATTAATCAACTAGAAACTTTGACTGCAGGAAGTATAAGTATTTATGGCGAGCGCATCGGTGTAAAGCAAGTAATGCATAAAGGTGAGAAATGTCTGCAGGCTCTTAACGACAAAGAAATTGCTCAACAGCGTGCGAAGCTTGGCATGGTATTTCAGCGTTTTAATTTATTTCCTCATATGACGGCTTTAGAGAACGTTATGGAAGCTCCTGTTCATGTTATGCATATGAAAGCTCAAGAAGCGCGCGATTTAGCTATTGAAGAACTAAAGCGAGTTGGCATGGATGAGCGTATGAACCATTATCCTGCAGAACTTTCAGGCGGTCAGCAGCAGCGCGTTGCAATTGCTCGCGCTCTTGCTATGAAACCGGAAATTATGCTATTTGACGAGCCAACATCTGCGCTAGATCCAGAGCTTGTAGGTGAAGTGTTAACCGTTATGCGAAATCTTGCTAAAGATGGCATGACTATGATTGTAGTAACTCACGAAATTGGTTTTGCGCGTGAGGTTGCAGATCAGGTTGTGTTTATGGATGGCGGTGTCATAGTTGAGCAGGGTAGTGCAGATATTATTACTAATCCGCAAACTGATCGTTTTAAAGATTTCCTAAATCACGTATTGTAATTTACGTAAGAAACGTATCTTATTTATGTAGTTTTGCATAGTTTTTGTGTGCTTCTCTGGCGTGCACTCGCTCGCATAACGTACAATAGAAGATTATGTGTGGCATTGTAGGATACGCAGGTTTTGGAAAAGTTTGTGCAAAACCTTTAGAAGTTTGTTTAGGTGGGTTAGAGCGTCTAGAATATCGCGGATATGACTCTTCGGGCGTAGCTTTAGTTGCTCCTGGGATGAAATGTGCGACTGTGAGAAAGAAAGCTGGTCGTTTATCTGTTCTTCGCAATGATATTGATGCAAACCCTATGCCTGAGGCGAGTGCAGCTATTGGTCATACTCGTTGGGCTACTAACGGTGCTCCTTGTGACATTAATGCGCATCCTCATACTAGTGCAGATGGCAAAATCGCGCTTATTCATAATGGCATTATTGAAAATGCTGTTGTATTAAAAGAGCAGCTTCACGAAGAAGGATACGAATTTTCTTCTCAAACAGATACTGAAGTTGCTGCAAAATTACTTGGCAAAATTGCGAATGATATTGTAAACGAAACTGGTAAGCCTGATTTATTCACAGCTCTTCGTCGTACTGCAAAAATGTTAAAAGGAGCTTTCACATTACTTGCTGTTGACGTTCGTCAGCCTGGTATTGTGGCTGCTGTTCGTCACGATTCGCCTTTGGTCGTAGGTCTTGGAGACGGTGAATATTTCCTTGGCTCTGACGTTGCAGCTTTTGTTGCTTATACGGATCGAGTCTTGGAAGTTGGTCAAGATCAAGCTGTGTGCATTGGAGATGTAGATGGCAGCGGCAAGGCATCTTTGCTTCTAACTGATTTTGACAATAATATTGTTGAAAATCCTACTTGTTTTACGGTTGATTGGGATGCTTCTGCAGTAGAAAAAGGCGGTTGGGATTCCTTTATGGATAAGGAAATTCATGAGGATCCACATGCTGTCGCTGACACTTTGCGAGGTCGCTTTGATGCGCAAGGAAATATTGTGCTAGATGAAGTGCATATTAGCCAAGATGTTTTGCGTTCAATAGATAAAATTATTGTTGTTGCTTGCGGAACTGCAAGTTATGCCGGATTGGTTGCAAAATATGCTATCGAGCATTGGGTTCGTGTGCCTGTAGAAGTTGAATTAGCGCATGAGTTTAGATATCGTGATCCTATTTTGACTCATCGCACGCTGGTTGTTGCTATTTCGCAATCTGGTGAAACAATGGACACGCTTATGGCTTTGCGCCATGCGCGCGAGCAAGGTAGTCGAGTTCTTGCAATTTGCAATACGCAAGGTTCTAGCATTCCGCGCGAATCTGATGCAGTTCTTTACACGCATGCAGGTCCAGAAATAGCAGTTGCATCTACTAAAGCTTTTGTTGCGCAAATAGTTGCAGCCTATATGCTTGGTCTGTTTTTGGCGCAAGTAAAAGGCACTATGTATCGCGACGAAATTCAGCAAATCGTTGCGCAATTAAAAGAGATGCCGGATAAAATTCAGCATGTACTTGATACACAATCTGAATCAATTATGAAAGCTGCTGAGCATACTCTGGAAGCTAAATCTTTCCTTTTCTTAGGTCGACATGTTGGATATCCTGTTGCGCTAGAAGGTGCGTTGAAGCTTAAGGAAATTGCGTATACGTTTACTGAAGGTTTTGCCGCGGGTGAGCTTAAGCACGGTCCTATTGCGCTTGTAGATGAAGGTGAGCCGGTAGTTGTGATTGTGCCATCTTCTCGCGGTCGTGATGTGCTTCATGCGAAAGTTATTTCTGGAATTGAAGAAGTTAAAGCGCGCGGAGCTTTCACTATAGCTGTTGCAGAAGAGGGTGATCCAGATGCTTCTCGCTATGCAGATATTGTGTTCTGGCATCCTAAATGTGCGACTTTGCTAAGTCCTCTTGTAGATGTAGTTGCATTGCAATTATTTGCAATGGATATGGCAAAGTTAAAAGGTTATGATGTTGATAAGCCTCGTAATCTTGCAAAGTCTGTAACTGTTGAGTAAGCGCATAACAACGTTGAGTAACATAAAGTAACGGATGGCAAATCTTATGTCTGCATTTGCAAGAATTTTGCAACAACGCAATCATTTTGGACGCTTGCTTCTGTCGATACTTTGTGTTTTTTCTTTGCTGTTTTCTTGCGGATGCGGAACTAAAGATTCTAGAACTCAAATTAGTGTTTGGTCTTGGGAACCAAGCATGAAACGACTTGCTGAAGAATTTGAATTACATAATCCAGATGTTCATGTAACTGTAAAAGATACTAGCGGATATAGCAATCTTAATAGCGCTATTCAAGATGGCTATGGTATGCCAGATATTGTTCAATTAGAATATTTTGCTCTTCCGCAATATGCTGTAAGTGGACAGCTTTTAGATATTACTGATCGTGTGAAAAATACTCGCACATTCTATACTCCTGGAACATGGTCTTCTGTGCAACTTGGTGGACGTGTTTACGGTTTGCCAATGGATTCTGGCCCAATGGCTTGGTTTTATAATGATGACGTGTTTAAGCAGGCTGGTGTAGATGCCACAAAAATACACACTTGGGAAGATTACCGTCACGCTGCTCGTAAGCTTAAAGATATCGGTGTGTATATTGCAGCAGACTCAGGTGACGCAAGTTTTTATAACGCTATGATTTGGCTTGCAGGTGGACACCCGTTTATGACTTCTCATGATGGGAAAACAGTTACTGTTAGATTGAGCAAAGATAAGGGTACTGAAGAGTTTACAAAGTTCTGGCAATCAATGATTGATGAAGGATTGATTGACATTAGAACTACAACTTGGAGTCAACGCTGGAAGAACGGTGTTGGAGCTGGCAAGATTGCTTCTGTTTTCTCAGGAGCCTGGATGCCGTCTTTGCTTCTGGAAAATGTGCCTGGAACTGCAGGATTGTGGAAGGTGACGAATGTGCCAACTATGCACGGAGAAAAGCGTAATGCAGAAATGGGTGGTTCTTCGTTATCTGTGCTTAAATCGAGTCGTAAGCCTGAAGCAGCAATGCGATTTGTGAATTTTGTATGCCATGATATGCATGGAATTCGTACTCGTGTCAATGGTGGAGCGTTTCCTGCAGATGTTGTTACGCTTAGAGATAAGTCATTTTTAGATAGAGCTACTATTCGTGATTCACGAGGCATTGATATACCTTATTTTGGCGGCCAGAAGTTTAATCGTGTATTTGCAGATGCCGCTAATCGCGTGGATACGGGATACAGGTATTTGCCTTTTGAAGTGTATTCGCGAAGTGATTTTAGAGCAACTATGGGTCAAGCATATGACTGGAGTGTTAAATCTTTAGCTAGATTAAACGTGCAAGCCATGATTGATGCTGGTGTTACTCAAGATGATGGAAGTAGATTGTGGCTTCCAGATGATCCTGGTAAACGCATTTCTTTAAAAGATGGTCTTTTATTGTGGGAAAAAGATCTTCAAGAATATGGTTACAATCAAGGATTTGTAGTTAGATAATTTCGTAACGTATTAAAATTAAGTGATTTCGTAAAAGCAGCTTAATTTTGCGTAAAAGTAAGATCATTAGCAAAAGTAGTATAAATACAATAGGATAGTATAAATACACATACAATACGTGCGCGCGTGATTGCAAATTAACTTAATTAATCCGTAAATGTCAATATAGGAAGTAGACACACATGTTATTAGCAGTAGACATTGGTAATACGAATATTGTGCTGGGTTTTTTGGAAAATAACCGAATTGTTGGCACTTATCGTATGACAACAAAGTCTAATCATACATCAGACGAGTATGGCATTATGATTGCGCAATTTTTGCATTTAAGCGGATTTACAATAAATGATGTTGAAGATGTTATCGTTGCTTCTGTTGTGCCGAAAGTTATGCATTCATTCCGCGCTAGTATTATCAAATTTCTTCATATTGATCCTATGATTGTAGGTCCTGGTGTTAAAACCGGTATGAATATTCGTATTGATGAGCCAAGAACTCTTGGCGCGGATTGTTTAGCTGATTGCGTTGGTGCGTTTAGTGAGTATGGAGGATCTGTATTAGTTATTGATTTTGGTACGGCAACAACTTATAACTATATAGATAAAAGTGGTGCTATTACTTGCGGACTTATTTGCACAGGTATTCGTACTGCAGCTGCGGCACTTTGGGATAACACGGCTCAGCTTCCAGAAGTGGAAATAGCTAGACCGCAGTCTGTTCTTGCAAAATCTACTAAACTCGCAATGCAAGCTGGATTATATTACAGCTTCTTGGGTGGAATTGAGCGTACAATTGCACAATTTAAAACTGAAATAGACGAGCCATTTAAGGTAGTTGCTACTGGTGGCTTGGGTAGGCTTTTTGAAAATGACGTGCAATCGATTGATTATTACGATCCGGATCTTATTTTCAAAGGTATGGCTTCGATTTATCAGCGAAACTTGCGCTAATAGTAAATATCGTTTATTTGTTGTTTTTTGCTCAAAACGTGGGTAATTTTGCTCGTGTTTGGAGGGTTTTGGGTTGTGTTGTGCTCCAAATGTGAGGGAGGTCTGTCTTCGTCTTTATTGACGAAGACAGACCTCCCTTGCAAGGCTTTTTGTATTTACGAAAGATTGCAAATTCGATTATAAATCCAGGAAAAGCTGATGGATTCGCATATCGTCGTCAAGCTCCGGGTGGAAGGATGTGCCGATTTGCTTTCCTTGGCGCGCGGCGACAACATGACCATCTACAGTTGCAAGAGCTTTGGCATTAGAGCCTACTTCTGCAATGTAAGGCGCGCGAATAAACGTCATCGGCACATTGCCTAGCTCACCAAACTCAGCCTCGCAATGGAAGCTTCCGAGCTGGCGTCCGTAAGCATTGCGTTTAACTGTTACGTCTAAAGTGCCAAAACCGTTTACTTCGTCACCTTCCACGTTTTTCGCAAGCAAAATCAAACCTGCGCAAGTGCCAAGAACAGGCATTCCTTCTGCAATGCGCTCGCGCAAAGGTTCGAGCATATTTTGCTCACGAAGAAGCTTAGCTTGCACAGTGCTTTCGCCGCCCGGAAGTACTAAGCGGTCAAAAGACTGCTCCAAGTCGCGCGCTTGACGAAGTTCAATAACGTGTGCGCCTAATTTTTCAAGCATTAAGCGATGTTCAAGAAAAGCACCTTGAACAGCTAAAACTGCTACAGTATGAGCGGAGTTATCAGTATTGGTAGGTGAGTTTGACAAAATCACTCGCCTCGCTCAGCCATTAAAAGCTTGATTTCCTGCTCGTTAATGCCAACCATAGCTTCGCCCAAGTTTTCGGAAAGCTTAGCAATCATCTTGGCATCCTTGTAATTAGTTACAGCTTTAACGATTGCTGCAGCACGCTTTGCTGGGTCTCCAGACTTAAAGATGCCGGAGCCAACGAATACGCCTTCAGCGCCAAGCTGCATCATTAAAGCAGCGTCGGCTGGGGTTGCAACGCCGCCGGCTGCGAAGTTAACAACAGGAAGCTTGCCGTTTTGCGCAACGTATTTTACGAGTTCGAAAGGCACGCGCAAATTCTTAGCTTCCTCAAAAAGCTCATCCTCGCGCATGCTTGTAAGCTTACGAATTGCGGAATTCATCATGCGCATGTGACGCACAGCCTGAATCACGTCTCCAGTTCCAGGCTCGCCCTTAGTGCGAATCATGGAAGCACCTTCGTTAATTCGGCGCAAAGCTTCGCCCAAATCCTTAGCACCGCAAACGAAAGGCACAGCAAAATCGCGCTTATTGATGTGATACACGTCGTCGGCTGGAGAAAGCACTTCGCTTTCGTCGATGTAGTCGATCTCGATAGCTTCAAGCACTTGTGCTTCAACAAAGTGACCGATGCGGCATTTTGCCATAACAGGAATAGACACAGCCTCTTGAATGCCGTGAATCATTGCTGGGTCGCTCATACGAGAAACGCCGCCGGCTGCGCGAATATCAGCAGGAATACGTTCCAAAGCCATAACTGCGCACGCGCCAGAATCCTCAGCAATTCGCGCCTGCTCTGGGGTGGTGACATCCATAATCACGCCGCCTTTAAGCATTTGTGCCAGTTGACGGTTCAATGCTGTACGGTCTTCGCCGCTTTTGTTTTGCGGATCCGAGGATTCGTTCACAGTTACCGTAGTATTCAAGTTCTCAGCCATCATTCCTCGCTTTAGCTTTAACATATGAGCTTTAACATATGAGATACGTGTATGCATCTTAATATTTCGTAAATTTGCGCGCTTCTACGCTTTAATCTTATGTCGATTATTGCGTACGTTTGCAAGTTTACGTTCTGTTGGAATTTAACCACATTCGTAGGATATATCTCATATGTATTGGTATAAAAATATTACAAAAATATACAAAATATGATTTGATTTTTTGGACGCGCCATAGATGAGACTGGCTTGTCAATCGACTACGATTAGTAATGCAGTCGACTTGTATTTGGGTTTATGTGGTATGCAAATAGTTATGTTTGCAAATGTGCATTTCCAATAAAGCGGCGAGCTATAAGACAAGAATAAATAAAGAAATAAATAATAACAAATAAATAATGTTTATATGCCATTAAGAAAGGTTTATGGTATGGCTAATAGCAAACCTGAGGAAAGCGTGCACGAAGAAAACGGCGCGACTGAAAAATTCTCCGGTAAAACTAACAATGAGACTAATAAAAGCACTTCTTTCGCTGCGAGCACTGACTCTTCGCTGAATGAAGCTGAAAAATATGCTTATTCAGGCTCGAAACGCAAAATGGGCAAGATCTGGCTATTTAGCTTAGCTATTGTTTTGGTAGTAGTGTTTAGTGCAATTTTTGCAACTCTTACTACATCTAATAAACCAAATAAATCAAATTCAGTATCGGAAATTTCGAACAAAACTATATCTATAGGTCTAAAGTTAGCTCCTACGAATCTTGATATCCGTAATCAATCAGGTTCCTCACTCGACCAGTTGCTTATTGGTAACGTGTATGAAGGCTTAGTTGCTCGCAATGCTACTAATCAGGTAGTTCCTTCGTTAGCTCAAAGCTGGGAAGTAAGTAAAGATGGTTTGCGTTACACATTCCACATGCGTAAGGGTGCTGTATTTTCTAACGGCAATAAGCTTACTGCGCATGATGCAGAATGGTCGTTTAGCGAGCTTATTGCTAAAAAATATCGCGGCTCTAACATGGTTGGAAAAGTTGAGTCTGCTAAAGCAAAAGATGATTACACGCTTGAAATCACTCTTAAAGAGCCAAATGCTAAGCTTTTGTGGGCACTTTGCAGTCGTTCAGGTTTAGTTTTTGATAAAAGCGCAAAGTATGATGCAAAAACTCAAGCAGTTGGTTCTGGACCGTATTTAATTGACAAATTTGTGCCAAATGATCGTGTTGTTTTAAAAGCAAATCCGCGTTATAAAGGTATTCATCGTGCGCAAACTAATAAGATAGTAGTTCGCTATTTTGTTGACGATAACGCAGCGGTTGACGCACTTTCTTCCGGTTCTGTGCAAGCATTAGCTCCTATTTCTGGTCAACTTGCTAAGCCTTTTAAAGATGATTCCAAGCGTTACGATGTCAGTGCAGGTAATGGCACAGATAAATTTGTTCTAGCTATGAATATGAAAGGCGAACGTACTAAGGATAAGCGCGTGCGCAAAGCTATTCGTTACGCGATTGATCACAAGCAAATTATTGCATCTCGTGGCGGCACGGATTTAGCTCTTGGTGGTCCAATTCCTTCTCTTGACCCTGGTTATGAGGATTTAACTAAGCTGTATCCTCATGATTTGCAGCGCGCTAAGGAGCTAATGAAGGAAGTCGGATTTGACGAATCTCATCCTATGGATTTGACGCTTACTTATCCGAATATTTACGGCACGCAAATTGGCGATCAGCTGCGCTCGCAATTGAAGCCTATTGGAATCAATTTGAAAGTTAATATTGTTGAGTTTACTACTTGGCTTCAAGATGTTTATAAGAATAAGCAGTATGATTTGTCGATGGTTGATCACAATGAGAGTCACGATTTTGGGCAGTGGGCGGATCCTACGTATTACTACGGTTACGACAATAAGCAAGTCCAGGATTTGTATGCTAAAGCTATGCTTTGTGCGGATCCTAAAGAGTCAGATAAATTGCTTGCTAAAGCTGCGCGAATTATTAGCGAGGATGCTCCTGCTGATTGGCTGTTTAACTATCGCGTTGTAACTGCGAAAGTGAAGAATCTTGAAGGAATGCCTTTTGACATGAATCAAGAGATTTTGCCGCTATACAACCTGCGACTTAACTGATTTTGTGTTAGCTGTGCGCGACGACCTGCCTTCGCGCATAGAGCGTAGCGCGCGAAGGCAACTCGGAGCGCCGAGCTTGCTCAAGTTGAAAGCACAGTGTGCTTTCAACGCAAGCGAGGTCTGCCTTCGTCTCGATTGACGAAGGCAGGGAAGACTCACATGTGGGCACATTGGGAATTTGGTTGTGGTTTGTGTGCGCTGACGACCTGTCTTCGCGCATATTCCTCACGGCATAGCCGTTCGGCTGATTTGGCATGTGAAGCACACCGTGCTTCACAATTGAGCCAAATCACGCTTTGAAGGAGCTTAAAATCCTGTTGATTTCAAGCTCGGTCAAAGCGCGCGCGAGCGTAATCTGCGCGAGTGTCCCAAAACATGCAAAATGAGACACTCGCGCAGCGCGCAAACTGCACTAGTGCCCGAATTTGTGTATTTGTGGTGCGTTTCGACTAGAAGAACATAGAAAGGAGGCATTTTATGTTTCGCATGATTTGCTACAGAGTATTGCTGTTTACTCTTGCTTTACTTGGTATTTCTGTAGTTATTTTCATATCGTTACGTGTACTTCCGGGTGATGTTGCGCAAGTTATGGCCGGCTTAAACGCTCCTAGCGGAAAAGTAGAGGAGCTTAGAGCAGAACTTGGTATTAATAAACCACTTTTTACGCAGTATGTTGACTGGATTTGTGGTGTTTTCCGCGGTGACTTTGGCGTGTCTATGTTAACTGGTCGTTCTGTAAGTTCAACTATTGCGATGCGTGCTTCTATTACTTTTCCGCTGATTCTTTTGGGTCTGTTTATTGCTTTAGTAGTTGGTATTTCACTTGGATGTTTGCAAATTACTCATGAAGGCAAACTTTCACAGGCAATTATGCGCTTTTTGGCTATTACAGCAGGCTCTGTTCCAGCATTATGGGGTTGCATGCTACTTATTTTGCTATTAGGACGCGGTATTGGTGTGTTCAGTTTGTTGCCAACTCAAGGTTTCCCTACAGATGGCTGGAGCGAATTTCCTGAAGCTTTTGCGTCTCTTCTTATTCCGGCTCTTACAGTAGGACTTATTGTTGGCTCTAGTTTTATGCGTTACACTGCTGCAACTGTTGAAAATATTGTTAAAAGTGAAGTAGCTTCTCAAGCTATGGCTTGCGGAATGACTCGCAAACAAGTTGTGTGGCGTGTTGGTTTGCGACTTGCTCTTCCTCAACTTGTATCTGTTATTGGTTTAACTTTCGCTCATATGGTTATGGGCGTGATGGTTATTGAAAACCTGTTTTCCTTACCTGGTATTGGTACGGGAATGGTTCGAGATGTTGGTTTGCGCGATCTAATTGCAGTACAAGGTGAGCTTTTTATGCTTGCTGCGCTGTTCTTACTAATCGGCTTTGTAGTTGACATTACCCATCGACTACTTGACCCTAGGTTATCTAAAGATAGTTTGAATTAATTTCCTATTGTTGAATCTAACATGCGAATAAGGTGAGTTTTTATGTGCAATATGTCTAAAAAAAGTATCAAAGTAAAATCTACTTTGTTTAAGCGCATATGGAATGCTACTTTCGGTAAATTTGTGTGTTTAACGTTTGCAATATGGTTTTTTGTTGCTTTGCTTTCGCTTTTATGGACTCCGTACTCACTTTTAGAAACTAATGGTTTTAAAGTATGGCAGAAGCCGTCTTTTTCGCATTGGCTTGGCACGGACGGCACTGGTTCAGATATGCTTAGTTGGCTTATGGCAGGTTCAAGAATTGAGCTGATTCTCGTTTTTTCTACTGTTCTAGTTGCTACTTGTATTGGGTTTATTGTTTTGAGCTTTATGATTTCTAGTTCACAAATGGTTCGCACAATAAGCATTATGTCTGTTGACGCATTGATTTCTATTCCAACTGTTTTAATTGCGCTTATACTTGCAGTTCCGTTTGGAGCTAGTGTTGTTGTGATTGTTATTGCTTGTGGAACTGGCTATGGCTTGAATTTAGCACGTATTGTACGACCTAGTGCGCAGCTTGCGTTGCAATCTGATTATGTGACTTCAGCTGTTTTGCAAGGTTCCTCGCGTAAATATGTTCTTATTCATCATGTTTTACCAAATATTATTCCTGTTGCTTTTGTTGAGCTTTCTCTTTCTGCAGGAACTGTTATTTTGGCTGAAAGTGGCTTAACATACTTGGGTATTGGTGTTCCTTCTGGAGTTCCTAGCTGGGGGCGCGTGTTGGCTACTTCTGTTTCGTTAATTCACGTAAATCCTTTATCGGTTGTCTGGCCAGGTTTGATTGTGACTGTGGTTGTTGTTGCTCTTAATCTTTTTGGTGACGTATTGCGCAAAGTTTTAGATCCTTCATCAAAAAGTACGAATAAAGTAGGGGAAAAATGAGCTTAAATATTCAAAATCTCACGCTAAAACTTGGCGGAAAACTAATTCTTGACAACGTATCAATTGAGATTTCTGACGGTGAGCGTGTTGGCTTAGTTGGTTCCTCTGGCTCTGGCAAATCTATGCTAATTCGAGCTATAACTGGATTATTGCCGTCAAATGCTGAAATTTCAGGCTCTTGTATGCTTGGCAATTTTCAAACAGTGAAAGCAAAAGATGAAAATTTAGCTTCTATTCGCGGAAAATACGTTGGTGTAGTATTTCAGCAGGCTAATAGAGCGCTTAATCCAATGTTAAGCGTTGAAAAACAAATTTCTTTGCCTTTGCGAATACATTACAATCTAGATGATGACGATATTCACAATCGAGTATGCATGATGCTTGAAAAAGTAGGGTTGTCGAAAAATCTCGCATCTAAACGCACGTTTGAGCTTTCTGGAGGTCAACAGCAGCGAGTTGGTATTGCTACAGCTTTGATTACTTCTCCGCGTTTGATTTTGGCTGATGAGCCTACTACCGCGCTTGACTCGGTTACACAAAGTGAAGTTGTGCGAATGCTTGCTTCACTTGTAGATGATATGGGCGCTTCAATGCTTTTTGTAACGCACGATTTTTCTGTGCTTTCGCATGCTGCTAATCGTTGCTATGTGCTTGATTCTGGGCGTGTGGTCGATAGTGAAAATATTAAGAATTTGCTTGATAATCCGCGTATTTCTTCTACTAAACAATTAGTGAGTGCTGCTAAAAAGTTGACTTTTAGAGCGCAAAATTTAGGTTCTAAAAATTTAGGTTCTAAAAATTTAGATTCTGTAAAAGTGGGTTCTGCAAATGTTGATTTTGCAAATACTGGTTCTGTAAATACTGGTTCTGCAAACGTTGATTCTAAGAAATTTAATTCCCGTATTGGCAATAGTGAAGAAAATTCGCTTATAAATGCAAAAAATATTCACGTTACTTTAGGTCGCGCAAAAACTCGTGCTGAAGTGTTAAGAGGCGTAGATTTAAATCTTAATATTGGCGAATCTTTGGCGATTATTGGCGGATCTGGTTCCGGCAAAACAACTCTTATACGCGCTATGTTGGGGCTTGAAACTCTTTGCGAAGGAAACGTTACTTATTGCGGTGAAATTGTAAATAATGCCAATTTATTAGAAGTAAATAAAAATGCTTGTACGCTTATGAGACGCGAATCGTCGCTTGTATTTCAGCATCCGTTTGCCGCATTGGATCCACGCTGGACAGTTCAAAAAAGTGTTGCTGAGCCTCTTAGAATATGGCAAAAATCGCTTAAATTAGACGATGCAACTATTGAGCAGCGTGTTTGTGAAATGCTGAAATTAGTAGGCTTAAAACCTGAAGATTTTTTGGAACGTCATCCTCACGAGCTTTCTGGCGGTCAAGCGCAATGTGTTTGTATTGCTCGCGCATTAATCAATAATCCTCGAGTTTTGCTTGCTGACGAGCCTATGAGTGCAATTGATGTTGCGGAAAGAACTCGCATTTTAGACGCTTTTGCATCCATTCGCTCCGAGCGTAAAAGCATGTCATGCATATTTGTAAGTCATGATTTGGGTATGATCCGGCATTTAGCAACGCGAGTTATTGTTCTTAATGAAGGAAAAGTTGTGGAATGTGGCAGTGTAAATGATGTGCTCAATAATCCACAAAATGACTACACTCGTGCTCTTGTAAACGCAGCAATCATGTAAATAAATCTTTCTACTAATAAATCTTTCAACTAATTAGGCAACTACCGTCTACTATAGAAGTACTCACTACGTTAAAGAGTACGTTGTTTATTGTGTAGTTAAGTGAAGGGAATACTTATGAATAAGCAGGATGCGTCTAGACCTAGACCAGAAAGTTTTGAACTAGATCATACTAAAGTAAAAGCACCTTATGTGCGCTATATCAATACGCAAAAAGGTCCTAATGGGGATGTTATTTCCAACTATGATATTCGTTTAACGCAGCCTAATGAGGAAGCGATTCCTACTGCAGCTTTGCATACAATTGAGCATATGATTGCAGTGTTACTTCGTGAGCGTATTGATGGCTATATTGATTGCTCGCCTTTTGGCTGCAGAACTGGTTTTCATCTGCTAACTTGGGGCGAACACAGCACAGAAGATGTGGCGCGCGCTTTAAAGGAATCTCTTGAGTTTATTGCGTTTAATGCCACCTGGGATGATGTTCCTGCAACAACTATTGAATCTTGCGGCAACTATAGAGACCACAGTTTATTTGGTGCTAGTCAATGGTGTAAAGATATTCTAGCGAAGGGAATTAGTTCGGATCCTTTTGAGCGCAAACTTGTGTAAGTAATAATTAGCTAATTTTGCGTGATTTTATTTGGTTTCTTTTAGAGGTTGGCATGGAAGATATAACATTGAGAAAAGCAACTCTTGGTGACTTGCGAAATATTGAGCATATTTATGAAAATGCTCGCAAATTTATGCGTGTTACAGGCAATCCTCATCAGTGGGGGAATAGTTTTCCACTTGTTTCAAGTGTTATTGAGGATATTCGTTTAAAACGTTTCTATTTGATTGTTGACGAGGATCCAGAATCGCATAACGAGCGTATTTTAGCGCAATTCGCATTATGCGAAGGTGTTGATGAAGTGTATGCCAGTATTGACGGTGCATGGCTTGATGATATTTCCTCTTATGTAACAATTCACCGCTTAGCATCTTCGGGAATAAAACCAAAAATGGCAACAGCGTGCTTGCATTGGGTGCAGCAAAACTATAATAATGTACGCATTGATACGCATCCAGATAACGTGATTATGCAAAAAGTAATTACGCGTGCAGGGTTTAGTCGTTGTGGATTGGTCGTTATTCCAGATCGTGCGCACAGTGCAGTACGTATTGCATACCAATGGGTGCAAACACTTAATCATGTCATATGAAATGCGCATGTGTTCTTAAAAAGCTTATGGAGAGTATGCAAAAGAGCATGTAGCATTAAAAGCATACTAAATCAGTTAGGTGAGTTATGAGTACAGATTTAAGTAATGCGGCAAGTAATAGTGCACGTAATGCGGCAATGTTAGAAGCAAACTATGCTCGCGCGTTAAGCGTATACCCTGGGCAAGTAATTGTCGATTTGAAGGCGCTTCGAGACAATATGCGTACTTTGGTTGAGCGCGTTTCGCAAGATTTGCAGCCTAGTCAGAATGCGCCGGAAGTTATGGGAGTCGTAAAAGCAGACGGATACGGTCACGGGCTTGTTCCTAGTGCGCTCGCGGCTTTGGCTGGAGGTGCTACTTGGCTTGGCACAGCTCAACCGTACGAAGCGTTGCGTTTGCGTGCAGCTGGTATTGATTCTAGCCGTTGCCATATTCTCACTTGGCTTACTAGCGCTCCAACTACGAGATTTGCAGATCTGATTACAGCAGATATCGATATTTCAGTAGGCTCTGTTGACTCTCTTGATGCTGTAGCTTTTGCTGCACGAAAGTTAGGTAAACCTGCTCGCGTGCACGTAAAAGTCGATACTGGTTTTGGACGAAACGGTTTTACGCCAGAAGGTTTTAGTGCCGCTCTAGAAAAATTGCAACAATACTCTAGTGAAGGCGTAATTGAGGTTATTGGCCAATGGAGTCACTTAGCTGTGGCAGATTCTCCTGATGTTCCAGAATTTGTAGATGCAACCGACCGGCAAATCCAACAATTCCACGAGTTTACAAATCGCATGAAAGAAGCATCTGTGGCACCTAAAATCCGCCATTTAGCGAATACTGCTGCAACGCTTAATCGTCCAGAAATTCGTTTTGAGCTTGTTAGACCAGGAATTGGTTTGTATGGATACGAGCCGGATCCTGCAATGGGGGATTCTCAAACTTATGGATTGCAACCAGCTATGACGCTTCAAGCGCAACTTGGCACTGTAAAAGCTGTAGAAGAAGGGCATGGAATTTCCTACGGGCGCACGTATTTAACTCCAAATAATACGAGTACTGCTATTGTGCCGCTTGGTTACGCTGACGGAATTTTGCGATCTGCTTCCGGATTTGATATGCAAGGTGCGCGTCATGTTGATAAGCAGGGCGGACCGGTTAGAGTAGAAACCAATAAAGGTGCGCGAATTTTGAATGTTTCAGGGCGAGTTTGCATGGATCAGTTCATAGTTGATTTAAAAGGCGATGCTGCAGAGTTAGGCGTCCGAGAAGGCGATACTGTAACGCTTTTTGGTCCTGGAAGAGGTGTGGAATTTGCTGAGCCTACTGCCGACGATTGGGCAGAAGCTGCAGGAACAATCAGCTACGAAATCATGACTGGAATCGGACCTCGCGTGCCGCGGCTTTACCGCAATGCTTACGAAGTGCTATCTTCTAGCGATATTGCAAAATTGGACGCAAAAAGTCTTATATAGCTTGTTGCTGCTTGGTTTTTTAGAAGGTTAAATTAGCCTTAATTGCAAATAAAAGAGGTGCTGTATGTGCAACGAAGTAATTGCATCGGATAATGAGATCGTTGGCGAATACGATTTGCATGATACTGAGCGCTGGGCGAGTGAGCCTCATCACACTCGTGTGAGAACGCCTTTTGAACGAGATCGTGCGCGAATCATACACTCATCTGCGCTACGTCGATTGGGTGCAAAAAGCCAGGTTTTAGTTGCGGGTTCGGATGATTTTGCTCGAACTCGCTTGACACATACTTTGGAAGTTGCGCAAATTGGTAGGCAAATTGCAGCAATGCTTGGATGCGATCCGGATGTTGTTGATTGCGCTTGCTTATCGCACGACTTAGGGCACCCACCATTTGGCCATAACGGAGAACGCGCGCTCGCAGAATTAGCGAAAAATATTGGTGGATTTGAAGGAAACGCACAAACTCTTCGCTTACTTACGCGCTTAGAACCGAAAGTTTTTCGCGAAAACGGTAGAAGTGCAGGAGTAAATCTTACGCGCGCAGCATTAGATGCTGCAGTGAAGTATCCGTGGGGATTAGAAGAAGCAAAAGCGCACGATAAAGGCGAGCGTGATTTGAAATTCTGTGTGTATCCGGATGATCGAGATGTGTTTGAATGGCTGAAAATTGGTGCTCCACGCGAAGCAAAACCAATGGAATGTCAAATAATGGATCTTTCAGACGACATTGCTTACAGTGTGCACGATATTGAGGATGCGATTGTAACTGGCGCTTTTAACCCTGCTTTAGTTGCGGATTCAAAAGTTGTAGATGAAGTTATTGAAGAAACCCATGCATGGTATGGTGAACGTTGGGATGTAGATAAACTTTTGGATGCTTTGAAACGTTTGCGCTCGCTTCACATGTTTCCTAATTCTTTCGACGGTTCTCGTCGAGCGCTAGCGCAGTTGAAAAATATTACTAGTGCTCTTATTGGTCGTTTTGCAAGCTCTGTTGAGCACGCTACGCGTGAGCGTTATGGCAACGGTCCGCTTGTTCGCTACCGCGCAAACCTTGTGATTCCGGAAAATACTTCCTACGAAATTGTGATGCTGAAAAGCTTAGCTGTGCACTTTATAATCGCTCCTCGCGAGCGTGAAGTTTATAAGCGCGAACAGAAAATTTTGACAGATTTAGTAGAAGTATTTATGAGCAAGTCGCCGCGCTCGCACGATGCAATGGAGGAAGTATTCGTGGGAGATTGGAACGAGTGCACTAACGATGATGAGCGTCTTCGTGTTGCAATCGACCAGGTGGCAAGTCTTACAGACGGTTCTGCTACAACTCTTCACGCGGCTTTGTGCTAACGAATCCACTAGGAGTTTCCAACACTGGCGGAGAAATTTACCACTCGCCGCAGATTTGCGATAAGCTAGATAGCATGGTTGGAATGATTGTGAAAGAAGACATTGAGCGCGTGCGCGCTGCGGCAGATTTGTATGACATTGTGTCTGCAACAGTGACGCTTAAGCCTTCCGGAACTGGCACTTTTGTAGGTCTTTGCCCATTCCACGATGAAAAAACGCCAAGTTTTAGTGTGCGACCAAGCTTGGGAGTGTGGCATTGTTTTGGTTGCGGCGCTGGCGGCGACGTATTTAAGTACGTTGAGCAAAAAGAGAATATTGATTTTCGTGAAGCGGTCGAGTTTTTAGCAGATCGTTACCACATTGAGATGCATTATAAGCAGGAGCAAAATAGTGATTCTCAATCGCGCGGTTCTAAGCGAGCCAGGCTTTTAGAAGCAAATGAAGAAGCGCAAAAGTTTTTCGTTTCAAATCTCGGCACTCAAGAGGCAGCTCCTGCGCGCGAATTACTTGCAGGGCGAAACTTTACTCCGCAACAAAGTGCGCGTTTTTCTTGCGGTTACGCGCCTAAAGGCTGGGATAATTTAGTTAGATACTTAGCGAATAAAGGTTTTACGCGTCAAGAGCTTCTCGACGCTGGTCTCGCTAGACTCGGTCAGCGCGGAATATATGATTATTTCCGTGGCCGCTTAACTTGGCCTATTCGCGACTCGACTGGTCGAACTCTTGGCTTTGGTGCAAGAAAGCTTTATGATGACGATTCTATTAGCGCGAAATATATTAACACTCCCGATACTGCACTGTATCGAAAAACGCAAGTTCTGTACGGAATTGACTTAGCTAAGGCAAATATTGTAAAAAAGCGTCAAGTTGTAATTGTAGAGGGCTACACAGATGTAATGGCATGTCATTTGGCTGGTATTGATACTGCTGTTGCAACTTGCGGAACTGCGTTTGGCGTTGAGCATGCAAAAATTGTGCGCCGCCTTATTGCAGACGATTCTTTGGGGGCAATTCAGCTTGTTGGCCCACTGAAGGTGGATGGACAGTCTGTAAGTTCGCGCATCGTTTTTACTTTCGACGGTGATGCTGCAGGTCAAAAGGCTGCGCTACACGCTTTTGGTTTGGATTCTGCGTTTTTGACGCAAACTTTTGTTGCTGTAGCAGACAATAATCTCGATCCTTGCGATTTGCGTATTCAGCGCGGTGATGAGGCTGTGCGTTCGCTTGTTGCACATGCAAGTCCGCTATACGATTTCGTTATTGACACAGTAATTAATCGTTTTGAGACTTCGTACACTACTGGTCAAATGGGCGCTATAAAGGCTGTCGCTCCTCTTATTGCGCAAATTCGAGACCGTTCGCTGCTTGACTTGTATATGCGCAAAGCCGTGCGTTCAATTGGCGTTGATTTAGCTGTTATGCGCAATGAAGTTGAGTCTGCACGTAGACGTTTGAAAGTGCGTGACGACGATGCTTATGCGCAAAAGCATAACGTTATTCCAACTTTTGGTCAGCAAATTAATGACGACCGTAATGCAGGTTTTAAAGCTTCGCGCATGGAAATTATTAAAAGTTCTGCTAAAAATCAGCATTATTATCGTGTGGATGATGCTGTATTTATGTGCGAACAACAATTTATGGCGTTACTTTTGCAAGTTCCGCTTGCTTTTGATGAGAAATTGTTTGCGCAATTGACTTTGAATAATTTTATTACACCAGTATTTCGTACGCTGTTTCAAGCATTTGTAGCTGCAGGTGGATTGCCGGTTGGCAATGTTTCGCAAGGATTGTGGCTGCATATGATGACAAAAGCTGCAGGTCCTTTGCTTGAATCCGTTATTACAGAACTTTCTGTAATGCCGTTGCCGCTTCCTTCTCCTGCAGATACATTGGAAGATACCGGCAATCGACAGAATCAGCAAGTTTCAAACGGATCTCCTTCAGATCTTTTGCGGAAAGCTACAAGCGCAGAAAGTAAGTATGCAAACGAGCTGCTTATTCGCCTTCTTGATATCGGCTATATGCGTAGAATCGGTGCTGCTAGAGTGCGTATGGCGAAACTCAAGGATGGTCAGGAAAAGCTTGAGCTTCTAGGAAAAATTACTTCAATGGAAGCGGCTCGCAAAAACTTACAATCGCAAATCATGTAGCCTTTCATGCAATCTTTTGTACAAAACTGTACTAACAAACAAAAGGCTACGTAATCTAGCGTGATTACGTAGCCTTTTGTTTGCAAAAATTTATTGAAACTCAGTTACTAAAGTCAATATCGCCGAGCTTTTCAATAAGCTTCATATTCTCACTGTAGTCAACTGGGCAAGAAATCACGTCGACGCCGCTTTCCTGATCCAGCGCTTCACGAAGCATGTTGTACAAATCCTCCGGTTTTTTAACAGCATGACCGCGCGCGCCAAAGCTTTCAGCTAGTTTTGGCACGTCCGGATTATGGAAATCAACGTACTCGTGCTCGCCTGCATGAAGCTCCATCTTCCACTTGATTAAGCCGTACGCGTTATCTTCCCAAACAAGAACTACCATTCGGCTGCCAACGCGCACTGCAGTTTCAATTTCCTGCACGTTCATCATAAAGCTTCCGTCGCCCATCACAGCCAAAACCGGTTTCGTGTTAATTTTGCCGGAATTATCGCGAATAAACGAAGCTCCAACAGCACCTGGAAGCGTCCAAGCCATAGTTGAAAGACTGTTGTCGATTATGCAAGTATTCGGGTGCATAGTTGGGTACAATCGTGCCATCCACATTTTAAGAGCGCCTGTATCTACAAGAACCTTCGTGCCTTCAGGAACAGCGCGGCGAATATCGTAAACTACGCGCTGTGGTTTCATTGGCATGCTTTCGTCGTTTTCGCAAGAATGTAATTCTTCCGTAAGTAGTTGTCGAATACGTGGGTGACTTACGTCAAAAGTAATGTTTCGTGTCTTTAATACTTCTGTAAGAGTTTTAAGCGTTTGGCCAATATTCGCCATAATATTCAGCGCAGTAGGGTAGTGTGCGTCGGTATCTTCCACAAAAGTATTGATGTGAATAATAGTTTTATCAATATTTGGGTTGATTTTCTTCGGGTCGAACTGCTGAATTGAGAAGCCGACAGCAATAATCAAATCAGCAGTGTCAAACGCGAAGTTCTCGTAATCGCGATGCATGAAGCCGACTACGCCAAGTGCATTCGGATGATTATCTGGGAAAACGCCCTTACCTTCGAAAGTAGTTGCAACTGGCACATTAAGCTGCTCAGCAAACGCAAGAAGCTGATCCTCAGCGTGAGAGCGCGCAACGCCGTTTCCAGCCAAAATAATAGGTTGCTTTGCTTGACTAATAATTTTCGCAGCTTCTTCAATAGTGTCTGGCGCTGGCATAATATGCAGCGGATGTGGAAGTGGAAGAGGCTTTGCGTTGTCAGGTGCTGGCATTTCGCTGATATCTTCCGGAATAACAAGGCATGTGGCTCCCGGACGGTTGCGACCGGCAATTGAGAAAGCTTTTCGAACCATTTCTGGCGCAGATTCTGGAGCAAGCATCATAGAAGACCATTGCGTAATTGGCTGGAAGAGTGCAACCAAATCAATAATTTGGTGAGATTCCTTATAAAGCCTAGAAACGTTACCTTGTGCGCAAATTGCTACAAGCGGTGTGGTGCTTGCGTTTGCTTGAGCTACAGGAAGTGTTAAATTCAATGCGCCAGGACCTAGAGTTGCCAAGCATACGCCTGGTTTTCCAGTAATATGAGCGTATGTCGCTGCCATAAAACCAGCGCCCTGCTCGTGGCGAGTAAGCACAAAACGAATTCGTCCATCGCGCTCAATTGCTTCAAGAAGCGGAATATTTTCCTCACCTGGAATACCGAATACTACTTCAACTCCTTCGTTTACCAAGCATTCAACAACTAAATCTGCAGTATTGCGCTTGTGGTTTTCACGAAGATGCATTTGACGAGCAAGTTTTTGTTCAAGCTTTTGATCTTCTGTTTTGTTTATTTCTGCCATAATTCGCTTCTTGTGTAGACAACAAATTCTTTGTTTTATTATGATATACGCAATCTTGTCTTTAAATGCAATTTTTTCAATGCGCGTGTCATAAAAAAGGGCGGAATTTTATGTTAGCTACTTTAGGCTAAATCACGCTATTAATAGTTGCTAATTTATTGTTATTGCAACGATTTTGTCGGGAATTTAACCCGATTGTGGGACTGGGTTTCTAGTATAATAGAGTCATTATGTCTATTGCGTTACGGAGGAATGATGAAGCGCTGGCTGTTGAATGTGGTCAAGTGTGAAACCATTCTTATTGTTGCTGCAATTTTGGCAGTTATTTCCTGTTTTTTGGTACCTCCAGATCCGCAATATTTGAGTTATATTCATCTCAACACTATTTCGCAATTAGTGTGCCTTATGATGGTTGTGTGCGGATTCCAGCGCATTGGTGTGTTTCGATCTATTGGTGCGCGTTTGCTAAGGCATGTGCGCACTGAGCGCGGCTTGGTGCTCGTGCTTATGTCGTTAACATTCTTTTCGGCAATGTGGATTACGAACGACGTTGCTCTCGTAACTTTTGTGCCTTTTGCACTATCTGTGCTCGTAATGGCGAATGCTGAAAAGCAGTCAATTCTTGTAATTACGCTTATGACTATTGGTGCCAATGTTGGAAGTATGCTCACTCCTATTGGCAATGCTCACAATCTGTATTTAAAGGCGTTGACTCATATGTCTACGCAAGATTTTTTGAAGATTATGGCGCCTTATACGATTACAGCAGCACTGTTGATGATCGTATTTGCATTCGTATTCTTTAAGTCGCGCACAGTTGACCAGTTTGCAGGTTTGCATGGTGACGATATTGAGCAAAGTGTGTTGGCTCCTTCGCATGGTCATCCGCAGCCTGATGAAATTCGTGTTATGGGCTATGGCATGAGTTTTACTCGCTGGCGTGTTACTGTTTATAGTTTGCTGTTTGTTGTTTGCTTGTGTGGTGTTAGTGGATGGATTCCTGACTGGATTATGGTGCTCATTATGGTTGCAGCTTTCCTTGTTTGCGACCGCCACGTATTCCGTGTTTTAGATTGGGCTTTGCCGCTCACGTTTATTATGTTCTTTGTTTTTATTGGCAATATGCGTCGAGTTGCTGGATTTAGCGATCTTGCGCAAATGTGGGTTGGTACGCATCCGATGGAAGTTTCTATTGCTTCAAGCCAATTTATTAGCAACGTGCCGACGACGATTCTGCTTTCTGGATTCTGTGATCAGTGGAAGCTTCTTATTATTGGCACGAATCTTGGTGGAATGGGTACTTTGATTGCTTCTATGGCTTCGCTTATTTCTTATAAGGGAATTACACACCAGTATTCGCATTACCGTGGGCGTTATTTGCTCACGTATACTATTGTCAATGTGTTCTTCCTTGCAGTGTTGATGTCACTTGCGTGGATTATTGAATAACAATTTTTATATAAACGTTTGATATTTATAATTTTATGGCGCGTTGATAGTAGTTTTTTGGTATAATAACCATTTGTTTGCCTCTGTAGCTCAAAGGATAGAGCAACGGCCTTCTAATCCGTTGGTTGCGCGTTCGAGTCGCGTCGGGGGCACTATGAAATCTTGAAATAGCATAGCGCATTTCAAGATTTTTTATGGTGCCGAGCTTGCTCAGTCGAATGTAGATTAGCCATGAGGACAGCGCTCCGCTCTTGCTTGCCGTGGCGCGAGTTTTGGGGGATTTCTCTCCTCGCACGTCCCGTCCTTCAGTCGCTTTGGCTGTTAGAGGTTTTACTGTCTGCTTTGTTCTTAAGGAATGTTGCTTCCTCAGTCCTCTTTTAGTGCTCGTAGAGAAATCCCCCAAACTCTGCGTGTTTAATCTTTAATAACCGTGCCTTATCGCAGAGATTTTTCGATTTTTCTTCTTCGCTTGGCGAATCAGCAGCCTGCGGCTCTGACGTTCGCCGCGCTCAGTGCGAAAAATCTCAAATCTCTACCACACGAATACTTGTGCCACTCAAGCAATTCCTATCTCACACTCGTAAATTCACCCACCGTTGTTTTGTGATGTGGTAGATGTGTCTGGTGTGGCTTGTGCAGCAGTGCTAATGCTAGCGTTCTCTAGGCAATAAGCAATCACCGTTAGCAGAAGCACTATTGCAAAGCTACAGGAACATTTGCGGGAGATTCTCCGGCAAATGTAGCAGATGTTACTTATCTTCTTCGCGGCAGCTTTCGCATAAGCCGAATACTTCTAGCGTATGATCCACCACAGTATACCCGTGAGATTCAGCTACTTTATGAATCCAGCCTTCGTCGTCAGGCGGCTCAATATCAACAGTTTTTCCGCAACGTTCGCAAACTAAATGATGGTGGTGCGTATTCTCGTCGCAAATGCGGAATAATTGCTGACCGTTAAAACGCACTGTGTCTACTTCGCCGCTTTGAGTAAGCGAATTAAGTTGACGATACACTGTTGCTAAGCCAATAATCTCCCCGTCTTTGGCGAGTATTCTGTGCAAATCTTGTGCAGAAACAAAATTACGAGACTCGCGTAAGTAGGAGAGTACTATTTCTTTTTGTTTTGTATGTCTACGCATAGGCTCACTAGACATTTCGCATCCTTTCGTCGTTTTTAGTCTAGTTCGTCGTCCCAGCAGCCTGTTGCATCTAATGCGACAGCGGCGTCAACAGGATTATCGCATAGCACAGTAATATGACCCATTTTGCGATTCTTACGAACTTCAGCTTTTCCATAATCGTGTATATGCCATTCTGGATGTTCCAAAATCAGCGAACGCGTAGGAGCCACATGTTGTCCAAGAACATTTACCATAACAGCAGGGGAAAGTAGCTTAGGCTTCTTTAAAGGCCAACCAACAATACCGCGAATATGTGCTTCAAATTGATCCATATCGCAAGCTTCAATCGTATAATGCCCGGAATTGTGAGGGCGAGGAGCGAGTTCGTTTACTACTACGCGATTATCTTTAGTGATGAAAAGCTCAATTCCTAATGTTCCTGCTAGTTCGAATCCTTTAGCTAAGCGCAAAGCTAATTCGTGAGCTGTTTTTTCAACTTCAGGATCAACTACTGCAGGAGCTAAAGTCATGTGCAAAATACTATTGTGATGCACGTTTTTTACTAGAGGATAAGTTACGAAATCCTTACCATTTCCAGAAACCAGGATCGATGCTTCAAAAGCAAAATCAACGAAACCCTCGAGAATTGAAGGAGGGAATTTTCCTCCGCGATCCGAGCGATGGTGAATGTTAGCAACGTCTTCTTCTGTACGCAAAACATCTTGGCCATGACCGTCGTAGCCGCCGCGACGAGTTTTAAGAATTGCTGGCAAGCCTATTTCGTCAATAGCAGTATCTAAGTCGTCTAAATTATTTACTTCACGCCACGGAGCTGTTTCGATTTTATGACTATTAATGAACGTTTTTTCACTGACGCGATCTTGAGTTACGCGTAACAGGTCAGTTCCTTGTGGGATTGCGGTTAAATGACGAACTTTATCAAGTGCGTCTGCGTTAACATTTTCAAATTCGTAAGTTAATACATCGCAACGTTCAGCAAGCTCACGCAAGCCTTCAGGATCGTCGTAATTAGCTTCAACCTGCAAATCTGCTACTTGGAACACGGGGCAGTCAAGCGTAGGATCAAGAACACCAATACGAAAACCCATATGGCGAGCTGCAATAGCCATCATGCGCCCTAACTGGCCGCCACCAATAATTCCAATAGTGGATCCTGGCATTAAACGTTCAACAGCGCCATTAGTTACTTCAGATAAGGTTGGCATTTGATTCCTCGACTTTTTCTTTTAGTTCATTGCGATATTCTGCTAGTTCTTTAGCAAGACGATTATCAGTTGTGCTTAGAATGCTTACAGCAAGCAATCCAGCATTTGTTGCTCCAGAGTTTCCAACTGCAGTAGTTGCAACAGGAATACCTCCTGGCATTTGTACTATTGAAAGCAATGAATCCCAGCCTGATAGCGCATGCGAGCGTACTGGCACTCCAATAACAGGAAGCGTGGTTTGTGCCGCAATCATGCCAGGCAAGTGGGCAGCTCCGCCGGCTCCAGCAATAATAATTTTGAAACCGTTTGAGCGAGCATTATGCGCAAAATCTGCCATTAATTCTGGTGTACGATGTGCGGAAATAACTCGTTTCATATACGGAACTTGGAATTTATCTAGAATTTCACAAGCATGACGCATGGTTTCCCAATCACTTGAGGATCCCATTACGACAGCGACGGTTGGCTTTACTTCTGACACGATGAACCTCCCTGACGTGCACTTGTTACTTTACGCAACACTAGGGAGAACTCGCCGAAGTTTACCTAAAACTTAACAAATTATTTGTTCGCTTCGCTACTTTTTGGACGCAACGATTTTACCATTTCTAGTATTTGTTTAGGATTAGCTTCCGGTAAATAGGCGTGAGTTACAGCTAGTGAAATCTGAGCTAATTTTGCAGAATCCATGTAGCAGACATATACGGAACTTGCGGATGGCTGGAATTTTTTCTTGAAGAAATATAGCGATTTGAACCCATAAGCTGGTTCCAAAATGTCAGACATCATTTCTAGCGCATGATTAATAACGTTAGAAGATTTTTGACCATTTTCGTTCAATGTGTCTTCGTTTATGCCAGCTAGAGGTGCTGCAGAAAGGCTCATAAATTCTACAGAACAGTCTGGGTTTTCTAATCCTTCATCTCTTAAACGTTCTGCCATTCTAGCAATTAATAATTCCATAATCCCATTAGGACTATCTGTGCGGTGACGCATAAAATCAAGTGTCCAACCAATGATTCTATTATTCCTATACGTTGGCATCCAGCTAGTTACTCCAAGTACCCTGCCGTCTTCATTAATAGCGTACAAAATTTTGACGCGGCTGTCCTGAAGTTCGTCAAGTCCACCGAGAGTAAATTTCATTTCTGGAAGAGCTTTTAACTCTGCCCATTCTTCTGAAATTTCTACAATTTGTTGCTGTATGTCCCAAGAGGCTTCGTTATAAGTTGTAAGTACGTCGGCAATTCCATCTCGTTTTGCTTTGTTTATAGCTGTACGAATATCTTGCCATTTTTTCCCTCGCGTCTGCCAAGCATTAGGGTCTACTAGCATGTCTGTTCCGACTTTAATAGAAGTAAATCCAAGTTTTTCTAGTTCTCGACGCGTTTTATCGTGCACAGCATAGAATGCTGGAGACCACGAATTTTGTTCGCATAATTTAATAAATCCTCGAATATCTTGCGAATATTCTTTTTCATCTCCAAAAGGCTCTGTAAGAGTGAGTGCAATACCGTAATTTAGTCTATAGGCGATTGCAGATTGCCCGCTTTGAGAGAACCAATAATGGTTATTTGCCCAAGTCGTCATAAAGCTCATTGTGTTTCCGCCAAGTTCTACTAATGAGCTTGCTTTTTTTCTATCGTTTTCGCTTGTAGAGATGCTGCTGCGGAACCACGTAAAGCAGACAATAAACAATATTGCCCAGAATATCACGCCCACGCTTTGTGCTAGTAAAGAAGATAGAGGTGTTTCAGTGCGAAGCATTGCGTTAGATCTGTTTCCAAATCCCATAGGCATCCAGCGCCCTGGTAAATCTCGCAATAAGTGGTAAACATCAGCAGATGGAGTAAATTCTTCAGGTATCATAAGACCAAAAGCAACATATCCAGCGCCAGTTATGTACAATGCTATAAAAATCGCTATTAGTCCCAAACGTGCCTGTAGTTTGCTCGTATGAACAGAAAAATGCTTTAAATTAATTATCAACAAAATAGTAAGCAATAATGGTGGGAGAGCTGTAAGCATAAAAGCAACAGCAACAGCATTATGTTGATGTTCCAAAATATTTTGTTTTGTGGCAATTAAAGGCAAAACAGTGAAATACATTCCTGCATATAGCACAGTTAGTGCGTTTATAAATATAGAAGTTAATGCAGCTAGTCTACGCCCTCGTAACATTCCCCACGCAATAATCATCAGTGTGATGCTTGGTAATAGAATGCGAATCCATAATCCGCCAATTGCAGCGTGATGTAGACCTGAATGAAGAAAACAATTATTTGTACTGTAATTTGTCATGCATCGCGTAAGCCATGTTTTAGAGCCTAGTTGCGGTGACATAAACAAACCAAGAGTAGTAAGAATTCCTGCGTGAGAGCGCGAAGATAATGCCAACACTGGACCTAATGCAATAATGCTCTGAGCTACTGCAAAAAGCCTGCGAATTTCGTAATCTGTACCTTCCCACCAGTTTACACTTCGTTTAACGCCTTTTGTTTTGCTCATAATATTGCCGATGATGTGCCCTGTAAGGGCTGCAATAATAGTGCAATAATCGCCAGGATTTCCACTATAAAGAAGCATTGCTGAAGTAGTAGCGTATCCAATTACTAAAGTTCTTCTGCGCCACAAAATAGATTCGTAAGATGCAGAAGCCATAAAAGCGCCAATAAACAGTGTGAATGGAGATAGTCGAATAGGAATCTTGGTAATCCAATGCATGTTTCGAATAATGATTGAAAGATTACCTATGATTGTTAATCCTACAATTATGCCAATAAGTGTGCTAAATATTGCAATATAAATAATATTAAGTCTACTTATACGAGTTTCTGCAACGCCAATAAGTACGGCAACAAGTAAACAATTAACCATAAGAGATGGCATATTATTTACGAAAATAAGCGAATGACATACTTTTATCAGCAGCTCTGTGACGTTTCCGTGCCCGAAGAATAGGCTTGGACCTTTTGAGCGATGATGCCGCATAAACAATTGTGCAAGAGTAGCGCTTGTGCCATAAGTATAAAAATGCATAAGCGTTAATACAACCCAATGTATGCAATTTATAACAATAAAAATGCACGTAAGTGTTAATGCAAAAACTTTATGTTGCATCCAAGCTATGAAATCGTGCATCAATATTTTTGTATGTCGAATTGCTGAATGTTTAGAATCAGAATCATTTTTCTTACAGCGTTTATGAAAGAAAGACAGCATCATATTAGTCTCGATTCACTTGCTGGTTGACAAGAATTTGTACATTTGGGTAGGTATTAAGTTTTGGCGCAGTGCTTGAAATACCTGTTTTTTTGCAGAATTGATCAATTGCTATTTTTAATCCAGCTTTTACTGTGTGCCAATCATGACCATTGCCTTGAGAAAGCATGGTTATAACGTTCATTCCAGCGCGATGTGCGCTTAGTGCGATGGTTGCCTGATTCGCTTGAGATTTAGTATCCCATGAGCCCGCAATAGCGTAATAATTTTGTTTCAAAGGAGCATTTTTACGCATTATCACACTAGGTACGTGTCGCTCATATTCTGATGTGTTTCCATTGAAATAATGATTAATTGTTTCTTGGCGATTCTTATACGTTGGTTCTAGTTCCCCTCCGGCAGAAAAAATGTTTCCAAATATATCAGGGTGAGATGGAACTAGTTGCGTTGAGCAAGTGCCTCCTTGTGAGAAGCCGCCCATAAGCCACATTTTAGGATCTTTGCTTACTGGCAAATGTTTGCGTATCCATTTAGGAACATCATTAATTAAATATGTTTCTGCTTTGCCGAACACATGTGTATCCGCACACAGAGAATTATGCGAAGATTCACCATTTTGGTCAGGGGCTACAACAATAGGTGCAAGACCGTAGTGATCTTTCGCGTAATTGTCTAAAGTATTTGCAATATCGCTTGCCGCAAAAAAGTGATTAGGGCTACCAGGTTGTCCTGCGAACATGACCATAACTGGCAGTTTTGGTGGTTTTTTAACAAGTGCAGCAGGTGGCAAGTATACGTTCGCTATTCTAGCATTGAAATGTGAAGCAGTGTTAGGGATATAAACTGAACGAACAATACCTTTTTTAGGAAGTTTTGGCAGTTTTTGTTGGGCTGCTAACTCTCTCCACTGCTTAATACTAGAGGATGCGGATTTTTGCTTATTAACTTCTAGTTTTGGAAAACCGCCCATTCCAAATATTGAACCTATTGTCGTGTATTCCCCATAAATCATGTCTACATGAAGAGCTGTGCTTGCTAACGTCAAGATAATAGCTATTACTGCAACTAGTTTCCTCCATTTGTGTAAGAAAACAAGTGCTGTTGCTGCAAAACCTATAAGCCCGAAGCCGCATGCAATAGAAAAAATAACGAGCCATCCAAGACTTACTCCGAATACAAGAAACACGTCAGAAATAAGCCAAGCAATTATTCCACCGACAAAAAATGTTATGACACCTATTGCAAGCTGTATTAGTAAGTGGAACATTTTCTTGCCGCGTTTTGTTTTCATAAAAAGCAACAAGACTAAAGAAATACCATTTACGCTAAAAAGGCTTATTGGTAGCCATCCTTGCAAAAGACTCACTTTTGCCAATTGCAGCATGTTTGACTCCTATACTTTCTAGTCTAATTTGCGTACCAGTTACCAATCTAAGCGACATATACGCACGGTAATTGCCCAACCTAGTAATGTAATGCTAGTATCTGAAATTTTCCTCAATATTTGTTTTATTTTTTATTATTTATTCTATTTAAATAATAAATATCGAAACATATATTGTAATCAGTCCTAAGTATTAAAATCGCTATTTTTCTTGTTTCAATGCATTGTTAAAAAGTTATGACGATAGCAATAAGTAAACTTGCACATTATTAGTAATAATCAGTATGTGTGTGATTTATTGAGGATAATATGAAGTCATTTTTGCGCTTGAAAGTTCCGTATTGGCTGTATGCATTTCTTTTCTTTGTTATTGACGGCATGTCGGTAATTATTGTGCAAATGGGTGTGCAGCGCGCTGGAAGAGTTGAGATGACTTCTGCAATGTCTGGTGGACGTTGGGGATTAATAACTAAAACTTGGAGAGAACTTAATTTTGTTATTGTTCTTAGTGCGCTCGTCGTTGCGATGATATACGGTTTAATTCTTTTGATTAGTAACCGATTTTGGATATCAAGTGCAATAATTCTAAGTGTTTCATTGCTTATTGCTGTTATTGAATATATGAAAGTAAATGTTCGTTATGAAACTATTCTTCCTGCGGACTTAAACTTTTTAAAAAGTAACACTGGTAATGTCGCTTCATTTTTGCCAGATAATGCTCCTATGGTCATTGGTGTTGCTTTAGGCGTTTTTATTTTGCTTTTAGTTACAACTGTTTGCTTACACATATTTGATACAAATCATGGAAAGATTGTGCGATTTAAAGATTGGCGCTATTCTGCTGGCATTCGTGTTGCAATTGCGTTGATTTTAATAGGGAATTTAAGCTGGTATATTGGCGGCGTTGGCACAGTCGACTCTTCAGCTAACGTTTTTTCTAAAATGCTTGGTGACAGTCCTGCTATGTGGGATTCTGTTTATGATGCTCAACGCAATGGTGCTATTGTGGCATTTTTGCGTAATGTAAATCCTAAAATTATGGATAGGCCGGCTGATTACAGTGAAGAAACTATGAAGGCTGTATACAAGCGTTATAACGATGAATCTAAACGTATAAATCGTTCTCGTACAACAAATATGAACGATAATACTTTTATTCTTATTTTGTCTGAATCGTTCTCTGATCCTACTCGTGTTCCTGGTTTGAAGTTGAACAAGAATCCAATACCATTTATTAGCAATTTGAAGAAGCATACGGATAGTGGTTTGATGCTTTCTTCTGGTTACGGTGGCGGTACTGCAAACCTAGAGTACATGTCTTTAACTGGTTTGAGCATGGCTAATTTTGATCCTTCAATGACTAGTCCGTATCAGCAGTTGGTTCCTAATGCTCAATGGTCTCCAACTATTAATCAATATTGGGATGATTCTCGTAATTCTATTAAATCTATAGCTTTCCACCCGTATGAGCCGAGCATGTATTTGCGCGCTACTAATTACAAAAAGTTTGGATTTAGTAAGTTCTACGCATTGCAAGGACCTGATGTTATTGCTCACCGTGATGTGCTAGATAAATCGCCGTATGTTTCTGACGCATCAGCATATAAGAGTGCGTTAGAAAAGATTAAAGAACATAAGCAACCTAGGTTCGTACAAATTGTTACTATGCAAAACCACATGCCTTATAGGGATTGGTATGCGAATAATGAATTCGAAGCGTCTTCTAAAGATGGTGCCGCTGATCTTGGTGATGATGAAAAAACTTCTATTGAAACGTATGCTAAGGGTGTGCAGCACACTGATGAAGCAACGCAAGCGTTTTTGAAGAGTTTAGATAAACTGAATAAGCCTATTACTGTTATGTTTTATGGTGACCATTTGCCAGGAATTTACGGTACTGCAAGTTCGGATGAAAAGAATTCATTGTCTTTGCATTTGACTGATTATTTTATTTGGTCAAATAAAGTTGCTTTGGAGCGTAAAGAGCGTAGTGAGAAAAAATCTTCAAACAAAAATGTAGAGCATTCTAATACAAGTAAAGATGTAGATCGTACTAATAAGTATTCTTCACCTAACTTCTTTATTTCTCAGGCTGCTTTACATATGAACGCTAAAGTTTCTCCGTATCTTGCTTTCTTAACTCGTTTACATGAGCATGTGAGTGCTATGGAGCCTCCTGTTGTAAATACTATTCAAGGCTGGGATAGAATTCCTGAAGGACAATCAATTTATTTGGATAACGATGGTAATCCGATGATTTTGTCTAAGATGGATAAGAAGTCACGTCAACTTCTTCACGACTATCGCTTAATACAATACGATATTACTGCTGGAAAGCATTATTTGCGTAATACTGATTTTATGAAATTACCGCGCCGCGCTAAAAGCTAGTTTGATCATTAAAATGCCCCTCGTTTGTATTTGATAAATATTATTTTTCAAATAGCGAGGGGCTTATTGATTTGCAGTTTGTTAATGAAAACTATATTTAATTAACAAACTATTTTAAAGCTTTTTCTGCGATATCATGCCTAAAGAACATGTGCGGAAGATTAAGCTTATCTAATATGCTGTAGACGTTGTTTTGAGCGTCTTTTACGTCGTCTCCATGCACTTGTACAAGAGCTACTCTGCCTGAAGAAGTAAGAAGTTTGCCGCTTTCTTCATCGCTTTTTACTCCTGCATAATACACGTGCTGACCTTGATTTTCGTCAACAGGAATTTGAGGAAGAGGAGTTTCAGTAACTAAAGTGCCAGGGTAGCCTTCGCTAGCAATGATCACGCCGAGCGTAACACCGCTATTTTTCCAAGTAAAAGTCGGATTTTTATGCTGCAAAATATTCCATATAGCTTCACCAAAATCTGAAGTAAGGCGAGGAAGTACAACTTCTGTTTCTGGGTCTCCAAAACGAGCATTAAACTCAATAACTTTAGGACCTGTTGCTGTATCAATTAAGCCAGCATAAAGCACGCCGGTAAAAGGCGTACCCTCTTTAGCTAGTCCTTCAACAGTTGGGCGCACAATCTCGTCGATAGCACGCTGAACTGTTTCGTCGCTAATTTGTGGAACAGGGCTATAAGCTCCCATGCCGCCAGTATTTGGTCCTTTGTCTCCGTCGTAAGCGCGCTTGTGATCTTGAGAAATAGGCATAACCCAAAAATCAGTTCCGCTTACAAAACTCATAAGTGAAAACTCTTGGCCTTGCAAAAATTCTTCAATAACGACTTTTGCTCCAGCTTGACCAAAACGATGATCGACGAAAATATCCTCCAAAGCATCAACTGCTGTTTGCTCATCCATAGCAACAGTAACGCCTTTTCCAGCAGCCAAACCGTCCGCTTTAATAACAATTGGAGCACCATGCTCAAGAACGTATGCGCGTGCTGTCTCCAAAGCGTCAAATGTTTTGTAGGAGGCGGTTGGAACGTTGTGACGAGCCATAAGCTTTTTTGCGAAATCTTTAGAGCCTTCAATTTGAGCTGCGGCTTTGTTTGGACCAAAAGCGGCAATTCCATGCGCTTCAAAATCGTCAACAATGCCATTCATAAGCGGAACTTCAGGACCAATGAACGCAAAATCGTAGTTATTGTCTTTAACGAACTTAATAAGAGCGTCATGATCTGATTGACTTATGTTTGCAGTTTGAATGCCATCTGCTGCAATACCAGGATTTCCAGGAGCAACAGTTACTTCTTCAACGCTTTCTCCTTTAAGTAGCGCGTGTGCAATAGCGTGTTCGCGAGCGCCAGAACCAACTACTAAAACTTTCATTTTTAATCCTTTATTGCTTTAAGATTTCGCTGTCTACTGTTTTGCAGCTTTATATTTTGCGGTTTTGCGTTTTTGCGGTTTACAACAACTCAACTGCAGCGTTTTCGCGCTTAGCCATTTTGCCAATAATATAAGCGGTTTCGTTATGCTCTTTTAGTATTCGCATTGCCTCGTTTGCTTTGTTTTCGTCAACTGCCAAAATCATGCCAATACCCATATTAAAAACGTTGAACATTTCAGCGTGAGCAACTTTTCCAGCTTTTTCAAGAACGCCAAAAATAGGTGGAACGCTCCAGCTAGTAGTGTCAATTTTTGCAGCTAAATCATCTGCGTACATGCGCGGAACATTTTCAATAAATCCGCCGCCTGTAATATGAGCAACTCCCTTAATAAGATGCTCAGCAAAAAGTGGCTTTAAAGCTTTTACGTAGATTCGAGTAGGTTCAAGAAGAACTTCGCCAAGTGTTTTGCCATCAAGCTCATCTAGTTTGGTGTCAACGCTAAAACCTGCTTCTTCAAACAAAGCTTTGCGAACAAGAGAGAATCCGTTTGAATGAACTCCTGAAGAAGGAAGTCCTATAAGCACGTCGCCGGCAGTAATAGTGGAGCCGTCAACAATATTCGAACGTTCTGCAACGCCTACTGCAAAACCTGCAAGATCGTACTCGTCCTCGTCGTACATTCCAGGCATTTCAGCAGTTTCGCCGCCAATTAAACCTGCTTCTGATTGCACGCAACCGTCTGCAACGCCTGAAACTACCTGCTCAAGTATTTCAGGATTGTTTTTTCCGCACGCAATGTAATCGAGGAAGAAAAGCGGCTCGGCACCTTGAGCTGCAATATCGTTTACGCACATTGCAACGCAATCAATGCCAATAGTGTTATGCTTATTCATCATTTTTGCAATCACAAGCTTGGTTCCAACGCCATCTGTGCCAGAAATCAGCACTGGCTCTTTGTAACCAAGAGACGCCAAATCAAATAAGCCGCCAAATCCGCCAATGCCACCTACAACGCCTGGGCGCTTTGTGCGATTTACATGAGATTTAATACGACGTACTACTTCGTATCCTGCTTCTACGCTTACGCCAGCTTCTTCATATGCATGTGGCATATCGGTTCCTTTCGTAACACTGTTATAAGTATTTTCTTAAGTTTTATTTATAAATTGCAATAAACAATTAAATTATTAAGTTATATAAGATTTTCGTGCGAATATTTACTATGTTTCCTTACTTCTTGCAAATGTTCGCGTTCTTCAGGAGTAAGGGAAGCCAAGAATTCTTCGCCGTAATCGTCTAGTGCAGTAGGGTAGTCGCCATTAAAGTAAGCAACGCACAAACCGCCATAAGGAGCAGGCTTTTTTAATCCAATCGACTCGACTAATCCATCTAAAGACAAAAATGCTAAGGAATCAGCATCGATATACTCGCGAATTTCTTCAACTGAATGCTTTGCTGCAATAAGTTCCTTCGTAGTTTGAATATCGATACCGTAGAAGCAAGGATATTTAAGCGGAGGGGAAGAAATACGCATATGCACTTCTTTAGCGCCAGCTTCTCGGAGCAATTGCACAATGCGCTTAGAAGTAGTTCCGCGAACAATCGAATCGTCAATAACAATAACGCGTTTTCCTGCAACCACACCACGAACAGCAGAAAGTTTCATACGAACGCCTTGCTCGCGTAATTCTTGCGTCGGTTGAATAAAAGTGCGTGCAACATACTGGTTTTTAATCAATCCCATTTCGTTTGGAATTCCGCTTGTTTCAGCGTATCCTGCAGCAGCAGAAAGTGAAGAATTAGGTACTCCAATAACCATATCTGCTTCAACAGGAGATTCTTTAGCCAAACGCGCACCCATACGCTTTCGCACAGAATGAACATTAATACCGTAAATATTAGAATCTGGGCGAGCGAAATAAATAAATTCCATTGAGCATACTGCATGCTGTACATGCTTCGTATATTGCTCAATAGTGTAGCCATCGTCATTAATAACAATGATTTCGCCAGGCTCAATATCGCGAATAAACTCTGCTCGCACAATATCAAGCGCACAAGTTTCAGAAGCGAGCACGTACGCGCCGTTCTTCATACGACCAAGCGAAAGAGGGCGGAAACCATTTGGATCAGTTGCTCCAATTAATGCATCTTGAGTAAGCAATAAGTAAGCGAAACCGCCATGAACAGTTTGTAAAGCTTCTTTCAGGCGATCCATAAAAGTTGCTTTACTAGAGTGGCGAATCAAATGCATCAATATTTCAGTATCAGAATTTGAGTGGAATATTGAGCCTTTATCTTCTAAGGAATTACGTAGGCTAGTGCAATTTGTCAAATTTCCGTTATGAGCAAGAGCTACGTCTCCATCGTGGAAACGGAATAGGAAAGGCTGAATGTTATCAACGCTTCCAGAACCTGCAGTAGCATATCGCACGTGACCGATAGCCCGGTTTCCAGTAAGACGATCCATAACTTGTTCATTGCTAAATACTTGAGTTAGCAATCCCAATCCGCGATACCCATGCAGTTTGCCATTGTCGTTAGATACAATGCCGGCACCTTCTTGTCCTCGATGCTGTAGCGCATGAAGTCCAAAATATGTCAGCCTAGCTGCATCTTGATGACCCCACACACCAAATACGCCGCATTCTTCGTGAATATCTTCAAGTTCTGCAGACATTCATACCCCCTAATAATCGATGATTGTAATCGTCGAATTTGTAGTTATTTTGATACAAGTTTTGCAACTGTAAACTAAAGCTTATGCAGTGAAATATTCAACGCCAGCTTCAAACAATGGTTGCTCATGGAAATCAGGAATATTGACATACAAGTCACGACCTGCGCGCTCGCAATGTCCCATTTTTCCAAAAACTCGACCGTCTGGGCTTGTAATACCTTCTACTGACATCATTGAGCCATTAGGATTTACGTTTAAGCTCATACTTGGTACGCCATTGCTGTCAACATATTGTGTAGCTATTTGACCATTTTTAATAAGCTTTTCCATAACTTCGTTAGTAGCAATAAAGCGACCTTCTCCGTGAGAAATTGCAACAGTATGCATGTCTCCAACTTGCGTATTTGCTAACCATGGTGAAAGATTTGAAGCAACTCTAGTGCGAACAATCCTACTTTGGTGTCTGCCAATAGTGTTGTAGGTAAGAGTTGGGCAGTTAGAATCCATAGGAACAATATCTCCAAAAGGAACCAAGCCCAGCTTAATAAGCGCTTGGAAGCCATTGCAAATTCCAAGCATTAAACCGTCACGATTATTAAGCAAGTCACGAACTGCGTCTGTTACTGCTGGATTCCTAAAGAATGCTGTAATGAATTTCGCAGAACCGTCCGGCTCATCGCCTCCGGAGAAGCCTCCTGGAATCATTACAATTTGACTCTTTTTAATCTCTTCAACCAATTTCTCAGCTGATTGTGCAATATCTTTTGCACTTAAATTATTAATAATAAGCGTATGAGCGTCTGCTCCAGTTTTTTCAAAAGCAGCTTGAGTATCGTATTCGCAATTATTTCCAGGGAAAACTGGGATAATAACGCGAGGATGCGAAAGCGGCTTTAGTTTTCCTATGTGCATGTGATTTGTAGTAGAAACATTAGTTTTGTTATTAATAGTTTCTACAATCTCGCCAGGCTTTTTATACGGGAAGATTGAGGAAAGTTCGCTTTCCCAAACCTTTTGCAAATCACTTAAATCAATTTCTTCGCTATTTGATGAAGTAATTGCGTAATTTTCAGTTGTTTCGCCAACAATCTCAACGTCAACCAAGCTTGTATTAGCTAAAGATGGAACTTCAGCGTCTTCCTTGAGTTCAACGTAGAAGCTTCCATACGCTGGCTTAAATAAATCATCGTCGCTTAAATTGTTGAATAATTTAAGACCAATATGATTTCCAAGCGTCATTTTGAATAAGCTTTCTGCGCTAGCACCGTAGCCAGGAGTAGATATAGCAAGAGCTTGCTTGTTTTTCGTAATATTTTCTACAATTTCTAGTGCTTTCAGGAAGCTTTCTTTTTCTGGAGTGATTCCGTCGGATTTATACTTTGGAGCAATACGTATAACTTTATGATTTACACCCTTAAATTCAGGTGAAACAGTTAAACGTGCGTCTCCGGTAGAAACAGCAAACGAAATCAAAGTTGGTGGCACATCCAGATTCTCAAAACTGCCGCTCATAGAATCTTTGCCGCCAATAGCACCAACTCCAAAATCAAGCTGTGCACTTAAAGCACCAAGAACTGCTGCAGCTGGCTTTCCCCAACGCTCTGGAATATCGTGAGGCTTGCCAAAATATTCTTGCAAACTCAAGTAAGCACGTTCGCGCGTGAAACCGCTAGCTGCTAGCTTTGCCAATGATTCAACAACAGCAACATAGGCACCAGTGAATTGGTTTTTTTCCATTAAATACGGATTAAAGCCCCAAGCCATTGCGGAAGCTGTGTTTGTTTCGCCAAATACTGGGAATTTAGCAACCATAGCTTGAGCAGGAGTAAGCTGACGGCGACCGCCAAAAGGCATAAGCACAGTAGCAGCGCCAATAGTAGAATCAAATCGTTCAGATAAGCCTTTATTTGAAGCAATATTAATATCCGAAACTAAGTTATGCATGCGCTTTTCTAACGGCAAATTTGACTGATTCTGCCATGGAGTTTCGTAAGATTCTCCACTTTCAATATGCAGTATCTGCTGTTTTGGAGCGCCATTAGAAGCTAAGAATGCTCTGCTTAAGTCAACAATGGTTTTTCCACGCCAAGTCATTCGCATTCGCGCTTCTTCAGTAACAGTCGCTATTATTTCTGCTTCAAGATTTTCTTCACGAGCATACTTCAAAAATTCTTCAGCATCACTTGACGCAACGTCGACAGCCATGCGCTCTTGAGATTCAGAAATAGCAAGCTCAGTGCCATCGAGACCTTCATACTTTTTAGAAACTTTGTCGAGATTAATAGTTAAGCCGTCGGCAATTTCGCCAGTTGCGACAGAAACGCCGCCAGCGCCAAAATCGTTGCAACGCTTAATAAGTTGGCAAGCATCCTTGCGTCGGAAAAGTCGTTGGAGTTTTCGCTCAATAGGAGCATTACCTTTTTGAACTTCAGCTCCGCACTCTTCAATACTTTCAACATCTTGAGCTTTAGAAGCGCCGGTAGCACCACCAATGCCATCTCTGCCAGTGCGTCCACCAAGAAGAATAATCACATCGCCAGGAGCTGGAGTTTCTCTGCGCACATGGTCGGCTGGGGTAGCGGCAACAACCGCACCAACCTCCATACGTTTTGCAACATAACCCGGATGATAAAGTTCATGCACTTCGCCAGTAGCTAAACCAATTTGATTTCCGTAAGAAGAGTATCCTGCGGCGGCAGAAGTTACGATTTTTCGCTGTGGAAGCTTACCGTTTAAAGTCTCGCTAATAGGCGTGCGTGGATCTGCAGCACCAGTTACGCGCATTGCTTGATACACGTAAGAGCGTCCAGAAAGAGGATCGCGGATGCAGCCACCAATGCACGTTGCAGCTCCACCGAAAGGCTCAATCTCTGTAGGATGATTATGTGTTTCGTTTTTAAACAGGAATAGCCAATCTTCGTCGTGACCGTTTACGTCCACTTTAACTTTTACTGTGCAAGCGTTGATTTCTTCTGACTCGTCCAAATTTTTAAGCTCGCCAGTATGCTTTAAGTATTTTGCGCCAATAGTTGCCATATCCATAAGGCAAACAGGCTTATTTTCGCGATTTAGTTCTTTTCGCAAATCAAGATAACGGCTAAATGCTTCTTGAACAGTGTTATCGTCAATAGAAATATCTGTAAGCTCGGTGCCAAAAGTCGTGTGACGGCAGTGGTCGGACCAGTACGTATCAATAACGCGAATTTCTGTAATAGTAGGATTTCTATGTTCTTCACAGAAATACTTCTGGCAGAACTTTGCGTCAGCCAAATCCATTGCCAAACCGCGAGTATTAATAAAGTCTTGTAATCCAGCTTCGTCTAAATCGTTAAATGAGCTAATTACTTCTACATCAGATGGTACAACTGCTTCTCGCTGTAAACTTTTTACCTCATCAAGTGAAGCTTCTCGCGCTTCAACAGGATTAATAACGTAGTGTTTAATATCGTTTAGTGCTTTTTCGTCAAGATCACCTTTTAAAGCGATTACTCTAGCAGTGCGCACTGTTGGACGTTCGCCTTGACTAATAAGTTGAATGCATTCGCTAGCAGATTGCGCACGCTGATCGAATTGACCAGGCAAAAATTCTACAGCAAATACGTGCTCGTCGGTTTCAATAGGCAAGTAATCGTAAGTATTATCAACTGGAGGTTCGCTCAATACTGTTTGCACAGCATCGTCGAATAAATCTTTGCTGATACCTTCAACGTCATAACGGTTAATAATTCTTGCGGAAGTAATCGCGCTTATGCCAAGAATCTCCCTAAGCTCATGTAAAAGCTGTTGCGCTTGAACGTCAAAACCAGTGCGTTTTTCCACATATACGCGAAATACCACGAGAAACCTACCTTGTTGAATGTGCGGTATGAATGCAGTGTTTATTGTTGTATTGGTTTTAAATTATAAATATTAAATTATTCAAAATCACATTAAGAATGCATGTGGCTCGCACCCTTAAAGGTACGAGCCACAACAATCATTATCGTTCTACGCAATCGTCAGGTTTGCGCACAGAAACATCCAAACCTTCGCTTTGAGCTAAAGATGCAAGCCTATCGTGAATTTCTTCATAAGCAGGAATGATGTCGCCTAAATCGCGCCTGAACAAGTCCTTGTCCAAATGACTTACTCCGTTCGTACCAGCATTGCGCTTATCCCAAAGTCTGCAAGTATCAGGAGTTATTTCATCAGCGAGAAGAATATTTCCTTCGGCGTCCACGCCCTCTTCAATCTTGAAGTCGACAAGCTGAACATCAATCTTTGAGAAAATATCCAACAAAGCATTGTTAACAGCATGAGCTTGACGAGTGACTTCTGCTATTTCTTCATCTGTTGCTAATCCAAGAGCCACAACGCCTTCAGGATTAATAAATGGATCACCAAGCTCGTCGGACTTTACGCAGAACTCCAACAATGGCTTCTTTAAAGGTGTTCCTTCTTTAACGTTATAACGTTTTGCAAAAGAACCTGCAGCAGTATTTCGCATAATAATTTCCAGTGGGAACATGCGCATACGCTTTACAAGTTGTTCAGTATCGGAAATTCGTCCGAGGAAGTGGCTTTTTACGCCGCGCGCCTCAAGTAAATGGAATAGTAACGAAGTAATCCGGTTATTTAAACTGCCTTTACCTGCAATCTGAGCTTTCTTCAGACCGTTACCAGCTGTTGCCTGGTTCATGTATTCAACCCATAGCACATTGGTGTCATCGGTAGCATACAGTTTTTTGGCTTTGCCTTCGTACAACTTCTCAAGTTTTTCCATGATATGCCCTCTCTTATGTGCATTCACAGTTGTAGGCGCAAACCAACAATATTTGTAGGTTTACCTGACCTTTGCCAGCACGATTAGCGTAACAATTGTTACCTACAAAATTTCCCTTCGTGCATACTGTAAATTATTATCTTTTTTAACTCCTATGCCTTAATTTTCAATGTATCTAAGCATTTGTTTGTGTAGTTTTTAGCGAAATGGCGACGCGTGTCGCATTTTCTCTAGCTTCTTCTTGCGTTAATCCAGTAGCTAAAGAAACTGCCATGCGTCTGTGACCATGTACAGAAGGCTTAGCAAAAATACGCAAGTTGCATCGATAATTTTCGCCAGATTGCAAAGCTTGAGCAATATTCGTAAAACCAACAGATCCTTCCGCCTTAATAACAATGGCGTGACTTGCTGCAACTTCATTATTTTTCAAAGAAAGCTCAGTATAGTTAGCTGTAACTGGAACTCCCAAAATAGCCAATGCATGCAATGCAAATTCACTGTAATGCTGCGAAATCATAGTTACCATGCCAGTATCGTGTGGGCGAGGTGACAATTCATTAAAAAGCAAAGAGCCATCAGTAAGCACGAATAATTCGACTCCATAAACGCCCCAACCTGCTTCGCCAGCTTCTTGCGCAATATCAGTCAAACCTTCTACAGCGCGCTTTGCAATATCTTTCGCATTAGTGCGGATCGATTCAGGAATATTTGCAGGCTGCCAAGATTCTCTATAGTCTCCGTCTTGCTGACGCTGAGCGATCGGCTCACAAGTAGTAATTCCTGCGCAAGAGCTTATTGTAAGTACTGTAAGCTCATAATCAAGCGGAGCTAAAGCTTCAACAATAACGCGTGAACACTCATTCTCATGACCAGCTGCTGCACGCCTGCCATGCTGAGCTTCATTCCAAGCTGCAAGCAAATTTTCAGAACTACGAACTATTGACTGACCGTGACCAGAAGAGCTCATAACAGGCTTAACTACACAAGGATATCCAACTTTTTTAGCTCCATCCTCTAACTCTTCATAAGATGAAGCGAAACAATACGGTGTAGTAGGCAGTCCTAAATCTTCGTGCGCAATTCTACGCAAGCGCTCGCGATCCATTGCAATCGCGGCAATATCTGAGCTAGGAACGACTTGAATATTCTTTTTAGCAGCATCTTTCAAAACTTCAGTAGCAATAGCTTCAACTTCTGGAATAATAATGTCAGGATTCACATTTGAAATAAGTTCTTGCAATTCTTGTGGATTCGACATATCTAGCACGTGGTATTCGTGAGCTATTTGCATTGCTGGAGCGTTTTTGTAGCTATCGGCAGCGCATACTCGCACGCCTAGTCGCATAAGCTCAATCGCAATTTCCTTGCCAAGCTCGCCAGATCCAAGAAGAAGCGCGGTTGTGTTGTTACTGTTTTCAGTTACGCCAAATATGCGCTGATTTTGCTCAGAAAAACTCATACATCCATTGTTGCATTTGCCATTGTCGAATAATTGATGTTGTTACTACGACGCGCCGAAGTGTGTTGCGCTAGCATAAATCGAGGAAATCGTGTATAGTATCCCTTTGTTGTGTGATTCAATTCGTTTCGCGCACATGGTGGCTATAGCTCAGTCGGTAGAGCATCTGATTGTGGTTCAGAAGGTCGCGCGTTCAAGCCGCGTTAGCCACCCCACTTGAACGGCAGGTAAATATCTGCCGTTTTTTGTTTTTTGGATTGCAATATTTTTGCCTATAACCCGTATATAACCCCGAATTTAGGAATTTTTACGAATATTAAGAAATTTGCAAATTTTACTTGAAATTTTTCATGGGGGGGGGTATAACAACGTATGTGCTTAGCAGTAGTGCACTACATTATCTTGCGTTTAAGTTTTTGGCGTGAATTAGCCTGCTGATTTTGGGCATGATTATGCTTGCTTGCGTTCGTATCGACGTTTGCTTTGGTGGTTTGTGATATTTCGCGCTCATTTGCTGCTGATAATGCAGTGTTCTGCACCCCGGGCAATGCTTGTTGATTCATAAAACCAACAGGCATGAGTATTCGAGCAGCTTTTAGATTTTTAAGAAATCGAGGCGTTAGAATGTCACGGCTTCACGGCTGTTTCTCTAACCTTATACGTATAACTTGTAGTTTTATGAATCGCCGTCATGCGCTTGATGATGTTAACGGTTCTGTAACTTTACAAAAATCTAAAAGGTGCACTAAAGGGTGCTCTATTGCTAGCGCTTCTAAGTTGTATTACATTCGTCGCGCGGCTCTTGCGTTGATTGTTGCCGTGGCGACTATTCTTGCTGTTCTCGTTGTGCCAGCTAAGCCTGCAAGCGCTGCGCAGGTTATGTGGTCGTATGGTGGCTATGGATATTTTACTGCTAATGGTAATGGTATTGGTAATGCTATTGAAAATATGCATATTGCACCAACACTTACTAAGGATTCTAATGGTACTCATGTGCAGTATGAAATATATTTTAACTATGCTTTTAAGGAGAAGTTAAATCCTCAGCCTAGACAGCGTATTCCAGCACGAGTCACTTTTTACGTAGATCTTCCGAAACAGCTTATTACAGACACTATTAGAGTGAAAAGAGATAGGCGAAATGTTTACGAGAAAAAGTGGAATGACTGGACAAGTCAGAATGATAAAGGCATCCCAGAAACAATGAAAAATTGGGATAAGTATTGGGGCTGGTCTAGAACAATTTCTCGTTGGCATTATACGTATGGTAATAACGATTTTAATGGTCAGTGGGAAGATACTGTTGGCAATGGTAATTTTGGCTGTGGATATAATACTGATCCTTCGTCTAAATTTAAGAATTACAGTTTATGCGAAATAAAGAAGTGGCATGACAATGGCGACTTTGGTATAATGCTGCGTTCGTTTGAAAGTGCTAATTCTACGACTTGCTACCGTTGGGTTATTACTGCAGATGTGCCAGATGGTACTGATATTCGTTACATGCCTATTATTGCTGGATATCAGTCTACTAATGCTGAATCTCATGAGCGTGATTATGCAACTTATGGTCCGTATGATCACGATGGTGATGGCATACCAGATAACGTGGAGTGGGATAATAGTACCGATCCAACTAAGCCTGGTGGATTACATTTTGAGGAGTCGGAGGATTCACAGCCTCGTCAAGCTTCTTCCGTAAGAGCTTATACTGATGATGGTCATTGGCATGAGAATGATGGTGATTACTTCGATAATAAGGGTAGTTTTGTTCCTGATTATGGCAGTGACGGTAAAAGAGGTAAGCTGTACAATCATATTCCTAAGAATCTTACTTATTCTATTGATGGTAACGCTTATTTTGATAACAATAAGGGATCCAATGCTCAAGTTACTTTTGATGATCCTAATAGTCCGAAGCCAGAGCCTTTACAACAAGGTCATGCGTGGATTGACAAGTCTACAGGTAAAGTGTATTTTAACCCAGCAGACTCGCATAAGAATCATACAGTTTATATACCGATTAAGGTAACTTATCCTAATCCAAGTAACTACAACTGTAATCATCCTCAGCCTTTTTCAGAGACGGTTGTCGCTAAATTCAAAGTTTGGCCTATGTCTCATTTTTATAAGCCTGTGTATCCAGATTATGATAAAAAACAGGTGCAAGCTGGAAAATCAATTACGTCGGTTCCAGAAAATAAGGGGATTACTAAAGGCGATTTTCCGAAAGGTACTAGGTTTGAGCTTGGTAAGAGTAATAAATATTCTAAACCAGTGCTTTCTTGGTCAAAAATGACTAATACTAGTACTGGTGAAGTAACTTTTACTCCGAGCAAACCTCAAGATCCTAATAATTACGATACTCCTGTAATTGCTCACTATCCTGATGGCTCAAGTAGTACGGATAATGGGCAGGTTTATGCTCACGTTAAAGTAACGCCACTTACTGTAGGCAATAACGATTTAGGTTTTTCTATTGCTGAGGGTGCAGGTATGCACGATTTCGGTAGTAACTATTCCGACCGTATTACTTATGGTTCGTATCATACGGATCATTACACGAATCTTGATAAAGATAAGCAGATAGATGGTAGTAAGCTTCTTATACCTGACGCGTGGTCTGCTAACAATAAGTCTCCGATTACATTCCGTGCTATTTGCCACGAAGAAAATAAGGATAATTATACGCTTCTTAAATGGGATGAAGCGAAAAACAGGTCTGTCGGTGAGGTTAACGGATTAAAGTTTACAGCTTTTCATCAATGGAAAATCGCTACGGAAGACGAAGAAAACAAGTGCAGGAATAATAAAAACTGTAATCTTAATGATTTTAAGTACTCGTATTTAACTAAAGATGAGTACAACACGAATACTATGGCTCGTTCTCGCGCGATTATTACTGGAACGCCTAGGAAAAGCGGTAAGTACGAGTGTCGCGTGTTTGCTTTTAACAATGCTGTTAGTCTTAAGAATTTCGATGACATAATTGTCAATGATACTGGCGGAAGTGTTGTTTATAAGAAAATGCTCTTTGCTAATTATGGTACTAAGGGCGAGACTAAGGATTCAAAGGGTAAAGATTGGAATGATCAAACTTTAAAGTTTAGTGTTAAAGCTTCTTACGCGCATAGGAATAATCCTAGTTACGTGCCATTGAAAGTGAAGGCTGGTGAATATCATGCAAGCCTTACTAACGGTTATAAGAATGTTACTGATGTGCCTAAGAGTAAGAAAGGTGCTAATAATGCTACTCATCAGGATGATATAGAAGAAGGCGCGCTTCCAGACGGCACTTGGTTTGAGTTTGATGAAAACCAGTATAAGAAAGATAATCCTGGTTGGTATAAGAAGGATAAGGATCATCCTTATGGAATGTCTTTCTACGATAATGGTCAAGATAATAAGCCTAGCGATGGTGGGAAGACTGGTAAAAACCATGGTACGGGTGATGGTTCTCACTATGGAGTGATGTCTTTTAAGCCGCTTAAGTGGCAGAAGCCTGGCGTGTATAAAATTCCTGTGATCGTACATTATCCGGACGGTTCAAAGTCTACGGATAAAGATGCTGGTAATGGGGATGGCATAAGTAAACCAAATCCAGTGTACGCGCAAGTGACAGTGGATCCTATGGAAGGCGATGATATAAAGCTTCGAGTGCTAAGGTCAGATTCTCCTGACGCGCCTGATATTAGTGATACTGATGGTCAGTTTGGAAGTGGTAGCGGTCTTACCATTATGAGTGGCATGAGTCTTATGTATAGACCGTTTATTGACGCTTGGTCTACAAAAGACGTGTGGAATAGTGGTAATAAAACTGAGAAGAAAATAGGCTTGGAAGTTTTATGCGAAAATGATGACCGTGATTTTGTTTCAAAACTTGCGGGTATGAAAGCAAGTAATCCAATTACATGGAGTCATATTGATACGTACTCCGAGCGTGAGAAATGTAAGAATAATTCTAATTGCAACGCGCAGCATAAATTGTATAGCTATAACGCTAAGGATAATCCGAATAATCCGTTCGATGCTGCTCAACGTACTACTGCTACGCTCGATGGTATTCCAGAAAAAACTGGTGACTATCAGTGCGTTGCTTGGGCTTTGAAACCAGAAGCTAAGAAATCTTTTGATGGCATGAGTAATCATCATGGTGCTAAATATGATTTGTTGAATGAAGTTTACGGTGATCAGTACACCAGGGGTAAAGATTACGAGTTTAAGACTTTCATGATTCACGTTGTGAAACCATTCGCGCTGCCAAAGACCGGCGGATGCGGCTGGAATGCGTCTTTGTGCGTTGTTTCTGCGATGTTGTCTAGTTTGATTGCTGCTGTGTTTGTAATGGATCAAACTAAGCGCGGTCACGAGTTGCTTGGAAGGTGGCGACTCGTATGAAGCTTTTCTACTGGGTGCATGTTTTTAATGTGCGTGTTTTTGATGCAAAATCTCATGGAATTTTGGAGCGTGATATTGCAACATAATATTCCTAAACTTAAAAAATTTACTCATTTATGAGCAAATTGCGTGAATAATTCGAAATTCGGTTAAAACCGATAAACAATTACATACTTACATCAAAATTTCAAAACTTTTAATTGCTGGAAACAGCATTTATGAAAGGAATGAATATGAACAAATTCACTAAACAATGCGTGGCGGCATTCGCCTCGCTCGCAATGGCTGGCACGCTGTGCGTTGCCGGTGCTGTGGTGGCAAACAACGTAGCATTTGCTACTGGTACGACTCAAACAGCTACTGATGCTGATGCACCTTGGAATGCTGCCAATAAAGATAGAAAGGGTTCCATCAAGATTACAAAGTACAAGGATGAAACCGATGAGAAAGGTAATCAGAAGAAGGCAACTCCTGTTAAGGGTGCAAAGTTCAAGGTTTACAAAGTAACCACCTTTGATTTAACAAAATACGATCAGTGGCTTGATGTTGCTGCTAAGGTTCCAACTCTTAATGCTAATCCAAATGATTCTTCTGCTGGTTTAAGCTTTGATAATGGAACTGAAAAACCTACAAATGATAGTGGTGTTGCAAAGTTTGATCAATTGGGTATCGGCTTATACAAAGTTGAAGAAACAAGTGTTCCAGATGGATACGAAAAGCTTCCGCAGCCATTCTTTATGACTATTCCACAAATCACCAGTGGTAAAAAAGGCACAGAATATGATTACAATCCAACTGTCGATCCTAAGAATGCATATACTAAGGATGCTATTAAGAAGACTGTTGACACTACAGGAATGGTTGGTACAAAGGATGATTTGCCATATACCATTTCAACTTCTGTAGTTACAACTAGTGGTACGCCTGTTAAAGATCGTAAGGCTGATGATTATCAGGGCTTTGCTGTGTGGGATGACGCGTTGAAGACTGCTTATGATTCTAGTGCAGCTGTAGTTAAAAGCGTTAAGATTGGGGATACTCCTATTACTAACAGCAATGGTAAAGAAGATAAGTATAAGGTAGCGGTTGCTGCAACGCCTGGTGATAATACTCGTCAGCGTATTACCGTATCGTTTACAGATGCAGGTCTTGGCGAAATTGCTAATGCTCTTAAGACTTCGCCAAATGCAAAGTTAACTGTTGAACTTAAATTCACTCTTAAAGAAGGAGTTGCTGCTGGCGACCTCGTTAACAAGTATGGTTATCAGCCAGGATATAAGAAAGGTACTCCTGACCAGGATAAGCCAAAGCCTGTTAATCCAACTCCAAATCCAGATTCTAAGGTAACTCTTGTCAAATTCCAGATCAAGAAGATAAGCAGTACTGACGGAAAAGCTATTAAGGGCGCTAAGTTTGCTGTGTTTGCAAAGCCAGATGATGCAAACGCATGCGCGGCTGACGCTTCTCGTACTGATGCTAAGTGCAAGAACAAGTCTTCTAAGGGCTTTGCTGATACTGAAACTGCTGATAAGACTGGTTTGACAGCAGCTGGATTCAAAGCAAAGGTTGGACAAAAGTTCTACGTTGTGGAAACTAAAGCTCCAGACAACTATGTTTTGGCTCCAAAGGTTGAAGAAGTTACTATTCCTACGACTTATACCTCTGCTGCTGGCTATGATAATAATACGCAAACGTTTATTTACTCGTTCAAGGATGTTCCAACGAGCAACAATAACATCGACCACTGGTTCAAGCTTCCAAAGACCGGTGCTTATGGCGTGTTTATTTTCGCTATTGCTGGCATTGTTTTGATTGCTGCAAGCGTGTTTATTTACACTCGTAACAATCGCAAAGAAGAAGATAAGCAGCGCGCTTAGTATTCTTCTAACGTAAATATATTATAAAAAACTCAGGGGGTTGGGCGGTATTTGCTTAGCCTCCTGTTTTACTTTTTGGAAGTGGATTTATGAGTTTGACTAAATTTGCAAAAGCTTGCCGCGATAGCTTAGAGAGGCTAGTTCGATTCGCAGGCTTACATATCCTTAAATCCACTAAAAACAAATCTTCTGCAAATGAATCGTCTGCAGACTCAGATTCTGCAAATCCCAAAAAATCTGTTTTTAAATGCGTTATTGAACCAATCATTCTGGCGCTAGCTGCAATTCTATGCTTCACCTACCCAGTGGCATCAACACTGTGGAATAATCACGTGTCTAAACAAATTTCCATAGATTACGACAAAGTAACTTATAATCAAGCCGCTAGCGTGCGACAATCTATTCTAAAAAGTGCGCGAAAATACAATGCGCGCAGAAAAAAAATTTTTACAGCCGATCCGTATGACGGTAGTGACAATTACAAAAAAACAGCAGACTATAAGTCATATATCGAACAACTAGACGAACCAATGGGAATTATGGGAATCATAAAAATCCCAAAAATAGGCGTAAAACTACCGATTTATCATGGTGCTTCGCGCGATGTTCTAGCTCGCGGAGCAGGGCACTTGTATGGCACAGATTTGCCAGTGGGCGGTAAAAACAGGCATACTGTTATCACAGCTCATACTGGTTTGCCTACAGCAACCATGTTTGACGGTTTAATCGATATGAAGCGTGGAGACTACTTCTACATTGATGTACAGGGCTATACAATGCGCTATAAGGTGTTTCGCATTAGCGTGGTTGATCCGCATGATATTAGTTTGTTGCAGCGTGAAAAGGGTCGCGATTTAGCGACGTTGCTTACATGTACGCCGTATGGTGTTAACTCGCATAGATTGCTAGTGACGGGGTATCGCGTGCTGCCGGACCCAGCGCATGCTCCAGAAGATCATCTTCAGTGGCCATTCTGGATGACTATGTTCCTTATAGCATTGATAAGTTGCGCGGTGGTTCTTGCCACAATGATTATTGCTATAGTTCGAAAACGTCGTAATAATAATATTGCGCCGCAAGGAATGCATATTTGTGAAAAATAAATACATGATTGCTTATTGTGAAAGAAAGAAGTGATATATCAACGATTTATCAGTTGATGAAATACTTGAGGAATGTGCATCATATTAGCATTAGAGTAAGCGGCAATCGCTTCATTTAAATAACCTCAGTCTATGGAGTAGACTGGTATGGTTACGCATATGTATGTTGATGATGACATGGCGTACTAAATAGCACATGGTGCAGAAGGAGTATTTATGGCTGGTAAGGCTTCACCTAGTGAACCATTATGGGAGACAATTCTCCTGTTTGTGCCTAGAACTTTAGGAAAGTTAGTGCGCTCGCTTTTTGGTGTTGGAGAATACGATGAGGCATATCGCAGAGACGGTTTGTGCTTCGTTATGCTTGTTCTTGCGATTTTATTCTGCGCATCAGAATGGTTTAGAGTTAGTGGATTTATTGGAGTAGGTCTCCATTTTGTGTCTTCTAGTTTGCTTGGAATTATGAGCGTTGTTCTGCCTGTATGGTTAAGCGTTGTCGCTTTTAGGTTGATGCGTAACAGTGGAGCTGGCTCTGGTAATCCTCGTGTTATTAGCGGATTTATTATTCTATTGTTATCTGTTTGCTCAATTCTTGATATTTCTTCTGCGCCTCGCGGAAAAGCATTTAATTTAGACACTGTGCAGAAGTCAGGTGGGTTGTTAGGTTTTGTGCTTGGATCTCCGCTATCGTGGGGTCTTTCTCGTATTTTTGCAATTATTATTTTTGTAGTAGCTGCTATTTTTTCGATATTAATGATTACTCGCCTTCATGTAACTGATATAGCTCAAGGTGTTGCTACTATTTTTGCTAAATATAACAGTAAAAAATCTTCTGAAGATTTAGGAAACTCTGAAGAAGATAATTCTGACAGCAAAACCAATTCTTTGGAATTTGCAGATGGCGTGCCAACTCACAATGAAGAGTCGTCGAAAAATAATAGCGGATCTTCTCAAATGTCTTCTGTGTTGAAACTGTTTAAATCATTCTTTAAGCGTAAAAACAGTAATAATAATGGGGAATTGCTTGACGAATACGCCGGCGATGATGCATTTTCGCATGCTGCTTCTCACGGTAATATTTTTTAATGATACGGCGACCACCGAGATCTACACTCTTTCCCTACACGACGC
>CAMUFL010000005.1 GCA_947088155.1 uncultured Gardnerella sp. | reverse complement strand
CAGCTTCAGAACCAGAACCAGTATCACCAGTTCCTGTATTGCCGGTTCCAGCATTACCAGTTCCAGCACCAGGCGTTGGCAGCGGGCTTGGGCTCGGCAGTGGAGTTGGGGTTGGAGTTGGGGTTGGAGTTGGGGTTGGAGTTGGGGTTGGAGTTGGGGTTGGCTTCTTACCGTCCAACGCAGTCTTAGCAGTAGTAATAGCCTGAACAGCGTTAGCAACCTCATCAGCCGTAGCATCAGTCTTAGCTAACACGCTTTGACCATCACTAATAGCCTTATCGTAAGCACCCTGCTTATCAGCATCAGCATACTTATACGCGTCAGAATCCTTCACCTGCCCAGCAGCATCAACAAGAGCCTTCAAATCACTCTTATCAACAGAAGGAGCCGGGGTTGGCTTTTGTTCCTTACCATCAAGATCCTTAGCAGCATTCTGCAATGCAGCCAATGCATCATTAACAGCTTTTTGCTTCTGTTCTTGAGTCTTTGGATCCTCGCCGGCAGCCAACTGTTTCCTGCCCTCAGCATCCGCAATTGCATCTTCAGCCGCCGTAAGCGCCTTATCGAAAGCCTTTTTCTTATCATCAGAAGCATTCTTATACTTCACATCATTCTTCAAAGGCTTATCTTTGTCGACTTCAGCTTGCAATGCAGTTGTATCAATGCCGTCAAGAGCCTTGCGAGCATTCACTAAGTTAGCAAGAGCAGCACCGATTGCATTCTGCTGAACTGCAGCATCAGCACCAAGCGCAGTTGGATTCTTTGTTGCATTTTCAAGAGCAGCTTTTGCAGCTTCAAGAGCTTTGTCGAATACTTCCTTCACATTCTTAGTTGCATTCTTGTATACAGGATTATCCTTCAAAGCAACATCAGCATCGTATTCTTTTTGCAAGTCGTCAGTGTACAAACCAACACCCTTAACAGTGCTATCAAGACCTTGCATAGCTTTAAGCAAATCATTGTATAAAGCGTTAGCACCGTCAGCGTTAATATTGTCGCTGTCTGCGCCTTCAACCTTATCCAGTTGAGTGTTTGCAGCATTCAAAGCAGCATCGAAAGCATCCTTCTTAGCTTTATCAGCAGAAGAATACTTTGTGTCTTTCTTAAGCGTATCTGCACTCGTAGCAAGATCAGCCAACCGCTTCATCACACCGTTCAAGTTCAACGCTTGTTCAAGAGCATCATCGATATCATCCTTGCCAGTAGACTTTCCATCTTCACCAACGTGCTCAGAGGCATCAGTGCTATCAAGAAGATCCTTATAATACTGCTTTTGAGCCTTGTTCAAATGCTCAAGCGCAGCAATCTGCTTCTTAGCATCCTCAATCTTTTGATGCTTTTCAGCTCGGTTAGCAATACCAGTTGGGTCGCCAAGCTTTGTTGAAGCATCGATTGCATCATTGTACTGCTTCTTTTCCTCTGGAGAGAGATTAGTCTTATTGACACGATCATGAGCAGCTCTCTTCTCTTCGGCAAGTGCAGAATCTTGATCGTTAGTGTTATCAGAAGTATCGCGCTTGCCCTTGGCGTTTTCAACTGCCGTATTAGCTTCAGTAAGTGCAGTATTCACTGTGTTAAGAGCGCCCGTAATCTCAGAAGGCTTGGTTGCAGAGTCAACTTTAGTCTTTGCAGTTTCAATGGCAGTAGTTGCAGCAGTATACTTTTCTGTTGCAGTTTTCTTCTGCTCATCAGTCAATGCACTGTATGCTGCATCAAGATTCCGCTTCATGTCATCAAGCTCAGACTTTGCATTATCTTTAGCTTGAGCTTCATTTTTATTGTTCTGTTGCTTTGCAGCTTCGAGAGCATCACGAATCTCAGATGCAGATGCAGGATTTGCTTGCAACTTCTCAGCCAAAGTCTTAAGCGTAGAATCTTCTTCTGGCGTAGAGCCAAGTACGCTGTTAAGAGCAGCATCCTCAACGTGGTTTGGATCAGACGAATCATCTTTTCCACCCTTACCGTGGTCGAGGAACACAAACTTTTCTTTTTGTGCTTCTTCCTTAACGCCCTTAAGCTCATCTGCTAGCTTTGCAGCATCAACAATCTTTTGAACGTCTGCAGGAGCCTTAACATCTACACCATTAAGCTTATTCTTAAACTCCGTCTTTTCTTCAGTTGACAAATGAGTAAGAGCATCGATTGCTTTCTTAGCAGCTTCTTTAGCAGCATCGAGTTTCTGCTGGTTCTCAGCGTCAGCACCATTCTGATTGCCGCTTATTTCACCCTTAATCTTAGGATCATTAGAAGTTGAGTTCTGATTTGCTTTCTCTGCAGCTTCCTTCAAAATGTTTTGAATCTGCTCAGCAGTAGTTGCTGCATCAATACGCTTATCAAAACCATCCTTATCTGTCTTAGTCAGATTTGGATTATGATCGATAGTCTCCTTAGCTTGCTTCTTCATCTCGTTAAGAGCATCGTCGCTAAGCTTTGGAGTTTCTTCCTTCTTCTTGTAGCTAATAGCAACAGTGAAAAGCTGAGTACCCTTGGCATCCTTAAATACCATTGACTTATAATCATCAGTATCACCAGTCTTACTGGAAGTAACTGACTTGATATTATCGTCAGCGATCTCCATGTCAATAGTGCCAGACTTTGGAGTTAAATCAGTAGGCAAAGCCGTAGCAACAGTATTAGCATGGAAATTGTCGCTCTTATCGTAGTTAGCTTTTACGAACGCTTCCACAGCCTTCTTGAAATCATCTTCAGTAAGCTTGTTTGGATCATCAACTACAACGTCACCAGCAGAGTTGTACATACGATCAGCATGCTTTGCTTCACTCAGCTTCTTAATAAGATCACGAAGCTCTCCGGCATCATTCATTTTATCAATAGCATTATCAGTTATTTTATCTTTATCTAAACCAGCTCTTGTAAAGTCAGATTTAGTAAGATTTTTCTTTTCCTTCAGAAGATTCTTAGCAAGAGCCTTCAACTGATCAATAGTGTTGTCTTTATTGTTATTCTTCTTCTTGATGTAGATATCTTTGCTATCAATAAATATCTGTTGGGTCATACTATGATCAGTATCATCATCATCCTCTACAGGTGTAGAATCATAATTAATTGTTATGTCTCCCAAATGAGAAGAAACCATTACATCTACAATATGACCATTCCCAATACCATAAGGAGTCATTGATGGATCTTTTGCAGTTAAATTGGAATTCTCAATTGTAATAATACTACTACTACCGTCGTAGTTTATTTTAGGAACTGTACCGTTGTAATTCAACGTAATGAACTGCTTAAGAGCCTCTTGCTCTTCTGCTAACGTTGGAGAATCACCAGCAATGTTGACATGAGGAATTTTATATTTATATCCATCCTTAGTCTCTTCATTTTTTTGCGTAGGATTCTGAGTACCAGATCCAGTTGACTGCTTCTTATAGAAGATGCCGATTGGATACTTTCTATCTTCATATCCTTTAGCTTTAAAAGTTACAGTGCCAGTTGCAATATCAATCTTTGCAGAAGTAAGAGTTACAGTCTTATTACTATCGCTTGCGTCCTTAGCTGTTAAAGCTTGCAATGAAGCTTCAAGGTTGGTAAGTTGCTTATTATCAATTGTTGCAGTCGTATCAAATGGATCGAAAGCAACTTCCGTAGGTGTTTGTGGCAAATCAACCGTAAACTCTTTGGTAGTTTGCTTTTGCTCAGGCGTTGGAGCTTGCGTCTGCTTCTTCTTCAAGAACTGCCAAGCAGGAATGGTAGTTTGTGAACCATCTTCCCAAGTAATTACAGCATTGTTTTTGTCATCAAACGTTACAGGAGACGTATTATTGTTATGGTTTTTAGCATCTTTATAAACAGGGAAACTCTTATTTGCTTCATCAAATGCCGACGCAATAGCAGCCTTTTGCTCTTCAGTTAATGACTTAGATGGGTCATCTACTTCCGTAGGAACTGGAACGCGATACGGCGCCCAATCGGCGATAGTTGCACCTTGATACACCAAATCTGTAGAAGGAATAGTAAGCTCTGATCCATCAGCATAAGTAACTTTTGCACTGCCGTCTTCTTGAACGCGAATTTCATACTGGTTATTAGTTTTCTTCACATTCTGCAAGAAGGCATTAGGCGTAGAACCACCATTAGCATTAATAATTGCCTGAGTTACCGCAGTCTTTTCATCAGACGTGAGCTTCGACAACTTCACTACAGGCGTACGAGCTGGAAGCGTTGGCTTATACTTGTCTTTATCTGTTTCGTTCTTTAATACCAATAAGCTAGCCGGCATAACACGCTTAGTGCCGTCTGTAAAAGTAATAGTCGCATTACCTTTAGTGTCAACACTAATGCCGTCTTTTGCTAGCAACTGATCAAATAGATTTGGATGGTCTTTATCGTTACTCTTATTAGCATCATTAATAGCAGTTTTTACTGCTTTCTGTTCATTATCATCAAGCGAGTCAAGATTCTTTACAGGCGTCGGCTTAGGATATTTCAATTCCAAATGATCCGCAATCTTTGGTGCACGCATCGTGCTGCCTGCAACGTAACGCCAATTACCAACACCGCGGTAAATGCCTGCAACAAACAATAGCGGCTTCTGATCGCGCTGCTTCCAAGCATCATCTGTCATTTCTGCTACATACGACATTTCGTAGTAGCGTTGACCAGCAGACTCCCAGTCAGCAAAAATACCTTGAAGACCGTTAGCATTACCATCCTTGTAAATATTCCACTGATCTCTGGTATTACCAGAATTATCGTAATCTCCTGATTTACCACCAATACCGACCATACGCTGCCAACCCTTGCCATCGATGGTCTTGTCGCTACCAGAGTAATAATCGCGTGAAACACTGTGTTTCCACTGATCTATGCTGTTATACGTGTGGTCACTTGCTACAACATAGCCTTGCCTTGAAGCATTTTTCAACTTTTTAGCGCCAGGAGTAGATGGACTAGAAGCCTCTTGAGTTCCTCGCTCATTCCTTACCAAGCGGATTTGGGAAATCGTATCTGCTTTCAAACCATTTGGCACACCAAACCACCAAGTTGGTCTTAAAGCCCACTTATCTGGTTGTTTATTGGCATCCTCAGGATTATTAGAAGTATATTCAACGCGCACAAACTTACCAAGCGGATCAACACCATCGTTTCCACCTTTAAGCGCGTCAGCCTTAGTTTTATAATATGTTACTTTAATCAGCAAACGCTCTTTACTGTAATCAGCGTCAGCTTTGTAGCCGTAATAAACGCGAGCACCATCACCACTTACATAGCCGTCAGCATACGCAGGCAAAGGAGTAGAAACGAATACCCCCCCCCCAATCACCATAGCACCTGCGAGCATAGCTGCGCACACGCTCTTAGAAAGTGGCGCGTAAATAACGCTGTTACTAGATTTTTTCATAGACTTTTGCAAATCAGCAAGATGCTTTGCACTCATGATCTTCTTCGTCATTATTCCTCACTTCAATAATGTGTCTTCTTTATGTTTCTGCTTATACATAATTTGTAATATGCAATCATGCGGCAGCCAATAAATTAGCATTCGCTTCTTTGTTTCATACCAATTTGCTATTTACACAACGCTTCATACTCTCTTAATACGTTTCAATATGCATAAAAATGTGCAAACTGACACTCATACAGGTTGTATGATACTCACATGTTCATACATTGCAAGTAGTTTTATGCTATAATTTCGTAATTTGTATTTCACTACCGCATGAATCCCGCATGAATTGCATATTACGACGTCATAATATTTATTAAAAATTACAACACACACGAGATTATTAGTTACTTAAGATACGGCTTTAACTCTTTAATAAGCAAGCCATTAGAAGCAACCACATCATTTTCCTTGCGCCAATGAATAGGGCTTCCATCCCACTGGCACATCTGGCACTGCGCCTCTTCCACAACCACAGCACCAGCAGAAACAGCTGGAATATCCCAATAATGCAAGTGAGGCTCAAAATAAGCGTCATAAGTGCCATCTGCCACCTTGCACAAGTCGAGCGACGCAGGCCCAATACGCTTAATATCCGCAGGGCATCCTTCTTCAACAGAAGCAACTACGCCAAGTGCGCGCTTAGATTCACCAGGTATATAAGACATTCCGTAACAAACCACAGATCCTTGCAAAGTAGAAGTTGTGGAAGGCGTAATCTTCTCGCGCTTCTCTCCTTGCGGAGTCCTACGAATACGAATAGCACCCTGACCCTTTGCAGCCAAATAAGTCAATCCCAACGCAGGAGCGTGCACAACGCCAAGAACCGGACGAGCGGAGCCTTCATCGTTAAACTCAAAAAGCGAAACCGTAAGAGTCCACTCAGCCATATCGCGATTAAAATTAATAGCGCCGTCAACGTTTCCAACACACCAAAAACGGTCTCCCGGATTGCACTGCTCCGGCCTAGTTTGCCAAAAACCTTGGAAAGGATTCACATAAGTCAAACGATTTTGAATAAAACGCACGAGCTTATCGCCAAAACCAGATTCAGATTTATTAGGATCACCCAACGCAATCGACGTCATATCTTGAGGGCTTAATTGATCCTGATACGCATGTTTACCAACATCTTCCAAAATACGCGCAACTTCAAGCGCAACCTCTCGTAAATTCAACTTACACTCCCTACCCTAAATGCATAAATTCCCGTATTTATGCACACTCTCTCTCCTATAAATTAACTTTATTTTACTCACTTAATAGAAAGATTCACCAACACATTTAAGCTCTGTGGTTAAAAGATACAGAACTTTCACAAAAAAATTTAATCATTAATCTTTAATCATTGCTTCATTATTTTACATTGCTTATGTACATTCATCAACTTTTCGTTCTATAAATGCAAGAAATCCTCTTATTAATTCGCATTCAAAAAACGCAAGACAACGCTTAAATCGCGAGTAAGAATGCGGTAAGAAGTGGCCGCTTGAACTGCTGGTTTTGCGCAAAAAGCTACGCCTAATCCAGCGAATTTAATCATTGAAATATCGTTCGCTCCATCCCCCACTGACACAGTTTGTTCGGGATCAATTCCAAGATTAGTTGCCCAAGTTCTAAGCGCTTCAACTTTTGCATTAGCATTAACAATATTTCCAAGTACGTTGCCAGTAAGCTTTCCATCAATAGACTCTAAATGGTGAGCCGCCCAAAAATCAATATTCAAACTCGGCAAAAATTCGTCCAAAATCTCGTGAAAACCGCCAGAAACTGCGCCAACTTTCCAACCATGTGTATGAAGCGTGTCAATTAAAACATTCGCGCCTTTAGTTACATGAATTTTAGAAATAATACGCTTTTTGCACTCGTCAAGATTCAAATCGCGAAGCATACACACGCGCGAACGCAAGGAAGTATCGAAAGTAATTTCGCCACGCATTGCTCGCGCTGTAATCTCAGAAAGCTCATCTCCGCATCCAGCTTCTGCACCGAGCAAATCGATAACTTCTTCTTCAATAAGCGTTGCATCAACATCCATAACCAAAAGCCCAGGTTTAGACAAAGTTGGCAACATCGAAGAAAAGTTCATACTCATAATTTTATGCGCAGTAAGCTGCTGCCGAAAGCCTGGCTCCGCGCGCCCAGTCTGCCGCTTTCATAGCTTTCTTACCTTGAGCTTTTACTTCCAAAAGCTCAAGTGCGCCGCTTAAAGTACCGACCCAAACTTGCTTCTTACCAGCAAGTAATTTTCCAGGATCAAGCTTCATCAATTCCTCACCATGCGGATCGTTAGCATCTGCAGGAACTGCGCGCAAAACATGCAAAATAATCGGCTCTGCGTTATTCTCATCGTCCGCGTGAAGTTCGCACCACGCACCTGGATTTGGCGTACAAGCGCGAATTTGACGATCAACAGCAAAAGCTGGCGCATGAAAATCAATGTGAGCATCTTCAACAGTGATTTTTTGCGCAACTTCTTGAGGAGTTTGATCTTGATCAACCGGCACAATTTCACCAGTTTCCATGCCACGAAGAGATGCTGCAAGAAGCGGAGCGCCGTCGTTTGCAAGTCGCGCAAGAAGATCGCCAGAATTTTCGTGAGGCTCAATTTTTGTAGTAAACTGCGCCAAAATAGGCCCGCAATCCATGCCGCGTGTAATGCGAAAAACAGTAGCACCTGTAATGTCATCTCCAGCCCAAATGGCGCGCTGCACAGGAGCTGCACCTCGCCATTGCGGAAGAAGCGAAAAATGAAGATTATACCAGCCGAGTGGCAACGCATCTAAAACATTCTGGCGCAAAATCTTACCGTATGCTACAACTGCTGCAGCTTTTGCACCGGTTGCCGCAAGCTGTTCAAGAAACACATTTTCATCTTTAGGATCCGACTCAAGCACTGGCAAGCCGAGCTCAAGAGCAGCCTGTTTCACAGGACTTGGCACAAGCTTTCTGCCGCGACCAGTCGGAGCGTCCGGTCGCGTAAGAACAGCGCGAACATCAAAATGCTCACTATCTTTAGCTAACTCGCGAAGAGACGGAACCGCAACTTCCGGAGTTCCAGCAAACAATATTGGTAATGCCATATTTCCCCACTATTTTAAATTAAAGCAGTAAATTAAATCCGTTTAAAGCAGTAAATTAAATCCGTAAAATCAGCCGGCAAAAGCTTCCTTTAATTTACTAAAGAAACCTTTACGCTCACTCGACTGCTCACTTAACGAATGTTGCTGCACTTGCTTCACAGAACTATCATGCAACTTAGCAAATTTTTCAATCAAAGAACGCTCTTCATCATTCAACTTAGAAGGCGTTTGCACTAGCACATGAACCACGATATTTCCGCGATCTTTAGAACGAAGCTTCGTTACACCAAGATTTGGCAAAGTAATAGTGTCTTCGTTTTGGCAGCCTGCAGGAATAGTTATTTTTTGAGTACCATCAAAAGTGTCGATTTCAAGACTGCGACCAAGAACAGCCCAGCTCATAGGAACTGTAATCCAGCAATGCAAATCATCCTCGTTGCGAGTAAATTGCTTATCTGCACGAATATGAATATCAACGTACAAATCGCCAGCAGGACCGCCGCACTCACCAACGCTTCCTTGAGAAGCTAAGCGCAAACGACTGCCATCACGAATTCCAGCCGGTACGTTCACGCCAACTTCACGAATTGAACGCACGCGACCATGACCGTGGCAGTTTTGGCAAAGATTCTTAATAATCGTGCCATGACCTTCGCAATGCTCACAAGGCATCGAAGACATCATTTGACCGAGCATAGTGCGCACAACTTTTTGACAGAAGCCGGAACCGTGACACACTGAGCACTGTTCTGGAGCGGAATTGTCGGCAGAACCGGAACCAGAGCAATCCTTACAAACACCAAAAGTAGTTAACCGTACGCTAACGTTTCCGCCAAAAATAGCGGTTTTCAAATCAATACGAGCCTCAGCTAACGCATCGTCACCAGGCTGCACACGCGAAATTGGTCCTTGCGAATTGCCGAAAGAGCCACCAAAGAATTGGCTGAAAATGTCACCCATTCCCATGTCTGCAAAACCAGCGCCTGAAGCTCCGGCACTTCCTGCAGAAGGATCGTTAGGATCAACACCCATGTCTACCATTCGACGCTTTTCAGGATTAGAAAGCACGTCATAGGCAGCATTTACTTCCTTAAACTTTTCTTCAAACTCAGCACCTGCAATATCAGGATGATATTTGCGGCTCATCTTGCGGTAGGCTTTGCGAATTTCGTCGTCGCTAGCATTGTGATCAACGCCTAGAACTTTGTAGTAATCAGTCAATTAATTCCCCTTTTACCTTTTTCTAAAATCATTTTTGCATAAGGCACAGCCAGACATAAGCCGAATAACCAGCCATAAACCAGCCATGTTTTTATGAATTTTCGGATATAAACGAATTAAGGTAGCGCGCAACAGCCTTAACAGCAGTCATCGTTGCAGCATAATCCATATGCGTAGGACCAATTGATCCAATAAAAGCAGAGTCAGAATCAGCATTGTAGCCGTAAGCGCTTGTTACAACAGAAGCGTTAAGCAAACCAGGAGTATGCGTTTCCGAGCCGATTGCAACACTAACACCACTTGCACAATCGCTTGCTTCCTCACTTAAAGAAGTCATAAGTCGCATAATAACAGCCTGTTCTTCGAGTGCGTCAAAAAGTGAAGCAAAATCAACAATACTTTGTCTATGCGCAAGTTGAGAAGCTCCAGCCATGTATAAGTCGTGAGCATGCTCACCGTCATGCATATCTTCTAAAGCGTTAGCAAGTTGACTAATAATTTGCAAAGCTGATGCTAAATCTTTGTGATTTGCGAGCGCATAAACGCGTTGTGAAGCAGATGAAAGGGATAGCCCAATGCAGCACTCATTAACCATATTAGTTAGATGCAATAAGTCATCTGAATTTATATTAGTTGCTTGAATCATGTGCTGAGCTACGCCTCCAGCATCTGTAATCACAACAACCAAAAGCGTAGAAGACGATACTTGAACAATCTCAATTCTTTTTACTTTTGACTTAGACAATGCTGGAGATGCTACGAGAGCGACTTGACCCGTAATACTTGCAAGAAGACGTGCGGAACGTTGCAAAGTATCTTGTAAACTGACAGATCCGCTCAAAAAGTTACGTATAGCGCGACGCTGCGGTTCAGAAAGCGGAATAACAGAAGCCAAACCGTCAACAAAGTAGCGATAGCCTTTTTCAGTAGGAATACGACCTGCAGAAGTGTGCGGTTGAACAAGGTATCCCTCCTCTTCCAAAGCCGACATATCGTTACGAATAGTAGCTGAACTCACACCAAGCTGATGATGCTTTGCAAGAGCCGCAGAACCAACAGGCTCTTGAGAACGAATATAATCCTCAACAACTGCGCGCAAAATCATCATGCGTCGTGACTGCATTACCACTCCTTACAAACACGTCTAAATACTATATTCCTATAGTAGTCTATTTCTTAGCACGCAACAGAACATAAAAGCAAACTTTTGACACACTTTGTAACATATTCGTCGCGCGCGAAAGATAGGATTGAAGGGCAATGAGAGGGTAAAAAGCCAGCGTAAGCTGTGCTTAAAAACCCGGATTATTGGAAGGAAAGTAGATCACATGACCGATTTCAACTGGTCTGCATTAGACGAGCGCGCCGTAAAGATGGCGAAGGTTCTCTCGGCTGATGCTGTTGAGCGAGCAGGACACGGACATCCTGGCTCCCCTGTTTCATTAGCACCAATTGCGTACACCTTGTACCAACACTTCATTAAGCACGATCCAGCTGACCCAAAGTGGGCTGGCCGCGATCGTTTTATTCTTTCTGGCGGTCACGCTTCGCTTACGCAATACGTGCAGTTGTTCTTCTCTGGATACGGCTTGACTCTTGACGATCTCAAGTATTTCCGTGGCGGTGCAGACACGCGTACTCCAGGCCACCCAGAATACGGCTTGACTCCAGGCATCGAAATGACTACTGGCCCACTCGGTCAGGGTCTTGCCTCTGCTGTTGGTTTTGCCTATGGTCAGCGCTTTGAGCGCGGTCTTCTTGATCCAGAAGCTCCAGCCGGCACTTCCCCATTCGATCACAAGGTTTGGGTTATCTGCGGCGAAGGCGACGTTGAGGAAGGCGTTTCTTCTGAAGCTGCTTCCTTGGCTGGAAACCAGAAGCTTGGCAATTTGACTGTAATCTTCGATGCAAACCATATTCAGATTGAAGGCGACACTAAGCTCACCTTCTCTGAGGATATTCTTGCTCGTTACCGCGCCTACGGTTGGTACACCGATGAAGTTAGCTTCATCCAGCCAGACGGCTCCTACAAGGAAGACGTTCAGGCTTTGGCTGCAGCTATTGAAAAGGCTCAGGAAGTTACCGACAAGCCTCACTTCATTAAGGTTAATACTTTGATTGCTTGGCCAACCCCAGGCAAGACCAACAACGAAGCTTCCCACGGCTCTAAGCTTGGCGAAGAAGCTGTGAAGGGCTTGAAGGAACTTTGCGGTTTCGACCCAGAAGTTCAATTCCCAATCGACGAAGAAGCTTTGGCTCACGCTCGCAAGGTTGCAGAGCGCGGCTTGGCTGCTCACAAGGCTTGGGACGAAGCTCTTGCAAAGTGGGCTGCCGCCAACCCAGATAAGGCTGCTCTCTACGAGCGCATTAAGGCTGGCAAGCTTCCTGAAGGCTTCGACAAGGCTATTGACGACTTGGTTGCTGGCTTCGAAGTTGGTTCTAAGGTCGCTACCCGTAAGGCTTCCGGCGCAGTTCTTAACGCAATTGCTGCCGTTATGCCAGAACTTTGGGGTGGTTCCGCTGATTTGGGCGGCTCCAACAACACCAACATTAAGGGTGCTGACTCCTTCGGTCCATCCGAGGATGCAACTCGCACTTGGCCAAACGTTTCCGAGCATGGCCGTCAGCTTCACTTCGGTGTGCGTGAGTTCGCAATGGGTGCTATTACCAACGGTATTTTGCTTGGTTCTGACACTCGCCCATTCAATGGCACCTTCTTCCAGTTCTCTGACTACGAGCGCCCAGCAGTTCGCTTGGCTGCTTTGATGGAGATTCCAAACCTCTACGTTTGGACCCACGATTCCGTAGCTTTGGGCGAAGATGGTCCAACTCACCAGCCAATCGAACACTTGACTGCTTTCCGCGCTATTCCTCAACTTGAGGTTGTACGCCCTGCAGATGAGTACGAAACTGCTGAAGCTTACCGTTACTTCTTCGAGAAGAAGAACAGCTACCCAACTGCCATGATTTTGACCCGCCAGGGCGTTCCAACCCTCGCTGAGACTGCTGAAAAGGCTCGCGAAGGCGTCAAGCACGGCGCTTACGTTTTGGTTGATTGCGAAGGCACTCCAGACGTAATCATCATGGCAACCGGTTCCGAAGTTCAGTGGGCTGTTGCTGGTGCCAAGACTTTGGCAGCTGAAGGCATTAAGGCTCGCGTTCTTTCCATGCCATCTCTCGAATGGTTCGAAGAGCAGGACGAAGAGTACAAGGAAGCAATCCTTCCAAAGTCCGTCAAGGCTCGCGTTTCTATCGAAGCCGGCTTGGCATTGCCTTGGTACAAGTATCTTGGCGATTGCGGCAAGGCTGTTTCTATCGAACAGTACGGCTTACAGGGTGACGGCGGTCAGAACATGATCGACTTGGGCATTACTGCTGAGCACGTAGTAGAAGCTGCTAAGGCTTCTATCGAAGAAGCTCGCGCTTAAGTAAATAAGCGAAATAAAGCTTGATGTATCAAAATAAAATTGATATGTCACAAAACTAGAAGTGCTGACGAAACACTTCGCAAGAAACAGCGACGGCGTGTTGATGCCGAGCTACCGTTGGTTCGACATCAACCGCTGTTTCTTATAAAAACGCCAAACTACCGACGTGCCCCAATTGGTGGAGCACAGTGTTAAGGAGATAACATGACTGAAGCAACGCAGCGCACCAGCGATTCCGGCGTTTCTATTTGGTTGGACGATTTGTCCCGTACCCGCATTGAGTCCGGCTCTTTGCAGGATTTGATTGCTAATAAGAATGTTGTTGGCGTTACTACCAACCCATCCATCTTCCAGAAGGCTTTGAGCCAGGTTGGCCCATACGATGCACAGCTTAAGGAACTCGGCAAGGTCGACGTTGAAACCGCTATCCGCGAGTTGACCACCACCGACGTTCGTAACGCAACCGATATCTTCCGCGAGATCGCTGAAAAGACCGACTTCGTTGACGGTCGCGTCTCCATCGAAGTTGATCCACGCTTGGCTCACGATACTGCTAACACTGAGAAGCAGGCTGAAGAGCTTTGGGCAAAGGTTGATCGTCCAAACGTTATGATCAAGATTCCTGCAACTTTGGAAGGTCTTCCAGCTATCACCGCTACCCTTGCTAAGGGTATTTCTGTGAACGTAACCTTGATCTTCTCCCTCGAGCGCTACGAGCAGGTTATCGACGCCTTCATCGAAGGTATCGCTCAGGCTGCCGCTAACGGCCACGACTTGAAGCACATTGGTTCCGTGGCTTCCTTCTTCGTCTCCCGCGTTGATACCGCTGTTGACAAGCTCCTCGAAGCTAACGGCTCTGCTGAAGCTAAGGCTCTTGAAGGCAAGGCTGCTGTTGCTAACGCTCGCTTGGCTTACGAACTCTTCGAGAAGAAGTTCGCAGCTGACCCACGTTGGGCTGAGCTTGAGGCCAAGGGTGCTAAGAAGCAGCGTCCACTTTGGGCTTCTACTGGCACAAAGAACGCAGCTTACTCCGATTGCAAGTATGTTGACGAGTTGGTTGCTGAGCATGTTGTTAACACCATGCCAGAAAAGACTTTGAACGCTCTTGCTGACCATGGCAACGGTGCTGCTTCCATTAAGGGCACTTACGAAGAGAGCCACGCTGTTATGAACAAGCTCGCTGAGCTTGGCATCAACATCAAGGACGTTACCGACAAGCTTGAGGCCGACGGTGTTGCCGCCTTCATCAAGTCTTGGGATTCCGTGATTGCAGACGTACAGTCCGGCATCGATCGTGTAAACGCCTGATTTGATTAATCAGTAATAAATAAACATAAACCGCACATGTTCGTGGATTAATTCACACATGTGCGGTTTTTTTGTTTGTGCAGCACTCCAAACACGAGGAAAACTCCCCACAATTGGAGCGCTCAAGCAGACTAACCAACTGAGAAAGTAACGGCGATTACTTGCCAGAAAGAGTTTGCCAGCGAGATTTGGTTAAAACGTTACGATGGCGCACGCGAGTTTCGTGCATAAGCGATTAATTCACACATGTGCGGTTTTTGTTTAACTGCGGTTAAAAACGTAGGTAGTAGCTCGACCTTTTCCACAAACTGAAATATCTCCTCTACTAACTAAATCAGATAACAATTGCTTAGCCTTAGTACTACCCACGTTAAGAATATTTTGCACTTGCTCACGCTTTATTGTTCCATGATTATGTACTGCTTCAATAATCTTTTTATAGCAATCGTCAACGCTCATACGTTTATGCGAGTTATTAGAATCTTGCGAAAGTGAATTTGTAGTAAGTTCTGAATTATAAGTACCGTTCACTAAATTCAATGAATTAGCATTAAGTTCAGTTTTGTTTTTTGAAGAACCAGATATAAAGTTATTCTTATCGCTTACAAAAAATTCAAGAGTAGTACGGTCTGGATTAAAGGACTCACTTAACATTGGATAGCGTATTCCAGCCCAATCACAACCAGCTCTCATAGCATCAAATCCGCTTCCAGCACGTTCAACAACAGAAATCAGCGCGAACATTTTAAGCAGTGCTGGATTCCGAGAATCAGAAAAACCTCCAGCTAAAGCCACTTCTACAGGCATACGTAAGCAACCCGGGTTTGCAAAAGAAAGCTTAAAACCATCATTTGCGCTATTTGTTTCTATAGAAGATTGTGAAGAACCATCAACATCAGTACTCACAGCATCATCATATGTAATAACAGTGTTACCTCGCATATAATAATCAGCATGAATCAACGTGTTTGCAAGGGCTTCTCTAACTGCCATATGCAACGGAGTATCATCAACTCGTAATGACTGCGAATTAAGCAAAAATGGTACATCAATTTTACGAGAAAGACGCTGCCATACAATACTCCAAAAATCATAAAGATTTCCACTCCACGAACCATCCGAGCTGACAATCCTATGACTCCACCTACTATCAGTACTTGTGATTTCTCTGTAGTCAAGAAAATAGTACGGAAATTCCGTAAGAATGCACCACTCGTGACCAAACATTAAAAGACCCGCTCGAGTAGGATGCAATTTATTCGACTCGTCCTTTGCTAACGCTCCGATTCTCATAAGAAATTCATCCGCATCAAGCGTAAGCCAAGGATGTTGAGGACGCACTGCACTTAGCATATTGCGGTAAGAGCGCACAGTCTCCATATCAAAATCGTCAACACTGTGTTGCAACAGTGGAGATTGATCCATAGAATTTACGCTCGAACCATTGTCTCTGACCATCGCTTGATACTCTTCTTGCGAACATTTGTAGTTGCCTTCGAAATTACGACGATACGTACCGCCTATAGGATTTCCATTAATATAAATCGGTTTATCAGAACGATTTGCTCTTGGAACGGTTATGCGAATAATAGATTTGTTATCATCCATCTGTTCAATAGAAATATTTTCTTCAATAAGAATATTCGAACTAATTTTATTCTTATTATTTAGCGTATCCCAAATATCTTTTACCATATGTTCAGGGTTATTTACGCCAACAAGCTGTAAATTATGCTGCGCATCTTCGCCTACACCCAGCAAGATAGTTCCACCATTCGTATTAGCAAAAGCACAATACGTTTCCCACATACTTCTCGGCGTACCGTTTGAAGCCGCTTTCGCTTCTAATTGATTACTCTCTCTTAGTGAAGATAGTGAATTTATATTGAACATTGCAGTCTCGCTTCGTAAGTTAGGTTTGTTGCAATATCGTTTTTTAGTTAAGTTTGTATTTATATTTGCATTTAAAATCGGACATTTTAAAGCTTAAAAATATTTTTTGCGTCCGATTTTACATCCTTTTCGTCCGATTCTACTTGTTTTGCGTCCAAAAAACAAGAAAACGTCCGTAAATTTTGCAAACGCGTCCGTATTTTGTAGAACGCGTCCGATTTATCGCTATTTGCGTCCGATTATGATGATTGCAATAAACCGCTAGAGCAATTCGCTTTGAAGCCAGTTGGCAACACCGTCGTCATTGTTGGAAGCGCAAATCTCATCCGCAATCGCAAGCAAACGCGGATTACTATTCGCCACCGCTACCCCATAACCACCGGCACGGAACATGTCGATGTCAATAACATCGTCGCCAAAAACAACTGTGCGGCTAGGCTTCACGCCCAAACGATTGCAAATAACGTTCAGCGCATGCCCCTTATTTGCAAGAGGATTCGTGAGCATCCACAAAACGTCTTCGCTAATATGCAAAGAAAAATCGTCCGGAAGAATGCGCTGAAGCTGCTCTTTCTCGCTATCTCGCGGAACAATAATTATTTTGTCTGCAGTTCCGCGCGGCACATTTGAAAAGTCGGTAATAACAAAATCCTGTTTGCTCCAAAGCATACGAACGTCAAAATTCGTGTAACGAACGTCGTTCATAACAATACCAAGACGCAGCGTAGGGATTTTATCGAGCAAACGCAAACACACATCGCAAGCATGCTTAGAATCAAAACCAAAACGTAATAACGTGCTTATTTCGCGCTGAGAAGTAAGCTCCAAAATCGTGCTATTAGCACAATCAAAATCGATGAGCGCACCATTGAGATACGCACAAACTTGAGCATTTAAATCGTGAATAAAATCAAAAGCACTTCCGACAGGACGAGCCGTAATAATCGCAAGAGGAATTCCGTTTTCGCGCAAACACTTAGCTGCTTTCACAGTTTCGTTGCTTAAAAAGCGCCCTTCAAAAGTATCGGCATCGTGAAGCATGGTGCCATCAAGATCCGCAATTACTAAAGAAGGAGAAAAACGCATAATAATAAACACTTATATAAATAAAATGGGCGAATACAACGGGCAAATAAACAGTGAAGCAAGCTTTCAGTCAAAGCCTGCAAACAAAGCATATAAACAAAAAGCGCACAATCTGACAACCATGCGCTTTTCAAAAAGAATACTCAGATGAGCGAGAACTTAGTCATTAAGTTTAAAGCCACAATCACAGCAACCCAAATTAATGCAATAATAACCGTCCAACGATTTAAGTTCTTTTCTGCAACACCAGAGCTACCAGCGTTCTTCGTTAAACCGCCGCCGAACATGTCGGAAAGGCCGCCGCCCTTGCCCTTGTGCATCAAAATTAACAATGTGAGCAAAATGCTAGTGAGCACAAGCAACACCTGCAAAATAATCTTCACAGTGGACACAACCAACCTCCTGTTTTACAGTACCTGGTTAAGTCTAATAATAACCTTTGACCACTTAAGCTTATTTAGTTTCTAAACGTGTTTGTGCAGCCGTTAGTCGCACAATATTAGCAAGTTCTTGCGCATCAAGAGAAGCGCCACCAATTAAGAATCCATCGACATCTGGCTCCGCGATAAGACTTGAAGCATTAGAAGACGTTACAGATCCGCCGTAAAGAATACGGACAGTATCTGCAACATCGTCACCGAACGTAACACGCAAGTCTTCACGAATAGCCAATGCAGCTTCCTGAGCTGAATTAGCAGTGGCAACCATACCCGTACCAATTGCCCAAACTGGTTCGTACGCAATAATTAAACGCTTAGCTTGCTTCGCATCCAAATCGCGCGTTACATCATGCACTTGCCCTACAGCAAAATCGAGCGCAACACCCTGTTGACGTTCTTTAAGACTTTCACCAATGCAAAGAATTGGCTGCATTCCTGCGGCAAGCACAGCTCGAACTTGATCAACTATATTTGCATCATCTTCAGGATGATACTTGCGTCTTTCAGAATGACCAACAATAACCATTGAGCATCCAAGACTTGCAAGCATATCTGCAGAAACATCACCAGTAAAAGCTCCTTGAGCAGTAACAGAAACAGCTTGAGCTCCGTACAATATTGGCAAATGGTCAGACTCAACAAGAACTTGCACGCTTCTTATTGAAGTAAAAGAAGGCATAAGTGCAATTTCACAATCGTGATAGTCGTAATGCGCGTCACGCAGTAGCCACGCAAATTTTTGTATAAAATGCGTAGCTTCGCGGTGGTTGAAATTCATTTTCCAATTACCAGCGACTAACGGCTTTCTTTTGGAAACCATAATCACCCTTAAAAGTTTACGATTGAGATTAATAGTATTGCGCAAATTAGTGTTATGCCGACCTCGATTTACAAAGCGGATTCATAAAATCGAAAGTCGGCATAAGCGGAAATATTTAGTTTATACTTGCTCGCGTAAATATTACTTACTCAAGCAATATTACTTACTCAAGCACGCTCAAACCTGGAAGAGTCTTGCCTTCCAAGAACTCGAGAGAAGCGCCGCCGCCAGTAGAAATGTGCGAGAAGCCATCTTCAGGGAATCCAAGGTTGCGCACTGCAGAAGCAGAATCGCCACCACCGACGATGGTGAAAGTGCCGTTCTTAGTTGCATCGACCAAGCCCTGGGCTACAGCGCGAGTACCAGCTGCAAACTCTGGAACCTCGAACACACCCATAGGACCGTTCCAAACAACAGTCTTGGAGTCAACAATCTTGTCGTGGAAAAGCTTCTGAGAGTCAGGACCAATATCCAAGCCCATCTTGTCTGCAGGAATAGCATCTGCTGGAACTACTTCTGGAGCAACTGGAGTATCCCCTGCTGGGAAGCCGGCATTCACAACAATATCAGTTGGAAGCACAAGCTCAACGCCATTCTTCTTAGCGGTTTCAATGTAGCCCTTAACCTTCTCGAGTTGATCCTCTTCAAGCAAAGAAGTACCAACTTCGTGACCCAAAGCCTTGAGGAATGTGAACACCATACCGCCGCCAATAACAAGACGATCAGCCTTAGAAAGCAAATTCTCAATAACGCCGAGCTTATCGGAAACCTTAGAGCCACCAAGTACAACAGTCAAAGGACGCTCTGGGTTTTCAGTTGCGCGAGAAAGTGCCTTAACTTCCTTCTCAACAAGCAAGCCTGCAGCTGATGGAAGATCGGCAGCAACATCGTAATTTGAACCCTGAGCGCGGTGCACAACACCAAAGCCGTCGGAAACAAATACTTCGCCAAGAGAAGCAATCTTCTTAGCGTAGGCTGCGCGCTCGGAAGCATCCTTGCTGGTTTCTTCAGCGTTGAAACGCACGTTTTCGAGCAAAACAACGTCGCCATTATTCATGGCCGCTACCTTAGCTTGAGCATCTTCGCCGTAAGTGTCTGCAGCCAAAACAACATTTGTGCCGAGCAATTCACCTAAACGCTGCGCAACTGGAGCCAAGGAAAGCTCTGGAACAACCTGACCCTTTGGACGACCAAGGTGAGCCATCAAAATCACCTTAGCACCCTGCTCACGCAAAGCCTTAATGGTTGGTAAAGCAGCACGAATACGACCATCATCAGTAATCGTCGTACCCTTGAGAGGAACGTTAAAATCAGCGCGAACCAATACGCGCTTACCACTCAAATCTCCCAAATCTTTCAGTGTCTTCATTGGTATCCTTTCCAAACCATATTGGCTTACCATATTTGACTTACATACTGGCTTACCGTGCCGGCTTACTTCGTTCAACAAAACGCAAAATCAGCCTCAAACATCAACACATTGCCGGGTGCAATTATACCGCACATCTTCAACAATCCCTATGAACAACGCAGCTTTGCACCAGTACTATGCTAACGTTGCGTCTGAAGCTTTGCAGTAATGCTTTGCAAACGTTGCTTATGAAGCTTTGCAGTAATGCTTTGCTAACAGCGATTATTTGTTGCTTAGTGAACTTTAACAGTATTGCTCTGCGGACGTTGATTTCTTACTGTCCAAAGAACACTAGCGTCATTGCTGCTGCACACACTACACCAGGCACTCCTACCTACACACCCCTCCGCAGCTTAATTGCGCGACTCTAGTTCCACTTAGTAAACCACGCAGTTGCGCAACTTTCTGCACGAGTCTATGAGTTTTGTGTTAGTGGAATGTGTGTTAGAGCCTCAAAAGTTTTCGGGCAGAGCAATAAAAGAGGACTGAGGAAGCAACATTCTTTTAAGAACAAAGATACAGTAAAGCCTTTAACAGTTAAAGCGACGAAGGACGGGACTTGCGATGCTGAAAACTTTCGAGGCTCATCAGACCGACTATAGAAAACATTAATCAAAACTCATAGACGATACTCAAGAACATCGCAACCAAAACAGTTACGCACACAAACCACGCAAAATCAGCATTAAAGCTGCTGCATACGCGACTTCTCAACTTTCGCCGAAAGCTGCAAAAGTCTACGAATTCGCCCTGCAATCGCATCCTTTGTAATAGGAGGATCAGCCAAGTGACCAAGCTCTTCCAAACTTGCGTCGCTATGCTCAAGACGAAGCTTTCCAGCCATTAACAAATTATCCGGAATATCGTCGCCCAAAATATCGAATGCGTGACGAACCTTTTCGCATGCCTCAGCAGCAGCCTTAGCGCTACGACGCATATTCGCATCGTCAAAATTAGCCAAACGGTTTGCTTTTCCGCGAGCTTCACCGTCCGAACGCTTACCGGTCCATTCGCGAGCAGAACGAGGAGCACCAATCAAAATCAACATTCGCTCAATTGCGTCAGAATCGCGCAACGTCACTCGCTCAGAACTACGAACCTGACGAGCCTTGGCGCTAATGCCAAGTCGCGCTGCCATAGTTTGCAAAGCATTTGCAGCCTCATGAGTTGGGCAAACAACTTCCAAATAACTAGCTTTGCCAGGATCCGAAATAGCACCGTGAGCCAAGAAAGCACCACGCCAAGCTGCTTTGATTTGGGCGATACTTCCACCAACAATCTCAGGTGCAAGACCCGCAACAATTCTCATACGTCGATCAAGAAGACCAGATTGCAAAGCCAATGCTGCAGCACCACGCTCAACTACCACGTCATAGCGAACTACAGTGCCCGTAGGAGTTTGACGAGAAACTTGAGCAATTGTTGCTTCCCTCTGGAAATGAGTTTTCAATACCTCAACAAGCCACTGAGCTGCACGCTGAGAATCTAACTGAGCGCGAATAACAGCCTGATTATTTACTGGCCTTAAGCCGCCAGCAAAGCGCATCATTGCTGCAGCTTGAGCCATAATGACAGTCGGGAGCTCATTGTTGTTTGAAACGAGTTCATTTTTGACGTCGTCAAGAAGAGCCAAGGGACAACCTCCTACTTTTGTTCTTCTTAAAATATGAGTGCTGTTGGGTACTTGCATGATGCTGTGGCACACGACATGCCCGGCTTTCTGTGATACAGAATACGTTGGACATTTTACCGGTTTTTGCACATGCTTTACATGCTTTTAGTACAAGATTTTTATATTTTATATAATTTACGCAATTTTATTTAATTTTTTAATTAATTTTAATTGATTAGTTTCATAATCGCATTTCGCTACTTTACTTCTTCACTTACTACGATCTTCTCTGCAGCTCTCTTGCAGATACTGTAACTTGCAAACCGTGCAATCTCAAACGTCTAGCAAGCTCAATACTTACGGCAACAGAACGATGCTGACCACCAGTACATCCTACAGCAATAGTCACGTAATGCTTGTCTTCTTTAGCGAATCCGTCGATAGCTGTAAGAAGCGCATTTTCGTAAGAATCTAAGAATGCAATTGCCGCAGGATTCGATAAAACGTAATCTTGCACAGCTTGATCCTTACCTGTAAGCTCCCTTAATTCAGGAACCCAGAAAGGATTCGGCAAAAATCGCATATCGGCAACAAAATCAGCGTCCATTGGCATGCCGTATTTAAATCCAAAACTGAAAATATGCACAGAAACCGTAGAAGAGCCTTTTCCAAGCAATCCTTCGTAAAGCTTTGTAGAAAGTTGGTGAATACTAAGTGCAGAAGTATCGATAATAATATTTGCGCAATCTTTCAAATGACTGAGCAGCTCTCGCTCTTCTAGAATACCGTCAATAAGTCTGCCGCCGCGCTGCAAAGGATGCGGTCTGCGCACAGACTCATAACGCTTAATAAGCACAGCATCTGAAGCATCTAGAAACAGAATTCGCGTTTTTACACCAAGGTCATCAATATGCGCAAGAACTGCAAACAGGTCGTCGAAATATCCTCTAGAACGCACGTCAATAACAGCAGCAAGCTTATGCACTTTAGAACCGGATGAAGTCATCATATCTACTAGCGGTATGAGCAGTTTTGGCGGAAGATTATCGATAACATACCATCCCATATCTTCCAACGCGTTAGCAGCGTGCGATCGCCCAGCTCCACTCATGCCGGTAATTAGCATAACTTCAAATCCGTCAGCTAGTTGCACGCTAGTCGACGCAGAACGTTGCGTAGTATGTTGCACATCACTTTGCGTATCACTTTGCGTAGTATGTTGCGTATTATCGCTCATAATGCCTCCTGTAAGGCTTTTCGCATGAGACTACTTAAGTCATCGTAATATCTAGCCTTGTCAGCACTAGGTTTATAACCAAGCTCAGAACCAGTCTCAGCACAATCCTCAGCGCCAGTCTCAGCACAATCCTCAAAATTTTCTTTAGATTGCCTGTAGTCAATCGTCATAAGACTTACTTGTGCTAAAGCTTGTTGCAAAAGCATTTCTTCTCCGCCAATAGCGCAACCATATTGTTGCCATACACTAAGTAGCATGCTTGGACGAGGATCGTAAACTACGTCAAGCAATGTTCCTAATTTCGTTTGATTATGCGCACTATCTTGACAGTATGCTTTCAACGCAAGCGCAATTGGATCTGCTACATGCGCTGGAACTGTGCTTACTACTATGTCTGCTTCTGCGATTGCACGAACAGCTTCTAGTGAATTTAAAGATTTCAAAATGAGAGATTTATCACATTCTGACAATTTTTCTGCGCTCAATTTTTCTGCGCTATAGTCTGCAAATTTTGAAAATACTTCTTCGCTTATTGTTGGGAACTCAATACCTTGCACAGGCTCATACATAGCGTCATTTTCTTCGCTTTTATTATTTTGACCTATGCTTATTTTATTTGGAAAATCAGCGCAATACTTTTGTATAAGATTATTAAAACGTTCAACGCCTTTTACACTACCGTCATCTTCAGTTCTAGCAACAACTTGCACTTGCTCAAGCTTTGCCACTTGCGCAATTTCAATTAAAGCTGCCAGTGCAGAGGATGCAGTGTTGCCGCTGCCAATAATAACAGCCTTTTTTACTTCGCATATGCGCTCATGTAATGCTTGCATAAATGTTATTAATATGCCACTTACGTCAGTGTTGTATAGCTTTATTTGCGATTGCGAAGCGGCTGCTGGGTTGCTAGTAAAAACTGCAGTATTTGCCACGTTAAGTGTGCGCGACCAGTAGTCGCAAGGTGTACCGAGTTTCATTACGGTTTTTTTAAGCGGCATAGTAAGGCTTAAGCCTTTCCAAGAATCGTCAAGATGCGCAATAAAATCGTGAAGATCTGTTTCGCTTACTTTTTCCTTACTATATTGCCAATTTGTAAGACCTAAAGCCTTATAAGCCGTGTTGTGAAGCACAGGCGACAGCGAATGCGAGATAGGATCTCCCAAAACTGCGCAATGATATATTTTTACCATTTTTCTCTCCCCTATTAGTAAGTTAGTACGCTAATAAATCTTTTGGATCAACACAAAAACGCAACTCTCCTGCAGCACGTGTTGCTACGTGACGAGCTACTTCCTTGTGTAATCGGTTCACTAATTCTTGTCTTAAATAAAGCGGAACTCTTACTACAGCTTTTACACGGTCGTAAATATCGTCAAAATGCTGGTATTTGTCTGTAACAGGCGGATGCATTGGAACAATTCCTAATAATGGAGAAATTGCAGAAAAATCAGCATCTTGACTACTTTCGCATCCAAGATTTTCTTGCATTGCACCAATATTTTCAAGCGCACGCATAACCGCATCACGAGCACCCCATACGCATGCTGCAGTTACGCAAGGCGGCAATATTGCTTGAGCTCTTTCTGAAAACTCATTGCAAGAAAGTTGAGTCGTATCCCACAATGTAAGCGCGCGCGCAAGAACAGGATACGTTTCACCAATAAGAAGTACACTTCCTCCACGCGCTCTAGGAGCACATAAAGCAGAAGCTTTCATCCACGAATTAAGCGTATCTATTCGCGCATCAAGCCCTGAAGCGTACAAACTTACCCACGTATCAAGTATTGCTACAACACCGTATTCTCCATTACAATTTGCGTCTTGCGTTTGTACGCGAGGCTCACATCCAGGAGTTGCAACAACAATTACAGGTTTTTCATCAATGCACTGGATAATTCCGTTCGGTTGGTGTTGTGACGAAATAATAATAGGCACGTTACGAAATAGTTTAGATAATTCTTCTGCAACGCCAACAGCGCCAACTCGTATAACTCGCATATTGCTACTGCCACAATTAGAACAAGACCAATTTATTGCACTAGCACCACACCATGAGCAACGTGCTGTCTGCTGACTATTTGCAACATCAAGAGGCCCGGTGCATCGTCTACAACGCGCTTGACGTTTGCACGAAGAACATATAGCCGATTGCGTCACGCCATCTTGCGCAATAGAAAGCAGCACAGGCTTACCATCCGAAAGAGCATCGTTAATAGCTCTTACTGCGCTATGCGGTATGCGAGCGCCAATGCTTGGGTCAGCTAATTTTAGTAAAGCTTCACGATTAAGCCAACGAACCCAAGGAACTAACTTTTCGCGAGCAAGTTTACTCGCGCTTACAGGGATACTAGATCCGCTTATTGTTTCAGCAGTTTCAGCAATTTCAGCAATTTGAACAGCTTGCTCACCTTGCACACTTTGCGCAGATTGAGTAGTTTGCGCATCTTGCGCATTCGACATATAGCAGTCTACTTCACTTTGACTAAGCGCGCTTCTGGAATATGACATTGACACAAATACGCCGCCATGCCTTTTTGCACGAAGTCGCATAACGCCACGCGCTTGAGCATACGGCATCATGCCATCAGCATATTGGTACGCGCAATCTTCAACAATCGCAAATAAAGCATCTCCCTCAACTGGAGCATACATTGCAGCTCTAGTGCCAAGAACGCAAGGAACTATTCCGGACGCGATTGCACGCCAAGCTCTATATCTGTCAGCTGGAGGATCCGCAGCACAAAGTCGAGCGACATCACCATCAAAACTTCCAGCGGAAAAACCATGATGATTCTCACTGACGCGCTTATATGGCTTTAAGCCATAAACCATTAGCGCGCGCATTACATCATTGACTTCTCTTAGAGTCGGCAAAACTACAACAGCCTGCTTACACGCGCTTAAAGCAGTGACAATCATCCACGCTAAATCTTGTGCAAGCCGGCAAGAACCTGGTAAAGCGTCTACAATAAAAGATTGAGAAGAATTATTTTCTGCTTGCTTGACTAATTGATTTTCTGCTTTATTTTCACTAAAACTTGCGTCAATAGATTTTTTGATTAATGCATTGTATAAAATATTTGCATTTTCGTAATCATAAATCATGCGAGAAGTTGTAGCGTAACCTGGGTTTGTATTGTTATCGTTTTGCAAACGCTTCTTAAGATTTTCACGCCACTGTTTTCTGCGTTGCAAGCGTATGTTGTCAAAAACTTCCTCATGCTCAACACGAGCTACGCGTTGAGGCACAGCAAGACGCAAAATATTTGAGCTAGTTCCACCATAAGCTTTAGCTATGGCGTCAATATCGTCTCGCAAAGATTTAGAAAGCAAAACATCTGAAGGAAACACTCGTTCTAAAAATCTTAAAGCAGCATGAGGGGTATCTGCATGCGAAGAACGAGACCAAATAACTCCAGTGAGCTTTTGTGCTCCAAAACGAACGCGTACAAACGCCCCAGGCTGAGCAGATTCATCTTGATCTTGCGATATCAAGTAATCAAAAGTACGACCTAAATGTGAAGCTTGAACATCAAGCATCACATGCGCAATAGGGCATTCATTAGCAGGCACTAGAGAAACAGCATTGCGCTTACGTCTTGTTTTACGCGCTAAGCCGTCTAGCGAAGGTTGCTCTGCCATAAATAACCCTTAGTTTTACTTGAATTACATCACATAATTACTGTTATTTTACAGCAAAATTTATCAATAAAACTACTTTTTTAGCGCATCTTTCAATTGCTCAATACGATTCGTTTCTTCCCAAGGGAATTTGACATCCATACGACCAAAATGACCATAAGCTGCAGTTGGAGCATAAATTGGCTGAAGCAAGTTAAGCTCGTCAATAATCGCAGCCGGACGCAAATCAAATACTTCGCGCACAGCACGCGCAATATCTGCGCGCGTAATACCGTCAGCTTCAGTTCCGAAAGTTTCTACGTTTACGCTTACAGGATCAGCAATACCAATAGCATAAGCAACTTGAACTTCTGCCTTATGAGCTAAACCAGCTGCCACAATATTTTTTGCAACCCAGCGAGCTGCATAAGCTGCAGAACGGTCAACTTTACTAGGATCCTTACCGGAAAAAGCTCCACCACCATGATGAGCAGCACCACCATAAGTGTCAACAATAATTTTTCGACCAGTTAAGCCCGAATCAGCAGCAGGGCCTCCCAAAACAAAAGAACCAGTAGGGTTTACAAGCATACGGTACGAATCGTGCGCAACTTTTTGAGCAAGAACTTCGTCCAACACAGGCTTAACAACATGCTCAACAAGCTGATCTTGTAACCAGTCTCTAGAAACTTCTGGATCATGCTGAGTAGAAATAAGCACAGTATCCAAACGTTTAGGCGTGCCTTTGGAATCGTACTCAATCGTTACTTGAGTTTTCCCATCCGGACGCAAATGCGCAACAGTGCCATCTTTACGAACTTTAGCAAGCTTTTGAGCTAAACGATGAGCAAGATAAATCGGCAAAGGCATTAAAGTATCTGTTTCGTCGCTAGCGTAACCAAACATAACACCTTGATCGCCTGCACCTTGAGCAGCGTAGCGCTCCTCACGAGAAGATGCACTCTCACAAGAAGCATCCAACCTAGCAACACCTTGATTGATTTCCGCACTTTGCTCAGTTAAAGAAACCATAACACCACAAGAATCAGCATCAAGACCAATTGTGGAGCTCGTGTAGCCAACATTACGAACAACTTGACGTACAATTCCCGGAATATCGCTATAAACTTCACCACGCACTTCACCAAAAACCACGAACTGACCAACGGAAGCACAAACCTCTACAGCAACATGCGCATGAGAATCCTGACGAAGCATATCGTCCAATATAGCGTCAGCAATTTGATCGCATAACTTGTCAGGATGACCTTCAGTTACAGATTCTGCAGAAATTAATTTACGTTCTTCCACATTTCCCCCTTAAGTTCATAGTCGATAAAGGCTAAATATAGGCTAAATAAAGCGAAAAACGCAGCCGTGCATCCGCTTTATTGAGCACGGATGATACGCGACTGCGAATACCCATAAAGACGTTTATTAGCAAGGCTTATTAATTACCTTCGCTTAAGTCGTCCTCACCAAGAGTCTCTTCAAGCAATCCAGCATTAATTTCGCGGAAAGCAATAGCTAAAGGCTTTTCTTGATTTTGATACTCAACTAGTGGGCCAACATTTTGAAGCAAACCTTCATTAAGCTGAGTAAAATAAGCATTAATTTGACGTGCTCGTTTTGCAGCAAATAAGGCAAGCGCATACTGGGAATCCGCATGTTGCATTAAATCATCAATCGGTGGATTCGCAAGACCAGTAGGTGTTGGCTGAGTGCCTAATGCCATAATATTCTCCAAATTCTATGGTGCTACAATAGTTCCAAAAGGCTTATTATATGCTACCGATTGGATATTGCGTAAGTTTTAACTATAAGTCGTATTCGCTTGCAATAACATTCCACAGTTCATCTGCAGCACGCTCAGCATTATCATTCACAATAACAACATCGAACTCTTTAGCTGCAGCAATCTCAACTTTAGCAGTTTCCAAACGTTTTGCTTGCTGCTCAGGAGTTTCAGTACCACGACCAATAAGACGACGCTTAAGCTCTTCAAAGCTCGGAGGCGCAATGAACACGTACACAACTTCTAATCCAAGACGAGCAGCCTCTTGTTTTACGCGCCTAGCTCCTTGCAAATCTATTTCCAGCAAAGTAGGAATATCTTGCGTAAGATGATCCAAAACAGGCTGAAGAAGGGTACCATAATGAGCCATGCCATGAACTAGCGCGGTTTCCAAGAATTCACCATTACGCTTACGACGCTCAAATTCTTCTTCATCTAAGAACCAATAGTGAATACCATTAAATTCACCAGGTCTAGGCGCACGAGTGGTAGCAGAAACAGATAGCCAAATATGAGGATGCTTCTCACGAAGTATGCCTTCTACTGTGCCTTTACCAGCCGCAGTAGGACCCGTTAATACGATTAATCGACGTCTAGACTGCGAAACTGCAGCCTCATCCGTGGCACCCATTTGCTTACCCCTCGTTTACACACATTCGCCTGAATCAACAAGAGCCTGACGAATATCCAATGCTATGCGTTCAGTTGCAGCCGAAAGTTCACCAATATTTGGACCATGCGACGCAATCGAACGCGAAACAGTTACCAATACATTACCATGTGTACCAGCAAAAACACGCTTTAAATCGTCAGCTTCTGCACCTTGCCACCCGTAACCAGGAGAAAGAATTGGACCAGTAAAACTGGTTACGTCAATTCCACCACCGTTCATCCAGTCGCCAATAGTAGCTCCAACAATTAAACCAACAGAACCCATTCCTTTAGTCTTATTGTTAAAACTTTGAGCTGTTTGAGCAATTCCGTGAGCTACAGTAGTTCCGCGGTAAGTTCCGCTCTGCCTAATAGCAGTTTGCAAACTTGCGCCTTCGCGATTAGAAGTTAGAGACGCAATAAAAACACCGCGACCGTTATTAAGAGCTTCGTTAATTAAGCCGCCCATAGAACGTGCGCCATAATAGGGAAGCAAAGTAATAGCATCAGCAAGAAGCGGAGCTCCAGGCTTAAAATATGCGTCTGCAAGCGCAGAAATAGTAGTAGACAATCCTCCATGACCGCAGTCAACGATAGTAATAATATCCATTTGACGAGCGGCATACAGCACACGCTCAAGCGCTGCGAAACCCTTAGAACCGTAGCGCTCAAACATGCTGGATTGGAATTTAACTGCCGCTGCCCTACCATTCATAGCTTGCAGCATTCGCATAGAAAAAAGTTCAGCTCCAAGAGCATCCATGTTGTATCCCCAATTAAGCAGCATTTTGCGATGAGGATCGATTCCAACACACAATGGTCCATATTTTGCCATAGCGTTCTTCAAACGCAAACCAAAATCGGATCGTTGCGCCTGCACTTCTTGATCACGAATGCTCTCGGTCATGTATTAAGCCCGACTTTCTTGACTTTCTGCCTGTTCAATTGCAAACAGCTGTTGAGCATGTTCTTGTATACTCATCACCTGATAATCATTGTTCTTAACAGCTTCAATAGCCATTAATACTGGTGCAAATTCGGTAATAGTAGTGAATTGTGGAAGATCAGCTGCTACAGCTGCCGCACGAATGGCATAACCATCAGTGCGTGATCCCCTTGAATTCGGCGTATTTAATACCATGTCAATCTTACCATTTTCGATAAGCTCTACAACATTCTTACCGATTCTTTCGTTCGCTTTCTCACTATTTGGCATATCCTTCGCCGTGTCGCCCTGACTAGAAAGCTTATCGACAATCACAGAATCAATGCCATAACGACGAAGCACAGAAGCTGTACCTTCAGTAGCCCAAATCGTAAAACCAAGCTCCACTAATCGCACTGCAAGAAGTGGAAGTTGTCGCTTATCTGCATCGCTTACGGACACAAAAACGTTTCCGCTGGTAGGCAAACCGCCCTTGTATGCTGCAAGCTGGCTCTTAGCAAAAGCGTGAGGGAAGTCGCGATCAAAACCCATAACTTCGCCAGTAGAGCGCATTTCTGGTCCAAGCAAAATATCAACCGTGCGACCAACAGGAGTGCGGAAACGCTTGAACGGCAGCACAGAAGCTTTAATAGCAACCTGCTGACCTGGGTGAATATCTCCGCCATCGCCTTGCGGGAGAAGAAGTCCACGCTTGCGCTGCTGTGCAATGGTTTCACCAGCCATAATTCGAGCAGCAGCTTTAGCAAGAGCAACGCCAGTAGCTTTAGAAGCAAACGGAACAGTACGAGACGCTCGAGGATTTGCTTCAATTACATACAAAGTGTTTGCCATAAAAGCGTACTGTACGTTGATAAGACCGCGAACTGAGCAGCCGCGAGCAATCGAAAGCGTACCCTCGCGAAGGCGTCGAATTTGATCGTCCGAAAGCGTGCTTGGAGGAAGAGTACAAGCAGCGTCACCAGAGTGCACACCAGCTTCCTCAACATGCTCCATAATACCGCCAATATAAAGCTCGTTGCCGTCGTAAAGCGCGTCAACGTCGATTTCAATAGCGTCCTGAAGGAACTTATCGATCAAAAGCGGCGAAGGCAAGCGGCCAGAAACAACCGTGTCTGCTCGAGCCTCATCCAATGCGCGATCAACATACTTTGCAAGTTGAGCGTCGTCGTATACAATTTCCATGCCACGACCGCCGAGCACGTAGCTTGGGCGCACAAGAACTGGGTAGCCAATTGCGTGAGCTGCATCTTTTGCTTCCTCAAGACTTAACGCTGTGCCGTATCGAGGAGCGTTCATGCCTTCTTGACGAAGAACTTCGCCGAAAAGCTCACGGTTTTCAGCCAAATCAATAGCCTCAGGAGTCGTTCCCAAAATTGGAACTCCTGCAGCCTTAAGACGAGCGGCAAGCGAAAGTGGCGTTTGACCACCAAGCTGCACAATCACGCCCTTAACAGGTCCAAGCTTCTTTTCTGCTTCGTAAATTTCAAGCACATCTTCGAAAGTAAGAGGCTCAAAGTAAAGGCGATCAGACATGTCGTAATCTGTAGAAACTGTTTCAGGATTGCAATTGACCATAATGGTGTCGTAATCCTTGCCCAATTCCTGAACAGCGTGAACACAAGTGTAATCAAACTCAATACCCTGGCCGATTCTGTTTGGACCAGAGCCAAGGATAATCACAGCTTCGCGATCGCGCTTCTTCAACTCGCTTTCGTCAGCGTAGCAAGAATAGTAGTACGGAGTTGCTGCGTCGAACTCAGCTGCGCAAGTGTCAACAGTCTTGTAAACAGGGCGCAAACCGTAAGCCCAACGAAGCTCACGAACCATGTTTTCGCCTTCGTCGCCAAGATTACGCAAATGCGCAATCTGCACGTCAGAAAGACCAGCGAGCTTAGCGCGCTTCAAAACTTTAGGAGTTAAGGTTTCAGCTTCACGAACTGCGAGCGCAGTCTCGTTAATTTGAGCCAGCTGCTCTACAAACCAAGGGTCGATTTTTGTTGCTGCAAAAATCTGCTCCGGCGTTGCCCCACCCCAAAGCGCGCGCTGAATTTGCAAGTAGCGATGCTCGGTTGGAGTATGCATTTCTTCAAGAAGCTTATTAACTTCTTCCTTGCTCGGGCGCTCACCATCCCAGCTAAAGCATGAGTGACGCTTGTCGATTGAGCGCATTGCTTTTCCAAGGGATTCCTGGAAGTTTCCAGCCAAAGCCATTGCTTCACCAACAGACTTCATGGAAGTTGTAAGCGTGGTATCCGCTCCTGGGAACTTTTCGAAAGCAAAGCGCGGAATCTTTGTTACAACGTAGTCGATTGTTGGCTCGAAGCTTGCAGGAGTTGAACGCGTAATATCGTTTTGAATTTCGTCCAAAGTGTAGCCGAGAGCAAGTTTCGTTGCGATTTTTGCGATTGGGAAGCCGGTTGCTTTAGATGCGAGCGCGGAAGAACGGGACACGCGCGGGTTCATTTCGATGACGATAATGCGACCAGTTTGAGGGTTGATTGCAAACTGAATATTGCAACCGCCGGTATCGACGCCAACGCCTCGAATAATAGCAATACCGATATCGCGCATCTTCTGATACTCGCGGTCTGTAAGCGTAAAGCAAGGAGCAACTGTAATCGAGTCGCCAGTGTGCACGCCTACAGGATCGACGTTTTCGATTGGGCAAACAACTACGACGTTATCTTTTGCGTCGCGCATAAGTTCAAGCTCAAACTCTTTCCAGCCTTCAATGCCTTCTTCAATAAGCACTTCGTTTGTTGGAGAATAGTGAATGCCAGCTCCTGCAATGCGGTGAAGCTCTTCTTCGTTATGAGCAATACCAGAGCCCAAGCCGCCCATTGTGAAGCTTGGACGTACTACTACCGGGTATCCTAAAGTTTCAACAATTTTGTCTACTTCTTCGATTGAGTGAGCAATAAAGGATTTTGCTGACTCAGCTCCGGCTTTTTCAACGACTTTTTTGAAAAGCTCTCGGTCTTCTCCGCGGTCGATTGCTTCCAAAGAAGCACCAATAAGCTCAACGTTATATTTTTCTAGGATTCCTGCACGACCCAAATCCATTGCAGCATTAAGCGCAGTTTGACCACCAAGCGTTGGAAGAAGCGCATCCGGACGCTCCTTCGCAATAATTCGCTCCAAAATCGAAGTGTCAATTGGCTCAATATATGTTGCGTCCGCAAGCTCCGGATCTGTCATAATCGTAGCCGGGTTGGAATTAACCAAAATTACGCGAATACCTTCTTCGCGAAGAACTCGGCAAGCCTGCGTTCCGGAATAATCAAATTCTGCAGCCTGACCAATAACAATCGGACCGGAACCAATTACCATAACCGACTTAATATCAGTACGTTTTGGCATAGTAAACTTCTCTTTCCGTAAATCTTAAAATCTTACTTGCTTTTTCGAGTATTACTTGCTTTTTCGAGCGTTTTCGCGCATCAATTGCACAAAACGGTCAAATAGATAGGAAGCGTCGTGCGGTCCTGCTGCAGCTTCCGGATGATATTGCACCGAGAACGCTGGAATATCAAGGCATTGCAAGCCTTCTACAACGTTGTCGTTCAAGTCAATATGCGAAACTAGCACGCGACCAAAGTGTCCGTTTTCGTAAGGAGATTGCACAGGACCGTCAAGAGGTGCGTCCACAGCAAAGCCGTGATTGTGAGCCGTAACTTCCACTTTTCCGGTTGTAACGTCTTTTACAGGCTGATTAATACCGCGGTGACCAAACTTCAACTTGTAAGTTCCAAAGCCGAGCGCGCGACCAAGTAACTGGTTTCCAAAGCAGATACCAAAGAACGGGTAACCTGCATCCAAAACTTTGCGCAAAAGCTCAACTTCGCGATTTGCTTGGCTAGGGTCTCCAGGACCATTCGAGAAGAATACGCCGTCTGCGTTAAGCGCTTGCAGCGATTCGAAGCTTATTGAGGAGCTTACAACGTGCACGCGGCAGCCGCGCTCAGCCAAACGGTGAGGAGTCATAGATTTAATACCAAAGTCGACTGCTACAACAGTGTAAAGTGGATCTTTTCCTTCAAAATCACCGCAAGGCTCAATCGTGTACGTTTCTTTAGTACTGACTTCATCCGTTAAACGCAAGCCCTGCATTTGAGGAGTTTGCTTAATTTCATCAACGAAAGAAGCGACGGTGCGAAAAGCCCCGGTTGACGGATCAACCAGGGCCTTATTAGAAAAAATGCCGGCACGCATAACGCCTACCGAGCGTAAATGACGTACCAGCTTTCGAGTATCAATACCACTAATGCCAACGATACCTTGCTTTTGTAAATCGTCTTCCAAGGAACCTTCAGCTCGCCAATTGCTAACTACTGGGCTTGGCTTCTTAACTACGTAACCAGCAACCCAAATGTGGGCAGATTCTGGATCTTCGTGATTTATTCCCGTATTACCTATGTGTGGGAATGTTTGAACTACGATTTGTTGATCATAACTTGGATCAGTTAATGTTTCTTGATAACCAGTCATGCCCGTGGAGAACACAATCTCAGCGCGCGTAGAACCTTGCGCACCAAAAGGCTTACCAACGTAAACCTGACCATCCTCCAACACCAATACTGCATCATCACTGCCGAATCCGGCAAAGGTGTCGCTGTAATCCACCTTAACCCCCTTATGGCTTTAGGATATTCGTGGTAAGTCTACTCAGGTTGGCGGACGGGCGACGCGCCGGCGATAGTTATTGCTTCTTACTCGGCAGCAGCAGCTTCTTCCGTAGACTCTTCCGTAGCAGCGTCTTCAGGAGAAGATTCGCCATTAAACTTTGCCAAACAAGCGTCTTTATCTGCCATAATCGCGCTTAGTAAGCCGTGAATAAACGCAATAGCTTCGTCATCGCTATACATTTTTGCGAGCGCAATCGCCTCGTCAATAGCAACTTTATCTGGAATCTCATCATTAAGAAGCATTTCCCAAACTGCAATGCGCAAAATATTGCGATCGATAACAGCCATTCTGCCAACTTTCCAGCCAGTCGAATAGCGGTTTAGCGTCTTGTCAATTCTGTTACGTCGCTCTCCTACGCCTCGAACAATCTCAATAGCGTACTCTGGGAGCGGAGTTTGAGCGCCAGGCTCCTTAACTCGCTCCTCAAGCAAAGAAAGAATATGCTGATTCTTCTCATCCGCCTCATACAGCGTATTCAAAGCCCTTTTACGAGCGGTAGAACGTGCCATCGTAACGCCCTTCTGTGTAACGTATAAAAATTACTTAATAAAGTTGTATCAAAAATTACGCGACCCAGCAACGAATAATCGCCACCGGGTCACTCTATAAAAATTATTGAGAAATAAATAGCTAATTTAATTAGATAACTAATTATTTTAATTAGATAATTAATTCTTTAGTTTTCACGACCAAGGTAAGAGCCGTCACGAGTGTCGACCTTCACCTTTTCGCCTTCACCCACGAAGAGTGGAACCTGGATTTCAGCACCGGTTTCCACAGTTGCAGGCTTAGTACCAGCGTTAGAACGATTGCCTTGCAAGCCTGGCTCAGTGTGAGTAATAGTCAAAATCACGGAAGCTGGAAGCTCAACGCTCAAAGGAGTGCCATCATGGAAGCTTACGATGCAGTCGGTGCCTTCAAGCAAATACTTGCTCTGCTCGCCAACCAAAACCTTAGGAATATAAACCTGGTCGTAAGTGGTCATATCCATAAAGACGAAGTTGTCGCCATCTTCGTATGAATATTGCAACGTGCGGTTATCAACGGTCTCGAACTCCATCTTCATGCCGGCATTAAAAGTCTTGTCGACAATCTTGCCCGAGAGCACGTTCTTAATGGTGGTACGCACAAAAGCAGGACCCTTGCCTGGCTTCACGTGCTGGAACTTAACGACGGTCCAAAGCTGACCATCAAGGTTCAAAACCGATCCATTCTTAATATCATTGGTAGTCTGTGCCACGAGTTACCCGTTTCTTTCGCTAATAGGCTGCAAATTAAGCAGCTAAGAAATAAACCTTGCTTATTATGCCACAAAGCGTCAACTTAATATATTTAGAGATTATTTTTCAACAAATTCAACAGTTTTGAAACAAATTCAGCAACGTCATCTTTATCTGCACTTTTTGTTAAAACAGACACTCCGATCCTATTCTTGCCCTTCTTAAGAATCAAGAAATAGTTATAAACATTCTTAATTCCTTGACCACGATGAGCCATAACCTCTATGCCGTCTGGAACGTTCACGCCATCAGCAGAAATATCGTAACCCGTCGCATTGGCAATAGTCGAATTTTGCATAGCTTTTGAAAGCATCATCGCAGCATCATGAGAAGAAGTAAGATTTTCGTGACCATCGTTCGATGCATCAACATCACCATATTTGCGAGTAAAAGATGTATTTGCATAGCCATTATCTGACAGCCATTGATCTAATCCGTCTATGCCACCTTGATCATCTAAAAGCTCATTAGCGGAGTCATTACTCATTGCCTTAATAACATCTTCACACTTATCTTCATAATCATGCTGTGGATTATCCTTAGTATAAAGAACAACAGGGAAATAAAAACCTACAGCAGGGAATGTTTTACGAGAATTAGAAGACTCATACAATATGCCCTTCTTGCCAGAAATCGCTACAGATACGCTATTATTTGAAGCAAAATTGCTTACTAATTTATTGATTTTTTTGGTATTGAGCTTTTCACTCGCACCAATAGCGTTATCCTTATCGCTGCTAGTATCACTATCTTCATCGTCTGAATCTAAATCATCATTAGTTAGAACATGCTGCTTAGATTTATTATTCTTTGATTTTGATGATTGTAATTCAGTTTTATTATTTGATTGAGCTGTTCGCGCACTATTTACATACCACCATGCACCAGCACCTATAACCAAAACACAAGCAATAATAGCGGTTATTAAAGTAATAATTACTTTCTTCTTGCGCTTATCATCCTCTGAATGAGAATAATTAGCCGGAGCTTCGCCTTGTACGTAAGGTGAATTATTCATGGAAGGCTGTTCACTCGAAGAACCCATAATAGGAGAACCTAAAACGTTTAGATTATCCGATAAAGCTTCCTGCGCAGGAAATACAGTAGTAGGCGCTTCGTTAGTAGGCAATTCGTATTGTTGACTTTGGATTGACGGCTCGACTGTTGACGTAACTTCTAAAAGCGCTCCGCAAGTATTGCAAAACTTGCTATTATCATCATTTTTATTACCACATTGCGTGCAGAACATATTCTTCCTTTAAACAAATGCATCTATTGCAACGCATTATTTTACAACCCGCTTACAATAAATCACTTATCAAAAATCATACTTCATTAAAACTGAAAAAACTTATATACTACTTTTATGAAACTTCTTGGCAATATTGTGTGGCTGATATTCGGCGGTCTTTTCATTGCTGCAAGCTGGTTATTTATAAGTTTCCTCCTTTGCATAACCGTTATTGGCATACCATTCGGTATTCAAGCATTCAAAATGGCAAAGCTCACGCTCACGCCATTTGGAAAACATGTTATTTACCAAGGCGGCACTAGCACAATTTGGAACATACTATGGATTGTATTTTTCATTGGACCAATGCTTGCATTAGGCTATATCGTTTCAGGATTCATTTGCTGCTGCACAATTGTTGGCATTCCATTTGGCATACAATCTTTCAAAATGGCAAAACTTGCGTTGTGGCCGTTTGGTTCCGAAATTGTAGAGGATAATTACGCACCATACGTACGCAAGTAATCTGCAGCACGCGAAGCTAATTCCTCATCCATAACTGGCTTACCGTCAGCATTAACTAAGCGCTTTGCTGCAGCGAAAATTTCGCGCACGTTTGCAATTGGCAAAACTGGGAAGCCAAACTCCTGCTCTACTGCTTTTACTGCAGAAAGCTCGCTGTCTTTCGTGCGTTCCATTCTGTCTACTGCCAAAATCAAGCCAACAACTTGCACATTTGCTTCCGCTTTAAGCTTTGGCAAAGTTTCGCGAACTGCGGTTCCAGCGGTCATCACATCGTCAACTAACAGAACTTTCATGCCGTCTTTTAACGGTTTTCCAACCATAATTCCGCCGTCGCCATGATCCTTTCGCTCTTTGCGATCGAAAGTAAAACCAACAGGCATATTATGATTATTCGTCAAAGCCATTGCCGTAGAAACTGCCAGCGGAATACCTTTATAAGCAGGGCCGAAAACAGTGTCGATATCTTGCGGAAGTTTGCCATCTTCGATTGCTGCAACAACGCGCTCAGCGTAGTATGCGCCTAGATTTGCGATTTTCATGCCGTCGTCAAAAGCACCAGCGTTAATAAAATAAGGTGATTGACGACCAGATTTCAGCGTAAAGTCACCAAATTTAAGCGCACCTGAATCAAGCAAAAACTTTGTAAAACGTTCGTCTAATTCTGCCATAATTAGCTCTCTTTCTTAAAATGATTTTAAATACTTTCTAAATACTTTTTAAATACTTAATTTCAGCGCCAAGTTTTGCCTTCAGCGAGTAAAGACGCAAGCTTTGGACGAGAATCAAGCAAATCGTCAAGCTCGCGAGCAATGCGAATAGGAGCAGTAGGATCCACCAAAGCAGCAGCACCAACTTCTACAGCATTCGCGCCAGCATACAAGTATTCCAAAGCTTTTTCGCCAGAATCAATGCCACCAATGCCAATAATTGGAATATCTGGCATAGCTTGACGCACTCGCCACACAAACCCAAGTCCAATCGGGAAAATAGCAGGACCGGAAACACCGCCCGTGCGATTTGCAATAATAGGCTCGCCTGTTCGAATATCAATTCGCAAACCAACTAGCGTGTTAATCATGCTTAAAGCATCCGCTCCAGCATCAACTGCAGCTTTGCAAATCGAAACGATATCCGTCACATTTGGCGTCATTTTTACAATCATTGGCTTGCTTGTCATTGCGCGAAGACGCTTAATTAAGCGGTGCAATGCAACCGGATCAGTGCCAACGCTCATTCCGCCGTGAGTCACGTTTGGGCAGCTTACATTAATTTCAAGCATGTCGGCCGCAGAATCTGCAAGCTTTTCAACAACTTGCGCATAATCGTCGTCACTGTGACCTGCAACATTAGTAATAACAAGTGCTCCCATGGATTTTAGTTTCGGCAACTCGTCTACTAAATAATGGTCGACACCAGGATTTTGCAATCCAACTGCGTTTACCATTCCAGAAGGAGATTCTGCAGTGCGCGGAGAAGGATTTCCTTCCCACGGAACAGGAGAAACACCTTTTGTACAAATTGCGCCGAGTTGGCTTACGTCGTAAAAGCGTCGGCAAGCTGCAAGCTGGAAAGTTCCAGAAGCAGTTCCAACCATGTTTTTCCACTTAACGCCTGCGACTTGAGTTGGGTGCTTCCAAACGTGGCTAGTGTCAAAACCAAAAGTTTCAGCGGAATTTGTTACGGAATTTGCGTTATTTACAGAATTATTTTCGGCATTATTTACAGCACTCATATTTTTTACTCCCAACCCAAACGATTCGCATCAAAAACAGGACCGTCGTTGCAAACTTTCAGCCTGCCTTCCAAAGTGTCAACAACGCAAGCAACGCAAGTTCCGTATCCGCAACCCATACGCGCTTCTAAACTGAGCTGGCACTCAATATTTCTTTCATGTGCCCAGTGAGCTACAGCTTTCATCATAGGCAAAGGACCACAAGACAAAATAACCGTTGGCAAATCGTCTTCGAAATCAAAATGCTTAACTTTTTCAAGTTCGTCAAGAAGTGTAATAACAGTTCCTTCAGCATTTGTAATACTGTGTACGTCTGAAATATATTCTTTCGTTAAATCATCTGCAAAACGCTTATTACGGTAGCCAAGCACTGCCGTTACACTAGAATCTTCACGCTTTGAAAGCGCTTGAGCAGCACACAAAATAGGTGGCACACCCAAGCCGCCACTTACCAACACATAATGTGCAGGTTTGGAAATATTAAAGCCAAGTCCCAAAGGTCCAAGAGCGTCAATGCTATCTCCTGGTTTAAGCTCAGCAAACTTAGCAGTGCCTTTGCCAATCACAGCAAAAATCAAAGTAAAAGTATCGCCTTCTACGCTTGCAACTCCAAAAGGACGCGGAAGCATAGCAGTTGGGTCAGGGGAATACAAGTTCACAAATTGCGCAGGAGCAGCTTTTTTAGCAATCTCAGAATCTCGCAAAGTTAAACGGTACACGCCTTCGTCTAGCTTCTCATTATTGAGTACTTCTACAGCTCTGCGCCCCCAAAGGCGCGAATATTTTGCATTATTGCTTTCGTCTGCAGAACTTGAGCCGGAAGAATCAAAAGCGTCTTCACGTAACGTAATTATGGCGTTTCCAGAGGCTTTTCGCGTTGGAATAAACATGCCATCACTCATGTGGTTTCCCCTACCCTTGTATGTGTTTTGTACCGTTGCGTTTTATTTTTAATTTTAATTATATTTTTAGTTATATTTATTTTAGTTATACATTCTAGCGATACACTGCATTTCGCAAGTCGTCACGCATATTTTTCGCAGCAACAGCTGCAGAATCACGCACAATATCAAGAATGTCATCGAGAGACATATGACCTTGATTTTTAGCGTAATCTTCAGACTTTTTCCAAGCACCAATAATACCGCGCGAAGAATTTACAATAGCGCCTTCAGAATTTGCATCAAACATTCCAGCAACATCTTGAGCTGTACCGCCTTGAGCGCCATAGCCTGGAACAAGGAAGAAAGTGTGCGGCATAATCTCGCGCAAATGCTTGCCCTCCTGCGGATGCGTGGCACCTACAACTGCGCCAACTCTTGAATAACCGTGCTTGCCAATGCTTGAAGCACCCCAGTTCTCAATCAAATCCGCCATATGCTCATACACTGGCTTGCCATCTTGCAAAATAAGCTCCTGTAGCTCCTTGCTAGAAGGATTCGAAGTGCGAAGCAGCACAAAAATGCTTTTATCGTGCGCTAATGCTTCATCGATAAAAGGCTTCACTCCATCCGAACCCATATAAGGGTTTACTGTAAGCGAATCTTCATGCCAAACGTCAAGATTTTTAGAGCTTTTTAGAAGATTTTTAAGAGATTGTGGCAGTGCGTTATCAGTCGCATTTTCGTCTTCAAAATATGCAGAAAGATTAGCGAAGCCGCTTAAATGAGCCGCATACTGACCAGCTGTAGAGCCAATATCTCCGCGCTTTGCGTCACCTATTACAACTAATCCTTGCGATTTTGCGTATTCGCAGGTCATTGCGTAAGTATCGATACCTGCAGGACCAAGCGCCTCGTACATAGCGATTTGCGGCTTTACTGCCGGCACAATATCCGAAACCGCGTCAATAATCGCACGATTAAACTCAAAATAAGCTGTAGCTAAAAGCGTTGGCAGCGCATCCTCGCCTTCTACTTCTTGCAAAACTTCGTCCGCAAGAGAGCTAATAATTTCGGCAGGAACAATTCCAGGCTTAGGATCCAAGCCCACAACGCTAGGATTTTGCTTGGCTGCAATCGCTTCAATAAGTTCGTCCATAATTTACTACCATTCCAAATTTATATTTAATCAATCACATTCTCGAGAAAGCAATTTCTGAACCAATAATCGTCGCAACAGGCCTTCCTGTAAGTTGCCATCCATCAAAAGGAGTATTTCGAGCTTTTGAATGGAACGAATTTGCGTCAACCGCCCAATTTTCGCGCATATTAATCAGCACTAAATCAACGTTTTCAGGGTGTTCAGTAATACTTAAACGCAGCGTTCGCTTGTTTGCGCATCGCGAAGAAACATTAAGCAAAGCCGCAATATCAGTAGGTCTTCTGCTCATCAATTGCATTGGATTTACTGCCATTAATTCGATTAAATGCTTATCGTCCGTATATCCTGCATCAACAAGCACTTTGCGGCACACACCATACGCGCACTCAAGCCCAATAATTCCGTTAGGAGTGCTTGCAAAATTTCCTGACTTTTCTTCCGCAGTGTGAGGCGCGTGATCTGTTGCAATCATGTCAATTGTGCCATCCGCAATAGCAGCGAGCGTTGCTTGACGATCCGCTTTTGAACGAAGAGGAGGATTCATCTTAGCCATAGCACCATATCGCAAAACATCCTCATCACACAAAGCTAGATAGTGAGGCGCAGTTTCGCACGTAATCGGCAAACCCTCTTTCTTTGCCTTACGAATAGCTTCAAACGCAGCAGCAGTGCTCACATGCTGGAAATGCACATGTACGCCAGTTTCGCGGGAAGCATCAATATCTCGCTGAACAATTGCAAGCTCAGTAGAAGCTGGAATTCCACCAACACCAAGCATTTTTGCGACCGGACCCTCGTTCACAGCTCCCGTATTATGATGCTCACAATGCTCCACGAATGGCAAACCAGTTTGTTTTGCCATAGCTAACACATCTCGCAAAATCGGTTCAGGCACTGCAGCACCGTCGTCGCTTATAGCAGTAATCGGGTGCTTTTTCATAGGAGAAGTTTTTTCGTCATCGTCGATTCCAGCAACATACTTTTTCCAAAGCTCAATATTGCTTGGTTTTAAGCCTTTACGCCCCAATGATGCGCACACGCTCAAATCGTAGCGAACTGGCAATTTTACGCCGTAAATGCAACCATAGCGCTGCAAATAGTCAACTACATTATCTACATCAAATGGAGCATCTTCCCAAGGCTCGCCGTCAAGAGCTGGAACAGTATTTGGCATAATCAAAACTTGCGTATAACCGCCAGCCGCCGCAGCCTCACTGCCGGTCATCATTGTTTCTTTTGCTGTTTGACCTGGATCTCTAAAATGCACATGCGGATCTGCAAAACCAGGAGCAACAACCCAATCACTTGCGTCAATATCGCCAGTAACGCGCGCATTCTGCTCTATAAGGGCATCCTGACGAACGCCATCAACAATAAGATCAATACGTTCGCCAGTATCCCACACAGAGATATTGCGCAAAGTTAAGGTGCCTGATTCGTTCATTTCACTCCTGGTTTTGCGTAATTTTTACAGTTATATAATAATATTATTAAATTTTTTATTTAGTTTCTGCTTCTTCGTCGCAATACATGCAACGATACTCTTGCCTTACGGAATCAGCTTTGTAGAACTTACATTTAAGAGTTAGTTCGCTGTTTGTTATGCAACGAGGATTCGGGCAAGTAAGATCTTCAGGCGCATTCACGTCTGTTACGTGCACGCGAGGATCCGTTAATGAAATTCCGTGTGCGTCAACTGCTTGCAATTCGTCTTCTGGCACGTTTACAAAATCAGTTGGTTCGTAGCCGCAAAGCTCGTCTCCAAGAACGGAACTTTCCAAAGCCATACGCATAAGCATACCGTTTTTAACCTGCTCAAAATATGCTGCGCGAGGATCGTCATCAACGTCAACAGAAATCTCGTTAATTCGAGGAAGCGGATGCAGCACAGGCATATGCGACTTTGCTTTTTGCAATTTTTCTTCAGTCAAAATGTACGTGTCACGAAGTCGCAAGTATTGCTCGCGATCCGTAAAACGCTCTTCTTGCACGCGGGTCATGTAAAGCACGTCAAGCTTGCCAATAACTTCCATCAAGTCGCGAGTTTCTTCGTAAGTGCACGAAGGAGTGTCATTAATGCGGTCGATTACGTACTGCGGAGTTTTAAGCTCATCCGGGCTAATCAGCACAAAATGAACGTTTCCAAAGCGGCACAAAGTTTCAATAAGCGAGTGAACTGTGCGTCCATAAGTTAAGTCGCCACACAAGCCGACAGTGAGATTATTAAGGCGACCAAAACGCGCGAGAATAGTTGCCAAGTCTGCAAGAGTTTGAGTTGGGTGCATGTGGCCGCCGTCACCTGCGTTAATAATAGGCGTGCTCACAGCTTGCGTTGCAACAAAAGCAGCACCCTCCTTTGGGTGACGCATTGCAACAACATCAACATAATTAGACACGACTTTCAAAGTATCGTTTACAGTTTCACCCTTGCTTGCACTAGAAAGTTGCGCACCTGCAAAACCGATTACCTTTCCACCTAAACGCAGCATTGCTGTTTCGAAGCTTAAGCGAGTGCGCGTGCTCGGCTCATAAAAAAGAGTGGCCAACACTCTGCCATCGCAAGTGTGAGCCACTTCTTTACGGTGCGAATCAATGTATCGCGCTTTGTCTAAGAGCATTCGTATTTGCGCAGTTGAAATATCATCTAATGTAACAACACTTTTGCCAGCTAGAGAATTTGCAATTGTGCTGCGAGAAAAAGTTTGATGCAAAGAACTAGAAATTGCGTTCGTCATAATAAGTACCGCTCACCTTCCGTCAATTGGCAAGACGGTCGCAACCACACGCGACCTACGTAATTTTACTGATTAGCGTTGACGAATTTATATACGGAGTGGCGAACAACTATAACTTATTATGCAACATTTAATAAGCATTCAATCCAATAAATCTATTTGTTCCAATACAGTTTGTTGATTACGCCTACCATAAGTAACCTTCAAAATATAAACTGTATTTTCTTCTAAAACAACTCTGTAATAAACAAGAAAATTCTTTACAACTATACGACGCACGCCAAGTGAATTCCAAGGCTCATACTTGACTGCAGGCGCAAACTGAGGGAAAAGAGACAGTCTTTCAATACTAGATTTAATAAGATTAATAATTCTTACGGAAGTTTTCTTAGAAATATTAGATGCAATATAGTCTCTTATATTTTTTAAATCATTTTCTGCATCTTGAGTAACAAGAATATTAAAAGAACTCATTACAAGCCCTTTTCTAACTCAGCAAAAACATCCGCATATGGGCGTGCTAAACCAGAAACTGACTGCTTATAACTATGCATAAGTTTTGCAGCAAAATCAGTAGATAATAATTCGTCATTTTCTTCTAAATTTTCACTACTGACTGCTTGTCTTATAGTTGCAGAAGCATCAGCATAAAAAACTGAAGAGTTAGCTCTTTCTTTTACATCATTACTTATTACTGCATTTTTCATTAAAAATCACCTCCCGTCTTGTAATTATAACTTAAAACAAATAATGCAACAATAAATGTAAAGTGACTAAAGATGAAATGATTAGCGAGCGTAGAAAAGACGAGACATGATTTCGCGGCACTGACGCATGGTTGCTAAAAGATCGTTTTCAAAAACGCGGCCCTGATTCGGCTCATAGCCAAGGTAAGTTGCGATTCCGCCCAAAGAATACGAGTCAGTTGGAATAATATCTGCGCGAGCCATTGAGCCAGACCACAAGAAGTTTGCGTTGCGCACTGCAGAACACATATGCCAGCAGCGGCTTAAAACTTCAGCATCCTCGTCGCTTATAAAATGCTCAGATTGCAATGCTTTCAATGCTTGCATAGTTCCAACTACTCGTAAAGATTCATGCTTTGAAGCATATTGCAATTGCATCAATTGCACAGTCCACTCAACATCGCTTAAACCGCCACGACCAAGCTTCAAATGCCTATCCCTACTCACACCTCGAGGCAAACGCTCCGCTTCCATGCGCGCTTTAAGCTTACGAATTTCAGCAAGCTGAGAATCACTAAGAGGATTTGCAGCGTAGCGCAATTCGTTCACAACGCCATCAAGCAAAGCATCCGCCAATTCCTTAGAACCTGCAGCGAAACGCGCTCGCAACAACGCTTGATGCTCCCAAGTACTAGACCACTGACGATAATAATTTTCGCAAGATTCTAGCGAACGAACAAGCGGACCGTCTTTCCCTTCCGGACGCAAATCCAAATCGACCATGATTTTTGGTTCAAGCGTAAGAGGACCTTGCAAAATATTACGCAAAATATCTACAGTTTTTTGCGCAAAGCGGTGAGCTGTATTTAAATCGCAAACTTCACCAACCGGCTTGTAAATTACCATAATATCTGCATCAGAACAGAAGTTTACTTCTCTACCACCGTAGCGACCTAAAGCAATAATAGCAATTTCAGCTTGAGGAGCATTCAAATTCATGACTGACACAGCTTCACGCATAGACCATTGCAAAGTCGCATCTAAAATAGCATCAAACACATCACTCATTGCAAGCATAGAAGTATCGTCATCAATAAGACCACACATCCAAGCTAAAGCTACTCGCTCAATTTCCTGCCGGCGAAGAGCGCGCAAAGACTGCGCAAAATCCGCAATATTACTTGCATAACGCGCAACCATTGCACTAGTTTGCATGTCAAGACTTGCCCTATCGCGCGCAGATAACGCTTCGTCGTCTCCAAGCCAAGTAATAGACTGCATAGACTGCATCATAGCGTCGCCAAGATAGCGCGAATCCGCCAAAACGTGGCAAAGACGCTGAGCTGCGGAAGGAGAATCACGCAAAAAACCAAGATACGTATTTTTTCCGCCAAAACGCTCCGCAAGACGCCGCCACGCAAGCAAACCCATATCCGGATTCTGCCCGTCGCCAAGCCACTTCAACACTGCCGGAAGCAAAATTCTATGAATTTTAGCAGCCCTAGAAAGCCCCTCTGTAAGCGCTTCAACATGCAACTGTGCTGCGCGAGCATCCGCAAAACCAATAGAAGCAAAGCGCGCGCGAGCAGCCTCCGGCGAAAGCACAATAGGATCCGCATCCGTTTGAGCGTTAATAGGAAGCATCGGACGGTAGTAAATATCCTTATGCAAGTGCCGAATTTCACGACGAGCTTTATCAAAACGCGCAACTAACTCTTCCGGACGAAGCCGCACAGCACGAGCAAGTCGGCAAATCTGCTCATTGTTGTTAAGCTGCTCTGTAGAAATTGTGCGCGCGCGATCCAAGCCGCCGTTTCCTTGCGCACCCAAATCTGGGAACAAATGCGTGCGATGCATACTCCACATTTGCTGACGATGCTCAAGAACACGCTCAAAACGGTAGTGTTCTGCCAATAGCGCCGCCTGAGACCTAGAGACGTAGCCACCTTGAGCCAACGCTTGCAAAGCGGAAATAGTATCCCTTACTCGAAGCGACTCATCCTCACTTCCGTGCACAAGCTGCAGCATTTGCACAGTAAACTCAACATCGCGCAAGCCGCCTTTACCAAGTTTCATATCCAAATCGCGTTGAGAAGCCGGAATAAGCGACTCCACACGCTGACGCATATGCTGGCAGTCAGCTACAAAATGCTCACGACCAGAAGCCTTCCAAATAAACGGCTCGACCATATCGCGATAAGCTTTTCCAAGATCCGTATCCCCTGCTGCAGGGCGCGACTTCAAAAGCGCCTGAAACTCCCAGCTACTCGCCCACTTTTCATAATATTCTCTATGAGAATCAAGCCTACGAACAAGAGGACCATCCTTACCTTCCGGGCGAAGCGCAGTATCAATCTGCCAAAGCGGAGGCTCCACAGAGCCCATAACCACCGACTGGCATACTTTTTGCAAAACCATTGCCATAGAAACACCAACGCGCAAAGCAGCATCCTGGTTCTGCTTGTTGCTTAAATCCGCAGGCTCCACAACATAAATCAAATCGATATCGGAAACGTAGTTAATTTCTTGCGCTCCAAGCTTGCCCATAGCAATAATCGCAAATCTGCATGCGGAAGAACCAGTAACCTGTCCTCGCGAAATAGACAACGCTGCCTCTAAAACAGCATCGGCAGCGTCGGAAAGCTTACGGCTAATATCTGGCTGCACTTCAACAGGGTCAGCGCTCGCTAAATCAGCCGCCATAATTGCAGCAACATGCTCACGGTAGCGCGCACGAAGCGCAGAAACTGCTTGTGCAAAGCCGAGTGATGTTAAGTAAATTGTGTTAGAATCGCTGCTTTCAGAAGAAACAACTGTTGCAGTGTAAGCTTGTATTGCTTCGAGTAAGTCTTTTACGCGTTCTTCCCTAGTCATTGCAAAAAGATGATTCGGGTCATTTGCTGCAGCTTTTATAAGATTAGGCCTTGTGCGCATAAACATTGCCAACGCGTTAGACGCACCTAATACTTGCATTAGGCTTGTTAATGAGTCAGATATTTGCGAATTTGAAGTTGAAATATTATTTATTATTTCGGGGTATGCTTCACTTAAATCTTGCAATGAAAGCAATGCAGAATCTGGATCTTCAACTGTAAGCGCGCTTCTTAGTAGTGTTTCAAACGATATTTTATTGCAGTTTTTGCGTATTGCCATCATTGCGCAACGTGCGGCATCCGGGCGAGCAAAGCCCGCTTTAATAAGGCTTCTTGAGGTGAGTGCGGAAGAGTTTGTGCTGCTTTCGTTGCAGTTGGTTTCAGTAGTTGTACTATCTGTTCTGTTCGCACTTTCCATACCGCAACTTTACATTGTGGTGGTGTACAAAAATCCCTCGCGGATTATCGGAAGATAACCTGCGAGGGAATTTGCTTAATTACGGCGCAAGACTACTCGTTAGAGTGCTTGCGGCGGCGAGAAGCTATGCCTGCAACACCAAGTCCGGAGAAGACTGCGGCAAGACTTGCAAACAAGCCAGTTGCAGCACCCGTCTTAGCAAGACCACTAGCATTACCGGAAGCACCAGAAGCATTACGCCACGCAGCCTTAGCGTTCTTAAGCTTCCTCAAAGCGGCATCAACCTGAGCCTGAGTAGCATTTTTATCAGCAAGCACACGCTTAGCCTCAGCCAAAGCACTCACATAAGCTCTAGCAGCAGCAGTATTCGCCTTAGACGCAGCAGAAGAATCCGCTTCAGCATTGTTAACCTCAACTCTCAAAGCAGTCTTATCAACCGAAGCACTCTGAGAATCAGTAGTCTCAAAACCAGCAGCAGAACCAGAACCAACACCAGAACCAGAGCCGCTTCCAACACCACTATCAATACCAAACGGGTGATTAATCTTATCCTTAGCAGCCTGAAGCTTCCTCAAAGCCTCATCAACCTGAGCCTGAGTAGCGTTAGGATCTGCAAGCACACTGTTAGCCTCAGCCAAAGCCTTGTTATACGCGTCAATATCCTCAGTCATTCCAATCATAAAGAATACAGAATCACGGAACTTAGCATCAGCATCCGCCTCAGTCTGAAGCTTAGACTTATCAGTCTTATTAGAATCAGTAAGCTTCTTCTTAGCATTCTGGAGCTTCTTCAAAGCCTCGTCTACCTGAGCCTGCGTTGCATTCTTATCGTCGAGAACCTTGTTAGCGTCTTCGAGCGCCTTCTTGTAGGCGTCAAGAGCTTGCTTAGACGCGTTATCACCCTTAGCTTGAGCATTCTGATACTCAGGCGTCTTAGTGAAATCAGAATCCTTACCAGCTTCAGCAGTCAGATCAGTCTTATCAGTCTTATAACCATCAGAAAGCTTAGACTTAGCATCCTGAAGCTTCTTCAAAGCATCATCAACCTGAGCCTGGGTTGCATTCTTATCGCCGAGAACCTTATTCGCATCCTCAAGAGCCTTCTTGTAATCCTCAAGAGCCTGCTTAGACGCGTCATCACCCTTAGCTTGAGCATTTACGTACTCAGGTGTCTTAGTGAAGTCAGAATCCTTGCCAGCTTCAGTGTTCAAATCAGACTTATTAGTCTTGTAGCCGTCAGTAATCTTCTTCTTGGCATCCTGAAGATCCTTCAAAGCAGCGTCAAGTTCCTGCTGGGTTGGAGCCTTATCCATGCCGTCTGGAAGCTTACCCTTTGGCTTGCCAGTAGTGCGATCAAAGGCATCAAGAAGCTTCCTGGCAGCCTTGAGCTTTTCGGTGTAGGCATCTAGTGCCTTCTTGGCAGCTTCATCACCCTTCGCAGTCGCGTTCTTGAACTCTGGAGTGTTCTCGAACACGTCGGTGCTGGTGTCGTCCTTGCCGTCCTTAGACTTATCAACTTCTTCTTGCAAGTCGTGCGGGCTAGTGACGTAGTTCTTAGTAATCTTATCCTTAATTTCCTTCAGATTATTAAGAGCCTCGTCAACTTCTTGCTGAGTTGGAACATCCTTAGCACCAGGCTTTGGTTTACCGTCATCACCAAACTTTTCAAGCAAAGTCCTAGCTTTCTTCAACGCTTCTTTATAAGCAGTAACGTCAGCATTATCCTTGCCGTCATCAGTCTTCTTAGCAAGCGCATTCTGATACTCAGTAGTACTCTCAAATGACCCAGCAGTTGGCTTAGCAGTAGGATCTGTCGTATCGGCAGTAGACTTCGCAGCTTCAGTCTTCAAATCGTCAATCTTAGTACCGAAGCTGTCGTCGATTGCCTTTTTAGCATCTTGCAAAGCCTTAAGAGCATCATCAACTTCTTTTTGAGTTGGCTGTTTATCAGCTTCAACATTTGGATCAGGATTATTCACCTTGTTGATGAGTTCCTGCGCAGCCTTGAGCTTTTCGTTGTAAGCTTCCAGCTTTGCAGTCGCATCAGCGTCGCCAGCGTTCTTCTTTTCAAGAGCGTTCTTGTACGGAATCGACTCTTCAAACTTAGGAGTTACAGGCTTGCCGTCTTGATCCTTATCACCGACCTCGTTATTAAGCTTGTCAACGTTGGTCTTGTAGCTGTCAGCAATCTTCTTCTGAGCAATATTGAGCTGCTTTACTAACGCATCAACCTCACGCTGAGTAAGCTTGCTAGTATCCTTAAGCTTTTCAGCAATCTTAGCAATCTGACCTTCAAAACCAGTTTGCTTAGTAGCATCGCCCAAGTCCTTTCCAGCCTGATCATGCTTTGCGTTGTTAGCGTCAGCCTTGATTGCTTCAGCATTCTTGTATTCAGGAGTCTTCTTGAATACATCTTCTGCGTATTCCTTAGCTTGCTTAAGCTTATCAACGTTTGTCTTATAGCCGTCGGTAATAGCTTGCTTAGCTTGCTTCAAGGCCTCAAGAGCATCATCAATCTGTTTCTGAGTTGGATGATCGCTGAGCGTATTGGATGTGTTATCTTGCGCCAACTTGCGTGCCTTTGCCAAAGCATCCTTGTACGCTTTCACATCATCATTGTCTACCTTCTTACCGTCAGCGCCATCCTTCTTCTTAGCATCAGCATTCTGGAACTCAGGCGTATTCTCGAAGTCGCCTTCAGTAACAGCAGCATGCTCTGGAGTAGACTTCTTAGTTTCTGTCTCAAGATCAGTAGTAACAGTCTTATACTTCTCAATCTCAGTACGAGCATCGTCGAGAGCCTTAAGTGCGGCGTTGATGTCTTTTTGAGTTGGCTTTGCGTCTTGCGGCGTGTCAGCGCTGTCATGCTTCTTCAAAAGCTCCTGAGCTTTTGTCAAAGCTTCATCATACGCCTTCTTGGCTTCCTTAGCAGCGTTGTTCCTCTCGGTATCTTCAACTAACTTAGTTGGGTCAGTTGCATCCGCCTTCATGAAGTGAGGATCAGACGCATTGCGATACGCATCAGAAGTTTGCGTTCCTTCTGTAGCTGCAGGGCCCTCTGTAGAGCCGTGCTTCTTTACGCTTTCCACAAGCTTGGCGGTGTCGGTGTTGTAAGCGTCGAGAGCCTTGCGTGCTTCATCAAGCTTCTTCAACGCATCATTGACTTCCTTCTGAGTTGCAGCAGGATTCTTGAGCAATTCCTTAGCTTCATTAAGAGCTTTGCCATAATCGTCTACAGCCTTTTTAGCTGCTTCTTTCTTAGTTGCATTCTCAGTGCCATCATCATTCTTGAAATCAGGCACAGAAGCATTCTTATACGCAGGAGTCTGCTTGGTTGCATCATCCTCGTTAACAGACTTAAGCAGCGCGTCAGTCTTGGTTGCAAACTTATTCAACTCAGCAGCTGCAGCGTTCATTTCCTTAAGGATAGCGTCAACATCCCTATCCAGAGGCTCGCCTTGTGCGTGTGCCTGAATATTCTTCAGGTAGTCTCCGCTGTCAGGGTTGCCATCCTTATCAGGAGTATTTGTATCAGGAATATCATTACCATCTGCTTGATCCTTAGGCATCTTTTTCTCAAGCGCCTGTTGTAGCTTCTTTACGGCATCGTCATACTTCTTCTTAGCAGCCTTTGCATCCGCGCTTGCATCAGCTTCAGATACATTCTTATACGCAGGGCTGAGCTTTATAGCAAGGTCATTAAACACAGCTGCCGAAAGCCTGCTGGTATTAGTTGCATACTTGTCGATGACTTTACGAGCATCTTCAAGAGCTTTCTTTGCATCGGCGATGTCTGTAGCAGTTGGCTGCTCAGCTGGATTAGTTTTAGCAAACTTTTCCTTCAGAGCCTTAGCTTTTTGATAAGCATCGTTGTAATCTTTGAATGCTTTCTTAGCATCAGTGTCTCCAGCTTGCGCCTTATCGAAAGCGTTGAAGTAGGCTGGCATCAGATATCCGCTAAAGTTGTCTGCAAGAGCTTTCGTAAGATCGTTAGCATCGGACTTATAATTCTCATGCAGAGCGTTTTCGGCCTTAGTTAATGCATCTTTAGCATCATTAACTTCTTTTTGAGTTGCATTATCTTTCTTAAGAACCTCACGAGCCTTAGCTAACGCAGTGTCATAGTTTTCAACAGCAGTTTTAGCAGCAGGGTCGGTGTCTTTCTTCGCAGCGGCATTCTTGTAGAAGGTACTCTGCTTGCTTGCATCATTATTAGGATTATCAAAGGTGAGCTTTTCGGCAGTTATAAGCTGCGACTTATCGGTTGCTTTAGCGTCAAGAGCTGCTTTGGCTTTTTGAAGCTCATCAATAGCTGCATTAACGTCCTTTTGAGAAGCGCTTGGATCCTTAGAAAGATCGTTTGCCTTCTTTACAGCGTTATCATAAGCTGTACGCTCTTTTTCAGTTGCGTTTTGATATGCTGGGTCAGCGGTCTTGAGCTTCTCCTCGCCTTGCTTAGACGTATCACCAGTCTTTACCTTACCATGCTGAGCGATTGCATTATTCAACTCATCCTTGTTGGTGCTGTACTTATCAAGCTCCTTACGCGCAGCATCAAGCTTTGCCTTAGCAGCGTCAACGTCTTTTTGCGTGGCGTTGTTGTTGTCCCTTGCAGCTTCAGCAGCTTGAAGTGCTTCATCGTAAGCTGTCTTTGCTTTCTTAGCAGCTTCGTTCCTGTCGGTGTCGGCAGAACCATCTGACTTCTTAAAGTCAGGATCGCTCACATTCTTGAACTGGTTTGTTGCTTGCGTGCCTGTAGCAGCTTGCTGACCTTCTGCAGCTTTACCGTTCTCATCGATGGATTTCTTAAGCTCCTCTTTCTTGGTAGCGTCACCATCAAGAGCTTTGCGAGCTTTTTCCAGCTTAATGGTTGCGTTATCAACCTCAGCCTTAAGCGCTTCGGTTAAATCAGCATCAGCTGTGTTACCAACTTTTTCAAGCGTTTGTTTAGCAACCTTCAACGCATCATCATAGTCGCTCTTTACCTTGTCCGAAGCGTTGTAGTATGCAGAATCAGTAGGAACTTCCTTACCCTCAACATGGGTAGTCTTGTGATCCTCAACCGACTTCTTCAAATCACTTGTCTTATGATTCGTCTGCGGCACAAAGATAACGTTAATCGCCTTAGGCGTATTCCCAGGGTTTTTGCCATTTTCGATGTAAATGTTTCTATACATCGTCAATCCATACGGCAAAACAAACAGGCGCGCTTTATATACCTTGTTTCCTTTAGCAGCAACTACTACCGGCTTAGCTTCTTCATCCCAGGAATACGATCCTGCATTCGATTCAGAATCGCCAAGATTTTCACCAGAATTAGAAACATTCTGACTATATTGCCAATAAGCACCGCTCATATTGCCGAGCGACAACTCAGTTGTAGGTTGGCCGTTCTTGTCGATCACGTAGCCCACATGCGACTTCTGCGCGTTTTCTTTATCGCCTTCATGAGCAAGAGCTTCGCCACCAGTAAGCTCGCGCAAACCAGCGTTGCCATCCTTCGGCGTAGCTTTCAACAAATTAAGAATCTTATTTGTATCAAACCCTTCTGCTTTAGTTGGGTCGTAGCGGTAAATGATGGTCTTGTGGTCTTCGCTCCACGAAAGGCCTTCGTCGGTGTCGCGGCCGGCAATTTTATTATTCTTCCACGAAACGTCGTAATCTTTGCGAATATCCGCCAAACGCGTGAGCTTGCCAGCCTTTACATCAGACTTAAACTCAGCAACCGCTTTATCGGTCTTAATCTTAACGGTAATAGTATTTTCTGCCTGACCATTCGAGATGCCCTGATTTGCATGACCAGCCGCAGTAAGATTGCCAGTAAGATACGAAAGCGTAATCTGCTTCTCGTAGTCGGTAGCGCTTAATCCAAGCTCTGTGTTGTCTTTATTAGCTTCGTAAATAGCCTTCTTAATGCTCTTAATCTCAGCATCAGAGTAAGCGAGTGGATTGTAGATAACAGTTGCGGTACTTTCTGCAGGAACCTTAATCTGATCTTCGGTAAACTTCTTCAACACAAGGTCACGCAGAGCAATCTTAGGAGCATCTTTTTCATCCACGCCGTCAAAATGGATTACAGCATTATCTCCATCAAACGAAATCTTATCTGCTGTAACGCCATTAATCTTGGCAAGCTTCGTCTTAATTTCTTCCTTAACTTCAGCCGAAAGATTAGTCGGATCTTCCACAATCGGCTTGTCAATGCGATCATCGTAGCGCGCAACGGTAAGCGGAATAGCCTCAGACTTAAAGCCCAAATCCGTAACCATATAGGTGTTAAGCGTCTTCGCGCCAACTACGTAAGTATTATCATCGCCAGCTTTTTTAGCATTAATAGCATCAAACGTAGTCTTGTCGTAAGCATCCGCAGACCTTACGTTAATATTTTGCGTAAACGTTCCAGAAAGCTGATCATTTACAGACTTCTTATCACTACGCGCCGTCTCAATATTGCCAGCTTCAGTAATTGCTGCTTGAACCTTTTCTGCCGTAAGAGGCTGATTATATTTCAGCACCACTGATCCAGAAGTTTTTGGCGGAACAAGCGTTACAGCACGGAATACATTCGTTTTATATGCAATAGTTTCTGTACTACTACCATCTTTAGTTACATACACGAAAATAGAGCGACTGGCTGTATACTTCTCAGCACCGCCATTAAGGTTACCATCCCTAAAAAGAGTGCTCATCGTAAGAGTTGCAGATCCATCGGAATTAGCAGTAAATATATATTCGCCAGAATAGGCTTGATGTTTGTTTGGATCTTTCGAGTAAAAATCAATACCTCTCTCACTTTTTGCATTATTGAAACCATTTGTCCTAGCAGGGAAAATAGCAATACTGGTAATCTTGCTACCATCTTTTGGAGCTGCAAAATGGAAAGTAACAGTGTGCTTTTCGCCATTTACGCTATACGTGTTGTCTGAGCTTCCCCAAGCATACGCATTTGGTACAGAGTCAGCATTATTATCGTTAATTTCAATCTTGGTGCTTCCATCTGCTTGAGCAGCTGGCGTAATTTTATTAGGATCTTGATTTGCTGTATCATTAGAAGCGCGATCCTGATTTTCAGGCTTAGTATCATCAAGTTGCTTATCTTCAACCGTTGCACGCTTTGAACGCTTCCTTGCGGAATTTGCTGTAGGAGTGCTATTTGCAGTCTTATCAGTAGCAGCAGTGCTATCTGTAGCCTTATTATCTACAGACTCAACACTCGCAGTCTTCTGTTCAGTCTCAGTAACACCAGCCTCACCGTCAACCTTTACTACAGACTGCGTAGAAGTTTTCGTTTTGTTAGCCAGTTTCTTTTCAAGATTAGTCTTGCCAGGTTTCTCTTCAGGCTGCTTCTTTTCTTCAGACTTTTGCTCAGAATCTTTATTAACATCAGTCTGATTCTTCTTAACCTCTTCCTTAGCTTTATCAGACTTAGCAGCATCCTTATTCTCAGCCTCAACACCAGGCTTCTTACCAGCCTCAACAGGAACCGAAGCCGCACCAGCCGCAGCACCATTCTCCGCCGCCATTGCCGGAGTTGCTCCAAAAGCGAACGCCGCACCAGCCAACACGCCAGCGGCTCCAACCGTAAATGCTGCCACCTTGCGTGCATCCACAGCCTTAGCAATCGCATTACTTACTGCAGCATCCAATGTAACCTTGCGTGCATGCCTTCCGGAATTTGAATTAGCCATTGTGTATCTCCTTGAATACCAGATTCTCTCTGAACAAGTCTTTATGAATTTATTAGTGAAGAGCTTTGTGCAGTAATCAAACGCTGATCGAACTACGGTCAAATACATATGAAACTTCTGCTCAGCTCTCAAAAGCGCAATCTCTTTTATTGAGATTTACATTCAATAATACCGAATATACGAATATTTTGCAACGTATTTGTTATAATGTATAGCCTATGAAGCCCCCCCCCCAGAGGCTTTATTCCAACATTTTTAGCAGATTTTTGGGGCGAAAACTTTCATAACAAATGTAAGCTAGATTACAGTTTTAATGGTGATTCTAAACACATGTTTAGTATAAAACGCAATTATTTTATGCATTTATACATTTTTGCGTATTTGTATACATTACACACTCTATGTTAAATTTCAATACTCACTACCACTCGGTCGTGTGGATATTCACGTGGTAGAGATTTGAGATTTTTCGCACTGAACGAGGCGAACGTCAGAGCCGCAGGCTGCTGATTCGTCGAGCGAAGAAGAAAAATCGAAAAATCTCTGTGATAAGGCACGGTTATTAACGAACTAGCATGCAGAGTTTGGGGGGATTTCTTTACGAGCAATAAAAGAGGACTGAGGAAGCAACATTCTTTTAAGAACAAAGCAGACAGTAAAACCTTTAACAGCCAAAGCGACGAAGGACGGGAACTTGCGAGGAGAGAAATCCCCCAAAACTCGCGCCCCAGTAAGCAAAAACTTGTGTAACGCTGCCACCTACCCAATTTTCGTAAAAAGCGGCTTCACATTCGCCCAAATCCTTCGAGCAATACCCGGATGATTCATCGTATACAAGTGAATGCCATCCACGCCTTCTGCAATTAAATCGTTAATCTGCTGGGAAGCAAAAATACTGCCAGCATCACGCAAGCAATCAGCATTACTCCCCCAACGATCCATCATTGCGGAAACTTGCGAAGTAATTCGAGACGCACACAAGCTCGTCATGCGCTTAACTTGCGAAGCGTTCGCAACAGGCATCACGCCAGCTTCAATCGGCACGTTAACGCCGGCGGCACGAGCTAAATCACGGAAGCGCAAAAAATCCTCATTATCGTAAAAAAGTTGCGAAATTAAATGCGTAACACCCGCATCAACCTTGCGCTTCAAATTATCAATATCCGCTTGCAAACTTTCCGCCTCCGGATGCTTCTCCGGGTAGCAAGCGCCCAAAATCGGCAAATCCGGGCGCTTTGAACGAATATAGGAAACCAAATCGCTGGCATGCTCAAAAACGCCTGCCGCCTCCTGGCCTGCAATCACGTCGCCACGCAAAGCCAAAACGCCTGAAACGCCAGCATTATCAAACATTTCCAAAGCTTCATCAACAGCATCATAATCAAGGTAGCGAGCTGTTAAATGAGCAACTGCGTCAATGCCATATTCGGAGCGAATCGTATGAGCAATACGCGCAGTAGCAGTACGATCCTGCAGCTTTCCAGTGCCGTAAGTAACCGAAATAAAATCCGGGTCAAGACCCTTCAAGCCATCCAAAGTATCGTAAATCGTACCAATAGGAGATGTGCGCTTAGGTGGAAAAACTTCCAGCGAAAACTTTGGTTTATACGGCATAGCTCACCCCCTATTTAGATTGTTGCTTACATTGCCGCTTAGATTTCCGCTTTGCTTGTTGCTTTGCTGATTATTAGAAAGCTCCGCACGGACCTCTTTAGCAGCAGCGACAAGATTCTCCAAGCTTGGCCAAGTTTCAGCGTCGTCTCGAGTTTTAAGACCGCAATCCGGGTTAATCCAAAGCTTTTGAGCAGGCATCTTACGCAAAATCTCGTGAATACGCTCCACAAGCTCCGCCTTACCAGGAACGCGCGGAGAATGAATGTCGTAAACGCCAGGACCAGCCTCAGTCTCAAAATGCGCGTCGTGAATAGCGTCAAGCACAACCAAGTCGCCACGAGAAGCCTCAAAAGAAATCACATCCGCATCCATAGCATCAATGTCGCGAATAATGTCATTAAACTCCGAATAGCACATATGCGTGTGAATTTGCGTAGTCGCAGCAACTGCAGAATGAACAAGGCGGAAAGCAGCAATCGCCCAATCCAAATACTTCTTATGCCAATCAGAGCGGCGAAGTGGCAACTTTTCGCGCAAAGCAGCCTCATCAATCTGAATCACACGAATACCCGCACGCTCCAAATCCAACACTTCATCGCGAATAGCAAGAGCCAACTGCTGAGTCTGCTGCTCGTGAGTAATATCCTCGCGAGGCCAAGACCAGTTAAGAATCGTCACAGGTCCTGTAAGCATGCCCTTAACAATATGCTTCGTGCAGCTTTGGGCATAAGCGCTCCAAGCCACAGTAATCGCAGACTCGCGAGAAACATCCGACCACACGATTGGAGGCTTCACGCAGCGAGTACCATAAGACTGCACCCAAGCGTTTTTCGTAAATTTAAAGCCGCGCAAATGCTGGCCAAAATATTCAACCATGTCGTTGCGCTCAAACTCGCCGTGAACAAGCACATCCAAGCCAATTTGCTCCTGATGCTCAATGCACTTGGCAATGCGATTGCGCATAAACTCGTCGTAAGCTTCGCGCGAAATCTCGCCCTTACGAAGAGCAGCTCTAGCGTTACGAATATCCTTAGTTTGCGGGAAAGATCCAATAGTAGTCGTTGGCAAATCCGGTAAGCCAAGAGCTTCCTTTTGCAAACGCTGACGTTCTGCCCTTTCCGGCAATCGCACAAAATCAGAATCTTTAAGATTAGCAAGACGATTAGCAACAGCAGAATCTGCTTTCACGCGCGAACCGTCGAACAAAGCCTGATTTTTAGCCAAAACGTTACTTGACTTGCGGCTTTCGTCACTTTCTGCAGCAAGATTTGCAATATCGCGAATCTCTTGCAACTTTTCAACAGCAAAAGCAAAATATTGCAAAACATCCGCACCCAAAGCATCCTCACCAGCAGTGCTAAAAGGCACGTGAAGAAGCGAGCAAGCAGTAGAAACAGCCACGCGATCCGTAACATTCTCACGCAAAGCGTCAACCAAACCAAGGCTCACAGCATAATCGTTACGCCAAATATTACGGCCATTCACAACGCCAGCAAAAAGCGTAGTTTTTTCGTTCACACCATAACGCTCAATGGCTGCAAGATTTTCTTCCTTGCCTTCCACCAAATCAACGCCAACACCGTCAAAACCAAGATTATTCACAGTTTCGTAAGCGTCAGCAATATTGCCAAAATACGTGTTAAGAAGAAGCTTAACTTCCGCGCCCCTAGCCTCAAGCAAAGGCTTATACAAAGCTTCAAAAAGCTCCAAATCGCCTTCCTCTTTATCAAGCGCCAAATAAGGCTCATCAAATTGCAGCCAAGTTGCGTGAAGTTCGCCAAAACGCTTAACAATACTCGCATAAGCAAAAGCCAGAGCTGAAATCACAGACTCAGTTACTTTCAACTCCTGCGCTTCAGGAGTACGAGCCAACTTCAAAAAAGTGTACGGGCCAATCAGCACAGGCTTCGTTTCCAAACCCTGCGCGCGAGCCTCCAAAAACTCGTCAAAAGGCTTAGTTCCAGCCAAATGCAAGCCTTCCGGATTCTCAACTTCCGGAACAATATAGTGGTAGTTCGTAGTAAACCACTTCTTCATTGGCAACGCCGTCACATCGCCGCGCTCACCCTGATAGCCGCGCGCAATAGCAAAAAGCGTATCCTCAGCATGCTCAAAATTCAATTTACGATAACGCTCAGGCACAGCACCCAGCAAAATAGCAGTATCGAGCATTTGATCATAGTAGCTAAAATCGTTACTTGGAATTAAATCAATCCCAGCTTCAGCTTGCAAACGCCAATGCTTAGCTCGCAAAGACTGAGCAACTTCACGCACTTCATCCAAAGAAGCATCCTGCTTCCAGTAACGTTCAATAATCTTCTTCAACTCACGATTAGCGCCAATACGTGGGAAACCGGAAACAGAAGTAAAAACCGCAGACATACATCCTCCAAAAAATTTCTTTGACTCGCTTTAGCCTAGCAAAGAAATGCTTGAATGCGGTCATTCAAGAACTTGGGGTGTCGTTATAAGCTTAATTTATATGCTTAATTTCGTGTGGTTATGCAAAGGATTTGGGGGTGAGGATTGCGAGGGCCGTGGCACCGCGCAAGCCGCAAGTTGCGAATGGACGATCAGACACAAGCACCACAACAGACGCATTAGCAAGCCCCAAACGCATCGCCCCAAGCACATCCGGATCCGAATCAGGCGAAGAAAGCCACTGCGCAGCCATAGACATCGTCGGCTCATGCCCAACAATCATCGTCGTATGAACATCGCCTCGAATCGCTTGCAACTCGTCCATAACAGATTGCATACCGCCATCGTAAAGACTCTTGCGCGACTCAACCACAGGAGAGTCGCCAAAACGCTTCAACATGCGTTTCAAAGTTTGCTCAGTGCGATTCGCACTAGAACACACAATATAATCCGGCACAAGCTTCAAAGATTCCAAGCCTTTTGCCATAATTTTCGCCTGCTTCAAGCCCTTATCTGTAAGACCACGACCCCAGTCGTCACCCATTTGAGGAGCCTCAGCTTTAGCATGACGCATCAGCAACAAAACGTACTTACTATGATGTGCTTTCTTCATAAGCTTTTTCATTGGTGATGCCATAATGCTCTCCTACTTAGCTTGATTAAGCGCTGATTGTTGTGCAGACTGCGAATCTTGCAAATCTTGCGACTGCGAATCTTCCGGCAATTGCGCAAGCTGCACGTCTAAATCACGTAAAACTTTACGCAATTTACGATCCGAAATATCACGCAAAGACAAGTCTTCCAACTGTTCAGCGCGCTCTTCTGCTGTCATATCGTCAATATCGCTCACAGTATCTTTAGTACCGTGCTCACGCTTTTTCAAAGCGCTAAAACCTTCAGCCATTGCGCGCGAAACAATCAAAAATCCAGTGTGGCCAATCATCGCATGATCCGGACGAACCGCCAAACCTTGAGCTTTCCAAGTGCGTTCCAATGTTTCCTGAATCTCCGGCTCAGTCCACATGCCACTTTCTCGCAAAGCTTCAGCCATGCGAGACATTTGCGTAGTAGTCGTAACGTACGCAACAAGCACGCCTCCAGGCACAATAACTCGATGAGCTTGCTCGAGGCGATTCCAAGGGTCAAGCATGTCTAGCATAATGCGATCCACGCTGTGCGCATCTAAGGTTTTTGCAACAGAATCAAAATCGCCAGTAAGCAAATTCCACCATTCTGGGCGCTTTCCGTAGTACAAAGTTGCGTTAGACTCGGCAATGCGCGCAAAATCCGGGCGAAGCTCAATCGTAGTAAGCTTTCCACACTCCCCAACTGCGTCCAAAAGACTTAAACTCATAGCACCAGAGCCAGCGCCCGACTCCAAAACGCGCATTCCAGAACGAATATCTCCTAAAGCGATTACTTGCGCAATATCTTTCGGATACATAATTTGCGCGCCTCTAGGCATAGAAAGCACGTAGTCAACCATGCGCGGTCGCATAACTACATAATCCCAGCCGCCAATAGCGCGAGCTGCTTTCCAAGGCTTATTGCCAGATTTTGAAAGGTCTTTAGATTCTTGATTTTCGCTATTTTGCTGAGATTCGCGCTTTGCACTAACAGTAGTAATTACAACGCCTTCGCTTTGGCCAATCACGTCGTCGTGACAAATAAGACCGTGCTCAGTTTGTGTAACCCCACCCACAACAAGCTGTGCAGTAATTCGCTTACCTTTACGATCGGTGAATTGAATCTTCTCACCTACTCGTAACACACCACTACGCGAATTAACTGACTGCACAAAACACCTCGCAACTTTAAAGCGACTTTTATTATTGCTACTTATTATAAGCTCACAGTGGTAAGAGGCATTGCAGAATCGATTGCAAAATCGGGAGCAGAAGGACGAACCCCTGCTTCTACCAAATTTACGCCAAGCATTGCAACCATCGCACCGTTATCCGTGCAAAGCTTAAGCTCTGGCAAACGCACTTCAATTCCATGCTCCTTGCCGCAAGCCAGCAAATGCTCACGAAGCTGCGAATTAGCAGAGAATCCGCCGCCAATCATCAACGTTTTAGAACCGTACTGCTCGCAGCCCATCATAGCTTTGTGTGAAAGCACTTCCGCCACAGAATTAGCCAAAGAAGCACACACGTCGTCAACTGGAATTTCAAGCCCTTGAGCCTCACGCGCTTCAACCCAGCGCGCAACAGCAGTTTTTACGCCCGAGAAGCTGAAATCGTACGGATGCTCTTTGCCGGAACGACCTTGCGTCAAACCTTGCGGCACTTTCAAAGTATCCGGATTGCCAAGCCTTCCATGCCTATCAATATGAGGGCCACCCGGGTATGGGAACCCAAGCAAACGCGCAACTTTGTCAAAGCACTCGCCTGCAGCATCGTCCAAAGTTGTGCCAACAACGTCAATACTTCTAGCAATATCGTTCACGTGAAGAAGCGAAGTGTGACCGCCGGAAACAATTAAAGCCAGCACATCTTCCGGCACGTCGCCGAATTGCAATTGTGTTACTGCAATATGCCCAATTACGTGATTAATACCATAAATCGGCTTATTTGCAGCCCAAGCTAGTGCTTTAGCTCCCGAAACTCCCACAGCTAAGCAGCCAGCAAGACCAGGACCTGCGCTTACTGCAATCGCGTCAACATCGCTTAAATCCATGTTTGCGTCTGCCAATGCTTTAGAAACAACCGGCACGAAAGCTTCAGCGTGCGCACGAGAAGCAATTTCTGGAATTACGCCACCGTAGCGCGCATGCTCCTGCATTGAAGATGCCACCACATTCGACACCAGAGTGCGTCCGCGCACAATAGCTGCGGCAGTTTCGTCACAAGTTGATTCAATCCCCAATACGATTGCTTCGCTCATTTTATTCCTCTTTATTCCTCGTTATTCCTCAGTTCCGTTATTTTTTGCGGTTAGATCAGCACACATTGTGTACGCATCCACGCCTTCCGGCTGATAGTAACGTTTCCGCAAACCCATTTTCTTAAAACCAAAACGTTCATACAACGCGAGCGCAGGAACATTGTCAACTCGCACTTCTAGCAACATGCGCTTAGCACCAATTTTTTCTGCGGTTTTGATCATAGTTGATAAAAGTTCCGACGCTAGGCCTTTTCTTTGATATTGTTTTGCAATGCCAATTGTCATTATTTGCGCGTCATCGCCGTCAAACCAGTAGCCGGCATACCCGCATAACGTATGCGTATTTTCGTCGATTTGAGCGTAATACGCGCGCATAGGAGCTTGTAATTCTTGCGAAATCATGCTCTCATTCCATGAGCCTTTGCCAAACAAATCGGCTTCAATAGGAGCTATTTTTTGCGCTAACTCATCGCACGTAAAATCGCATTTCGGCACTATATTGCAATCTTCAACTACTGCTGGAAATTTAGAACGCGTTATATCAACAATCATAATTACTCAAATCGTTAAAACGCTTCTATTTTTCTTTTGCCTTATTCACTTCGCCAGAGCCAAGCACATGCTTAAGCGGATTTGGCACAGACACGTCCGGACGGCGCAAATAAAGCGGTTCAACAGCTTTTACGCGCTCATCTTTATCGACGCAATCCTCAGCGCACTGCTCGAAAATTTGCAAGCCTTGCACGCCTAAGTCAAGCGCAGAAACTTCTGCAATAACGCCAACATGCGCGATATTTTGCCAGTCTTCAACGTACTTTTTAGCACCATGCCCGAGCACATCCACGCAATAATTTTCGCCATTTTCGCTCGCTAAATACTCGTTTACACGAGCAACAACATTTTGCGGATAGTCAATATCCATATCTATTAGCGCATTTCCTTCGTTGTCGTATAAGGACATGTACACTTGGCGACGACGCGCATCGTTTAATGAAAGCACGTAGTGATGAACAGTAGACTCGCAAGAATCAGCATCATTCGGAAGATTTAGTAGAAAATCCTTCTCTATACTGCCATTTTTGCGAGCTTCTTCGAACGCGCCGGAACGCATCATCAAACTTTGAGGAAGTAGACTATCACACCCCAAAATTTCAGCATTATTTGCAAACGCAATCGCTTTTGCTGCAACTAATCCTGCGCGAAGTCCTGTAAAAGGAGCAGGACCTACTCCCACAACCACGCATTTAATATCGGAAGACTTAAGCCCAGCGTCCTCCACAACTTTTGCAATATTTACTTGTAAACGCTCCACGTGAGTGCGAGAGTCGGTTTCAACAATCGGCTCATGGCCCACAATTCCAACAGTAGAGCCAAATGATGTGTCAATAATCAGCGTATTACTCATGTTCATTCCTCGAAGTCACGTACCAGACTAGCTTACTCGCTTAGCACAACTTGATTTATTTGTTGCGATATTTACTCGCGTATTTCTAATTACAATTTTGCAAGTCGATTAATCCAATCCTTGCCAACAGCTTTCAAAGTTACGATTCGCTCGCCATCGCTAGTAAAATCGTCTACTTGCGAAGAGTCAATAGGTCTTGCAATATGAACTTCTAAGCGCTCAGCAGCAAGCACTCCTGCCATTTGCTCACCCCACTCCATAAGCACAACAGTGCCGTCTCCTGGCTCTTCCAAAGCTTCGTCAAGCCCCAAAGATTCAAGCTCGTCAAGCAAACGCGAAACAGTATCTTGCCCCGGAGCAAAATCTTCGCCACCCAAACGATAAGCATCAACGTGAATTAGCGTCGCCGGCTTACCATCCGCAAAAGTGCCATGCAATTCGCGCGCAATCGTAAAAGTTGGAGACACAATCGGCTCACTAATTGAAAGCCCTGCACCAAAACCTTGAGCGAACGTTGTTTTACCAGCTCCAAGAGGACCAGAAAGCAGCAAAACGTCGCCTTCTTTAACTAGTTTTGCCACAGCTTTACCAAGCTCGCGCATATCAGTATCCGTAGGCACAGTACACACTTTTTGCTGTTCTGACACCGTTTCTTCTTTCATACTTAACACAATCTTTCTAATTTGCAGTTCTTAATTTACGTTTCTTATTTACGATTCTTAATTTACGCTTTCTAATTTCCTCGAGACGCAATGAGCATAATACATTTTTCAAGCGCATAATTCGCATCACTAGATCCGCCTTTGCACTGCTCATCCGCCCAAGCTAAAGATTGCAAACATTTAGAAACACCTGCACTATTCCATCCAGCAAGCTGACGCATTGCCATTTTAAGAGCCCACGGGTTTACTTTCGCTTCAGCACTAGAAATCGTGCCGTTGCGAATTGCCATTGCGAGCGCAATTACGCGTACTTTTGCAGCCAAAGCACCTATTAATGCTATGGCGTCAACTCCTTGAGCAATTGCAGTTCTTGCTGCAAGCACAGCAGAACCTGCATGACCTGCAACAGCTTTATCTGCAACAAAAAAGCCGGTAACTTGCGGATCTGCAATCAAGTATCGGTCGACAATATCAAGCGTTATTGGATTATCGTCATAGTCGAAGCATAATTGCGAGCATAATGCTGCAAGCTCCCCTGTTTTACTTCCCAAAACTGACACAAGACGTTGTGCTGCTTGAGGCTCAACGCTTCGATTGTGACGCTCAAATATGCTCATAACGAAGTTGAGCTTGGCATCGTCTTTTTTAAGATCCGGCACTGTAATTGTGTTTGCGCCAGCTTTCGTAAGGCGCGTAATAATAGACTTTCCTTTAAGCCCACCTTCGTGACGCGCAATAACCCAAGTTGCAGAAGAGTCTACAAAATTATTTTCGCTATTTTCACTATTTTGCGCTTGTTTGCAGAAATTTTCGATTGCGTCCACTAAAGACTCGTCTGCTTGTTGCAAATTATTTATTATTACAATCGTTCCGTCACCGAAAAGCGAAGGACCTACAGCTTCGTCAAATGCGTACTGATCCGCAGTTGACGCATCAAGTTCAATAATTTCAGCATCCGGAGCACTTTTTTGAACTTTTTCACGCACATTTCGAGCATTTAGCTCGTTTAAGTAAGCGTCACCTCCAACTACCAGCGTAACTGGCATAACGCGTTGCGCGCGCTTATTATTTGCTGCCATAATGCTCCTTAAACCAACCAACTCTTAACCATCATAATATTGCATTCGAATATGCGTGCGTGTTTGCTACTCTTCGAAAATTTTCTCTGCTTCTCGTAATGTTCGCTTTGCCGAAGCAGACCACAGTTGACCAATTATGCTAGCTCTTTGAACATAATACTTATTGCGAAAAGCTCGCAAAGCTAGCATAAACAAAGCCAATATCACAAATTCTGCACACAACATTGCCCACGCTCCTGCAGCACCTTTTATCCATGGAAACACGCCAAAAGATACTTCATCGCACCAACACGCGCACTTTTGCATAAAGCTTGTTCCAATTGATGAAGCTCTCGCAAAAATAAGCGATAATCCACCGTTAAAGCTCGCACAAACTAGTGAAATTAAGCCGCACACTGTTGCCCAATCCATAAGAGGCGCAACTATTAGATTAGCTGGCACAGACATAAAAGACACTTCCGGTTGCATAAGAATTTGCACTGGCATAGTCCAAAATTGTGCAGAAAGCGTTATAGCTAGCGCAGAAGCAACACAAGATGGCATATATTTTGCAAGCGTTTTAGAAATCGGCACTCCCATAACAACAATTCCCAAAGTTGCTGCAGAAGAAAGAGCAAAAGCATAATCCCAAGCATACGAAGGGTTTACTAGTAACACTCCAATAACAGTCCAACTTAAAGCACTAACTGACTGGTATGGACGTTTGCAACACCACGCAACAGCGGATATTATTCCCATAATTAACGCTCGAAGCACAGATGCAGAAGGGTAAACTATCGCAGCCAAAGCAATTTGCAACGTAATTTGTATTAAAGATGTAGCCCAACGAGCCAACAGTAATCGTGCGCAAAACTTGCGAATAATCATACTAAGTAGCAAAAAGTGTCCGCCTGAAACTGCCATAACATGCATGATTCCAGCATGTTGAAAATGTTGACGTGTCATATTCGCATAAGTTTCGTCGACAGGCTCAAGTGAACTTGCATCCTCTACTGGCACATATTCTTGCCCAAGCATGCCAACAGTTACTCCAGGAACCAACATTCTGCCTTGCATATCGAGCTTATTTGTTACGTCATAAAACGATTTCCACAAATTACTAACGACTTTGTGCCAAAAGTCTGAGTCTTGTACAACATGCAAATTTCGTTGAGTTTTTTCTACATGCAATTCAGGCTTACTACTATCAAATCTCGAAGCTTTCACGATAACAGGAACAGTTAGACTCGAACCATAGCTAAGTTGCTTGCATATTGGCGAATACGCATACAGTCGCACTTGAACGTAACTTTTTTGCGCATCAAACTTATGCACTTGAACATTAGCTTGGCAATCTCCCTTAAAACTTCTAGACGAGCGCACAGGAGTAACTACTGTAAATTCTGCAAAATGTGCGCGCCCGGCATTATTTCCTCGAGAATACAGTGCTTTAGTAGGATTATTGCCGCGTATTTCTCGCATAATAACGTCACCAGATATCACATATTGAGTTATGTACGAAAGCATGAACGCAGCTACAAAAGCGTTTATTATCACTAAAACTGTTCTACGCCATATAAAAAACTTAAATTTTTTGCAAAATATAAAAATCGAAACTATAGTTGCATTGAATAAAACTATTGAAATGCAATAAATTATAGTAAAATCGCATAAGAATTTTCCAATTAAGCACCCAGCCCAGCACGCTGCAGCAACAGGAATCATACGAAAGTCACGACTTCCAGAAACGTTTTCTACTTTTTCTACGTTTTCTCGCATAATTCACCTATTTGACGTCAACATTCCCACGGAATTTATTCAAGGTTTTAGGCCCAATTCCTTTAATTTGCATCAAATCTTCTAAACTGCGAAAATAACCAACTCTTTTACGCTGAGCGATAATGCGCGCAGCAGTTTTGGGACCGATTCCTTTTAAGGTTTCTAGTTGATCAAGCGTTGCCGTGTTTATATTGATTCTGCCAGTGCTACTTTGATTAGAAGCAGTATTTTTGTCGCTTCTGTCACTTTTATTACTTCTGTCGCTTTTGTTGCTCACGTCGTTTTTGTCGTTACTATCACCTTTACTTCCTCTGTTGCCTTTACTTCCGTCACCTCCGCTGTTTTCGTCGAGTTCATTACTTACACTTTTTTCTTCATCATCATTTTTATTGTTACCTTTTAAATCGCTAAAAGAATGCTTTTCGCGACTAGTATCGTCGTTTTCTATTGCAAACGCGCCTGCTTTTTCGTTCTGAACTCGTTGATATGTTAAGGATTGAGAAATAAGCATTGTCAAGCTTGCACAAAGAGCCGCAACTAGTATCAGCATTAAAGCAAGCGTATGTACAGGCTTCATGTGAAATCTAGGATGAGTTTTTCTACTTATAATTTCTTCATCAAAAGAATTACAAGCTTTTTCGCAATAGTCGTCACTAAAATTTTTACCAACATTGCTGTTAGAAAATTCTTCTAAAGACGTTGCAATTCGCCTCCTAGGCAAATCAGACGCAGGCTTATTAAGCCTAAAATTATGCTCATGATTCTGCCCAAAATTCTGCTCAAAGTCTTCCATAAATCCCCCAACTCTTAAAGTTCTTAACTTAACTATTGGGCAACTTATAACACTTCGCAACAAAAATATGCGCCTGTGGTTAAAAGCAAAAAATGCTGTAAAGCACGAAAAATCGCGCAATACAGCATTAATTAAGCAGATTTTAGCTTCGACTCAGCTTTCGTCTGGCACAATAGACACAATCTTCGGAGCCTTCACAATCACCTTGCGCGGAGCCTTACCACCCAAGCGATCAGCTACAGCTTCTAGCGCAAGCTTTTCAAGTTCAGAAGCGTCAATATTTGGATCAACTTCAAGCTTTGCTCGAACCTTGCCCTTTATTTGCACAACGGCAGTAACAGTATCCTCACCAACGTAGCGAGAATCCGCAACAGGCCAATCTGCGTGAGCAATCGACTTTGCGTGTCCAAGCTTGCTCCACATTTCTTCGCAAATATGCGGCGCGATTGGAGCCAGCATAAGAACCAGCGGCTCGACAGCTGCTCGCGGCACGTGAGGAAGCGAAGTCAAGTGGTTGTTAAGCACAATCAGCTTAGCAATTGCAGTATTTGGACGCATTGCTTCCATTTCCACAGTCACTTCTGCAATTGTGTTGTTAAGAATCTTCAACGTCTTCTCGTCGAGTGCGTCGTCGGTTACCACGCAAGCTCCGGTTTCTTCGTTCACAACGTTACGCCACAAGCGCTGCAAGAATCGCATGCCACCAACGACGTTACGCGTATTCCACGGGCGAGACTCAGAAAGCGGACCCATGCTCATTTCGTACAAGCGGAACGTATCTGCACCGTAGTTCTCGTACATGTAGTCTGGAGTCACAATATTCTTTAAGCTCTTGCCCATTTTGCCGAACTCGCGGTTCACGGTTTCGCCGTGCCATGTAAAGGTTGGCTCACCAGCGCTGTTTGAAGCACCTTCTTCAACCTCGTCAGCAGGAACGTACTGTCCGCGCTCATCCGTATAAGCGTAAGCCTGAATCATACCCTGGTTAAACAAGCGGTGGAATGGTTCAGCAGAATCCACGTAACCCAAGTCGTAAAGCGCCTTATGCCAGAAGCGCGAGTAAAGCAAGTGCAAAACTGCATGCTCTACACCACCAACGTAAAGGTCAACGCCTCCAGATACGTGCTCTTTGCCTGGACGGTTTGTGCCCATCCAGTAGTCGTATTCATCGCTGTCAACCATATGCTCAGCATCGTTTGGATCCAAGTAGCGCATGTAATACCAGCAAGAACCAGCCCAGTTCGGCATAGTGTTGGTGTCACGATAGTAGGTTTTTACGCCATCGCCAAGGTCGAGCTGAACTTTTACCCAATCTTCGTTTCGGCTCAAAGGTGCTTCAGGCTCCGAATTTGCATCGTCTGGAGCGTAAGTTTTTGGCTGATAGTCAGGAACGTCCGGCAATGCAATTGGAAGCTCGCTATCTGGCACTAAGTGAGCAACACCATCTTCGTCATAAACGATTGGGAATGGCTCACCCCAGTAGCGCTGGCGAGAGAACAGCCAGTCGCGAAGTCGGTAAGAAACCCTACCTTTTCCTACGCCTGCAGCTTCAAGCCAAGTAGTCACCTTTTTAATAGCTTCGTCTACGCGCAAACCGTTAATAGACAAAGCGTCACCAAGCTTGTGCGTATGTTCTACTGCTGAATTAATAACAATTCCGTCGTGAGAAACAAACGGAGCTTTACCTTCGTAATCTGCCAACTTTTCTTCGGAATCAGGCAAAGGCTCAACAGTGTAAATTACTGGCAAACCGAATGCTTTTGCGAAATCATAATCGCGCTGGTCGCCGCCAGGAACCGCCATAATTGCGCCTGTACCGTAACCCATAAGCACGTAGTCAGCAGCAAACAGCGGAAGTTTTGCTCCAGTTACAGGATTAATTGCGTAAAGACCAGTAAACAAGCCGGTTTTTGCTCCTGCATCTTCCGTGCGATCTTTAGCAGTCTTCGCGCGAGCTTGAGCTTGATACTCTGCCAAGCCTTCTTTAAGACTTGCGTAACCGCCCTTCCAGCTTTCTGGAACGTCCGCACCCCAAGCTTCTGGAACATGCTCAAGAATTGGGTGATCTACGGAAACAACCGCAAACGTTGTACCAAAAAGCGTGTCTGGACGAGTAGTGTACACTTCCAAATCGCGCGTTTCGCCGTCCGCACATGGCACTTCAAAGTGCACAGATGCACCGTGAGATTCGCCGATCCAGTTTCGCTGCATAAGCTTAACTTTTTCTGGCCAATCAATAGTGTTCAAATCTTCCACCAAGCGGTGTCCATAAGCGGTAATTCGCATGGACCACTGGCGAAGGTTGCGCTGGAATACTGGGAAGTTTCCGCGTTCAGACTTACCTTCTGCAGTAACTTCCTCGTTTGCAAGCACAGTTCCCAAGCCTGGGCACCAATTTACAGGAGATTTAGAAATATAAGCAATGCGGAAATTGTTTAATACATCCGCTTGCTCTACTTTATTAAGCTCTTCCCACTTTTTGCCTGCAAAACCAGGAATTTCGCGCTTGCCGCTCTTAAACTCATCAACGAGTTCAGCAATCGGACGAGCAGAACCCTTTCCGCCGTCTTTGCGCACAAAATCAGTGTCATACCAAGCGTCATAAAGCTTCGAGAAAATCCATTGCGTCCAACGCACATAATTTGTGTCAATCGTTGCAAAAGACCTACGATCGTCAAAACTCAAGCCCATACGATGCAACTGCCTGCGCATATTAGCAATATTTGCCTCAGTGGTGATGCGCGGATGCTGACCAGTTTGAACAGCATACTGTTCTGCTGGCAAACCAAAAGCGTCGTAACCCATTGCATGAAGAACATTCTCACCCTTCATGCGATGGTAACGGCTTACAACATCCGTTGCCAAATATCCAAGAGGATGTCCAACGTGTAAACCTTTGCCGGAAGGATACGGGAACATGTCCATTGCAAAGAAAGAAGGACGACCGTCAGCAAGCTTGCCTTCGCCATCCTTCAAATCGCCTTTAACATTAGCAGCCCAGAACGTGCCTTGTTCATCCCAGGTTTTTTGCCAGCGCTGCTCAATATCTTGTGCGAGCTGCGCGTTGTAACGAAAAGCTGGCTCAGCAATAGTAGCTTTGTTGTCAGCTGTTGCATACTGTTGATCGTTGTCGTTCATACCCTAGGACTATAGCGTCTAATATCGTCATTACGCAACACTTTTTACAAGTTTTGTTGATATTTTATTAAGAAAATATGTGGTTTTAACGTAAGTTTTCCTAATATGCACACAAGATTAAGATTTTATGATTATTTCGCAAAATAAATCATTACAATAGTAAATAAACTTTTTGAGCAAATAAAGATTAGAAAATTAGGTAAAATTCAATAAAACTATAAATATTAAAGAGGTTGTGAATTGAAAGTACAAAAAAATACGTTACTTCTTATTGCTTGCTTAGTTTGGGGAGCTGCTGGTTTTAATATTCTTAAGATTGGCTTATTGGCATACCCAAATTATTTGCAGCCACTAAATTACGCTTTATCGTTATTAGTTTTTGCAATATTCCAATTCCTTATTTTTGGAAAACTCGTTAAAAAACATACTCAAAGAATTAACGGCTATGTGGAAGAAAAGCAGTTTTTCCTTAAATTCTTTGACGTTAAATCTTTTATAATCATGGCTTTTATGATGACTTTTGGAATTGTTCTTCGTGCAACAAATATCGCTCCAGAACGCTTTATTGCCGTGTTTTATACGGGATTAGGCTCCGCATTAGCCTTAGCAGGATTACTTTTTGGTTATCAATTTGCTAAAACTGTATATCCGCGTTACAAAAACACTCATACTATGCAATAGCGCTTACAAACACTTGCAACACCAGCAACATTACTAGTGAATATTTGACTATCACTCTACGTAAGGAAGTTACTATGAACCATGTTATGAAACGTTATATTAATACGTCTTTGTTGTATGCTGTCCTCGCCATGATTGGCGGCGTCTTTTATCGCGAATTTACAAAATTTAATGCTTTCCATGCAAAAAGTATGCTTGCTGTAGTTCACACACACTACTTTATGCTTGGCATGGTTGTTTTTCTGTTACTTATACTAGTTGAGAAAAACTTCAGTTTTAGTAACGAAAAAACTACGAGAATCTTAATAACTTATCATATTGGACTCAACCTAACAGCAGTAATGATGATTACTCGTGGAATTGCACAAGTACTACGTCTACATCTCAGTCCATCTATAGATTTTGCCATAACTGGTTTAGCAGGAATCGGACACATCCTACTTGGCGTAAGTATTGTACTCATCTTATTGCAAATTAAACGCAGCATCGCTCATTGTGCTAATACTTCAGTAAAATAGTGAGCTTGGGAATAATTTAATTTATTAATAAATATTTTATTAAGTATGTAGCGCATGTTTCGTATGCGCTACTACGTTAAGAAGGCTTCTATGAACAACGCTGTATATAAGAAAAGTAGATTATACGCGCCTGAGCGTTTCTTTGAATGCGAAGGTAAAGGCTTAAAATGGCTTTCTGAAGCTCACAAATACGGCGGCCCTAGAGTGGCTGAAGTATTTGATTGGGGAAACGGTTACCTTAATATTGAGCGCATTGACACTCACTCAGCAACACCACTTGCTGCATTTGAGTTTGGTGCAGCGCTCGCTCATATGCACGATTACGGTGCAAAATATTTTGGTGAAGCACCAGCAGATTACGATGGCACATGCTATTTTGGACCTTTAAGTGATCCAGTTGAAATGCCAACTGGCACTTGGAGTAATGTTATTGACTACCTTGCGGACGGACGATTGCGCCCTATGGTTGAGCTTGGGATTGCTCGCGGAGAGCTTACTAAAAGCGACTTAGATCTTACAAACGAAGTTATTGATGCGCTGCCTGATTTATTAGGAAAAGCTGCAGAAGATAAGCCTGCTCGAGTTCACGGAGACTTGTGGAGCGGAAACGTGTTATGGACTAAAAGTTCAGACGGCGAACACACTGAAGCTGTTCTAATCGACCCTGCAGCACATGGTGGGCACCGCGAAGAAGATTTAGCGATGCTTCATTTATTTGGAATCAGCTATTTTAAGCAGATTTTAGACGGCTATCAGTCTGTTCATCCACTTAAAGCAGGTTTTGAGCAGCGCATGATTATTTGGCAGCTCTACCCTATTGCAGGACATTGCGTGTTCTTTGGTGGAGGCTACGTGAGCGAATACCGTAATATGTGCGAAAGTCTTATAAAAAGTTCTATAAGATAATTTTGCTCACTAAAATAGCAATGTAAGTATTTAGCACACGGCTATATACAATGTTAGAAGATAGTTACAAGTAGAACACATATAGACAGCAACAGATAGACCACGAAACGAGAGGTCACTACTATGATTCGTTTGTGCAACAGAACTATGCATCGTTCTTTAGTTATGCTGACAGCATTAGTTACGATGCTTTTTGTTGTTAGCTCGTGCGCAAGTTCAACAAAAACTTCTTTAAAATCTGAAAATAAAGAACAAGCGAACCACGGTAACGTTATTGTTTTTACTCCATCAGATGGATTGGCAATAACACGTAATAAGCCTCTAAGCACGTGGGATATACTGGTCCCAGAATTAATAAAATCGTTAAAAGATAAGGGATTTGACGATAATTCTATTACTACTAAAACTTCTTCTAGCCTTTCAGAACAAAGCCGCGATGTGCAAGATTATGTAGTAAATTTGCTAAGCTCATTGAACAATGCAAAACAGAATAATTCAGAAAAGCACAATTCTGTTTCCGAAAATTCAAAAGTCAAAAAACAATTAAGCAAAACGACAATTGTTATAGCTCCATGGACTAACAAAAACGGCAATAATAACTATGGAGATTATGCAACATTACCTGCGTCTAATTCTGAAAATACGCAAAAATCAAATACTCAGGACTTAAATTTACAAAATGCCGATAACTCTCAATCATCCAAAGATGAGCTTAATGCAGAAAAACGATTGGCATCATCACTTAGCCTAGCAAAAAAGGCAGGAATACACGTTGTTATGCTCTCACGACGTGTTAGCGGTTTCAAACCTGATGTGATGTTCCATTTATCTGACGCAAGAACCATTGGCGAAATTCAAGCAACAACTCTGGTACAAAAAATCGCTCTAGATCGTGCAACTAAAGAAAATCCACGCTACATTGAAGTTCTTTTGCCATGTCACAATCAAAAAAATATTAATGCAAACAATAATAATCAACAAAATAACAGCGACGAAGCAAACGAGGATGATGATTCTAACAACAATACGCATGCAAATAGCGAAACAGCATTCCATGATGATTTTGCTGAAGAAGCATTCGCTGGCATTTGGAAAGTTTTGAGACCATATTTTGCTTCGGGGACATTAATAAGCACTTCTGGAAGACTGAATGTGAATAGTAGCGAAAAAGACTGGACCAATGTTGCTTTCGACGCAGATGTAGCTGACTCTGTGAAAAATGAGTTAACAAAACGAATTACGAGAAGTACAAGTCTTTTTTCACACTCAAGGCATCGCGTTGATGGAATTATTGCACTCGATGATCAAATTGCTTTACAAGCCGTACAAGCACTAAACGATCTCGGTTATGAAGGAAGCGCAGCAGATATAAACCCATCTTTCAATTTGCCGGACGTTATCGGAAACTTCATAGGGAAACGAGATCTTAATAAAAGACCAGTTCCTGCTCCAAAAGATTCTGCGAAGAAAACCGAAAAAGAGTTACAACAACAGCAGAAAAAAGATGAGGAAGAAGAATCAGAAGCAAAGAAATGGCCAGTAATAACTGGTTATGGCGCGTACAAAAATATTATGCCAAACATTGTGAGCGGAAAGCAATGGATGACAACTATAGAAAATCATAAGCAGATTGTTCAAGATCTTACTGCTACTTGTTATTCTTTGAACAGAAACGGTAAACTTGACAAAAAAATCGCTACAGTGCAAACAAAAATTGAACACGGGGAAACTGTCCCTACTGTTAACGAGCGACTAGTGGCAGTAAGCGCAACAAATCTAAAGTCACGTTTAATTGACCCAGGCTACGTATCATTAGCAGACGCAGGCTTGTAAATACAATTTTTGGATGCAAGTTGTGAAATATAATTTGTGGAACGCAATCTGTAGCTTCAGGCTAACTTCAAACTATATTCTACGAATTTACACGCAGCTAACGTTTGCGTGGAGCATAAATAACATGTTCGATAAGGTCGTTATAACGCTCTACAACAACTTGACGACGCGCCTTTAAACTTGGCGTAATCAAACCGTTTGCTTGAGTAAACTCATCTGGAACTATTTCGAACTTGCGAATAGACTCAGCTCTAGAAACTAGCTCATTTGCTTTGCTAACAGCACGCTCAACTTCTGCTCGCACAATACCGTTACGTGAAGCCTCCTTTAAAGACCGTACAGGGCATGCGCCACGCGAAGAAAGCCAAGTATTTACTTCTGATAAATCGAGCGCAATAATTGCTGAAACAAACGGCTTCCTGTCTCCAATAACAACAGCTTGAGAAATAATAGGTGAAGACATTAATGAAGCTTCTAACGCATTTGGAGATAAGTTCTTACCGCCAGCAGTAATAATAAGATCTTTCTTTCTGCCTGTAATACGCACAAAACCGTCATCGTCTAAAGACCCAAAATCTCCCGTATGCAACCAGCCATTTACAATCTGCTGTTTGGTAAGCTCAGGATTATTATGGTAGCCTTTGCATACTGCAGGACTCTTAATGCACAATTCACCATCGTCAGCAATAGCAACAGATACACCCTTTACAGGCAAACCAACGGTACCAATGCGATAACCTGTCGTAGGATTCACCATAGAAGGTGCACAAGTTTCTGTCATTCCATAGCCTTCTAGAAGAGGCAAACCAATACCATTAAAGAAATGCGCAATCGACAAATCTAAAGGAGCGCCGCCCGAAATAGCGTATGAAACAGAGCCTCCAAATACGTGTAGTAGTGGAGCATACACTAATTTTTTACATATTGAATGGCTAAGAGCAAGCATTGGAGGAACCATTGAACTAGACTGCTGAGCGCGAGACCATTCGCGAGCAACCTTAGACGCATAAGCAAAAATAAAACCTTTTACTCCCCTGCCTGCTTTTTGAGAAGCAGCATTGTAAATCTTCTCAAAAATGCGTGGAACACCAAGAATAAATGTTGGTTTAAAAGTTTGAAAATCAAACAATACAGTTTTCAAATTACTCGTCAAACCAAGAGTTATATTTCCAGCAAAGCAGAACAATTGCATAAACCTAGCAAAAACGTGCGCAAGAGGCAAGAACAGCAAAAGACGCGGGCTGTCTTTTAACGCAATATCTGGCATAGAAATAACACCTGATTTAGCAATAAAAACAAAATTGCTATGAGTAAGCTCAATTCCTTTTGGCTCACCAGTTGAACCTGAAGTGTATACAATTGTTGCTATGTCACTTCCATTAACAGCGTGCACTCGCTCATAAAATTCAGCATCAGTTACTGCTTTACCGTATTCAATGCACGCGTCGATAGCACCACGATTCATTACATATACGTCGTGAAGAGTAGGACATTCTTCCTGAACAGCCTCTATTTTTGGCAACATTTCAGGAGACTCCACAAATATTGAACATACTTGAGAATCTTGAACAATATGTTGTATTTGCAGCGAAGAGCTTGTTTCATAAATTGGCACTGTCAATGCGCCTATAGACATAATAGCCATATCAAGAACTGTCCATTGCCATGAAGTGTGAGCAATAATTGACACAGCATCACCAGGCATTACTCCTCTAGCAATAAAGCCTTTAGCAACAGCTATTACCTTATCTCTAAATTCTTCAGCAGTATATGACTTCCAAACGCCGTCAGCTCCAACGTATTCAACCAAAGAACCATTAGGATTGCGCTCTGCTCGCTCTTCTAGCAGTGAGAAAACATTAACATCTGTATCAATAGACTCATCAAGTGGACGAGAATATTCTTGCATATTAGCTCCTCTATCTGCTGAATTGACGTATATCTTTACTATACGCGATTTGCAAGCCTTCGCATATGCGAATATCTACAAGATTGTAATCAATTTTGTTCATTTATCTACAAATATCTACGATACAAATATATTATCGTGCTTATTCCACAGGCTTAAGCACAATGCGACGCTTAACAGTCATTCCTCCAGGATCAGCATATGTGCGATTTTTGCGCTTTAAACCCCACTGCACACAAGTTGTGCCGCAATGGTCCGAACCTCCTTCGACATGTGCAAAATTCTGGCCTCTTTTCACAAAAACCCCAACGCTAAACTTTGTTACAGCAGGCTCAAAAGTGGATGTCAGTTCACCATGCCTAATAGTCACAACTGATTTACCAGCGACTTTACCAGCAAAACTAATAACGCCATCTGCAGGCGCAAATAAAGGAGTCCCTGTGCTTGCAGCTAAATCTACGCCACGATGCCCAGCCATCCAAGGTTTAGGCGGAGGATTAAAAGCTTTTACTATTTGTGCAGGTTTCACAGGCCATTGCATAGCTGACTTGCATGTTTTTTCACTATAATCACCTTTAGAAAGAGCACACTTGTGGTAACATGTCACAGCAGATTCTACAACATAATATTTAAGATGATGATTATTTTGCGAAATTTCGGGTTGTAAAAACAGCGCATCTAATAAAATAACTGAGATTATAAAAATCCCCAAACAGGCAGATATTTTGTAATATAATCCATAATTTTTGCGAATACACATATATTCCCCATCCATATTTTTATAAAACGACTTTTATAAAAGTTTTGCAGCTAATTTGCGAAAATCATAAGCTTTTAAAGCATTGTGGATAAAACATATGCTTATAATCACTATTTCGACACGCCAAAACACGCCATATTTGCATCTTTGAAAATTCCGTGTAATATAAATGTCTTGTGCACAGCGCTTAGTTGAGCACAAGATATTCCTGCGTAGCTCAGTTGGCAGAGCGTTCGACTGTTAATCGAATGGTCGCTGGTTCAAGCCCAGCCGCAGGAGCCATAAAGCCACTGGTTTTCCAGTGGCTTTTTGCGTTAAATATTACGACTTGTATCCACAAGCAAAATCTTGATTGTTTAGCGCTCATGAGCGTGGCTAACATAAACATTTTGGCGTATTATATAAACAAGTTGCGTATTCAAATGCGCTAATGTTGAGCAGCAATAGATAACAGAGGACAAATATGAATCAACATAGCTCCGATAATGTTGAAACGAACCAAAAGAAAAAGCTCATTATTCTCATAGCAGGAATTGTTGTGCTAGCTTTAGCTCTTGGCACAGTTGGCACACTTTGGTACATGAAGCAGACTGAACGCACTAAAGCAGCTCGCAAACAGTGCGAGATAAAAGTTGCACAAGTTTCTAAAGCCAATGCCGTATGGAAAAGTTTAGTACATAACAGCGTAATAACAGATCTCACAAAAGGTGACTCTGATAACGCAAAAGAACTTGCTAAAATCATGAGCGAAAAGGTTCCTGACGCAGTATCTTGCACAGCAAACTCTCCTGAAGAACTTGGTTCCCAAAGCGCAGAAGCTTTAGCTGCTTCTGAATGGTATGCAGTCAAAGCAAAAAAAGTGCGCGAGTTGGCTGTTACATTAATCGATGAAAATAACAAAAAAGATAAAGACAAAGACAAAGACAAACAAGACGAAGAAACAAAGAAGCAAGAGATAAATGAATCGACTGGAATTGTAATTCAGCGTTCAAATGTTGTCCCACCAAAGCCAAAGCCAACGCCAGCGCCGACGACAAATACTCAAGACACTAAGAAACAGAAGACTGAGAAAAAGCCTGAAACAAAGACTAACAAAAAGCCTGAAAAAAATAGTAATACAGAAAATTCACAGCACAAAAAAGGCAACGAAGAAGGTGAAGGAAGCACAGAACCAGGCAAAAAAGGCAACGAAGAAGGTAAAGGAAGCACAAAATCAGACAAAAAAGGCAACGAAGAAGGAGCTGATGCTGAAAAACCTAAAGGAAATAGTGGTCAAGGAGATCCGAATGATAAAGCAAAAAAGGACAACCAAGATTCCGATAAAAAACAAACCCCGGACATAATAGCAGGTTCACAAAAACCATAAAACATTGCTCTGTTATCTGATTCAATGTAAAAGCTCCCAGTGATATACGCTGGGAGCTTTTACATTATCTAACTCTACATCGTAAACGATGTTGAACTTTATAAACTATTCGTTCATTTTGCTACTCGAACATGAGTTAAATCGACTTCTTCAAGAGGAATTACTCGAGTATGATTTTTAATCTTATAACCAATGTATAGAACGATAAATAGCGGCACAGACATGTACGTGATTCCAATAGCCTGCCAGTTAAGCGTTGCAAATGAATGCAAATCCTGACCAACAATAACAAGAATGCATAAGAAGAACGCAACAATAGGACCAAACGGATACCACTTTGCTCGGTAAACTAATTCATCTAAGGAATGACCTTGAGCCAAGTATGCCTTACGGAAGCGATAATGAGCTGCAGCAATACCAGCCCAAGCAATAAAACCAGTCAAACCACTTGCAGCAACCAGGAACATGTATATTTGATCGCCAAAAATACTCATAAAGAAAGTAAATAAAGCAACTACAAATGTAGCAATCAACGCAGGAACAGGAATACCACGAAGACTTACCTTGCCAAATACTTTTGGAGCATTATCTTCTTTTGCGAGCGAATAAAGCATTCTTGTTGAAGCATACATGCCTGAATTTGCTGCAGAAATAACAGAAGTCAAAATCACGGCATTCATAACTGCTGCAGCAGCTGCAAGACCTGCACGCTGGAACACGAGCGTGAATGGGCTAATAGCAATATCAGTTACATCAGAACCAAGTAAGTTCTTGTCAGTATAAGGAATAATGCAAGCAATAACGAAAATAGCAAGAATGTAGAAGAGAAGAATACGCCAGAACACTTGCTTTACAGCCTTTGGAATACTCTTTTCAGGAGTTGCAGACTCACCTGCAGTAATACCAATAAGCTCAGTTCCTTGGAAAGAGAAGCCTGCAATAGCGAAAGCACACAACACTGCAGGAACACCGCCTGCAAATGGAGCGTCCTTATGAGTGAAGTTTTGCAAGAATGGCGCTTTGCCGCCAACAATGCCAACAATCGTAAGCGAACCGATAACAAGGAATACGATTACTGCCAACACTTTAATAATAGAAAGCCAGTATTCGGTTTCTCCAAAGCACTTAACTGTAAGCACATTGATAACCAAAATAAGCATAAGAACCGACAGCGAGAAAATCCATATTGGCACTGTTGGGAACCAGTATTGCAGAACTATTGCTGCAGTACTAACGTCCACTGCAACCGTAATAGCCCAATTAAACCAATAGTTCCAGCCCATTGCGAAACCGAGTGCAGGATCAATAAAACGTCCAGAATACGATGCAAACGATCCACTAATAGGCATAAAAGTGGCCATTTCACCAAGGGAAGTCATAAGGAAGTAGACCATAATGCCAATCGCACCATAAGCGAGCAAAGCGCCGCCAGGACCAGCCATATGGATTGTTGCACCACTAGCAACGAATAAGCCGGTGCCAATGCTGCCACCTAAAGCAATCATGGAAATATGGCGGGTTTTTAATCCTCTATGGACATCGTTATTTTGCTGAGTATTCTGCTGAGTATTCTGTACAGCAGTAGATGATAATGAGCTACTCATTTTTCCTCCTTTCATGACAATCAGAGGCAAAACAAGCAAGCAAAAGCAAGCGTGTCGATAGCTCTCCGCAGCGAATGCCGACTCGCTGCGACAGTCCTTGGTATATTAAGCCAAGTCCCAGCTCACTACTTTTGGGATTAAGCAGTAAACTTCGGCGCTCTCCCCTTTTGTAAGCAATTAACGCTTTCCCTAGCTCATGCTTATTACTCTTGTCGAGCGCGACCTCTGGTCGATGGTGTTCATTATTAGTACGACTTGCAGACAAACAGTAAAAAATACGGCGTGGCGCATAAAAATCGAAAAATAATAACAAAAAACGCCACTTCATGAGAAGTGACGTTTAAAATTTGTGGAGCTAGGGGGATTCGAACCCCCGACCCCCTCCATGCCATGGAGATGCGCTACCAGCTGCGCCATAGCCCCATTTTTACTTATGCCGTTCAAACGAACCTTTGATAGAATACAACAAATAGCCGCTCTATCCAAATGCGGCGTGTCGAATTCAACTTACAAATTCCAAAAATCCTGCGAATTCTACTAACAATTTAGTCGCCAATTCGGCAAACCAATTCAAGAACCAATTCGGCAAACCAATTCAAGAACTAGTTACCATTGGCACTTCCAGATTGATCACCATTACCAGGAGAAGTTACATTGTTTGAAGAACCAGTAGATCCCGAAGATCCAGCAGATCCAGCACCTGCATCAGAACTATCAGCACCCGATCCACTATTCCCACTAGCAGCATCACCTGAATTCGTTCCTGAATCATTGTTAGTGTCACTACCTAAATCATTATCAGAATGACCACCTGTTGAGCCAGCTGCGTTTTCATTGCTATGCTCATCATTTTCGTCTTCATTAGCATCTTTACTATCAGAATCATCATGAGACTTCTTATGGTCTTGATTAGTATTCGTGTTAAGACGTTGCTTAGGTTGCGGCTGATTTTGCTGCTGCTCATGACTAATTTCTTCAGGCTTATCAATATTGTCTGTGCCTTTTCCTTGTGTAAACAAAAGAACAGCACCTGCAGTAACAATAACAGCTATAAGAGCACTTATAACAGCAACAACAATTGTTGTACGATGATCGTTTCTATTTTGGTAAGATCTAGAAGAGTAACCGTAGTTTCCACTAACAACCTTAGATAACGGCACCGGCTCTGGAATTGTGCCCTCCGACAGTTCCATGTCTTCTTCATGCTGTTCACGTAATTTCGACAATTCCAAAATACGCGTATTTTCTAATTCCGGATTACGGACTTGCGAACTAACAGTGCGTCCAGATCTTGCATCTTGAACAGTCATATTTTTGTCATCTGAAGGATCAGTATTACATTGCAACGAATTTGATGAATATTGCATATGAATATCATCTCCAATTCTTTTAGAATCAACATTCTCTAAACCATTTGAACGCACGCTAGAATCTGACACATTACTAAAATTAGACTGTTCTGTAGAAGTATTCGGATTTACTTCCGAAAGTTTACGCGATGAAGCGTGAATAACATTCTGATACAACTGTGATGCTACTGCTGAGACAATAGAACCAATAGCTACGCCAATAACTGAACCAGCAATACCAATTTTAGAAGCAAGTAAAAACGAAGTCACTGCAGCGAGCGATCCAGCTAATACTTGCGTAAACGATATGCCTTTGAAGAAATTCTTCACTTATGCACCTTAACTATTTATGCGAATATAATGCCAAAATGCATGGCAAATATGCAAATTCCACTACCAACACCATTACAACAATGATGGTATCACTCTACGCAAAAATTGCACAGCATTGCCAGAGCATTCTTACAACAAAATCACAAGTCTTATATACATAAAACTTAGCTACACAAAACTGAAATGCCTAAGACTTAGCAACCTCAAAATCTCTATCTTTATAAGAAAGCTCACAATTCGCTCTTTTATCACAATAATGCTCACCTAAGCTTGCAGTAATAATTGCAGCAAATATTAAAGCAAATCCCACAAAAGCCATGTTAGAAACATGCTCATGAAAAAGAATAGTAGAGAATAAAAGCGTGAACAAACTTTCAGTGCACATAATCACAGAAGCGTTTGCAGTAGAAAGATTCACCAAACTATAGTTTTGCATAATTTGCGCAACTACTGTTACTACCACTGTAAGGTAGAACATATTAGCAAAAATAGAGAAATGATCAGCAGCGTTAAAGTTTGGCAAAGGCTCACAAATAAGCGCACCAGCTACAAAAAGTACGCCTGAAACAACAAATTGCCCAAAAGTTAACGTAACTGGATTATATTTACGAGAATAATACGCAAGGAACGTAAGATTAAAAGCAAAAACTACAGCACATAATAAAGTAAGGAAATCTCCATAAGACAATGTGAGAACAAGCATTCCAGGCTTTAATGCCACAAAACCTACTCCAGCAACGCACATAACTGCAGCTACTAATCCTAAAAGAGTTGGCTTTTTCTTGACAATTAACCAAGCAGAAAATGGCGTAATTACGCAATATGCTGCTGTCAAAAACGCGCTACGGCCTGGATCAATTGAACGTAATCCTTCAGTTTGCAAAATTAAAGTAGCATAATACGTAATTCCAGTTAGTAAAGAAGGAACAATAAGCTTTTTTGTAAAAGTTTTACGAAGTGTACCGAAAAAAATAACAGCCATAATTGTGCAAGCTCCAACCATACGAACGCCCATAAGCCATTGCACAGGAAACACTTCAAGAGCATATTTTGAAGAAACATAGCTGCCACCCCAAATAGCAGCACAAATCAACAACATAATCTGAGCAGTATGAACACTTTTGCCTTGAGGCATGCCCGATTTATCCGAAAGCGGTTCAGCTATAGATTTAGCTGTTTCATATTTCACCTTCATAATGTTTCCCCTTCAACTATAAAAGTTGATTCTTTAAAATTTTTCTTTTATAAAGCGTTTTAGCTTATAAAATAGACAGAATAGCCGTAAAATCGTGAAAAGTACAACTTTCTGGCGTTCTTTCGTAAAATTTCCGATATACGCTTCAGAAAACAGTGGCAATCAAGTATTTTGCTGTATAAATTTCACCCACGAAACTATTGAAGAATTGGGTGATTTATATCACAACTTACAATTTTTTTACGCTACACGCTCGTATACACTTTTAAATCAGCGTAATGTAGCAATGTAGGCTTATAAATTGCGTACGAAGAAAGTGCGCAATCTTGTTAGGAAAGGAATATTATGGCAACTCTTAGCGCAGATATGAAAGAATTTATTGCGAATAATTTGGCTTGGATTGCAACAGTAAGCAAAGATGGCGAGCTTGATTTGGGACCAAAAATGTCTATGTTCGTACTCGACGACAACCACCTTGCCTACCACGAGCGCACTGCAGGTCAGCATTATAAGAACTTGCAAGACGGCAGCCAGCTGGTTGTAGCAGTTGCTAATTTGGCAGAAAAGAAAGGCTATCGCTTCCGCGGAACCGTCACCCTTCACACCGATGACGCGATTTACGAAGAACAGGTACGTGTGGCCGAAGAAAAAGGTACGAAGAAGCCAGCTGCAGTTCCAGTTATGGAAATCACTGAGATTCAGGACTTGACTTCTGGAGCTACTGCCGGCAAAACTATTGCAAAAGATTAATGCGTCGTCATTCAGTCGTGTGGATATTAGTGCGGTAGAGATTTGAGATTTTTCACACTGAGCGCGGACGCTCGCGCGGGTAACGCGCTCACTACGAAACTCGCGTTGGAAGTCCACTGGACTTCCAACTTAAGCGAGTTTCCACTCCGAGTTGCCTTCGCGCGCTACGCTTTAAACGCTCAGGCAGGTCGTCGCGCAAAACGCCGAATTAGTACGTCTATAGTAGGCGTCATACAATATCGAGTGGCGTTCGTCCTCAACGGCGAAGATGAACACCACTCAATTCTTTACTTGATTATTTAGTTGTCACTAATTTACTTGCTTTCTTTACGCAATGCTTGCAGTCTAGCGTTCATTTCTTTCGCTTTCTTCTTCTCGAAGTAATAAATTACTGCAGCAATCACAATCGGGAAAATAACAGTGAACGCAATCCATCCGCAAATCACCGCTGGCTCATCTTTGAATGAAATCCATCCAACAATCACCGATACAATAAACTGAATAGCAATTGGCGGAACTAGCGCAAAAACGAACTTTGCAAAATTTGACATGCGTTCATTCGACCAAAAAATAGCGAACACTCCATATCCTATGCCTATAACAAACGATGCTACAGCATAAGATGCAATTCTATTTCCAACCTCACTATGCGCTAACAGACTTGATATAAAAGACATTACTGTAAAAATAATGCATCCTATGCTAATGCCTGTAACAATGTTTTTTACCATTGTTTTACCTAATGTTGCAACTTGCTTTTCCATAATAATCGCTTCCTTTTAAGTATTAAAATCTAGTATTAAAAAAAAATCAGTATTAAAATTTTTGATAGTTTTATATTTGACTACATTCCAGCTACATTCGTTATTACTATAACTACATCCCTAAGCGCTTTTTGAACCCAGCTAAGCATCTGCGACTAATCCACTCAACACTTCCATCGTCCATTTTTACGCTCATACTTCCACCAAATCCTGGATCGACTCGAACAATGCGATTCAAGTTCACGATTGCGGATTTAGATATGCGCACAAACGACGCGAATTGCGGATTGTCAAAATCCATTAGGCGCTTGTAAGACACGCACTCGCCTTTATCACCATGAATGATTACGCGCGAATTTTCTACGCAAATCATAATCACATCTGGCTCATGCATAACAATAATCGAATCGTTAATATAACCGTATATGAATGGATTATTGTTGCTCAACTTATCTGAAGTATTAATTTCAGTATTATTTTCAGCACTTCTTACATTTGCATCATTGGAGTCAATGCTTTGTAACTGAGCGATAATGTGCTTAAGCTCATCGTCAATATTGTGAATTGACAACTGAACTGACTGCTCTTCCTCAGGCGGAACGATAGCAATAGTTACTTTCATCAAGCCTCCTTTCCGTACACTACTGTTAGCGTTTGTTAGCTTTTTGTTTTGTAATTTTGACTATACGGCACTGTAAATAGTCTGTCTTTACAAAATCGCTAAACGGTAGCTTTCGGTAATTAAGCGGTAAAGGAGAGATTACGCAGCACCCCAAATGCGAATAAGACGCTGGCTTGTAGGGTCAGCTGCAGGGCCTTGATCATAAGCATCCAAACGCCAATGAATCGAACCATCCGCATTAAGACTTGGAATTAAGCGCGCCCAGCGACCATTTCCCATGCCGCCAATCGTCTTGTAAGAAGGATCTACTTTATCTAATCCAAGCAGCTTATGAACAGTTTGCGAAAGACAGGAACCATGCGAAAATACTAGCAAATCACGGTCTGCGCCAGTTTTGCGAGTCCAATCTTCTACTGCAGCAGCAGCGCGCTCTCCTACTTCCTGCTTAGCTTCAGCACCATGACGAAGCTCTCCGCCTTTACCTTCAACCCAAGCTTTGAAATCTTCCGGCCACTGCTCGCTAATCTGCTGACGATTCAAACCTTCCCACTCGCCAAAGAAACGCTCGCGCACACCATTTTCAACATGCACATGAAGCCCAATCTTATCTGCAAAAGCATGAGCAGTCTGTTGAGCACGAATAAGTGGAGAAACAATCGCCACAAAACTCGCGTCCGCTTCTTCCGGCGTAATGCGCACGTGTTCAGCGCTGTTCGGGTCCTTTGGATCTTCTAAATCAGAAGCACCAAAAAGCACGCGCAAAGCTTTTCCAGAGCGAGTCACCTGATCCATTCCAGACTCATCCAAAGCAATATCAATCATGCCTTGCAAACGAAACTGTGCATTATACGGAGTTTGACCGTGGCGAATAAGCATAACAGAACGAGCAATTCCTTCATGCGCACTATTAATGGAATTATTTACGTTACTCGCAACATTTTCTACGAAATCAACCATGGTTTGTACCGTACTTTCTTCTTATTATTCAGTTTCGCTAGCATGCTCTGGCAGTTGCAAATCGATTGCCGGGCAATCATTCCACAGGCGTTCCAAGCGGTAGAATGCTCGTGCTTCCTCATGCATTACATGAACTACAAAATCGCCAAAATCAAGCAAAATCCACTGTGCTAATTCCAAGCCTTCACGAGATAAAGCCTTGCGTTTGTTGTCTTTCAAGTACAAATCTTTTTCGATTTCTTCTGCAACAGCTAATACTTGACGCTCATTTGAAGCAGAAACAACTAACATAGCATCCGTAATACCAAGCAAATCGCTTACATCAAAAGCCTGCTCGTTCGTTGCTTTCAAACGGTCTGCAGCAGCGGCAGCAATACGAATTGCACTAATTGAACTTTCTAAAGCTGTCATAATGTTACTACTCCTTAATTCTCCAACAAACGCTTTTTAGCGTTCCCAAGCTGGCTTCCAGCCCTCTACAACGTGCTGAGTATTTTCCGAGTACACCATAGAATCAGCCGGAACATCGTGACGTACCACCGATCCAGCGCCGGTAGTAACATCATCTCCCACAGTAACCGGTGCTACAAACAGGTTTCCTGCGCCAACGTGAGCACCAGAACCAATCGTAGTATGATTCTTATGCACTCCGTCATAATTTGCAGTAATCGTACCGCCGCCAATATTCGTATGCTCACCCAAATCAGCATCGCCAATATAGCTTAAATGAGGTACTTTAGTGCCATTTCCAATATGAGCTTTCTTCATTTCTACGAAAGCTCCTGCCTTACTTTCCTCACCAAGTACGTTTCCTGCACGCAAATACGTCCAAGGACCAATGTTTGCAGCCCTACAAATATGCGATTCCTGTACGCGCGAACGTTCAACCACAGCATCCTCATCAATTTGCGCATCAATAAGAGTCGTGTAAGGGCCAACTACAGCACCACTTGCAACCGTAGTACGAGCTTGAAGGAAGCACCCAGGAAGCACAGTAACATCTTGTGCGAGCGTAACACTATCTTCAATCCAAGTAGTATCAGGGTCAAGAATAGTTACACCTTCAAGCATCCATTTTTCGCACACACGCTTATTATGTGCTTTTGCGAGCGCAGCTAATTGCACACGATTATTTACGCCTTCTACAGTAAGCGGATCTAGAGCAGACATTGCACCAACATGACCAAACTTTCGAGCATGTTCCAAAGCATCAGTCAAATAGAACTCACCTTGAGCATTTTGAGCGTTAAGATCTGCAATCGCGTCACATAACACAGTCGCATCGAATACATATACAGAAGTGTTCACTTCATGAATAGCAAGCTCTCCAGCATTTGCATCCTTATGCTCAACAATACGCAAAACGTCACCGTTTGCTTCGCGCACAATACGGCCGTAGCCAGTTGCATCGTCTAATACTGCTGTAAGAACTGTTGCCACATTGTTATTATTATTGTGAAAATCAACTAAAGACTGCAAAGTTTGCGTATCAAGTAGCGGCATATCGCTTGCGGCAATCAGCACAGCTCCTTTTAATGCTTCACCAGTTTCGTTTTTAGCAATTTCGTTAAGATCTTTAATAGCACATTGCACTGCTCTGCCGGTTCCAGGAGTTTCGTCCTGATTTACAATATGCACATTTTCGTTATAGCTAACAGCAGCAGCAGCTACGCGTTCAGCCTGAGCATGCACAACTACAGCTAGTTTTTTAGGATTTACGCCATTCATGGCATCCATAACACGATTGAGAAATGTTTTACCAGCAAATGGATGTAGTACTTTTGGAGTTTCTGAACGCATACGCGTCCCATCGCCTGCTGCCAAAATTATTGCCGCAGTTACATCATGCTTTTCCACGCATACGCTCCTTATACTATTTCAATAAATTTCGCTGTATGTAATTCTATTACTTATTAGCAGCGTTCAAAACAAAAAACGCCACCCGATTCAACGAGTAGCGCTTCAAGTAAGCTCCCTCACCTGGATTCGAACCAAGACAAAGGGTTCCAAAGACCCGTGTGCTGCCATTACACCATGAGGGAACGGCGGAAAAACCGCCAAGTCACTATTATGCCATAATATCGAAAAACGTCAAATTGGCGCGCCGAAAAGCAAACCGCACAAAATCAATACTTAAGCAAATAAGAATCCTTGTCCGTGATGCTCAGGATAAGTGTCGAAAAGCTTAGCAACCGAACCATCCTCAAACACTGCTTTAATAGCGCTTGCAAGAAGCGGAGCAATTGAAAGAACAGTCAAACCATCCCAACGCTTCTCTTCTGGAATAGGCACAGTATCAGTCAAAACAACTTCCCTAGCACCACAAGACTTCAAACGTTCGACTGCAGGACCAGAAAGCACGCCGTGAGTTGCAACAACTGTAACAGACTTAGCTCCAGCTTCCTTCAACACATTACAAGCTCCTGCAATAGTTCCTGCAGTATCGATCAAGTCGTCAACCATAACGCAATCGCGTCCAGCAACGTCACCAACGACGCGATTTGCAACCGTCTTATTAGGGCAAGTGATATCGCGAGTTTTGTGCACAAAAGCCAAAGGACCGCCGCCTAAGCGCTGAGCCCACTGTTCTGCTACGCGAATACGACCAGCATCAGGAGACACAACAGTCACATTAGCAAGATCATCGCGGAAACGATCACGTACGTAATCAACCAAAACTGGCATAGCAATCAAGTGATCAACAGGACCGTCGAAGAATCCTTGAGACTGAGCTGCATGCAAATCGACGCTCATAATGCGATCAGCACCAGCAGTCTTTAGCAAGTCAAACATCAAGCGGCAAGAAATAGGTTCACGACCGCGATGCTTTTTATCTTGTCGAGAATAACCAAGCAACGGGCATACTGCAGTAATTGAACGAGCAGAAGCCCTCTTCAAAGCGTCAATCATAATTAACTGTTCCATAATGGACTTGTTAACAGGATCACTGTGGCTTTGAATAACGAATACATCTGTACCACGCACAGATTGCGTATAGCGAACATACATTTCACCATTAGCAAAATCGTATGCCGTAGTTTCAAGTACATCAATTCCAAGCTGATCAGCTACATCACGAGCAAGCTTCGGATGTGCGCGACCGGTAACGAGAACAAGGTTTTTATCTGGCTTTCCTTCAAGGACGATGCTCACCATATCTCCAAACATTAGTTCGCTTTAATTCGCGAAATGAACATAATCAATACTAACTTTTTGCACAGACGATAAACGACAAGCCTACAAAATCAATAATTACGCACGATACAAACCATGCTTAACTATGTACTGAACTACTCCATCTGGAACTAAATACCACACCGGCTCACCATGCTCAGCTCGACGACGAACATCAGTAGAAGAAATAGACAACGCTGGAATCTCTAAAATATCAACCGGCAAATGCGTAGAATCACAATGAACCATATCGTCACGATTCGCTGCAATACCAGTATCATTCGTATGCATTTGGCGAGGCATTAACGGAGAATTAGAATCTGCTAACTTTTCTGGCCTCGAATAGCCAGGACGAGTAACAGCCACAAATCGAGCCAAATTCCACATTTCGCGCGCATTTTTCCATTGCATTATTTCAGCAATAGCGTCAGCTCCAGTAATAAAGAAAAGTTCCGCATCAGGATGTTGAGCACGTATATCTCGCAAAGTATCGATAGTATAAGTAACTCCAGGGCGATCAATATCAACCCTAGAAACAGTGAACTTTGGATTTGAGGCTGTTGCAATAACAGTCATTAAATAACGATCTTCTGCATTCGTAACTTTTTTATCAAGCTTAAAAACAGGCCTACCGGTAGGAACGAAAATAACTTCGTCAAGATCATAAACCCAAGCAACTTCTGAAGCAGCAACCAAGTGACCATTGTGTATTGGATCGAATGTGCCGCCCATAATTCCAATGCGCTGACGCTCGTGCACATTGCCACGAGTAGAAGTACGTTTATGAACTGAATTCACAACCGCAGGAGGAGCCGCTTCTTTACCAGTAAACGCGCCATGAAATAGGTCAGACATGCGACGTTCTGCATCTTCGTGAATTTCAGGACTCATTCGCTTCAGATTCCTTGTCTTCCACTTGAGTTTCATTCACTAACCCAGATGCAACATTTGCGCTATCCGGATTAATATTGCCCATTTCTTCATCCCACTCATCTTTTACGACACGCTGGATTTCGGCAAAAGTTGGAAGAGGGAAATCTGGTTGATATGCACCACGAATTTTCGCTACAGATTCCGAAATTTTAGCAAGCATGGATGTCATGCCATCAATATCATGATCACGTTCTAATTCGCTAAACTTAATAATATTCTTTTCCATATTGCGAACATTTTTAAGAACATTATTAAACGAAGTTTCATCAGGAATAGTCACATCATTCGAATCAGAATCTGGCCAACCCATTAACACTGCGTCAGCATACTCAAGCGATGAACGTTGCGATGCAGAAGCAATACCATCTTCAATTTGCACCAAAAAAACATATCGCACAATGGACAAACGTTCAGCAGCAATATCAAGCGCTTCTAAAGGAGTTAAACAAGAAGTTTTCTCATCCATATTTACCATATTCTTACAATACCTCACTTTATGCACTTTATGCTCTTATTTGCCCATCTCCGTAGCCGATCCATTTGGTTGTTGTCATTTCAAGCAAACCCATAGGGCCTCTCGCATGCAATTTTTGCGTAGAAATACCAAGTTCTGCACCGAAACCAAACTCGCCACCATCCGTAAAGCGCGTTGAAGCATTTACCATAACTACAGCGGAATCAACACTTGCAATAAAACTTTGAATAGTTGAGTAATCTTCAGCAATAATGGTTTCAGTATGGCCAGTAGAATATTTCGCAATATGAGAAGCTGCATCAGTATAATCATCTACAACTTTTACACCCATATTCAGCGACAAATATTCTCGCTTCCAATCTTCCTCAGTGGCACGCTCAAGCTGCAATCCTTGAATATTAGCGGATTGCAAAATATCGTAAGATTTATCGTCTGCATGCAAAATTACATTATGCTCAGCTAAAGCAGCAGCGATTTTTGGCAAAAATTCTTGCGCAACAGCTTTATGCACTAATAATTTTTCAGCAGCGTTGCACACGCCCACTCGTTGCGTTTTTGCATTAATAATAATAGGTACAGCTTTTTTAATATCAGCGCTTTTATCTACATAAATATGTACGTTTCCAGCTCCAGTCTCAATAACAGGAACCGTAGATTCTTGAACAACTGCTGCAATAAGATTTGCACTACCTCTAGGCACAAGCACATCAATATGACCGTGAGCATGCATCATTGACGTAGCTCCGTCTCTTCCTAAATCATCAACAGACTGAATCAAATCAGCACTAAAGTTAGAATTTTTAAGAACCGATTGTATAACTTCAATACTCGCCTGATTCGTATGAAGAGCCGCGCTTCCGCCTCGCAAAATCGCAGCATTTCCAGATTTAATACACAAAGCAGCTACGTCAATAGTTACGTTTGGACGAGCTTCGTAAATCATTCCCATAACGCCCATTGAAACTCGAATTTGCGAAAGTTTAATTCCATTAGGAAGAGTGTATCCGCGAACTACTTGACCTACAGGATCCTGCAATTGCGCAATTTTTCGCACGCTTTTTGCAGAAGCTTGGATTCGCTCTTCATTAAATTTAAGCCGATCGAGCTTTCCAGCATCCATTCCCTTAGCTTCAGCTTCTTTAAGATCTTTTTTGTTAGCCTCAGCAATATTTGAAGCTGCATACTCTAAGGCATCTGCCATTTTTTCGAGAAGCGCATTTTTTGCGCGAGTATCTGCATGAGCAAAATTACGCCACGCTTTGCGCGCACAATCAGCACGAGCATTCACTAAATCATCAACAGACAACGTTCCCCCTATAAATTATTTGCCTAATCGCCAATTAATTAATAGTAAAACAAAAGCATTTATATATATGAGATTAGCACACGCCCATTCGCCCAGCGCTTCAGGTACCATAATTTGATATAAGTTGTGTAAATAATTTACATAAATAATCTACGTAAGTAAAAAATATTCTCTATAAACAGACGGTTACGGAGTTATTATGGCATCAGATACAACTATTTTCCATAGCACTCGTTCGCTTAAGCCAACATGCACATCAAAAGAGGCAATACGTAAAGGAATTGCTGAAGATGGCGGATTATTTGTAGCTGATAGCCTTGGTAGCGAGCGTTACGATATTTCTAAATTGCAAGGCAAATCGTATCAAGAAATTGCGCAGGATATTTTGCAACTGTTGCTGCCTGATTATACTTCAGAAGAGCTTTCTTCTTGCATTAAACTGGCATACGGCAATCAATGGTCTAATAACGCTATTACTCCACTCCAGCAGCTTGGGAACACTAGCGATTTTGTGATGGAACTTTTCCATGGTCCTACTTGTGCGTTTAAAGACGTTGCTTTGCAAATGTTGCCACAATTAATGTCTCGCACTAAAACTCAACACGAGAACGAATCTGATATTGAAAAAAGCGTTATGATTCTAACTGCAACTTCTGGAGATACAGGTAAAGCTGCTTTGGCTGGTTTTGCTGATGTTCCAGGCACTTCTATGATTACTTTTTATCCAGAAGGAAAAGTTAGCCGCGTCCAAGAATTGCAAATGACTACTCAGGTAGGCGAAAATGTGAAAGTTTGCGCAGTCCGCGGTAATTTTGACGATGCTCAAACAGGCGTTAAACAGATTTTCACAAATAATGAGCTCAACAAAAATATTGAAGAAGATGCGAATACAGTATTGTCTTCAGCTAACTCAATTAACGTTGGTCGTCTTGTGCCACAAGTTGTTTACTATTTTGCAGCATACAAGCAGCTTATTGAACGCGAAGTTATAAAACTTGGAGACGAAGTAGAATTTTGTGTTCCTACAGGCAATTTTGGCGATATTCTAGCAGGATATTATGCAAAAATGCTTGGTCTTCCAGTGAAGCATCTCATTGTTGCTAGCAATAGTAACAATGTGCTTTTTGATTTTTTGGTAAGCGGCACTTACAACCGTCAACGCACATTCCATCACACTGTTGCTCCTTCTATGGATATTTTGGTTTCTTCTAATTTGGAGCGAATGCTTTATTACATGTGCGATAAAGACACGCGTTTAATACAAATGCTTATGAATGACTTGACTCAATGGGGCGCTTTTGAGATTCCAGAAAATGTGCTTGCAAAGATTCGCTCACTGTTTGGCTGCGGTTGGGCGAATGAGGATCAAATTCGCGAAGCTATTTATGACTGTTGGAACAAGTACAAGTATGTGATCGATCCACATACTGCTTGCGGATTCTTCGTTATGCAAAATATTCCACATGACGAAAGCACACCTAGAGTATTGCTAAGCACTGCAAGCCCGTATAAATTCCCTCGTGTTGTTGCTGAATCTTTGAATATTGAGCATGTGCAAGATATGGATGATTTCAAATGCATGGACGCTCTTAGTAAAGCTACAGGAACTAAAGCTCCAAGCATGCTTAGAAATCTTGAAAATAAAACTCCACGCTTTAATGATGTTATTAATGTTGAAGATATGCCTGAGTATGTTGTAGCTCAAGCGCATAATTTCGCAAAATAATCATAAAGTTTTAAGCGAAAGAGGCTGGTTTACTTGTATAATCCAGCCTCTTTTACTATTCATTCGTTATTACTTTCGAATAAAGCTGCATACACTTCGTTAATAACGTTTAAATCATGACCTTTTCTTGCAGCTGCTGCGAAAAATCTTCGTCTTCTGACTAAAGGCTCAAGATTTCTCGTGCGCGAAGCCGTTTTGCGACCGAGTTCCCACGCTGCTTCAGTGAATACTCCAGAGTTTTGAGCAGAAGCTACGTTTTGTGAAATAGCAGCAGGATCAACATTTTTACGCTGCAATTCCATTCGAGTAGCTCTAGCACCAAGAAGCCTCACAGCGCAAGAGCGAATCACCATTTGAGCATATTGATTGTCATCAAGAAGATGCAATTCAAGCAAACGATGAATAACCGCGTCAATAGCAACTTCCGTGTAGCCTTTTTCTTTAAGCCTTTTGCGCATGTCCATCACAGAGCGAGGAGCATAATCTAAAAGCCTTAAAGCAGCTTCCCTGCAATCATCTTCACTACTATTGCAAAGTTCGTCGCTTAAATCACTTACTTTAGTGTTTTTTACATACGGCATGTTTTTTGTATTATTTTTTGCGCTTAAAAGTACTGATTTATGCGATATTTTTTTGCGAGTATGTGGCTTTACGCTATTACTTTCGTCATCTTCTTCAGTCCGCTCTACTGGATGATCGCGAAGAAAACTCTCTACACTAATAGGCATATTGCATTCGCTTTACACTGTAATCTTATTATTACTTCGATTCGGATGACTTTTGTGCAGAATTTTTAGCTACAGAATCATCAGCGAATTGATCTAGTTCAGAATCTTCAGCGAATTGATCTTCAGGATGCATTAAACCTAACGAAGCTTTGACTTTTTCGCTAATTTCTTCAGTAATAGCTGGATTATCTTTCAAGAACTTACGGACGTTTTCACGACCTTGTCCAAGCTGCTCACCGTCATAAGTAAACCAAGAACCAGATTTCTTAATAACTTCAGCTTGCAGCCCCATATCGATAACAGAACCTTCAGTAGAGATACCTTCTCCGTAAAGAACATCAAACTCAGCAGTTTTGAAAGGCGGAGCCATTTTATTCTTGACAATCTTAACTTTCGTTCGGTTGCCAACAGCTTCTTCACCCTCTTTAATAGTAGAAACTCTGCGAATATCCATACGCACAGACGCATAGAACTTCAAAGCTTTACCACCAGTGGTAGTTTCAGGGTTACCAAAGAATACGCCAATTTTTTCACGAAGCTGATTAATAAAAATAGCAGTAGTGCCAGCTTGTGAAAGAGCACCAGTCATCTTACGCAACGCCTGACTCATTAAGCGAGCTTGTAAACCCACATGACTATCTCCCATATCGCCATCGATTTCAGCTTTAGGAACTAACGCCGCTACAGAATCAACAACAATAACATCTAACGCCCCAGAACGAATAAGCATATCAGCAATTTCCAATGCCTGCTCACCATTATCTGGCTGAGAAACAATAAGAGCATCCGTGTCTACTCCAAGCTTTCGCGCATAGACAGGATCCAACGCATGCTCAGCATCAATAAATGCCGCTACCCCACCATTTTTTTGAGCGTTTGCAACGATATGCAAAGCAAGAGTTGTTTTACCAGAAGACTCAGGACCGTAGACTTCAACTATTCGCCCTCTAGGAACACCGCCAATCCCCAAAGCAGTATCCAACGCTAATGAACCAGTAGGAATAACTTCTACATCTTGCATAGGTCTATCACCTAAGCGCATTGCAGAACCTTTTCCATATTGTCGTTCAACATTGGCTAAAGCAGTTTCTAATGCTGCTTGGCGACGTGGATCTGTTTTATCCGCATCAATAAGGCGATTAATACTGCCTTTACTTTTCGTTTGCGCCATGTATGCTACTCCTTTCGCATGCCGTTATGTATCGAACGACCTTAGTTCCATACTAGATTCGAGTACAAGCATTTTTGTGCAATGTGGATAAAACATTTAACCCAAGCACTTAAACGCTTAACTCAGCTTAAACCATCTCGACAAACACAAGTATACTACATATGCGAACATTTGTTCGATAGCGCGTGTCTTGATTACAACCCAACTACTTACAATCTTCGACATAAGCAATCAACTCATCAGCTATTCTCAACAACTGAAATACAGTAGATTCGCGAACTTCTTGACGACTGCCAGATAATCTCAATTCAAAAACAAAAGCAACACTTGATTGCGCAATTTTAGTTACGCTTTGACTTTCGATTTGAGCAAAATCATAATCATAGACGTTACTCACGCATCCATCTTCAAGTTCTTTATGAGCCGCATCTTTCACAGAATCCATAACATCATTAACTTTAGGCAAAAATATTCCAACATAAACTAAACCTGCTGGTTTATTGCCATCGGGACCAGGACCTGCAACACCAGTTGTAGACAAGCCAATAATAGGAAAATTTGCACAACACTCATAATCTTCCCCATACACCCATCCACTGCCACGATATATTTGAGCAGCTCCAAGCGCCATCTGAAAAGCAACATCCTGGTAAACCGCGCCTTCAGATTGTAAAAGATTAGAATTTACACCAAGAATTTTGGATTTAGCATGAATATCATAAGTGACAGCAGAGCCACAAAAAACTCGTGACGCGCCAGGAACAGAAACAAAAGCATCAGCCAAAAGCCCGCCAGTTAACGACTCTGCTGAAGCAATATGCATTCCTTTAATAAAACTTTTTTCCAATAGATCCGCGGCTAAAGAAACTGTATTAAAATCTGAAGAATTATTCATAATACGCTCGATATGATTGTAGCTTACGATTTTCCACAACATAAACCCTTTAGGGATAATCTATGAAAAACCGTAAGCTACAAACAAGAAGTTTACTTATTGATTTTATTTACTTCACAGGAGGCAAAGGAACTGCATTTTTTGCATCATCAACTTGAGATTCGCTATCTGAAGAACCTTCAAAGAAAGCACTATAGACATACAAAACTGCAGAATAGAAAGCAAAGCCCAAAGAAATACCAAGCAAGCCAAAAGCCACTGCATAGTAAGAAACCATCCAAGAAGGCAATGGATTAGCATGAAGAGTTGCAACAAGCGGTGCAATAATCATTGCAATACCAATCGATTGCGTAAGAGTCTTATACTTTCCTGCAGAAGATGCAGCAATTACCCTTCCACGAACATTAACAACATAAATTCGCACAAGAGTAATAGCAATTTCGCGAATCATGAACAAGATGGTTATCCACCAATAAATTTCGCCGAAAACAGAAGCAATAATAAGCGCAGCTAGAATAAGAATTTTATCCGCAATTGGATCAAGTAACTTACCTAATTCTGTAACCTTATGATATTTACGAGCCATCCACCCGTCGAGCTTATCCGTAGAAGCAGCTACGACAAACAGCACAAACGCAGCCCAACGCAACGAAACTGAATCAAAACCCCACGTACCTGCTTTCAAATATAAAACAATAAAAACAAGCGAAAGCACAATACGGATATAAGTCACAATATTTGGAGCATAATTCCAGCCAGCAAAAAATGATGACTTAGCTTTTTTCTTCATACGCATAACCTTCATTCTACTGCAAAGTAAAAACTTCTAGCACACACAACTTGGTGTTGTACACAACAATACAATATCTTATAACGAATCTGACTCGCCACGAATAAAAGCCAAAACTTTTGGCAAATCTTCAGGCTGAACCAAAACTTCGCGAGCTTTAGAACCTTCAGAAGGTCCCACAACACCTCGAGATTCAAGCAAATCCATCAATCGACCTGCCTTTGCAAAGCCAACGCGCAACTTACGCTGAAGCATTGAAGTAGAGCCAAATTGCGAGCTGACAACAAGCTCAGCAGCCTGGAGCAACTCGTCCATATCGTCGCCAATATCGCTAGTTTTAAGCTTGCTTTGAGCTTGAGCATCCGCTTTTTGAGCCATCTGTTCAATATCTTCACGATATTTTGGCTTACGCTGCGTGCGAACATACTCCACAGCCTTGCGAATTTCAGATTCACTCACCCACGATCCCTGTACACGCTGAGGCTTAGCAGCACCCATTGGAAGGAACAAAGCATCTCCTTGACCAATCAAAGTCTCTGCACCAACAGTATCGAGAATAACCCTTGAATCAGTTGCAGATGAAGTAGCAAAAGCCAATCGAGAAGGAATATTCGCCTTAATTAAACCTGTTACAACGTCAACAGACGGACGCTGAGTAGCTAGAACCAAATGCACACCTGCAGCTCGAGCAAGCTGAGTAATACGCTGAATAGAGCTTTCAACATCGTTCTTAGCAACCATCATCAAATCAGCCATCTCGTCCACAACCACAAGCAAATACGGGTATGGAGCAACTTTTCGCTCAGATCCAGCCGGCGCGTGAACCTTTCCTTCACGAACAGCCTTGTTGAAATCTTTAACATGACGAAAACCGAAGAATTGTAAGTCGTCGTAGCGAGCATCCATTTCTTTAACAACCCACTCAAGAGCCTGCGCAGCCTTCTTAGGATCCGTAATAATCGGAGTAAGCAAATGCGGAATACCAGCATAAGCAGAAAGCTCCACGCGCTTAGGATCGACCATAATCATGCGAACTTGTTCAGGAGTTGCCCTCATAATAATCGAAGTAAGCATTGAATTAATAAAACTCGACTTACCGGAGCCGGTAGCACCAGCAACAAGCAAATGCGGCATTTTATCGAGAGCTGCAGTTACGAAATGACCTTCAACATCTTTTCCAACGCCTGTAAGCATAGGATTAGGGTCATTCATAGCTTTTTGCGAGCGCAGAACATCTCCCAAATGCACAATTTCGCGGTCGACGTTTGGAATTTCAATACCAATAGCAGACTTTCCTGGGATTGGCGACAAAATACGCACATCCGTGCTAGCTACAGCGTATGCAATATTTTTTTGCAAATTCGTAACTTTTTCAACTTTTACACCAGGACCAAGCTCAACCTCGTACTGCGTAACAGATGGTCCTCTAAGGAATCCAATAACGTGAGCGTCGACGTCAAATTGCTCAAAAGTAGAAGTTAGCGCACGAATAACGTTATCGTTTGCTGGAGTTCTCGCAGCATGAGGCTTGCCATGAGCTAAAAGATTCAAATCAGGGAGCTTGTAAGGTTCAGAGGAAGAATCAAAAGAAGGCTCATTATTATTGCCAGCACCATTTTCACTGTCGGTAGCATTTTCATTATCTGAATCTTCCTGATCCCTGCGATATTGATCCATACGTTCAGCTGGAATACTTGACCATGGATCGCTTGCAGATAAAGAGGAATCACTCATAGGAGCTTTTGGCAATATTTCTTCAGGAACAGGCTTTGATGAAGATGAAACACTTCTAGGTGTAAGTTGACTTGAATTATTATCAGCATTTTCAAATTGGGAATTATTTGCAGCATTATTATCGGAAGAGCGTCGTGTAGGGAAAGAGTGTAGATCTCGGTGGTCGCCGTATCA
>CAMUFL010000004.1:0-125000 GCA_947088155.1 uncultured Gardnerella sp. | reverse complement strand
TAACGTTGGCATTCATTTTACACCTCCTTGATTTGACTGTACGCGTATACTGCTTGACGATAAGGATCATCATATTTCTTTTCTACCTTTTCTAACTGGTAGCTTGTAATAAGCCGAATTTCCTTTATTGGCTTAGGCTCTTTATAACGATGATTCCTGATAGCATTCTCATGCCTTATTTGTTGCACTTGTCTAAACATATCCTCATCGATAATCTGAGGATAAAACTCTGTTCCTAAATACAATTTCTTGCTAAGAATTTTGCCCGTGACTGGCCAAGCCCTTTTTATACCTGATTTTTTAGCAGCTTGAGAAATATTTTTAAATTCAAGATAGAAACGAAAAAACTCTCTTACTTCTTGAGCTTTTACTTCATCTATAACCGCTTTACCGTCTACTATTCTGTAACCATATGGGATGTGTGTCATGTTTCTTTCACCTCTTCTTCTAATTCCAATCCGCATCTCAAAATAAAAAGAAATCTTGTTCTGCTTTTTACCACTATGCCGTCTACAAAATCCAGAAAATCCTCATCCTTAAACTCGCTAAATACTTCTGTGACGCTTACGAACCGTTGAAGTTTTTGCACCTCGTTTAAGTGCGTTAAGTTACCGTTTAAACTGTTGGAAAGCTGAAGTTTTTCCTTAAGACAAGTATCTATTTCCGTTCTAAGCTGATTGCTTTCCAGATAGTAGGAATCCATCTCAATGTAGCCACCGGCTAAAAGCTTACTGAGTACTTGCTCTTGTTCTTGCAGCTTAAGCTTTTTTTCTTCGAGTTCGATAACCTTGTTCAAACCGTCTTTATTATTCACACCTCTCAAACTTTCTACGAGAGGAGTCAACATTTGAACGTATCCTGCTTTTAACTTGTTTAACATTTGCAGGAAGGAAATTTTAAGATAACTTTCCATAACAGACTTTTGTGAACAAGCATGAATATCTTCAAGATGCGTTATACAAACCCATATGCCATACGCCTTATTATGTTGATAAATTATTCGTCTTTTACACTTGCTTCCACACACACCACAACGAATTTTACCTGAAAACGCATAAAGCTTATTGTACTTACCACTACCACATACTATGTTATTTTCACTTCTTCTCCACGCGATAATCTCTTTTACAAGATTAAAAGTTTCATGACTGATAATAGCCTCGTGATGGTTTTCAATAACATACTGTTTTTTCTCACCACAGTTTTTATGGCGGTTAAAACTATCATCCGTGTATGTTTTCTGAAAAATTACATCACCTGTGTATGTTTTATTAGTCAAAACAGCGTTCACGGTACTTGAAGTCCAACTTCCGCCCTTTTTAGTTGGAATCTTTTTATCGGTCAATACTCGTGCTATTGCTTCTCCACCCATGCCGGAAAGAGCCATGTTGAAAATTTCTTTTACTACCCTGGCTTGCTCGGGAACTATAATCATTTTCTTATTCTCGTTTTTATACCCATACGCAGGGCAGGAAATGACGAAGCTTCCGTTTTCGAACCGTTTTTGAATTGCCCACGTGTTGTTTTCCGAGATGGATTTTGACTCGCTTTGTGCAATGGAACTCAGGATAGAAAGCATAAGCTCTGAACTCATATGCTCGGTATCAATGTTTTCTTTCTCAAAATACAAATAAATACCGAGACCGGTAAGTTTTCTAACTATTTCAAGACAGTCAACCGTGTTTCTTGCAAGCCTACTAATAGACTTTGTAACAATCCTGTCTATCTGACCGCTCTGACAGTCTTTAAGCAGTTGTTTAAGACTTTCACGCTTACCGATTTTCGTGCCGCTAATACCCTCGTCAAAGTAAAGCCCCGCATACTCCCAGCAGGGATTAGACTTAATATAGTTTTCGTAATGCTCCTTTTGCACTTCTAGACTGAGAAGCTGCTCATCACTATCACTAGAAACTCTCGCATACGCTGCAACCCGCGTCTTTTTCTCAAAACCAGTTTTTCGCATTGTAGAGTCTATTTTTATTATTTCTTTCACTATTTCCCTCACTTTCAGCTAATACTATTCATCACTCTAAAAGCAGTGTTTATCAAGCTTTTAACCCAATAATTCCTTGTAAAACGGGTGAAATTTTTCCCTGTTAAGACGGCTTATTTTTTCTTTTTCTTGCTCGCTGATAAGACCTTTTTTAAAGAGTGAAACGGTAAGTTTTTCGGCTATTTCAAAACGAAAATCCGCCTGCATACTCTCTTTTGTCCAAGCCCTCGCTTTAACATCCTTTAGCCCGTGAGCATCATTACTTATTTGCATGATGCTCACCTTCAAAACGATGTTCTATATAGCAGGCGTGGCAGCAGTATTTTCTTGCCTTGTTACCGTAAGAGATAAAAGAATTTTTGCAGTTAAGACAAGCACACTCATAGTTTGCCTGTCTTTTTACCAACTGTGTATGCTTGTTCCACCACGTGTTTCTACACGCGTCAGAACAGAAACGTTTAACTTTTCTTCCTTTGTTTTGCTTGACTGGTTTTGAACAAGATTCACATAATGCCGTCTGTATTTTCGTAGACTGGATTACGCCTAGACTGTTACGTTTGCAGTAGCTTTTAATCGTATTAACGGAAACATCCATACGGTTTGCAATCTGCGTATAGCTAAGACCTTCATCTCTTAGTAATTTGACTTGCTGTTTTTCTTTTATATTCATTTGCCTGTGCCTCCTTACATCACAGGCAAAGAAAAAACAGTGTTTTTTAACCTATTGACTTGACAATTTAACCTTAAAAAAAAATAAAAAAAGCCCGAGGATTGCTCCAATGTAGGAACAAGCCTCGGGCTTTACATGTTTCAAACTGTTTTATAAGAGTTCGTTTACTCGTTTTTGTACCGTATCATAATCGTATCCTGCTTGAGTTAGACGCTGTTTTCGTGTGTTGCCGTTACCCCAAGCGCCTCGGATTACTTCACGGGCAAGCTCATCAACCGACTTTCTATAAGCTTTAACACCGAGAAGCTCATTAACCTTATTTTGCACGCTCGCATAATCGTATCCGGCAGAAGTTAAACGCTGTTTACGCGTGCTGCCGTTACCCCAAGCGCCGTTAATAACTTCTCGCGCCACCTCATCAATACTTGACGTGCGCGCAGCTTGATTGGAGCCGCCGTTTTTACACCCGTTTAGGCCAGCGTTTTTAATAATGCTCGGATAATCCACGTAAGCATAATCCATGTCAACTCTGCCAGCTACTCCAGGCACACTGCCACTTGACGAGTATTGCCAAAGACCATACGAACCCTGATAATTGCAGTGCGTGTTCCACTGTGCAATCCACAAAGCGTAACGGTTTCTAACATGAGCGGACACAAGATTATTAGCAGTTGAAAGCGAAGTGTAAAAACCTGCATAATACCCGCAAGCTTCCAGCTTATTGCAAAAACTGGTAATCAGTGAATCGCAGAAAGCTCGCCCACGGTTAAGCTGGCTTTTTTCTTCCAAATCAAAGTAAACAGGATACTCAAAACTCTTACCTGAAAGCATGTTCACACAGCTTTGAGCCTCCTCAGCCGCCTCAAAACCAGAGTTTGCGTACGAATACCAGTAGGCTCCAACATCAAGACCGCATGTTTTTGCTTTACGATAGTTCTGTTCAAACCACTTGTCTTTGCATCCGATACCGTATCCTGCTCGAATGATCACAAACTCAACGCCGGATGCTTTCACCGCGTTGAAATCAATGTCACCCTGCCATTCTGATACGTCTATTCCTTTTTTACTCATGAGTATTGTCCTTCCTGTTCTTGTCGTGTAATTGTTCTAAAACGTTTTTTAATTTCTCAGGCACGGGAAGCCCCAGGTGAGCCGCGTTTTCGGTTAAAGATAATCCTTCGTTAGATAGGTAGAAGAAAATTACTGCGGTTCTCATCACGCTTCCTTGTTTCAAAACATGAAAATCTATAATGTTTGCTATGCCAACAAGCATAAAAATGAGCACCTTTCTAAAAATGCCCTTAAAACCCACGCTGCTTGAAAGCTTTTTATCAATCGCCGCACACATCACGCCAGTGATGTAATCAGTTACCACAAATAAAAGAAGTGCGAGGATTAAACCATCGCACCCGCCTAAAAAGTATCCCAGCCAGCCGCCTACTACTGTGAAAGCCAGCTGTAGTGTATTCCAAAATTCTTTCATAATTCTCCTTACAAGTTTTCCTAACATTTGCCAGTACTCTTATAAAAACAAAAAACAAAAAGTAGAAAGTAATAAAAAAGGACAGGCATGGTTTAAACCACACCTGCCCTAGCATTTCAACATTTCAGCATTTCAACTGATATTATTTTTCAACACATGACTACTCCTTACCATCTTTTACACCTTCCTCAACCATTCCACCTTTTACACTTTTCCCAGCCGCTTCAGTTTTTTCATCTTTTTCAGTTTTTTCGTCTTTTTCGGCTTTTATTTTCAAAATTTCGTCGTTAAGTTCGCGTTCTCTAGAATTAAAATAGTCTTTTAACTGTTTCACATACGCTTCATATTCCATCGAGTTTTCCGCAATCACTGCCGAACGCATATCAGATAATACGCTTGCAACAATGCCTTCTATCATGTAAGTAGGTATTGGTATTTGCTTATTCAACTCGACTATTTTTTCGTTTAACTCAGCCTTATATTTTTGCACAGCTACCGCGTAGCTAATCGTCGGTTTCACCACTACTCTCCTCCAATCTTTTTTAGAATAATATCCAGCTTGTGGCTGATTTCGCATAAAATTTTCGTATTATCAACTACAGGTGTCGTAATACTTTCTGTCACGTCTTTTAAGCGCGTGCCTTTATTAGCCACTATTTTGTTTGTGTGAATAATTAGTTTCTCCATAACAAATTCTCCTCTACTTTCACTTAACGCTTCCACCCGCGTTTTTTAATAGTATTTAACTTTCATGAGTATCCCGTTTTTAAACACCATGTGAGCATTAGAACCCCATTTTGAAGCTTTCCCATCCTGGTTCATTTCAATAATCTGCACATAGTTAATATCCGCGTCTACTCCTGCACCGTCTTGCCAAACAGGATCTATAATCTTGTTACCATGCATGTAAAAGTTGCATCCAGCGTGAATACCATACTCTTTATAAATGCTTTGCGAACGTGAAAAACACAGCATAGTAGCGTATGTTTCTTCATCAGCCGTTTTACGTTGCGCGAAAGCCATATACTTTCCGTCGTTAGTAAGATGAAAAACTAGACCCTTGTGAGAATTATCTTCTTCCCACTCGCCGGTTCCAACATAGCCAATATACACGCCGTTACGGTAGAAGTTGTTCCCATTTTTATCAAAAACAGCTCTTTTATGATCCTCATCAACTTCACCATCGTAAAGCTCTATCTGCCCGGGTGTTATTTGCACGTATTTACTCGAATGGTTAAACCCGAGAAGGAAACTGTTATAGTTTTGCTGCATGAAACTACCAAAATCACCTTTTTTAACCATTGAAGATATGGAATCTTCTACTATGGTTAGTTTAGAAATAGCCTTATCAGCCGTGAATTTAGCAGCCTCAATGTCTTTATCTTTAACTCTGATCCAAGCGAACGTTCTAAAACTACTTATACTGTCAGCTGAAACGTAATGCCACAGTTTGCTTGTCCCAGCTTTATACGGGTGTTCAGACTCAGGATAATTTTCACCTTCAACCTCAATAATGTTAATATCTTCAGGCAGTTTAGACACGTATCCTGAAATTTCTCCTGAATACTCTTTTTTAATGCTATCAATCTTAAAACCATAATTGTCAAACGGAGACCAGTTAGTTCTAAAATGTAGCCAAAACTCGTTTGATGGAATAAACACTGTCGCGCCAGAAATTTTTTCACCAGTTAAACCCGGTATAGCGTAAATTTTATCCTCATACTTGTAAAAAATGTCTACAAAATCGTCAAAAGCTGATTCCGTGTGCGACTTCTCATTAAATTTTACGGCTAAACTTTCCTGCTTAACAATAAGCCTGTAAGCGTAGCCGGTTGACGTGTCGTAGAAAAAATCACCAACATGCTGCATTTTTTCACTATCAGTCAGCCACAAGCTCATAGGAGCGTTAAACTGGCTTGGAGTATACGAACCGTAATAGTTACCATTTTTCTGTTTAAGACTATGGTTAACGCTTTCAACACCAGCCTCAATCTTACCGTCTGTAACATTCAGTTTCGTGTTGATTTCACTTATCGTGTAATAGTTTTCAAGCCTCCTACCAGTGTCTTTTATAGCCTCGTTTTTTGCTTTACTAATCTGCTTTTCTACCTGCGAAGTGTAAGAAACTGAAAGTTTTTCCGCGTCAATCGAATGCCCGATAATCCTGTCACCATACACCATGCCGTCAAGAGTCATCGCAGTACTGTAAGGGCCTGAAAAACCGTTATGGCTTCCAGCAATACCATTCATGTTAACCTGTAAAACTTTCGTAGCAGTGTTCTTATCAGGCGTATCCATGTAAAGGTCACGAACCCACATGCCTTTACTATCGTATTCGCTTATCTTATAGCCGCTTTGAGAATTACCCATTTGCGCTTTAATATTATCGATCGCAGCTTTAACACGCTCGTTATCAATTTTTCTAGCTTCAACCGCTTCTTCTTTTAACGTTTGAACAGCATGCGACACGTTTTGCACATACCCTTTAGAAATCCTGCTCGCAAGCACGATTCTAACTTCGCCTGGTTTTTGAATCGGTATAGTCTGTTTTACTACAGGAAACACTCGGTCCATTCCAAATTGTGGAGCGAGGCAACGAACCCTATCCCCACACTTAATCGTCGCATAATGTAAACCTAACTCGGATAAGTCAACCGCGCTAAGGCTTATTTCTACCCTTTCAAACTGGTTATCCTGTAACCATTTAACAGCTTTGCGCATAAGATTAGTTGGAACTGTCACATTATTGAAATTAACAACTTTACAAACCCAGCCGAATGTTTTTTGCGCTTCACGAGATACTATATAGTTTTTCCCATTGTTTATTGAAGTAATATCAACATGCTTTTTAAGAACCTCGTTTTCACCATTCTCGTTTTCCAACTCTTTGCCGAGAGGAATAACCGCTGTAGTAACATCCTCTGCTGAAAGGTTTTCCGCGTATTCAAGCAGGTTCAAACCGAAACTAATATGCTGGCTTGTAGCTTTACCCATTTCCTCCAAACGCAGGTAATCTAAGTAAAGTTTCCCGTCTTCTTTTCTAAGACGCACATATCCGCCAAGCTTTTCAACCATTTTACCCATGATCGCTTCAAGCGTGGTTTCAAAATTAGTAAACCTGTAGAGTGAATCATTCGAGTCAGATACTGTGACGAAACCAATTCTTATTTTCTTATAATCATCTACCTGACTGTTATGAGCTTGTAAAAGTTTTTCTAAAAGCTGGTAGGAACTCTGATCATGGTATTCTTTCTGAGGTTGAATACTATCAGCTAAGTAAGTTAACAACCCTACGCAAGTTACTTTCTTACTACCATACAAGTCTTTTACTTGTTCTCTAACCTCGCCGAAGAAAATCTCCTCATCGTCACGCCACACGCTTACTATTGATTTCCGGTTTTTAATAAGCTCATAGCAAGGGTTTTGACTAGGGCAAGTAAACGTTAACGTTCCTGCAGTATTAAGTTCCAAATTTAACGTGATATCATCAAGTACCGCTTTGTCATCATTTGGATAGTAAATCGTATTATCATCAAGCATGATCCTGTACACTCACAACCACCCCCTTTTATAGGAAATATTTACCATCCCGTTTCCAACGAATGTTAAACTCATGTTTATTTTTGAACGAAGCTGTGGGAAACGGTTAACGCCTGTTTTAATCTCATAGTTTTTACCATTAGAATCCAGTAGCATACTGTTAGATGACAGGTTGTTAAATTCTGGGATCAGTGTCATGTCAAAATCGTGAACGAGTGTTATTTCACGCTTATCATCTACTTGCATACCCCATATTGTGTGAACCCCATCCGAATCATCTACACTATACTTATATGGTTGCAGCTTATAGTTGAGTGTGAGAGTTGAATAGTTTTTATCCGATTTAAAATCACTAACCCACATTCGACCCTGATAGTAGAACAATGGTTCATCATCAAGAGACAGTTTCACACTCTTGCCGTGGATTAACGTTTTAACACTATGGCATGTTTCATTCCACTTGTTTTTGTTTGCGACAATGAATTCAAAACATCCTTCACGCATCTCGTATAACACTTCACCGGCAAGACTTTCACTAATATCAATACTTTCCTGCCTGCCTGGTATTTGCAAATACTCTAATTTAGGTTCTGGAAGTTGAACGCGTGGACGGCTTGTAGCAACCAGCCCTAGATCGTTAAAACTATGCAACCCGTTTATTAGCATCCCATACACTTTTACCACCCCCTTGCTTTTCTTGTTTGAAGCTTAAAAAGCTCACTGTCCATCCTGTGCGCGATACCACCCACTAGTTCGCCAGTGTCGAGCACAATACTCTGGTTGGAAAACTGTGGGAAATACGCGTCCATAATCGCTAGAATCTGGTTCATAACACTAAGCATTTGCGTGTTTGCTCCCGCGCTCATATTCTGCAAAGTATCAAGCCCCATGATCACTTCGGGACCTTTTTCACCGCCGCCAAGCATACGCCCGTTTTTCTCACCGAAAATAGTCGCCCCGTTTAACAGCATTGGCTTGTTCATTGCTTTCTTATACCAGTCGATAGCAAGATACGGTACAGACGGTGGCGTAAGAGAGAATTGTCCTTTAATACTAAAATGCGGCAGTTTAATATGAGGAAGACTAAGTTTTATGCCAGAGAAAAACCCTGTTATAGCGTCGATTACTGCTTTAACCTTGTTTTTCGCCGCTTCAATCGGAGTGATGATAGCGTTTTTAATACCATTCCAAATTGACACAACCGTGTTTTTAATACCGTTAAACACAGACTTAACCATGTTTGCTACTGAATTAAACACTGTTGAAATGCTTGTTTTAATACCGTTTACCACGCTCATGATCGCAGTTTTAATACCATTCCAAACACTTGTCGCAGTGTTTTTAATACCGTTTAAAACGTTAGTGAAAAACGATACGATACCATTCCAAACATTCATGAAAAAGTTTTTCACACTCGACCACAGTTTGTTCCAACTAGTGCCAAAGAAAGACAAAAACACGTTAAAAACGTTTTTTAACGTGTTAAATACTATTATGAACGTGTTTTTAACCGCGTTCCAAACAGCGGTAAAAATTTCTTTTACACCATTCCAAAGCTGAGACCAGTTACCGGTGAACAATCCTATAAAAACGTCTAAAACGCCTGTGATTAAATCAAGAACGGTTTTGAAACTAGTAAAACTTAAATTTAAAGCGCCTTCAAACAGTGGAGCTAGAATAGCACACAAACCATTCCACACTGTTTTAAGCCCTTCAACAATACTAGTGAAATCAATACCAAGGCTTGACAGTTTTTCTTTAACACCATTAACAAAACCGGTGAAAGTTTCCTTAATTTTCTCCCAAACAGCAATAACACTGTTTCTAAACTCTTCGTTAGTGTTCCATAAGGTTACAAAAGCTGCTACCAGAACACCAATAACCGCAACAACCGCGAGTATTGGCGCGGATACTCCACCTAAAACAGCGCCTAACCCTTCAAGAATACTAGAGCCGGAAGTAAAACTTGCGAACATTTTACCTATAAACAAAGCTAGTTTAGAAAACCCTTGTATAGCAACACCTATTTTAGAAATACACGTTCCAAGAACCACTAAAAAAGGGCCGACTGCCGCAGCAATCAGCCCAAGTGTCACTATAAGTTTTTGGCTTTCTGGAGAAAGCTGTTTAAATTTAGAAAGCCATGCTGATATTTTCTGCATTAATGGTGTTATGACGGGAAGTAAAACATTACCAATAGTCGCAGCAATATTCTGCAACTCTGTTTTTAGAATCTTCATAGAACCCGAAGCGCCCGCGGCTTCACGCCCAGCCTGCCCTTGAGCGTCAGCAGTCTGCTCCATAATAAGAGCCAAAGTAGCAGCCTGTTTCGCTTGCAAGCTCATCGCGCCTCTACCATCATGCAAACCCATGGCAAGAGCTTTAGCTTTAATAGTCGCCTCGTTAACACCCATACCATAATTGTCAAGCATCGCATTATTACCTTTAAGCGCGCCTGTTAAAGCAAGAACAGCAGACTCGGTTGTGCCACCAAACATAGCAGACAAGTCGCCTGCAAGAGCAACCAGCTTCTGACTCATCTCGGCTGCTTCAGCATCACTTTTCCCACCAATATTTTTCAACATCGCGCCCATAGTATTCGCATACTCTAAAGCTTGACCTTGAGCAATACCATAATAGGATTTCAAACTTCCTGACCATTTAAGCATTCTGTTAGCAGACTTACCGTAAATCTGCTCTGTCGCACCCATAGCATCCTGTAAGTCTGCTGCAGCAGTAAAACCAGCAGTACCAATAGCAGCAATCGGCAGCGTAACTTTCGTGCTTAAACTTTGACCAAGAGATGACATACCATCTCCTAGTTTCTTTATCTTTTTGCTCGTACTATCAAACTGGCTACTAAGCTTGGTTAAACTAACACTACCTACCTGTTTTAATTTTTCTTTTAAACTATCAAGATTATTTTCTGTTTCAACAATCTCACGCTGCAACGCATCATACTTGTCTCTACCAAGCTCCCCGTTTTCCAACTGTACTTTAGCCTGCTTATCCGCCTGTTTCAAAACGTTAAGCTTATTAGACGTTTCTTGGATTTCTTTCTGCAAAAAAGCCTGCTTTTGGCTTAGAAGCTGCGTGCTTGTCGGATCAAGTTTCAAAAGTCTATTAACATCACGAAGCGACTGCTCGGTTGAGCGAATAGTCGAATTCACCTGTTGTAAAGACTTATCTAAGCCTGTAGTATCCCCACCAATTTCAACAGTAATACCTTTAATCCTGCTTGCCATAACTTCACCTCCCTTGACTCTTAATTTACGCGTGAAAAAATTCAGATTTTCTGTTTAATACCGCAATGTGAGAATGTTTGGTTCTCGTTTAGAACCTGTCAAATTCTGTTTGGCTTGCGAGCTTATCGTATTTCACATTATCGTTTGCTTTCTCCGTCCACATGTCTAAAATCATGCCGATGGTTAAAAGATCCAGTTCGCCAATACTAATCCCAATTTCGGTGCATCTAAGAAGAAACAACGCGGTTGTCATTTGCCGTGTTGTTGCTTTAAATTTTTTTTAGATTTTACTTCAGTTTCCAAGTTTGCTCCCCAAAGTTCTAGAATTTCAGGAAGAATCTCGTAGATAGAAAACATTTCAAACTCGTCAAGCCACTCATCAATACTCGCTGGAATACTATTATCCGCGTGATAAGCCATGATATAGGCTACGTTTTCAAAAATTTCAAGATCCGATATTTCAAAAACACCCTCGTTGTTTTTGAAAGACTGCTCTAATTTTGACAGGTCTTTGAAAATATCACGCTTGAATTTAATACGATACAGTCTTGGAATAGTGGCGGAAGAACGAAACTTCACGTCTTTACCATTTACTTTTACTGTTTTTTCTAACACTTTTACCCCTTTAAAACTTATTTGATTTCCGCGTTAACTTGCGGAACGTACACGCTCTTATACCATTTCTCATAGGTTTCTTTTGAAGTAGTGTCACCACTCCTAGATTTCACCAAACCATCTTCTCTAGGATCAGCCGTAAGCGACAAAGTTTCCGTACCCGGTTCTATAGTGTCTTCCTTAGTTTCTGACTCGATAGACGGTCGTGTTGCTGAACAGTTATATAAAACGTGTCTGATCGCGTTCACGTCACCATCAAACTCAAACAGGAGCGCGAATTTTTCTGTTTCACTAATCTTCGCGTTTTCAACCAGCACACCGTTTTTATCTAGTTCTTCTCGTAGTATTTCCGTCCTAAACCATTCAGGTATAAGAGCCATTTCCAAGTCGCCACTGTAACCATTGTTCGCAGTCGAGCGGAAGTAAACAATCCCGTCAGCGTAAAACGGTGAGGACTCACCCTCAGCCTCAAGGCTTATACTCACCGCCCCCGGAATCGGCTTAGGCTCATCGTAGGAGAAACCACTCGAATCTTTTTTAAGTTTTGCCGCGTACACGTTTTTAAGATTGTATTTAACCTTGTTTCCCATTTATTGTTACCTCCATTTCAAAAATGTAGAGTGTTTCATAAAGCTTTTCCGACTCTATGAACGCTTCTGTTTTGTTATAAAAAATGCCGTGCCTATCAAGCACGGCTTCAACTTGTTCTTCCAGCACGGGATTCTTATAGTCTGCGTATAGTTCAATATGAACTTCGTTTGCTTTAAAATACGTTTTCCCGTCTGCCGCAAAATTACTGCTCGCAGGCGTAAGAAACAGGAGGAAAGGCGGATTAGGTGATTCTCCCTCAGCAAAATGGTGATAGGCGAAAGGAAAACCTATCTCTCTCATAATGTTTAAAAGATTACCCATTTTTAACCGCCTCCTCTATTTCTTTTTCAAAACTTCGTACTGCTTTACTTTCAGCCTCAGCAATGTGTGCTCTAGCTTCCACGCGTCCGCCGCCTCGTTTAGCATGCCCGTACTCTAACAAGTGTGTAAGCTGATACTTGTTTCTAGAATGCACTACGAGAACTAGCCTGCTGCCTGTTTCGTTTAATGTTTTAACCGCCCAACTTTTCGCATACGCTCCAGTTCGTTTAGGAGCTGTCATGTTAATTTCTTCTTTTGCTGTTTTACCAGCGGTTTTTACTGCTTCTTTTACTTTCCCGGTTGTAACTTTCGCGTAAGTTTTAAGCTCTCTAATAACTTCTTTAGAGAGGCTGCCAATACTTACTTTGCTCACTTTTTACACCTCTTACAGTGAAGTTTCAGGCTTTTCTTCTTATAATTCATGTGGTCAACACCTAAAATCTCATAAACCGTATCATGAAAAATAACACGATACCTGGTAGATGATATTGCGGCTGTTTCTTTCGAATAGCGGATAGTAAAATCTATTTTTGACTCATCCCACACGTTTCCTGCATTAGTCTGCTCAGATGGGCTTTCAGCACTCACCGTAGCGTAACACTCGTAATATTTACTCCACTTAATCTTATGGTTACCAACCTCATCAACCTCTACACTGTTTTTAAGCAGCGTAATACGCTCGTTTAATAAACTTATTCTCATTTAAAACCCCGTTTTTCTAACAGTAAAAAGCATCGAACGTAAGGTGAGAGTTAGCGCGTGATGGTCTGCTTCTTCCCTATGCTCATACAAGTAGCCTGTAGCGTATAAGACTGCGAGCCGATACTCGTCAAAGTTTTCACTAATCAAACTAGTATCGTTTTTACGAGCTACTCCCTGGCAGAGTTTTTCAGCAGAATGAATAAGGGTGTTGATAAGCTCATCATCTTCTTTACTATCCACCCTAAGATAGTTTTTTGCTTCCTCGACTGTAACTATCATCAACACCCCTCCTTAAACCATCTTTTTAGGCTGCCACGCTTGTTTTAACAGGCAGAATCTGTACTGCTTCTTTAAGCACGAGTTTGCCGTCTACACGCTCTTTTGCAACGAAACCTACCATGTCGTTTCCAGCGAAAAGCTCGGTAAGCTCTTTAAACGAGCGTGAGCCACGGTCGCCAATGTTGTAGTACGAGTAGTCTCCAAAAGCCACCATGTTTTCAGGCGCGTAAGCAGACGTGTATACCGGGTATCCGAGAATCCTGTTCGGCTCATCATCCTGGTATGAAGGCTGCCAAACGTATGCGCCGTTATTGTCTTTAAGTTTTCGTATGCTCGCGACTGTTTTATCGTTCATAATAAAACTCGCGTTTTTACGGTATGGTCGCCTCAAAGCGTGAATAAGATCAATCAGATCATCAGTTTTAATACTGGTAGTTTCTTTAAGGAACGTGCCGCCGTCTTTCTTGTTGAAAATACCAGTCGGTTTTCCCACACCATCCCCATTAAGAAAGGCGTCTTCCTCAGCGTTAGCTAACGCCATGCCGAAGGATGTGAGAAGATGATTCTCAAGGTTAAACGCATTATCATACAAGAGTTCTTCAGTAACTTTTACCGCAACGTGAAGCTTATGAGCGTCAAGCAGGATTTGAGCAAACTTGGAATCCCCAAAGTTAAGGCTTGCGCCTTCTTCAATCCAAGCCGCCGCAGGATCACTCATCGCAACATTAATCTTATGCTCGCCACTAGTAGTAATCGTGGTAGCAAGAGAGCGAATAATGTTTTCTTCTTTCAACGTTTCAATCAGACGATTATCGTATTCTTCCGGCACAAGATACCCGCCATCAGCGTCAATTCCTTCTTGAAGAATATTGTCCAACTTTTTGAAGTTAGAGCGTAGAGCTGTAAGCATTGCCTGCTTATACTCGTCACGCGCACGACCTTGTTTTTCAAGTTTCACACCTGTTTTCATAGGTTTTGCAACAATCGCCTCAGATGTTGGTTTTGAAAGCTCCTTATCCATTTTTTCCATCTGCTCCAAGCGATCAATTTCCATACTGTAAGCTTTCACTTTCGCTTCCATCTCATCGTAAGTTTTCGCGTCTTCTTCTGAAATAAGCCCGTCCTTGTCACGTTTAGACTCAAGGAAAGCTTTCGCACCCTGCCAAGCCTTATTACGTTTCTCAACCATGTTTGAAATACTGTTCATCATATTTACCTCCAATTTTTGATTAAAAAAAGACGATCCATAAGATCGTCTGCACTAATATTGTTTGTTTCCTTACCGCTTATCCGGCAGGCTTTACATATTTTTTCCAATAACGTGTTTTGCACGCTTAATTTCGAATACAATGTTGAAACCTGTGGTATGCCAATATCAGCGGTTTCACCTCTAGTTAAAACACCGTCCGCGAACCCGAGTTCTACCGCCTTGTTAGCATCCATCCACGTTTCCGAATCCATTAAATGCGAGAGTTTCACACGGTTAAGCCCTGTTTTAATCTCGTAAGCGTTAATAATGGACTCTTTTACCTCATCAAGCATTGATATTGCTTTTTCCATTTCGCTTCTGTTGCCAAAAGCAACCGTCATAGGATTATGAATCATAAGCATTGACACCGGGCTCATATAAACCTTTGTCCCAGCCATCGCAATAACCGAGGCAGCAGAAGCTGCAATCCCATCAATCTTGACCGTCACACAACCCTTGTAATCCATGAGCATGTTATAGATTTGTGCCGCAGCCACACAATCCCCACCAGGCGAGTTAATCCACACGGTAATATTCCCACTACCAGCGTTTAACTCGTCTTTAAAAAGTTGTGGGGTAATATCATCATCAAACCATGATTCTTCAGCAATCGTACCGTTAAGAAACAGTGTCCTCTCAAAAATCTCATTATTCTCATTAGTCTCATTGTTTTCCTTTTGGTTTTTCCACTGCCAAAACTTCCTCATCACCCTTTTTCCTCCTTTCCACTACTGTTTGCGAACGCTCCAGCACGGTTAAGCGGGAGCATGTTACCGTTAATCAAATACAAGTCACCACCCTCACAGGCGGGAATCTTATCCAAGTTTTCTAACTGTCTAATATCGTTCGCGCTCATCCAACCGTTTTGACGAGCGGTAGCATAACCATTCATACGACTCTGATAGTCTCCTCGAAGAAGACCATCCACGTTAAACTTCACATAATAAGTTTCTTTCTCCTTATCAGTAAAAAGCCGCCTCGTAATAGACTGTTCAAAACGCGCCACCCAAGGATCAAGCGTGTATTTCACAAACTCCAACGACTGCTGCTCAATATTAGAAAAACTCGACTTTTCTAAATCACCAACCATGTGTGGTGGGACTCTAAAAATACGAGCAATCTCGTTAATCTGAAACTTACGAGTTTCAAGAAACTGTGCTTCGTTAGGCGAAATAGAAATAGGCGTATACTTCATGCCTTCCTCTAAAATCGCTATCTTATGCGAGTTAGAACCCGAGAACCCCTTATTCCAACTATCCCTCATACTTTGAGGATCTTTTACTGTACCGGGGTATTCCAAGATTCCGCTTGGTGTCGCACCGTTAGCGAAAAACGATGCACCATACTCTTCCGTAGCTATCGCCATACCGATAGCGTTTTTTGCCATCGCAATAGGCGAATAGCCAACAAGCCCGTCAAAACCAAGACCGGGAATATGAAGCACGTCAAAGGGTTTAAGTTTCACACTCGTTTCTTTACCCGCTAAAATATCACTATCATTTAACGTATACTCGTAAAAAATTTGGCCATTCTCGTCCCGGTCAACTCTCATACGATCAGGCATTAAAGGGTATAAGCCTAAAACCTCGCCTTTACCGTTTCGAATAATCTGCGCGTAAGCATTACCCCATAACAGTAGATGCGTCATCAATGTTTCTCTAAACACGAAGCTTGTCATCTCAAGATTCGGCTCATCATGAAGCACCTTATACAAAGGATGTTTAACCGCTTTAGCCGTACCCGTACTCGTGTGCTCATACACGTGAAGCGGCAGACTAGCCACCGCTTCAGACAGGATACGCACACACGAGTAGACAGCCGTCATCTGCATCGCTGAACGCTCATTCACCCTTTTACCCGAAGAAGACATGCCACTAATAAACCTTTGAGCATTCAAGTTAAAACGATTCTCAGGCTTATCTCTACTCTTAAAAATTTTACTAAAAATACTCATGACCCACCTCCTTACATGAATAGGATTCCTCGATTGTCATACACGCTTTGAGTGTTCGCGTTACCGCATCTGATAGCACGGTCAAGTGCCATGATGGTTGCGATAGCACCGTCGATTTTCTCGGTTGATTTTTCCTTATCTGCTTTAATGTTTCCTGCCGGATCTGTGCGGATGAAAATGTTATCCATGTTCCAGCGAAGCACCGGATGCCCTGCGTGTGCGATTTTCTGCTCGAGCACAAGCTTCATAAGCTCCTTGGTAGGCGGACTCATATCCTTAAATCCCTGTCCGAACGGAACCACGGCAAACCCCATGTTTTCAAGGTTTTGCACCATTTGCACTGCGCCCCAACGGTCGAAAGCAATCTCACGAATGTTGAAACGTTCACCTAAAGTTTCGATGAATTTTTCAATAAACCCATAGTGAACAACGTTTCCTTCCGTGGTCTTAATAAACCCTTGTTTTTCCCACACGTCATACGGCACGTGGTCCCGTTTCACGCGCAAACTCAAGGTTTCTTCAGGCACCCAAAAATAAGGTAGGATACGAAACTTATCCGACTCATCTAAAGGCGGAAACACAAGCGAAAAAGCCGTAAGATCAGTGGTGCTTGAAAGGTCAAGACCCCCATAGCAGACCCTGCCCTCGAGTTCTTCTTCGTTCACCTGAAAACCGCAAGCATCCCACTTTTCCATCGGCATCCAACGAATAGACTGTTTAACCCACTGGTTAAGACGAAGCTGACGGAAAGCATTCTCTTCACCAGGATTCTGGCGAGCTGACTCGAAAGCAGCCTTAACTTTCTCCATTTGAACCGTCACCCCAAGAGAAGGATTAGCTTTCTTCCACACCTTCGGATCCGTCCAATCATCCGAATCTTTTGCACCATAAATCACGGGGTAAAAAGTTGGATCAATTTTCCTACCCTCGATAATATCCACTGCTTTCTGATGCGTCTCATAGCAGATAGAATGCGTATCCGTACCAGCCGTGGTAATCAGAAAATATAGTGGCTGCATGCGAGCATCCCCGGAGCCTTTAGTCATCACGTCAAACAGTTTACGGTTTGGCTGCGTGTGAAGCTCATCAAACACGACACCGTGAATGTTAAACCCGTGTTTAGAGTAAGCTTCAGCCGACAACACTTGGTAGAAACTGTTAGTTGGTAGGAAAATAATACGTTTTTGCGAAGCTAAAATTTTAACCCTACGATTAAGAGCCGGACACATTCTAACCATGTCCGCGGCCACGTCAAACACGATTGTTGCCTGCTGACGGTCCGCCGCACAACCATAAACCTCGGCACGCTCCTCATTATCCCCACAGCACAAAAGCAGTGCCACTGCCGCGGCAAGCTCACTTTTACCCATTTTCTTAGGTATCTCAATATAAGCAGTATTAAACTGACGGTAACCATTCGGTTTCACCACGCCAAACAAGTCCCTGATAATCTGTTCCTGCCAGGCTAGGAGCTTAAAAGGCTTACCAGCCCACGTGCCTTTCGTGTGTGTTAAACATTCGATAAAACTCACGGCATAATCCGCAAGCTCTTTACTATAGGTTGAATCTTCTTTTTTAAACTTAGTAACCTCGTATTTTTGCAACTTAAGCTCCTCCTTTCTTTAGGCATAAAAAAAGACGCTTACTTGCGTCCACATCATTTCTTATCTTTCCTACGAGAAACAGGGCCTTAAAAAGCCCTGCTGCTTTTAACTAAACTTAAAGTTTCTAGTTTCTGGCGTCAAGAATCATTTCTAAAGCCTCGTTTGCAAGCTTGCTTGTTGGCATCATGTCCCAGCCTCTATCGTAGTTTGCGATAACCTTGTTATTGTTTTTCAAAGTGAGCTTGGAAATTCTTCCCTGGTTAATCCCGTATTCGCTTGGCTCTTCAAAAACTTTCATGCTGTAGTTTACAACCTGATTTTCTACTTTAAGCGTATCTTGTTCCCACATGATTTTTTCTCCTTTTTCTGTGTTTTTTGTTAGTACTATATATCACTCTAAAAGCGCAGAATAGCAAGCCGTAAACGAGAAAAAATCGCGGATAATTCCACGATTTTTCTCCAGCCTTCCAACCCTATGGCTGACTATCCCCCCTTTCTTTTAGCTTCTTGCTTGTTGAATCGCTTGATAAGCTTTTTGAATATCCTTGTCCAAGGTTTCAGCATCCGCAAACAGTTCAAACTCCGTATCGTTTAGTTTTCCTCCGCTTACCTTCCAAAGCTCCTCGTGAGCTTGCATGGCGCAGGTTTTTGCTGTTTGCGCAATGTCGAGCATGCTGATAGCCGAACTAATTTTCCCTTCTTCAGCTTTTTTGACCGCGTTTAGCGTGTAGCGTCTGCAGGCGTTAACTTCGTTTGCGAGGTTTTGTAAAATTTCTTTTTTCACAGGTTTTCTCCTTTGCGCACGTGTTTTTGCTGATACTATATATCACTCTAAAAGCGCGCAATAGCAAGCTTTTAAGCCAAGAAACACCGGGTATTTACACGTTTTTCCCCACCAGTTTTCGCTAATTTTTTTACTCTTAAAAACCGTTAAAATGTTTCTAAAATGATGCGGAAATAATAATCACCCAAAAATCATCTACTACAGTCAAACATGCTTTTACAAAAACCTCGTTCTCTTGCTCTAAAATCGCGAAAATTTCTTCAACCAAAGAACCTGTAGGACAGTCTTCACTCAACTCGTACGCCTGGTCTTCACTCGCATACAGCATTACGCTCACCCCCGTTTCTAAAAGCGCAGGAGCCTTCTAAACGGGAAAGCATAATTTTCCTGTCTTGTTTAAACTCATCTCCTATAAACCCGAGTCTAAGAAGAAAACATCTGAAAGCATACTTATCGTTAACCTGCTTATGCTTACTATTATTTACGCGTTTAATTTCCACGCTCATTTTACAAAGACTGTTTATAAACTTCGCATAGGATGCCAAGCCTGGTTGGTTAGCCTGCTCAAACCAAGGAAAAATAAGCTTATCATCTTCTTCCTTAATATTAAGACTGTTCACTCCTAACGCTTTTTTAATAAGATCACCCTTATTATCAAGAATTTTCCTAAGCTTTACCACATCAGCCTTATCTTTAGGAAACTCAACACTAAAACATTGCGTACCATCACACGCGCAGACTGGAAGACTTATACCATAGTCAACGTCTAACATGTTTTTTAAATCATCTAAGTTCTCTTCACTACTACACGTGACCGTACCATCTTTACTAATGTTGAAAACACCTATCCTGTAAGACATACTCGGAGTTTTTAAGTAAACAGCCTTTACTCCCGTAGAATCCTCTATAGCTTTAATAAGCGGCTGCCTATCTTTTCCTTTTAACCCGTATTTTAATTCCATTTTGCCTCCTTTAGATTTTTTCGGGTACATATATAAATCACTCTAAAGAAGGTTTTTATCAAGCGGTCGCAAACTATTTTTCATATAAAATACGAGTCTTACTTGTTAGTAAATACTTCAGTAAACGAGTATTCTTTACCGCCTCTTAAAACTTTCACACTCTTATCATTTCCAACCTGCTCAATATAACGTTTCACAATCACGTCACAATATTTCTCGTCAAGCTCGATAGCGTAGCAGATTCTACCCGTCTGCTCGCAGGCTATAAGCGTGCTACCACTTCCAGCAAACGGATCTAACACAAGCGAGTTCGTCATACTCGAGTTTTTAATCGGATACGCTAAAAGAGCTATTGGTTTCATGGTTGGATGATCAGCGTTTTTCTTAGGCTTTTCAAACTCCCAAACTGAAGTTTCTTTCCTACCCGCGTACCACTTGTGTTTACCTTTTTTCTTCCACCCATACAAACATGGTTCATGCTGCCACTGGTAAGGGCTTCTACCCAACACCAGAGACGGTTTCTTCCAAATACAACAACCTGAAAGATAAAACCCCGCGTCCTGGAATGCTTTTCTAAAATTCAACCCCTCCGTGTCAGCATGAAACACGTAGATAGACGCATCATCTGCCATCGCCTGCTCCATGTTCACGAACGAGTTGAAAAGAAACTGGTAAAACTTATCATTCTCCATATTATCGTTTTTGATTTTCCCAGCAGAACCCTCATAGTTCACGTTATAAGGCGGATCAGTAACCACCAGATTCACTTTAGTATCCTCAAGAAGCGTCTTAAATGTTTCTAACTTAGTAGCATCACCGCAAATAACATGATGCTTACCAAGCGTCCACATGTCACCCGTTTTAGAAAAACACGGTTCTTCCAGCTCTTTTTCAACATCAAAATCATCATCACTCACGTCTTTATCAGCATCAAACATGCTGGAAAGCTCCGCCTCGTCAAACCCGAGAAGATCAACATTAAAATCCGCGCCTTCAAGCTCTGACAACTCGACAGCCAATAGCTCATTGTCCCAGCCTGCGTTAAGTGAAAGCTTATTATCCGCAATAATATAAGCACGCTTTTGTGTTTCAGTTAAATGATTTTCTTTCACGCACGGAACTTTTTTAAGACCCAATTTTTGCGCAGCGGCAAGCCTGCCGTGGCCTGCGAGAATCGTATTATCCTCCGCCACTAGAATTGGGGAGAGGAAACCAAACTCGCGAATACTTGCCGCTATCTGAGATACTTGCGCCTCAGAGTGCGTGCGAGCGTTTCTCACATACGGGATAAGCTCACTTACGTCAGCCAAATAATACTGCATTTCTTTTTCCATAAGCTTTCCTCCCGTTAGAAAAGACCCCAGCAAGCCAGCTTTTCAAAACCACCCACAGAGTCAATGTAATCTTTCGCAATTTTCACAATCTGCGAATACGGTTTACCATCAACCATTTCATCCCCGATAGCACAAGAAAACTCAACCACCCGGCCGGTTTCCTGTGCTTTCAAAAACGCGTAAATATTAACCGACACGTCAGCTTTCGTAAGATCCTTACCATGAAGACCGCCGCCCGTGACAGAATCAGCCATGTCTGACCCGAGTTTTCGGTTAACCGCTCCCGTATCCACGCTGATACCACCCGTCCAGTCGCCTAAAGGATTAACAAACGCATTCGGATAGTCTTTCAATAAGTCTTCTCGTTTAGCGTGAGACTGGCAGATGATAAGCTTTTCACCATCAAGAACATACTTGCCGTCATACGGATACTTTTCATAAACCTTTCGAGCAATAGTAGAAAGCTTCCTCTGCTCAGCTGTTAATGGTACGCCTTTAAAAATCCCGTTATCACCCGAGCGAACCATACCATTCTGGTTTCGGCTTAAATGCTTATCTTGTGGCACGACCGTAATATCAATCTTTACTTTCCCAGGGCTTAAACGGTGGATAATATTTTTAATATCCTTAAACTTAAACATCACCGTGCTTTCAATACACACGGCACACTTACCATGCCCGAGCATCACTTCAACAGCAATCTTAGGATTCTCATCAATCTTGTAAGCAAGATCAACAATTGCTCCGGCAATACGATCCGCAATCTTGTCAACATGTGACGGGTTTACTTTTTCTATCATAATTTTTCTCCTTATATGTTTTTACGTGTAATAAGCAGGCGTTCCATTAAATCGTTTTGAGGTGAAACGCCATCAAACTCAGTCGAACAGTTTTCTTTCACAATTTGGAAAATCTCATTCCAAAGCCTGACCGCTTGATTCATGTAGTTAATACCAATGTTGATAAAAGGCGATGGTATCGGTTTACCCGTGGTTGGATGCTTGGAAAGAAACCCGAGTTTACTGGTTACTTCCTCGCATTGAATCCAACGAGCACAGCTCATCGCATACCGTTCAATAAGAGGAGACGGGACTTTACTGCTCACACCAATGTCTTTTAGCCACTTCCATGTTTCAGCGAAAATTTCTTTAGCCTGAAGCTGAGTACCGTCTTTTTGTGTGGCGGATAAAAACTCGTGAGGCTGAGGCATTTCAGCACCTTCAAGCTCCGGAATATCAAGAATGCTTAAAGGCCTGCCACCGGGGTTTCCTTCACTAGCTTTTTCAACAACCGCTTTCTTTTTACGCCCGGCACCCACGCGTCTGCCGCCACGACCGCCGATATTATTTGATTTTGTAGGCAAACTTTTCGCCTCCTTCCCACGTGAGTTTTAACTATTAAAAAATTTTTGTGTTTGATTTTGCCTATTACCCTTTTGATTTCGCTGTTTTTACGCAAAATACCCTGCGCCCGTTCCCTGGGGAATAGGTTTTTAGAGATTTTGACCGCCCCTGGGGGTGGTTTTTATTTGTTATGCCAGCGATCTCCACGCTTAGCGTGAATTTTAGAGTGACATGATTTGCATAGAGAAATAAGATTCTCTCTAGCGTGCGTTCCGCCTTCAGCAATAGGTTTAATATGATGAACCTGTTCTACCGGCACAAGCATATGGTTCTTAAAGCAAAGCTCACAGAAAGGATGCTCTTTCACATAAGAATCTCTGACTTTCTGCCATGCTCTGCCGTAACGCTTGTGAGCATCATAAGGACGCTCGTATTTTTCGTATCGTCTGTTCTCTTGTTTTAAATGTTCCTCGCAAAACCTGCCGTCAGTTAGATTCGGACAGCCTTGATAAGAACACGGTCTTTTAGGTTTTCTTGGCAAGACTCATCCTCCTTTCAGCAAGCTTGCGCGTATTATATAATTAGTAGGACAAAACAGTTCATGGAGTAGATGTAATGAAAAATAATAAAACCGTCGCAAATATCCTTTGGGCATTAGGTGTTTTCTCATTACTTTTAGTGATTTTAGAAGAAAGTAACATTACGCATTTTCTTCCCATATACTTTGATTTCTATGAGCCTACAACTACAGAGCAAATTAACCTATCCAATACGCTAACGTTATCCATTTGCTGTATAGGCTATCTTCTTTTAGGCATATCACTAGTTCTTAAAATCATTACTGCTACATCAACAAAGAAACTACCTCAAACTAACAAGCCAATATATATAAAGGTCATACTTATCTCATTAAAAGTAGTAGCAGTCATTTTCACACTGCTCATAATTGCCTTCTCCTTATTGCTTGCTTTCTTTTCCTTCCTAGTTTTAGTTGTTGATTTTAATACTCCGCAATAAGTAACTCAAAATAAGAAGGGGTTCACAGCATTAAAATGCTATGAACTCCTTCTGACTATAGAAATATGATAATTAGCTTGCCATAAACTCCGCATACATTTGACCTAATATCTTGGCTTCCGCCCTCGTAGGCAAAACATCAGTTTTAGCAGCTTTTTTCAAAAGGTCTTCCTTTACATTTTCTAACGGGGCAAAATCTATACGATTAGCTAATTTTGTGAAGACACTAATGACATTATCTTTAGACGAATTAAATCGTTCTTGATAAAACATCTTAATTCGTTCACGCTTACTAAGCTGATATAGTTGTGATATAGATTTTGAAAACCTTGTATCACTATTATCTTTCTTCATGGAAGAAACAATGAGATAAGCATCTGCGTCTGCGAGTACATCGTCATAACCAAATCCTTGTCCATCAGTTTTACTACCCAAATGCTCCTTTAACCACTCCGATAAATCTTGATCTTTGGCAACCCTCCTATAATTTCCAAACATTTGTAGTAAATCTAACAACCATCCACCTAAATCACCTAAGCTATAATAACCTTTATTTTTTGGAATTCCCCAGTGAATATAGCCTAAGGCAGTAGCAGACATATGAGCAATATCTATATCTGTCACCTTATCTTTAATAGATGGCTGTTGCGAACATACAGCATGACATAAAGAACGTGCTTTAATATCATGTTTATCAACACTAAATTCTGGAGTATAAAATCTCCACAAACCAAAGTATTTGTCGCCCCAATATTCTGGTCTCCGTAAGTACTCGAAAATATATTGGCCAACTGCAAACCGATATCCAGTTAATGGGTTGGAAATACCTTCAAACCCTTTCAAACATTCTTTTTCTGTTGTAGTCACCCATTTAATAAATTGAGTTTCGTCTTGCTGATATTTCTGAGATGATAGCACACTATTACAGGCTGGTATTTTCCCATTGTAAGCAACCTTGTCTAAGTCCCATTTACCACCATATCCTGAGATTTCATGGAATTGATCATAGTTCCAGTTCTTAGGAATTGGGAATCCAAGATTGCCACTAAAACCAGTAGACATATCTGATACGAAACTAGAAACAGACAACCCTACATTAGATATCCTTGTACACACGTTACGTGACGCATAGATACCCACTGAGTAACGAGAATCAATAGTTTCATTAATACCTTTAAAATAAGGAATAATGTTACTATCAATCTGATAATCATAAATATCCATGTCTACCGCAAAATAGATTGCTGTTGCTGGTACACCTTTAGATAATGCTGCTTCACTAGCTTTCTTACCGTGTTCAAGACCTTTTTGATACGTAAAGTCACTAAGATTACGACCATTTTCTTGGAAAATAGGGAAATATTTCAAGCCTCCATCAACAATACGTTTCAGCTCACCTTCACGGATTTCTTTAAACGAACCACCTGTTAAATAACGTCCAACAATTTCATATCCGTCGCGTTTAAGAGTATTGAGTAATTCCGAAGTAATTTCAAAACGTGTGTCACATGCTTTTGCTTTTCTATCTGGATTGCCTTTACTAGTTAACAACGACATCCACGTGTTAACATCAAGTGATCCGCTGACTGGAATCTTATAGTCTTTCTGGAATTTAGTGAGTTGCTCAGCAAAATCATCATCCCAATTCTCATTTTGAAGACAATCATATCTAATGCAATTAAGCACAGCTTTTGCTAACCACACCCACTTACCATAGGAAGAAGCGTTTTGCCTGCTAATAGTTTTCAAATTACGGCGTGTACCATGTCCAAAATTACCCGTAGCATCATCAGGCGAATAACCCTCTAACGACTGTAAAATCTGAATAAGTGCCGTATTCATTTCTCGACCATACAAGCCATCACAAGGAATGATACCCGTATAATCCTTATAGGTTCGGTTAATAGTTTGTTGAATAATCCTAACAACGTCAGTACCACCGTAACGATTTAGTAAAACGAACTGTTGCATGGAAAGAAGTGCTTTCATTACATCAATTGTTACAGTAGAATCACCACCAATGCCCATATCATTCTTCAACTCTTTAATAGCACGCCCTGTTCCACTGTAAAAGTGTTGCGTAATATTATTACTTGTCGAATAGCCCTTGCACCATAAAGCACCTTGAATAATCGAGTAAACATTACTTTGCGACTTATCACTATCGGATTGTTGCTTAACACCATGTGGATAACGTTGATTAAATTTACGTGTTGTACCAGCACCAAAATTAGCAGCTGTATGCTGAATTCCTAATTCAATTTGCAATGCAACAATCAAACCATTGATAGTGTCCCAGCCAGTATGACCACTCTCTTTTACTTTCGTATAACGAGTATCATCACCGTAGGTTTTGTTTAACCATTGTTGTGTTTGCAATACCATCTGATCCATGTTGCGCCCTCCTTTTAGGCATGAAAAAAGCCCTGAAAGATTAGTCTTTCAAGGCTTAGTATTTATAATTTTTGCTAAGTTTATAATACCATATAGAAGGCAGTGTCATCTCGTATCAGAGCGTACCAAACCGTACCATTTTTTAGATTTGGATTAGATTATCTGGTAAAACCATGTGCTCTAATGCTTTCCCATGCCATCTGATAATCGTCATTCTGCTAGCATGGAGTTCTTTACCAATATCCTCCCACGTCATGTTATTCATGTAACGGTAGCGTAAAATCATCTGCTCATCCACGCTTTCAAGTTTAGAAATCACGTCCAAAATCTGCTCTTTCAAACTGATAAGCATCGTGATCTCCATGTTAATCTTCGCTTCTAAATCCATAACCCTTATAAGAGCTTTCACAAACGGAGCTTCCACGCTTCGAGTTGTCTGCACATACTCTCGGTCGTATCTTAATGAAGAAACACTTGTAGCAAGCTCACGCAGTCTTACTACCTCATCCATGTCAGCCTTAATCCGCTTATCAAGAAGATAGGCTTGCCGTAAGTATTCTTTTTTGTTCATTCTTACCTCCATTTTGAGGTAAGTTCTCTCTAGAACCCCTTTCCCTCACTTCGTTAATTGATAGTCTTGCTTTAACCGACTCGATTAAAGCATCCTGCACTTTAGCCTTCATGCTTAAAGCCCTCATCACATCCTCATCAATCGTGTCCTTAGTGATGATGTGATGGATTACAACCGTGTCGGTTTGACCCTGACGGTTAAGTCTAGCGTTTGTTTGCTGGTAAAGTTCTAAACTCCAAGTCAGGGAAAACCAGATAAGAGTTGAACCGCCAGCCTGTAGGTTAAGACCATGACCTGCAGAAGCCGGGTGAATCAACGCTACAGGAATCATGCCGGCATTCCAGTCAGCAATATCAGCACTCGTTTTAATCTCACGCACGTTAAAACGATTCTTAATCCGCTCAAGATCATGCTTAAACCAGTAGGCTACAAGAACCGGTTTACCGTTAGCAGCCTCGATTAAATCCTCTAACGCGTCCAGCTTACGATCGTGAATATGAACGCTTTCTTTTTTCTCGTTATAAACCGCGCCGCCTGCCATTTGAAGAAGCTTATTTGAAAGAGACGCTGCGTTAATCGCATCAATCTCTTTACCCTCCAACGACACCACCATATCCTGTTTCAGCTCATCATAGAGTTTTCGCTCCTTACCGGATAACTCTACTTTCACTTCGTTTATCACACACGCTGGCATTTTCAAATAGTCTTTTGACTTCATCGAAATCGTAATATCAGCTATCTGCTTATAGATTAAACTCTCAGCACCATCTTTAGGCTTATAAGAAAAAATCATGTGCTGGTTACGCTTATCAGGATTAAAAAAGTTCTGCCGATAATACGTAATATAGCGGCCTAGCCTTTGACCCATATCAAGCAGCCTAAACTCAGCCCACAAATCCATAAGCCCGTTAGAAGAAGGAGTTCCTGTAAGACCAACAATCCTTCTAACTTTCGGCCTAGCCTTCAGTAATGCTTTAAAACGTTTCGCCTGATACGATTTAAAACTTGAAAGCTCATCTATCACAACCATGTCAAAATTAAACGGCAGGCCGCTTTTCATTATCAGCCACTCCACATTTTCACGGTTAATAATATAAACATGAGCAGGCGTTTTTAGTGCTTGAATCCGCTCCTTCTCACTACCCGTTACCACAGAATAAGTCAAGTGTTTTAAATGCTCCCACTTTTCTAACTCTAAAGGCCACGTAGTGTTTGCAACCCTAAGAGGAGCAATAACAAGAGTACGAGAAACATCAAACGAGTCAAGCATAAGGTCGTTAATCGCTGTAAGACTTATCACACTCTTACCTAAACCGCATTCAAGGAAAACCGCTGAAATAGGACGATTGATAATAAAATCAGTCGCATACTTTTGATACTCATGTGGCTCGTATCGCATCAATCACACCTCCAATCTGACTCTTGTCATCAACCACGAAAACCTTAAAACCTAAAACCTGTAAATCCTTCATCCGTTTCACCTGTAAAACTCTAGGCTTTTTACCTGGTGCTTTAAGCTCCACAAAACCAATCTTGCCCCCATGAAGTAAAACCAGCCTGTCAGGAAGCCCGTCAACGGAAGGACTCGTAAGCTTTAAACAAAATCCTCCCATTGCTTTAACTTCACGGACGAGTTTTCGCTCAACCTCTCGTTCCCTTACTATTATTTTTTATTTTCTTATCACTGCTTCTTATCCTTTCTATCGGGACAAGGACGGACAAGTGACTAAAAATCCCTTTACGCGCGAATACACGTGTTACGTGTACGCTATAAGTAATAAATAAAGATTTTATTTAATATAGATTTTCATGTGTTGTCCGTCCCTGTTCGTCCAAAGCCTGTTGTTATGGGTGGGACAAGTGACAAGGTCAGGACAAGCTACTTTTAGTTGTCCTGTTTTTAGCCGCTTGTCCACTCAAATTCTGGTGTAAATTCTTTGCCTTCCATAGATTGGTATGGTTCTACGATTGTCAGATCTTTGCCAGTCTTTCAAACGTTTCATAATCGCCGATATTGCGTAACTGTCGATAGGCTTAATATCTTCTTTGGCTTTTCCAAAGCATTCGCACCATATTTCAATGTTGGATACTTCCATGCGTTTAATCGTGCCTTTAGGCCGTGTCGGATCCTCCATGTCACGGAAGTAATCTCGCCGCCTGTAAATATCCATTTCATCCCAAGTATCGGGTAGAAGCATGTTAAGATACTCTCTGACAATGCCTTCACGGTCGTCTTGCTGCATGGCTTCACGCTGTTCTTCTTTAGCGAAAGCCTCCAAGCTCGCATTAAGGAACAGTTCTTCACCCGCCTTGGAAATAACCATGGTTTCCGCCCATATTTGGTCAACCAGTGCTCGTGTCATTTCCCAAGGCTTATACTTACCGTTTCCCGACACTTTCACATTCCAAAAACGCCGGTTACCCGTAACATCCCTTAAATAACCGTTTTCACTATTCGTTGTACCGAAGAACACGCACTGCCTCGGGTGTGGTGAGACACGTTTACCAAAAGAAGCACGATACTTATCGTCACGTCTTGAAACAAAAGCTTTTACCTTATCAAGGTCAGCTTTTTTCATGCCCGCAAGCTCGCTGATTTCGTGAATCCAATATCCTTGGAGTTTTTCAGCCGCCGTCTTATCGTTCATGTCTGAAAGCGTGAGACTGTCTGAAAACCATTCCATGCCAAGGTTTGCTATAAACGTTGATTTGCCGATACCTTGCGCACCGTTAAAAACAGGAAGGTAGTCAAATTTAATGCCGGGATTGTAGATACGCATGTATGCTGCACACAGTGTTTTTCTACACACTGCACGAATATACTCATTGTCTTCAGCACCAAGATAGTCGATAAAAAGCGTGTCTACACGTTTCACACCATCCCATTGAGGAAGACTCTCAAAATAGCGTCTTATCGGATGATAACTTCTATCATCTGATACTTTCGTGACAGCAATATCATAGTTTCTCTGTGAAAACGAGCCATAATGGTCGTCAACATAGCAGATAAGCTGCGCATCGTCCGCGTCCCTCCAAAACTTCGCAGGATGCTGCCAAGGCACATCGCCTTTAATTTCAAGACCATCAGCCAGCTGGTTAAAAACGATTCCTTTAAGCAAAGGATCGTGTTTAATAATGAGTTTCGCATTATAAAGCGAGTTTTCTAAAACAGCGCCTTTAGACGTGTAGCGTAGTTTTTTCTTCCAATCCTCACTGTCAACAAAATCATCCTCCGCTTCCGAGAGTCTCTCGTTTGCCGCTTGAAGTTTTACCTCATCAAGACTCATAGCAAACTCGCTCATTTTCTTAAACGACTCTTTCTCGTCCAAGCTAGCGAATTTGTGTGTGCGAACAATATCAAAAGCGTTACACAGTTTCAAATACGCCGGGTCTTTAGCATGATGAGAGTAAACGAACTTGTCTTCGATAATCTCAACTCCTGCCATACTGTGTGAGGCTATAAGATGCCAGCGGTTTTCGTTATCAGTCGGCTCATACACGTTGCTTAAAAACTTTTCCAAAGCAAGAGTTATCGGATAGAATACTCGGTTAAACAATCCAACCACACCATTTTTTGTGAGTGGATCTTGCACTTTCTGCTTTTGCACCTGATTCGCTTTACTCTCACGAGACGAGGTCGGAAGCCTGGTTGGATCTATCCACTCGGGGTGAGCGGATAAAATATCATCAGGATTAAGCCAGTCTTTTTCAACCTCTTTATACTCGTACACGCCGTTTTGTGGTGTGGACGGCCAGTACATGAGCTGGTTAGGCAAGTAAGAGCATTCATCAAACTGGTCAATACCCAGCATGTCAGCTAAATACCTTGATACTGCTACAAACTCGTCAGGTGTTACATTCCTCGTTAAAGGAAAAACAATTCTCACCCTCGGATTATCAGGCGTGTGGCTGTGTGTCGTGTACAGAAAAGACGTGTATAGAGCAACACTCTCATAGAGTGCAATAAAATCTTTAGCAACATGATCCCCGTCTAAGGCGAGCATGGAGCGAAACTCAACACTGTCGACTTTTCGTCTACCGTAAGCCAACGCTCCTGCAACGAAACCACCGTGGTCTTTTGCTAGATCACGGTCTGCTTTTTTCATCTTCGCATACTCTTCCGCTGACTCTGAGGTGCGAATCGTCACTTTAAGACGGTCTTTCAGCTCATCATAGGTGATGGTCTTATTCACCCATGTCTTTGCCTGCCTGTTGTTACCGTAAGCGATAGCTAAACTACGCATCAACATTCACCCCCTAAATCCTTATCCGTAAAATACTTAATCGGCTGGTTTCGTTTTTCTGCCAGATTGATTTCTACTTGCATGCCGCCTGTGATTTTTTCTCCGAACACCCATAGTTCGTTGCACTTGCCTAAGAGGATAATGTCCATAAACATCGCATCCCCTCTATGCTTTTGATTCTCATCATCCATAAACGGGAAAAGCAGGTGTGGAGTCATAGGGATTGCTCCGCGTGAATACGCGTAAGCTGCACACCGAATAGCGTGCTCAACGTTTTTCTCTTTATCTCCACGGTAGGGAGCACAGATGTAGACGATAGGCTTAAAATTCGGTGTTGTTTCTAAATGTTTTTTATAAGACTTACTCATCTTTAGCCTCCTGTTCAATCAAGGGGTAGATCCCGTGTTGTGTCATGAGGTGATAGATGAAAAGCCTGCCTTTCTGCGTCCAATAAGTGTGCATTTTTGAGTGTGTAACGCCATTAGAATCCTCGTAGGTATTTGTGCGAGATTTCGTATATTCCTGATTGGCATATTTTTGATATAAAAGCCAGATATCAGACTGCTTATATTGCACACCGAGTTCGTGCAAGAAATTATTCATCCACTGTGCTGACTTGCCATAATCTTTTGCAATCACACGCATGGAGATTATGTCTTTGCATTTAAGCACAACATCGTAATAGCTGGCTTTCGGTTTAAGCTCAGCTATCTGCTGTTTTTGCACAGCAGTTGTAAGCTCTAACGCTTCTCTTTTAGCACGCTCTTCTTTCAATGCGTTAAAAACAGCGATAGCCATATCAGGATTGTTGATAAGCTCATCTGTCGCATACATACCGTGCTTACGGATACTCGGAAGAACCTGTGATGTAACCCAGTGTTTAAACTGACACGCTTTAGGGAGCTGACTTCTAAGGATAAGACTGTATAAACCAGACTCATTGATTAAAATCGGATTTTGCTCTCTGCCGATGGAGTCACGAATCGTTACCCCATCAGTTTTATCTTCCATATCCACATGATCTGCTAATGCCTTACGATGATTGCTGTACCCTAAAATCTCAGCCACATCCTTGCCCACAAAATAGGGGATACCATCTACTACTGTTGTGCGAACAGAGCCAAGCTCTACATTCTTAAATACTTGTAATTCATTCATAAAATTACCTCCTATGATTTTTTCTAAAAGGCGGTATTGCCTTCTAAATCACAGGCAAAGAAAAAGAGCAGGTTTTTAACCCTGCTCCTAAAATTTTTTAATCTTTTTTGTAAAACTCGCACTCGTAGCCGTCAGCCCGTAAAAGAAGCCCTTCTGCCCAAGGTGGTGTTCTTCCCATTAACTCGCACACGCTTTGAACACTCACGCTTTTATCGGTTTCGATAATGGCTTCATCATGTACGTGAGCAACGATGCGATATTCTTTCAGCGTTTGCATGGCGTAAAGTAGAATGTCACGAGCTATAGCTTGTGTAATGTTTTCTACGAATTTAGGTCCGTAGCTTTCCAGCCGCTCCCATTTTTTAGTAGATCCCACGCCCTCATAGGTGACTGATTCACCACCGTACTTGTTTTCTTCCACACGTGGTTTCACATAGTAAAGGCATCTTTTCGAAGGCAGTTCGATGATAAGAAACCCACTCTTGTAAGTGAATACGATATTGTGTGTTTGAACAGATACGTGTTCGTGTACACACTGTTTTACCGCTCTGTCCACATCCCACCACAATGAAACAATATGCGGATTAGCAGATCTCCAATCATTAACCAACTGTTGCAAACCATCTTCACGAACCCCCATATCAAGAGCGCCCATTGCCTTTAATGCTCCTACTGCACCACCGTAGCCGCAGTTATGCACGAGCTTTCCCGATACGGTAAAACGATGATTTGGTCCGGCATTTCGTATGTCATAAACTCGAGCCTTGCTTCGATTAAACGCCAGTTTTTTCTGTGTTGTGCTACAGCTGTATTTGCTCTTGATATGATTTCTTCTCTGCATATTCCTTTCGATAGCATTCTTGTAACTACCGATCTTGCGTATGGCCAATATTGTTGCTCCCACCGTGTTAAGATAGCGTTCTGCTTGTTGTTTTGATTGACTATTCTTGGAACAAAGCGAATATTTCCTTTTTCGTAGTTGCCGTTTGTATTTATCCGATCTAATTCCCAGTCTTTTCGCACATTGTCTACCTCTTGTAAAATCCACAAGCCTGCTTCTAAAACAGAATGGAAGCACCACTTTATCCCTCTTGCACCATAGTTTTTGTAATTTGGATCTCTTGGATTGATACATCGCTGTTTTGCAGCACTTAGCCGCTTTTCTAACCATATTGGTATTTGTTTCGGCTGCGAGCAAGCTTGACACCCTTTTGATTTGCCCGACTTTAGACTGTTTAAGTCCTGCCATTGAACGCTTCCACACCCTACGCATTGTGTCAGTACATAACAGTGGTTTTGCTTTTGATTCCAGTGTTTCTCTGCACTTATGATTTTCACCCAGCCGTATTGTTCTCCGACCATCTCCGGTTTGTATGAGATGTGTTTTGCAGATGGCGGATTCAATAAACCGTATTGGCTTCGGTTTCCCTTTAACCCAGACGAGATGGTCTGGTGTTGCTCTAAGTCCTTCATACTCGATTACCTCCTTTACACCCTTAAAAACAACTCCGTTATGGTTGACCCAGTTTTCTCCGTCCCACACTTTTTGTTTTGTAGTGACTTCTTCAATTGGGACAAGCCCTTCATCTGTGAGTACAAGTTCACCTTCAGCAATACAAGCAAGTTCAGCAATCTTACCTTTCTGCCGCAAATGCCCGTTTACTCCGTGCTTTTCAACAGGCACGCTAAACATTTGAGAGGCTGACGAGCAGTAAATGTCTTTGCCTTCCTCGAATACTCGCATACGCCATTTTTCACCTGCAAGCCAGGCAAGGACTCTCGCTTCGATCGCTGAAAAGTCTGCGACAATAAACTTAAATCCTGTGCGTGGAATAAAAGCAGTGCGGATAAGCTGGGATAAGGTATCCGGAATATCCTCATAAAGCATTTCCAACGCTTCAACATTTCCTTGTTTTACAAGACTTCTAGCCTCAGCTAGATCAGGCAGATGGTTTTGTGGTAGGTTTTGTAATTGCACGAGTCTTCCTGCGAATCTTCCTGTTCGGTTTGCGCCATAGAAGCGAAACATGCCACGCTCCCGATAATCCATGCAGGCAGCGTTTTTCATCGCCGTATACTTTTTCACCGAGGATTTAGCAAGCTGCTGGCGAAGCCGTAAAACTTCCGCCAGTTCTTTACTCACTGTTTTAAGTTCTTTAGCGACTTCTTTTTTACCAAGCGACTCCATTTCAAGGCCATGCTTTTTAAGCCAAGAGCGCATTTGTAGCACGGAGTTCGGGTTTTCTAAACCGGTAATATGCTTAAGCTCATCCACGAGATGCGTTTTCACCTCCTGGTCGAGTCTTATGGCTGATTCAACGAAAAGAGGATCTATTCCTATCCCACGGTCGTTTATCTGTTGGTCGAGATAAAACTCCTGCCATAAAAAGTCTGGTACGGGAAAGCGTGAGAGTTTTTCTTGAATACTCATTTCAACTTCAACATCACGCTTGTTATACGATTTAAACTGCTCCCATTTTTCCTTATCGTGGAAATACTTGTTTCTTGTTCTTCCACCGTTTACTTTCGTAGGATTACACGGCAGGCAGAAGTATTTAATAAGATTCTTACCTTCAGTGAGTTTCTGCTTATCAAGACCCAGTACTGCTCCCACGCTTTCCAAAGACATGGGTAGCCCCAGGGTGGCTGACCAGATCATTGTGCAATGCCAGGAGCTTGGGTTTAAAAACAAGCTTTCACTTTTCACTGTCTGACTAGGGTTAATATTGATGCCTTTATCTCGCAGGTAGCGTGATAGGCAGACTCTTTCAAACTGAGCGTTAAACGCCCACTTGGTCACTGTTTCATCTGTTAAAGCAGAAAGCACAGTATCCGGTATGGTTTCACCTTGCGCTAAATCAACGACCTGAACTTCACTACCGTCCACACTGTAGCCAAAAAGCAGTATCTCAAAATCATCCGATTCTGCGTACTTGTAAACCCCACATTTACCAAGATTTACACTCGAAAACGTCTCCAAATCCACACTCAAATTTTCCAAATTACATCACCTCCAAGCTTATAAAAGAGGTGACAGAAAACCTGCCACCCCACTTATAGAATCTTCTAATTCCTGTTTTCAGGAATCTTCTAATTCCTATTTAGAATGTGTTTAATATCAACGTAAAGACTCACGAGTTTCTTTACCGTAAAATCAAGAAGTAATACTCCTATAAACACTGAAATAAAAACCGCTATAACAATTTCCATAATTAACTCACGCTCCTTATGCTAGAAAATCATCATCTTCTAAAGTCGTAAAATCATCGGTTGCGAGACTACGTCCGCCGAGTGGCTCACCGTCTCGAATTTTTTGAATATTGCCAAGACCGCAAGCAACTCCCTTATTACCGTTAGAGTTAAACGCGTAGAAGTTGATGGAAACTCTCGCATAGCAGCCTGAATACACTTCACTACGGTCCATGATTGGTTTTACTTGCTTGTCTACAATCTGCGGAGCCGTGGTTGAGTTCGCGTTAATGAAGTAATGTCCTTTATACGCTTCATCATCACGCTCAATATCCCCGTCCCTGAGCGGTGTTTTAAGAGCAGCCTTGTTTGGTTTCTTACCACCGAACTTGCCGACACCTTCCTCAATCGCAGCATCAATAGCTTTCTCAATAGCATTTACTGTTTCAACATCACTTTTAGGGATAAGCAGTGAAACACTATATTTTTCAGGGCCGCCGTTAATAGACTTTGGCTCCCAACCGTTGAAATAGGAAAGACGCGTGTTCTTACCTGTAATAACCTTCGTGTTATTTAATTTAGACATAGTACTAATTCTCCTTTTTGAATTCTTGGTTTACATTTGTTACGTTAACTTTTGCCCGCTTATCCGAGTCCGGTACGAGCGTAAGTTTTCCGGACGGTTTTACAATGAGGTCGCCCAGAATATCCTCAAATTTTTTCTTGCCCATCAGCTTTTGCATTTCCGTTAAACCGATAAGACTAGTTTTGAAAATGTTGGTAAAGCCATGAGCTTTTGCTTTCTCAATAACAGCTGTCTCATCCTTAAACTTGCGAACTGATCTGCCTTCTACGAGTTTGAAACCGCTCCACTCTTTCCCGTGGTTAATAGCGGAATCTGTGGCGTACGCTAAAACATCATCAGCCCACTTTGTTAACTGTGGAATAAGCGTGAGTACTTCTTCAATCTCACTATCTGTTAAAACAGAAGGCGGTTTGAACTCAAATTCTGCAAGTTTAATGTTTTCTTCCGCCCGTTTACGGCACGTGGCTTTTGCCCTGCAAAACCTGCACCAGTCACCGGCTTCAAATTCGCCTTCGCCTTTAATAGCAAGCTCCGCTTTAGGTTTAAGCACACTTTCAGCCCAAGAAATAAGCTCCGCAACAGGTAGTGTGAAAGTTGATACGTTGTCACGCCGTGGCTGAAAAATACTCATCTCAACGCTTTGTATCTCGTACAAGCTGTCGAAAAGCGTTAAAGCTCCAAGCGCGTAGCATTTCATCTGAGGATTCTCATAAGCATCAACCAGCACGCCTTGACCGTACTTAAAGTCGATAACCTGCAGCGTTTTATCGCCTACAATAATGCAATCCGCTGTACCAAACCCATCAGGCACGTAAGCTGAAAAATCAACTTTCTGCTCGATGAGAATAATAGGATCTTGACAGTTAAGTTTTGCCTGCTCGTATTTTTCCATTACGAAATCCACGTAAGCGTCCGAGCATTCCTGCATCTCGTTTGAGTCATACTCGGTTGACGGTTTTTCACACGGACGGTTAAGAAGCTTATTCAGCTTGTACTCACACCACGCGTGTGCCGCCGTTCCTTCCTCAGCCGCTGTAGAAGTAGTGTTTTCAAACTTTTCTTCTAAAACAGCACTCGGAGTACACTTAATCCACCTGTGAGCAGAAGATGGGGAAAGTAAAGCATGCTTAGTCACCTTTAATTCCCTCCGCTTCATGCAATAGGCTCGCGTACTCGCTTTCAGGAACATCCGAGAGCTTTTGCGCACCGTGTTTTACGATGAGTTTCTTCACATCAGCTGTCTTTCCCATCTGGCTAAGCTTTGCTAAAACCGCTCTAACCTGCTCAAGACTGACAGTATTCTGCTTTGCTTCTTCTACTGGTTTAGATGGTTTTTCCTTACTAACGTTAGGCTCATCAAATAGTGCTTTAAGATGAGATGTTAAGTTTTCCAGGTCTTTGATGACTTCTTTCATGATTTCGTTTTTCACTGTTTTCCTCCTTAAACTTCTTTGACATCAACTGACTGAACACTTTTCCCAGGATCTAATAGGTAGACTTGCGAGTAATCACCAAACAGCCAGCGGATAAACCGTTGAGGTAATCGCATCACAGCTCCACGTAGAACCTGTTTCTTCTCACCGTTTTCACCGGTGACGTTAATAACGATCTTGTGTTTCACGAGTTTTGCCTCCTTTCTGCAAGGGGTTTCTTCCTTACACATCACAGGCAAAGAAAAAGGAGGAGTTTTTAACCTCCTCCAAATAAAATTTCTAGAATTTTTTTAACGCGTTTTTCTAAGCTTTTCGAGAGCCTTATCCAGATGCTTTTTAACACCGGCAGACGAGATACCAAGCATGCTTGCAATCTCTGACTGAGTGTATCCTTCAATAAACATCAAACGAATAACCTGACGCTGCTTGTCAGTAAGCGTTGAAAACGCATGCTCCATTTCTTCTGACATTTCAAAACCATAATCGTTGGTAATAAAACCATAATCATCAGTAGTACTGAGAGCTTCAGCAAGATGACTTTTATCTACTTCAAGCTCGCCATCTGCATCGAAGTCAAGTGAAAGATTATAGTTACGTGGAAAATGTTCTTCAGCAGCATAGTCAACGTCATCCTTGTTAGGCTCATAACCATGCTTAAGATTAAAATGCCGGATATATTCTTCTTTCCACGCCTTAATTTCAGCTTTTTCTTCAGCAGTTCTAGTTGGACGCAGATTCTTATTGTTGTAGTAAACCTCGCTGTCATCCATTGAGTGAAGCATCTTAATATCCGCAACGGTTACACCATTTTCGCCCGGCTTAATCTCGATAGTTTCTTCACTATAACTACCATCTTCATTACGAACACAACTTGTATACTTATATGTTGCTCGATCGTTGCTATTAGTTTTGCGAGTCCTCATGCTCACCCTTCCCGCCTGCAGCGGTAGGGTGAAGACACATACAAAAAAGAGCCGATACTTTATGAAGCACCGACTCTAATACCTGAAAAACAGCCATAGTAGAATAGAGGTACTTCATAGGAGTCATGAAAAACCATGAGGATCCTATTGACGTATCTCATCGCCCTATAGCTAATCAGGCTTTAACTGTTTATTAGTAGTGTCTTATTGATTAATCATTAACCACAATCTTGTTAATTGTTCCAAAAATTCTTACAACATTTACCCGCTCTTTCTTAAAACCCGTATCATGAGTGTAAAAAAGAGTGTAATAATCTCGTTTTTATAACAGTTTGACATGTAAAAACCACACTTGCCTTGAAAGCTACGTGCTTTGAGGTTTAAGCGTTAACAATGTTTTCACCCCCCTTCTCGTTGAACAACACTCGTTTTAGAAAACAAAACGAGCATTAGCCACGCTCTAATAGAGTCCCAACCGTAGCTAATAAAGTCCCAACTGTATTTAATACAATCCCAACAAATCTAATATAATCCCAACCGTATTAATATCAGAAATCCTCACTCCGCAAAAAGTGTTATAGGCCTAACTACTTTTAGTATTACCGTTAGAGCTTCTGATTAAAACACTTCAGATAAAACGTTCAAGTTATTACTATGCTAAAAAGGCTCTTCAAAAACCTGACAAATACGCACATATGCGAGGTTGCATACACGAGATTTCAGAAGAAAACTTCTTTACTTATGGCTCTCTTAGAATATGGTTACTGTTGAGAACTAAAGGTATTAAAGTATCTGAAAAAGTAGTAAGACGGCTCATGAAAGAAGAGTTAATTGAGGTTAGATATGCCAGGCGTAAAAGACGCTATTCAAGTTACATAGGAGAAATTACTCCTGCATGTAGTAACATTGTTAACAATAATTTTCATGCAGATTCACCTAATAAGATTTGGCTTACAGACATTACTGAGTTTTCAGCAAAGAGTCAAAACTCTATTTAAGCCCTATGATTGACTGTTTTGATGGTAAGGTGGTCTCTTACGCTCTTTCAAACCACCCAAATCAGTGTCTTGAAGATGAAATGTTAGAAGGGTCTTTATCTACCCTCGACACTACAGAATGTAAAAGCTTAGTTATTCATACCGATAGAGGAGGTCACTATAGAGGTGGCAGGTGGATTGAGAGACTAGAAGGTCTTGGTATTACACGCTCCATGTCAAGAAAAGGAAACAGTGGAGATAATGCTGCCTGTGAATGCTTTTTTGGACGAATGAAAACAGAAATGTATTATCCACTTAACTGTGATAGTACGGAAGAACTACTTCAAGCTATTCATACTTATATTGATTTTTACAACAATCACAGAATTAAAATAGGTCTTAATGGAAAGACAATTACGGAACATCGTGATATGACTGCACAAAATGTCTAAAAATTGTCCTAAGCCCCTTTGTGCCTATAACCCTAAAAATACTATTCCAGAAATAGCAGCTACGACTATGCCAGATCCTCTTCAGTACCAAAAATTTATGGCTGAACACTCAACGACATCCACGTCCGCGTCTACATGACAGACAACATCAAACCCGACAAACAAAAAGCACTGAGAAAATCGACGGCGTCGTCGCTACCATCATGGCGCTCGACCGGCCATACGCGACCTAGTGGTAGCGTATATAATGGTGAGGATTACTTTTATTTTAACTTGAAACACATTGACGACGTGCCCCATGTCACATAAACTGAAGTAGTGTAGGTAAGGTAGTCCAGCCTTAGAGAGTCCCGGCTACCCCTCTTTCCGACACTCAATCTCGATATCGACCAAACGAAAGGAATAGACAATGAGTGTATCGTCAAATAGTGCATCAGCGAAACACGGCAACTCAAAACGGCTTATCGTCGCGTTGTTGTTTGCGTCGATTGGATTTCAAGCTCTAGCATTTGCAGTTCCAGGATATATTTTCAGCTTAACCTTCCGGATTGTTGGAGTACTGCTACTTGTTGTGGCTATTTCTTTAGGCATGAAGAGTAAGGCTGAAAACAATATTTTGCTTACTGTTGGGATTGGCGTGGTTGCGTGTTTGACCGCTATTGCTTTAGTGGCAACACAGACTTACGCTGCTCAAGCTGCAGGGTCGGATAATTATCCTTCTATTAAGTCAGAAACAATCACCTATAAGGAACCAGACTTGAACGCTATTGCGAACACTAACAGGTCACTGGTTGAACTTAAGGGCGTGGATTTAGAAGAACAAGTCCTCTCTGCCAAAGAATTGAAGTATTCGCCAAAGAGTGGCGCAACCCCTAAGTGGTCTGCTGCGCAAGCTTATACTCTTGATTCGAAGAAGATTGTAGCTGTGCCACTTAAGTCAGAGCTGTCCCTAGCAAACAAGATTTTGTTTATATGGGAGAACGGTAAACTTGTGACGCAGGAAGTCTATGGTAAAATGCTGTCTGATAACAAGGTTCAGGTTCGCCTGTGGAACAATGGCAAGCTATCGGCAAATAAAACGGTTGTGAATCTCGGTACCGGAAGCAAGGGAGCAATTAAGCCGCTAGGCATGAACTGGGGAAAGCTGAACCAGTGTTTGAACAGTATTGGAATTAATTGGGCAGTACTGGCAGTTATCTCAGTTGCATGTAGTTGGGCCTGCGCTTTGACCGCTGGTGCTGGATGCATTTATTGTCTTAGTGCAGCCACGGGTTGGACCGGTGGTAGCATCTCCGGTTGTATATATCGAGCATGGGAGTAGATTCATCGCTTCTAATAAAACCGAAGAGGAATTAACTGCAATGATAAACACAAATGGAGCGCTAGTCAGATAGCTATTGATATATTGCCGACGGCGAACTGTGTCCTCTTGTTGAACATCGGTTGAGGTTCGTACAATAGGCAAAAGCCGTCTGCTCACCCTAGTTTGGGCGTTATTTCGCAATGAGATAATGCCCAAATTTTTGTGCCTACCAACAAGAAAAACACCCCCTACCGAACAAAGTTGCTCCCAAACCAGGTTTGTACCAAAATGAGAGTGTAAGAAACTCCTAGAGAAACCAGCCTAGGGCAGTTTCACGCTCGACACCGTGTCGCTGATACCAACCCACTTCACGTGAGCGCAAAAATCACCCGCTTTTCAAAGCTCTAAGCTGACGTTTTCCCTAATCGCAATGTTGATTCGTCCTTTTCTACCACAACCAGTAGTAGGACTCTTGCATCTAAGATGTTCCAACCACAATCAGGCCTCTGAACCGCAAACCTTTTAGCGCCAACAACACTTTTTAAATGCCGATGTTTTCAAGAACTACACGGGGTCTGGCTATAGCACAAAGTATTGGAATAGTTTCGTGTCTAATGTCCGTAGCGGAGATTTCATTGCTGTAGACTTCTCAAGTGATGGTACTGTAAATCATGCGGGTTTCGTCCGCACCAAGAGCGTTGGCAGGTTACGGATTGACCAGCATACCCGAAACTACCTTGATTGGAATGGCGGATGGCCAGACTCAAATAGCAAAGGAACATACTATCGTGTCCACCACTAAATGGAATAGGTTACAGCTAATACCCCTATTAGCTGTGCTGGTAAGCCTAGGAATACTAGTCTATCGCTTCTGGTGGAACACCTCTGCTCTATATGCTCCATTATACCCTCTAATGGCGTGCGGGGTTGTTGGTGCGTTGATCCAGTTATGGTTGCCATGATAATTACTTCTCAGTGCAGCAGAAAGGTTATCACTATCGTGGATACGATAGTGATTATAACAACATTGACGAAGCATGTTTTGGTAAAAAGGTGTTTTTAACCATAGTAAATATAAAAGTTGGATTTCTACCGCAGAAAAAATTGAGTTTTCAGAGAAACGCTCAACAAATTGGATGACATATGTAGATGAACGTCGAATGGAAATAACGTGCGGAGAAGCTCCTTATTTAGTTAGTCGTTATAATGCAACAACTGGCAAAAATAATTCCACTTAAGCAACGTATTGGACTTTTAGAGCGCAAGATTAGAGTAGTTAAAGAGAATAGTGATAATGAAACAGACTAGCTCAAATGGTCTAAACATGCATTTTTGAATCTATTTATGGTTTTTAATATCAAGAAGATAGCCTGCTTCTGGCAAGAGAAAACCTTCTTGCAACGTGCGTAGAACCCTTTGCTTAAAAGAGAAGAAAACAGTCTTATAAAATCTTATGCGGCTACTGCGGTTCTTCTCCGTGGATGCCGCTTGATAACGAGAACAATATTGGTAAGCACAATGCCAACGACTACGCTTATCCATGCCAAACCCGGTGTAAGAAGCCAAGCGAGAACACCGAAAATTAGTAGTCTAAGCAATACAGAAATAGTCAAAAAAGGCCAACTTTTTGTTAGGCATTTCGGTTGATCAGCCTTCAATGCGCCCATCAGAACCATAATCGCAGCCGCCGCGCAAGAAAATAGCATATTGCCGAAGAATATGACAAGTAGCGTTCGCCAGCCAGCGATACTACCCAGCATCCACCATTGCAGCATCAATGCAAGCAAAAATGTGACAACATCATATACTGCTTCCATCAGCATATTCGCAACGATTAACGAGGAAAATGTTAGAGACGTACTTCTAGGAGTGTCTGTTTTACCTGCGCTCGCATGCTGTAATGCAATCATGTTGCTCACCTAGCGCGCTTTACGCGCTCTTCTTCAAGCATTTGAACGCCAAGCTCAACCGATTTCTGTGAAGCTTCCTGTAATTGCGCATCCGTCATACCTGGCTGCCAAGGCTTTTCAAAAACAAACATCAACACACTAGTAATCGCTACTCCAATAATAATGCTAAGCAGCGTAGTATCGGAAACAAGCAATAAAGCAATACCAGAAGTCACCAGCAGCCTGAGCACAAAATCGATGATTCCGATAAGCAAATCGCCAGACCCGTCATCTGGTCTACGATGCCTATCCCACTGCAAATACGCTGTACTTAGCAGCGAAAACACCACAACACTCAACGCGAGTATGACCACAGTTTCCCAACCTAGTACGCGGTGCCCTACGAACTGCTGTACAAGCAGCGCAATAATAAGCGTGCAAATACCAGCAACAGTTTCTGTAATCACATGACCCCAAAAAGCATGCTTGAAAAGCACTGGCCTTACATTCGTCTCACTCATCATCTACCCCTAGGAAAGGCAATTACGAGTAATTGGCTCGATACCGAGAATACTTTCCAAAAACTTAGCTCCATCAGAACCAAGATGAGCTAGAAGCTCTCCTCGCTTAAATGCTTTCCAGATAGCCGACACAGTTCCATATATTTGCTTCGCTCGCTTCAGCCAACCAAGTGCCTTAGCAATAGGCACACCATATTGAAATACAAATGAAGCTATCGCTAATGCACATCCGACCCAATTAACCATCGGTGCGTAATGTCCAATAGAAACCCTATTCCTACGCATCAGTGACTTAAACGTTAAGCCATGCAATGCTGCATTTAAGCGTGCTTCATAATTTGAAGTTGTACGTGGATTAGCATACTTCAAATCAGCAGGCACTGATTCAAATGCACGGATCAACGCATCCAAGTCTGCATCTGTCATAGTTGTAGTAGAAGATAGGCTACCAGCAGCATATGTGAAGTTACCGCGCTCTGTCAATGTGTTAGCGGAAGACACTTCAGCTGAACACAATACTAGTGAGATACTAACAATCGGTACAGATAACATTTTCATTGCTTTACGCATCATTCTCTCTCCTTAAAAATCAGAAAACCCGAATTGACCCGCATTGTTAAGATGCGCGTCGGGTACTGTTATTTGCATATATTACACCACAGTGAGCATTTTAGCAAACTAACACAAATTTTTCTTTCTAACAAGATTATTTAGTCTTACAATCACATTCACAAACACAAACAAATGTCAGAACGAAAACGCAGCAACTAGACTATACGCAAGTAGGTGTCATCAAAACGATATCTTGAAACAGTCACGATTTGCAAAGGAGCGCCACTGATTCTGTATGGCTCTACTGATTCATATTAATGTCGAGTGTGTAACCAAATTCACGTTCGTTCGCGGGAATTGGTCAAAGCGCATTTTTTGAGGAAAACACACCGATTTTTGCCCTCATACGTTCTCGGAAACAGTTCAAAGGACATGTTCCTACCTATGATATGCAAATCCGTAGATTTGACGTTCGTTTCAAGACTCGCTCTGAGGGAATATGTCTGAAATCCCATCGCCTCTACATACCTATTGGTGAAACCAAAACTGTACATTGAATGTACGTTTTCCTCTATTCGATATATGGTTTCTGTCTCCAATGGTCGCTTTTTAATCTTCAATGTTCACTTTTCTATATTTCTGGTTCCTGCTGTTTGGCTTATCTGGTATCGTCATTTCTATTTTTCCTGCACTAAGCAAAGGCTTGATATATTTTTCAGAAAAGTTTCTTCTACCGGTCAGCCCCATAAATTCTTGCATTTCTTTCCTACTACGAGGAACGATACAAAATTGAAGGAGAGCTTGTATCGTAACTTGCTCCTTTACTTGCTCCTTTACTTGCTCCTTTACTTGCTCCTTTACTTGCTCCCTTGGATCAAGTTCTTCGGTCGGACCGACCGTGGCGGTTGCAACCTCAGAAAGAGGAATCACTGTCGTAAAAACATCTGCCTCTGTAAAGACAGGCTCTCCACCAGAATACATCTTCGTGTATTTATAGCTGTTGCGCATGCCGCTTCCCAATTCGTCAGCAAGACCGATCTCACGGAACACTTTTGCTATCGGCGGATTCTTTGCAAATGGCTTGAATGTTTTCAGATTTAGGTTGCCGTGCCCATGCGCAAGGTTCGCATTCTCTGTTGTAATCTTATCCCGTTCAATGACAAGCTTCGGTACATATCCACTGGAAAAATCACGGTGCATCAACAAATTGGAAATAATCTCACGCAGGATTTTATCTCTGGCGCTTATCCGCTGGACACCATCCAATGTAAAAACATCATTCAGATGCTTCTTTCCAAATTCCATCAGACGATCATAACTTTCAATCAGGTTTGTGATCACCACATCCCTGTCATCATAACGATCAACATTGAACACTCTGAAAATAGCGTCTGTCTTATGCTGAGGTAACACGGACATAATACGGTTATCCGTACCAAAGAGTAAGACTGCCGCAAGTGTGATACCTTCTTTGTTCGTTTCCGGATCCTCAAGTATAAGCCCACAGCTTCTGAGCATCTCCTCATCCGTCATGTCAACCCACGGATGGTGCTCAGTATTCACTCTCGCCATTCTCCTTGCCCGATCCATAAGATCATGGCGAAGGCTTGAAACCGGGATGGCAGGGTAAACCTTATTCACAAAATAGGTACTTTGCTTACGGGCATAAAGGTTGAAAACCATATCCGCATTATCTGTAATATCGATGTCAGACTCATTATTGCGATCAAATATTCTGCCCGCATTACGATAAACGGTTTTTCCAACCGGGACATAGACATAAAGAACAATACGCCCATCAATCTCATATTCCTCTGTAGTCAAATAGAGTGGAGGATACATTTTTCTCTCATTGTTGATCGTAGTAACAAAATTTTTCTTCATCTGTTCAACGCAGTCTTTATCAACACCGAGAATCGTCCCGTTATCCTTCACACCAAAGAAAATATGACCGCCATCCCGATTAGAAAAAGAACAAACAGTATCGTAGACATCCTTCGTAATATCTGTTGTTGATTTTTTGAATTCGACTGTCAGCCCCTCGCCCTGACGAATCAAGTTCATCAAATTTTCAGGGAGTATCATATAACTCACCCCTTTCATATCTTTGATGCGTACAACTTGTGCTGGCTACAGCATAAGCTCATAGGACTAATACTCGGCCTTTGGTACTGGAATATAAACCATCCTCAGCGGGATCATCTTCCTGCACTTCTCGCAAAGTTCATAACCTTCATTGAAGTTCACTCTTGACCTAAATGTGCTAGCAATGAATTCGCATGGTGAGGTGATCCTTTCAACTACACCGCACCGTTCGCACTCAGCATACACATTCCCATCCTTAATTGGAATAAACATTCCTTGGTCTTTCTCATTTCCCATGACGCTAACATCTTCGAAATCATCAAATTTTACATAGAGCATATACGGCTTCCTCCTTTATTGGTATGTCTATATACGCTCTAATTCCAACTTATATCAAGTTTTATTATTAGCTACTCTACCTGTATTTATACTACCAGGATTTTACAAGCAAAAGCTATTTTTTAGCACACGCATAAAAACGTCTGGGAAAACGTCCCCCCCCCTAGACTTTTTCCCATGCTAAAAAGAGTATCACTATACGTAACTATTCTCATAACATGGTTACTACTATTCTTAATCTTTACACCATTCGCTATTAGAGAATACGTTTTTTCTGGAACAAGAAACACTACGCTAGATATTCTCATAACATTAAACGCAATCTTCATAATCTACTTCTGGCTAAACGGCACTAAAGATATCATCTACGTACTATGGTTCTACCTGCATAAAAAATCCATTACACAATACGTTCAAAAAGTCTCTTGCATGCCAATACCAGCAAACAAGCGTATTGTAATGCTCTACTGTACTTGCAACGATTTCGAAGGCGACTCACTCACTCAATGCTTAAAACAAAAATACGCCGGATCTGTCAAAACAGTCATCCTTGATGATTCTAGTGACCCTAATTACAAAAACAAGGTAGACGAATATGCTAAAGAACATAATGTAGAAGTAGTACGCCGCGAAAATAGAAAAGGATTCAAAGCAGGAAATCTCAACAACTATTTACACGGACGAACCGACTACGATTACTTTGTTATTCTCGACAGTGATGAAATCATCCCTCAAGATTTTATTATTCGATGCTTACAATACTTCCAATACTTTAAAAACGCTGGAATCGTACAATGCAATCACGTAGCAACACGTAACATTAACCGCTTTATGCACCTACTACACATTGGGGTGAACAGTCACTGGCCTGTGTACCAAACAATGAAACATCACTATGGTTTCATGTCTCTACTAGGACATGGCGCGATGGTAAGCCGCGAATGCTACGAAGCAGTAGATGGATTACCAGAAGTTGTTGCTGAAGACTTATGCTTATCAATTGAAGCACGCAGTAAAGGATACTATGTTGCTTTCGCACCGAACATAACATGCGAGGAACAATATCCGATTGACTATCTAGCTTTTAAGAAACGACATAGTAAATGGACTCAAGGTAATTTCGAGTTCATGAAATGCTACACTAAACGCATTTTTACATCTAAAATGCGATGGTTTGAAAAACTAGATATTTTCCTGTTCACCTACAACCTGCCATTAACATCACTTTTCACATGCTATGTAGCGATGAATATCATATTCTTCCCAGCGCTGCACTACGATTTACATTATCCAGCATGGCTACTTGTACCAACCGTAATATTCTTCATGGCACCAATGCTAAACGACGTATTCTTCTGGCTTGGTAAAGTATCGCTCAAACATTTACTACTCTACATGCTTTTTACTTTCTGCCTGTACGGTTCCATGCTTTACGTGTCAATGAAATCATCATTCCTAGCACTTACAGGAAGAAAAGCCGTATTTGTTGTCACACCAAAAACAACGCAACATATTACACTAGTTGAATCATTACGAATGAACATTCAAGAAATAATATTCTCAATAGTTCTTATCACTCTCTCATGCGCGTTCAAAGGCGGAATACTACCAGTCATTCTCATAGTAGCACCAACGCTTTTCAGCATATATTTAACAATGTACTCGAACTCTAAAAAACCTATCGATACACCACATCATGCTAGAAACAAGTACAAAACAAGAAGACCACTCGCACACGCCTACCGGTAACATAAGCACACAAAAATAACAGACATTACAGAAAATGGTAAAAAGACGAAATTAAGGCAACGACTCTACACACAGAAAGCAAACAGTTTCAGAGTATAAAAGCAACAGTTTCAGAGTTTAGAAGGAAAAGTTTCATTGTATCCAAGAGTTAAGAAACTAGAACCAACCTTCACCAGCTGGGTGCAAAGTGGGTGCACTTTTTAACGTTAACATCCTGTGCACTCGACCCCAGAGCGTCGACATGTTCCCTCAAGCAGCAAAACTGCGCTCAAAAACCACCCCAAGCCAGCCTAAAGCCGCCACGCATTAAACCTTTTAACGATAGCCCTCGCAAACCCCTGCTACACAAGGGCAAAAATGCACCCACCTAATCAGCCCTAGACATCAATACGACACTCTCAACGTGGTGAGTGTTGGGATATATGTCGAACGCGCGCAAAGACTGAACGCTGTAACCAAGCTCCTTAAACGTGCCAACATCGCGAGCAAGACTGGTCGGATCGCAAGCAACATACACAACGCTTCTTGCTCCAGACTTCGCAATCTGCTTACAAACTTGAGCTTTAGCACCAGCGCGAGGAGGATCCAACACAACAACATCCGGATGCGCAAATCGGCGCACAATCTTAGATGACTTACTCGCCTTAAACACCTGCGATTCAAGCGTTTGCGCAACATCGCCTTCAAGCGCTTCAACAACATCCCTGCTAAGACCTGCGCGCCCAATGTTTCGCCTTGCATTCTTCACAGCAATCGGCGCACCCTCAATACTAAGAACGCGCGCTGGCTCTGCAGAACCAAGAGCGCCAGCAGCGCAAGAAGAATCTCCGCCAATATTAGCCAAAGTCGCAAGCGGAATCGTAAACAAACCAGATCCAGAATACAAATCCCACAAAACCGTATTCTTAGTGCGCCCACCAAGCGCAGAACGGACTAATCCCAAAACGTAGTTCACCAAATGTTCTGGAGCTGCGCGATGAATCTGCCAAAAACCACGCGCGTCAACATCGTAATCAAAAGTACGCGCACGCGATGAATCACCATCAACCGCAACGCGCACGCGCTCTCGCAACAAAGCAGATCCTGCAACCAACTCATCATTTACTATAAGCGCATAATTTTCGCCAATCGCACTAAGGAGCGCAGACTTATCACCAGAAACACCAAAGTCCAAGCCCTCAACTCGAGGCTCTGGAACAGCAAGGCGAATTTGCGAATTTGGCTCAAATTCTCGATTCCACAAATCCAAAGAATCCGCAACAGCTAAAACAGCGCGCGACGCAAGCGGCATAGTATCAATCGCAATGCGGTCATGCGACTCGCGCTTTCGCATAGACAATCGCCCTTCATCATCAGCAACCAACTCCATGCGCGTACGCCAATTAAATCCGTTAAGCTCCTCATCACCTGGCATTCGCTCAACGCTAACATCGTTATCCGCAACATCCATATGTGCTAAACGCTGGAATTGATTGGCAATCACGGACGCCTTCCAACGAATCTGTCCAGGCAAAGAAACGTGAATTAAATCTGCGCCTCCAACTCCGCCGCCTTGAGCCAAAGGACCAGCGAGCTTCCATTGCGGCTCCACACGATCCGCGCTAGGCTCCAAAACTTCCACAACTTCACCAGTAAAAAAGTGCGCTTTTGCACGCATCGGCTCATCCATACGCACAATAACCAGCTCACCAGGCAGCGCAAATCGCACGAATACAACGCGTCCGTCAAGATGACCTACACATCTGCCTTGATCCGCATATCGCTCGATTCGCATCGTCACTTGCATAAACTACCCCCTAGTTTTGCGTTTTGTTAGGCTGATTTTAGTTAAGCTGATTTTCTTCGCTCTGCTTCTCTTCATGATTTTTATGATGAAGTCGCATAAACGGCGTTGCAATAATCAAGTAAGAAACCCAAATTGCGAGCGCCCAGAACGGCAATCCCATAATCAAGCGAACGGTACCAAGCCACACAACGTGATTCGTCAAATATAATGGCACTTGCAAAACGAGCCTCAGCACAAAAACAGCAATCCACAATCCTGTCACATACATATACGCTCGCTTAAGCGGCTTATAATCGAGCCATTCGTGAAGCCACGCACCAAAGTTTTCTGTAGGCATTTTGCGAATTGACTCAATCACAATCCCTAAAGCAGGCATGCGCACAATCAGCGAAATAGCAAGAAGCGCACCATAAACAGCGTTCGTAATAAAGCCCATCATATAGTAGTCGCGCGCTTGGTGACTCGTCCACACCCAAACAAGGCAGATTCCAATGGAAATAAGTCCACTAATTGCTCCCATAAGCGATTGCCTCTGAATAAGACGAATCACAACTTGCAAAACAGCAATCACAGCTGCAACAATAACCGTTGTTTGCACATTTCGTGTTACAACGAAGCAAATAACAAACAGCAAGCCTGGAAGCATGGATTCGATTACGCCTCGAACGCCACCCATTGAATCAATTACAGAAAATGTAGATCCTTCGGCTCCGATTGAAGCCAATGTCGCTAGTCCTGAGCGTTTTTTGGTTCGCGCAGAATCGTTGGTTTGCGCAGAATCGTTGAGTTTTACTTCATTTGAAAACTCTTGCGAAGAAAACTCTTCTTCGGATTTCTGTAAAGATTCTTGTGAATCCATTCAATTAACTTTCTACTACTTGCATTATCTAATTTCAGCAAACATTGGACCGCGTGTAAGCGTAGTTTTTACTTCTACTTGTTGGTCGTAACCTAATGGTTTATCGTCTTTTTTTAGTGCATTATTAGCATCTTCATCAGACGTATTATTTTCCCCATCTTTACCGCTATTTTCTGCATTTAAAGCAGCTTCTTTTTCTTCTCTAGTTATTGGATCATGCATAGGAATAAAATCGCGAGGCGCAAGCGGCTCTTCACCACGATTTACAACAATCCCCTTAAACCATTCGTCTAATTGTTTTGTTTCGTTATTATTATCTGCAAGCTCTGTTGCTGCAGGCCCAGAGAATACTCCGCGAAGCATCCACCTAGGACCATCAACGCCAACAATACGCGTTGTAATGGTTTTTTCTCCAACTTTTACAGGTAACAGTAGCTCAGTACCAAATTCGCCTTGTACTGTACACGCTTGACTATTTCCATCAAGCAAATCTTTGCACACTTCTAGCCAGATACCAGATGTTTTAGGCGCAGCAAAAGCTTCAACTTCTACGCTTGAAGAACCATAAGTTACTGTCATACCAAGAACTTGCGATTTTTCATGCTGCTTTTTTACTCGCAACTCAATGCCTTGGAAGTATGGAATATAGATTGAACCAAAATCTAGATAATCGCTAAAATCAGGAGCATCTTCATCATTGAAATCCCATGGACCAGTTTTTACCTCTACGATTTTGTCTTCAACTTTTGAAGATTTTTCTTCTTCATGTCGGCCAAATAACCAACCCATTATTCCTCATTTCTTAAAACAACAAATCTACAAAAATATATTTATTACTTATTATTGTAAATTGCCTAACTTCACCAGAATAGCACAAGCAAAGCACTGAAAAATTTGCGTATATAGTACATTCATATACACATGCGATTACTTAGTTATTTCACATTATGCAAATTAATACTTACGCATCACACGTCATACTTTATACTTAACGGCGCATGATCAGACCATCGCGCATCATAGCTTTCAGCACGATCGATCACAAATCCGCGAGCGCTTTCCGCAATTTCAGGAGTTGCGAACTGGTAGTCTAATCTCCAACCAACGTTATTGTCGAAAGCTTTACCGCGCTGGCTCCACCAAGTGTATGGTCCTTGAATATCTCCTGCAAGCATGCGCATAACGTCCACAAATTCATATTCGTTAATCCAGCGATCAATATACGCACGTTCCTCTGGCAAGAATCCTGCACTTTTTTCATTAGCCTTAGCGTTTTTAATATCAAGTGAAGTATGCGCAATATTAAAGTCACCGCACAAAATCGCTTGATTTCCGCCACTTGCTGCTGCATCTCGAAGCTCCCCTAAACGAGTAAGCATTGTGTCTAAAAAGCGGAATTTTTGTTTCATTTTTTGCGGATCGTCCACATTTCCAGCGTGAACATACACAGAAGCAATAGTGATTTCATAGCCGTCAGGAGTACGCACGTCAGTTTCAACCCATCTACCAGAATCAACATCCTCGCTTAAGCCAGGCAAACCGTAGCGTTTTTCAACTACAGGAAGAGACGTAACTAGAGCTACTCCAGCTCGACCTTTTACACGGCAAACTTCATTTGTATAAGTAAAATTATCGTTTTTTATAGAATTTACGATATTTTCAGACGTACGATATCCCATTTCAATTTTTGTCATAATTGGGTCGATTGCATCCTGCGGAGCGCGCACTTCTTGCATACACCACACGTCTGGAGTATGCGCGTCAGACCAGTTAAGCATACCTTTGCGCTCAGCTGCACGAATACCATTTAAATTCGAAGTCGTAATTGTAATCATGTAATCAACTCTAATATGCACACAACACAAACAGCTCCATCACTAAACAACGGACATAAATCACGCAACCAACACAGATTACAAGTTATGGATTACTCAACCAATAAACACGGAATTAATAGAAAAATAAAAAGGTGCAGATTCTATAAAACCTGCACCTTTTTATCAGCTTGTACTATTTAGTCTAAACCAAGCTCCAAATTTCCTCCTGGAATTGCATCGAGCAAATCGCGAGTGTATTCCATCTGTGGATGATCGAATACCTCATCTGTAGTTGCATGCTCAACAAGCTTTCCATGCTGCATAACAACAACTTCGTCTGCAATCTGACGAACGACAGCCAAATCGTGTGTGATGAACAAATAGCTCAAACCACGCTCTGCCTGCAAATCGTTAAGCAAGTGCAAAACCTGATCTTGCACAAGCACATCCAAAGCAGATACAGCTTCATCGCAAACTATAACATCTGGGTCCAAAGCCATAGCACGAGCAATTGCAATTCGTTGACGCTGTCCTCCAGAAAGTTCGTTCGGGAATCGAGTCATAACTGAAGCAGGCATACGAACCATGTCTAGAAGCTCTACCACACGGTTTTTACGACTCTTTTTATCACCAATCTTATGAATACGCAGAGGTTCTTCAATTGAACGATAAATTGAGTACATAGGATCCAAAGAACCATACGGATTCTGGAAAACTGGCTGCACATGGCGACGGAAGTCAAGCAAATCCGCACCCTTTAAATCGGAAATATTCTTACCTTCGTAAGTAACAGTTCCACTTGTTGGCTTAAGAAGTCGCAAAACCATATTCGCAACGGTAGATTTACCTGAACCAGATTCACCAACGATAGCTAACGTCGTACCACGCTTAATAGAGAATGAAACGTCGTCAACAGCCTTAAAAAGCTCTTTCTTGCGAGGAAGCTTAAACTCACGAGTTAAGTGATCCACAGTAATAATATGCTCACTTTTTTCGAGAGTTTGCTCACCTACTACGTGATGCTCAAGCAAGTTATCAGCATTACCACCGTGTTCTTTAACAGAAATAATGCGCTGAGAAGCTAAGCTTGGAGCGGCAGCAACAAGTCTCTTTGTATACGGATGCTGAGGATGCTGCAAAACTTCCAACGATGGGCCAGATTCAACAACACGACCCTTATACATAACAACAACATGCTGCGCGCGAGAGGCAGCCAAGCCTAAATCGTGTGTAATGAAGAGAACAGAAGTTCCGAGCGAATCAGTTAGTGTATGCAAATGGTCAAGAATACGCTTTTGCACAGTAACATCCAAAGCGGAAGTTGGCTCATCTGCAATAAGCAAGTCCGGTCGGCAAGCCAAACCAATGGCAATCAAAGCGCGCTGACGCATACCGCCGGAAAACTCATGTGGGAACTGACGTGCACGAGTTGCAGCATCTGGCAAACCAGCTTCGTCAAGCAAACCAGCAATACGATCTTCAACGCTTGCACCTACAACATACTTTTTGGCGATTTCCCAAGCTTTGTCGTCATTCACACCATATTTGATTAAATCGTCTGCTACGCGCCAACGAGTTTCAGAGCCTGGAACCCACTCTTTCTTGTAGTAATCAATAGCTTCATTGAACTTTTCAGCATCGTTATGCTCATCAAGTCCAACTTCTTTCAAAGCTTTCTTAGCGACTTCAATCAAATCTGGTAATTCTTTAGAGCCAAGGAATGTTTCATCCTCATTGCTTTTGACTTGAACAGAATCGCCTGCAAGAGCCTCAGCTAATGAAGAGCGCTTCTCGTGATCAACGTCAACACCATTTGCGATTAATGCTTCTTTAACTTGTTCGCCAATACGCCACACGGGGTTCAAGTTGCTCATAGGATCCTGCGGAACTAGACCCATTGCAGTACCACGCAAAGCAGCAATCTCTTTTGGCTTCAAACTGCTAATTTCTTTACCCTTGAGCTTAATAGATCCACCTGTAACATGACCGGTTCCAGGAAGAAGACCAAGAACAGCCATTGCAGAAGTGGACTTTCCTGAACCAGATTCACCTACAATTGCAACCCACTGACCAGGATAAACACAGAAGCTAGCATCTCTAACAGCATGAACAGCTTTTTTTGAGTCTGTTGTGAAATCAACCTGGAGATTTTTTACTTCCAACAATGGCCCTTGCTCTAGCTGCATGGCGCGAATGTCTATATCTTTACGTGTTGTATTCATAAGTTTTATTCCTCCACGCTAAATTCACGCCTTACGGCTCTTCGGATCTAATGCATCCTTTACAGCATCACCCATCATAATAAAGGCGAGCACAGTAATTGCGAGTGCAATAGACGGATAGAACAAGACTTCTGGGTTCGTAGTAAGAACATTTCTAGCGGTAGAAATATCTCCACCCCAGCTGACAGTAGTACTTGGTAAACCAATTCCAAGGAAGCTTAATGTTGCTTCCAACACAATATAAGTTCCAAGCGAAGTTGTTCCAACAACAATGATTGGAGCCAAAGAATTCGGGATAATGTGTTTGAAAAGATTACGTATTGGAGTAGATCCTAAAGCAGTAGATGCGGTATTGAATTCAAGATTTTTTGATTCCATAACAGCGCTTCGTGCAATACGAGCAACGCTAACCCATCCAAAAAGCACCATAACAAGCACAATTTTCCAAATTGATTTAGATGTACGGAACATTTGTAAAACTACGATTGCACCAAGAAGCATTGGTAAAGCCAAGAAGATATCAGTTATTCGGCTGAGAATAGTATCAACCCAGCCTCCGAAGAATCCTGCTAACGCACCAATCAAAGAACCAACAAGTACAACCAAAATAGTTGCAAGCAAACCAACACTTAGCGATGTACGAGTACCATAAACAACTCGAGCATAAATATCGCAACCTTGCATATCAAAACCAAATGGATGCGCAGCTGAAGCTGGCTCAAGAGAGTGTTCCAAAACGCAATAATTAGGATTGTGCTTTGTAAGAATGCTTGGGAAGAATGCAACAAAAATAATTGCAATAATCAAAACTGCAGAAACAATAAACAATGGATTCCTGCGCAAAGTTCTCCAGGTATCTGCCCACATACTCGTTGCAGCAGCGGATTCGTCTACGGAATCCACTTCCTGAATAGGCGTATCGTCTAATGGTGCAACGTAGCGTTCTTGCCCCGGTAATATATTGCAATTTGAAGCATTATTTGCAATCAAATCATTTTTCATCAAATTATCTTCCATAGTGTACTCCCCTCACGCGTAACGAATGCGCGGATCAAGAGCCGCGTACAACATATCAACAAGAAAATTGCTAAATACAAATATCAATGTCAAAAGCGTGACAATGGAAACAACAAGGTTTCCTTCTCCTTTTAGAATCCCTTGATATGTGAGGAATCCAACGCCATGAATGTTGAAGATTGTTTCCGAAATCATTGCACCGCCCATAAGAGCACCCAAATCCTGGCCTAAGAAGGTGACGACAGGTATAAGCGAGTTGCGCAAAACGTGGCGAACAATAACAGAGCCTTCTTTTAAGCCCTTTGCACGAGCTGTACGCACGTAATCAAGCGAAATATTTGAAGAGATTTCAGATCTTGTAAGTCGAATGATATACGCCATAGACACAGAACCAAGAACCATTGCAGGAAGAAGCAAATCGAAGAATCCAGGATCGTTACTAGCTGTAACTGGTAACATACGCCATTTAACACCAAATAAGTATTGTCCTACGAAACCTGTTACAAATGTTGGAACAGAAATAAGAAGAAGTGATACAACCAGGATCACACTGTCATACCACTTGCCTTTCTTCAAACCTGAAATTATGCCAAATATGACACCAAATATTGCTTCGAAAGCGAATGCCATAATTGCTAGTTGAACAGTAACTGGGAATGCACGACCAATTTCATCGATAACTGGTTGACCTGCAAAAGTATGACCAAAATCGAGGGTAAGAGCATTCTTTAAGAATAGTAAATATTGAATAATAAATGGTTTATCTAAGTTATACTCGGCTCGTATTTGTGCAGCCACTGCAGGATTAACAGGTTTTTCTCCAAACATTGCTTTTACTGGATCTCCAGGCAAAGCAAATACTAAAGCATAAACTAATAATGTTGTGCCGAGAACAACAGGAATCATCTGCAAAATACGACGCAGAATGTACTTACCCATCGAATTCTCCTTGAATTGTTAAAACTTACTCAAAAAACAACAAAGTGCCGCTCCAGCTCAATAGTTTTATTTAACTAGTTTAGCTGGAGCAGCAATTTCGCAATAAGCGATATCAAATTATTGAGAGGAACCAACTAGTGTTACTTACTAACTTTCTAAAAAGTATGTAACACTATGCTGTTTTCTTGATTAGCTACCAGCTTATTTGTGAAGCTGATAGTACAGCGGCATATTCTGCCAATCCATTGCGAAGCCCTTCAAAGTTGGAACCATCACAGCCTTAGCGTTCGAGTAGAACAATGGGACAGATGGAAGATCCTCAAGAAGGATTTCGTTTGCTTGCTGATAGAGCTTAATAGCCTCTTCTGGCTTAGAAGATGCAGCTTTCTTAAGTAAATCGTCGAACTTTGGATTCTTATAATCACCTTCGTTAGAGCCATTGCCATCAGCTGCAACGGAAGCAAATTCCTGAGTCAAGTAATTTTCTGCACTTGGATAATCTGGCATCCAACCTGCACGCCATGCACCCTTAATCTGACGCTTAGCGCAAGCATTACGGAATTCCTGGAATGTAGGAATTGGGGTGGTTTCAGCCTTGATTCCGAGATTATTCTTGAGGGAATTCACAACAGCATCAAACACAGACTTTGCATTTCCATCGGCATTGTAGGAGAAAGTAAGAGATCCATCATACTTAGAAATCTTATCTGCTTTAGCCCAAAGTTCCTTAGCTTTCTTTGCATTAAATTCTACGTTCTCGTGACCCTTAAGATCAGCCTTATAGCCTGGAGTCAATGGAGAAGTAAATTCGTTTGCAGGAGAAGCAGTGCCATTGAGAATCTTGTCGATAATCACCTTACGATCTATAGCCATAGAAATAGCTTGACGACGAAGCTTACCTTCTTCAGTCTTTACATCGAAGTGTGGGAGGCTTGAAGGAATAGTGAACTGCTGGATTACAGAACCTGGACGGTTGTAAGCCTTAACAGTTGTATCCTTCTGGAAAGTCTTAGTTTGGGTATCTGGAATATTATCAGTCATATCGAGGTTTCCAGCCTGCACATCGCGGTATGCAGCGTTACCATCTGTATAAACCTTGAAAGTTACGCCATCATTCTGAGCTTTGCGCGGACCATTGTAATCAGGATTCTTTACAACTTCGATCTGCTTGTTGTGATCCCAAGACTTGAACAAGTATGGACCAGAAGAAACAGGCTTTTCGCCATAAGCCTTTGGATCCTTGTAGAAGGATTCCGGAAGTGGAGCAAATGCCAAGTAACCAACCTTAATTGGGAATACAGAATCTGGCTGTTCCAGATCAACGGTAAAAGTATTTTCATCAACAACCTTCAAACCAGAAAGCTGTTCGTCACCCTTAGTACCATCCTTCTGCAAATCAGCATAACCCTTAATGGTTTGGAAGAAGGAAGCACACTTCTGAGCATTCTTAGCGTTAGCAACGAAGCTCCAAGCCTTCACAAAGCTTTCGGCTGTAATAGGAGTGCCATCGCTGAACTTCTTTCCTTTCTTAACCTTCACGGTGTACTGGGTAGCATCAGCATTTGGAGTGATGCTTTCAGCATCCTCATTTACAGGATTACCCTTTTCATCGAAAGTTACCAACGTGGAATTAACCAACATGGCAGGACGAGCGCCAGCATTTTCGTTAATGTTTCCAGGGACTAATTCGTTTTGTGGCTCAGAGTTTGAAACGGTAATAATAACCTTGCCACCGTTTGTTTGTGCATTCTTAGCGGAAGAGCCACAGCCACCAAGTAACATTGCCAGCGAGCAGGCAGCAGCAGCGAAAGCCAAAGCCCTATTCTTCATATATTTTCTCCTAACGTCTGGTAGGCAGGATTGTCATATCACAAAAAAGCCAAGCATCAGCTAAAACATAAAAATCCATCCGGTTTTTATTGCCAGATGGATTCTCGCAAGCCAATGACGAGGCCTCTTCGTTGATTAAAATTCAATGATACGTATTTTTACAAACAATGCAATAGTAAAAGAAAATTGAAAAAAATATTGTATATTAGTAATAATTAATTATTTAAGTCTAGATTTAATTATAAATACCGAAAATTTTATTATTTATATAGTAAAATTTATTGTTTTTTACAGGTATATGTATATTACAAAAATGTAAATTAACATATTTATTATGTAAAAAACATGTTAAATATGAATAATTGAATACTTAAAACATTTAATATCATGCACGCGGAAAAGCTTGAGAATACTTACGTTTTAAAGATTCAATAGAAACATGAGTGTAACGCTGAGTAGTATTAAGCGATGAATGACCCAATAATTCCTGCACTTCGCGTAAATCTGCTCCACCATTCAACATATGCGTCGCAGCACTATGCCGCAAAGCATGAGGAGAAATATCCGGAACATGCGCACTCTTAGCCTCATCATGCACAATCCGCCTTACCAAACGCTGATCGATACGCTTTCCGCGAGTACCAAGAAATACTGCCTCTTCAACAGAATTCCGCAATAAAATTTCTCGTCCATCTTTAGAAATCCAAGCAGATAAAGCTTTATAAGCAGGAACCCCAAAAGGCACAACACGCTGCTTATTTCCCTTACCAGTAACTTTTATAGTGTGCGAGGAAAAATTAATATCCTGAATATTTAAACTAGTAAGCTCACCAACACGAATACCAGTCGCATATAAAAGCTCCAGAATTGCAGCATTGCGAAGTCCTACAGCTTTCTGATTTTTGGTACACGAAGATGAAACATTAGCTTTAGAATCAACATTATTCATTAATGATTCTGCTTGATATTCATCCAAAACAGATGGTAGCATGTTTTTAATTTTTGGCGTCATTAAAATTTCTGCAGGATTACTGCTTATGTATTCAACATGCTGACACCACGCAAAAAAACCACGCACCGCGACTACTTTGCGAGCCAAACTTGAACGCGCATGACTTCGCGACTCATCAGCCATCCACGAACGCAAATCATCCGTAGTAAGCTCTGAAATATTATTAAATCCGTGCCGATTACACCATGCTAAACATTGCAAAATATCACTGGCATAAGCTTTCTGCGTGCGTTCACCCAAGCCTTTATTAGCACGAACATAATCAATATAATCATCTATTAAACTCATATATTTAGAAGGTAAACCTAAGAAATTTTCAGAAACAAATTTATTGTTGCTCATGCTTAACTCACCCTTCCATAAAAGTTTAAAACAAAACGTTTGCCATATACTTCAGTCACATGCATAATACAACAAGGAGCATGTTATGAACACACAAACACGGAATTTAACTACACTACCGAAGCAAATACCTGCAGGCTCGCGCATAGTAGTAAGAACTTACAAAATTATAGAAAACAATAACGATGGAACACAAAAAATCGAGTATCATGATGCGATTGGGCACGTACTCGAGTGGGACGGGGTAATGCTTCATTTACTTCGAGATCCTGCAGCAAACGGCACTAGAGCTGCCGAAGAAATGTTCATTGACGCCAAAACTATTTACCGATTAAAACCAATCCCAGAACGCAAATTTCAAAAACCGCTTAGTGTGTAGAATTGTCTGATGAGAAGCAAGTTTTACACATTTCTCAAGGAAGCATCTGAGCGCAATAGCAGTTGCGAAGATTCGTTGGTATTAAATCCGTAAAATTCAATAATGGATTCACCTGAGCGCGCGGATTCTAGTAATTCCTGCTGCCAATTGATTTGAGAATCATACTTCCACAATCTGCTATTTGCATCATCATTTTGCTTAGCATCGTCGCTTTGTTGCGTACTAGTTTTAGATGAGTTGCGCTGCTGGTATTTATATTCTCTCCAAGATTGAGCTTTAGCAAAAAACTCTTGCTCTAAAGCATCCGCGGTTTCAACATCATTATCTAACATATTTGCAGCAAAAGTTAGCTCAGAAATTACGGAACGCAATAATTTCGCAGTATTATGCCGATTTTCACTTACCATAGCACGAGTGCGTTGAGGATCAGTAAGAGCAACTCGTGTCATATCTCGCCAGGAACCTGCAGATAGTTGTAAAGCAATAGCACGATTAGATTGTTCACATAATACGTTTGCAAGAGCTGTTGCAACAACATGAGGCATGTGAGAAATAAGAGCTGCAGAATTATCGTGCGCTGCATCATCCAAAACTATTGCGCGATTCTTGCATAGAGAAACAATCATTTGCAAAACATTGCAAACTCGCCAAAACTCAGTAGAATCATCAACAGTTAAAGCCCACAAAGCACCATTTAAAAGCTCATCACTAGAAGCTTTCCAACCAGTAAATTCACTACCAGCCATCGGATGCGCACCAACGTAACAATCTTGCAAACCTGCGTCTTTTACTTGCTCTCGAACTAAAGTTTTTACGCTGCCAACATCGCTAATAGTTGTGCAAGATTTGTCAATATAAGGTGCAATTTCATGCAAAATACTTGGCATAGCAGCTAAAGCATTGCATAAAATCAAAACATTTGGACGAAGTTTTGCTAAATCCTGCACTTTTTCTACGCAAGTAATTCCTAAACTTTTAGCTTCGTCATAAGGCTCATTATGACGATTCCATGCATATACGTTGCAATTTGCCAGTTTAGCAAGTCGTTTTGCAAGAGATCCGCCAATAAGACCAAGACCTACAATGCCAACAGAAAATTTTTGCGAAAATTCAGCATCTTCTACCATAATAATTCTCTTTCTGCACGCATTACGTTCAAATTACGCAAAGCATCAACCGAAGCATCAACACACACTCCACCATGAGGTAGCATCCAATCATTCATCACCGGATTCTTGCGTTTATCAGAAGAATACACTGCTAAAACTCGAACCCAATCACCATGTTCAACAACCTCTTGAATCATAGCTTTACACGTAGAATCCCAAGGAGCAGCATCAACAGTTGCAATAAAACTGTATAAACCATCCTGCCCTTTAATTGGTCTAGACATAAAGGAAGTCATATTAAGGCCATGATCTCGCACAACATCAAGCAAATTTGCTAACACTCCAGCACCTGTAGAACGCGGAATAAACGCAATAATTGATGAAAAAGATGAAAAATTTTCTCGCTGCACATTAACAAAATCTAAAGCCTGATCTCGAGGAGCTAACACTAAAAATTCAGTGCGCGCGCCAGAAAAATCTTCAACTGCTTCGCTCACAATCTGCCTATTGTATAAATCAGCACAAATTTTAGGACATAAAGCAACTTCGCCAGGAACTAAATCCCTACAAGCAGCAGCATTTGAAGACGCAGTTTTTTCTTGTAAACCGCGCTCTTGAGAAAACTTACGACATTGCGCCAACGCGTGAGGGTGAGCAACAATAGTAGAGCAATTATCGATTGAATCTGATTTGCAAACAACAGCATCAAAACTAATATCAACGCCTATTCGAGCAATACCAACCATATTCTTTGCATCAATGAGTAAATCTAAATTAGGTATTACAACGCCTTCAATATTGTTTTCCCACGCAATAACACCCCAATGGTGATGCTCTTCAATTTCACTAGCAATACTAAGAACATTCTCGCAAGCAGTTGGAATAAGTCGCAAATTATCAAATGATTGACATTGTTCTTGAACTTTTAAAGATGCATGATGAGTAAAAGAACCTTCCGGTCCTAAATAGCATAATTTACGAGCACTCTGACTGTTCTTATTACCATTCATGACTATTCCTTAAAAACTGTTGCAGTTAAGAATATTGTAATCAAGACTACTGTAAAAAATACTGCTTAATACTGCTTTTTATGCAAAATTGAGCTTAGATTATTGCAAATTCTTTACTTATTTTACTATTCAATAACAAACCAACGCTGAGGCATACAAAGCAAAACTAAGTGAGCAACAAGAATGCCGAAAAGCCAAAAATATCCAACATATTGCGAACACCATGGCAACGGTATTGTGAAACCAACAGGTACAAGAATTGCGCTACCAACAAAATCTAAAGCAATAAGCCAAGCTACGAATGAAAAAACTATTGCATGAATAAATAATCCACTCCAACCACTACGAGATCTTGCACACCAAGCAGACAAAAATAACAAAAGCATAGATAATGCAAATCCGTAAGGAATATTATCCACTGCACCGCAGCGATGAGCAAACGTACCAATCAACGCGCATATTAGCGCAGAAACACACGTGGTCGCATACCTGCCCCACGAAGGCAAGCGATGCGACCACGGTTTCGACAACATAATAAGCCTAACGTTCCATCACTAATTGGTATATTGCGATTATCATGCAGCGTTGTTGTTTTGACGACGCTGCTTAGCACGCCACTTGTACCACTCATCGCGGCTCAAAATAATCTTGCGCACGCGAATTGCTTCAGGCGTAACTTCCACGCACTCGTCTTCGTTAGCGAAGTCAAGAGACTCTTCCAAGCTCATCTTAATTGGTGGAGTTAAAGTTTCAAGCACGTCAGCAGTTGAAGAACGCATGTTAGTCATGTGCTTAGCAAGCGTAATATTTACATCCAGCTCATCTGGCTTATTGTTAATACCAACGATTTGTCCTTCGTAAACTGGGCTTTGTGGATCAACGAAGAAGATACCACGAGCTTGCAAACGCTGCATAGCATAAGGAGTTGCAACACCCTTGCGATCGCAAACCATGGAACCATTCTGACGAGTCACAATCTGACCAGCCCATGGAGCATAACCGGCGGAAATAGAGCTTGCAATACCAGTTCCGCGAGTAGCAGAAAGCAAAGCAGTGCGGAAACCGATAAGACCGCGAGAAGGAACAGTAAATTGCAAACGAACCCAACCAGAACCGTGGTTGCTCATAGAATCCATACGACCCTTACGATCAGCCATAAGCTGAGTGACGGTACCCATGTATTCTTCTGGGACATCAATCGTAGTGCTTTCCATAGGCTCATTAATTTGACCATCAATAGTCTTGGTAACGACCTGAGGACGACCAACTGTAAGCTCGTAGCCCTCGCGACGCATCTGCTCAGCTAACACAGCCAAAGCAAGCTCGCCACGACCTTGAACTTCCCAAGCATCTGGGCGCTCAGTCGGAATAACCTTAATAGAAACGTTACCAATAAGCTCGCGATCCAAACGATCCTTAATCATACGAGCAGTAAGCTTATGATCTTTGCCTTCAGTTCCAGCAAGAGGAGAATCGTTCACGCCGAAAGTCATAGAAATTGCAGGATCGTCGACATGAATCAATGGAAGCGGCTTTGGATCATTCTGGTCAACGATAGTTTCACCAATCATAATGTCGTTTACGCCTGCAACAGCCACAATATCGCCAGGACCTGCAGAAGCTACAGGAGTGCGCTCCAAACCTTGAGTGCGAAGAAGCTCAGAAACACGGAAGTTTTCAATGGAACCATCGACACGAGAAAGACCGTAAGTCTTGCCCTTTTCCAAAGTACCATTGTAAATTCGCACTAAACCAAGACGACCCAAGAAGTCAGAGGAATCAATGTTTGCAACATGAGCTTGAAGAGGAGCGCCTTCTTCGTATTCAGGAGCTGGAATGTTTGAAATAATAGAATCAAACAATGGCTCCAAATTATCGTTATCCGGAAGAGCACCATTCGCAGGCTGATTAACAGAAGCATAACCAGCTTTAGCAGCGCAATAAATTACTGGCAAATCAAGCAAAGCGTCGAGATCGAGGTCAATACCTTCCTCAACAACATCCTGAGCCAAGCCAAGAAGCAAATCTGTAGATTCGCCAACAACTTCTTCAATACGAGCATCTGGACGATCTACCTTATTTACGCACAAAATAACAGGAAGCTTAGCTTCCAAAGCTTTACGAAGCACAAAGCGAGTCTGTGGAAGAGGACCTTCAGAAGCGTCAACCAACAAAACAACGCCGTCAACCATAGAGATACCACGCTCGACCTCACCACCGAAATCAGCGTGACCTGGAGTATCAATAACGTTAATAGTGATACCTTCTGGATGACCATACTTTTCAGCTAATGGACCTGTGTACTGAACAGCAGTGTTCTTAGCAAGAATAGTAATGCCCTTTTCGCGTTCCAAATCATTGGAATCCATAACGCGATCTGGAACTTCTTCACGCTCAGAAAATACGTGCGACTGCTGAAGCATGGCGTTTACCAGAGTGGTCTTACCGTGGTCTACGTGCGCCACAATTGCCACATTTCGAATATCACCGCGAACAGTCATCACAAACCTCTTCCATTCTTCGCGTTTAAGTAATTATTAACATGCAACCATTTAAGCTATAAACATCAGCTAAAACAGTAGCCATATACCTTATTGACGAGCGCCCAAATAGGTAAGCTGCCAAACCGCACCGATTTTACTAGCGAGCTAAGACAGCTTTACAAAACATACTAACGCAGAATCACAAGAACTTAAGCAACAACACCTTTAGCAATAAGCTCACGCGCAACTTCGCGGTACTCTTTTGCAGTCTTGTGCTCAGGAGCAAAAATAGTGATAGGAACTGCAGCAACTGTAGAATCTGGCAGCTTAATAGAACGCGAAATCACGGAATGCAAAACTTTATCTTGGAAAGCTTCATAAATGCGCTGCAACACTTCCTCACTATGAAGCGTGCGAGTATACATAGTGACAAGAACTCCAAATACTTTAAGATTTGGATTAATACGAGATTGTACCTTCTCAATTGACTGCATAAGAAGAGCCACGCCTCGAAGAGCAAAGAACTCTGCAGCAAGTGGAATAATCACGCCATCAGCTGCTGTTAACGCATTTACAGTAAGCAAGCCGAGAGAAGGCTGGCAATCAACTATAATAACGTCGTATTCGTCACGCACTTTGCGTAATACACCTGCTAATATTTGCTCTCGTCCTACTTCGGTTACTAACTGAACTTCAGCTGCAGATAAATCAATATTTGCAGGAATAATATCAATATTTTCTGTTTCAGTATGACGAATTACGTCGTGAACGTCCACAGACGAATCAAATAATGCCGTATAAACTGTATTATCAAGCGCATTTGCGTTAATTCCAAGTCCAACTGTTGCCGCACCTTGCGGATCGAAATCAACAATCAAAACGCGACGACCATACTGACTTAGTGCGCCAGCAATATTAATGGAACTTGTAGTTTTACCAACTCCACCTTTCTGGTTGCACATTGCAATAATGCGAGCAGGACCGTGTGAAGTTAACGGCTCTGGTGCATGAAAAGTTTCGTATTCGCGTCCAAGTAAATCAGTAGGCATGCTCCCCACTTTATCAACAGGTATACTCACGAAACTCTGAGCATAAAATTATTTAGCTCGAGGATGACTCATTACGTAAGCTTCAACTAATGCGTCAGGACTAATATGCGTATAAATTTGAGTTGTTGTAACTGAAGCATGTCCAAGTAACTCTTGAACTGTGCGCACATCAGCACCACCTGCAATAAGATGCGTGGCAAGAGAATGGCGCAGCGTATGCGGATGCAATGGTTTGTCAAGTTTTGCACGCTCGCCAGCTTGCGTTACTATTGCCCATGCTGATTGGCGAGAAAGTGCATTACCTCTCTTATTTAAGAAAATTGTGTGCAATTCACGTTTGCCCTTGGACGCTAATTCTGGGCGAGATTTCTCCATATAGTTACGAAGAGCACGAACAGCACACCCACCAATCGGAACTAAACGCTGCTTAGAGCCTTTACCTGTAAGTTTTACAACGGACTCATTTAAATCAATATCTTCGAATTTTACGCCAACTGCTTCCGAAATTCGCGCTCCAGTAGCGTATAAAAACTCGAGAAGCGCAGTATCTCTAATCGAAATAGCATCGGAACTTCCAAAATTCCCTGCAGCTTCAATAACTCTATTTACTTCTTCAATACTTAAAACATCCGGTAAGTAGTCTGCTTGTTTTGGAGCTTTTACTTGCGCTGAAACGTCAGCTTGTATGTCACCATGAGCAAGCATAAAGCGATGCCACTCGTGAATACTTGCAAGTCGACGCGCAACTGTCCTAGTCCCCAACCCTAATTCATTCAAAGTTCGAATGTATGATTCAATATCTAATTGAGAAATAGTAGTAATATCTTTTATTTTTCGTTCGTCGTAAAGCCAGCATGTGTAATCTTGCAAATCTGAAGCGTATGCAGATACTGTTTTTTTAGAAAGACCACGCTCAATATCAATATGCGCAATAAAGCGTTGAATATGAAGTGCAAACTCTTCAGGAATATTATTTTTCCTATTGTCAGAATCAAGATTTGAGCGCATAAAAATAATTATAGCTAATAAGTAAATTTGTTGATTTAAAAGAAAAAGCCCACCTAAATTGGTGGGCTTAAAATAGAACTCTATTAAAGCAAAATCAGGCTTCAACTGGAGCGTTTACATCAGCTGGCAATGCAGCCTTAGCAGCTTCAACAACAGCCTTGAAAGCTTCAATATCGGAAACTGCGAGCTCAGCAAGAGCGCGACGATCCAATTCGATGCCTGCCAAGTGCAAGCCCTGAATGAAGCGATTGTAGGTGATGCCTTCAGCGCGAACTGCTGCGTTAATGCGCTGAATCCACAACTTGCGGAAATCACCCTTGCGAGCCTTGCGGTCGCGGAAGTTATAAGTGAATGAGTGGAGCAGCTGTTCCTTTGCCTTGCGATAAAGACGGGAGCGCTGACCGCGGTAGCCAGAAGCCCTCTCAAGAACAACGCGACGCTTCTTGTGAGCGTTTACTGCGCGCTTTACTCGTGCCATAAGTATTCCTCAGCTTTCTTAAAATTTTCGATTGCGTATTCGTTTACAAGCAATTCTTACTTGTTACTTACTTAACGAGCAAGCCCTTAAGCTTCTTGCTCTGCGCAGTAGCCAATACTTTATCTTCAGAAAGAGCACGACGCTTACGAGCCGACTTGTGCTCCAAGTTGTGGCGCATGGCGCTACCATCGTGCATCACCTTACCGGTACCGGTAAGACGAACGCGCTTGGACGCTGCGGAATTAGTTTTCATCTTCGGCATTGCTGCCCTCCTTGTGATGTTGATCGGATTGCATAGCATTTACTGCAGCTGCAGCTTGTGACTGAACCTCTTGCTTAGCTGCAAGACGAGCAGCCTGACGAGCTTGACGCTCAGCGCGAGATTCAGCGCCACGACGACGTTGCTCAGACTGTGTATGAATTTTCTTGCCTTTTGGAGCAAGAGTCATAATAATATTTCGACCTTCTTGCTTTGGCGCAAACTCTACTGTGCCACTTTCAGAGACCTCATCTGCAAGTCGGCGCAACAATTCAACGCCACCAACCGGACGAGATTGCTCACGGCCACGCAACATAATAGTTACTTTTACCTTGTCTCCGCCGTTCAAGAAACGAAGCACATGACCTTTCTTCACATCGAAATCGTGATCGTCGATCTTAAGGCGGAAACGAATTTCCTTAACCTCTGCGACGGTTTGATTACGACGTGCTTCACGAGCCTTAATCTTTTCGTTGTACTTGTACTTACCGTAGTCAATAAGCTTGGCTACTGGAGGCTTAGCAGTAGGCGCAACTTCGACAAGATCGAGGTTAGCTTCCCTTGCAAGGTTTAACGCGACAGAGGTTGCGATAACTCCCACTTGCTCGCCCTTTGGACCAATAAGGCGCACCTGAGGGACTCGAATTTCCTCGTTAATGCGTGGTTCGTCGCTAATGATGACTCCAATCCTTCTAAATACTTGTAAGATGTAATACACCAAGAAGTCCAAGAGCTTAAGATTCACTACTTCATATCAATAAAACGCTATATAACAGCGCAGCAAGCAGCACAAGAAGCTAACTTGCGTGACCGAAGTCATGAACCCGAAACCACAGTAGGCTTCCAGGTGGGGACATCCCACTTTCTTGATTACTCAAGCCGAATATCTATTCTACTAGAAGCCTTGACAAAAAGGCAGTCAACACACGAAACGTGTTTTGACTGCCACAAATCAAAGCTAGAACTATGCGATTTCTACGCTAACTGCATTGGCTCAGGCTTCAATCCATCGTGATTAAAGTACACATCATACCAAGTCAGGAATGTGTAAACTGTCCAAATCTTACGGCGATCGTCATTTTTCTTTGCATAATTATCGTCAATCATACGAAGTAAAGCATCTCTATCGAAGAATTTAGCAGCATCGTCACTTTCAAACGTCTTACGAACAATCTTATAAAAACGTTCCTCACGCAACCAATCCTTAACTGGCACAGGGAAACCAAGCTTTTCTCTGTCATACCAAGCTTTTGGCAAATGACGGGACGCAGCTTGTCGGAAAGCAAACTTCGTATTTTCATCAGTAATTAAATATTTAGTAGGAACTTTTTCTGCAACATCCATAAGAACACGATCAAGCAAAGGCACGCGAAGCTCCAAAGAATGTGCCATAGTCATTTTATCTGCCTTAAGCAAAATATCTCCTGGCATCCATTGATGCATATCAAGATATTGCTTTTTCTTCACTTCAGAAAGTCCCTTACCAGCAATTCTATTGTAAATAGCATCGACAATGCTGCGAACGCTAGGACCCTTGCGATACTCAGGTTTCAAAAGTTTTACAGCATCTTCCTCATTGAAAACCTTTGACTGACCGATAAAATGCTCCTCAGCTGGAGCCAAATTAGCGTACAAATGCCACGCTCCGTGGAAATGCTTACCCTTTGCAGCTCGACCAATCGCGTAACGCAACTTTTTTGGCAACTTTGCAAGCATGCGAGTCACAACTTTAATAAGTTTAGAACGCGTATGAACACCATAATCAATGTATCCTGCAAATAATTCATCTGCTCCCTCACCGCTTAGCACAACGCGTAAATCTTGCGAAGCTAATTTTGCAAGGAAGAATAATGGGACGCAAGAGAAATTAGAATCAGGTTCGTCCAAATACCACTGAATTTGTGGGAAATAACGGAATGCGTCAGCAGCGTCAATAATTTCAGATTTATTGTTTAAGCCAATAATTTTTGCCAATTCGCTTGCTTGTTTGGATTCATTGTATCTTCCACCAGCAAAACCAATAGAATATGTGTGTTCAGGGCGTGCAACAGCTGCAACATAACTTGAATCAACTCCAGAAGAAAGGAACGAACCAACTTCAACATCCGCAATTTGGTGAGCTTGAACAGAATCACAAACTGTTTTATCGATAGAATCAACTAATTCATTCAAGCGTTGCTTTGTTTCTTTGAAATTAGGATCGTAATATTGCTCAATCTTCATTTCGCCATTCTTATACGTAAAGCAATTACCTTCACGCAGCTTAAAAACGCCCTTGAAGAAAGTTTCGTTAATTGCAGGATATTGGAATGTCATAAACGGCTTAAGCGCATTTTCGTTAAGCTCCTTCTTAAAATCTGGATGGCGCAGTAAAGATTTAATTTCGGATCCGTACATAAAAGTACCATTCATTTGCGCATAATAAAAAGGCTTAATACCGAAATGGTCGCGAGCGCCGAACAATTCTTGAGTACTTTTGTTCCAAATAACGAATGCAAACATTCCGCGTAAACGATTAAGTAAGCCTTTACCCCACTCTTCGTAGCCGTGCACTAATACTTCTGTGTCGCAATCAGTGTGGAAAGTGTGACCAGCTTTAATAAGTTCTTCGCGAAGTGGCTTGTAGTTATAAATCTCACCATTGAAAGTAACTGCAAGATTCCCATCCTCGTTGTACATAGGTTGGGATCCACCGTGAAGATCTATAATGCTAAGTCGACGAAAACCGAGTGCTGCGTGTTCGTCAATCATAGTTCCATATTCGTCAGGACCACGATGCGCAATCACATCTGTCATATCTTTTACAATTTGGCTTTTGACGTTAATTGGGGTGTCATTAATGAACCCTGCAATTCCGCACATTTATTTCTCCTCGTAGAATATACAACACAGCATTACGTTAGTCTACTAGCAAATAATTAACGAAAATCCATAATAACTTGGAAAATCTAACTTGCCATGCAATACTACACCAAGCACTTTATGTTAAGCGAGTATTAGTCTAAAATTCCTGTATTTGTCGGAATAAAAACAATCAAATGCGCTAATATCAAATCCGAAAAATGGCATAAAACGTAGTCAAATGTTGATTGACACTACGCTTATAAACTCTTGTTATAAATGTATGTCATCAGTACAAATGCAGCGTTATTATGTTGTTATGGAACCTTTGCAACGCTGCGTAGTATTAGCAGCAGGAGATTATTACGATCATACGCGTGAACATGTGCCAGATCGCGCTTTAACAATTGCAGCTGATGGAGGCTGGGATCATGCATGTAAATTAGGTTTGCATGTGGATGCGCTCATCGGCGATTTTGACTCTGTTAGATTAAAACTTCCTACTGATGCAGTTATTACTAGATTGCCTGCAGAAAAAGATGATCCTGACTTACTTTCTGCGTTAAAAGTTGGTTGGGCTAAAGGCTCTCGAGAATTTCATATTTTTGGAGGATTAGGTGGTCGAGTTGACCATACTATTTCTAATATTCAACTTATGGTTCGTTTAGCGCGCCGCGGCGGAATTGGATTCTTGTACGGCGACGGTCAAATTGTTACAGCAATACATGATGGATCTCTTGATTTTCCAGCATCATCTGGAGATGATTTGCGCATAGTTTCCGTTTTTTCTCATACTCCAGTTTCTAATGATGTAAATGAAGTTGGATTAAAGTATCAGCTTAAACACGCAACCATGCATGGAGATGCAGTACAAGGTTTAAGTAACGAATTATTAAATAATACGCCTGCTCATATTGACGTTCATGAAGGAACACTTATTGTAACATTCCCTATTAATGCTCCATTACCACAGGTGAGCTGGTTTAAAAGACCAATTGGAGATTTAGGCGAAGTCGATACTTCTATATCTGAGGCATTAGCAGTTCCTCTTGAAAGCGAGACTACTCCAACATATTCGACTACTGCAGCTGCTGAAGCAATGACGTATAACGAATAGGCGCAAACTTTAGTTTATGCAAATGGCTGACGAGGTTCTTTTACTTGAAAAACTCGTCAGCCTTTTTCTTTTTAAAATTACACTCGTTGTTCAATTGAACAATATTGATTCGTAAAATGTTATGCAAAAACGCAACTGGAAACTATCAAAAAATTCACAAAAACACTCATAAAACACAGCATGTTAACGCTCACTGTTCTCATAGTGCATGATTGCAATAAAAGTGAGCTATATTACAACTCTTCGTACATACCGCACACTAAAATGAACACCGTTAATTCAAATAACGATGACCTAAATGCGTGAGTTTTCATCGCGAAAATAGCGCGACTTAAAACGTTGCGCACGAGGTCTCACTCAAGGGAGAACCACATGACAGTCAAGATTGGTATTAATGGTTTCGGTCGTATCGGTCGTCTCGCATTCCGTCGTATTTTTGAGCTTCAGGCTCGCGGCGGTCAAGCAGGTGACATCGAAGTCGCAGCCATCAACGATCTGACCACCCCTTCGATGCTCGCCTACTTGCTCAAGTATGACAGCACCCACGGCACATTCCGCCACGATGACGGCACCCCAGTTGAGGTAACCTCCACCGAAGACGCAATCGTTGTAGATGGCAAGACTTACAAGGTTTACGCCGAAAAAGACGCAAATAACATTCCATGGGTTAAGAACGATGGCGTTGAATTCGTTCTCGAATGCACCGGTTTCTACACTTCTGCAGAAAAGTCCCAGGCTCACTTGAACGCGGGTGCTAAGAAGGTTCTTATTTCTGCCCCTGCTAAGGATGAAACCACTCCAACAGTTGTGTTCGGCGTTAATCACGAAATCTTGAAGGCTTCTGACAACATTGTTTCCGCTGGTTCTTGCACCACCAACTCCATGGCTGCAATGGTGAAGTTGCTTCAAGACAACTGGGGAATCAAGTCCGGCTTCATGACCACAATTCACGCCTACACCGGCACTCAGATGATTCTCGACGGTCCACGCGGCTCTAAGCCACGCAATAACCGTTCCGCAGCTTGCAACACCATTGAGCACTCCACCGGCGCTGCTAAGGCAATCGGCAAGGTTGTGCCAGAAGTTAACGGCAAGCTCCAGGGTCACGCACAGCGCATTCAGGTTCCAGACGGCTCTGTTACCGAGTTGACCACTGTTCTTGAGAAGCCAGCAACCACTGAAGAAATTAACGACGCTTTCAAGAAGGCTTTCGAAAACTGCGAGTACTTCGGTTACAATGCAGACAGCATCGTGTCTTCTGACATCATCGGCGACACCCACGGTGGCGTTTTCGATCCAACTCAGACCGACGTGAACACTGTTGACGGTGTAACTTTGGCTCGTACCGTTACCTTCTACGACAACGAGTACGGCTTCACTTCCAACATGATTCGCACTCTTCTTTACTTCGCTGAAATCTCCGAGTGATTTCGCTAAGCATCAATCAGCAATAGCTGGTTGTGCGAATATTTAATATATAAACCCCTTGTGCTGCTTTCTAAGCTCCACAAGGGGTTTATATGTTTAATATACACTAAGTCAACAGTCGGTATAGCATATCATGTAATACAATTTGACAGTTGAGTATAAGGCACGGTAACAAAATGAGTAAAAAACATGCAGAAACCGGAAAAGCAACTCCAGCTATTGCGCAACTCGAAAACGCAGGCATCACCTTCCGCATAGCGCAATACGAGCATGACGCTGATCACATGGACGACGGCTATGGAATTGAGGCTGCTGAGAAGCTAGGCGTAAGCGCAGCTCAAGTTTGCAAAACTCTTATGGTTGACACTGGTGAAAAGCGAGTGGTTGGAATTGTTCCAGTAAACGGACGCCTCAATATGAAAGCAATTGCAGGAGCAGTACACGCAAAGAAAGCAAGTATGACAAGCCCAGAAGTTGCGCAACGAGAAAGCGGCTACGTAGTTGGCGGAATTTCACCATTCGGACAAAAAACGCACCATGAAACAGTACTAGATAGTAGCGTAATGCAATTTGATGAGATTCTTGTTTCTGGAGGAAAACGAGGATTGGACGTAGTTCTTAATCCTCAAGATATCGTAACATTATTAAACGCAACTGTAGCTGATATAGCAGCATAAGCAACATAAGCTTTATTACTGCAAATATTGCTACTAACAAGTGATTACTCGCACGAGATTAGTACGTTGACAAATATAACGTCTTGGCAACGTGCGATAATCCCTAAGGTTGTTCATTAATCGTTAAGGAGTGCATTATGGGTATGCGTGGCCGCAAGCGCAAGGCGCGTCGTAAAAAAGCAGCGAATCATGGCAAAAGGCCAAATGCTTAAGCTATAAATTCGCTTATACATACTGTAAAGCCCACGTCAATCGTGGGCTTTTTCGTTTTAGCATACTTTTATTCACCACAATAATCAGAATAATCAGAAAGCTCACGTTTAAGTTGCATGCGAGCGCGGTTAAGTCTGCTCATAACAGTTCCTATTTTTACGCCTTCTTCTTGGGCAATTTGTTTATAAGATTTACCTCGAATAGCGACTTCAATAAAAACTTTTCTACGCTCAGGCGGCAACTTACTAAGCGCAGCAATAATCTCTTGTGGAGCAAACCCTTCTAAATATTCTTGTTCAGCAGAAAGCATCCCTTTTGCGCAATGATTAGAAGCCTCATAGATATCCCAATCATTGTAGTCGCCAGTTTCATCGTTAGCACGTTTAGGGCTTCGTTTTGCTTTCGCGTACTGATTAAAATACAAATTTCGTTCAATCCTGTTAATCCAGGCAGCAAAATTTGTGCCAGGCTGAAAAGTTTCAAAAGATTTAAGAGCACGCTCAAAAGTATCTTGCACTAAATCTTGCGCATCCTGCGCATTTTGCGTAAGACGCATAGCTTGAGTGTACAAAGGATCAACGCAAGTAGATACAAGTTGTTCAAATCTTTTGCGTCGACTTTCCATTGCAGAACTTTGCTTAGTATCTACTAAACGATCACTAAATAAGCGAGCATTACGATTTTTTGCACTTTGTTTTTTAGCTCTTACGCTTTTAGAGCACATAACATTTGTCTTCTCGATTTGCTCACCCATATAGTCAATAATACTTTTACTTTGCACATATCGCTACTGATTTATCGTGTTGCATAGTGTAGCGCAGAGCGAGATGATAACACAGCGCAGCACAATAACGCAGCGCGGCATAGTGTGACATTGCGTGACATTGCGGTAGTATTGTGACTATGCCAACTCATATTCAAGAATTGTTAAATGCTTTAGATTTAGCACCTAAGCAAGCTGAGAATACATTACTTGCTGAATCATGGTTACTTGGTTTCGACACTGAAACTACAGGTGCAAATATTGGTAAAGATGCCATTGTTTCTGCAACTCTAGTATTACGCAATCCTGAACTAGCTCACGATGGAGATGTGGTATCAACTTGGTTAATTAACCCTCATCAGCCTATGAATCCTAAGGCAAGCGAAGTAAATGGTTTCACAGACGAATACCTTCAAGAACACGGCGGAGAGCCTGAAGAAGAACTTGAATTCCTTGCACGCGCAGTAAGCATGGCTCAAGCTAAGAATATTCCACTACTTGCTTATAACGCTCCATTTGATATTGCAATGTTACGTCACGACTTGAAGCGTTGGCATCTTACTGCGCTAGAAGAACGCGCAACTTGTTCAATACATGCACTAAACGCTAATGACATTCTTACTGTTGATCCTCTTGTTATCGATAGAGCTGTTTCTAGAAGATCCGGCAAGCGTACTCTCACTATTACATCTCAATTTTATGGAGTTGAACCAATCGGAGATTTCCACGATGCTACAGCAGACACAGTTGCAGCTCTTGATTTGATTGCTCCAATGAGCAAACTATATGAGTCAGTAAGTTGCATGAGGCTGAATACTATGATGGATTGGCAGCGCGAAGCTTATATTAATTGGCGAGATAGCTTCAATCAATGGCTGCAATCTCACGGACGTGAGCCTATTACTGGAACATGGCTATAAAACATTTGGCGAAAAGAAGTAAATTATGATCATGCATAACACGTTGTCACTAGCAAACGCAAGTGAAATTTTGCAACACTATGGTTTGTTACGCGAAATGATTCAATATTGTAACGCAGAAGATACTAATAGTGCTAATACTAAAGAAAAAACTGTAGACTCTACTCATTCTCGCAATGAAATATGGTCTTTAAATCCGTATTATTTCCCAAATATTGATGCAGATGAGTGCTTTACTAACGCAACTTACGATACTCGCGATATTACACCTGGGACACTTCTGTTTATTAAAGGCAATTTTCAGTCGGAATATCTTTTAAATGCAGACAACAAAGGACTTGCTGCATATGTTGCTGAACAAAGCTACGCACAATACACAAAAGCTGTTGGTTTAATTGTTACGGATGCTAAAAAAGCAATGAGCGTGCTTGCAGCAGCATTCTTTGGAAATCCACAAGAAAAACTCACTATTGTTGGAATTACTGGAACTAAAGGCAAAACAACTACAGCCTACTTTACTCACGCTATTCTAAACTCCCATTCGCACGGTAAAGCAGCACTGTTTTCTTCAGTAGATAATTGCGTAGACGGAAAAAATTACGTTGAATCTAATTTAACTACTCCTGAAAGTTTTGATGCTTTCAAAATGATGCGCGAAGCTGTAGATAACGGCATGAAGTATCTTGTTATGGAAGTTTCTTCACAAGCTTATAAGGTGAATCGCGTATATGGTCTTAAATTCGATGTTGCAGCATTCTTAAACATTAGCCCAGACCACATTAGCCCTATTGAACACCCAACTTTTGAAGATTACTTGTATTGCAAACGACAAATTATTGCAAATACTAAGCGTTTAGTACTAAATTCTGATACAGATCACGCAGATCTTCTTTTACAAGATGCAGAACGCAACAATGTGCTCGTAACAACTTTTGCTCGCATTAAAAAAGATGAAATAGAAAGCGACGCTTGCGAAAATGACAATTTCGATGATATTGACGACGATCGCATAAATTATTGCGCTCCTGCTAACGATGATGACTACACAGAATTACTTACTCCTGACTACATTGCAATGCCAGTAGAAAATAGTGAATCACATTGCATCGCTATGCGAGACTCAAGCGAAGACGACGACTATGAAGATAACGACTACGAAGAAGACGTGCACTACTGCCCTATTGACGAATTCGCATTGTCTATTGCAGGAGATTTTAACTACGAAAATGCTTTAGCTGCAATCGCTATTGCAGGAGAATTGGGAATTAATCAAGATACTGATTTACACGCATTACACGCTATTGAGAACGTGAAAATTTCTGGACGCATGGAAGTTTTCAAAGACACGCACTCAAATATGATTGCAGTTGTCGACTATGCGCATAACTACATTTCTACAAAATCAGTTCTTGACTTTGTAGAAGAGCGCTACGGCAAATTTAATCCTCGAATTACGCTAATAACTGGTTCCACAGGAGATAAAGCTGTCGACCGTCGTAAAGAAATTGTTGAAGCAGCGCAAAACCGCATAGAACAGTTTATTTTCACTACTGAAGATACTGATACTGAAGACGTAATGCATATTTGCGAGGATATGCAAAGTTATGTTACGGACCCAAATGTTTCTTCACGCATTATTATCGACAGAGCTGAAGCAATAGAATACGCTTACAACGATGCTGCAAACAGCGAACAAAAAAATGGAAGATTAAACATTCTTCTTGCTATTGGTAAGGGCGATGAACGTTGGATTAAAAACAAACGAAAGCATGTGCCGTATGAGGGTGATTCATTCGTAATAAAGCGTCTTTTTGGTCTGTAATACGCTTATGCGAAAGTATGAAAATATACGAATAAAATAAACGCAATTACTACATAAACTAAATAACAAGCTAGCTAACAAACTAAATAACAAACAAGTTAAATAACAAATTAAAACAAATGAAGAAGATACAAATGAATAATCAACAATTCCAACCTGTGTTACTCGGTAGCGATATAAACGCATATGGCATGGCTCGAGCATTCCATGAAGAATATGGCATTACTTCAATTGCTTTTGCGCACTTCCAACTTTCACCTACGAAATTTAGCAAAATTGTCGATGTGAGAATTGTTCCAGGCTTTGGAGAACTTCCTACATTCCGCAATACAATGCTTAATTTTGCTAAATCATGGCATCAAGAGCATCCTAATACCAAGCTTCTGCTTATTCCTTGCGGCGACGTATATGCGAACCTTCTAAGCCAATGCGGTGATGAATTGCACGAATATTTTGCTTTCCACACATTGCCAAATTCGCTCAATCGCCAGCTTAGCCTTAAAAGCTCATTCTATAAAACTTGTGAAAAATACAATCTTCCTCATCCAAAAACTAAAGTTGTAAACGCTCAAGAAGTAGCAGCGCACGCTTATGAAGATTTGCCATTCAGCTTCCCTATTGCTATGAAACCAGCAAATAGCACTAAATGGCTTGATATTGATTTTGAGGGACGTAAAAAAGCTTTTATTATCAATACTCCGCAAGAACTTGATACTCTTATTCAACGCTCGTACAAAGCTGGCTACGATGATGAAATGATTTTGCAAGACTTTATTCCTGGAGACGACAGCCGCATGCGTGTGCTAAATGCTTACGTTGATAGCAATCATCATGTGCGCATGATGTTTCTAGGACACCCTCTACTGGAGGATCCAACTCCAGAAGCAATCGGCAATTATGCAGCTATTATTCCAGACTACAATGAGGAAGTTTTCCAAAATATTAAAGCATTTTTGGAAGATATACGTTACGTTGGCGTAGCTAATTTTGATATGAAATACGATGAGAGAGACGGAAAATATAAGCTTTTTGAAATCAATTTACGTCAAGGACGTTCAAGCTATTTCGTCACTTTAAACGGATTTAATATTGCTAAATATTTTGTTGAAGATTTAATTGACCATAAGCCTTTTGACGGGAATACTGTGTTCGGCCGTGGAGAAAAGCTGTGGATGGAGATTCCGCGATCGATATTTTGCAATTATGTAGCAGAAGGCGATGAAAAGAAGCGCGGTCTTAATATGATTCGTCGCGGCGATTGGGGCACTACGCTAGAATATAAAAAAGATATGAATCTGCTACGCTGGTTGATGATTCGTCATATGTTTTCAATTTACACAAGACGTTATGCAGAATTTTTCCGCAATAAAGCGTGAAAATTATTACGTAACTTTGAAGGGAATATGAGACAATGAAACGTCCGTTTTTTGCTGTACTTGGCGGCATGGGCACACTTGCAACAGAAAGCTATATTCGTTTACTTAACAAAGAAACGCATGCGCATAACGATCAAGAGTTTTTAGATTATGTGGTGTTCAATGATGCTTCTGTGCCAGATAGAACAGCATATATTGTTGGCGAATCATCCGAAAACCCATTCCCTACTCTTGCAGACGACATAGCTAAAGCAACTGCGATGGGTGCTTCATTTATTGTGCTCACGTGCAATACTGCGCATTACTTTTACGATAAGTTCCAAGCACTCACCGATGTGCCAATTATGCATATGCCGCGTGGTGCTGTAGCTGAAGTTTCTAAACGTTACCCAAAGTCTAAATGTAACCGTATTGGATTCTTAGGTACTGCAGGGTCGCGTAAAGCTGGAGTGTATCAGCGCGCTATAGAAGAAGCAGGATACACATTCGTAGCACCCGACGACGATTTACAAAAACGCATTACATCACTTATTTATGATGATGTAAAAGGCACAGGCGATCTTAATTTACGCCGTTACGAGTCCGTTTTAAGCGACATGCTTGACCCTGCAGGAGCGTGCCGTTGCGACGCACTTATTTTGGGTTGCACAGAATTAAGTGTGCTTAATGAAGCTTTCCCTCTTCCGCAAATACCGTTAGTTGACGCTCAAGCAGTACTTGTAAAAAATACTGTAGAAAAAGCTAAATCTTTGCGAATGAAGTAGCAAAAATAGCTTATCAGGACTCGTCAATATTTGGGTGGATTGCTACGCGCTGATCCTTTGGCTTTTTTAGATCCGGATTCACGTGCTCAACAAGCATTGTGCGCGCGTCTCCTGCAGTGACGAAACTACCGCAAATAAGCACTCCGTGACCATAGCCCACACCAAGCTCATCGTCTTCATCAACTAAATCAACGGCAGTTTGAATAGCATCCGGCAACTCGTCAACACGAATTACGCGATCCTCGCCAAATACGCCTACAGCAATCTTTTCGAGCTCTTCTGGATCCATTACACGGTCGCGCCAAGAATTACGCGTAACAACAATCTTCGTCAAAATAGGCTCAAGAACACCCAAGTATTCTTCAACTTGCTTATCTGCCATCATTGCCACAACGCCAATAAGCTGCTCAAAATGATAGTTTTCTTCAATAGTTTCGCGAAGAGACTCAGCAGCATTCACGTTATGTCCACCGTCAATGATGATTGTCGGCGAAGTACGAACCTGCTCAATACGACCAGGAACCTTAACCTGACTTAAAGCCTCTGCAACTAAATCGCCATCCAAAGCACCATTTACAGGCAGCACAACCTCTGCAGCGGCAAGAGCTGCCAAAGCATTATGAGCCTGATGTTTGCCAAACTTGTCAATCGGAACATCCTCATAAGTGCCAAGAGGCGTACGCAAAGTAACAACCTGTCCACCAACTGCAGGAGTACGAGACACAACTTCAAGTTCGCCATCGCCATAAGAAGAATCGCGCAATAATGTAGCATGATTGCGCTCCGCAACTTCCTTAATAATTGGCAAAACCTTAGCTTCATGCGGCTGAGGACCCAAAATAACAGTGCAATTTGGCTTAATAATACCAGCCTTCGTGCGAGCAATCTCTTCAACAGTGTTTCCAAGCCATTGCATGTGATCCATATCAACCGGCCCAATAATTGCAGCATCAGCATTCATAACATTGGTGGCATCCCATTCACCACCCATGCCAACTTCCATAACAGCAACATCAACAGGAGCATCCGCAAAAGCCCAAATTGCCATGGCTGTAAGCACTTCAAAAAAGCTCATTTTTGGCTTACCGTCAGCCTCCATGCGAGCGTCAACCATGTCGATAATGTCTTTCATTTGATCCCACACATCAACGAACTGATCGTCACTAATTTCCTGTCCGTCAATCATAATGCGCTCGTTTACGCGCTCCAAATGTGGAGAAGTATATAATCCGGTTCGCAAACCGTATGCTCGACAAATCGACTCAGCCATTCGAGCAGTAGAACCTTTGCCGTTCGTACCAGTTATGTGAATAACACGCATAGACTGCTCTGGATGACCTAAAATATCGAGAATAAGACGCATGCGGTCCAAGTCGAGATTAGTTTTATTATGTTCTGGAGCTCGGCTCATAATATTGCGTTCAATATCAACAATTCGCTCATTATTGCGATTTGGATTTTCAATAGACATAACTACTCCCCCTAATTTTTACGCTCGCTCACTCATTTTCCAACTATCTAGATTAGTTGATACCAACAACACACGCATATAAATATGTTGTGACAATATTCACATAGCAAAAGCGTTTTATACGCACTTTGTAAATTGCGTATAAAATCTTGCTATTTTGCACTAAAAAACTCGCATAAAACACTAAATAAGACTATGTTAGTTTATTGACTGTTTATTTACTATTTGTATAATTTGCGCAAGCAAAAATTAACAAGCAAAAATTAAGGAGCCTCATAATGGCAGAATATACGCCAACTGAGCACGGCGAAGAGCTAAAGGCTGACGGAACACAAAAGACAGAAGATCGTGTAAATAACCGTTCACTTCGTCCAAACAGTGATTCTTTTAAAGATTTTATGACGAATAACTGGGATAACCAGGAGCCAGAAGTTAAGGCTCTTGAATCTAGTAGGTATATTCCAGCTCGTTTAGAGGCTCTTTCAAAACGTTTCCCAGGCGAACGTTTAGTTATTCCTGCAGGACAACCAAAGGTGCGTAATAACGACTGTGATTATGCTTTCCGCCCAGACACTACATTTGCCTACTACACTGGATTAGGTCAAGACTATGAGGCTGGTGCTGTGCTTGTTATGGAGCCAGTCAACAAAGATAGCGAAGAAGCTAAGGCTGGAAAAACACATGTACCTGAGCTTTTTGTAGCTCCACGCGCAGATAACAGCACTTCAGCATTTTACAAGGATCCTCACTATGGAGAATATTGGGTTGGCCCTCGTGCAGGCTTAAAAGAACTTAAAGCAATGACCGGCATTGAAACGCGCGATATTGCAGAACTTGATGACGCTATTGCAAAGAATGTAAGCGACGACGCTAATGGTGAGGGCATTCGCGTGCGAATTGTTCGAGAAACGGATCCTGAGCTTACTGCAAAAGTTGAAACAATGCGCGAAGCAAGTGGATTTACTGATGAAGATGCAAACACTTGCGCAGACGACAAATTGCACGAATTCGCTGCAGAAGCACGAATGCTTAAGGACGACTACGAAATTCGCGAAATGCGCAAAGCTATTGCAGCCACAAAACTTGGTTTTGACCGCATGCTTACGCGTTTGCCTAATGCTTTAGGTCATGAGCATTCCGAGCGCATGATTGAGGGTGCTTTTAATTCTGTTGCTCGCGAGGAAGGAAACGAAGTAGGCTACGACACTATTGTTGCTTCAGGCAAGCACGCACCAATTTTGCACTGGATGCGCAATACTGGCGTTGTTTCCAGCGGAGAATTGCTACTTATTGATGCCGGCGTTGAAGTTAACAGCCTCTACACTGCTGACATTACACGCACTTTCCCAACAAATGGCAAATTCACTGACTTGCAAAAGAAGCTTTACCAGTGCGTTCTTGACGCTCAACAAGCCGGTTTTGAGGCAGCTAAGCCAGGTGCAACCTACTCCGATATTCACCATGCTTGCATGCGCGTTCTAGCCGAACACTTACACGAATGGGGAATTTTGAAAGTTAGCGTTGAAGAATCACTTTCGCCAGAAGGCCAACAGCATCGTCGTTGGCACGCTTGCGGCGTGGCTCATCATCTTGGTTTGGATGTGCACGATTGCGCACAAGCACGCTATGAGTCTTATCAGGGCGCAAAAATTACTCCAGGAATGATATTCACTATTGAGCCAGGATTATACTTTGCAGCTAACGATTTGATGCTTCCTGAAGAAATGCGCGGAATTGGAATTCGTATTGAAGATGATGTGCTAATGACTGAAAACGGTCCAGAATGGCTTTCTATTGACATTCCAAAGCAAATCGATGATGTAGAAGCATGGATGGCTGAACAAGCTCACAAAAGTGATATTTTCCAACATTAAGCAGCAAATCAAAATAATAGAAAAATATAATAAAACGAAATAATAATATAGTACGCCAGCATAAGCTAAGTTAAACGTACGCAATATGGCACTTATGGTGCGCTCTATAGAAACGTAACACGCATTGCGCATGTTACTTATCGAAAGGGCGCACCATAATTGTTTATATAGCATTTTTACAAGCAAAATTTGCATCAAAATGCTTTTGAAGAAGCGAGAAGATATTTAGTAAAAAGTATAGCTCTACAAATTTGCTGCACTGACGCGCGCGAAAGGAATATTTATGACTAAGCCAATTGTTCTTTCACTCGGCGAACTTTTATGGGATTTACTCCCACACGGAAAACGTGTTGGCGGAGCGCCAGCAAATTTTGCATATCACGCACAGTGTCACGGAGCGCAAAGTTGCATGATTAGTGCTGTTGGTCAAGACCAACTCGGCGATGAGCTGATTGACAAAGTAAACAAAGCTGGCATCGCTTCAATTATTCAACGCAACGCTTGGCCAACAAGCACTGTAGAAGTAACACTAAAAAATGGAATACCAGAGTACACTATTCTACGAAATATAGCATGGGATCATATTCTTTACACTCGAGAACTCATTGATTTAGTAGAACGAGCAGATGCAGTATGTTTTGGCACTCTAAGCTTACGTTCTCAAGAAACTCACGACACAATTTTACAATTGTTAAAGCATACTAAGCCTGGAGCAATGAAGTTCTTCGACATTAATATTAGAAGCGATCACTACTCTAAGGATCTTATTGACACATTACTTCAAGAAGCCACAGTATTTAAGCTTAACGATTCGGAACTATTCTTATTACGCGACATGTTCAATATTCGCGACACTTCAGACGAGGAAGCTTGCAAGTGGTTCCAAGCTCGTTATGCACTAGATTATGTGATTCTTACAGGCGGCTCTACTTTTAGTACGATTACTACTAGCACTGGAGAAAGCTCAACTATCCCAACTCCACACGTTGACGTTCTTGACACAGTTGGTGCTGGGGACTCGTTCTCAGGAACATTCACAGCGCATATTCTTAAAGGAGAAAGCTTACAAGAGGCGCATCGCGCAGCTGTTAATACTGCAGCATTCGTGTGCACTCAAGAAGGAGCATGGCCTAAGTATCCAAAGCAAATACCAGATTACTTGTCAATGGCAGAAAATAACAAATAAAACAAAAAATAAAATTTAAATTATAAGATACAAAAATGCCACTTCATAAATCATAATGAAGTGGCATTATTAATATCTTGTGGGGCCTCAGGGGCTTGAACCCTGGACCGACGGATTATGAGTCCGCTGCTCTAACCGACTGAGCTAAAGCCCCACGCTAACAAAGTTAGCAACGACTAGATTAGCACATACCCATAAACGTCGCCAACTCAGTGAGTCGAATTTTGACCTTGCTTAGGATTACTGAGCTTGAAATCCCGATGATTTCAAGCTCGGTCAAAATCCAAACAAACAAAAACAAAACCCGCCACAAAACCACACCAACCAAAATCTGCCTCCGTCAATAACGACGAAGGCAGACCTCGCTTGCGTTGAAAGCACGGTGTGCTTTCAACCTGAGCAAGCTCGACGCTCTGAAGGAGCTTGAAATCCAGATGATTTCAAGCTCGGTCAGAACGTCCAGATGCGAAGTTATCAAGAGCACCAGTTTTGCGCAAAGCTAAATACACAAACCACACAAGCACTCCAGAAAGCAGCAATCCACTAATAAGCTCATTAAGCATGTGAATAGTAATATAAGTTGGAGCCTTACCTTGATACTTAGTAAATGTTAAGTAAACTCCATACTCAAACGCTACCAATAATCCAGATACAACGCTTAAAGTCAAATTAAACTTTCGCAAACGGAAAATTAAGAACGGAATCTCCGCAAACACACCCTGCAAAAGTGCGGAAATAAGCGTATCTCGCATATTAAACGGAGTTCCAAGAAGCACCTGTACAAATGCTGCAACAACATTTACATACACTGCAGAACCTGGTTTACGAATAAGCAAAACTGCAAGAGTTCCAGACAAATACCAAACACCATGCGTGATGCTTGCAAAACCAGGAAGAACAGCTGCATTCAAAGTACGAATCAAAGGAATAAACACCAAGCCATAGCCATACAAGATAACGCCAAAAACAGCAGCAAGAGCAGCACCTAATGCGATATCTGCAACACGCCAACGCATGCTTACAACCCTATTAATACTAGAAGCAGCATTACTATCCACTTGATCCGTTACACAATTAGATGATTCTAATCCATTATTATTTGTATTGAAAATATCGCTCATAGGAAATCCTTTTTTAAGCTGCTGCGCATTGTAAATTACTGAATTGAATACTTCCTGACCTACGCAGCCCGGGCAGAAGTACCAATGAGAAAGTGTATCATCTCTAAAAAGCACAACATACCTTTTGTGATATTTAATACATTGTCAGATGTTATATCGATTTATAGAAAAAATATATGAAAAACTAATTGCTGCGCAAAAATAGGGTAAGCAGTAAAAATAGAAATACAAAAATCAGAAATACGAAAAACGAAAAACGCCGCTGGAAACCCAGCGGCGTTGTAATTTGTACCCCCTAAGAGAGTCGAACTCTTGTTGTCAGATTGAAAGTCTGGTGTCCTAACCGTTAGACGAAGGGGGCTTCGAACCAAACCATATGATATTAACACTCAAAAAAGAGTCGCGCAACTCACGGCGTGTTGAGGCTAAGTACAACTGCAAAGCTCCGAGAACAGCGGCGGCAGAGCATTATTGTGCTATGTAGGTGAAGTCGTGAATCGTGCGACCAGCCTCCAAGCCTTTGCGCTCAAAATTCGTAAGAACTCGACCAGCAAAGCGCTCAGACTCGCTAAAATCTGCGTGCGGAAGAGCTGCTGCAGTATCAGCTGTACCTTTCCCTACATGCTCAATTGGAAGACTTGCGCTTAATTCGCCAATATTTGCAAAATCTTCGCGAGAATCCATAATCTCATGCACATGCAAAGCGTAGTCCTCAATATCTGTAGCAATGCGCCACGCACCCCCTCTACGCAACGCCTGGTGTATTGTAGAGGCAAGCTCTGGCTGCACAATACGACGCTTATGGTGGCGCATTTTAGGCCATGGATCCGGGAAGAAAGTCCAAACTTCTTCTAAAACTCCGCAGTCGCACGCAGCGAAGAAATCAGGAGCGTTAATTTGCGCAATACGAAGATTAGTCAAACCTTGCTTTCCAGCAAGAAGCATTGTGTGCGCAACGCCTGGATCATAAACTTCAAGCGCTAAAAAGTTAGTTTCCGGCAAACGTTCAGCTGCGGCAACAATGTTTTCGCCTTGCCCGGAGCCAATTTCAACAATAAGCGGATTATCATTCCCCCACTTATCGCTAATCCAATCATGCGTAATATTCAAATTTTCGCGCAATCTAAATGAGCCAGGCGCTTCAGTAACGTCTAGCAGGTACTGACTTGCATAACGCTCCTGAGCGTGCTGTAAACGCGCATCTAAGCGCCCAGAACGACGCACAAACGACAATACAGTGCGTTGCTTGGCTTGCATAGTGTTTTCGTTTTCATTTTCAATGCTCATGAGATTACTTTCGTTATTTGGGCTATATGCCTTTAGTTTAAATTCGCATGATTTTAGTCATGCTCGTACGCATCGCTTTTATGCTACCAAAAAGTATAAAAAAGCAGCGAAAGTTGTTAAACAAACGCTGCTCAATTAATTCTTTAGCAAATACAATTTTTAGGAGAACAAATCACGCGCGGTATTGTCGTTCGGAGCATCCTCTACTTTGATATTCACTTGTGCTGGGCTTAGCAAAAATACCCTAGGAGTCACACGCTCAATAGAACCGCGAACACCAAATACAACTCCAGCAGAAAAATCAACAATACGATACGCAACCGATTCAGTTACACCAGTAAGGTTTAAAACCACTGGAACACCGTCACGCAAAGCACGACCTACCATTTGCGCATCATCGTAAGACTTAGGATGAATTGTAGTGATACGACTCATACGACTAGCATTCGCACGAGCAGAACCACCACGCAAATCATTACCATGTTGCGACACAGCAGGAGTTACCGAGCGATCATTATCGAATGACGTTTCTTGAACATCAGATTCAGCATAATCATCATCCTCAGGCACATCTGCCATACCAACGTATGACATCACGTTCTTCATAAAGCCAGCCATGAAGCAACCCTCCTCTCGTCACGCTTAACGCAGAAAATCAGGAATATCTAATTCGTCAGGTTCGGCAGGCTGCTGTACAGGAGCTGCCGCAGGAGAATATTGCTGATTCATTGCAGGCTCAAACATAGAAGGCATAGAAGCAGGTTGTTCTACTTGTGGAGCAGCTTGAGCTTCCTCTTTGAAAGATGAGGTAGACTGTGCAGGAGCTACAGGCTTAACATCTGCTTGCATATCAACAAACTGACCAGCTTTAGCTGAGGACTCCTCCGCCTTAGGATGAGCATCAAATCCAGCAGCAATAACCGTAACTCGAACCTCATCGCCGTAAGAATCATCGAGGGAAAGACCCCAAATAATTTGAGCTTCTGGATGAATAGCTTTACGAACAAGTTCAGTTGCAGCAGAAGCTTCCTGAAGCTTCAAATCACTTGGACCTGCGATATTAATCAAAGCACCGTGAGCACCCTCAATGCTTTCTTCCAGCAATGGGGAGCTAATAGCAATTTCAGCTGCCTGAGTTGCACGATCCTCGCCTTTTGCAGCACCAATACCGAACAATGCGGTACCCGCTCCGCGAAGAACAGCTGTAACATCAGAGAAATCAACATGAATGTAAGAATTCATGGTAATTAAATCAGTAATGCCTTGCACACCTGCGAGCAACGCAGTATCTGCCGTCTTAAATGCTTCAATAATTCCAATAGTACGATCAGAAATTTCCAAAAGACGATCGTTTGGAATAACAATCAACGCGTCAACTTCTTTGCGAAGATTCTCAATACCAAGTTTTGCAGATGCAGCACGTTGCGGTCCTTCAAAACCGAATGGACGTGTAACAACAGCAATAGTCAAAGCACCTTGCTGATGAGCCGCACGAGCCACAATTGGGCTTGCACCAGTACCTGTGCCGCCGCCTTCACCGCAGGTAACAAACACCATGTCAGCACCTTTAAGTGCCTCTTCAATGTCTGATTGATGATCCTGCGCAGCCTTAGCACCCTTTTCAGGATCAGCACCAGCGCCTAAGCCTCGGCTCGAAGCATCAGATAATGAAATCTTTACATCAGCATCAGAACGCAGTAAATCTTTAGCGTCAGTATTAATGGCCACAAACTCTACATTCTGTAGGCCCTCGCTGATCATCCGATTGACGGCGTTACCGCCGGCACCACCGACGCCGACTACCTTGATGATGGTTTTGTCGTTGAAATTGTCAGTCTGGGCAATCTCGCTCACCGTTATCTCCTGTCACTCACGCACGTTTACACAATATTTTAGCGCAAAACGCTCGATACTGACGACGTTTTCACAATAAACTGAAAAAATGTCACTGCTTTGATAATACACCGTGCTATATGCAAATATGAGCACAAGGTGATTTTAATAGAATATTCTCGAAATAATCAGAGCAAAAAAATGACGAAAGCCCTAGAAAACACTAGTAACTTGCATCCATTGGATCATCACCAAATAACGCCTCTCGCTCTTCGTGACTAGTTGTACGAGAATCTAACCACCCATACGGCAAATGAACTTTTTTAGCAAATCTAACTCGTCCACGCGGCGTGTCTAACACCTTTTCTGGCAAACGAAGAGAACCATCAAGCATATCGAGATTACGTTGAACATCCTCAATCGACTCGCACTCCATAAACGCTTTACGAGTGCCACCACCAACAGGAAAGCCCTTTAAATACCAAGCAACATGCTTACGCAAGTCGTGAACAGCCATACGCTCGTCACCATCATAAAACTCAACTAAAAGCTTCAAGTGACGCAAAATAACGGAACCAACTTCTGCCAAAGTAGGATTCACACGATTATCGCTACCTTCGCAAGCATTGCGAATATCAGCAAACAACCATGGGCGACCTTGGCATCCTCGACCGATAGCAACGCCAGCGCAACCAGTTTCCTTAAACATTGCGAGCGCATCTTCAGCACCCCAAATATCACCATTGCCAAAAACGGGGATATTCAGCGCCTCTACAAGCTCACCAATACGCTGCCAGTCTGAATGACCACCGTAATATTCTGCAGTTGTGCGAGCATGCAAAGTTACAGCAGCGCATCCTTCTTCTTGTGCAATATGACCAGCTTGAATAAAAGTTTCATGATTCTCGTCAATTCCAACACGGAATTTAGCCGTAACAGGGATTCCTGCTGGCTCACAAACAGAAACAACGCGATGCAAAATTTCTTGCAACAAATCAGTTTTCCAAGGAAGAGCAGAACCGCCGCCGCGTCGCGTCACTTTTGGAACTGGACAGCCGAAGTTTAAGTCAACGTGGTCAGCCATGTTTTCGTCGACAACAATTCGAGCTGCCTGCTCAACAATAGAAGGATTTACACCATAAAGCTGCAAAGAGCGCACTTTTTCGCTAGGAGCAAAACGGCAAAGTCTAAGCGCTTTTGGATTTCGTGCAACTAGAGCTCGCGCTGTAATCATTTCTGCTACGTAAAGCCCGTCCGGACCAAATTCGCGGCAAATTACGCGAAATGGCCAGTTAGTGATCCCAGCCATTGGAGATAGAACAACAGGAGTTGCAATATGAACTTTCCCTAAATCCACTGGTTTTATAGAAAAATTCATATTGCTTTAACTCCGTTCACTATAATAATAATTTTGCTTATTAATGCTTAAGCACTACTCAAACGCGTATTAGTACAATCCGCCAGCAGTAGCGATTTGTACAGGCTTAGACTCGTCTTCGCCAGCTTCTTTAGCAATATCCGTAGCGCCGTCGGCTGCACGAGTACCAACGATTTCAACAGGACCTTGCGGATACTTAACACGTTTTTCGTTAATTCGGCTAGCAACGTAATCTGCAACCTTGTCCAAGGAAACGCGCTCTTGTTGCATAGTGTCGCGCTCGCGAATTGTAACAGCATGATCTTCCAAAGTATCGAAGTCGACTGTTACGCACAAAGGAGTACCAATTTCGTCCTCACGACGATAGCGGCGACCAATAGCACCAGCCTCATCGTAATCGATAACCCAATCATGCTGACGCAAATCTGCAGCCAAATCTCGAGCAACAGTTTGCAATTCTGGCTTCTTGCTCAAAGGCAAAACTGCAGCTTTAACAGGAGCCAAACGAGGATCAAGTCGAAGAACAGTGCGCTTGTCAACTCCGCCCTTAGTGTTTGGAGCTTCGTCAACGTCGTAAGCATCAACCAAGAATGCCATAAGCGAGCGCGTGAGACCAGCCGCAGGCTCAATAACGTAAGGCACATACTTTTCGCCAGTAGCCTGGTTAAAGTAGCTCAAATCCTCGCCGGAATGCTTAGCATGAGCAGACAAATCGTAGTCAGTACGGTTTGCAATACCCTCAAGCTCTCCCCAATCCGAACCTTGGAAGCCGAATTTGTATTCAATATCGACAGTGCGCTTGGAATAGTGGCTGAGCTTCTCCTTAGGATGCTCATACATGCGCAAGTTTTCTGGCTTCACACCCAAATCAACATACCAACGCACGCGAGTGTCAATCCAATACTGGTGCCAAGCTTCGTCGGTTCCAGGCTCTACGAAGAATTCCATTTCCATCTGCTCAAACTCGCGAGTGCGGAAGATGAAGTTTCCAGGCGTAATTTCGTTGCGGAAAGACTTACCAATATTTGCAATACCGAAAGGTGGCTTTTGACGAGTAGAAGTCATGACGTTCTTAAAGTCAACGAAAATGCCCTGAGCTGTTTCTGGACGCAAATAATGCAAGCTATTTTCGTCTTCAACCGGTCCTAAATGAGTGCGAAGCATCATGTTGAAGTCGCGTGGCTCAGTCCAGTTTCCGCGAGTACCGCAATCTGGGCAAGCAATGTCTTTTAAGCCATTTTCTGGCATTTTGTCGCCATGCTTTTCAGCATAAGACTCTTCCAACTTATCTGCACGATGACGCTTATGGCAATTCAAGCACTCGATCAAAGGATCGTTAAACACGGAAACGTGACCGGAGGCAACCCACACCTGTGAAGGCAGAATAACGGAAGTATCCACTCCAACAACATCTCCACGCGTGGTCACCATGTAGCGCCACCATTCGCGCTTGATATTATCTTTCAACGCAACACCGAGTGGGCCGTAATCCCACGCAGAACGCGTGCCACCGTAAATTTCGCCGGCTGGGAACACAAATCCTCGACGCTTAGCCAAGGAGACGACTTCATCAAGCTTTGAAACAGCCACAATACACCTTTTCGTAAAACTAGAAAATTCGGGTGAAAACGTTGCTATTATAGAAAAACCCTGTGACGCTTGTAAAATTGTTAAAGTAACTGTTAAAGTAACGCAAATTTATAAGTTTGTTGACGCATTATTTGGCGTTGTCTTGTTTTGCTAAATTTGCGTAAAATTACGATTTTAAAGGGATTGTTACTATGAGTGAAAATAATAACGGGAATACAAACGACCACATGAACGAGCACAGAACTAACACGGTCGCAGCGTTGTGTATTGCTCCAAGCGGAGTCGGAGACGAGTTGAGCGAGTACGTGGCGGATGCCGTACAAGTAATTCGCGATTCTGGATTAAAGAACGAAACTAACGCAATGTTCACGAATATTGAGGGCGAATTTGATGACGTCATGCGCGTTGTAAAAGACGCTACAATGGCTTTAGTCAGCAAAGGATACCGTACCGGAGTAATACTAAAATTAGATATTCGCCCTGGTTTTAGCAATCAAATTGACGCAAAAAGTGCGCTTGTAGATAAAATTCTCAACGAACGGAATAAAGAAGAATAAAACTGAAATCAGATAATCTCAAAACTCAAAAAAGTTATAATAAAGCAAAGGAAAGCAGGAATTTATGCTGCAACTTACGGCAGTTCAGAAAATATTATCCGATTTAGATGAAACCCAAGCAGAACGAGAAAAACAATACAAATACTTTCATCAACATCCTGAACTGTCAATGAAAGAAGATCATACAGCTCAAACAATTATTGATATTCTTAGCAAAGCTGGGATTGAAACAAAGCGAGTTGGAAAAACAGGCGTTGTGGCAGAGATTAAAAACGGCGAAGGTCCTGTTGTTGCTATGCGAGCGGATATCGATGCGCTTCCAATTAAAGAAAATTCAGGAAAAGATTACACTTCAACAGTTAGCACGCAAGACGAAAATGGCAAAGCGGTTGGAGTTTCACACGCTTGCGGTCACGATTTTCATATTTCCAGCCTACTTGGTGCCTTGAAGGCTTTTAATGAACATAAAGATGCTTGGAGAGGAACGTACATTGGCGTTTTTCAGCCTGGAGAAGAAACAGCTCAAGGCGCAAAAGACTTGGTGGAAAATGGCATTACGAGCATGATTGCAAAGCCCGACGTTTACCTTGGTCAGCATGTGTTGGGTGCTATTCCTGCAGGAACAGTCGGTATTCGTTCGGGCGCATTCTTAACTACTGCAGCTTCGATTCGCGTGCACATTTTTGGTAAAGGTTCGCATGGTTCTATGCCTGAGTTGAGCGTTGACCCGGTGGTTGTTGCTTCATCAATTGTGCTTAAATTGCAGACGATTGTTTCTCGCGAACTTGCAGCTAAAGATTACGCAATTGTTACAGTTGGCGCGCTTAATGCAGGAAGTAAGTCGAATATTATTCCTGATGATGCCGAGCTTTTAATTAACACAAGAACTTATAGCGAAGATACTCAAGAATTTGTGCACAATGCTATTGAACGAATTGTGCGTGGAGAGTGCGAGCTTGCAAGATGTCCTAAAGAACCAGAGTTTACGTATTATGATCGCTATCCGCTTACGAATAATGATCAGAATGCGTCTTTGCGCGTGCGTAAAGCTTTTGATGAATACTTTGGAGAAGATTCTGTAGATATTTCGCGCGCTTCTGCTTCGGAAGATTTTTCTATAGTCGCGAACGCTTTTAAAACTCCTTACGCTTACTGGGGCTTAGGTGGTTTTGCGGATATGCAGAATGCTCCTGGAAATCACAATCCGGCATTCGCCCCAGATTTGCAGCCCACTCTTAATCGCGGATTAGCAGCTGCAGTTGTAGCAGCTTGCGCTTGGCTCGCTAGCGAAAAGTAACAAATCTTAGTGAGATACTAGGCGTTTTTTACGCCACCAAATCTGCGGTCGCGATGCGCATAACGGTCGATTGATCTCCACAGCGCTTCGCGGCCGTAATCCGGGAATAGTTCCGGCACAAAATCAAGTTCCGCGTAGGATGCTTGCCAAGGCAAAAAGTTGCTAGTGCGCTGCTCGCCGGAAGTGCGAATCACCAAATCGCAATCTGGAATATCCGGATTATACAAGTGCTCAGCAATCATTTTTTCACTTACGCGATCGCCTTTAATTTTGCCGTCTCGAATTTCTTTCGCAATTTGCGCGCAAGCATCCGCAATTTCCGCACGACCGCCGTAATTTATGCAAAAAACAACGTCAATGGTTTTATTATTTTTGGTGATTTCTTGCGCTTTTTCCAACTCGTCAATAACAGACTTCCACAAACGAGGACGACGACCTGCCCAACGAACTCGCACTCCCCACTCGTTCATTTGTGCAACTCGCCTATGAATAATCTCCCTAGAAAATCCCATTAAAAAGCGCACTTCTTGCGGAGATCGCTTCCAATTTTCGGTAGAAAAAGTGTATAAGCTTAAATAACGAACTCCTGCTTCTATAGCTCCTGCAATAACGTCAAAAACTACCGGTTCTGCAGCTTTATGACCTTCGGTTCGAATCATTCCGCGCTCTTTTGCCCAGCGTCCGTTTCCGTCCATAATCACACCGACATGACGAGGCACTTTGCCCTTAGGAAAATCTGGTATGCGAGAAGGGTCACTAAAAGGAGCCGCTGGAATATCAAGCGACTTATAATCCACGTTTTCAAAAGCCATACTTACGAATGTAACAACCCCATCGAACGAATAGGTCGCTCAAGATAATATTCAGCCCATTGCTGAACGCATCGCATAGTAGAAGAATCAACCGACACTCCGTCAAGAACAGACCAGTTTCCTTGCGCAAGCGCACACAATTGCAAACGCGTCGAATTAGCACAAACTATTGAATCCGGAGTGTGATCGCTTGCACACATCATTCCACCTGTGCAAGGCGAAAAATAGCATAAATCTTCATTTTTTCCACATACAACACAAGCCTGTAGTCGCGGAGACCACCCAGCTAATGACAATGCTCGCAATATATACGACATGCCAATAGCATCAGGAGAATGCTTATGCTTAGACAATGAAAGTAAAGCCGCAGTAAGCAGACGATACTGCCCTAGCGTATCTTGATATTCACGCCTGTATTCATCTGTATATTCGTTAGAAACAAGCAAATCCACAACTTCAAACATGACGTTTGCATACTCATAGGACGTATAATCTGCACAAATTTCACCAGCATAAGCAGCAATAGAAACAGCCTGCGAGATTACATCCAAAGATTTACCTTGCGCAAGAAGCAAATCAACACGCATAAGCGGCTCAAGACGACCACCAAAACGTGATTTAAGCCTACGAACTCCCTTCGCAACAGCACGAACTTTACCATGCCGCTTAGTAAGAAGCACAACAATCCTATCCGCTTCACCTAAAGGAAAAGTACGAAGCACAACAGCTTCATCGCGATACAATGGCATGAATCAAACTATATCTTTTTTAATAGTTAGATTAATTACGATCGTTATTTTCCGAATCGTCGCCGCTTTGAGAAGAGCTACCGAAATTAGTAGATTCATCAATATGGCCAATAATTGGGAATGACAAATCTGGAATATCTAAACTCAATGGCTTACTCGGCTGCAAATCAGAAACATGCAACTCCGGAATATTAAGCGAGGAATGCTGCGACGAATGCTGTGCAGGATCTTGAGGAGCAAATGATGGAATTGACTCAGCAGGAGCCGGTGCAGGAGCAGCAACAGGCTTAGGTGCAGCAGGTGAATTATTGCGATTACGAGCTGCAGGAGTGAAAGAAGGAGGTAGTACAGAAGATTCAGAAGAGTTTCGCATTACTGTAGCGCTTTGCAAAAGCTCATCATTGCTATCAGTATCGTTAAGAACATTAGAAGGCTTACTTGCAGCAGCATGAGGTGTAAATATTGCGCGCTCAGACTTATTTAACGCTTCAAACGAATCATTAGAATCTTGATTAGCATAATCTACAGGAGCAAAAATGCTTTGTTTATCATGATTTGGCACGCTAGGTATTGAGCGAGGTGCAATCTTAGGCAACCTATCCGCAGTGTCTTCATCTTCCACAGCATCCTCAACAGGTTTGAATATTGAAGAAGCTGAAGGTGCAGTGGCAGAAGCGGAAGAAGCACTGAAATCAGATGCAGGCTTTATTGAAGGAGCAAATGATGGAACAGGCTCTTCATAATGATTATAAGATTCCGTAGATTCTGAGGATTTAGCAGGCTCTTCAGCTTTAGTTACAGGAATAACAGAAGGAGAAACAGAAGCAGGAGCAGAATAAGATTCAGATTCTGCTCGAGAGTATGAGGAACTACTATTATCCGCATCAACATACTGTTCTACACGCTCAAAAGATTCCAAGCTGCTAAGCAAACGCACACAAGCGTTTAAATAGTAGTCAACTTGGCGCTCATCATAACCGTGCTTACCGTTTTTTTGCGTAAAAATCACATTAGAAACATAAGCAGAATCAATATCTTGCAATGTTTCTTTGTCTGTTTCCCATTCAAGCTCATGACCAAGCATAAGAGCAATCTTATCTAAGGCTTGATCAACCATAATATCCACTTGTTTACGCGCATAAGATGGGTGACGCGAAGAGCCACGATCAAAACGATCGCGATAATCTCTTTGAGCATGTTGCAAAAGTTTACGATAAAGCGCTTCTACACGAGCTTTCCATGCAACTCGTCCGCATTGCGCCAATTCTTGCTCAGTGCACTTATCTACTACCGCACGTTCCAAACGCGATAACGCAGCATCAACTTGACCAATAATGTAACCATTACGCTCCAAGTCAAAAGAAACCTCTTGAATATCTTTCTGCGTGAGTCGAGCTTCATCGCTTTCGTACAAAGTGTGAGCGCGCTCTAGAAAAGCATTCACCTGCGCGACGTTATATCCTAACTTACGCTTACCCACACGCTCCATTGCTGAAGCATTACGAGCGGTATCAGGTTTCTGAGCCATCGAATATCGACCTCCTGAGCACATGTTCTTATTCAGTATACTGTACGCGATTGTTACGACGCGCGCCACACGTTGCATTCGTACACACCATCATGTATGTTTTTAATTTGTTGCGAACGGGCGATTAGCTCAGCTGGCTAGAGCGCCACCTTTACACGGTGGATGTCGGGGGTTCGAGTCCCTCATCGCCCACTTTCTTTTTTATCTATTTTCTGTTTTATCTATTTTCTGCTTTATTTGGTTTGTAGTTTTATTTCACATTGCAGCTTGGCAATTTATTTGCCCCATGACCAGAACCAATAGCTTTTAACGCTTTGTAAGCATCATCCAATGTTTTTACACTTACAACGCGCAAGCCTTGTGGCACATGCCCAACAACTTCATTGCAATTATCGTAAGGTGCTAAGAACCAAGTGGCCCCATCTCTTTTAGCTGCAATCATCTTTAACCGAATACCGCCAATTTCTCCAATTTTTTGCGATTTTTCAATAGTTCCAGTTCCGGCTATCGTCTTACCACCAGTTTCTTGTTCAGGAGTAAGTTTGTCAAGAATCCCTAGAGTGTACATCATTCCAGCAGACGGTCCACCAATATCTTCAATATGTAAACGAACTTTTACATCTTCTTTTTTAATTCCAAGGCGCTTAGACGCGTACTGCAACGCAACATTTTGAGCAAGGCTTTGCGAATCATCCATCTCGTTTGTGGATTCCTTCTCATACTCGTCAGCACTCTGCCCTACTGGCACAATAGCTTCACGAGGCAGCAAACTTTTATGAGGATCCATCCATGAAGTCAATGAATAAAATGTTGAAACTTCATATCCAGGAACACCAGAAACATTGACAGTAATCAACAATAACTTACCAGTATCATGATTCTCTTTTACTCGAGAACCAGACATATCAATCACAGGAGTATTTGATAGGGATCCTAAAACATCCTGCGTTGGACCAGGCTCTTCTACAACGTATGCGCTTGGAAGCGACAACGCAAAAATCGCAACAACTACTGTAAAGAATCCTGCAAAATATCGCAAAGAATGCGAAGTAATGTACACAACTAAAGCATGAGGCAGCGAGCGCAAGAATCTAAAACACGTACGGAATACACTAGCACCTGTAGAAAAGCGAAACATGCTTGTATCATGACACAAGCCCTATATAGTTTTGCTTTAAAATATATTTGCACGCAAGTTATAGCGCATAAAACCATATTATCGAGTAGAATATTTGTATTAAAAAATATTTTTATTAAGAAGATGCGCTAAACTCGCATATAAAGACGTGTAAAATACGTATAAATACTTATAAAATACGTACAAATACGTGCAGATACGAAACGTATAAAAATAAAAACTGTAAATTATGCAACACGTGGCACGAGAAGGATACGCTCATGAATGACGATGCAATTCACCAATGGCTCATTGAATGCTTTGGGCCAATACAAGGAGAAGAAGCATGGAAACAACTTGATCAGCTTCCTTTTGAGCTACGCGAACAACTCTTAAATCAGAATCCAGATAAGCTTCCTAAACCAGACGAAGTTCGCGGAATGATGCAAGCTTTTAGTGCAGGCGGTCTTAATAATCCATACGAAATGGAAGCAACACTTGAAGAAGGGCCAATTAATCGCAAGTTAGCGCAATCTATTGCTTTACAACACGCTAATGGCGATCAAGGAAATGTAAATGCAGACGTAGCAGATGCCACACGAAGAGCTTTAAGCCAAGCGAACTTGTGGCTAGATATAACGTGCAATTTCAATCCTGCTCCTGGAACGCCGGAAGTATTGTCTAGAGCTGATTGGGTAGAAAAAACCCTGGAAGCTTGGGTTAAATTCGCTAATCCTGTTGCAAAATCAGTAAACGAAGCACTCACTTCTGTTATTGAAGAGCGATTCCGCGATGTGGATGATGCTGAAGTAAAAGGATTATTTGCAGGAGTTGTGCCAATTCCGCTGCCTGAAGGAATGAATAATCCAGCGCAACTAATGAAACTGCTTGGAAACACTTCGTTTGCTATGCAACTAGGTCAAGCAGCTGGAGCACTTTCACACGAAGTGCACGGCAGTTTTGATCAAGGTCTTGCGCTTTTACAAAATCCTGCAGGCGGATTAATTCCATATAATTGCATTGAGTATGCAAAAGTGTGGGAATTGGATATTACAGAAGTCATGAATTATTTGGCTTTGCGAGAAGCTGCACACGCAAGATTATTTGCATCCGCGCCATGGCTTATGCCACGATTTGAAGCGCTGATTATTAAGTACGCAAACGGAATAAGCATTGACTTAGAAGCTATGGAAGAACAGCTTCGCGACGTGGAAACAATGAATCCGGAAGCAATTTCAGGAGCTGTTAATTTGCAAAATATTGGCAGCAATGATTCTGAAGAGCAGCGTCAAGCTTTGCACAGTTTGGAAACTTTGCTTGCACTTGTTGAAGGTTGGGTTGATTGCGTTACATGGCAGTCTGGAATGGCTCATATTGTGCACATTGAGCAGTTGCGAGAGATGATGCGTCGCGAGCGAGCTGCGGGAGGGCCTGCAGAAGTGACGTTTGAATCGTTACTTGGTTTGCACTTGCGCCCTCGCCGTATGCGTGAAGCATCACAATTGTGGGAAAAGTTGACTCGCGAGCGCGGTATTGAAGAGCGAGATAGCTTGTGGAGTCATCCAGATTTGTTGCCAACTTTGCCGGAAGCTAGCGAAGTTGCGAAAGACGCTAGTAATGAAGGTAAAGTTGGTAACGACGCTGGTGACGCAGGTAACGTAGTTACGAAGGAAACCGATGCTGAGGATGCAACGGAAACTGCTGCAAAAAATGCAACAGAAACTCAGTCTAATCAAACTAATGAAGCAACTGAAAAAACTAGCGAAAGTCACGAAAGTCACGAAAGTGCGGACAATTACGAAAGTAACAAAAATACTGCTAACGCTATCGAAAATGCGCCTATCGAAAAATCGTTTGAAAAATTAACAGAAGACGATTTAGGCACAAATGATTGGGATGCCGAACTTAGCAAGCTTTTGGAAGAGGATGCGCGCCAAAAGAAGCAAAACAGCGAAACCGGCAGCGAAACCGGCAACGAATCCGGCAATTCCGACGAAACTGATGCTGACGGCGAATAAAACTCTTGTAAAACTCCTGATTCAATAACAATTCAGCTGAATAATCGACCTCAACGCTCAAAACGGCAGAAACTGTGCAACTGTGTAAAGAAAAAGTCGGCTACGCGCCAAAAAACGGCATAAACTTTACACGAGCGTAAAATTTATGCCGCGAGATTAAGCCAGAAAGCGGCTAGGCATACGATTCATGCCAGTTCCACTGTCTTTTCTAGAAGCGTAAGAAAGATGCAAAGTCTTTTCTGCGCGAGTTATTGCAACGTACATAAGTCTGCGCTCTTCTTCCAAGGCACTGTCATCAGCCGTAGAACCAAAAGGAATAAGCCCTTCAGAACAGCCAATTACGTAGACATGCGCAAACTCTAAACCTTTAACAGCATGAATAGTTGAAACAGTAACAGTTGAAATATTAGAAAATGCAAAAACGTCAGAAATACCTTGAGCACCATAGCTTTGCGCATCCTCTAAAACATTTCGCTGCCACCCCACGTCTTTTCTCACGCGATACGGAAGTTTTGCTACTTTTAACGCTTTACAAACTACTTGCTGTTGAGCATTGGTTCTCGTTAGTATTGCGCACTCCCCAAGATGCGCAGCACCGCTTTTTACAAGTTTTGCAATTTGCTCAACCACGCCCAAAGCTTCTTCAACATCGGTGGCAAAAACTTGCTGACTAACGCGAACACCACCTTTCGTTGCAGCTTTAACTTTTACGTAATCCTTTTTATGTGCAGAAGCAGCAAGCACTCTATTAGCAAGACCTACGATGCGTTCTGTGGAGCGGTAGTCAGTATTCAAACTAATATCTGCACCAAGAGGCGCAAATTCTTGCGGAAATGAAAGCAAATAGTAACTATTCGCACCTGCAAACGAGTAGATTGTTTGCGCAGGATCGCCCACTACGCAAATATCGCGGTTCTGCCCCATCCATAATCGCAACAATTCATGCTGTAAAGGAGACACATCCTGATATTCATCAACTGTGATCCATCCGATTGATTGCTTAATACGGTTTGCAGCTTCCGGAAAATTTCGTAAAATATGGCAGCAAAGTAGAAGAATATCGTTAAAATCGATGCAAGTATGCGCATTTTTTTCGGTTTCGTAAGCTTCATATATATCGACAAATTGCTGCGGCTCTAAGCCTGCAGGAGGCAAACGATGCGTAGAAGCACACACACGCAAGTAATCGTCAGGCGCAATAAGCGAAACTTTCGCCCAATTAATTTCTGCCAAAATATCGCGAGTTTGCAACAAAGTCATATCCGCAAAATCTGGATAACGTTTAAGCGCAGAAGCTATGATTTGCTGAGAATCATTCATAATTGATGGAAATTGTGCTGAACAGACGTCGTTCCACACGCTGCGAATTTGTTGCAAAGCCGCAGAATGAAATGTTGAGACGCATCCAACATTACTTACACCAAGAGCCTCAATACGCGATCTCATTTCCGCAGCTGCTTTTACAGAAAAAGTAACTGCCAAAACTCTTTCAGGATCCCACTTACCAGTAGCGCAAGCATACGCAATTCTGCGCGTAATAGTGCGCGTTTTACCAGCTCCTGCACAAGCTATAATGCGCACAGGCCCTTCTAGCGCGGTAGCAGCTTCGCGTTGCGAATCATCCAACCCGTCTAAAAGCGCTTCTGGAGAAGTCACTTGCGAAGTTTTAGACGTCACTTGCGAAGTCACTTGCGAAGTTTCTGGTGAAGAATTCATAATTCTATTGTTGCAGCAATAACAACGCTTACGCAACAAGAATAAAAATATGTGTATAACTTACAAAAAATTGGCAAAATTTCGGTGCTTTGTATTACTGTGGGAGTGTGACACAACTCAGTAGATTCAAGTTGGCAGCACTGGCATCTGCAGCCATGCCCGAAGTACAGTTTGCAGGAACGCGCCAAAGTGAGCAAGTTAATGCCACTGATACCGCGGCTGGAATTTCTCACGCCGTTGTGCAAGATATTTCCGGTAAACTTTACGACGTTTTTATCAGTGCGGATAGTAAAGGTCGCAAGCGTTTGCATGACCGGGCTCGTGCAGCATGGACTCTTGAGCACAGTAAAGATTTGGCAGCTTTGGGATTCGCTTACGACACTATGCTCACGTTTATGCCAGGAAAACGCGAAGATGCCAATAATAACACTGGAAATGTTGCAAATAATGTAACCGCTGGAAATTCTACAGTTGCTGGCACCCAGCAATATGCGCAAAAGCAATCTACTCAACAGCAATCTACACGAATGTCAAGCATTATTGCCAACGACAACGATGAAGACACTGTGCTTATTTGTGAACATCTTGAAGGTAGCGCTCGCGACTTGCGTCTTCTTACTACCGACGATTGCGCAAATGTTGGAACTGCAATCGGCGCTATTCATCGCTTGCGCCCTACTTTCGTGACGCGCGGAAAATACCCTGCTTTTACTACTGGTCAAATTCGAGCACAGTTAACCGGTTGGATTAAAAGACTTCGTCAAGCCGGCCATATTCCAACCGAAATTACTGACAGTTGGTCGAAAGTATTGGAAACTGAAGGATTGTGGTCATTTGAAACTTGCCCAGTACACGGCGGTTTTATGGATGGTGACATTTTATTTACCGGCTCAACGATTACTGCTGTGACAAATTGGCAAAGAATGCAAATTAACGATCCTGCGCGCGATTTGGCTTGGATTTTTGCAAAACTTAACGAGCAGCGCCGAAACGCAGTGCTTTCTGCATACGGTAGAATTATGGGTTCTCGTTTAGATAGTTTGATTATGCTCCGCGCAAACTTGTGGCTGCAAATGGAACAAGTTGGCGATTTTGTTCAAGCTTTGCAACGTGCAGATAACACCAGTATTATGCGTTTTAAGGCTCAAGTTGAGCGTTTAGCGCACGAGCTTAGTCGTATTAGCAATGCACAAACTGCTAAAACTGGTCGTGCTGCAGGAAATCCTGCCTCGACTATTACAGTTGGAACGCTTCTTGAAAATGACAATACGCAAAGTCGCCAAATTTCTAAGAATAATTCTACTGAAAACCAACTAAACACTGGAAATAGCGACGAAACTAATGAGCGAGACATTACTTCAGAAGGAAATACTGAATTAAATAACGCTCAAGACGAGACTTACGATAGCAACAAAACTATAAGCGACGATACTCATGAGCGCAAAGTTCAATATGCTGGCACACACGCAGCTAACGCTGAGGAGGCTGAAAAAGCAGCACAACTCGCTGACGACACAGCAACTCAAGTAATTACTCATGTAAAAACTCAAACAGTACACGAAACCGCAGAAACTATTGTGCAAACTGCAATGAGTAAATCTGCTGATAGCTATGCTAGTGATGAGCATGAAAACGTTAGTAACGCTGGTGGCGTTGAGGAAGCTAAGAACACCAAGAACAACAATGATTCTGAGGTTAAGGATGAAGTTATAGCTGAGCGTGACAGTAAGGTCGATAGTGCAAACGAGACTTCTTCTGACTCAAATACTTCTTCTGACTCAAAACTTTCTGAAGATGAAGAAAAAAATATGCAAGACTATGACGATAAACCAGAAACCGTAATCATTCCTCTTCTGGAACGTGAAGAACGAGCGATGCGCGACGCACAAGCAGACTTAGACTAAGATAAATAAAATACTAAATACTAATTAAAACGATAAATAGCGTAAAAAAGCAAAAGGAGCATGTATGCGAGTTGTTTTAGGAGTAAAAAACGTTTCTGATTCCATCGATTTTGAAACCAACCAAAGCGCAGAAGAAGTGCGCAAAGTGATTGATGATTCCAAAGATATGCTTGAGTTTACGGACGTAAATGGGCGCACTATTATGGTCTCAGCTTCGTCGCTGTCTTACGCGCTCATCGGCGATACGCCAAAGCATTCTGTAGGTTTCGGAGCCCTCAATTAAAATAGCGAACTCTATCCAAACCTTCTGAAGCTTTGCAGCATTGCTCTGCTGACGCTGATTCCTGTTGATTAGCGAACACTAGCTTTTGCGCTGCTGCACACACCACACCATACGCACCTACCACACCAAAAAACAACGGTGGGTGTATTTACGTGTGGGAGATAGGAATTGCTTGGTCGAGCAATATAAAAGCGGAACGATAGTAATAATCCTATTGACGAATACTATTTTTGCAGAAAAAGTAAGTAAAAAACTAAACTTAACTACGCAACCGCTAAGTCTAAGTAAGGTATAAGAGCGGAGCGCTGCGAGACAAGTAATTCCTATCTCACACAGCCACTCCAGAAACCTGCCAGCCAAACACCAGCCAAAACTCGCGCCACACTAAGTAAATAGTAAATAAGGAATTTAAAGCTTATAGCCGCGCAAGAGTATTTCCGATACTACTTCGCGGCTTGTTGTTTCTTCGCCCAAACGATTTGGCTTACCATAGCCATGCCAATCCGAGCCGCCCGTCACAAGCAAATCGCACTTACTCGCTAAAGAAAGCAGTCTTTCACGCTGTGCTTTAGAATTTCCGCGATGATACACTTCTAAACCGTCAAGACCAGCTTTAACAAACGATATAATTTGATCGTCCGAAAGAAGCACGCGGTTACGCGTAGGATCAGCAGGATGCGCAATAACAACAACTCCCCCAGCATCTTTAACAGCCTCAATAACTTCACGAACATTTGGAGAAGGAGTTGGTATATAGTACGGGCTACACGGAGAAATAGGCCCAGCAAAAGCCTCAGAACGCGTTTTGTACACGCCAGCTTTTACTAAAGCATCAGCGATATGCGGCCGCCCGATTGTAGTTAAGTCACCGAGCTTCGCTTGAGCTAAAACGTCATCCCAAGTAATTGGAAAATCGCGTGACATACATTCAACCATATGCTTTGTGCGATCAAAACGACGCTTCCTAGTAAGCTCAAACATGCTCACAATCATGCTATTTTGCGGATTGTACTGGTATGCGAGCATGTGCACAAACACGCCTGAGTCTTGCGCTGTAATCTCCGAACCAAATAATACTGGCACATTCGAAGCCTTAGCAGCCTCTTGAAAATCATGCCATCCTGCAGTTGTGTCGTGGTCAGTAATAGCAACACCTTGCAAACCAACGATTTTAGCTTGCGTAATTAAATCTTCTGGAGTTGCAGTACCGTCTGAATAAACAGTATGACAGTGCAAATCCCAGCGTTCGCGCGCAAAATTCATCATGCTGGAGTTGCTATCGCTAGCATGATTTGATGCGTCGTGTTGGTTGTTGCTTATTGCGGTCATATAATCATCGTAAACTGTGCCATGTAACGAGAAATGAATATGCACACATAATTATTTGCTATTATTTATTATTATTCACATCATTCGCAATTAGTAACTTTTAGGAGCAGCAATGGAGCAAACTAACGCCGCTAAAGAAGACTATGAAACAACACTTAGCGGATGGAGGCACTCTGCAGTATGGACGTATGGCATTATGCTATTTTTCTCTGCGGTAGCACTCGTAACTTCGCTTATACTTTCTGCTGAAACCCTTGCTTTAGCGCGCGAACCTAATAAGCTGCTCAGCTGCGACTTCAACAGCGTAGTATCCTGCTCTAGAGTTGCGCAAACTTGGCAGGCAGAAATTGTGAAATTTGGCGAATTAAGCTTCCCAAACGCATTCTTTGGAATTGCTGCAGAAAGCGTATTCGTAACGCTCGCAGTTATTGGAATGATTCGCGTACGCGTGCCGCGATGGTTTGCAATTTGCACTTGGCTTGGTGGATTATGCGCACTTGCCTACGCTTACTGGCTGTTTTCGCAATCTATGTTCGTAATTCACGCGTTGTGCCCGTGGTGCATTGTGCTTATGTTCTCCACAACAATGCAATTTATATCGTTGACTCACGCAAGCGTAAGTTCGCAAAAATTGCTTGTTAAGCGTTTTAGCTTGGTTGAAAGCTACTACCGTTTGCGATACGACTTGCTAATAGACGTGCTTTGGGTTGCGGCATTGCTTACTTTGATTTTGTGCCAATATTCTAAAGTATTTTTTGGCTGAGTAAGAGCGCTTTTTAACGCAAGATTTTAGCAGCACAAGCTCTTCGCAAGTTGCTGCATGCGCAAGCTTGTATCCGAATTAGTAAGAGTTATGCTGCCTTCTTGAGAATCGCTTGCAAGCTCATTATTAAGTTCCAATATTTTGCGCAAATGATTAATAGTTCCTTCGTTGCCGTCAACAATATTCGTGCGCGCAGGCAAAAACTCGCGGAAATAATCCCTATAAAACACAAAATGAGTGCAGCCCAGCACAACCGAATCAATACTGTCTAAATCATACTCGTCGAAATACTTGTGAAGAGCAGCAAAAACTACATCACGATTATTAAGCTCCCCACGCTCAACAATACGCACTAAATCAGGACAAGGCTGCGAAAAAATCGTGTTATTTTGCGAAAAACGTTGCAGCAAATCCGCAAACTTGCGCTCGCGAAGAGTAAGCGGAGTTGCAGCTACGATTACGCGCTGAGACTCACCTTTACCTAAATCGCAAGCTAATTTAAGCGCCGGCTCCATACCTATGATAGGTATATTGTAATGCGCGCGCAAATCGTTCACAGCTGCGGAAGTGGCGGTGTTACAAGCAATTACGATGGCTTTTACATTTAAACGAACAAAATGCTCGACGATTGCAAAGCTCAGCTTTTTAACTTCTTCAGGCGTTTTAATGCCGTATGGCGCGTTTGCAGAATCGCCGAAATAAACAATTCGCTCATGCGGAAGAGCAGCATGCAACTGACGAGCTACGGAAATGCCTCCAAGCCCCGAATCAAAAACGCCAATTGCTGCCGACGATGCCATAAACTACCTCCTAAAAACGCTTACTATCGTAATGGCGAGCCTCAACATATATAGCGCAGCAATAACAAAAACGTGCCGACGTATTATTGAAATACACCGGCACGTTTTGTTTAGTTAGCTAGCTGTTAGTTGTGTTTTACGCGCGCTTAACAGTTACGCTAAGATCAGTTGCGCTAGAATCAGCCTCAACAACCTCGAAGCTCGTAGCCAAAGTCTCCTCCGCAATCAAATCACGGAACTGCTCAACTTTAGCAACGTCCGGAGCTGGCACGCTCAAAGTCAAAGCGATTCGGTCACTAATATCCAAACCGTTCTCCTTGCGCGCATCTTGAACAGCGCGAATAGCATCGCGAGCATAACCTTCAGCAAGCAAATCGCTAGTCAAAGCAGTGTCAAGCATAACGAAACCGCCAGTTGGCATTGCAGCAGAAGCCGTATTTTGAGCCGCTTGAGCATCCGAAGACTCAACGCGATTTACAAGCTCATACTCGCCCTCAACAAGCGCAACTTCGCCGTTTGGAGTCTGAACAACAGGAGCGCCAGAGCCGTCAACATGCCAATCACCACTCTTAGAAGACTTAATAGCAAACTGCACTTGCTTACCCAAACGAGGACCAGCCGCGCGCGCGTTCACCTTAAGCTCGTGAACAATCTTCAAACCGTGTTCACTTGCATCCTGCAAAGTGCAGAATGTAACATTCTTCACGTTAAGCTCACGCTCAAGAACCTGCTCGTAAGGCTCTACAGCAGCAGTATTTTCTGCAACAACAGTCAAGTTTGCTAACGGCTGGCGCACACGCAACTGTTCCGCCTTACGCAACGAAAGCGCAGAAGACACAACCTCGCGAACCTTATCCATAGCAGCAACCAAAGCATCGTCGTGCGCAAGAACAGCGCCAAGCTCAGTGACTTCGCCAGCCTTAGGATTTGGCTCACCATCCGAAAGAGTCTCAGGCTCAACCAAATAAGGCCAATCAGCCAAATGCACGGATTCGCCACCGGTAAGACCGCGCCACACAGCCTCAGCTTCCATAGGAGCAAGAGGAGCAATCGTACGCATGAACACTTCCAACACAGTGTAAAGCGTGTTGAAAGCAGTCTCGTCTTCATTCCAGAAGCGGTCACGGCTGCCGCGGATATACCAATTCGTAAGCACGTCAATAAAATCGCCAACTGCCGCGCAAGCATCGCTAATCGCAAACTCATTCAAGCACTTTTCTACGCGTTCAACAAGCAAACGCGTGCGAGCAAGCAAGTAGCGATCCATATTGCAAAGTCCTGCAACCTCGTCCGCGCGAAGGCGACGAGCATCGTAGCCCTTACCACCGTTTGCAGCGTTCGCATACAGCGTGAAGAAGTAATACGAGCTCCAAACTGGAAGCATAACCTGACGAACAGTATCCCTAATGCCGTCTGCAGTCACAATCAAATTGCCACCGCGCAAAATTGGCGAAGACATGAGGAACCAGCGCATTGCGTCAGAACCGTATTCGTTGAAAACGCCGTTAACATCCGGGTAATTACGCAAATGCTTACTCATCTTCTGGCCGTCGGAACCAAGCACAATGCCGTGGCAAATCACGTTCTTATAAGCCGGGCGGTCGAATAGAGCCGTAGCCATAATGTGAAGTGTGTAGAACCAACCGCGAGTCTGACCAATGTATTCAACGATGTAATCGCATGGGAAGTGCTCTTCGAAGAATTCCTTATTTTCAAACGGATAATGGAATTGCGCGAAAGGCATGGAACCGGACTCAAACCAGCAGTCGAGAACGTCCGTAATACGGTGCATTTGCGACTTTCCGGTAGGATCATCTGGATTTGGACGAGTAAGGCGATCGATATACGGGCGGTGCATATTCACATTGCCGTCGTCGTCGCGCGGATAGTCGCCAAAATCAGCCTTAAGTTCTTCCAAAGAGCCGTACACGTCTACGCGAGGATACTTTGGATCGTCACTCACCCACACTGGAATTGGCGAGCCCCAGAAGCGGTTACGGCTAATCGACCAGTCGCGAGCGTTAGAAAGCCACTTACCAAACTGGCCGTCCTTAACGTTTCCAGGAATCCAATTAATCTCCTGATTAAGCTCAAGCAAGCGCTTCTTAATCTTCGTAACAGACACAAACCAGCTAGAAACAGGCTTATAAATAAGCGGAGTTGCGCAACGCCAGCAATGAGGATAGCTGTGCACGTAGCTTTTTTCTTGGAATAGCAACGCGCGCTGATCTTCCGGCATTTGAGCAAGCGGGCCGTCTCCTGCACGCAAGTTACGCAAAATTGGCAAGTTCGCGTCGAAAACGTACAAGCCTTCGTAATCTGGGCAGTCGCTTGTAAACTTGCAGCCTGCGTCGAGCACGTCAACGCTGCGAATTTCGTGCGCGTTAAGCGTGTTCATATCGTCCTCGCCGTAAGGAGCCTGGTGAACAAGGCCAGTACCTTCAGCGGTGTCAACATAATCTGCAGTGAAAATCGTAAAAGCGTTAGGACCAGGAGTGCCACCCTCTGCGAGTGCAGATTCGCTTGCAAAGTATGGGAATACTGGGTAGTAGCGCCAACCAGCCATCTGCGCGCCCTTAAGTTCGCGCACAACTTCGTAATTTTCGCCAAGTTCCTTAGTGTAGGAGCCAAGCAAAGGCTTACCGATGTAGAACTTTTTGCCTGCGAACTTGCCTTCAGTTGGGCGAACTTCCACGTAGTCGATGTCTGCGCCAACTACGATTGCGAAGTTGGTTGGCACAGTCCAAGGAGTAGTAGTCCAGAAGACTGCGTAAGCGTCGGCTTCGTCGCGAAGCTTAACAGCGACGGAAACAGTGGTGTCCTGACGATTCTGGTAAACGTCCGCATCCATGCGAAGCTCGTGCGCTGAAAGTGGAGTTTGGTCCTTCGGGCAGTACGGAAGCACGCGGTAACCCTTGTAAGCCAAGCCCTTATCATAAAGCTGCTTAAATGCCCACATTACGGATTCCATGTATGGAATGTTCAGCGTCTTGTAGCCGCGCTCGAAATCAACCCAGCGAGCCTGACGATGCACGTAGTTTTGCCACTCATTCGTATACTTCAAAACGCTGGCACGGCAAGCATCGTTGAACTTTGCGATGCCCATTTTTTCGATTTGCTCAACTGACTCGATGCCGAGTTCCTTCTGCGCTTCCAACTCTGCAGGAAGACCGTGAGTGTCCCAACCAAAAACGCGGTTTACTTTGCGACCGCGCATAGTCTGATAGCGCGGAACGACGTCTTTTGCGTAGCCTGTGAGCAAGTGGCCGTAGTGAGGAAGACCGTTTGCGAATGGAGGGCCGTCGAAAAACACGAACTCGTTTTGGCTTCCCTTGCCGGACGGGCGGTATTCGATTGACTTGCGGAAAGTGTTGTTTGCATCCCAGTATTGAAGAACGGATTCTTCAAGCTTTGGGAAAGAAGGATTTGGTGCAACTTGCGCGCCGGCGTTTTCTTGCGTTGATGCAGAAACACTTACCTTTGGATATACGTGATTTGCGGACGTATTTGCGGACGTATTTTCGGACGTATTTTCGGACGCGTTTGCTGCTGGATTAGTGGATTCGCTCACTGTGCTCTCCTCGCTCAACAGGGTGAATATTTCCCTGCGAGGACGACAGTTACTGCCGCGGTACCACCTCGCTTGCTATAAGATGATTACGTAACGCAAGTGCGCAAGTGCGCAACGCGAATATGCGACGCAGATACGCGACGCAATCGAACTATTCTTATAGCCTCTCGTGTTTGGCTGTACGGGCCAACCCCGTCGGTTCTAATAAGCGAGAATCTTACAAACACTCGCCGTTCTTCCGAAAACTCCCCGCCGATAACGGATCATCGCTTAAGTTAGAAATAATCTAACACTATCCCCTAACATTGGCAACTTTGCTAATATAAATTGACAGGACAATTACACGAGGAACAATAAGATGGACAAGGTTAGTTTTTCAACGTTTGACGCAAGTAAATACTTAGACACACAGGAAGCAATTGATGAATATCTTGCTATTGCACTAGAAGATGGAGATACTAAAACAGTCCAACTTGTTCTAAGAGATATAGCAAAAGCAAACAAGTAATAAAAGTGCCCCGGATCAGAATCGAACTGACGACACCCACTTTAGGAGAGTGGTGCTCTATCCACTGAGCTACCGAGGCAACAAATGGCAATTATACACCATGGCGTGATTCGCGCACAATTATGCGAGCAACAATTTAGGCTAGGCGACTGATCGGAACGGCAGAAACTTTACAGGCGCGTAAAGAAAAAGTCGTTTGCGCGCGAAAAAACGGCAGAAACTGTGCAGCGACGTAAAGTTTCGGTCGGATTAAGGCAATAAAACGGCAGAAACTGTGCAACCATGTAAAGTTTCGGTCGGATTAAGGCGACAAAACGGCAAAAACTTTACAGGCGCGTAAAGAAAAAGTCGGTTACGCGCTCAAGATTCAAGATTCGATTGCGTACCAGCTGTAGCCGCCGTTGCCGACTGCTCCGCTTGTGCCGCGTCCAACTTAGCGCGAACAGTGGCAAGCAAACCCTGCGCGCGCTTTGCCAACGCCTCGCCAATCTCCCACTGACGCATGGACTGGTCAAGCGTCAAACCGCCAGCTTCCAACGCTTGAACCGCCTGAACCAGCTTTTCGCGAGCTTCTTCGTACGGCATCGCCTCAATCGCAGCGCGCTCTTCTTTCGTAAGAGTGCTTGCAAATTCTGCACTTTTGTTACTTTCTGCCGCTACTTCTTCCGCTTTTTTCGTTACTTTCTCGCTCATATCTAACCTTTCGTTGTATCTAAAATATCTAAAAAATCTAAAAAATTACTTACTTGACTTTTTACTTGACTTTCCGGCAGCTACTTTTGTTCCAGTCGACTTTGTTCCAGTCACCTTACCAAGAACCACACCGCTTTTAAGCGTAACTGTCATATCGTCGCCAACTTTCGCTAAAGCCGCGTCGTCAAGCACTCGACCACCGCTGAGCTGCACAACAGCGTACCCGCGATTTAAAGTCGATTGCGGACTTAACGCAGTCAAGCTCGCGTGAGCCTTCTCAACAGTCAAGCTCGCATCGTCAAGAAGTCGCACCAAACCGTGACGCATTCGCTCAACAGCCTGCTCAACCAAGCGCTCGTGCGGCTCAAGCATAGTGCTCGGGCGCGTAAGGCTCGGGCGATTCGCATAACCTTCAACGAGGCGAATCTCATTGTCAACGCGCGCAGAAATTCGCATGCGCATAGTTTGCAACGCGTTATCAATAAGCTGCCACTGCTCGCGCACGTCCGGAACAACGCGCTTTGCAGCATCCGTAGGAGTAGAAGCGCGCATGTCTGCAGCCAAATCAATCAGTGTCCAATCGTCCTCGTGACCGATTGCAGACACAATCGGCGTCACGCACGCAGCAGTGGCACGAACCACACCCTCGTCCGAAAAACCAATCAAATCCTCAAAGCTGCCGCCGCCGCGGGCAACGATAATAACATCAACCTCTGGATCCGCGTCGAGCTGCTTGATTGCGGCAATAATATCCGCCGGGCACTGCACGCCCTGCACGTGCGCGTGAACAACCTTGAAGCGCGTAACAGGCCAGCGCAAATTCACGTTCGTAATAACATCGCCCTCTGCGCGAGCCTGAGGTGCACACACGAGACCGATGCACTTAGGAAATTCCGGCAGCGGCACCTTATTTTCAGCGTCAAACAGGCCTTCGCCCTTAAGCTTTTTACGCAACTCGTCAATTTGCGCTTTTAAGTCGCCTGCACCGACGCGGCGGATTTCGTCCGCAACAAAGCTCAAACGCGTGGCTTTCACCCAAATATCCGCCTTGCCGTGAACGACTACGCGGTCGCCTTGACGAAGTTCGCGCGCCTGCTGCACGAAATTGCTGAAGCCCATTACGGAAATCGACACTTCTTCGTTGCTGTCGCGAAGAGTGATGTAGCCGGAAGATGCGCGGCGCATGTTAATTTCGACGATTTGACCCTCAATCCACGCTGCTGGCCACCGTTCTACTGCACTGTGGAACTTTTGGCTTAAGATTGCAACAGGCCACGGGTTTTCGGCAGTCGTGTCGGCAGCTTTTAAAGGGAGCTGGCGCGGCTGAGCTTGCTGCGGAGTAAGCGGTTGCGGCTGCGACTGAACTTGTTGCGACTGCGACTGTGCTAAATTTAGCAGCAGTTGTTGCGACGGTTGCGGCTGTTCAAGATGGGCATCATCCTGGAATAATTGCGGCATCATATTTGACGAGGTCATGTTTCCAGCTTGACTGCAAAGAAGGACAAACGCGCGCTGCTGCATATGCGTGACGGAGGGATTAGATACGAAAAAACCCAAGCGGTGAAGCTTGGGTTTTGCTTGTGCCCCCTCAGGGATTCGAACCCTGGACACGCTGATTAAGAGTCAGCTGCTCTAACCAACTGAGCTAAAGGGGCGTTGGTTATCTTGGCTCGTTTCGCGAACCGAGTAACTACTATACTCAGAATGAGAGCGTACGCAAGCCGGCGTGTCGCATTAGAGTATCGAGAAGCAGCACAGTGCGCTTCTCGATACACTAATGCGGTAGCGCTTGCATAATGCGTAAAGCCCAGTGGGCTTTACGCGCAAGCGCGCACACGATTGTGCTTTCTTTATTATCTTAAGAAAGCACAATCTGACGACCAACAATCCAATAAGACACCAGTACAATTGACTCGCTTTTCGCTTAATCGTAGCGCTCCAAACGTGAGAGAATCATCTCGCATTTGGAGGGTTACAGAGGGTTAGACGCTCCATTTGCGAGGAAAGTTTCTCACATTTGGAGAGTTGGCGCTACTTTTGCGCTCCAAACGTGCGCAGTCACAACGCTCACAGCACACACTCTCGCGCTACTTGCGCCGCAACTTACGCAGCATTTTGCGCGAAACCGCCAGCAAATGCCTGCCTTGCAGACTACTCACACCATTCTTCTTTCGCAACGACGCAACCAGCATCATCGCCATCAACACCGCAGACATCACCATCGATATCACAAACAGCGTCATCCACAACGGCCACTGCATATGGTCGCCTGGCACGTTGGCAGGATCCGGCAGCACACGATACCCCGTCACGAGCAGCCTGTGCGTGTTAATTCCGTACGGCGTACACGTAATCAGCGTCGCCAAGTCGCGCCCCTTCTCGCGCCGCAGCAAGCGAATATCGTTCGGCTCCACCACATTTATGCGAAACACTTTGTACCGAAGAGTTTTGCCTTGCACATCAAAATAGAAGTAGTCACCTTTTTTCAGCGTGTTTAAATCGTCAAACATCGTGGCATCCGGCATACCCGTATGCGCCGTCACAACCGTGTGCCTGCTTTTGCCGCCCACCGGCAAATCCGTGCCGTACAAATGCCCCGCGCCCATTGCTAGAGTATCTTGAGTAGTTCCGTGGTAAATCGGCAGTCTCACGCCAATTTTTGGTATTTTCACGATGCCCATAATTCCCATCGGCTCACTAAGCACTTTTTCGTACTCTTTATATTCGGGAGTGTCCATGTAATCGTTATTGCCGTTATACGGGTCCGCGCTAATAATCGCCTTGTGGCGAGCGTTGTATTCACGCGCTTTTCGCAAAATTTCCGCGCGATTTTCTTTAGGCTTTTCCTTATTTAATTTGTCGTACTCGATTGAGAGTTCCTTGGCAGCATGATTGTTGACCAAAGTAGAAACCACAGGATAGCTGAAACACAAAATGCCAATAGCAACAAGCGCAATCGGCTCAGCCAGCTTGCGAAGTGTAGACATTGGCTTTGGAGAAGCTTGCTTTTGTGAGGATTGCGGAGATTGTGCACTTTGTGGAGATTGTGCACTTTGTGGAGATTGCAAAGTTTGCGTAGACTGCGCAGATTCAGTATTTTCGGGAGACTCAGCAATTCCAGAGCTCGCTGAATCTTCCACACTTTTGGAGGACTTATTAGCGCGCATACGAGTCAGCCGTTTAAATAGCGCGCGAGCAGACTCTGCAAAATCAGCTAGCTTCATAATTTCCTCCAATAAATAAACAGGGAGCCGGGAAAGCGTTAGTTAACGCGCGCCCGACTCCCCATTTTCGTTAATGCTTAAAGAAAGGGATTAACTAAGCGCGGAGCTTAGCCTGCTCCTCTTCCTTCTTGCGACGACGCATGTACACAAAGAATCCGGAACCAACGAAGCACATGCCAATAACTGCGAAGATGATTACGCCTTGAGCACCGGTCTTTGGAAGAAGGCTGAGCCAAGAGCCGTTGCTATCGTCTGGAACATCCTTGAACTCGAAGTTCTTAATAGCGTCATTATCTCCAACTTCTACTTCAACCGCATCAGGGTTACGAATGTAGCCGGCTGGAGCAACAGTTTCCACAACGTAGTACTTCTTACCGCGAACTACTGAATATTCATCAGTCTTAGCATCAGTGCCCTTTGCTTCTTTCTCACCGAAGTTAGTAGAAGCAGCAGAGCAAGCGGCAGTCAAATCGTTGCCTGTCTTATTTTCAGAGATAGCCTTAGAGCAATTATCCGCATTGGTCTTATCTGCAAACAGCTTGAACTTTGCGCCTGTAACCTTGGAGTTATCCTTTGCAGAAAGCTTCTGAATAGTGAACTTTGAGAACTTCACTTCCTTGTACTTTTTACCTTCAACAACGTCTGGGGTCTTACCCTCGTGCGAAGGAATTAAGCCACCCTTGTTAATAACAGTTTTGTCGCCAAGAGTCGTCGAATCAGCAAGAGTGAACTCCAAAGTAACAAATACCCTTACAACTTTGCCAGCGTTATTGTTAGCAGCTGTAGCAAGCGCAGTCTTGCCGCCATTATTGAAGGAGATAGTAATCTTATCGCGAGCAACGTCACCATTGGCAGCAGCAATTTGATTTGGATCTTTAGCAACGGTGTAGTCAGCAGTAGGAAGCTGCGTATCACCCTCTACAGGCGCCTCGCCGGTTCCAAGTTGTACCTTTGTAACTACGCTAGCAATGTCAGTAGGATAAACAAAAGCATTAGCAGGAGCGAGATCGACTACAGAATAGCCGTTAAAAGCATCGGCTTTAAGGTCATCAGCACCAGTTTCTTTCATCTTGTCAAGCTCAGCGCTAATGGTGTAGGAAATCTTATCGCCAGCACCAACAGTCTTAGAAGTATCCGCAGTCTTCTTAACGCTATTGCTCAAATCCTTGTTCTTTGGATCCGCGTATGGAGCATAGTTGTAGACTACGTTGCCTTTATCATCCTTTTCAATCCTTGGGATTGTCATATAGAATGGCTTGGATTCGGCAGCAGAGAAGCCCTTTGGAACTGTTGTTTCTTGAACTTGGTACAGACCGATTCCAAGATCGAACTTCGCAACACCCTTTTTTGTGCCTTGATCAGTACCAGAAGTATTCTTCTTAGTACCATTACCGTTTTCAGTGGTTATTCCAGTAGCAGTGCCTTTATTAAGACCATCAATCTTATCGGCGACCTTAACCCAATCTGCGTACTTGGTTAAATCGATATCCTTACCGTCGATTTGCGTCACCTTTTTTACAGTGAATTCAGCACCAGGAACAGGAGTTGACTTCTTCTGCTTACCGCTCTTATCAAGCTCGTCCTGCCACTTGAAAATAGTGAGGGAATAAGTCTTTGCCTTATCGGTATCATTAAGCGCCCATGGCGCATCTCCCTTTTGCACAGCTTGGGATGGTTTATCACCGGTATTATCATCTGCAGTATTTACAGCAGGCTTGCTAGCCCACGCAACGCTGGACACTGTCACAGCCCCCGCCGCGCACAGCGTCCCAGCCATTGCGAGCGAGGCGAATGCGGCGACGCATCGTTTTGTGAAATTATTCATTTCTTCTCCTTTATTTCAGTGCCCTTGCGAGCAGATACTTCAGTGCCCTTTTGAACAGCTATTTCACTGACCTTTTGAGCAGAATTTCTGTATACAAAATCTTTCATAAATGCGCGCCCCCACTGTGTTTGGTCGAGAGCAAACGCAAGAACCATAAGACTTGTAAAAATTGTTGTAGCAACGCTCAGAATCATGTTCCAGCCTGCGAATCCCGTTTTTGGCAGTTTAAAAGGCTCAACAACGTGAATTGGAACCACGGACTTAGTCCAGTCCTTGCCTTTTACGAGGCCAGTGTCACCGTCAAGAAGAGTATCGCCATTTTGTACGGAAGTCGCGCTACCCACTTTATTTGTATAAGCAGCAAGCGCAGTCGGCTTCAACGCATACACAACGCATTGATAATCGCCCGTTTCTTTAGGAGCACCGCCAATAATCGAATCCGTGCGTTCGACTGCATAGAATGGATTTTCTTCATCCCAATCGCTAGCTTCAACGTCTCGTCTAAATAGGGTACGACTTGCATCACACGAAGCTGAATTATTCTTGCACTTTTCAAGTTCAGCAACAGTTTTAATATGATCCCAATTATGAATTTGGTTCTCCGTAGGAGCAGTCAAGCCATTAACGCTACTAGACCAAACACCCACACCACTAGAGCTATTAGCGTTAACAGAGCCGTCTTTGCTAGCTTTGCTATCTTTGCTAACCTTAGTGCACAAAACTTTCAGCGAAATTTTCTTACCCACTTCACGCAATGACCACGCATCAATATACGGATTCAAAAATCGCATTCCGCGCATCATTGTGATGCCCTGGTCTGGATCTACATCACCATAATCGTCGTCTTGCGAGTCAGACTCACCGCCAGCAGAAGCTTTTTCGGTCGTCACACGTAACTTCAAATCATCATTATTAATCCGTGGAGAATTATTGAACGAGACTTTCAAATAGATAGGCTTACCTTCGTTACTAGAATCTTCATCTTCTGAAGAAGATCCATCAGGATAATGCGCAACCACTGGCACATAGTAATACCCGGTTTTAATCCAGATACTCATTCTTACGGTAATTTTTCCGTACACTGCGCCGGAACCATCACTACTATCTTCTCCGACTTTACTTCCAGCTTTGGTAGGTTTGTTACTTTGATCACTGTCATCTTCATCAATAAATGAAGCCCAATCAGGAACTGGATGCTCAGAATCATTTTTATATTGTTTTATTTCAAACCAAGTTCCGTCAGGAAGATTACGAGTTCTAGCTAACTTCTTACTACAATTTTCGCCAACTCCGCACTGGTTAAGCGGAACAATAGAAGTCGCATATTGAACTGGAAGAGTATTAATTTCGTCACCATAATTAGGCTGATAATAGTAAGACATTTTGCGAACAGTAATGTTCAAAGTCTTAGCTTCCCAAGTAATGCTTTTACTTGACTCAAATAAAGCATCTTGCTTTAGCACAGAATCAATTTCATCAATGTTGTTAGACTTATCTGCAGCTATTTGATCAAACTTCTTTACTAAAGCATCATCTTGCTCGTCTTGCGCGCCGTCATTTTTAATAGAGTTCCTTAAAGCATAAACTTTGCACACAAAATCACCGGTTTTCTTTACAGTTCCCTTAAACTGTCCTACTGTACGCTCATTTACTCGCTTAGGTTCAAAATTCGGATGTGTTTTAACATACTCGTTGTACACGTAATCGTCATAAAGTAAATCATCCATCTTACAGCCATTAGCAGGATCATCAAAGCACTTCTTTTGCTGATCGTAACTGGCATGCTTCCAAACTGTTACGTTAGTATCTTGTTTTAATTCAAGCCCGTTAATTCCACCAGACTCGTATTTTCCATCAACAAGCTTGCCATCAGAATTCTTTTCGTAGCAAATCACACGCTGATTAATATTGCCTATGCCAAGATGCGCAGAAGCATCAAAAGTGGTTTTCTTAACCTCTTGACCAGCCATTAACACTAGATCTGAGTTATCGGACTGTCCATATTTCAAATCTTCTTTGTCTTTGCTAATTATTGAAAGTTGCAAATCACTATCGTGAGGATCAAATCGCGTAACAACTACATTTGCATAAACTGGAGAAGGCTTACCACCTTTACTATTTCCAGCATTTGCATCATCGGAAGTAGATTTTCCATCTGGATAGTGCACAATTACATGCACTTTGTAACGACCTGCTTTAGTCCACCTATTTGGACGGAAAGTTATAACGCCATAACTTTTTGAATTATCGGATGGAATAGCTTTCGTTTCCTTGCACTGTTTATTATTGGCTGACGCATCATTGGCTACAGCGCATTGCTCGCCTTCAAAATTAGCCCACTCGTACGCGTCTTCTTTATCATTTGCATCTGGCTTAATTTCAAACCGCGTACCAACAGGAAGATATCCACGCTTAATTTTCCTATTGCCGTGAATTGGCTTACTCCTAGGAGCGCCCGACTTATTGTTTGCACTTGTAGAAAGATTTCCAGCAACAATATTCAGAGTACGTAAATACTCAGGATTATAGAATTGCGCTCCGTTTTCGGTAGTGTTGGTAGAACTTCTGTCACCGTTCGAACCAGTTTGCGCGGCTTCAGCAGCGTTTTTAGCTTTTTTATATTTACTGTCTTGCTTAGATTTTTTATCTTTATCGGAAGCTTCGTTTTGAGAATCTGTATTAGTCGTTGCGGAAGTATGTTGTTCAAGATTACTAACAGGTTGCTGCTCAGCTTTTTTATCAGACTTATGTTCGTCTTTATTCTTAAGCTCTTGATTACCCTTAATCTCAGCACGCTCTGAGGTCTTAGGCGTTGTTTCTTCGGTTGAAGCACTCGACGGAGCTATAGGCACAATCGCGAGAGTTGCTAGAGTCAGCACGCAGGACGTGAAACCGCAAATTACGCGCATAATCTTAGAAAGACTGTTACGACGACGCTGCGGAAACATCTCTAATCACCTTCGTTAAGTTCAAACTCTCAAAATTTGTGTAGTCATCATTACAAAATCAGAAACCACACAGCACTGCAAAACCTCTCTTAATTGCAGCCACAGTTCTTGCAACTATACCCCCCCCCCAAGGCAGATTTCAACCACTATTTAAGATTTAAAAGATTTTGCGAAAAATATCTAAAATTACGTTATTTTAACCTTAAAATTTATGGAGCAATTAGAATATTCGCAATATATTACATACAACAAAATATGGGTTATTCAGGTTATTCCACAAAATATATTACATACAAAAAGAGCACTCCCACCTTACTAGAAGATGAAGAGTGCTCTTTGTTTATTTACTTTTGTTATTTATTTTTGTTTATTTATTTACTTGCTTGCGTGCGCATGATGGCGGCGAGTTTTAAACGTTACAGCACCGCTTGCAAGCAACACCATAAACGTCACAACCATGCCAATCACACTGCTACCAGTCATCGCCAAGTCAGAAGTCATCTTCTTGGCGGCAGACTTAGCGGCAGCTTGCTCCTTTTCAGCAGCCTTCTGCTTTGCAGCAGCGTTAGCATTCGCAGCACTTGCGTTGCCATTGGCAGCAGCATCGCCGGATGCAGCACCTGCGTTGGCACTTCCGCTGGAGGCATTTCCGTCTGTACCAACGTAAGTAGTGCCAGTAAATGTGCCGAATCCAGAACCAGCACCTAATCCGTTACCAAATCCAGTACCAAGCCCGTTGCCGAATCCAGTACCAGAATGAAGCTCCGAATACTTCAGGTTAATCTCTGCAACTGTTTCATCGAACGCTGTAGCATTCTCAGGAACAACCCACACGTTAGCCCAAGCAAGCTGCTCACCTTTATCGTTAAGCAAAACAATCGTATGCTTACCGAAGTAGCCAGCTGGAATCACAACATTAAACTGAGGTTGACCATTCTTATCCAAAGTTACTTTCACATACTTAGATCCATCTGCGCCCTTCAATAACACAGGCGAAGAATACATGTAAGCATAAGCGTAAGCAACCTTGTTTTTCTTAAGTTCCTTGATGAACTCGCTCGTGGCAGAAGAGACCTTAGTCTTGTGAGACTTAGAGCCAGCATCACCCTTAGCAGGAGCATCCATGCCAGCGAAATACAACTTCACAGGATTGCTCTTACCAGCACGAACAACATCATTCATATGTTCACCAGCAACAAGGCTTCCCTTAAGCGACTGATCTAGCTTTGCGGTAGACTCAGGAGCTTTAGGTGCTGGAGTTGAAGCGGAAGGAGGATTGACAGTTACAGAGGAGGAACCATGATCGTTTCCATGACCATCATTCGACTTCTTTTCAACAACGAATTCTGCGGAAGTATTCTTCGTTGCAACGTTACCAGCATAATCAACAGCTTCAACTGTGATTAAGTGCTTTCCGGCAGAAAGTGAATTGAAATCAACATCTACCTTCAGCGGATCCTTCAGATCTTTCAGATCGGCAAAAGTAGCATCGTAAGGATTATTCTTACTCAGCTTAATATCCGTTTCTTTAAGACCATTACTTGCATGATTTACTTCTTTACCATCAATCTTCACTCGCAATAACTTCAAATGATCATCTTTAGCTGTTACAGAAATCTTACGATTTGCTTCAACATGATCATTGTCCTTTATTCCAAGTGTCACAGAAGGAGCATCCTTATCAACAACAACAGGAGCACGACCATACAGTGCGCTAGACATCTGATCGATGGCTTGGATTAATACAAACTCTCCATTTTTAACTTCAACATCTCTATCGAAGCTCTGAGCATTAGTTTCTTTGCCTTTAGAATCAGTACTGAAGTTGTCTGAAGCAATAAGATTATTAATCTTAAGAGTATAGCCAGCAAAATCATCACTAATAACACCCTTGAATTTCACAGTGTCATTATTAGTGAATATTCTGCCGCCATACAACTTTGGAGTACTAAACATTACTTCTGGAGCCTGTCTGTCGAAGTAGAAAGCAACTGGAGTGTCTAATACCACATCACTTCCCTCTTTGACAATCATCCTAAAGTCATTTATTCCAGGATGCATTGGCAGAGTTACCGTGAATGTAGAATCAGCATTTGCATTAGTGGACTTAGTGATTGTTGCAGCTATAGGATCAAAATCCTCATACCCCGAACCATCATCTTTAACTCGATTAGCTTTTGTAAATAGTATTTCTGTAGCTTTGTTACTTATTTTGCCTTTTGCAGTAAACGAATCGAGCGAAGTACCACTATCTCCAGGAACAATCCAGTTGTATGGTCCTAAGCTATTAGCATTACTCAGTGAAATATTATAAAGCTTTGGCTCTGTCTTTGTTGGCATAACGCGATTAGCGAAACCTACATTCTGAGTAGCTGTGTTAACTCCATCATTAGCAACCAAGGTAACTGAATATGTACTAGCAGATGGAATAACTTTTACAGTAAATGAGCCATCAGTAGCAACATTTACAGGCTCTTCCACTTGTTCACTCTGGACTTCACCATCAACAACCTCATCTTTACTATACTTGACAGTAAACGTAAGATTCTGCTTTGGATTAGTATCGTCCTTAACTTCACCTTTAACTTCTACTGCACCAGTTTGGTCAATTGTTACATTCCCATTACTATCTGCATTAGTTAGTTTAATTGTTGGTGCTTTTCCGTCGAAATTAGTTGCAAGAGTTTCAACTACTTCTTTACCATCAGAACCTTTTGCTTTAACTTTTATTGTATTAGCACCTTGTTTAATAGGGGCAGTAAAGCTAAATTCAGAATCATCTGTCTTAACAGCTAATTCTTTTTCTGCTTCAGTTCCTGATTGAACATAAGCTTTCACATCCTTGCAACCATCAGCAATACGTCCAGAGATTTCGATGCTGTATTTATCAACACCGTTATCTTTTTTAGCAGTGACATCCTTAATGCCAATATTCTTAAGATTAACCTCATTATTTATGAGAATCTTTTTATTAGCAAATCCCTTAAACACTTTGGAAGTATTGGTTTCATTGAAACCGCCATCATGCAAACTGACATTGACGTAATAAGCATCCTTACCTACATTAACTTTGCAAGTGCGAGTATAGCCATTTGCGTCATGAGTTTCGCTGCAGTCCTTCTCATCAACCTTGACATAATCACTGTTACCATTAACTTTTACACCTGGATCACTCAACGTTTCACTTAACTCATCATGAGCTGTAATGGTGATTTTACCATCACTATCAGGTTCGCTAATTGTAACGGTTGGAGCTTTAGTATCAAGGTTAAAATGCATATCAGTCGTCTGGCACATATTCTTAGTCAAGCAAGCTTTTACTCGATAAATATATTTGCCATCAGGAAGTTTCTTATTCCAATGCGCAATATCAGTAGATGTCTTATCATAAATAGTTCCATCAAAATCAATAGAACTATTTAATGCTCTTGGATCACGTAATAATTCTGAGAAATTAGAACGAGAAACGTCATGTTCCTCTCCTACTTCTGCAACAGTTTTACCAGAATTATCCAAAACAGAATACTGTATTAAACTTGCATTACGGAATAATGCTAATGATGGTCGTATCTTATCGAATAACTCATCACCATTTGGAGAAAATTCTAAATGACCAGGAGCTTCATCATTAACTTGCACATCACCAAAATAACTTTCAGCAATCAGCGAAGTAGTCATATTAATTGCATTTTGAAGATACTCTTCACCAGGCTTTACAAGAATTGGTTCCTTATCCCAATTGCCAACAAAGCCAAGATATGGAACAGCCAAATCTGGTTCCCCAGAAGTCTTTGAAGTAAAACGCGCCCAACCTTCAACATAATGGTCGCGAGTCACGTCTGGAGTTAATGTAAACTCTACTTCCTTTTCTGACTTAGGATCTACTGTAACTGTATTAGTCGAAGAAGCTAATGTTTCTGAGCTAATAGAGGTAGTAGTTTCTTCACCAGCATTATTAGATTCATTAACAACATTTTGTTTAGGAACTTCATAAGTTACAGCCTTATCTCCATAATTATGCAGTTTAACAGTGAACTTACGATCTCCATTAACCTGGCGCAGAGCCACGTACGAATTGCCATTGACTGTTGCAATCACGTTAGTAGCAACAGCTTTATCGACCTGAGCTAAGCCAGCGCCGATTTGACGAGGAGCAAATGGTACATTGCTGGAATTATTGAGAATCTCAGCCGTATTCATCAAGGCTTGTTCAACAAGAGTAGCACGATCTTTTGGAGAAAGCTTAGGGAAACGCTTCATATAGCTTTCCATCACCAAAGCTGAAAGACCGGAAACGTTTGGAGCAGCCATAGAAGTACCAGACATATTAGTGTACTTGTTGTTGTTCTGAGTAGACCACACGTTACCGCCGATGCCAGCAATATGAGGCTTAAAATCAAGTTCTGGCGTTGGACCCCAAGAAGTAAAGCTAGAAGGATGCAACTTATCAGGATTTGCAATGCCCATTGTCTTATCAGAGAAGGAAACCTTAACTGTACCACTTGCGTTAGCTTTGAGTGCATCAACAATCTTTAAAGCATCTTCACGACGAATTGATGCTCCAAAGCATTTGAACTTATCAACTCCAGCCATGCCGAGGAACTGTGCCGAATCGCCAGCTTTGTTATAAACGATTACACCATCAGCACCCTTATCAATAGCATTCTGGAATTTTTCACTAAATGCTATTGCGCCACGTTCAACTAAAGCGTACTTTCCGTGAAGATCCAAATCCTTAACTTCATCTTTTTTGCCAAGACCGATATTCACAATCTCATGTTCTTTACCATCAGCTTTTCCTGAGGCTATAGAGTAAGGAATCTCAGTTGTCTTATTAGCTTTATCCGTATATGAACCAGCGGTTTGAATAATATAAGAATTTTCTACAGAAGCAACGCTGAAAGCAGAAGGATAAGAAGATGGCGAGCCGAGAGTTGCATCATCCCACTTTCCTAATGCATCATTAGTTCCTCCAGATGTAGAGAAGCTTAAACCGGAGTTTCCTGCAGAAATAACTGGAAGCACACCAGCTTCGCGAGCCTTCTTTAAAGCGAGAGATGTAGCGTTAGAAGCTCCACCAAAACCGTTATCTGAGCCGAGAGACATGTTAATAACGTCTGCATGAAGCTTTACAGAATCCTCAATTGCAGCAACTATATCAGCATCACGAGCTCCGTGCGCTCCCGGCTTATTTGAAAATACTTTCATTGCAAGTAGCTGAGCATTTGGAGCAATGCCGTTAATATGACCGTTTTTATCAGCTGGCTTATTCTCATCATCACCATTAGCTGCCACAATACCAGCTACGTGCATGCCATGCTGCTCTGCACCACTATCTGTAATAGTGTAGTTTTCATCAGCATAGTTGAATCCAGCAGGAACTTTATTAGTGAACTTTACACCATTAGACGGGAATGTCTTCTGAATCTTACGAGCTTTTTCAGCTTTGAAATCAAGCTTCATATCATGGTGACTTGGATCAATACCAGTGTCGATGATAGCCACAAGCATCCCAGTTCCATCAAGTCCACGCTTCTTAAATTCTTCGTTTACACCCTGCAAGCCGCGGGCATAATTTTCAAGAGGGTAATACAAACGTTCTTTTGCAACAGAAGCTACTTCATGTTCATGACGTAAAGCCGCAACTTTGTTAGCTGGTAATGTTGCTTCAAAACCATTCATCAGGTAACCAAATTGGCGACGTACTGTCATGCCATATTTTGAAGACCATTTTCCAATAAGACGATTCTGGTCAGCTTTATTACTGCTTTCAGATTCTTTCGAAGGAAGTTTTGGCTGTTTCTTTAAAGTAACAATAACAGTAACAGGCTTATTAGAAGTACCAGTCCTATTAAATGGATTATTAACTATTCTGCTAACAATCTTAGGATCAAGATATTTAGTAGTTTTATTCTTCTTATTCTTATTCTTTTGATTTACAACTTGTGCGAGATTATTGTTCTCAGCACTATTGTCTTTAGCATTTGCTGTACCAAGCGGTACCATAAGCGTCGCCGCAGCCACGCCTAATGCTGCTAAACGAGTCA
>CAMUFL010000003.1 GCA_947088155.1 uncultured Gardnerella sp. | reverse complement strand
AGTTTGCTGAGTATTGGGTTAATTAGCATAATGAAGTTAATGTAAAATGTGCCTCGCTTTGCGTCTTTCTTTACTACGCAAAGTGAGGCATTTTTGTATGCGAATATTTTTATCTAACACGAATTGAAACAGTCTTGAAAATATGGGAGAATTACCACATGACTACAGTTATTATGCATACTTCTGAAGGCGATATAAAAATCAATTTGTTTGACAGTAAAGCGCCTGAAACCGTCAAAAATTTTGTTGGCTTAGCTACCGGCGAGCGTGAGTGGCTTGACCCATTCAGTGGAAAACCTTCGCATGAGCCATTTTACGATGGTTTAACTTTCCACCGCATTATTAAGGACTTCATGATTCAGGGTGGCTGCCCACTTGGTAACGGAACTGGCGGTCCTGGATACGAGTTTGACGATGAAATTGACGCATCCTTGAAGTTTGATAAGCCTTATTTGCTCGCTATGGCAAATGCTGGAAAGCGTCGCGGTCGTGACGGTCGTTTGCATGGCACTAACGGTTCGCAGTTCTTCATTACAACTGTGCCAACTCCATGGCTTGATGGTCACCATACAATTTTCGGCGAAGTTGCTGACGATGAATCGAAGGCGGTTGTCGATAAGCTCGAGGCTGTCGCAACGGATCGATCTGATGCTCCTCTTGAGCCTGTAGGTATTATTTCTATTGAAGTTTTGTGATTAAACGTTATTTGATTTAATACTCTTTAATATTCTTTAATACTAAAGTTCTTAATTACTAATCCGACATTTTCTATACGCTTGTGTACAGAAAATGTCGGATTTTTGCTGTAAGGCGGCAGAAACTTTACAAGCGTGCAACGAAAAGGTCGGATTAATAGAATCTAAATGCGAATATAAAGAAAGCGAGTCTTATAGCAAGCGTAATAGCTCACTATAAAACTCGCTTTGGTTTATATCAACCTTCTTCTATTGTTATCCGTTGTAAGTATTGTTATTGAAGCACTTGCAATTCAGTTTTTGCTTCCGTACTTCTGCATTTTATGCTTTCACGCTTTGATACAGCGATGAGCCGGATTCTTGGAACTTTTTGCTCATCTCTTTCATACCATCGGCAATTGCCTGACTGCGTGCTTCTTCAACGAGCTGCTCCTGCTGAGCTGCTCCGCCAAAACGCTTACGAATATTTTGCGAAATAGCCATCGAGCAGAACTTTGGTCCGCACATCGAGCAGAAGTGCGCCATTTTTGCCGGTTCTGCAGGAAGCGTTTCGTCGTGGAAGGCGATTGCGGTATCCGGATCGTAGCTTAAGTTGAACTGATCCAACCAACGGAACTCAAAGCGAGCCTTACTGATTGCGTTGTCGCGATCCATAGCATGTGGATGGTGCTTAGCAAGATCAGCTGCGTGGCAAGCAATCTTATACGCAATCACGCCTTGCTTCACGTCATCCTTGTTAGGCAACCCCAAATGCTCCTTAGGAGTCACATAGCAAAGCATTGCAGTGCCGTATCGCGCAATCTCCACGCCACCAATTGCGGAAGTAATGTGGTCATAGCCCGGTGCGGTATCCGTAGTCAAAGGACCAAGCGTATAGAATGGAGCATTCTGGCAAATCGCCTTCTCCATCTCAATATTCATACGCACAGTGTCGAATGGTACGTGACCAGGGCCTTCAATCATCACCTGCACGTCATGCTTCCAAGCGATCTTCGTAAGCTCGCCAAGTGTCATAAGCTCGGAAAGCTGAGCCGCATCGTTAGCATCAGCCAAGCTACCTGGACGCAAACCATCGCCCAAAGAAAATGCAACATCATACTTTGCGAAAATCTCGCATAATTCTTCAAAATGCGTATACAAGAAGCTCTCTTGATGATGCTGCAAGCACCATTCAGCCATAATTGAGCCACCACGAGAAACAATACCGGTTACGCGGTTTGCAGTAAGCGGCACGTAGCGAAGAAGCACGCCAGCGTGAATAGTCATGTAGTCAACGCCCTGCTCGCACTGCTCAATAACAGTGTCGCGGAAAAGCTCCCAGCTGAGCTTAGAAGCGTCATCCTCAACTTTTTCCAAAGCCTGATACATTGGCACTGTTCCAATTGGCACAGGGGAGTTGCGCAAAATCCATTCGCGCGTTGTGTGAATATCGTTACCGGTGGAAAGATCCATAACGGTATCCGCACCCCACTTCGTAGCCCACGTAAGCTTTTCTACTTCTTCGTCGATAGATGACGTAACAGCAGAATTACCCATGTTTGCGTTGAGCTTAGTTAAGAAGCGCGAGCCAATAATCATAGGCTCAGCTTCAGGATGGTTAATATTGCAAGGAATTACAGCGCGTCCTGCTGCAATTTCTTCGCGAACTAGCTCCACATCGCAATTTTCGCGCGTTGCAACATATTGCATTTCCGGAGTAGTAATTCCGTGACGAGCGTACCACATTTGCGTAATCGGATGATCTGCGCCCTTCATTGGCTTATGCGTGCGACCACGCCATTCTTTAGAAGCTTTGCCTCGCTTAATTGCGCGCTTGCCGTCGTCTTGAAGATTGCGCCTGCGACCCTCATATTCCACAACGTCACCGCGGTCGCGAATCCAGTCAAGTCGAAGCGGAGCCAAGCCTTCCTTCGGATCGCACTTTGGACCTTCAGTATTGTAATCCTTAAAAGGCGGGTTAGGACCTACGCCAGGAGTATCCGAAAGCTTAATTTCCGTATAAGGAACTTCCAAATCGTAAGAACCATATTCATACTCAAAATGAACTGGAGTTGTTTTGCGAATATGAGCTTTATCGCGCTGAGTGCAACCACGAGCTGCAATGTCAACTCGCTGTTGTTTAGCTAATTTCGCAGCATCCTTTGCTTCTTTAGCGTTAATAAAAGTTGGTTTCTTTTCTTGAGTTTCTGAAGATTTTGATTCAGAATTTTCTGCAACTATTACTCGCTTAGCGTAGCCGTGCTTTTCTTCGCCTCGCACAGCTTTCCAATGTTCAACAAACTCACGCATAGTTGATTCTGGTGTTTCTGAAGAATACAGTGCTTCAGAAACGAACCATCCTGCAGCCTTAGTGTGAGCGATTGTATCGATATCGTCGAGCGCAGTTCTTCCGCCAACTAGAACTGGGAAATCACTTGCGGAACAAATCGTATTAATTTTCGCTTCGTCCAGCGTTGTGTGGTTTGCTTCCAATTCGTAAGCGGCAGTAGTGCTTTCGCATCCTTCTTCAGGATTGTGCATTGCTGTTACGCAAATGTAATCAATGCATCCATCTGGCAGTTCGTTTATTACTTTAACTAAGCTTTCGGTTTCAACAGATAAGCCGATTACAGCATCTTCGCCAAGAAGTGCGCGAGCCTCTCTAGGCTCCATGTCGCTTTGTGCTAAATGCACTCCGTCAACTTTGATGCTTTGATTGCGAGCTTGCCAAACGACATCAACACGTTCATCGATAACAAAAGTTACAGAATCGCATTTGTTATTGTCTTCGATGATTTGTGCAATATCGCGTGCAATAGTAGTGATTTCTTTAGCGTTTTCATTGTTGCAATGAAGACGAATAAAAGTCGCTCCAGCGCGCAAAGCATCATCGACAATATCTGTAAGTGGACGATTATTACAAGCTTGTGGGTCTGCAATAAAGCAGGCACTTAGATTAAATTGATTACGCATTGATGCGTACGGATAATTCGATGTCATACTAAAATCGTTGCTCCCTACGTTGTATTAACTAACAGGTTCGAAGGGTTAGGCAAATTAATACCATCTCAGCCTTCTTTCGAAAGCACCCCTGCAAAATGTCGAATTACCAGTAAGTTTACACGATTATGTGCATTTAATTGGTGGTGGGTATGTTGCGAAATTCTTTAGCGTTCGTGATGATTGATTGCGCGTGAAATAAAATCTCCCAAGCTTTGCACAATCTGCACGAGGATAATGCAAAGAATAACAGCCACTGCCATCACATCGTATTGATAGCGCTGGTATCCGTATCGTATTGCAATATCTCCGAGTCCGCCTGCGCCAACTGTTCCAGCCATTGCGGAGAATCCAAAAAGCGTAATAAATGTAAGCGCAGCTCCGCGAATTAGCGAAGGTAAAGCTTCCCACAGCAACACTTTGCAAACAATTTGCAATTTGCTTGCTCCAAAGCTTTGTGCTGCTTCAATTAAGCTTCCGTCAACTTCGGCTAAAGATTGTTCAACTACTCTAGCAACGAATGGTGCAGCAGTAATTACCAGTGGCACAATAGCTCCAGGAACTCCCAAAGAAGTGCCAACTATGAGACGAGTAAAAGGAATTATTGCAACTAATAAAATAATAAACGGCACAGAACGCACGATGTTAACAATCCAGCCTAGAACTGCGTTAATTGGCGCGTTAGGGCAAATACCTTTTTTGTTTGATGTAATGAGAAGTACGCCAACTGGAAGTCCAATAAGGTATGCAAAAAGTGTTGCAACTGATGTCATTACGAGTGTGTCTTGCACGCCTTCAATAAGTAAGTCACCGTAGTCGTTAAAAAATTGTGTAGCAGCTTCTAACATTGTTATTTCACCTCATTGGTAAGCGCGTTTGTTTGTGCGTCTGTTGCCTCGTTTGCAAGCGTGTTTGTAGTTTTAGCACGATGATTTTCTTGTTTTTCATCTGCAATAAGAGTTCGCAAAATATCGCTTTGTGGATTTGCAAAAAGCGTATCCGTGTCACCTAATTCCACAATGCGTCCGCCATCAATCATTGCAACTCGGTCGCAAATATTTCGTGCTACAGCCAGCGAATGTGTAATAATAACAAGTGTTACGTTGAGTTCGCGGTTAATTCGGCGCAATAAATCAAGGATTTGCGCAGTAGTTGTGGAGTCCAGTGCGCTTGTTGCTTCATCGCAAAGCATAATCGACGGATTATTCGCCAATGCTCGTGCAATTGCTACGCGCTGCTGCTGTCCGCCTGAAAGTTGGCTAGGGTAGCGGTTTGCAAAATCTTTTAAACCAACTAAGTCAAGCAAGTAGTTTGCGCGTTCTTCTCGTTCCTTTTTTGCAGTGTGATTTAACTCTAATGGGAAAGTGACGTTTCGCAATACTGTACGTTGCTGGAAAAGGCTAAAATTCTGGAAAATCATGCCAATATTAGTGCGTACTTTTGCAAGTTCTTTATCTTTTACTTCGCTAATATCATTTCCGTCAACAATAATTTTGCCAGAAGTTGGTCGCTCAAGCAGATTCATGCAACGAACTAGCGAAGACTTTCCTGCACCAGAAGAACCAAGGATTCCGAATACTTCTCCCGATTCAATAGTCAGATTAATGTCGTGTAATGCTTCATTCGCTTTGCTACCTTTGCCGTAGCTTTTGTGAAGATGTTCGATCTGAATCATGCTTTTCCTTAACAGATTATTGCTTTCTGTGTGAAATATACTTCGTTACTAACTAGAGTTACTAACTAGCGTCATTAACTAGATTATTGACTAGCACGCACATTACGTATATTACACGCTTATAAAATAATGCCGCAAAGCATACACGAAGCATACACATGCGGCATTAGGTGGCTACATTGTGAGTATTATTTAGAAAACAGGAAGCACAGCGCCTTTGTAAGTTTTAGTAATATAGTCGCGCACTTCGCTTGTCTTCAAAGCTTTGAGTAAGGCTTTGATTTTTGCAAACTTTTCAGAGCCCTTCTTTACTACAATAATATTTTCATAAGTTTTAGCCGCAATGCCACCAACTTTTTCTGAAGTAAGTGGGTCTTTAGTTGGGTTAAAACCAGCTTGAATAGCGTAATTGCCATTCATGGCAGCAAGATCCACATCCTTAATGGCAGTAGGAACTGTTGCCGCTTCAAGTTCTTTAAACTTCAAATTCTTAGGATTCTCAGTAATATCTTTTGTAGTAGCGTTAATATCCTTTGGATTCTTCAACTTAATCAATCCAGCATCTTGCAAAAGAAGCAATGCGCGAGCCTCATTAGTAGGATCATTTGGAACTGCAACAGTTGCGCCATTTGCTAATGCTTTAATCGTCTTGGTTTTTCCTGGATACAATCCAAATGGTTCAAAATGAATTCCACCTACTGAAACAAGGTGAGTTCCCTTTTCCTTATTAAAGTTGTCAAGATAAGGCAAATGCTGATAGTAGTTTGCGTCAACTTCGCCTTCTTCAGTAGCTGTATTTGGCTGCACGTAGTCAGTAAATTCCTTTACTACTAGCTTGTAGCCTTCTTTTTGCAAGATTGGCTTTACAACCTTATTTAAGATTTCAGAATGCGGAGTAGGCGAAGCAGCAACAGTAATAGTTTTGTCATCCTTCGCGCCTGCTTTTGAGCTACCGCAGCCACTTAAAGTGAAAGTCGCTAATGCTGCCAGTGCTGTAATTGATGCAATAACTTTAATTTTTCGCATATTTCCTGCTCCTTGTTCGGTGAAATTCGTTTAAAGTTAAATCCCCTTCGCGAGTAACGAATTATCAATATAGGCGAGAAAAATCAATAATTCTATACTTTGCTTATTAGTATTATTTATGACGTGTTAATAATTCGCATACTTGCAGTGTGGAAAGAGAAAAAATAAGTTTTTCAACACGTCGCTTACTTGCAATGAAGCTATCTACTAGACTGTAATGTATGAGTTTTTTGCGATTGGCGTTAGCGCAGATAGATACCTGCGTTGGGAATATTGATAGCAACGTTGAAAAAGTTTTGAAGTATGCTGCGCGCGCAAAGCAGTCGGGTGCTCGCATGGTTGTATTTCCTGAGATGACTTTGACTGGGTATCCTATTGAAGATCTCGCCTTGCGTGCCACGTTCCGCACAGCTGCACAAAAAGCTGCAGACTTGCTTGCATCAAAACTTTCAGAAGAAGGCTTGGGGGAGCTTTACGTAGTAGTTGGAACTGTTGGCTTTGACGAGTCTGCTGGAAAGCCTCGAAACAGGCTTCTCGTATTGCATGAAGGCAAATCTGTGTTGCAATACGACAAGCATTTCTTGCCAAATTATGGTGTTTTTGACGAGTTTCGTATTTTCTCTTCTGGCAATAAGTGTGAGCTGCTGGAAGTAGATGGAATGTGTCTAGGTTTTGCTATTTGCGAAGATATTTGGCAAGATGGCGGTCCTGTTGCGCGTTTGGCAAAACTTGGTATCGATGCGCTAGTAACTATGAACGGTTCTCCATATGAGGAAGGTAAAACTCATGTGCGTTTGAGTTTGGCTCAAAAGCGCGCTGTTGAAGTCAATGCGCCGGTTGTGTATGTGAACCAGGTCGGTGGTCAAGATGATTTGGTTTTTGACGGTGGAAGTTTTGTTGTTGATTCTGACGGAACTTTGCTTGAACGCTCGGCAATGTTTGCTGAAGATTTGTCGTTTGTTGATTTTGATAACTCGCTGAAAAAGCAGAAAGTTTCAAGCATTGCTCCAAAACTTGACGCAGATGAAGAAGTGTATTGTGCGTGTGTTGTAGGTCTTAGAGATTACATGCGTAAGAATGGTTTTAAGGGCGTGTGCTTAGGACTTTCTGGAGGAATTGATTCTGCCTTAGTAGCTACTATGGCTGCCGATGCTTGCGGTGGAGCAAATGTGTATGGCATTTCTATGCCAAGCATGTACTCTTCGGACGGTTCTAAAGACGATGCGCGCGATTTAGCAGAGCGAATTGGCGCTCACTACGATGTGCAACCAATTGAACCGCTTTTTAAAGCTTTCCAATCACAACTTTCCTTAGAAGGAGTTGCTGCGGAAAACTTGCAAGCTCGCGTTCGTGGCGTAATCGTAATGGCATATTCAAATTCGCGCGGTGTTTTGGCGCTCGCAACTGGTAATAAATCGGAGCTTGCTTGCGGATATTCTACTATCTATGGCGATGCGGTAGGAGGGTATGCTCCTATTAAGGATTTGCTTAAGACGCGCGTTTGGGCACTTTCTCGTTGGAGGAATCGCGCTGCGAATGCTGGAGTAGGTATTGGTATGCTGCCAATTGTTGGATATGAGGATTCTCAGAAAGCGAAAGCTCCGCAAGATGGCGTGCTTATTCCTGTTAATTCTATTATTAAGCCTCCGAGTGCAGAGTTGCGTCCAGGGCAAAAGGATTCTGATTCTTTACCTGAGTACGATTTGCTCGATCGCGTTTTAGAGGCTCATATTGAGCTTGCTCATGGTAGAGCAGATTTGCTTGCAGATGGTTTTGACGAGCATACTGTTGACACGGTTATGCGTTTAGTTGATCGCGCAGAATGGAAGCGCAGGCAGTATCCGCTTGGACCAAAAGTAAGCGCTATTGCTTTTGGCAGGGATCGCAGAATGCCTGTTACCACAGCTTTTCGTGAATAAATGTGATATATTTCACTAGATTTTTTGCAAAACTACTCGTGTATGCGTTTACATATGCCCTAACATTGTTATTAGGGCAGCGTGAAGATGCGTTGCGGGTACAAAAGGAGTCTAAACATGACATCAGTTGATGCACCAGTTCTCAGTGAAGAGGATCTTCGTACCGAAGCGTGGAATGGTTTTACTGACGGAAATTGGAAAAAAGACATTGACGTACGCGACTTTATATTAAAGAACTATACGCCATATGAAGGTGACGAAAGCTTCTTGGCAAATGCCACTGAAAAAACGAAGCACATGTGGAAGTATCTCGACGACAACTACTTGGCTGTTGAACGTGAACGTCGTGTTTATGATGTTGAAACTCATATCCCAGCAGGCATTGACGCAATGCCAGCAGGTTACATTGAAAGCCCAGAAGTAGATAACGTAATCGTCGGTTTGCAAACTGATGAGCCTTGCAAGCGCGCTATGATGCCAAACGGCGGTTGGCGCATGGTTGAGCAGGCTATTAAAGAAGCTGGCAAGGAAGTAGATCCTCAAATCAAGAAGATCTTCACCGTCTACCGCAAGACTCATAACGATGGTGTATTTGGCGTTTACACCAAGAATATTAAGATTGCTCGCCACAACAAGATTTTGACCGGTTTGCCAGATGCTTACGGCCGCGGTCGTATTATTGGCGATTATCGTCGTGTGGCTCTTTACGGCGTGAACATGCTTATTGAGTTCAAGAAGCGCGACAAGGATTCGATTCCATACCGTAACGATTTTACCGAGACTGAAATTGAGCATTGGATTCGCTTCCGCGAAGAGCATGACGAGCAGATTAAGGCTTTGAAGCAGCTTATTAACTTGGGTAACGAGTACGGTTTGGATTTGACTCGTCCAGCTAAGACCGCTAAGGAAGCTGTTCAGTGGACTTACATGGGCTATCTTGCTTCTGTTAAGAGCCAGGATGGCGCTGCAATGAGCTTTGGTCGCGTTTCTGCATTTTTTGATTGCTACTTTGAGCGCGATTTGAAGGCAGGTTTAATTAACGAAACCGACGCTCAGGAAATTATTGATGCTCTTGTTATGAAGCTTCGTATTGTGCGCTTCTTGCGTACTAAGGATTACGACGCAATCTTCTCTGGTGATCCTTACTGGGCAACTTGGTCCGATGCAGGCTTCAGCGAGGATGGTCGCACTTTCGTAACCAAGACTTCGTTCCGTTTGCTCAACACTTTGACTCTTGAGCATTTGGGACCTGGTCCTGAGCCAAATATCACTATTTTCTGGGATCCAAAGCTTCCAGAAGCTTATAAGCGTTTCTGCGCACGAATTTCTATCGACACTTCTGCAATCCAGTACGAGTCCGATAAAGACATTCGTGAGCACTGGGGTGACGACGCTGCTATTGCTTGCTGCGTTTCTCCAATGCGCGTCGGTAAGCAAATGCAGTTCTTCGCTGCTCGCGTGAACTCTGCAAAAGCTTTGCTTTACGCAATCAACGGCGGTCGCGATGAAATGACCGGTATGCAGGTTATTGATAAGGGTGTTATTGACCCAATCAAGCCAGAAGCTGACGGTACTCTCGACTACGAGAAAGTTAAGGCTAACTACGAGAAGGCTTTGGAATGGCTTTCCGAAACCTATATTGAGGCTTTGAATATCATCCACTACATGCACGATAAGTACGCTTACGAGTCCATCGAAATGGCTTTGCATGATAGGGAAGTCTATCGTACGCTTGGTTGCGGCATGTCCGGCTTGTCTATTGCTGCAGATTCCTTGGCTGCTTTGAAGTATGCAAAGGTTTACCCAATCTACAACAAGGATGCTAAGACCACTGAAGGCCACGAGTACGAGTACATTGAGGGCGGCGACGACGACTTAATCGTTGGCTACAAGACTGTTGGAGAGTTCCCAATTTACGGTAACGACGACGATCGTGCAGACGACTTAGCTAAGTGGGTTGTGAGCACTGTTATGGGTCAGGTAAAGCGTTTGCCTGTGTACCGTAATGCTGTACCAACTCAGTCCATTTTGACTATTACTTCTAACGTTGAGTATGGCAAGAATACTGGTTCCTTCCCATCCGGTCACAAGAAGGGTACTCCGTACGCTCCAGGCGCAAACCCAGAAAATGGCATGGATTCGCACGGCATGCTTCCTTCGATGTTCTCCGTTGGAAAGATTGATTACGACGATGCTCTTGACGGCATTTCGCTTACGAACACCATTACTCCTGATGGTTTAGGTCGTGACGAAGACGAGCGCATCAGCAACTTGGTTGGCATTTTGGATGCTGGCAACGGTCACGGTTTGTACCACGCAAACATCAACGTGTTGCGTAAGGAACAGCTTGAAGATGCTGTTGAGCACCCAGAAAAGTATCCGCATTTGACGGTTCGAGTTTCCGGCTACGCAGTGAACTTCGTGAAGCTCACTAAGGAGCAGCAGCTCGACGTTATTTCTCGTACATTCCACCAGGGTTCAGTTACTGACTGATTTGGTTGATTAGTAAACACCGCCGGGAGCGAGGCTAGTTTCGCTCCCGGCTTTTGTTAATTGCGTATATTATTTATTATTTATTTATAAATAGTTTGGAGGGCAGTTAGATGGCTGAAAACACAGCGTTTCGTACCACAACTCAGCATATGTTGAAGGAGTCAAAAGAGTATGCTCGCCAAACTTTAATGGGTGGACTTTCCGGCTTTGAATCTCCAATTGGATTAGACAGAAAAGATCGCCTTGTAGCTCTTAAAACTGGCGATATTGGATTTGTGCATTCGTGGGATATTAACACTTCTGTTGATGGTCCTGGTACTCGTATGACAGTGTTTATGAGTGGCTGCCCGCTGCGCTGCCAGTATTGCCAGAATCCTGATACTTGGAAAATGCGCGACGGAAAGCCAGTCTATTTAGATGCGATGATTAAAAAAGTTGACCGTTATCAAAGTCTTTTTAAAGCAACAGGCGGTGGGATCACTTTTTCTGGCGGCGAATCCATGATGCAGCCGGCTTTTGTATCTAGAGTTTTTCGTGCTGCAAAAGAGATGGGCGTTCATACTTGCTTGGACACTTCCGGATTTTTGAATCGCAATTATACGGATGAAATGATTGAAGACATTGATCTTTGCCTTCTTGACGTTAAATCCGGAACTGAAGAAACGTATAAAAAAGTAACTGGCGGCTTACTTCAGCCAACTATTGACTTTGGTCAGCGATTGGCGAAGGCTGGTAAGAAGATTTGGGTGCGTTTTGTGCTCGTTCCAGGTTTGACAGACAGCGAAGAAAATGTTGAAAAAGTTGCTGAGATTTGCGATTCGTTTGGTGATGCTGTTGAGCATATTGACGTGCTTGGCTTCCATCAACTAGGTCGTCCAAAGTGGCATGAGCTTCGAATTCCGTACCCTCTTGAGAATCAAAAAGGACCTTCTAGAGCACTTAAAGAGCGAGTTGTAAACCAGTTCAAAGACCACGGTTTTGTTGTGTACTAGACTGAACCTCGATGCGTTTTAGGCAATTTTTGCGTATTGTATTGTTTTTTTTTTAAAGGATTTTGTATAATTACACAAACACCCTTTTTAGAGAAAGGATACGCAATGAAGCGCAGAATAGGTTGTTGGATTGCATTAGCTTTTGCATTAGCGTTAGCTATTTTTGCACGGTGTAACGATCAGTTTGGCTTTGGCACAGCGCTTATTATTTTAATTGTTTTGCCGATAATTTTGTTGCCGATAAATATCGTTGCGGCTTTCGATAAGAAACTTCTTATTGAAGTGCCAATAATATCTATTGCTATAACCATTGCTACAGAACTTGCCACTTTCCCAATAAGAGATTTAGGTTTACATACTGTCTACGTTATCCCAACAGTTTTAGTTTCGGCAGTCGCATTTACTCTTACTAGATTCCTTAAAACTAAGCTTGTTAAACGCATAAATGACGAAATAGCAAACAATAAAACAGATTGATTATTTAATTGATTATTTATTTTTTGAATAGTCGTAGTTGTGTGCGAAAGTTGAAGCCGTGTTAAAAGATGCATAATCTATAACACGGCTTAAATATTTTTTACGGATATCTTGTAAAAACTACAGAATATTTTGCAAAAAACGTAAGAATTTGGCTAAAGCATGCAAATCGGGAGGCGTACTTGAACGAGGAACCAAAGCTTTTAAAAGAGCCTAGAGAAGGAGTTCCAGAAGTCATTGATACGCTTGAAGCATATAAAGATTATTGCAGCTTGTTGGCATCAGGTTCCGGTTCTTTAGCTGCAGATGCTGAGCGAGCTTCCGGTTTTAGATATGGTCATGAAGATTGGCTGATTCAGTTTAAACGCAAAGGTGCAGGAATCGGGTTACTGGATCCAATAGAACTTACAAAACTTGGAGCCGATTGGAACGAATTTAACAAGGCAGTAGGAGATGCGCCTTGGATTATCCACGATTCGATGCAAGATTTGCCAGGATTTTTCGATATTGGTTTGCGTCCTCGTGCTTTATTCGATACCGAGATTGCGGCTAAATTACTTGGTAGAAAGCGCTTTGGTTTAAGCTCTGTAACTGAATATTATTTGGGTTTGACCCTCGCAAAAGAACATTCCGCAGCGGACTGGTCTTATCGTCCACTTCCTAGAGATTGGCGAAATTACGCGGCTTTAGACGTTGAATTACTTATTGAGCTAGAAGAAGTAATGCGCGGTGAGCTAAAAAAGCAAGGTAAACTTTCTTGGGCGGAAGAAGAATTTAAACACTTACTTAGTAAGGGTGCACAAAAGAAAGCTCCGCATCCGCGTCCATGGCTTAAAATATCGCATATAAGTGTGCTTATGCACGATCGTGTTGGTTTAGTTATTGCGAAAGCATTGTGGCAAAGGCGAGATGCTTTAGCGCGTGAATATGATATTGCGCCAACTCTTCTACTTTCTGACGCTGCGATTATTGAAGCTGGTAAGCGTAAACCTAGTAATGCGCGCGCGTTTCGTGCTATTCGTTCTTTGAATGAGCGAGTGCGAGTACACACTGGCAGTGAGCAAGACAAAATGTTCGAGCGTTACGCTCCAATTCAGCGCAAAATTAAACCATCTATTTGGAAAAACGTTATAGAGAATGCTATTTTGCGCGCTAAATCTGGTGAAACAGCTATGGATGATGTGCATCCAGTATTACCGAATGGAGCTATTCAACTTAATTCGCGCGAATCTCGTAAAACGAGCGTACTTAAATCAACAGATACTGACGAGTCACAAGGTTCTAACGATTGTCAGGATTGCCATGATTCGTCAGATTCGCAGTATTTACAGGATATGCAAGATTCCCAAAGCGCTCCTAGATCTATGAAATATTGGCGAGAACATCACCCTAAGCGTTATGAGCGTTTACAAAGAGTAAAAGCTGAGTTAAATCAAATTTCTGAATACACTCATACTCCTGCAGAAATTATTATCAAACCGCAGATTATTCGTAATCTTTGCTGGCATGATGATGCGCAAGATATTGATGTTAAAACATTCCTAAGTGAGCATGGCGCTCGCGAATGGCAAACCCGATTGGTAGCTGAGTCCGTAACTCGCGCTATCATGTAACGGTTGTGCCATACGGCAGAAGCTAGAAAAAACGTAATTTCAGGAGCGCAAGCGTGAAAATCAGCGTCAGGAATCTTGAGCCAACTAAAGTTAAGCTCACCATTACCGCAGATCTCGAAGACTTCAAACCATTCTTGGAAGAAGCTCGTAAGGAGATTGCTAAGCAAATTAACGTGCCAGGTTTCCGTAAGGGACATGTGCCAGGCAAGATTGTAGATCAGCGCGTCGGTTTCGCAGCTGTTGCTGGCGAAGCCGTAAATTCCGCTGTACCAGAGCTTTATTCCAGGGCTTTGGAAGAAAAGAAGATCCGCCCAATGGATCAGCCAGAATTTGACGTTCAGGAAGTTCCAACGTCGACTGATGCAGATGCAAGTCTTAAGTTTGTAGCAACAGTTGAGCGTCGTCCAGATTTCAAGTTGAACAAGTTCAAGGGCGTTGAGATTGAAGTTGAGAAGCCAAAGGTTTCCGACAAGGATGTCAAGGAGCGCTTAGAAAGCCTCCGTCAGCGTTTTGCTACTTTGGTTGGTGTTGATCGTCCTGCAGCTAAGGGTGATTACACTAACATTGATTTGGAAGCTCGTATCGATGACGAAGTAGTTGATGCACAAGAGGGCGTAAGCTACGAAATCGGTTCCGGTGTGTTGCTTGACGGTTTGGATGAGGCTTTGGATAGCCTTTCCGCCGGTGAAGAAACCACCTTTGAAGGTACTCTCGAGTCCGGCAAGCACAAGGGCGAGAAGGCTCAGATTAAAGTTAAGGTTAATTCCGTAAAGACTCAGGAATTGCCAGAGCTTGATGATGATTTTGCTCAGGAAGCTTCCGAGTTTGATACTTTGAAGGAATTGAAGGCAGATATTCGCAAGGCTTGCGAGCAGGCTGCTGAAGGTCGTCAGGCAACTAATGCCCGTGACGCATTCCTTGTTAAGCTTCAGGAAGAAGTTGAAATTCCTGTGCCAAAGGGCGTTTTGGACAAGGCTGTTTCAGAGCATTTGAAGGGCATGACCCCTGATCCTGAAAAAGCTACCAAGAAGCAGAAGGACGAAGCTCAGCAGGCTGCTGAGAAGGAACTTCGCGACCAGATGGTTCTTGACGCTTTGGCTGAACAGATGGATGTGACTGTTTCCCAGGCTGACGTCACCAACTTCTTGGTTTCTGTTGCTCAGCAGTACGGCATGGATCCAAACCAGTTCATTAACGCAATCGTTAACAACGGTCAGCTTGGTTCTGCCGTGCAGGAGGTTGCTCGTTCTAAGGGCTTGCTTGCTGGTATGCGTGCTGTAAAGTTCGTTTCCGGCGGAGAAGCTCTTGACTTGAGTGCATTCTTGTCTGAGGATGATGACGAAGACGAAAGCGTGAAGGCTGCTTCTGCTGCTGCAGAAGTTGCTGACGAACTTTCTAAGTAGTATTTTTCAAACAAGAGAAAGTTTATACTTTCTCATATTTGCTAAAACCCAGGGCTTTTGCTCTGGGTTTTTGTGTTGTTGTTATACTTTAAATAAATGAAAACAAATAAAATTAAAAACAAATAACATAAGGAAGGCTGCTGCTAATGGAAAAACGCAATTTGCAAATAGTAGGCAGTAAAAAACTTTGTAAGTGTTTGAGCTACGTTTTTACATGTTTACGATTAAGTCTTATTGCCTTTTTTGTTGCAGTTATGGCTGGGGTTGGTGCAATATTATTAACTCTGTTACTACATGCTGTGCAAAACGTAATGTTCGGATTTTCAGAATCCGCTCTTAAACCTTCGCCAGTTGGATTGCCAATATTGCACTACGTTGCTGTTGTATTAATTGTGATGTCTGTTGCTGCAATTATTTGGATGTGGTTATGGACAAAATCTTCTAATCATATTGTCGATATAGCTCATGCTGTTAGTGGCCAATCGATGCCATTTAATACGACGATTATCCATGTATGTTTACAAATTTTTATAGTTGCTTCTGGCGCAAGTTTAGGTAGAGAAGTTGCGCCTCGAGAATTAGCTGCAATGCTCACTCAGAAGTTACTCTGCTTTATTCGAGTCAGTGAATTTCAAGCTCGCGTTTTGGTTGCAAGTGCTGCTGGTGCTGGTTTAGCTGGAGTTTATCGCGCTCCAATAGCGGGTGCGATTATGGCACTAGGTTTGGTTGCAATTCCACGTTTTTCTCACGAATCGAAATCTTCTTTAAAGCGTTTGAAATGGTATTGGCTTATACAAAAATTTGGTATTTTTGCTATTGCGTTATGTATAAGTGAAATTGCATCATTGACTACTATTTTTGTGCTTGGGGATGAACCTTACTATTGTTTGCCAAGTCTTAATGACATCCATATTGTCAACACTACTGTGTTGCTGCTTGCAATTATAGTTGGCATTGCTTGCGGTATTGTGGGTATTCTTTTCCATAAGATGATTCGTTGGGCTCGCTCTAAGTGTGCTCACAATTACCAAATCTTATATTTTTTGCCATTAATGGGCTTAGTAACGGGATTAGTTGCATCGTGGAATCCAGCAATTATGGGCAATGGCAGAGCTTTAGCACAATACGCATATAATATTGCAAAAACAAGTATTGCAATTGACAAAAACTCTTTGGTAACTTTGCTTCTACTATTTGTTGCAAAAATAATTTTAACAAGTTGCACTCTTCGAGCTGGCGCAAGTGGTGGTGTGCTTCAGCCGAGTATGTCGTCTGGGGCTTGCGTAGGGCTGATCGTAGGTTTTATAAGTATGAACATTCCAGTTGTTGGTGGCATGTTATCAAGTCAGCCAAAATTATTGATAATAGCTGCTATTTTTGGCGCTGCAAGTCTGCTAACTGCAAGCCGAAAGTCATTGTGGTTTGCGCTTTTTTTGGTAGCGCAATTAGTGAATGTGCCTATGATTATGATTATTCCGATGGCTGTTTCTTGTGCTGTATCTAGAAGCATAGCGATAATACCAAAAATTTTTATGCGCAAATAATGTTTGAATTTTTAGTATGGAAAATACAATATGTGCAAAATAAATGCGCCTATGCTAGTTCAGTATTAGCAAAGGCGCATTTGTTATTAGTAAATATTTTTTAGTTATGTTGGTTATTTTAGTTATTTTTTAATTAATTATTAGAACTGAATTCTTTATCTGCGATAAAAGTTCCATCATCGTTTGAGAAGGAGAAATGTATGCGTATTGGTGCAATAATTTTTTCTTTCATTTCATCCGATGCTGATTGTGGCATCAAGTTCGAGAGGCTATCGCCGTATGTTTGCATTCCAGTCTTTAACGCTGTAATTTCTAAATCAGATAGGTGCCTTTTGAACTTTGCATTTATATTGAGCTGATCACCTTTAGTGTCAAACGTTATGTTGAATGGTGAGCTGCTAGTGGCATCATTAAATCCATTAGTGAGTTTTTTAGCTTCTTCTGGATGGCAATGTACGTATTCTTCAATATTTGCGCTTTTTGGTGCAGCGCAATTGTAATGCGGTTTAAGATTAGTTGAAATTACGTAGCCACCTACTGCAACTATTGCTACTACTATGACAACAATAAGCCAAATGTATTTTGACTTATGAGCACTTGTATTTGTTGCATTTGGATAAGCGTTTGCAGGATAGTTGTTGACTGGTTGTTGATTATTCTGATATAAGTTTGGTTGGTAACCATTATTTGGATTTACATTATTAGGGTAATTGTTGTTCTGGTATCCGTTATTTGGATTTACATTATTTGGGTATGTATTATTTTGGTAACCATTATTTGGATACTCGTTATTTGGCATCGGAGCAGGCGAGTAGTTGTTGTCTGGCAATTGGTTAGGATCCATAATTACTCCTTATAATGAATTGATAATCCAATAAAAATATACTCAATAATGCATACTAACGTGAGGTAATAAGTAAAAATTACATCTGTTGATATGAATAAAATTTTAGAAATTTGGCGTAAAACATTCAATTCAAATCATATTCGCAATATTTTCTATGCGGTCATGCGCACAAGGTAGTGTAGAAATAATTACGTGGTAACAAGGAGATATAGTGACTGAGCTTTTTACAGCTTCTCCTGTGATGGAACAGGCTGAAGCGCCTACATCAACTGATTCTATTTTTAATCGGTTGCTAAAAGATCGCATTATTTGGTTGGGATCTGAAGTAAAAGACGAGAATGCCAATGTTATTTGCGCGCAAATGTTAATGCTTGCTGCGGAAGATCCTAAGAAGGATATTTGGTTGTATATTAATTCGCCTGGAGGTTCAATTACTGCTGGTATGGCAATTTACGATACTATGCAATTAATTGAGCCAGATGTTGCAACTATTGCTGTTGGCATGGCTGCATCTATGGGTCAGTTCTTGCTTAGTTCTGGCACTCCTGGTAAGCGTTATATTACCTCACATGCTCGTGTGCTTATGCATCAACCTTCTGGCGGTGTCGGTGGCACTGCTACGGATGTGCGAATTAACGCAGAGCTTATTATGGATATGAAAAAAACGCTTTCTGAATTGACTGCAAAGCAGACTGGTCATACGGTAGAGGAAATTTACCGAGATAACGAATACGATCACTGGTTTACAGCTCAGCAAGCTTTGGAGTATGGTTTCGTAGATAAAATTGTGACCACTCCTGCTTCTATGCGCGGTGAGGAGTAATTATGGCAAGTGAAGAAGCAAAGTTTGTTGCGCGTGCTGAGCGTTTAGCTGGTTTTGGCGGCGTTACTTCTGCTCAGCGCATTACTAATCGTTACGTGTTGCCTCAATTTGGCGAGCAAACTCCATATGGCATGAAAACGCAAGATCCTTACACTAAGCTGTTTGAAGATCGCATTATTTTCATGGGTGTGCAAGTAGATGACACTTCTGCTGACGACATTATGGCTCAGTTGCTTGTTTTAGAAAGCATGGATTCTGATCGCGATGTGATGATGTACATTAATTCACCTGGCGGTTCGATGACTGCTATGACTGCGATTTATGACACAATGCAATACATTAATCCAGATGTTCAAACTGTTTGCTTAGGTCAGGCTGCTTCTGCTGCTGCTATTATTCTTGCTGCTGGAGCTGCTGGTAAGCGCATGATTTTGCCAAATGCTCGTGTGCTTATCCATCAGCCTGCAATGGGTCAAGATTTTGGTAAAGCTACTGAAATTGAGCTTCAAGCTAAGGAAATGTTGCGTTTGCGTTCTTGGTTAGAATCAACTCTTGCAAAGCATACTGGTCAAGATATTGAGCGCATCCGTAAAGATATTGAAGTGGATACTATTTTGACTGCTCCAGAAGCTAAAGCTTATGGAATGGTTGACGAAGTGCTTGAGCGCAGAGCATAATTCAATCTTTACAACTTAGCGAGTATTTATCAATTCTTGCATTTCTTAACAACAAACCCCGGTCGACACGCCGGGGTTTGTGTTTTAGCGCGGATGGTTGTATATTAGTCAAGTTGCCGGAAACAAGGACATGGTTCTTGAGGCTGGAAACATGCGCCAGTAGCCCAACGGATTAGAGCATCTGACTACGGATCAGAAGGTTGCAGGTTCGAATCCTGTCTGGCGCACAAACAAAACGCGAAGCTTTTGCTCCGCGTTTTTTTAATTCGTATGCAACTCGCTCGGTTTATGCCTCTCAGTTATACTTAAAAGTGCGAATCACATATTTTGCACTATAAAACGTTATAAACGTTATAAATGCATTTAGTGGAGGAAATATTTACAATATGATACGACGCAGTTGGAGAGTAGCACGCAATATTGCAAATAATGAGCGAATTTCTGGCTTAATTATGCTTGGTTTCGCTCTTACCGGCTTATTGCTTGCAAATATTCCTTTAACCGCACCAATATTTGAAGCCGTATCGCATACTCATGTAGGCATTCCGTGGACGAATATACACATGTCGATTGGTCACTGGGTACAAGATGGCGTGCTTACTATTTTCTTCCTTTCGGTTGGTTTAGATTTAAAACATGAGCTTATTGCTGGTTCGCTTTCTGACCCTCGCGCAGCTGCAATGCCAATGATTTGTGCTGTTGGTGGAATGATTGTGCCTCCTTTGCTGTTTGTTGCTACAGTAACTGTATTTTCTGAATTGCATGCTGGGCAGGAGATTATGCGTCTTACTTCTGGCGCTTTACCTTCGCTTGATATGGTTCGTGACGGGTGGGCAATACCTACAGCAACGGATATAGCTTTCTCTCTTGCTGTTCTTGCTTTATTTGCAAAAACTTTGCCACACGCTTTGCGCGCATTTCTTATGACTCTTGCTACAGTAGACGATTTGCTTGGAATAGCACTTATTGCTGTCTTCTTCTCGTCTCTTAACGCATGGTATTGGTTTGCTGGAGTAATTGCTTGCGGTTTGGTTTGGACTACTTTAGTGCGTTTGAAGCGCGTTCCATGGCCGTTGGTTGCAATAGTAGGAATTATGGCTTGGATTATGATGTATGAAGCTGGCGTGCATCCAACTTTAGCTGGAGTAATGGTGGGTTTGCTAACTCCGGCGCATTTAGTTCATGGTGAAAAAACGCTTCGGGCTGAACGCTATCGTGAAAAAATTCAGCCTGTTTCTGCGTTATTGGCTCTTCCAATTTTCGCTCTTTTCGCTACAGGAGTGCATTTTGAAACATTGACTTGGGAGTTGTTCTTCTCGCCAATTTTGATTGCCATCACTATTGCTCTTGTTGTTGGTAAACCTGTTGGAATTATGGCAACTGCTTGGATATCAAAGCGTGTTCTAGGTTTGAAAGTTCCTGATGGTCTTCGCGTAGTAGACTTAATGCCTACAGCATGTGCGTGTGGAATTGGTTTCACTGTTTCTCTTCTTATTGCCTCGCTTGCGTATTCTGACGCAGATTTGTCTGCTGAAGCACGTTTTGGCGTTCTTGTTGCTTCTATTATTGCTGCAGGAGTTTCTGGCTTCTTACTTTCTATGCAAGCAAAGCATATGGAAGAAGAATTAGATGAAGTTGAAGACTAGTTTTAATTATTATTTTCAATATATTTGAAAGTAAATTTCTAGGAGAAATCATGTTTAATAGTAATAAAGAAGATTTTTCAGTAGATGTTCCACCTTGGAATAACACGTATCATCGTGGTTCTGTTGTGATGCGCGGTTCTATGATTCCTAAGGAGAGCACTACAGAGACGCTTCTTCGTAACGATAACAATCAGCAGCTTGTTTCTGGAGTTGGTGTAGAAGTAGATAAGAGATGGGATTGGCGTAGCGCGGATCCATGGCGTGCGCTTCGTATTCAAGCTGAGTTTGTTGATGGTTTTGACGCGCTCGCATCGTTAGGTAAAGCTGTTAGTATTTTTGGTTCTGCTCGAATAAAAGAAGATGATCCTGAGTATTCTTTAGCTCGTACTATGGGTTCAGAGCTTGTAAAACGCGGTTTTGCTGTTATTACAGGTGGCGGTCCTGGAATTATGGAAGCTGCAAACCGTGGAGCTGCAGAAGCTGGTGGTACGTCTGTAGGATTGGGGATTGAGCTTCCTCATGAGCAGGGTTTGAATAAGTGGATTAATCTTGGCATGCAATTTCGGTATTTTTTCGTGCGTAAAACAATGTTTATGAAGTATTCTTCTGGAATTATTGTGTGCCCTGGCGGTTTTGGCACGATGGATGAAATGTTTGAAGCTTTGACTTTAGTGCAAACGCATAAAGTTGCGCGCGTGCCTGTTGTTCTTTTCGGTACTTCGTATTGGAATGGTTTGATTGACTGGCTGAAGTCTACAGTAACTCAACGAGGTTTTATTTCTTCACTCGATCCGCACTTATTTGCTGTCACAGACGACCCAATAGAGGCAGTGCGCATAGCATCTGGAATTGAATAATCTAAGAGTTTTTGCGCTCGTTTACAAGCGTTGTAAGCTGCCAAATTTCTTCGCCAATATCAATTCCGCGAGGGCACTGTCTTGAACATGCTCTAACTGACTGGCATGCGCTAATACCGTCACTGCTGTCTATTAGATCAAGGCGATGCTCTGTTGCATTGTCTCTGGAATCGTAAATAAAACGAGCCGCGTTAACCAATGCTGCAGGCCCAATAAAGGCTTCTCCGCCTGCATAAATTGGGCAAATTCCTTCGCAAGCACCGCACATAATGCAATTGCTCAAAAGCTCAAATTTTTTAAGTTCCTCAGGATGTTGCAAAAACTCAATAAGCTGGAGTTTCCCTTCAGTATTTCTCGTAGAAACGTTAGATGCCTGCAAATAAGGTTCTAAGCGTTTTATTTGCGAAATCATAGGCGAAATATCGCAAATAAGATCTCGTTGAACTGCAAATCCTGAAAGTGGAGCAAGCTCAATAACACCAAAAGTGCCATTTTGCAAAGTGGTAGTCTCTTTAGATTTTTGCTGTAAAGTTGGCGATTTTGTCGACTGTGAGGAGCTGCTAGTAGTGCCAGTTTTTCTAAAGCCTCGAGATTGCACGCTATTTGTGCTTTCAGGACGTGCGTTTGCACCAATAGTTGCACTGCATAGTAAGGTTGGCATGCCATTTACGTTTGCAGCGTCGGAACCGCAAACGCCGTGACCGCATGAGTAGCGGAAAGCTAAAGTTGGGTCGATTGTGCGTTTAATAGTCAGTAAACAGTCAAGAATAGTGTCAGTAGAATGAACGCGTAAACTGTAATCTTGAACCCAATGCTTACCTTGAATGCGTTTTGGAGAAGATTCGTAAGATTCACCGGATTCACTAGATATTCTGGATTCACTAGATTCGGAAGAATTATTTATGTTATTTTCTGAAGAATCTAGTTTTGCGAAAGGATTACTGCGCTTTCTGCGCGCAAAAGGACTTTCTCTGCGCTTGCGCTCTGTCTGTTTACTGTTTGCATCATCTTCAGATTTATTACATGGAGTAAAGCGTGAAATACGCAAAGTAACAAGCGCAGTGTTATCACCAAGCTCATTACTCATTGCAAACCTCCAATACGTACTGTTCTAGTTTGCCACAATACTTGCACAGAAACATTTTTTAGTACTTGGCGCATCCTCACGTTAGGCTTGAACTATGACTGACGCTTTATTTTTGCTTGATACTGATCACGATAATGCTCCTGTGCTTGCAGAAGGAATCGAAGAAGGGTGGACGATTGCGCTTCCATCTCAAGTAAAACGTCACGCTATATCTGCCATGCGACTATTAGAAGGCGATGCTTTGCAACTTTCTGACGGCAAAGGCTTGCGCATTCATGCAAAGGTGACGGATGTTGAAAATGGCTTAGTTCGTGTAGAAGCGTTTACTAGGGAAGCTCCGCGAATGACTAGACTTGCACTTGTTCAAGCTTTGGCAAAAACAGGGCACGATGAGCAAGCAATTGATATGGCTACGCAAATTGGCGTGGATGAAGTAATCCCTTGGTGCGCGGATCGTTCAATTGCAAAGTGGAAACCTGGTCGCACAGATAAGCGTTGGAGCCAAGTTTTACAGTCTGCCACAGAGCAATCTCGTCGTGCATGGATGCCTGAACTTCAAGAATGTGTTTCGAGCAAGCAAATAGTTGCAATATGTAGGCGTGCGTGCGTTTACGGAAATCTCGTAATTGTATTGCATCAAGACGCAACTGATTGCTGGAATCAAATAGAACAAGCAGTAAATACTCTTAGCGAGCGCTGTTTGGAGGATGGTAAAGAGCGTACTATTTACGTTTTAGTTGGGCCAGAAGGTGGTATTAGTGACGATGAAGTGTCAATGTTTATTGATGCTGGTGCTAAAAGCTGCGTTTTAGGCAGTAATATTCTTCGCGCATCTACTGCAGGACCTGTAGCTCTTTCTCTTCTTTCGCGTGCTTTAGGACGTTACGAATAATCGCATAAATCGTATCTAAAAGTGCTCATAATTGTGTAAAATAATAAGAAGAGTGTCGATTGCTTTTGGCTTAAGGCATTGATTTCATTTAGTAGCAAATAGGGGAGAAACCATGAGTGATATTACTTACAATACTGATGCTGATTGCATTTTTTGTAAAATTGTTGCTGGAGAAATACCGAGCAGCAGAGTTTATGAAGACGATTCGGTAGTTGCTTTTAAAGATATTAATCCGCAAGCAAAAGTGCATGTGCTGATTGTGCCGCGCAATCACTATAAGAATGTTGCTGAGCTTGCTAGTAAAGCTCCTGAAACTTTGGCTCATATTGCTGGTGTCGCACAAAAAATTGCTGATGATGAATTCAACGGTGATTATCGACTCGTATTTAATACTGGTATTGATGCTGGTCAAACAGTGTTTCATGTTCATGCTCACGTATTGACTGGTGAAAAACTTGTAGAAGGTAGCTTGTAAATCGTGACGAAAAGTACTACGCGTTTTGTGCAAATTCCTAGCGAATTAAGCTCGGTTGCAGTTTTAGGTGCTGCAGATGCTGGTTTGCGTGAAGTAGAACATGCTTTTCCAGAAGCAGATATTACTGTGCGAGGCAAAGATGTTCAAATTGTTGCTCGTTCAGCTAGAGCAGATGAAGATGCAGCTAAAGCTGAGTATGCGTTTAGGCGCATGATTGATGCAGCTTACGAACAACCTATGGATGCATACGAAGTAAGACGCATGCTTGAGCGTGATATTTTGCATAACGATGAACACAATGTGCGCATAAACCGTATCGGTCATGATGGTGGAGTGCTTGGAAATAGTATTATTTCTTCATCCTATGCAATTAATAATCCTGTTTCGCGCGCTGAAAATGAGTTTTCAAGAGATTCAAGTGAGCTGTTGCCTTCTAGCGAAGAAGCGCATCGCCGTGCTATGAGCAGAAGAGCTCGAATGAGTAAAGGCGTGATCACGTTTGCTGGAGGAAATCCTGTTCGTGCAAAAACTGCTGGGCAAACAGCGTACGTGCAAGCAATGGATTGCAATATTGTAACGTTTGGAATTGGTCCTGCTGGTACTGGAAAAACGTATTTAGCAGTTGCTAAAGCTGTTCGTGCATTGGAAGATGGAAGAGTTCGCAGAATTGTTCTTACTCGTCCTGCTGTTGAAGCTGGCGAAAACTTAGGATTCTTGCCTGGCACTTTAAACGATAAAGTTGATCCATATTTGCGCCCACTCTATGATGCGCTTTCTGATATGCTTGGATCTGCACAACTAAAACGCTATCTTGACGAGAATGTTGTTGAAGTTGCTCCTCTTGCTTATATGCGAGGTCGCACATTAAACGATGCTTTTGTTATTCTTGATGAAGCGCAAAATGCGACTGTTCAACAATTAAAAATGTTCCTAACTCGACTCGGTTTTAATACAACCATGGTGATTACAGGAGATAGCACGCAGGTTGATTTAGCAGTTGTGCGTTCTGGTCTTGTTTCTATTGAGAAGATTTTGGGCGAAGTTAAAGATATTGCTTTTGTGCATTTGCAAGCAGAAGACGTTGTGCGTCATGCTTTGGTTGGTCGTATTGTGGAAGCATACGAAAATTACGATGCAATGCTTGAGCGTAAAAAACGTGAACGTACTAAAGAATCTACTGAGAGGAATAACGGATAAATCATGAGCATTGAAGTCATGAATGAAACAGTGTGGAATATTGACGCTAAAATCTTCTCAGATCTTGGAATGTGGGTTCTTCAACAAATGAAAGTAAGTACGCATTCGGATTTATCGATTACTTTTGTTGATCCAGAGCCAATTGCCTGTTTGCATGAACGTTGGATGAACCTAGAAGGCCCAACGGATGTTATGAGTTTCCCAATGGACGAGCTTACTCCTGGAAGCGATGAAAAAGTTTCTGAAGGAATGCTTGGCGACTTGGTGATTTGCCCATGGGTTGCTCAACAGCAGGCGCTCGCAGCTGGGCATAGTACTATGGAAGAAATGTTGTTGCTAACTATTCACGGTATTCTGCATCTGCTTGGCTACGATCACACTACTCCGGAAGAAGAAAAGCAAATGTTTGGTTTGCAACGTCAACTAATGCTTACTTTTTTCGCTGCTCGATCTGGAGAATTGTACGATGCAACTTTGCCAGAAGGTGCAGTAAACGAGCTTGAGCGTTACGATGTTGAGCATGAAGCGAGTAGCGTCAAAAATAAAAATAAAAAACAGCATTAAAGCGCATTAAGAGCATAATTATGGAATATATTAAGCAAATATTTTCTAGCATATCAGTTCCGCAATTGCCGTTGCATATCTGGATTGGCTTAGCTGCATTGCTTGTGCTGGCAATGCTGCTTGTATGGCTTTCGCTTGCTATGGCTGCTGCAGAAGGGGCAGTGCCTAGAGTTACTCGTGCAAGTTTAAATAATCTTATGATTGAAGCGCAAACGCATGATGATGAAACTAGTGCCATAGTGCGTATGCGTCGAATCGCTAGAATCCATCGTGTAAAAAAACTGATTGCTGACCGTTATACAACTTCTGGAGCATGCGCTTTTGTGCGTGTGCTATGTAACGTTTTAGATGGAGTTTTGTTTGCTTCTTTAGCTGCATTTTTCGGCTCGCCTTTATGGGTAACTCTTATTATTGGTGTTGTTGTTTCAGTAGCTGTAGCTGTGATTTCTATTCTTGTTCGTCCACGTTCAGTTGGTGCGGCTCAACCTGTAGCAAAGTTGATGCGACTTTCTCGCATTGTGTCTATTGCTATTGCGATTAATCCTTTAGTGCATATTGCTAGCGATGTTGACGTCACTTCTAGGAAAAAGCATGTTGATCTTTCAGATGATGAAGCTTTGGAAGATATTCAGCTAGATCAAGCAAAGGCGAGTATTGATCGACTTGTTGAAGCGAATGATTTCGATCCGGAAGTGTCGGAAATGATGCGCAATGTGCTCACGCTTTCAGATACTTTGACTCGCGAAATAATGGTACCTAGAACCGATATGATTTGCGTTAAAAGTGATGAAACGCTGGAAAATTTCCTTAAATTATGCTCTCGTTCAGGATTTTCTCGAGTTCCCGTTATTGGAGATTCTGTAGATGATTTAGTAGGTGTTGCTTATTTGAAGGATGCTGTACGCGCTACTGTGTTTAATCCTGCAGCATCTTCTAGAGCAGTTGAAACAATTAGCCGAGACCCCATGCTTGTTCCTGAGTCGAAGCCGGTTGACGATTTATTCCATGAAATGCAACGAATTCGCCAGCATGTGGCAGTAGTGGTTGACGAATACGGCGGTATTGCAGGCTTGGTTACTATTGAGGATGCTATTGAGCAAATTGTTGGCGAGTTGGAAGATGAGCACGATCGCACTCAGCATGCAGATCCAGAAGAAATACGTGACGGCGTGTGGAAGATGCCTGCTCGAACGTCAATCGCAGATTTGGAAGATATTTTTGAAGTTCATATTGACGAAGACGATGTGGATACTGTGTTTGGTTTGCTTACGAAGTTGATTGGTAATGTGCCGATTGTTGGTTCCAGCGCTGTTACAAGAGGACTAAAATTAACTGCTGTAGATTCAGCTGGTAGGCGAAAGAAAGTATCTACTATTTTAGTAGAACGAGATGCGCAAGTTTTGGAAGAGTCTAAGGATTCTAAGGATAATCAAAATGACATTAGCTCTTCCGAAAAATCTGCTGAAAGCAAACAAACCAATGCTTTGAAGCAAGCTAGTACTATGAAACAAACGAATATGCTGAAATAAAGAACTGGACGGTAAGAATAACGTGAATAATATTAACAACTTTGATGATACTGATGACTTCGACGACGAGATGTTTGCAAATCTAGACGCTTCAACTCGCGCAACGATTTCTACTCCTGATTTTCACGGTTATCGTTCCGGTTTCGTAGCTGTAGTTGGTAGACCAAACGTTGGTAAGTCTACGCTTATGAATGCTCTTATTGGTACGCAAATTGCTATTGCGTCGTCTCGTCCGGAAACTACGCGTAAAGCTATTCGAGGGATTGTTACTACCGATAATGCACAAATGGTGTTGGTTGATACGCCTGGTATTCACCGTCCTCGTACGCTTCTTGGTCAGCGTTTGAATGATATTGTTGACGAGTCACTTTCAGATGTTGACGCGATTGCATTCTTGCTTCCAGCAGACCAGGAGATAGGACCTGGAGATAGGCGAATTCTGAGTCGACTTCGTTCTGATTTTGCTAAAAAAGATGAGAAGGGCAATTGGACTTGGAAAGTTCCGCTTATCGGCATTGTTACGAAAATCGATACGCTTAGTCGCAGTGAATTAGTTGAGCATTTGCTTCAAATTCAGCAGTTTGCTGATTTTACGGATATCGTGCCGGTTAGTGCGTTGGAACGCGACAATGTTGACGAAGTTAAGAATGTTTTGATTCAAAACTTGCCGGAAGGTCCGCAAATGTATCCGGCGGATCAGCTTAGTGAGGAAAGCCCAGAAAGCATGATTTCGGAGCTTATTCGCGGCGCATTTTTGGAAGAGTTGGACGACGAGTTGCCTCATTCATTAGCTGTTGTAGTTGACGATATTGTGTATCCGGGTGGTGGCGAAGATACTCAATACGACGACAATAAAGCGCATGTGCTTGTATCTGTTTATGTTGAGCGTGATTCTCAAAAGCCGATTATTATTGGCCATCGTGCGGAGCATTTAGTGCGCGTAAAGAAGCGTTTGCGCACGGCTGTAAATCGCATTACTGGTACAAAAGCTGTACTTGAATTGCATGTGAAGGTTGCAAAAGGATGGCAGAGCGATCCTAAGAAGCTTGAGCGTTTGGGGTTCTAGTAGAGCATATTTTACTTATTTTGTGACAATCTACTTATAAGTAATAATGGTTTCTGTGGAAGTGATTATGAGAGTAACCTTACTCAAGTTGAAAACACAATTCTTTGCAAATAAGTTGTAATAAAAAGTGACGCAACGGTGAATGCCGCTGCGTCACTTAATTTTTGTTTGTTAATTAGATTTCAGCTTCCTACAGAAGTGTGTCAGGATCAACTACAGGGGTATCCGTAGTGCTAGATGCAGGTAAAGTAGTTGAAGCGTTGGAGCCGTTTAAGTCTCCCAAGCTAGAGTCTCCGATGTTGGTTCCGCCGAAGTCGGTGGTGTTGCCTAAGCCGAAGTTGAAGTCTCCGATGTTGGTTCCGCCGAAGTCGGTGGTGTTGCCTAAGCCGAAGTTGAAGTCTCCGATGTTGGTTCCGCCGAAGTCGGTGGTGTTGCCCAAGCCGAAGTTGAAGTCTCCTAAGCCGAAGTTAGAAGAATTGATATCTCCTACACCAATATTGTAATCGGAATGGCTAAAGCTTGGATATTCTTCTGGAATATTGATATTTGGCATAACATCTGGTGTAACAGTATGATCTACTTCAGGATCTGACGGCACGGTGTGGTCAGGAACTGACGGCACGGTGTGATCAGGAACTGACGGTGTTGGTGTTTGGCTGGAAGATCCACCATTACCATTGATGTACCTGTCAATAAGTTGTTTGTATTGTTCGATTGTGAAAGGAGCGCTTTCTGTTGAAGCATCCCATGCTGCAATGCTACCGTACTCATTACTAATGTTTCCAGTAGTGAATCCCATTGAACCAAGTGAGCCGTTAATGAAGTTCAAATAGTGACCAACTTCGCCTTCTGGAGCCTCTTGTCCACGTGACTTGTATTCGTCGTAAACTTTCTTTTCGTCTGTAATCCACTGCTTCATTGCGCCAGTCATTGTTTCAGGTGTTGTGCCACCGGTGTATGAACCATCGCCGTAATCAGCCCAAGCCAAATTTTCATAAGTATTATAGTGACGAGCATGATCGGTGTGGTTTGCAGAATAGAATGCATCGTTAATTGCATCAGCGGTTAATTGGAGGCTTACGCCCATAGGACTTAATCCTATGCTTTGGCGATAAGCATTAATTGCTTGCATATAAGATATTGCTTTGCTTAAGCGAGAAAGAGAATCTGGGTAAATATCTCCTTTTCCTAAAGTCACCTTTGAGTCGTACCAGCTTGGCTTATTTAATTGTCCGGTCAAAGTTTCGTAAGCTTTGCGAGCATCTTCGCGCTGTGCCGCAGTAAGAGAAGGATCGTTCATTGCAAATCTAAAAAGACCTGCGGCAGTCTTTTCTACACTGCTTTGTGAAGTTGTTGCGCCTTTTGTTAGTGGAGCTGATGCTACATTGTAAGTGACTTTATTGTTAGGAATGAGAACAGTAGGTTGTTTTAAATCAGTTTCGTTTGCATATGCACTATTGGCAGTAACTGCAAACATTGAGATAGAAGCCCCAGTTAAAATTACCGCTACGCTTGCGGCAGTAAGTTTCTTAGAAAAAGTATTTGAATAAACTTTTCTTTCAGATTTTATAGTTTTGTTTTTATTCATAATTGTTCTCTTTCTTGTAGGAAAAATTCCCTTGCACGCATAATTTTAATAAGTATGTGAAACATTTTAAATGTGTATTTTTTATGCAATTTACCCCGCATTTGTAGAGTTAAATATATTAACTTTCCAAATACGGGGTAAATTGTGTGCGTTCAGCTGAGTTAATTTAAACAAACTACTTTTTGCGCGTCGTATACATTTGTGTATTAAGTAAAGTAGTGTAGCGCTTAATAACTCGTGGACGAATAATCTTCATAGACGCAGTCATTAAGCCGTTTTCTTGCGTAAACTCTTCTGGCAAAATAATGAACTTTCGCACAGATTCTGCGCGTGACACGCCTTCATTGGCAAGATCTATAAATTTTTGCACTTCAGCACGAACGACAGCATTATTAGCAGCCTCTTCCATGCTCATAGTAGCGTCAAGACCCTTGAGTTTAAGCCAATTTCGTAAAGTTTCTTCGTCTAAAGTAACAAGTGCAGAAATAAACGGACGCTTATCTCCAAGAACGAGAGCCTGAGACACAAGTTCGCATCTCTTAATCATCTCTTCAATAGGTCCAGGAGCAACATTCTTACCGCCAGCAGTAATAATCAAATCCTTCTTACGTCCGGTAATATAAAGCATGCCATCGTCGTCAATTCGTCCCAAATCGCCTGTTGCGTACCATCCGTCTTTAGTAAATGAAGTTTCTGTTGCTTCATCGTTTTTGTGATACTTATGGAATACGCAAGTGCCTTTAATTTGAACTTCGCCGTCGGATGCGATTCGCAAAGTAAAAGCTGGGAATGCAATGCCAACAGAACCTTCTCGGAATGGAACTCCAATAGGAGTAAACGCGCATGGTGCAGTAGTTTCTGTAAGACCATAACCTTCGTAGACAGGAACTCCTGCTCCGCGGAAGAATGAAAGCAATTCAGGATCTAGAGGAGCTCCACCTGCAACAATCCAGCGTGCGCGACCGCCAAGAGCTTGGCGAAGTGGACGATAAACAAGCGGATCGTAAGCAGTGCGGCGAGCTTTAGTAAGAGCCTTAGCGTCACCAAATTCCTGAACTTCCTTCATATACTGCTGTGCTGTCACAACAGCACCCTGGAAAGCCAAGCCTTTAGCACCGTGACCAGCCTTCTGCGAAGCTGCGTTATAAACCTTCTCAAGAACTCGAGGGACAACAATCATAACCGTAGGTTTTGCAACTTGCAAATCGGAAATCAAAGTAGGAATACCTTGAGCAATATAAATGCGCAACGTACTTGCAACAACAATATAGTTAATTGCTCTTGCAAAAGAGTGTGCTTGAGGAAGGAACAGAAGCACAGAGCCGTCTTTTTCGCTAAGCAAATTCGGCAAGTAAACAGGCAAATTCAACGCTGTAGTGCAATAGTGTTCGTGAGTCATTTCCACACCTTTAGGTGCAGCTGTGGAGCCAGAAGTGTAAACAATAGAGCACAAGTCTGTTTTCTTTACAGAATCAATGCGAGCATCTAGTTCCTCATCGCTAACAGCGTATCCGAAAGCTTGAAGTTCTGCTAAACCGCCTGTTTCAATGCAAATAATACGTTCCAAACTTGGGCATTCTTCAATAGCTCCATCAGCTTTATCTCGCATGTCAGTTGTTTCAACAATAAGGAAACGCGAGTCGGAATTATTCACAATATTGCGAATTTGCTCAGCTGAATCCGTGTCATAAATAGTTGCAAGAACACCGCCGCAAGCCATAACTGCTGCGTCTGTTACATCCCACTCGTATGATGTTTTGCACATAAAAGCAACAGCGTCGCCTTTGCGCAATCCGTAGTGCATCAAACCTTTTGCGGCATCGCGTACTTCTTGAAGGAACTGATTAGCTGTTTTTGTGACCCACTTATCGTTTTCTTTATAAGTGTAAAGAGGATCGTCGCCCATACGTGCTGCGCGATCTGCGTATAAGTCATAAATGCTTGTGCCATCGTCAAGAGGTGCTGCGCTTTCGGTTTTTGTGGTCAGCAAGCCTGTTTCCGGATCGATAAACGTCGTTGTTGGCATTTGCGCACCCCACTCTTCTACGTGTGGAAGGCGTTGTTTTTGTGAAAGTAAAGTATTTGTGTTTTCTTGATCCGTATTAAGGTAGTCTGGTCCGCCTGCACGGTCATCGCTGACTGGGTGCGCGAAGTTACTGCCAATACGCAATGCTTTACGGGCAAGATTAAACGCTTGCTGTTGGAGTGCATTAAAAACGGACACATTTGCTCCTTCATTATGCCAAACGGCTTGCGGATTAAGCGCACATCATAGTATCATGCTATGCACTTACATACTATTAACTATAATAATCGTTTGTATGCTCAAGTAGCAGTTATATTCGATTTGATTAGTAATAATTTTGTATTTGCTATAAGTCGTAGCCTGTCGTTAGAATAGCAAAGTTGCTTTGGCGAGGGAATATGCCACTAGCTTGTGATTAGTTTGTTGGCAGAGTTCCGTTATCGACTGGGCTGATAGCCTCTTATGGTTTTCGGCGCGTCGGTGCGCCTGAAGCTGGATTAACAAACTAAACTATCCAGACCATAAGGAGACCGATATGGCTACAAAAATTACTCTTGAAGGCGAATTGCGCACTGAGTTTGGTAAGGGTGTTGCTCGTCGTTTGCGCGTAGCTAAGCTGATTCCAGCAAGCCTTTATGCTGGCGGTGCTGAACCAGTGCATGTTACTCTTCCAATGCGCGAGACCACTTTGGCTTTGCGTCACGCTAATGCTTTGTTCACTATTAAGTTTGGCGAGGAATCTCGCATTGCAGTTGTTAAGGATGTTCAGCGTAACCCTGTTAAGCGCATTGTAGAACACATTGACTTCTACGAAGTTAAGGCTGGCGAAAAGATTGACGTTGAAGTTCCAGTCTTCGTTGAAGGCACTCCAAAGGGTGCTGCAGTTGCATTCGTGGATGTCCAGGAGCTCAAGGTTCGCGCAGACGTTGCTAACTTGCCAGAGCGTTTGGTTGTTAACGTTGATGGTTTGACCGACGGTACCAAGGTGTTTGCTAAGGATGTCAAGCTTCCTCAGGGTGTTGAGCTCGATATGGATGGCGAAGAATCCGTGGTGAGCGTCACTGTTCCTGAAGATGCTGCTACAGCCGAAGCTGCTGCTCCAGCTGCTGATGCTGCTGCTGATGCTGCTCCTGCTGCCGCTCCAGCTGCAGAAGAAAAGTAAGTTATAAAATAAGTTAATGTATTTGATTACTAATTAACTTATAATTCATAACTTATAAAATAGTTTAAAATTTTAAGCCGCATAAGTCAGTTCTTATGCGGCTTTTTTCATATAAAATCAACAAATTTGCTAAATAATTTTTATTTTAAAGCATATTTTTTGAAATATTTCTTAAGATATTTTGGCGTGTAAGTTTTGCGAAAAACAAGAATCGTATTAATCTATACGTTAATTGCGGTAAAAGGCAAGTAGAAATAATCCACATAGAAAAGAGACATAATGGCTGATTTAGAAGTAGCTCCAGAGTTTTCTGACGCTTATGAGTCTTATGATCATAGCGATACAGCTCTGTTGAACAAATTGGCTGGCAACTTTGAAGTTCTGCCGAATGATAATCCAGTTTCGGATGCAAAACGCAACGAACTTATTGATAAGCCTGCTTTCGGTCAGATTTTCTCCGACAATATGGTTCATATGTCTTGGACTAAAGGTGAAGGATGGTCTGATCGTCGTGTAGAGCCTTATGGTCCATTGAAAATGGATCCAGGTGCATCTGTGTTGCACTATGCTCAGGAGTGCTTTGAAGGTTTGAAGGCTTATAAGCGCGCCGACGGCTCTATTTGGCTTTTCCGCCCAGATATTAATGCTGCTCGTTTCCAAAATTCTGCTAAGCGTTTGTATTTGCCGGAACTCTCTATTGATGATTTTATTGGATCGGTTGCAGCCTTGGTAAAGCGAGACAAGCAATGGGTTCCGAGCCGTCGAGAGTATACGCTTTACATGCGTCCATTCATGTTTGCTTCCGAGCCGTTCCTCGGTGTGCGCGAAGCTCACGAAGTTGAATACTGTGTTATTGCTTCTCCATCCGGCCCATACTTCAAGGGTGGTTTGAAGCCTGTTAGCATTTGGGTTGAAGATCAGTGGTTCCGCACTGGTCCTGGTGGTACTGGTTTTGCTAAGTGTGGTGGAAATTATGCAGCTTCCTTGCTTGGTGAATACAAGGGTATTGAGCATGGTTGTGAGCAAGTGTGCTTCGTTGATGCTGCAACTAAGACATATTTGGAAGAGCTTGGTGGCATGAATATGTTCGCACTCCACAAGGATGGCCATTTGGAAACTCCATCTCTTACTGGCAGCATTCTTCCTGGCGTTACGCGTCGTTCTTTGATTCAGCTTGCTGAGGAAGCAGGACATAAGGTTGTTGAAACCATGATTCCTCTTCAAGGGTTGCTTGACGATATTCGTTCTGGCGAGGTTACTGAAGTCTTTGCTTGCGGTACTGCTGCAATCATTACGCCAATTGGTCGTTTTAAGTCCGATGAATTCGATCTTAAGGTTGCCGATGGTGGCGTTGGTGAGTTAACTCAGGCTTTGCGCGATGAGTTACTTGGCATTCAGCTCGGTGATGTCGAAGATAAGCATAACTGGATGTGGAAAGTTTGCGACTAATTTATATAAGTTAGTTAATATTATCTCATCTAATGTTGCTTATGGCGCGTTGTACTCTATATTTAGATATCGTATAGAGTACAACGCGTTTGTTTGTTATACACGTAGTGTTTTGGCGAATTTATTTGAAGGGAAATGCTTTGGAAGGTGCGTTAGGGGATAACGTCTTTTTTCTTATAGTTGAGTATGTTGCTATGGGATGTTGTGGCATGGTTGGCGGCATGTGGGCTATTCGTAAGAATTATGATGTTTTTGCGATTATTACTACGTCTTGGATAACTGCATTGGGTGGCGGTATTGTTCGTGATGTGTTGCTTGGAGCATTGCCGCCTGTTGGTATTGCTGATCGTGGTTTTGTTATTACAGGTCTGCTTTCTGGTGTTATTGTGGCTGTTGCTCACCCTGAGATTGATAAATGGCGTTGGCTTATGCTTACGCTTGATGCCTTGGCGTTGGGTCTGTTTGCTGTGAATGGCACAGCAAAAGGTTTGGATTTTCACATGTCTGGTATGGCTTCAGTATTTTTAGGAATGGCAACTGCTTTGGGTGGCGGTTTGATTCGCGACATGATTTTGAACCAAGTTCCTGTTATTGTGCGAGATAAGCATTGGTACGCTTTACCTGCTGCTCTTGGATGTGTATTAACTGTTTTTGTTGTAAAAGCAAAGCATGCAGGTTACTTTGGTTTAACTGTTGAAATATTGCTTGATGTTCTTATTGTTGTTCTTGTTGTTGCAATGCGCTTGTTGTCTGTGAAACTAGATTTAACTTTATTTGGAGCAATGAACCGCACGGAACCTATTAAGGTTAGACGTCCTCGTATTCGTCGTATTAATAATCGTCGTCACCGCTAATATTGCATACGATGATAAAAATAATCCCCAGCACCGATTGGTACTGGGGATTTTCCTTACATGCTGTGTTATGCAGTTATCTGCACAAACTTCACAGAGCGTTAATCGCTACAGCAAGACCAGACTTGCGGTTTGCAGCCTGATTCTTATGAATCACGCCACGACCTGCAGCCTTGTCAAGCTTCTTAGCGGCTACTGCGAAAGCGGCCTGCGCTGCAGCCTTATCACCAGCGGTGATGGCTTCACGAGTAGCACGAATAGCGGTCTTCAAAGCAGACTTTACTGCTACGTTACGCTTATGTGCTTTCTCGTTAGTGAGAACACGCTTTTTCTGCGACTTAATGTTTGCCACTGTTACTCCAAACGACGTTTGCTATATAAGGACATACAAATAGTAAGTGTATCATGCTTATTAGATAACGTTATTCGTTTCTATTGTTCGTTTTGGGATTTCCTCCTCAATGTGGCGCGAGTTTTGGGGGATTTCTCTCCTCGCACGTCCCGTCCTTCGTGCGCTCTGGCTGCTAAAAGAGTTTAGTGTGTTCGCCTATCTTTAAAGAATGTAGCTTCTCAGTCCTCTTTTAGTGCTCGTAGAGAAATCCCCCAAACTCTGCGTGTTTAATCTTTAATAACCGTGCCTTATCGCAGAGATTTTTCGATTTTTCTTCTTCGCTTGGCGAATCAGCAGCCTGCGGCTCTGCGCGACGACCTGCCTGAGCGCTTAAAGCGTAGCGCGCGAAGGCAACTCGGAGCGGAAACTCGCTTAAGTTGGAAGTCCAGTGGACTTCCAACGCGAGTTTCGTAGCAAGCGCGTTACCCGCGCGAGCGTCCGCGCTCAGTGCGAAAAATCTCAAATCTCTACCACGTGAATACTTACTTAACTGATAACGACGAATATTAAGTCAAATAAGCTATTAGTTTTTTGCGTAGCGTTATTTTGTATTGTCAAAACTCAATAAGTGCTAAAAATATTGATTTATATTATAAAATAGGGTAGTAGAGTTGGTAAGATTAATTACTTGCGTAGCTTACGCAATTTAATACTATCCGCGTATTTAATAAGGAGATGCTTGCTTTGATTACACCGCATAACCAGCCAGGATTTACGGATCAATCGTTGATACGCAATTTCTGCATTATTGCGCATATAGATCACGGCAAGTCCACTGTAGCAGATCGCATTTTACAACTTTCAGGAATCGTGCCAGAGCGTGAAATGCGAGACCGTTTCTTGGATCGCATGGATATTGAGCAAGAGCGCGGTATTACTATTAAATCGCAGGCTGTTCGCGTTCCTTGGACTTTTGAAGGCAAAGAGTATTCGCTTGGAATGATTGATACTCCTGGACACGTCGATTTTACTTACGAAGTTTCGCGCGCGTTAGCAGCATGCGAAGGTGCGGTGCTGTTGGTAGATGCAACCCAAGGCATTGAAGCGCAAACGCTTTCTAATCTTTATATGGCAATCGACCATAATTTAACGATTATTCCTGTTCTTAACAAAATCGATTTGCCTAGCGCTGAACCAGATAAGCATGCTGAAGAAATAGCTGGTTTAATTGGTTGCAAGCCGGAGGACGTGTTGCGCGTTTCTGGTAAAACCGGCGAAGGTGTTAAAGACTTACTTGACCAAATTGTGCTGGAAGTGCCGGCTCCAACCGGAAATCCTGATTCTCCTGCTCGCGCGCTTATTTTTGATTCAGTCTACGATTCGTATCGCGGAATCGTCACCTATATTCGTATGGTTGATGGCGAACTTAAGTCGCGCGAAAAGTTGCATATGATGGGAATCGGCATGACGCACGATCCTATTGAAATCGGCGTTATTAGCCCAGATATGACTCCAACTAAGGCGCTTGGAGCCGGAGAAGTAGGCTATGTAATTACAGGTGCAAAAGACGTGAGTCAATCTAAAGTTGGCGACACCATTACCAGCGCTATAAATTCTGCATCTGAGCCTTTGGATGGTTATCGCGATCCTAAACCTATGGTTTACGCAGGTCTTTTCCCAATTGATAACGCGCAATTCCCGGATCTTCGAGATGCTCTCGACAAGCTAAAACTTAACGACGCTGCTCTTATTTACGAGCCAGAAACCTCGGTTGCGTTGGGCTTTGGTTTTCGTTGCGGATTCTTGGGTCTTCTTCATATGGAGATTGTTTCCGAGCGTTTAAGCCGAGAGTTTGGCTTGGATCTTATTTCCACTGCTCCTAACGTAACTTATGACGTTACTAGCGAAGATGGTAAAGAGCATCATGTAACGAATCCTAGCGAGTTTCCAGAAGGCAAGATTAAGCGCATTATTGAACCAATGGTTGCTGCCGATATTATTACGCCGAAAGAATTTATTGGTGCTGTAATGGATTTGTGTCAGGAACATCGCGGAGAAATGGGCACAATGGAATATATTAGTGCCGACCGCGTGGAGATGCATTACAGGATTCCTCTTGCAGAAATCGTTTTTGACTTCTTCGATCAGCTTAAAAGTCGCACAAAAGGCTACGCTTCTCTCGACTACCATGAAGACGGCGAGCAGTCTGCGGATCTTGTGAAGGTTGATATTCTTATTCAGGGAGATAAGGTTGACGCTTTTAGCGCAATTGTGCACCGCGATAAGGCTTATTCTTACGGCGTTATGATGACTAAGAAGCTTCGTGGACTTATTCCTCGCCAGCAATTTGAGATCCCAATTCAAGCTGCAATCGGCTCTAGAATTATTGCTCGCGAAACTATTAGCGCACTTCGAAAAGACGTGCTCGCTAAATGCTACGGCGGCGATATTACGCGTAAACGTAAGCTTCTCGAAAAGCAGAAGGCTGGTAAGAAGCGTATGAAGATGCTCGGCCATGTTGAAGTTCCTCAAGAAGCGTTTGTTGCTGCATTAGCTACAGACGAGAGCGCAAACGATCGCGATACTAAAGATAAGATTCGTGCAGCACAAAAGTCCGAGGGATGAGTTTAGAGTTGGATGCTGAATTAAATAAATCAGCTATGCAAACTAAAAGTATGCCTTTTGAAGTGTACGTGCATGTGCCGTTTTGTTTGCGTCGCTGCGGTTATTGCGATTTTAATACGTATACTGCTCGCGATTTAGGAGAGGGAGCAAGTCGCGAAGGGTACGCGGATGTTGCGATTCGTGAAATGCAACTCGTAAAAAAATGGCAGGAATATCACGGGATTTTCGAGCCTAAAGCGCAATCTGTTTTCTTCGGCGGCGGCACTCCAACAGTTCTTAAAGCGCGCGACTTAGTGCGAATTTTGCAAGAAATACGTAACTTGTGGGGATTGAAAACTGGAGCGGAAATAACTACTGAAGCAAATCCGGATACTGCAGATGAAAAGTATATTGAGACGCTTGCAGAAGGTGGATTTACTCGAATATCTTTTGGAATGCAATCGGCTGTTCCGCATGTTCTTAAAACTCTTGACCGTACTCATACTCCAGAAAATGTAACTCGCGGTGTAAACGCAGCAAACGCATGTGGCTTGCGTTCAAGCGTTGACTTGATTTATGGAGCTCCGGGGGAGAGTTTAGACGATTGGCGAAAGTCGGTAGAAATGGCTTTAAGTCTAGGCGTTAACCATATTTCTGCATACGCGCTAACGGTAGAGCCGCGTACAAAAATGGGCCGTCAAATCGCTGCTGGCACTATTCAAGCGCCAAATGATGATGATGAAGCCGCAAAATACGAGTTGGCAGACGAACTTTTTAACTCTGCTGGATTACAATGGTACGAGATTTCTAATTGGGCGCGTCCTGGTTTTGAGTCTCGTCATAATCTTGGCTACTGGCGAAATATTGATTGGGCTGGAATTGGTCCTGGAGCACATTCGCACTACAATGCTGCAAATCACATTAGTAAACAAAGCATGGATGATAGTGCTTCTTTAGCTAATACAAGTGAGTTTTATAACCTTCGCTCATGGGATATTTTGCACCCAAAACATTGGGCTCATGCTATTAACGCAGGAAACGTGCCGTGGCAAAACTACGAGTGTATAAATGCTGAAGACGCGCTTATTGAAGAGGTAATGCTTGGGCTTCGCATTAAAGAAGGGCTTGATATTTCGCAATTGTGCGAAAAAATGCGCGAAACTAATAAGGTGTTCGATGATTCGCATTTGCAAAAAGTGTTACGCGAAGTGTGTAAGGAAGATTTGGCAGTGTTGCACGAAAATCGCATTATTGCAACGCGCAAAGGTAGACTGCTCAACGATTTATTAATAGAAAGAATTGTTGACGCGTGTGAAGAAGGTATGACCGTGCTAAAATAGTGCGTATTGTGTCATAAATGCTTGATATAAGAAAATTCAATGTAGAAAGGAACAATCATGGCAAACCGCAAAGAGCGTCGCGCGAAGGAAAGGCAGAGCCGCAAAGGGATTCCTTCTCAATATGATGAAACAAAAGGTCGCGCTCGCGGAGGCATGATTGACGAATACAATTTACAAGAACGCTCTAGAAGACTTCAAGAGAGGGGAACTGGTCCTTGGAAGCCAACTTCTAACGTGACAGCTGAGGAGGAGAGATTGGCTCGCAATGTTAAGCGATCTCAGGTTGGCGATGATACTTGGAATGTTGTTCGTAAAGTTGTTGGAGTGTTTTCCTGGGCTGTGATTTTGCTTTCAGCGCTTGCTTTCTTGGTGATTATGTGGCTTCCCAATCAGCCTATTGTGCTTGTTGTGGTAGTTTCTGTTTTGTTTGCATTAGGCGTGTTTGGCTTGTTCTTTAGCTTTAGTAATTCTAGGCAGAATCCGCGCCTTGACGAGCACGGCACTGCGATTTAGATGTACTTATAAAATAAGAATGTTTTTAATAATTAAGGCGGGCACTTGCTAATAACAACGTGCTCGCCTTAGTTATTTGTGTGCGCTCCGACCTGCTTTCGCGCTTAGAGCGTAGCGCGCGAAAGCAACTCGGAGCGGAAAGTCGCTTAAGTTGGAAGTCCAGTGGACTTCCAACGCGAGTTTCGTAAGCGAGCGCTTATTCCTCACGGCTATTGGTAGCCGTTCGGCTGATTTGGCATGTGAAGCACACCGTGCTTCACAATTGAGCCAAATCACGCTTTGAAAGAGCTTGAAATCCTGTTGATTTCAAGCTCGGCCAAAGCGCGCGAGCGCATACTGCGTTACGGTCTCTAGTTGGCGCTCTTCGGACATTCGCGCATTTACACAATAGGATGCTTAATGTAGTAATCTCGCATTGACTTCTTGGAAATTATTTCCTCGCTGCCTTGATTTGCAGATATGCCGATTCTCGCGCGAATCCACGGATCTTCTTTATGTGTTCTTTCGCTGAGCTGATTTCCTGTAAGATTTCCAAGTTTTGCGCACACTTCCTCTATAATCTTCACCTGCTCATATTCTAAAGTTGCGCATCTTTCTGGAAGAGAAATCAGTAGTTCCTCTTTGCGAATTGTGAATCTTCCTCGATGCCTGTTAAATAATTCCAATGAAACTGGACCGTTCGTCCAAGCTTCAAAATCTTCCGGAAATAGCGACAATCCAGTTGTAGCTAAGCTGTGCGCTTGAGAATAATACACAAGCTTTTGCAGCTTCATAGTTGTCATTGGCCCCATAATTTCCAATATTTTTGCCGCTACGTTAATAATACCCATCGCGCACCTCCTTTTTCTCTGCAACAAATTAATAGCGATTTTATGAATGGAAAAAGTGAGCGTCAATTCGATTAAAGAAATGTGGACAACTTTTATTATGCGTAGTTTTTGGCTTGCGTTAATTTTGTGAATCTATAAGCGCGTAGCCATGTCTTACAAGCACAGATTTAAGTTGCGTAAGATAAGCGAGTGAAGCTCTTGAAAGCTTCGTGCGCTCGTTGGTAATCCAGCCAACAAGCATAGTGTCATCACATTCAAGCGGAATAGTGACGATTTTTTCATTGTTTAAATCGCCGTTATCTATTCCAGTGCAAACAGTATAACCATTCAACCCAATAATAAAGTTTAAAATGGTAGCGCGGTCAGAAACGTTGATTTTTTTCGGTGGGCGAGTAGGCCAAACAGCCTCTTCTGCGAAGAAGAAACTTCCTTCTTCTCCCTGTTCGTATTGAATAAACGGGTACGGTTTTAAATCTTCCAAGCTCAAGCTTTTTCGCACTGCAAGCGGATTATTTCTAGAAAGAAAAACATGCAATTTTGCACGGAAAAGCGGGTGGAACTCCAAATGTTTTTCACGAAGCAGCTTGCCGATTACATCCTTGTTGTAGTCAGAAAGATAAAGAATTCCAAGGTCTGCGCGCATATCGCTTACTTGCTTAATAATATTTTTTGTGCGTGTCTCGCGAATTGAAAACTCGTATTCATCAGAATGAATACTGCGAATCATATCGACGAATGCTTCAACGGCAAACATATAGTGTTGTGTTGCAACGCTGCATAATTGTGGGCGAGGCTTCGTACTTTTGTATCGTTCTTCAAGAAGATCTGCCTGCTCAATTACTTGTCGAGCGTACGTCAAAAATTCCGCTCCATCAGCTGTTAATGCAATTCCTTGAGTGGACCTAGTGAAAATTTCAATGTTAAGTTCTCTTTCAAGCTCTTTTACAGAAGAGCTCAATGCTGGTTGTGAAATATATAGTGCTCGTGCTGCTTCGTTCATTGAACCGCAGTCAACGATTTTTACAATATATTTCAGTTGTAGCAAAGTCATACGAGCTTCTTTCGTGAGCTAAAAGTTACGATAATCATCAAAAATCACATAAATGAACCGCTAACGAATCTAGCAAAAGGTATAGGCATAACTTAATTTTTAGTTGCCATAACCATAGTTTCACATAACCATAGTCTCATACATGATCTTAGTAATATAAGCTAAATATTTAAGCAATATTATTAAAGATTTACTCCTACTGAAGCTAAATCTTTACGCGCTTGCTCTGCAGTTGTAAAAACAAAGCCATGCATGCCAACTCTATGAGCTCCATCAATATTTGCTGGTTTGTCGTCGAAGAAAACAGTTGTTTGCGGATTCAATCCAAATCTACTTATAGCAAGTTCAAAAATTTCCGGTTCTGGCTTATGCAAATGCTCAACACCGGAAATAATAGTTCCTTGTAAAAGAGTAGAAAGTTCTGGGAATTTACGTAAAGCAAGTGGGAAAGTTTCTTTAGACCAATTCGTTAAGCCCCACACGCCGTATCCAGCTTTACGCAGATCATGCAATAAATCAACCATTCCAGGCATCATGCGCGTCAAAACTTGGTCATAATGAGCACAATACCAACGGAAAGCTTCAGCAAGTTCGCTTCCAAAGCGACGTTCGTATTCAGGCATAAGATCTTTCAAAAGCTCGCCGCCATCCATGCGGTCCTCAAATTCATAGAACCCGGCTAAATCGTTCTTTCCAAAGCTTCCATTAGGGCAAATAGTATCAACTAAATTCGGGAATTGCTTTTGCAAACAGTTTCGGCAATTCCATTCGAGTAGAACTTTGCAATAGTCAAACATAACGTCATGGATTTCAATATTTTGTGCGTTAGTCATTTGTTTCTACTCCTTCTATTTTGTTTCATACGTTATTTTACATTTGCGTATTTTGTTTCATGCGTTAATTTTGCACGCTATTGATATTATTCTGCGCGCTACTTTATATTAATAAGAATCCCAAGAACATGCGGTAATGCATTTATAATGTCGCTTGCCACAATTGGATGTTCCAAAGTTAAAGCATGCTTTGATTTCACTATGTCTTGCACTAGTTGAGTGTAATTGTTTCCTCCGCTACTGCGTGATGCAAATACTGCGCAAACTCCATGAATCACAGCTGCGCTCGCTGCAATAAGTGCGTAATTTTCGTTATTTGCGTTGTCGTTGTTGTTGTCGTTTTCGTTATCTTTTTCGTGCTGAGCCAACAATGCTCCTAGAATTCCTGCTAGCGCATCTCCTGAGCCTGCAGTTGCTAGCCAAGATGGAGCGTATTGTGCAATATAAATAGGAGAGTGCAGCGATAATGGTGAAGCAACTGCTGTTGTTGCGCCTTTAACTAACACAGTTGCTCCAGTAAGATCGGCTGCTTTTTGAGCGTAGTGTGTTGGGTTGCTAGATATTTGTTGTGCGCTTACTTCTAAATCGTATCTAGTAAAAAGCGAGCTTAATTCTCCTGCATGAGGTGTGAGAACTACTTTTTCGCAAACTTGTTTTGGTAGTAAGTCTAATGCTCCAGCATCTACGCATATTGGCGGAAGATTGTTATTTAATTGCGTTTCAGCGTTGTCGTTTTCGTTTTTGTTGTCGTTTTCGTTGGAGTATTTTGCAAGTATGCTAGCAATGTATTTTCTTTGAGATAAAGCAGTTTCGTCGTTGCAATGGCTTTCGTCTGGTATGCCGCATCCAACTGTTATTGCGTCTATTTTTCCGTTTAATTGTTCAGATGCTACTACCTCAGGCGATGCTTGCAATACTAAGTTTTGTGCGCGAAGAGGACCTGAATAATGAACCATTCCAATATTTGCATGTATTGCAGCGCTTGTACTTAACACTGCTGCTCCGGGATAGTCGTTTGAACCGGTAATTACGCCTAGAACACCTCTTGAATATTTATTATCGCTTGCGTGAGGCGTGCGCAATGGTGTGGAAGCAAGATGAATATCTACTGATATTTCATTAGTTGCAGAGTTTTTATCGTCAGTGCGTGAACTGTCGGGTTTTGCAATGTAATTCATACCATCTGTATTGCCAAACATAGTATTAAGTGTAATTGCTGTTAAGCACATGCAGAGTTGGCTAAACATGTGTATTACTGTCTAAACTTATGTATTGTTACAATTTGTAAACATTTTGAAAATATTTGTAATTTTTTTGTTATTCTGCGTGTCGTGAGTGTTACGGCGTGTCGCTACTAGTTTTGCGTAAAAAATAAACAAAAATGCCTGCTTAATAAATTTGTTCAAATGTTATAATCACATTTATTTTTTCGTTGGTATATTAACGTTTCTTAATGCAAGATAAAGCAGAAAGCAGCATGGTCTTTTTTGAAATTTTGCATTATAACAGATGAAAAAGTCGCGAAACGCATTTTTGCAAAAATAATTATATTTTTTCACATTTTTTATTGACCGTCACGCATATTTTTCTTATGCTATAAGCGTTATTGCGAATGATTATTTTTTTCATGAATAGCTTTCATGAGTACCTCTCACAATCAACCCATGCAATAACAGTTAAAGATTCCCGAAAGGAACGAGTGTGAAAACTTCACGAATTTTCGCAACTGCAGCTGCGGTTGCATTATTAGCAACTTCTATGGGTGCTTGCGGCTCTGCAAAAAATGCCGAAAATAAGGCGAAGGGCAATCAAGTAAATGTAGTGGCAACTACAACTCAAATTTGCGATTACGTAACTCAAATCGCTTCAACTGCTGACGCAAAATCTGGATTGAGCCTCAATAAGACTGATTCTCAGGGCAAGAAGTCTGTAATCGGAGCTCCTCAAGACAAAGCAAAGTCAACAATTAATTTGACCTGCTTGCTTGCGCCAAACGCTTCTGCTCATGAGCATGAAATGACTCCAGCTCAATCTAAAGCTTTTTCTAAGGCTGATTTGATGCTCGTTTCTGGTGTAGATCTCGGTGGTCGCCGTATCATTAAAAAAAAAGCTACCGGTTTTAAGGGCACTATGGGTGTGACTTCCGGTATTCTCACTGCTGATGAAATCAAGGATCCAAAGGCTGAGACTGCTAAGGAAAAGGATCTTCCATACAAGGTTGATCGCGGTATCGCTAAGGTGCATGCTGAAAAGTGGCCATTCCCTCCAGAAGAAGGCGAGAAGGAGCCTGAATTCCAGTACGATCCACATATTTGGACCAGCACGAAGAACACGATGATTCAGGTTAAGAATATCGGTTATTTCCTTGGGAAAGCTCTTCCTAAGAGCAAGTCTATTTTCGATGAGCATGTTGAAAAGTTCGTTAAGTCTTTGACTGATTTGGATGCTTGGGCAACTAAAGCTTTGAATAGTGTGCCACAAAAGCATCGTGTTCTCTTCACTTCTCACGATGCATTCGGCTACTTCTCTCGTGACTACAATGTGAAGTTCATTGGTGCAGCACTTTCTGATTTCAACAGCCAGCAGGATGCTACTGCAGATCATATTCAGAAAGCTGCAGAAGATGTCAAGAAGTCCGGAGCTGTTGCGATTTTTGCTGAGAATTCTAACAATTCCAAGTCTATCAAGGCTGTTGCTGCAGCAGCAGGAGTAAAGGCTGTTATTGGCGACGACGCACTTTATGGAGATTCGCTTGGACCAGTCGGATCTGCCGGAGAAACTTACATCGGTTCCATTGTTCACAATGTTGAAACATTGGTGAAAGCTTGGAATGGTAATGTTCCTGAACTTCCAGATTCAGTTAAGACTGCATTGAAGAAGTAACATATAAATAACAGTAAAAATAATAGTATCGTAACAGTAACTTTAATAGCGAAAGTTTAATAGCGAAAGCAGGAAGTTACTGTTACGAATATTTATTAATAAACTGAAAAGACTGGAAATATAGTGAATAAGAGCGTCCTTGCAATGAAAAATTGCGACCTGGCATACGGTTATAAAACTGTAGTGACTGGTATTAATGGCAGTGTGCAAGCCGGGGAAGCTTTGGCTTTAATAGGTCCAAATGGTTCTGGAAAAACAACGTTTTTGCAGGCTATTATTGGTATCGTGCGCGTAAGTCGCGGTGAACTGAAAATGCCTAAGGCTTTGTCTATTGGATATGTGCCACAGCAGGTTGATTTGGATTTAACATTCCCTATTACTGCACGGCAAGTTGTTGCAATGGGCTTAAGTAGACAGACAGGTTTTCTTGGATTGCTTAAAAAAGATCAGAAAAAAGCTGTTGAGGATGCTCTTAATCATGTTGGTTTATTAAATCGTGCAGATGTGCGATTTGGTGACCTTTCTGGCGGTCAGCGCCAACGCATTCTTCTTGCGCGCGCTATTGTTGCAAAGCCAACGCTTATTTTGCTCGACGAACCTTTTAATGGTCTTGATGAACCGAATCGCCGAGAACTTCTTAATATTATGAAATCAGCAAAGCAAGAAGGTATTGCTTTTGTCGTGTCTACGCATGATTTAGTTATTGCAGATGCTATTTGTGAAAAAGCGCTACTTTTAGCCGGCAAGCAGATTGCTTTTGGTGCGCTTAAAGAAGTAATGACTAAAGAAAATATTACTCGCGCATATGGTGGAAGCATGCCTGCTGCTTCTGCAGGTCTTACTTTTTCGGAAATTGCGGAAGGCTGATTTTCAATGCTTGCCCAATTAGTTGAGTCATTAAGAGAAGCTCTGGAACCAATTCCAGGTTTTGATTTTATTGCTTCTGCTCCTTATATTTTTCGCCCGTTCTGCTTACTTATAGTTCTGTCTATAGCTAGCGGAATCGTTGGTGTATTCGTGAACTTGAGATGTGCTGAATTTAATGCGGAAGCTATTGTGCATGGCATATTTCCTGGAATTGTTGTAGGCGCTTTATACGGTGGCATAGATCAAATTATTCCTGGTGCTGCAATTTGTTCAGTATTTTTAGTTGCTGCGTTAGTGTGGGCTTCTCGTTCAGCTCGCATAAATGAATCGATTATCGCAACTGTTTTAACTACTTTCTTTGCTCTTGGTGTAGTAATTTCACTAAAAAAAGGTGATATGTCAGGTCAGCTCGAGGCGTTGATGTTTGGTAGGCTGCTTGATGTCACTGATGAGCGAATGACTCAAGCAATGTGGATTTGCTTGTTTGCAATTATTGTGCTTTTGGCAACTTGGAAACAGCAGATTATTGTTGCTTTCGATCGAGCAAGTGCTCCATTAATGGGAGTGCATACTCTTTTTGTAGATATTGTTCTTAACGTTGGTATTGCTGCGGTTGTTGTTTCTGCATCTTCAGCTGTTGGCGTTCTTCTTGTGATCGGATACCTTATTATTCCAGGAGCTAGTGCTCGTTTAGTGTCTAGAACAGTTGGGCGCATGGTTGCAGTTGGTATTTTTGTTGGTATTGCTGGAGTTGTTCTTGGTATGTACGTTATGAATTTGGAGCTTGATCATCCTATTTCTCCTCAAGCAGCAATTGCATTAAGCATGTGTGCAATGTTCGTAGTTGTGCTTGTTGTGCGCTGGCTGTTCCAAGTTATTTCATCTATAGTTTTTGCGCATAAAACTCATACAAGCGATAGCGATATGCAAGTTTTAGCAAAATCTTATAAAGGTAGGGCATAGATGGTAAGTATTTGGCAAATTATCGCTCTACCTATAGTTGAAGCAATTGTTGTAGGTGCTCTATGCGGTTTTGTTGGCTCTCTTGCTCTTCTTAATCAGCGAATATTCTTTACTGAATCTATTACTCATGCTGCATTTCCTGGAGCAGTATTAGGTGTAGTTTTAACTTCTGCTTATACAATAGATCAAAATATTTTGTCGCTTGGGCTTTTTGTTGGTGCTGCTGTTGCGTGCGTTGTACTTTCCTTAGTAATGTATGCACTTTCGCATCTTAAAGGCATTTCTTCGCAAGCTGCAGCTGGTATTACTTTAACTGTCGGCTTTGCTAGTGGATACTTTTTAAATAAGTGGTTTGCTCCATTGCCATTGCGTATTGAGGGATTTTTAACTGGATCATTGCTTAATTGCACTCCTGCAGACGTGATTTCAGCCTCTGTTGCTTTCTTACTTGTTTTGGGATTATGGATTTTTAATTCTGCTAATCTTGTGCATTGCTCGTTTGATCCGATTAATTACCGTGCTGCAGGCGGAAGATCAGGTTTTATACAGGGCATGGTTCTTACTTTGATTATTATTACTGTTTCCGTTATTATTCCAGCAGTTGGTACAGTTGTTTCAGTATCTCTTATTGCTGCTCCTGCTGCAGCATTAAAGGGAAGAATTGCTTCTATAAATAAATTCGTGCTTGCATGTGTAATTACTGCTGTTTCGATTGCTTTAATTGGACTAGCTTTGGCTGTAATACTGAAACTTTCTGCCGGCGGCACTATTGCTATCGTAGCTGGAGCTTTCTTCTTAATAGTCAAGATTGGTGAAAGTATTTTTATAAAAATTAATGATTTTTCATCAAGATTGCATGCAAGGCGAGAAAAAGTAGCCGAAAACGCTATTTAGCAAAAGTGCCTTAAAAGTCGTTCTGTTGTCCTAGAATATCAACGAATTGCGCGTGAAAAATGCGTGCGATTGACGTCGTTTTTGCGCGTTTTATTTATGTTTTAATCGCGTAAGTTTATCGACGCCACACAAGTCCAGGTCTGCACATTAGTAACGCAAGACCCCGATAGAAAAGGACAATTATGGCTGAAAATACCATCTCCATCACCGTAAACAAGGAACGCAAGGAGGTGGATGCAAGCTTCACTGGCGCCCAACTTTTCGCGGAAGATAAGAATATTATTGCCGTGCGTTTAAATGGCGAGTTGCGTGATTTGTACACGCCTCTTCATGACGGCGATACCGTGGAATCAGTAGCACTTGATAGTGAAGATGGCATCGCAATCATGCGTCATTCCGCTACTCACGTGATGGCTCAAGCTGTTCAAGAAATTCGACCAGACGCAAAGTTGGGCGTAGGTCCTGTAATTAAAGACGGCTTCTACTATGATTTCGATGTTGATACTCCATTTACGCCAGACGATTTGAAGCAAATCGAAAAGCATATGCAGCGCATTATTAAAGAGTCTCAAAGCTTCCGTCGTCGCGTTGTAACTGAAGATGAAGCGCGCGCTGAAGAAGCAAATCAACCTTATAAGTTGGAGTTGATTGGGGATAAGGAAGCTGCTCTTGATCCGGCTGCTGCTGGCGAAATTAGCAAGCATGAGCTTAGCATGTACGACAATTTGGATCGCGAAGGCAATAAAGTTTGGAGCGATTTGTGCCGTGGGCCTCATTTGCCAAATACGCGCTATATTAAGGCTTTTAAGCTTGAGCGTGTTGCTGCAGCTTACTGGCGTGGTTCGGAGCATAATCCTATGCTTCAGCGCATTTACGGCACTGCTTGGCCTAGCAAGGAAGAGCTTAAAGCTTATACAACTCGCATGGAAGAAGCTGCTAAGCGCGATCATCGTAAGCTCGGTCAAGAGATGGATTTGTTCTCATTCCCAGATGAGATTGGTCCAGGCTTAGCAGTGTTCCATCCAAAAGGTGCTGCAATTATTAACGCAATGGAAGATTATTCCCGCGAACAGCATCGCAAGCATCACTACAGCTTCGTACAAACTCCGCACATTACTAAGGGCGGCTTGTATGAGACTTCCGGCCACTTGCAGTGGTACAAGGATGGCATGTATCCTCCAATGAAGCTTGACGAAGAGCGCGACGAAAACGGTAACGTAACTCGCCAAGGTGCTGACTACTACTTGAAGCCAATGAACTGCCCAATGCATAACTTGATCTTCAAGTCTCGCCAGCGTTCTTATCGCGAGCTTCCTTTGCGCTTGTTTGAGTTTGGTACTGTGTATCGCTACGAAAAGTCTGGCGTTGTGCATGGGTTAACTCGTGTTCGTGGCTTGACTCAGGATGATTCGCATATTTACTGCACTCGCGAGCAGATGCGCGATGAGTTGAAGAGCTTGCTTAACTTTGTGCTTGGTCTTCTTAAAGACTTCGGTTTGAACGACTTCTACTTGGAGCTTTCCACTAAGGATGAACACAAGTTCGTTGGTTCCGACGAGATTTGGGAAGAAGCAACTAATACTTTGGCAGAGGTTGCTAAAGAGTCTGGTTTGGAACTCGTGGACGATCCAGGTGGAGCTGCATTCTACGGCCCGAAGATTTCCGTGCAAGCTCGCGATGCAATCGGCCGCACTTGGCAGGTTTCTACTATTCAGCTCGACTTCAACTTGCCTGAGCGCTTTAAGTTGGAATACATTGCGGCTGACGGTAGTCACCAGCGTCCTGTGATGATTCACCGCGCACTCTTTGGCTCTATTGAGCGTTTCTTCGCTATTTTGCTTGAGCACTATGCAGGCGCATTCCCAGCATGGTTGGCTCCAGTCCAGGTGACTGGCGTTCCTGTTGCAGATGAGTTCGCTCCACACTTGCAAAAGTTGATTAGCGATTTGGAAGAGAATATGGTTCGTTGCGAAATGGACAACTCTGACGATCGCTTCGGCAAGAAGATTCGTAACGCTTCTAAGTCTAAGGTGCCTTTCACTTTGATTGCTGGCGAAGAGGATGTGAACAACAATGCTGTGAGCTTCCGCTTCCGCGATGGCAGCCAATTGAACGGCGTTCCTGTTGATCAAGCTAAAGAGTGGATTTTGTCCATCATTAAGCAGCGCGTTCAGGTAAATAGTGCAGAAGATTTCGAGCGTTACACTAAGTAATGTAAGTTATTTAAGTAACGTTACTTAAATAATGCAGTTTCGCTTGAAAACTAAATTGCAATAAATAAACGAAATAAGCAAAAGCCCACACTTCTTAAAGTTGTGTGGGCTTTTGTGTGTATTACAGCCGATTGACTAATATGGGATTGTTTATTGAACCCAAGTTTTATTTGCTTGATTACGCTAGGAAGGTTGCATTCAATGTTGGAATCATTACGCAGTGGGTTTAAGCGCACTATTTCTCCAATTGCAAAATTGCTAGTCCGATTAGGCATAAGTGCTAACTGTGTAACAATTGTCGGCACAATAGCTGTAGTTATTATTGCTTTTGTTACTGCTTTTACTAAACAGTTTGTTGTTGGCACTATATTTTTAACTATTTTTGTGCTTGCAGACAGTTTAGATGGTTCTGTTGCTGCAATAACTACAGGCGGTACTAAATTTGGTGCATTTCTTGACTCAACTCTCGATCGTATTGCAGACTGGTCATTGTTTTCCTCGGTATGCATTTGTTTGTATAACTCTCACGAAAAAGAAATGTGCACTTGGATTTCAACTTTGAATGGCAATGCAATAAAGTATGTAGGCTTATTAAGCTGTTTGGTTGCTCTTATGGCAGCTTTCGTAACTTCATACACTCGCGCTCGCGGTCAGTCAATAAATGTAGATCCTAAAAAAGGTTTAATAACTCGTGCAGATAGAGTTGCTGTGATTCTTGTTGCTATGGGGCTTGTTGGTCTTACAAATCAACTTTTTTGGTTAAGTTTTGCCATGATTCTGCTTGCTATTGGCGGTATTATTACAGTTTTCCAGCGTATTTTTGAAGTAAAGCATGGGCTTGATATAAAAGATAAATAAAATTTGTCGCGAAAGCGCAATAAAATCGTTTCGTTTGATTAACTGTACGTTTTAGGAGTATCATGTCAGGTCATTCCAAGTGGGCGACTACAAAGCACAAGAAGGCCGCTATCGACGCAAAGCGTGGCAAGCTTTTTGCCAAGCTTATTAAGAACATTGAAATTGCTGCACGTTTGGGTGGTGGCGATCCTGATGGTAACCCTACGCTGTACGATGCCATCGTTAAAGCTAAGAAGGCTTCCATGCCTGCTGACAACATCAAGCGCGCTGTAAAGCGTGGTTCTGGTGAAGAAGCTGGCGGCGCAAACTATGAAGAGATCGTTTACGAGGGTTACGCTCCTGCAGGTGTTGGATTGATTATTGAATGCCTTACTGATAACCGCAATCGTGCTGCTGCTGATGTGCGTTCAACTCTTACTAAGGGCAACGGTTCTTTGGCAACAAGCGGTTCGGTGAGCTTTAACTTCGAACGTAAAGGTTTGATTGAAGTTCCATCCGAAGGTGTTGACTACGATAAGCTTTTCGAAGTTGCAGCTGAAGCTGGAGCTGAAGATGTTGCTGATGATGGCGATGTTTATTCTGTTTACACCAATTCCAGTGATTTGGTAACTGTGCGTAAGGCTTTGCAGGAAGCTGGTTTCGACTATGATTCTGCAGATATCATTATGCATCCAAACAATGAGGTTGAATTAAGCTTCGAAGATGCTCAAAAGGTTTCTCGCTTAATCGATAATCTCGATGACTTGGACGATGTTCAGAATATTTACAGCAACTGGACCGCTTCAGATGAGGTTATGGCTCAGCTTGAGGAAGATGAATAGTCTCCTATGATGATTTTGGGCGTTGACCCCGGGCTTACTCGCTGCGGGGTCGGCGTGATTGAAGCCGGCGTCTCGCGTCGGCTTTCTTTTATTCACGTCGATGTGTTGAGGTCTGAGCCTGATCTTTCGCAAGATTTGCGACTTTTAAAGATTTATAACGGATTAGTTGAAAAAATTGAGCGTTTTTCGCCTGATACTGTGTCTATTGAACGTGTTTTTGCGCAAGAAAATCGAAATACTGTTCTTGGCACTGCACAGGTTGCTGGTATCGCAATGCTTGCTGCAGCTCAGCGCAATATTCCTGTTGCTTTACACACTCCTACTGAAGTTAAACTTGCTGTAGCTGGAAACGGAAAAGCTCAAAAACCTCAAGTAGAGCGCATGGTAGCGCGACTACTTGGTCTTAATGTTTTGCCTACTCCTGCTGATGCTGCCGACGCTTTAGCTCAAGCTATTTGTCATGCTCTTCGTCCTTCTGGTGCTTTGCAAGGTGGCGAGCGCGAGCAGCATCTAACTGCTGCACAGAAACAATGGGCTTTAGCTCAAGCTCAGGCGCGTAAATCTTCTTCTGTCGTTCGAGACATGTAGGATATTAATAGAACAGATGTTCTATTATAATTGTATTTGACTTTATGTGCTTTAAGTTATGAGTTTTTGTTAAGTAGGAGTGAGCTTATGATTGGAATGCTTGTTGGGCAAGTTGCGTCAATTGATGCTCGTTCTGCTCTTATTGTTGTTTCTGGAGTTGGCTACGAGACTTATATGCCTTCTCAAGATTTGTCTTCTTTGCATGAAGGGCAGGAAGTTCGCGTTTATACGTCGCTTCAAGTTTCGCAAGATGCTTTAACTCTTTATGGTTTTACAACTCAAGCTGCTAAACGAATATTTTTGCAAGTGCAAAAAGTTAGTGGAATTGGTCCTAAAGTTGCTCTTTCTATGCTTTCAACTTTGAATGTTGATCGTCTTTTACAAGCTATTTCTGAGGGAGATGTAACTTCTCTTTCTTCTGCGCCTGGTTTAGGGAAAAAGGGTGCACAGAAGATTATTTTGGAATTGAAGGGTTCTCTTGATCCTTCAATACTGGCAGATAGTTCTAATGATTCTACTCAATCTAATAAGCAGATTGTTGATTCTAGCGTGCAATGCGTCATAGAGGGTCTTGTTTCATTGGGTTGGAGACAAGTTGACGCTCAAAGAGCAGTTGAGCAAGTCTGTGCAGAGAATAATATTTCAACTCCTATATCTGATGCAGATTTGCCTAATGTCTTACGAATGGCATTAGCTTCACTTGATAGAGGTAGGTAATCATGTTTGTAAAGAATCTAGTATTGGGGGAGTTGAAGTGAGTGAAAAGTATGCTTCTGCGCTAAATACTGGTGTTGCTGAAGAATCCTTACGCATGGTTTCTTCAACTCCTTTAGGAAATGAGCAACTCAGTGATGAGGAGCTTCGTCCTCACGCATTAGAAGGTTTTATTGGCCAACCAGTTTTAAAAGCGCAATTGCAACTGTTTTTAGATGCTGCTAAAAAGCGTGATGTTGCGCCTGACCATATGTTATTGGCAGGCCCTCCTGGATTGGGAAAAACTACATTAGCAATGATTGTTGCTAATGAATTGCAAGTTCCTATTCGAATTACTTCAGGTCCTGCTATCCAGCATGCTGGAGATTTAGCTTCTATACTAAGCGCGCTTGATGCAGGTGAGGTGTTGTTTATTGACGAAATTCATCGTTTGCCTCGTGCTGCAGAAGAGTTGCTTTATATTGCTATGGAAGATTTTCGCGTTGACGTTATGGTGGGTAAAGGTCCTGGCGCCTCATCAATACCGTTAACTCTTCCTCGTTTTACCGTAGTGGGAGCTACTACTAGGGAAGGAATGTTGCCTTCTCCATTGCGTGCTCGTTTTGGTTTTACTGCTCATCTTGATTTTTATCCTCACGAAGAGCTTGAAAAACTTATTGAACGATCTGCTAAAGTCTTAGGGATTCGTCTTGTTGATCAAGCTGCTAAAGAGCTATCATTGCGCTCTCGTGGCACTCCTCGTATAGCGAATCGTTTGTTGAGGCGTGTCAGAGATTGGGCTATTGTGCATGATTTGTCAGAAGTAAATCATGAAGCTGTTGTTGAAGCGTTAGCTTTATACCAGATTGATACGCAAGGTCTTGATCGACTTGATATTGCAGTTTTGAAGGCTATGGTTTGTCAGTTTAACGGTGGACCGGTTGGTCTTAATAATTTAGCTGCAATGGTTGGTGAAGAAGCTGAAACTGTTGAAACAGTATGTGAACCATATTTAGTGCGTGAAGGATTCTTAATTCGCACTCCTAAAGGTCGTGTTGCAACTAGTAAAGCTTGGAAACATTTGGGCTTTAAAGAGCCTAGTAATGTCAGTGAGCTAGCTTAAAATAATTAACTTGGACGGCATTTCGACCGTCTTAGGGTTGGATACTTAAGGAGTTTACTTTGCCTCAATTTTTCCAGCAGTATGGCATGCTTATTATTCTCGTTGTAGCAATGGTTTGCATGATGATGTTCCAGACTCGCAATGCTAAGAAGCGTCAAGCTGAAATGCGTTCCTTCCATGAATCTTTGGAGCCAGGCACTGAAATTATTACAATTGGCGGCATTATCGGCAAAATTGTAAGCGTAGATACGCAGTATGAAGAGATTGTTATCGATTCAGAAGGTAGCTTGATGCGAGTATCTTTCCGCGCTGTAAATAGATTGTATGTGCGTCCAGCGTTTATTAGCGATGAAGAGGCAGAAGCTGCACAAGCAGAAGAAGCTAAGCAGGATGATGCAAATAAGTCTGTAAACGAAGATAACAAGCCAGTATCAGAATCTGCAGAATCTGAAAAGTAATAACTTTTATTTCATAAATTTATAATTTAATACTTAAGTCGTGATGTGTGAGTCAGCGCATGTCTCACACATCACGCGAATATGTGACATTCTTTCCATATTCCAATAACAAGTCTTGTGAAGAAAAGAACGTTAGAATTATGACAGCAACGGATATTACAGTGAAAACGTTGAAAACAGTAAGTAACGATGACGCCGCTTATCTTGCTTCTTTGATTCGTACCGTTCCAGGATTCCCCAATCCTAGTATTATATTTCGTGATTTTCTTCCTATATTTTCAAATGCTCGCTCTTCGCGAATTCTTATTGATTCTTTGATTGATGCATTGCCTGTACCAGCTGATTCAATTGATTTGATTGCTGGGCTTGAAGCTCGAGGTTTTCTTTTTGGACCATTGTTGGCATCTCGGTTAGGCAAAGGTTTTCTTGCTATTCGTAAAGCTGGTAAGCTACCTCCTCCAGTTATTACTGAGTCGTACATGCTTGAGTATGGTCAGGCAAGTATTGAAATTGAAAACGACGCTATTAAGCCAGGTCAACGTGTGCTTATTGTTGACGATCTTATTGCAACTGGAGGCACTGCAAAAGCTGCTGCAAATATTATCAAGCGCGCTCAAGGAATAGTTGCAGGTTTTAGTTTTGTTATTGAACTTACAGGTATTAGTGGAATGAGTGAGTTATGCGATTATCCTTGCAGTAGTTTAATTACTATGCCAGCTTAAAAGTTTATTATTATCGCTTATTATTAAAGTAATATCCTATTTAAAGCAATATATTGGTTTTGCACCTAAAAGAATTGAAAGGAAAAGGCATGGTTGAGAAACTTAAGTCATTCTTAATAAACATGTCTAAAGGTGTAATAACTCCTATTATTGTCATTTTTATTTTTTCTCTTACAATAGGTCTTTTCCTATCTCTCACACTTCTTGTGGTTTCTATCGAAGAGGGAGCAGGCAATCTTTCTGAATCTGCAATGTCTATGACTTGGGCTGTGTTTATGTTTGCTCAAGGCGTAGGTCTTACTTTTGGCAATTGCATTCTTACGATTATTCCTTTAGGTCTTACTTTTCTACTTATTGCAACACTTGTATGTTTAATTCGCCGTATTCGAGGTGGAGATATAGCATATTTTACTGGGCTTGTAGTCTGGGCTGTTATTAATGCGATACTTTCTCAAAATACGCATGTTACTTTATTGGATTCTACTTTTATTGTTGCTTGTAAATCTTCTTGTATTTATTTAATTTCTTTGCTTATAGCGGTTTTTCCAAGCAGCTCATTGTTTATGTCGTTAAAGCAGCGCTACAAGCAAATGTGCCCTGAGTATATTCAAAAAAATATTCGTATTACTAAGCGTACAGCAGTAATTTTATTTGGTTTATACGCTTTCGTTGCGTTAATAACTGTTGTAGTTTGGGCTTGCACAAATTTTGGCTATGTTAATTCATATTTCAATAAATTAGGCATGCAAAATGGTTCTCGTATTCTTACAACTATTGCTTGCTTAGTTTGGCTGCCAAATATTGCTATTTGGGCATTATCTTGGATTTGTGGATCTGGATTTAATATTGGATCTGTTGCACAATTTACTTTAGCAGTTTCTCAGCGTAAATCTTTGCCTCCTATTCCGGTTTTTGGAATATTTCCTGATGCTATTGTTGATGTTATGCATCGCACTGTTTTTTACTCCATAGTTCCAATTTTCTGCTTTATTGTAATGCTTATAACTTTATTGCATAAAAGCGGCTGTGGCTTGCGTTTAAAAAATATTATTGACAAAACCGAGCGTGAGTCTTTTATGTTGAATGCTGTAGAAGCTGCAACTGATAGTGTAGGTGTATCCGCTTTAATTACAATTATGTGGACTGTTGTTTTCTCAATAGCAAATGGTTCATTGGGTGAATGTCGACTTTCTTATATTGGAGTTGACATTATTGAAAGTACTAGAGCTGTTGGTCATCTTACTCTATACGCTTCTGCTGTAGCATGGGTTATTTCGATTTTTAGTATCCTACTTATTTGTGGCGTGCGATATTGCTTTAATCTTATTGCTGCTAGTAAGTCGAATAAACCTGTAAAATCTGCAGAATTAATCGAAAATAAGACTAGTAATAAAAAGAATCAACCTTTGCCTTTGAAAAAAGCTGCTCCTAGGACGGTTTCATCGAAGGCTAAAAGAAAATAATTCCTCACTACTATTTTGGGAAGGAAGGCCGCCGTGCAACAGACACAGAGCAAAGAATCAAACGCAAATGTGCTGATAACCACAGGTGAAAAGCAAATTCGTAGAGTTCTTGTTTCAGTTTTTCATAAAGAGGGACTTGAAATATTAGCTGAAGCATTTAGAAAGGCTGATACTGAAGTAGTTTCAACCGGCTCTACTGCTGCTAAATTGGCTGAACTTGGCGTTCATGTTACTGAAGTTTCTGACGTTACTGGTTTCCCAGAAAGTCTTGATGGAAGGGTGAAGACTTTAGATCCGCATATTCACGCTGGAATTCTTGCAGATATGAGTAATGCTGATCATGTAAAGCAACTTGAAAAGCTAAACATAAAGCCGTTTGATGCTGTAGTAGTTAATTTGTATCCATTCGTAGACACTGTAATGAGCGGTGCTGATAGTGACGCAATTATTGAGAAAATTGATATTGGTGGACCTTCTATGATTCGTGCTGCAGCAAAGAATCATAAGTCTGTTGCCGTTATTACAGATCCTGCAGATTACCAGCTTTTAGCTAATAGAATCGTTTCAGGTGAAGGCTTTAATTTGCAAGAGCGCGAATATTTGGCTGGCAAAGCATTTGCTCATACAGCAGCTTACGATGCTTCTATATCTGAGTGGACAAGTAAAGCATGGCAGAAGCCTGAAAGTTTGAACACAAATGATGAAGAAGATAATCAAAATGCTGAAGCTGTGAAGCTTCCTGCAAACTACACGCGCACTTGGAGTTTAGAGCATACGCTTCGATATGGTGAGAATCCCCATCAGCAAGCAGGATTGTATTTAGATCCTTTGCATAAGGGTGGTTTGGCTCAGGCTGAGCTTCTTGGCGGAAAACCTATGAGCTACAACAATTATGTAGATGCGGATGCTGCTTGGCGTGCAGTTTGGGATTTTGCTCCACAAATTGCGGTTGCTGTTTGCAAGCATAATAATCCTTGCGGCTTGGCAATAGGCGCAACTGCAGTAGAAGCGCACAAAAAAGCTCACGCTTGCGATCCTGTAAGTGCTTACGGTGGCGTGATTGCTGCAAACACTACTGTGACTTTGGAAATGGCAGAAAGTGTGCGCCCAATTTTCACAGAGGTTATTGTGGCTCCAGACTATGAGCCTGAAGCTTTGGAATTGCTTCGCACTAAGAAAAAGAATCTTCGCATTTTGAAGGTTGCAACTCCGCCAGTCTTAGATTTGCAAGTTCACCCTATTGACGGTGGTGCTTTAGTTCAGTCTGCAGATAAGATTGATGCAGTTGGTGATAATCCTGAAAACTGGACGCTTGTTTCTGGAGATCCTGCTGATGCTGACACTTTGCGCGACTTGCAATTTGCGTGGCGTTCGCTTCGTTGTGTAAAGTCTAACGCAATTCTACTTGCGCACGACAATGCTACTGTTGGCATTGGAATGGGGCAGGTTAATCGCGTGGATTCATGCCATTTGGCTGTTGAGCGTGCGAATACTTTGGCTGATGGTGCTGAACGTGCTCGCGGAGCTGTTGCGGCTTCGGATGCTTTCTTCCCATTTGCTGACGGTCCGCAGATTCTTATTGAAGCTGGCGTTCGCGCAATCGTGCAACCTGGTGGCTCTATTCGCGATGAGGAAGTGTTCGAAGCTGCGCGTAAAGCTGGTGTAACGATGTACACTACCGGTACTCGTCACTTCTTCCACTAAAATTGCTTTAACTAAGATTTATAAACAAATAAATTAATCAATATTATGGATGCAGCGTTTGTGTACTTCAAGCGCTGCATCTTTGTGTTAGTGCATAAAACAACTTATGTTTTCTTATCGCGGAGCAGGTATGATACAAGTATGACAGATAGTGAGCATCAGACTAGAAGTGCTAAAACGGAGCATCCGTACGTGTCGGAAAAACGTGAGGGTAAGCCTTATGCTGAATGGATTGTAGCAATTATTATTGCACTTTGCGCATTATTGGCATTTATAGGATATGTAAAAGCCGCCACAGTTGTTATTTCTGTGACGGCTGTACTTCTAGGAGTTATGCGCTTAATTATGCGTCAGCGTAGCCCTTGGAAAGTTCGCTCAGTTGGCTTTGATTCTTTCATAAGTATTACGCTCGGCATAGGTTTGCTTATAACATACGCTTCAATTATATTTTTGCTATAACTTTATTTTTAAAGATTGTTCGCAACGTTATTGTCAGATACGTTTTGAACGTACTCATAGCTCATATCTGGCGCTGCAGGAGCATCTGCTTTTGTGTCTGCAAAATTTTGTATTGGTGCAGGATTTGTTTCATTTGATACAGCAAGTTTTTGTGCTGAGTTTGAAAGAAGCTTTGTTAATAGCAAAACTAGGCTAACAAGCGCTGCGGCAAAAATTGGAGCAATCCAGAATACCCACAATTGACTTAGTGGTTTAACTTCCAAATCATGAGAGTTTGCGAATAATGCGATGCCGGTAGAACGAGCAGGATTCAAACCAGCTCCTGTAATTTGATACGTAATGAAAGCGCCAGCTGCGTATGCAATACCGATGTGTGTTGCATAACCGCATTTAGTATTACCTTCATGGTCTGTGCTGCGCAATGCAGTGGCAACAATCAAAATAACAGCAATAACTTCAACTAATAACGCAGATACTATTCCGAAAGACAAGTTTATTTCTTTTAGTTGACGTGCAGAAAGGGATGCCTTTTCGAATCCGTTTACTATTGAAACAAACCAATACTTTTTGTCAAAACCTGAGCCTTGACCAACTTGTGACGGATCAATGCTTGAATCCTGCTGAGGAATAATAAGAATAAACAATCCTGCAGCTGCAATAGCACCAAGAACTTGGGCAACAATGTAGCATAATCCTGCAGTATATGAAGTGCGTCCAGTAAGCATCGAAGCAACTGTCACTGCAGGGTTAAGGTGGCCTCCAGAAACTTTAGATGCAATATATGTCGCTGCAGCATAAGCGATACCAGTGCCGGCGGCAATCATTAAAACGTTGATTCCGTACATTACGGTAGTAAGAGAATAAAAAGTGTAAACAACGAACATCGCTAAAGCTGTAGCAATAAATTCAGTGCCAATACGAACAATAAGTGGCGCAGCAGTTTTAGTTGTGCTGCACGGCGTATCTGTAGTTTTAATCATAACTTTCCTTAATTTTAGTTGTGCCGCTTTGTTAATGATTGCAACACAATGAAACCTAGGCTATACTATCACGGCTATGCCATACGGTAACATAGGAAGACGTGGTGTTTTTTGATTTATTGCAAATTTAATAAATTGCCACAGAAATTAGTAAGTTAATGAGTAATGAATTGCTTATATTGCGTATTCTTAAGTAAATTCTGGCGCAAGTATGTATGTAATTCTTTAGGTCACGTTGGGAGAACGATGCCAAACGCATATTCCCGCGCCAATCAGGCGCATTCAGATGACAACAACGCCATTCGACTGCAGAAGCTGCTTGCTGAAGCGGGATTTGGTTCAAGACGCAAGTGTGAAGAGATTATTCTTGACGGGCGTGTTGAAGTAGACGACGAATTGGTTACAACACTTGGTACTCGAGTAGATCCAAAACGTCAAAAAGTGCGCGTTGATGGATCTCGCGTAAAGTTCAATACAAAGCTAGTAACGCTCGCATTGCATAAGCCTAAGCGAGTTCTTAGCGCAATGGACGATCCAAAAGGTCGCTTTACTTTAAGAGATATTGTTGGAGACAAGTACGAGCGAATTTTCCACATGGGACGCTTGGATTACGATTCTGAAGGTCTTATTTTAATGACCAACGATGGCGAGCTAAGCCAGCACGTAATGCACCCAAAGTATGAGGTTGAGAAAACTTATATTGCAACTGTTGAAGGCAAAATTAACGGTATGGTTTGCCGCCGCTTGGTTTCGCAAGGCGTAAATCTTGAAGATGGTTGGATTAAGCTCGACCGTTGCGCAATAATCGACCAGAATCACGACACAACCATGGTAAAAGTTGTGTTGCATTCTGGCAAAAATCGTATTGTTCGCAGGATTTTTGGAGCCGTAGGATACCCTGTAAAGCGTCTTGTTCGTACGCAAATTGGCCCTATTAAATTGGGTGACTTAAAAGCTGGATCGTATCGCGTGCTTTCTCAAACAGAAGTGCGCTCGCTTTCTAAGGAGGTTGGCCTGTGATTTGTGTAGCAATTGATGGACCAGCAGGAGTAGGTAAGTCTTCTACTTCTCGTGCTTTAGCGCAATACTATGGTTTTGCGTATTTAGATACGGGTGCAATGTATAGAGCTGCTGCTTGGTGGTGCTTGAAGCAAGGTATTGATTTAAGCACGCAACTTGAATTGGATGAAGAAGGAAATCCTGTAAATCCAGCGGATGCTGAACGTTTTAATCAAATTATTGAAGCTGTTGGAGCCTTATTTACTGAAAGTGACGCTGACTTTAGTGTTGATCCTAAGAATCCTGTAGTGACTGTTGAAGGTGAGGATATTAGCGAAGAATTGCGTTCCAGCGAAGTTTCTTCGCATGTGTCTACTGTATCTTCGATTCCTGCAGTTCGCCGTATGCTTATTGCTGCTCAGCGTGCGTATATTGCTTCAGAGTCAGATGAAGATTCTTTCTCTAAAGGTGAGGGAATAGTTGCAGAAGGACGCGATATTACTACTGTTGTTGCTCCTAATGCTCAAGTTCGAGTGCTTCTTACTGCACGCGAAGAAGTGCGTCAAGCTCGCAGAAACAAGCAGAATATTGCGCAAGAAAATTTGCAAAATAATGAATCTAAAAATAATGAATCTGAAGAAGACGATATTCGCGCTCGTGATGCTAAAGATGCTAAAGTTACGCATTTTCTTCAAGCAGCAGACGGTGTTACAACGCTCGATAATTCTGATTTGACTTTTGAGCAGACTCTCGATGCTCTTGTTGAAATGGTTGACGCTGCAATTGAGCAGGATGAGTATGACCGTTATGCTGCTAATCTTGAAGGCTACGATCTTGACGATGAAGATCGTGCGCTTCTTCGAGGCGACGAAGTAAGTCAAGACGATGCAAAAGACTCTAAAGCTGTTGGAGTAATCGCCATTATAGGTCGACCAAACGTTGGAAAATCAACGCTGGTAAATCGTATTTTGGGTCATCGTGTAGCTGTTGTAGAAGATACTCCAGGTGTTACGAGAGATCGCGTAAGCTACGACGCTGAGTGGGCTGGGACCAACTTCAAGCTTGTTGACACTGGCGGCTGGGAAGCAGATGTTGAAGGTATTGATTCTTCTATTGCTCAACAAGCGCAAGTAGCAGTGCGTTTAAGCGATGCTGTGATTTTCCTAGTAGATGGTCAAGTTGGTTTAACAGCTACAGACGAGCGTATTGTTTCAATGCTTCGCGCTGCAGGTAAGCCTATTACTCTGGCAGTTAACAAGGTTGACGATGCTAGAAGCGAGTATTTGACTGCAGAGTTTTGGAAGCTTGGCATGGGTGAGCCTTACGGAATTTCTGCAATGCACGGCAGAGGCGTTGGAGATTTGCTTGACGCTGCCCTTAACTCTTTGAAGAAAGCGAATAAAACTTCAGGATTCTTAACTCCAGAAGGACTTCGCAGAGTTGCTTTAGTAGGTCGTCCAAACGTTGGTAAGTCTTCGCTTTTGAATCATTTAGCTCATGAAGAGCGATCTGTTGTAAACGATTTGGCTGGAACTACTCGTGACCCTGTTGATGAGGTTGTGCGAGTTGACGGCGAGGATTGGCTGTTTATTGACACTGCTGGTATTAAGCGCAGGCAGCACAAGCTTACGGGTGCTGAATACTATTCTTCACTTCGTACGCAAGCTGCGATTGAACGCTCGGAACTTGCTTTGATTCTTTTCGATTCTTCCCAGCCGATTGCAGAGCAGGATTTGAAAGTTATGAGCCAGGCTGTAGACGCGGGTCGAGCAATCGTACTTGTGTTTAACAAATGGGACTTGATGGACGAATTTTCCAGACAGCGCATGGAACGCTTATGGAAAACTGAGTTTGAGCGCGTAACTTGGGCTGAGCGCGTAAATCTTTCTGCAAAAACAGGATGGCATACGAATCGTCTTGCGCGCGCTATGCGAACAGCTTTAGACAGCTGGGATAAGCGCATTCCTACAGGCAAGCTCAACGCTTTCTTAGGGCGTATTCAGTCTGCTCATCCGCATCCTTTGCGAGGCGGAAAGCAAGCGAGAATCTTGTTTGCTACGCAAGCTTCTACGCGCCCACCGCGTTTTGTAATATTCACAACTGGCTTCTTAGAGCACGGATACCGTCGCTTTATTGAGCGTTCTCTTCGAGAAGAGTTTGGATTCGAGGGAACTCCTATTCAAATCTCTGTAAAAGTACGAGATAAGAAGAAGCGCAAGTAAAGCGCAAATAAAGCGTGATTAAGTCAAAGTAAGTTAGGGTTAAGTAAAGTAGGAGCGTATATGGCTGGTTTGGGCGAGTTAGCTTTCGATTTGCATCATGCTAGCGAAGATGAGATTTTTCAAGCATTTGTTGATTGGGTTAAAGATAACAAACATGTAGATTTGTGGCCGCATCAAGAAGAATCCGTTATGGATTTGCTTGCAGGAGACCACGTTATTTTAAACACTCCAACAGGTTCTGGAAAGTCGCTTGTCGCGCTCGGTATGCATTTCGCGGCGCTCGCCACCGGCAGACGCTCCTACTATACTGCGCCAATTAAAGCTCTTGTATCCGAAAAATTCTTCGATTTAGTAGCTATTTTTGGACGTGACAACGTTGGTATGATTACAGGCGACTCGCATATTAATGCAGATGCTCCAATAATCTGCTGCACGGCGGAAATCTTAGCAAATCAAGCTCTGCGTGAAGGCGCAAACGCTGAAGTCGATTGCGTTGCAATGGACGAATTTCACTACTATGGAGATCCAGAGCGCGGATGGGCTTGGCAAGTTCCGCTACTTACACTTCCAAATACGCAATTCTTACTTATGAGCGCAACTCTTGGAGACGTAACGGATATTGCGGAACGCTTAGAAAAATCAACAAAAAGAAACGTCGATATTATTGCAGACGCTCCAAGACCAATCCCGCTCGAATACGAGTACACAGATAAGCCGCTTGCAACAACTGTAGAACTCTTATTTAACAAGGGTTTAACGCCAATTTACGTAGTTCATTTTTCGCAAGACGCAGCTCTTGAAACAGCGCAAGCGCTCGCAAGTACTGGAGTTTCAAGCAAAGAGCAGCGAGACAAAATTGCTCAAGCCATTAAAGGTACTAAATTCACTACAGGTTTCGGCAAAATTTTGCAAAGGCTACTGCGCACTGGTGTAGGCGTACATCATGCTGGCATGCTTCCGCGCTACCGTAGGCTTGTCGAACAGCTAGCTCAGCAAGGATTGCTGCCGGTTATTTGCGGTACAGACACTCTTGGAGTTGGCATTAACGTGCCAATTCACTCTGTTGTGCTTACAGCTCTTACAAAATTTGATGGGAATCGTAGTAGAAAGCTTCGCGCTCGCGAGTTTCACCAAATTGCAGGACGTGCAGGCAGAATGGGATTCGATACTGAGGGCTTAGTAGTTGCAGAGGCTCCAGAGTTCGAGATTGAGAATGCGCGCGCTGTTGCAAAAGCTGGAAATGATCCTAAAAAGCTTAAAAAAGTTAAGCGTAAGAAAGCTCCAGAAGGCTTTGTTGTTTGGGGCGAGCCAACGTTTACTAAGCTTATTGAAAGCGCTCCCGAAACTTTGAATCCTCACATGGTTGTAACGCATTCAATGATTTTGAACGAAGTTACGCAAGGTGGGGATGCTAGAGCGCGCGTTGAAAAACTTATTGAAGATAGTGCACAAAGGCCACAAGATAAAGAAAAATTACTTGAGCGTTGCGACGATATTTTCCAAACTTTGCTCGATACTCAAGTTATTGAATGCAGAGAGCTTTCGGACGGTTCTTGCGATTATGAGCTTGACGTTGCAATGCCTGAAGGCTTTGCTCTGGATCAGCCGCTTTCTCCGTTCTTGCTCGCAGCTTTGGAATTGTTAGATCCCGAGTCTCAAAGCTACGCACTTGACGTAATTTCCATGGTTGAAGCAACTCTGGATGATCCTAAGCCTGTTCTTCGTGCTCAAGAGCGCAAAGAACGCGATGCTGCAATGGCTGGTATGAAGGACGATGGCATTGACTATGAGGAGCGCATGGAACGCTTAGCTGAAGTTAGCTATCCTAAGCCTCTTGAAGACTTACTAGCTCCTGCTTTTGCGCAATATCGCAAGGATGTGCCGTGGGCGAACGACTACTGGATTAAGCCAAAATCTGTGCTTCGAGACATGGTTGAAACAGCATCTGATTTTACTGGATACATTTCTCGTTATGGCATTGCTAGAAGTGAGGGAACGCTTCTTCGTTACCTTTCGGACGCTTACCGTTCTCTTGCGCGCACTGTGCCTGAAGATATGCTTAACGAAGAATTGCGTGATATTATTTCGTGGCTTCGTCTTGTTGTGCGCTCTATTGATTCAAGTCTTGTTGACGAGTGGGAGAGTGCAGGAGGATCGGATGCTGAAGCTAGCGCTGTAACTACGGCTGCGCCTTCAACTTCTGAGTCTGTAGTTGAGGATCGTCGTGGACTTATTGTGTTGATTAGAAACGCAATGTTCCGCCGTGTGCAGCTTATGGATTTGGAAGATGCGGAATCTTTGGGAGAGCTTGACAAAGCTTGGGGTTACGGCGTTCACGAGTGGAATGATGTGCTTGACGACTATTACGATGAGCACGAGTATGTTGGAATAGATGCTAAGGCTCGAAGTGGCGACTTGTTTATTTTGGATGATTCGCTTGAGAAAAGTGAACATTCGTGGAAAGTTCGGCAGATTATTGACGATTCAGACGGGGATCATAATTGGGCTATTACTGGCGTTGTCGATTTAGATACAACTCAAGATGAAGGCGAAGTTGTGTTCTTCGATTACCAAGTTTCGCACGTGTGATTTTTAAAAATGTGTTAACAGAATACGAAATGCAAGACGCAAAATGCAATCGAACGTTTGTTCTATATGTAGTGTAAGCTGGTATTTATGGAGCAGGATTTATTTGCAGCAAGTAGCGTGCCGAGTGATGTGACTCGTCCGTTGGCAGTGCGTATGCGCCCGAGCAGTATTGAAGACGTGCTAGGGCAGTTGCATGCTCTAAAAGAAGGTTCGCCTTTGCGCAGGCTTGCAAATCCGCAATCTAAAGGTTCTCTTACTGCTCCAAGTTCTGTTGTGTTGTTTGGTCCTCCGGGAGTTGGCAAAACTACGCTCGCTTATATTGTTGCTCGTCAGTCTGGTCGCGTGTTTGAAGAACTTTCTGCTGTAACTTCTGGAGTTAAAGACGTTCGAGCTGTGTTAGATCGAGCACATGAGCGTTTAGTTAGTAATGGTCAAGAAACAGTTTTATTTATTGACGAAGTTCACCGTTTTTCTAAATCTCAGCAGGATGCTTTGCTTCCAAGCGTTGAAAATCGCGACGTAACTTTTATTGGAGCTACTACCGAAAACCCAAGCTTTTCAATTATTAAGCCGCTACTTAGTAGATCAGTAGTTGTTAAACTTGAGTCACTTAGCGTTGAAGATTTGCATACTCTTATAGAACGTGCGCTAACTAGCGAAAATGGTCTTAATAATCAGCTTAAAATCGACGATGACGCAATAGATTCTATTATTCGCTTAAGCGGGGGGGACGCTCGCAAAACTCTCACTATTTTAGAGGCGGCTGCAGGGGCAGTAACAGGAGATGTTGCGTTGCAGCATGGCAAAAAGAAGCCTGTAATTACTGCTGATATTGTTTCTAACGTAATGGATACTACTACAGTTCGTTACGACAAAGACGGCGACGATCATTACGATGTGATTTCTGCTTTTATTAAGTCGATGCGCGGAAGTGATGTTGACGCTTCTTTGCATTATTTAGCGCGAATGCTTAGAGCTGGGGAAGATCCGCGTTTTATTGCAAGGCGAATTATGATTGCTGCTGCAGAAGAAGTTGGTATGGCAGCTCCACAAATTTTGCAAGTAACTGTTGCAGCAGCTCAAGCAGTTGCTTTAATAGGCATGCCGGAAGCGCGCATTATTCTTTCTGAAGCTGTGATTGCTGTAGCAACCGCTCCTAAATCAAACGCAAGCTACAATGCTATTAATCAGGCTTTGCAAGATGTTGATGCTGGAAATATTGGTCAAGTTCCTCTTCATTTGCGTAACGCTCCAACTGCTTTGATGAAAAGTTGGGGAAACCATGACGGGTACAAGTATGCTCACGATTATCCGGGTGCTGTAGCATCCCAACAGTACATGCCAGATGAGCTAGTTGGTTGCGAATACTATCAGCCGTCGAATCGCGGCTACGAGCACGAGATTTCGCAACGTTTATCTCAAATCCGTGCCATTCTTCATGAATCTAACAAATAAATAAGTGCTGTGTTTGTTATTGCATCTTTGTGTTTATCAGACAGTGTAACTAGAATCGTGTGTAGATATTTCACTTAAGAGGGATTTGCTGTGTTAAAAACTCGGTAAGTGCGAGCACAGTTAAGAGAGGGAATTATGGCATTTTGTGAAAATTGTGGAAATAAACTAGAGCAGAATAGTAAGTTTTGTGATTCATGTGGCAATGTTGTTGCAAATTATTCGGACGTTGCGAATGAAAATTATAATGTGCCACCTGTAAAAGAAACTTATACTCAGCCTGGGTATATTGCAAAAAGTAGTAGCGAGAAATCTTTTGCTAAATCAAAGCAATTTAAACTACTGATTGCTTCAATTGTTACTGTAGTACTTGTTATTGCTGCTGCGGTTGCGTTTATGGTATTTTATTTACCTTCACAAAGTAGTCATACTGTTCTTATTCCTAAAGCTAGTGCATTAAAAAGTGCGCCATTGCAAAAAACTGTAGACGATCTACGTAAGCAGGGTGTGAAAGTTATTATTGTTAAAGAGTTTTCTTCTGTTAAACGTGGTGGTTTTGTTCGTTTTACTAATGTTCGTCCTGGTCAACGTGTGCAAAGTTCATCGCATGTTACTGTTATAGAATCTAAAGGTCCTGGAATTCCTAAAAAGGGAGTAGTAGGTCAGCCTCTCGAAAAAGCTAAGAAAATAGCTGAATCTATGGGTGTTCCTGTTGAAACATACAATATTATTTCTACTAATACTGGAAAAGTTATTGCAACTGACCCGATGCCAGGCTTCTCAGTTTCGAGCGGAAGTAGTGATGATGGCGTGATTCGTATTGCTGTTGGAGTTAAAGACAAAGGTATTCCTGCAGACTTGTTCGGCATGGATAAAGACGAAGCAGTAAATAAGTTGCGAGATTTAGGATTGAAAGATGTTTCATTGCACCCGCATTTCTCGTCAGAAAAGAATCTTGGTAAGATTATTTCTTCTAAACCTGCTTTAGGCACAAAGTTTTCTGGTGGGCATGTTGACTTGTACTACGGTGTTGACGCTTCTGAAACAAAAAATGTAATGACAAAAGAAAGCGATAGCGACGATAAGTCACTCTGGGCAACGAATACCAATCCTGTAATTGGCATTTGGTGTACTAATGATGGTGACTGTATAGATTTTCAGCCATATTATTATCCGCAAAAACATCCAATGTTTACATTTTTGCGGTTGCCAAATGACCCTGTATATCCTGAAGATTCTCATTTCTATGAGTATCTAACTCTGGGTAATAGTGCTCATGATCCTGGTGGGGTAATTTTTTATAAGGATAATGATAAGAATAAAGACAGTCAGATGAAGAATCATTTGATTGTTGGAGATACTGGTGCTTTTGAACTTTATCGTGGAATGGGATTGCCGTATTGTGGTGAAACAGCTAATGACAATATTGGCAATATGTGTGTTAATGGTAAGTGGGTTGACGCGTTTGAACCTCCTGAAGACATTAAACAATATGGAAGCCCTGATAAAATTCCTGGCTATTGGAAAGACTCTTCGTTTAGAATGCGCGACTTCTTCCTTGTAGTTCCAGTTCATGCAAATCTTAATAAGATTGAATCTTCTGGCTATTTTGAAGGAAAAGGCAATAAAAAGCCAGATACTACAAGACCGTTTATTTTACGCAGAAATCCGAAACTGTATTCTAAAACGACTGTTGATGCTGAACCTTACAAAGGTGCAATAGAAGATAACCCGTTCGTGCCAACAGTTAAGCACAAGGCTGTTCCATTTAAGCCTGCTCCAGACGATAGTGTTGCATACTACTTGGTTGAAAAGCCTTTCGACTGGAGTAAGCTTCCTGAACGTGACTAAACTGCATTACATGCATCAAGCGAAGTGATATTCATTTAAAAATGAAATTTATTCGCGCAAATAAAATGCTCCATGATTGCAAAACTACTGAGACAGTTCAACACTCATGGAGCATTTAATCTATGTAATTATGTGTATTTACATACTTCATAGGAACAGAAAGTTTTGCGATGATATATTAATGTATATTACGGAATAATATGCATAGCATCAAAAGCTTCCGGAGTTCCTGAAAGATCTTCATCCCAACAACAATATCTAGAATCTTTAATAGCTATGGTAAATTTATCCCCAGTTTTTGCGTATTTTGAAAAATAAGCATCTAATTTAGAATTATCTTCTTCAGAATTTCCTTGAAGTATTAAACCTCTTGCTACAGAGGAACCTGGAGCTGAAAAACCACTTTCTGTTCCATGAAAATTAGTAACAATAAGAAGACGTTTAGTGAAAATAAATTCATTTTCACTAGATATTGTACCGTCGAAAACCTGATAACCTTTTTCTCGCCATTTCAGCACTTCTGCTTCATGCTGACGCTCTTTAGAAGTTAATTTAGTTATATTAATTAACTTATTAATTTCGCTAAGATCATCAGATTCCAAATAATTTGGCGCAGTTACTTTACCTAACTCATTACTACCTTTAGTTAGATTTGTGTCGATAGGATATTCAACTAAATAAGTTTTTTTAACAAAATCATTATTTTGCAGTTTATATATTGTTTTTTTCCATGGGAAATGAGGATCTTCCGACCAGTTATGGATCTCAGAATAACCGCCATCTGGTACTTTATTTTCAAGGAAAACAATACCATCATGATTTTTGTCAAAAAACATAGTTCCAAAATTAGTGCCATAACTAAGTATGGTTGAGGGAATGACTAACTTTTTCCCATCATATGAAAATAACCGAGCTGATATTGGTCGATCATTTTCACAAGTCTCACCATTTTGTGCTGGCGAACAATTTGGATCTACAACTTTCGCAGCAGTTACAATCAACTCAGGAATTTTGTCATTGTTAACATCCCAAAGCGAATAATAATATTTATCTGCATCACCAAATTTATACTTGCCGTTGAGATTAGTTAGTACGTCTTTATAAGCGCGGCCAGCTTGAGAAAGAATGTCATCTGCATTGCGAGTATGCGGTTTTGTGATAGTGCTTATGGCACTACTGGCAACATGTTGCAGTGAAAAACCGCTATTTTGTGCAGTGTCGACAACAAAGCAAACATACACAACCCATGTTGTAAGCCAGCATATAAGCACAACAGTCGATACGCAATAATACAGAAAATCACTATTCTTTTTCATGCCCAGCATCTCTACTTTCACAAAGTTGCAATTGTTTAATCGTATTTTGGCAAAACCTACGTTTTATGTGTAACTCATTCACCGTAATTGGAAGAAACGTCTTTCATTAAACCTGCCATGAGTGAGCCGTTGTCTATTTTGGAAAGATTATTAGCATTTCCAACAATCATAACGTCACCAGCAGTAGTTGGGAAAATCATTACAGAACATGGGTCGCTAACAATAAAAATATGATTGTCGTCATTCATGTCGAATGGGTTGCCGTTTTTATAAAGAATATTTTCTAATTTTTTATGATTTGCGTCAGAAGAAGGAAACTCATCAAGTACGCATGATGCGGCTTGTTGAAAATTGTCACCAGTTCCAACTTTTATAATCGCATTATCTCCTCCGAGAGCGTAGCTGCGTTTTATTGGTAAATGGCACTTTTCGCTAATAGCGTTAAGATCTGGTTTTATATTAAGTAAGTGGCGCAATCCGCTAAAAGAAGGATTGTGCTGAACGCAATAGCACAAACCAGCTAATATAGCGACAACAACGAATCCCCAAAAATAGCTTTTAGCTTTACTCATAATAAACCTCCATCTCAAGCATGATACAAAATAAGCATCGCTGACTCAGTTTTCGAATCAATCAATCTCTCTTAAGCGAAATTCTTACATGCAATTCTATCTATATGCACTGATAAGAAAACATGCAAAAATTATGCGTATCTTTGGCTTGATTACGTAATTTATATAGCTTCTCATAAGCAAAATGGACCTCTCAAATTAGAGAAGCCCATTCGTATACGATTTAAACGGCGTGTTAATCTAAATCATTATTCACGCACAAGCATAATGTGGTCAACGCTGTCTAATGGAGATACGCGGAACAAAACAAAACGATTGCCAATTACTTGCACGACTTCGGCGCCGAGCTTTTGAGCAAGTGCATCAGCAGCTTCTTTAGCGCTTAATCCGGAACCATCTTGCACAGAGCACTTCATGAGCTCGTGGTACTGCATGGTTTCGTCTGCTTGCTTCACAGCTGCATCAGTAATATCGTTCTTGCCAACGTATAAAAGTGGGCTAAGCGTATTAGCGAGCGCGCGGAGCTGCTTAATCTGCTTTTTTGTCAATGCCATAAGGCGTCCTTTCAAATGCAAGTTTTATAACGCAAATATTACATAAATTACATAGTGCTTAACGGATTATACAGTATATTGCGAATTGTTGTATGTGATAATGCAAATTTATTTATTCCGTATTTATTGCGCTTGCTGCAAAGGGTGAAATATTTTCAAAATTTTTTATTACAAAGGTAGCATTTTGCACACAATAATCGCGCTTACAACACCAAGAGTAACTACTGATAGCAGCACATCTTTTATACGCATTTTCCATGAGTGCAAGTGAGTTCTTTCAGCTCCAGGCGTGTAACAGCGTGCATCTAATGCGAGCGCAAGAGTGTCAGCATGGCGAATTACTCCTGCAAAACCTGGCACTATTAAAGCTGTTATAGCGTGTACTCGTTGCTTAAAAGAACCATCTCGAATGCTACTTCCTCGAGCGATTTGCGCTAGTGCCACAGAGTGCGCTTCTGCACTGAGTGTTGGTAAGAACCGTAGCGCTAGGCTCATAATAAGTGCTATTTCTTGCGTTGGTATTCCAATATGTCGAAGTGGTGATAGTAATCGTGTGCAAGATTCGTTAAGCGTTGTCTGACTCATTGTTAGTACTAGAATTGCTCCAATGATAATAACAAGCGAGAATCGTGTTGCAAAAAGTATTGCGTAATTAATTCCATCAGTTGTAATAGGAATAGTTGCAATATTTGCTAGCACTGTGCCGGTTCGCACTGCCAGAATGTTAAGTAATCCGGAGAAAACAAATACCGCAATAATCATGTGCAGTGAAGCAATAAGCTTAACAAATGGTATTTTTGCAGCAACAGTTAGAGTAAATGTTACAAAAGCAAGAATAGCTAACTGTATGTAGTTAGTAATACTAAAAGCACTTAGCATAAGAATAAAGCATGATAGCAGCGTCGCGCGTGGGTCAAAAGATTTAAGTAGCGAAGTTGTTTTTGCTTTTGCGGAACTTTCTTTGTTTTTGTTATTTTCAGTATTTTTTGCTGTGTTGCTTGCTTTATTATTTGCTTTTAATGTTACTAATCTTGCGCCTAAATCTTCTGCTTCTTGAAGATTATGCGTAATAAGTATTATGGTTACGCCTTGATTGTGTAGCGTTCCAAGAATTTCTCGAATACGTAACGCAGCTTCAAAATCTAATCCAGCTGTTGGCTCATCCAGTACGAGCACGCGTGGCTTGCAAGCTAAAATGCCAGCTATTGCAACAAGACGCTGCTGACCTCCAGAAAGCGCAAAAGGTGATTTTTCAGCCAAATTCTCAAGGCTCAATAAGCGTAGGGTTTCATCCACACGTTCTTTAAGAGCATTGCCTTTCAGCCCAAAATTTTTTGGTCCATAAGCGACATCGTTCCGTACTGTATCAGCAAAAAGCTGTTGTTCTGGCAGTTGCATAACGTAGCCAATTGTTTGATGTAGTTTTTGTCGTATTATTTTAGATGTTTTACCTCTAACAGATATGCCATGTACTGTTATGTTTCCTGAATTGGCTTTTAACAGTCCACACATTGTTTTAGCAAGAGTTGATTTACCGCAGCCGTTTTCGCCCATTATTGCAACTGTTTCGCCACTTTTAACAGTGAGTGAATAATCGTCAATAACAGCTGGAGAAGTTTTATCATATTGAACAGTTAGTCCGGAAATTTCTACAGCGATATCTGACTCATTTTCTTTGAATCTGCTATCTGTTAAGTTTTTGTTCTTGCTAATTTTAGTTAAATGATTATTAGCCAACTCAATATTAGAAAGGTAAGTTTTTAAACCATTAAAGCTTACTTCTTTCAGTATGCCATTTTCTAGTAGAAGTATGCGATTTGCCCGTTTGCATTCCTCAAAATTGTGTGTAATTTGAACAATAGTAGTGCCATTTTTATGCAAATTATCGAATAAAGCATCAACGTCTTTGCGAGCGAACGAGTCGAGCATAGAAGTAGGTTCGTCAAGAACAAGCAGTTTAGAATTCATAGCAATAGCGCTTGCTAAAGCTACTCGTTGCTGCTGTCCGCCGCTCATAGTGCTAGGGTCAGCGTAACGCTTATCTTCCATGTGAACAGTTTTTAAAGCTTCACTGATACTCTTATACATTGTTTTTCGAGAGAATTGCAAATTTTCTAGTCCGAAAGCAACATCTTCTTCAGTAATTGTTGTAATAATCTGGTCTTCAGGACTTTGGAAAAGTGCGCCAATATATTTTCGTGCATTTTTATATGATTCAGCACAAGCAGTAGTATTTTCAAAAACTTTTTCACCGCATAATGTAACGTAACCGCTATCTGGTGCCGTTAAACCTGCAATAATTTTTGCCAAGGTTGACTTACCAGAACCGTTTAATCCCACAATTGCCACGCGCTCGCCAGCATTAATTGTAAGACTTAAATTATTAAGCGTCCAAGTTTTTCCATCATCGTAGCTAAAGCAAATATTTCGCAACACTACTTGCGCATTGTTTTCAATCATGTGCTTTTTAGCTTCGTTCATGCTACTACTTGTGCTGATATTATGCATAATTATGCCGCTTAGAATTATTATTTATTTTCGTGTAGCAGGTTGGAAATTGGTTTGTAAATAAGCATAGTTACTACAACGTGAAGTGCAAGTTTAATAATATTAAACGGTAGCAGTGCTGGAATAATAAGAGCCACAACCTGTGAAACAGTCATGTGAGCATAAAGTGGCGTAATAACAAGATTTCCAGCTATTGCAAGAGCAATAGCAATAATTGATCCTGCCAAAAGTCCGATTATTGCGCCTTTTCTGGTATGCATTTTTTTGTAAATTAATGCCGCTGTGACGCTAGCTCCTAAAGATACTAGCACTGCCATAACTGTGCCTAGTGGATTGGTAAATAAGTGCGGTGCGAAACCTAGTATGCTTACTATTGCTGCAGCTGCAGGACCATATGCGAATCCTGCAACTAGGCATACTATTCCTGAAGGATCATATTTTAAATACGACAAGTCTGGAATAAGTGGAAATTCTATGAAACTTACAGCCATTGAAAGTGCCACGAATAGAGCGTATTTTGCTATTTTTTCGCTAGACCAGTTAGAGTTCTTTGCATAAGTTTGGTGATTATTTGTATTAGAAATGCCCATGATGGGTCTCCGTTTCTTTCATCCGGACTGTAACCGTTGGCTTCGGAATTTAACCGAATCAGCAGCTTGTAAGCCGCTCGCGGGCTTCAAAAACGCATGAAACACGTATTTTGTTACCGCCAGTAAGGATTTTCACCTTCCCTGAAACTAACTATTCTTTTGTATCTCATGCTAAGAACATTGTTGTGATAATTGTGTGGCGAGGGTAGGTGCGAGAATACAAGTATGAGCAATACGAGTGCATCAAAAAAAATTAGTACTAATAACGCAACTAGCATTGATAAATTAGCTATTGTTGTTGTCACTTATAAGCGTCAAGAGCTTTTGGAGAATTTATTCCATTCGTTTGAATGTTTAAAAGAATGCCCTTGGCGTATTGTCGTTGTTGACAATGAGTGCAGTGACAAAACTGGCGAAATGGTTGCTCGTCTTGAAGCTTCTTTAACTAATCGTTGGGGTAAAGCTCAAAAAGATTGTGAAGGCAATGAACTTCATGTTGTGTATGCTCCTCAAGATGAAAATCTTGGTGGTGCTGGCGGTTTTAGTGCTGGTGTTAAAAAAGCTTATGAACTTGGAGCTAAGTGGTTCTGGGTTATGGATGACGATGTTGAAACAGTGCCTGAATCTATTGAGCGTCTTGCTCCTTGGACTAAGCGTCACGCTGTTGTTCAAGGAAGTCGTTTAGATTATGACGGTGGTAAATTCTACTGGCAGTACGATTTTTTGGTTCCGCTTGGTATTCCAAATCCTATTGCGCCTGCTGCTTTTGGCAGAGCTGGATACAAAGTTATGAATACGATGTGTTTTGAGGGCGGTTTGATTCGTCGAGATATAGTTGAAAAAATCGGCTTCCCGGATTCGCGCTACTTTATTTACTGGGATGATACTACTTACGGGTATCTTGCGAGTAAGGTTACGAATCCTATTGTTGTTCCGGATATTATTCTTCGTCGCACTCGTGATATTCCTAATTGGGATATTGCAGGAGTGCGTCAGCTAAATTCAACATCGGACATGAATCGTTATCATATTATGCGAAATAGAGGCTTTATGGCTCGCTACTTTATGGTTCATGGCGATTTTCGTCCGTTTATGTTTGCGCTTGGAACTGCTTTAACAGCTGCTAAAGAGCTTATTCGTTTGATAGCTGTCGATCGTGAGCATATTATTTCGGGTATTGGTAAATTGTTTACCGGTTGGATTGATTCTCGAAAAATTTTGCACGATCAAGACTGGAAACCTATGCCTTCGTTGAAGTAGAAGTTAGTAAACAGTAAGCGTGTCGTATCAAATATACGATAGAATACTGGTAATTGTCCATACAGCACACATTCAGAGGGGAGTGTTAGTGAAATGATTGACACTGCACAAGCATTTGGCGTCGATATTGGTGGATCCGGTATTAAGGCTGCTCCAGTAAATTTGGAAAAGGGAGAGTTCGCAGAACCTCGATACAAAATTCTCACTCCTACGGTTTCTACGCCTCAAGCAGTTGCAGATATTGTTCGTCAGCAGCTTGAACATTTTGAAGTACCTGCAGATGTTCCTGTTGGAATTGCATTCCCTGCTCCAATTAAGCCTGGTAAGAAGCTCGATTTTATGGCAAATCTTGACCAGTCTTGGATTGGTGTTGATGTTACTGAAGTCTTTAGCGAGGCTTGTGGTCGTCCTGTAACAGTAGTTAACGATGCCGATGCTGCTGGTTTAGCTGAGCAGCGTTTTGGTGCGGCGAAAGACAAGGATGGCTTGGTTATTGCTACTACTCTTGGCACTGGTATCGGCACGGCTTTGATTTACAACGGTGTGCTTATTCCAAACACTGAGCTTGGTCATATTCAGCTTGAAAAAGGTAAGGGCGATGCTGAAAAGTACGCTGCTTCTTCTGTTCGTGAAAAGTTGGATATGGGCTATAAGAAGTGGGCTAAGCGTTTGACTAAGTACTACGGCCTGATGGAAAAGTATTTCAACCCAGATTTGTTTGTTGTCGGTGGCGGTGTTAGCCGCGTAAGCGAAAAGTTCTTGCCGCATATCGATATTAAAACTCCTATTGTTGTTGCAACATTGCATAATGAGGCTGGAATTATTGGTGCAGCTTACTATGCAATGCAAAAGATGCAGCAAAACTAAAAAATAACTAAATATTATTTGTTATCTATTGAGCTGGGTGAGCAGTTTATGCTGCAGCCCAGCTTTTGTTATGCCAAGTGTTAGGGTAGTTTCGTGCGATTTTCTTCTAGAATAGATGTGAGTGAGCCAAATCCTATTATTTTAGCTCAGCGAAAAGCTATTTTTAATGGTGTAAAGCTTACTAAATTAAACGATTCCAATCCAACGTCTCACGGCTTAGCGCCTAAATGTTTAAGTGGACGTTACACGGCAGACCCTAGGGGTCCTAAGGAAATTCGCGATATTCTTTCAAACTTTATCAATAAGCGAGATAACCGCACTGAAAAGTCTGTTCCATCAAAGCTTAATCCAGATCAGCTTTATGTGCTTTCTTCAACTTCTCAAGCTTACGCATGGCTTATGATGCTTTTATGTGATGCAGGGGATGCCGTTATGGGACCAACTCCTGGATATCCTCTTATAGAGTCTATTGCGCGCTTGCAATGCGTGAATGCAATACCGTATCCTTTGCACTATGATGGTTCTTGGACTATTGATATTGCGCGTGTTAGAGAACTTTTAGAAGATGTGTCTTTGCGTATTAAAGCTCTTGTGCTTATTAATCCAAATAATCCTACAGGCTCATATGTCAAGCCTGAAGAACGTGGAATACTATTGCAATTATGTCGTGATAATGGTGTTGCGATTATTGCAGACGAAGTATTTTATGAATATTCGCTTGAACCTTTTGCTGGAAATGCTCGTCTTGCTGGAGAATCTTCTACTTTAGTTTTTGCGCTTGATGGATTCTCCAAAATGCTTGCTGCTCCTCACGCAAAAGTTGGTTGGATTGAAGTTTCAGGTCCTAAAGATGATGTTTATGAAGCACAAAAAAGGCTTGACGTTATAGCGGATGATTTTTTGCCTATTGGTAATACTGTTTCTGAGCGAATACCAGAATTATTGCAATATGCATCTTCTCAAAGCGCTATTGTACGAAATCGTATTATTAATAATCTGCATACGCTTCGAGAAACGTTGGCATCCACGCCTAAATGCTGTGTTAGCGCGTTGCGTGCGGAGGGCGGATGGAATATTTTATTGCGTGTACCATCTTGCATTGACGATGATGTATTAGCTTTGAGATTGATGAAAGATTATAATTTAGTTTCTCAACCTGGATATTATTTCGATATGCCAGTTAATGGGTATTTAGCATTGTCATTATTGCCAGAGCCGCAACAGTTTATTAGCGGATTGCATGCGCTTCTTCGAACTGTAGATGCATTGTTAGAAGAATAGTAATTATATAAATAATTATTTAAAACAATGTCATCCAACTTCTAAACGCGAACCATAAGTTTGGGTTAAAACGAAGCGTGCTGTCTTCACGTCCTGTAACAAACCAACTGAGTACAGCGATAGCAATAGAAGCAAATAGCAATACTGCTACAAGTAAGCGTATTGTGTAAGCAATAGTTTTTTTATGTAAAGAATTTTCTGATTGCAAAGTGGATGCATATTCTAAAAGCAAGCTAATTCCAATTGCGGCAGCTATAGCAAAAGACCACGCAAAATCAGCAATATATCTCCATCCGATACCAGCTTTTAAGCTGTCAAAAACAATAAGAACAAGCCCAACTATTATAGCTATTACGCTTGTTTGCCAAGCAATATGCGTGCGGCAGCGTTTTTTCATAATAAATACGCATATTATGCCAACTAATGCCAATGGTGAAAGTGTAAACATTCCGCCAATCATAGGCTCTGCATATTGCCAACGGTCAAATGCAATAGGCTGAATACCAATCCAAGGAAAAGTTGGAATAAAACGTAAAGGTAGCGCAATATAGCTGAAAATAGACGGCAAAATATTTTGTGACGGCAAACGCATAGTCGTCATGTCAGTAATAGTTATTTGATACTCATTGCCAAAATTTAACGGTGAGCCAAAGCGCAAAAGATTATAAATGCCAAATGGAATTGCAGTAATTACGCATGGCAGTATCCAAGCTGCAAAATATTTAAAAGGCTTATGCCATGAAGAAACTTGTTTCCAGTTGCGCAAAATATTTGGTAAATCTTTTTCTATATGCGAATAAATTGCAGGAAGTGCAAAAAGAACAGCTATAGAAAAAGTAGGTCTACATCCTAAATTTAATGCGATAAAGAAAGAACCTAAAACAATATTTAGCAAAGAGTGTGTTTTATTAAAACCTAGGTAGCACCACAATCCAAGAGATGTGAAGAAAAGTGAGGCTGCCATAGGTACGGAATAAAATGACGTTCTAAACCACAAATACACTGTATTTGAAGTAATGAAGAATAAAGCAAGAACAATGGATGTCGTTCCTAAAGATACTTTTTTTGAAGTCTGCTCAATAATTCGAATAACCAATAGGGAGCCTGCGATAAGAAAACCAATTAAGAATATTATCGTAGCTACTGTTGTTGGAAGCATAGAGCCTTCAGGAGTCCATAGTCTTGAAATAATGCGATAAGGCAAAAATAGCAATATTGCTGGAAGAACTCCGAAGTAGGAATACCAGTGACCTTTGTAGTATGCGTAATCCCAATACATATGTTGTACTGAGTGGTTTAACAAATTATTTCTAGCCGTAGGGTCGTAAGGATTTTGCAAGTGTTCTAACTCATTAGGAACAGGAAGATTTAAATGCACCTGACCTTTTAACAATGCGTCTGCAGTGTGGGCATATTGATCAAAATCATATGCATAATTACCGTTTGTGTAAAAATGCATAGGAGTTGCGTTTCGTAAATTCCAAAAAATAGTTATTAACCCAACAGCAATAAATGGAAGAAGAGAAGCAGCAAAGCAGCAACGTTGAATAAGACTATGAGTGTTGAGTTTAATTTTCCAAAGCTTGGACCAAGGATTCCAAAGCGTAACAAGAAATGCAAAAATAGCAAGTATTAATACGCGACCCCATGACCACCTAAAAGGCACTCGAACGTTTGCTCTTGAGTCTTCAATATTCAATATTGATCCTATTGGATGTTGCAGCCACACTCTAACAATGCAAGATTTTCCTACTGCTTGTTTTGGAAGTTTAAGCAAAGATGGGTTTAGAGAAGCAGTGTTTGTGCTTTGAGGTTTGCTTAAGTATTTGTTTGCTTCAACTAAAACATTGATGTTTGAAATAAGATTATTATTTTTGCTTTTCTTTTTAATAATCGCAGGCTCTAAGCGAATATAAGGCGAACTTCCATCGGATGTTACTTCTAAATATGCTTCTGAAGGATCCGTTATAAGAATGCCGCCGGAAGCTAAGCGTCTAATTCCAGAACCTATATCGTTGTGTGCAGAAATGCTATCTGTGCTTCCTGTAACACTACTCCAAAATGGCAGATTTCCAATAGAACATTCAAATAAGGTTATAAGAATTATTACGATGAATGGTATTCGCAAAAAATGTAGCGTACGTTTTATGCAATGTTTGTCAATTTGATTGCTTATACGACTGTTGTCACTATTTGCCGTATTTGGCAAAGTCTTAGACGCGTACGTTGAAATCACTGCTTAACCATTCTATTGCACAATTCAAGTAATTCAGTTCAACATTTTACTCTTCGGCAACTAAATCGAGATATTCGTCATTCCACAAGTCTTCGTCGCCATCAGGCATGAGTAGCACTCGCTCAGGTTGTAAGGCTTGAACTGCACCCTCATCGTGTGTAACAAGAACAATTGCTCCCTCATACTTTGCAATAGCTTTAAGTATTTCATCTCGAGATGCTGGGTCTAAGTTGTTAGTAGGTTCGTCTAGTAGTAGCACATTGGCCTTGGAAGTGACTAGTGTTGCAAGTGCTAGACGCGTTTTTTCGCCACCTGAAAGCACTCTTGCAGGCTTCATTGCGTCGTCGCCGGAAAACAGGAAGCTGCCAAGCATAGAACGTGCTTGCGTGTCATCCAGGTTTGGTGCAACATGCTGAAGGTTTTCCAAAACTGTAGAATCCAAGTCTAATGTATCGTGTTCCTGTGCAAAATAACCGATTTTGCATCCGTGTCCGTATTGAACTTCACCAGTATCTGCTGTTTCTTCTCCTGCCAAAATGCGTAATGTTGTTGTTTTTCCAGCACCGTTATAGCCTAGAATGACAACGCGTGAACCTTTGTCTATAGCAAGATTAATTCCAGCGAAAACAATATTAGAACCATACGCTTTGGAAATATCTTTTGCCATAATTGGAGTTTTTCCGCATGCAGCTGGTTCTGGAAAACGAATATCTGCAACTTTTTCTTGTTTTTGAGCTTCACTTGTTTCGCTTAATAGGCGTTCAGCTCTTCGCATCATGTTTTGAGCAGCAACTGCTTTTGTAGCTTTAGCATGCAAGCGAATGCCTTGTTTCATAAGGCGTTCAGCTTTCTTTTCTGCAACTTCTCGTTCGCGACGACGTCTTTCTTCGTCTACTACGCGCTGATGCAAGTATGCTTTCCAACCCATTGAGTACATGTCTATTTTTGCAAGTTGCGCATCTAAATGCCATACTTTGTTGACTACTTCGTCTAGTAATTCTGTGGAGTGAGAAATTACTAGGAATCCGCCTTCAAATCGTTTAAGATAATTGCGCAACCATATTATTGAGTCTGCGTCTAAGTGGTTTGTAGGCTCATCGAGAATTAATGTATCTGCGTCAGAAAACAGAATTCTAGCAAGTTCTATGCGGCGACGTTGACCACCTGAAAGTGTTCCTAAAGCTTGTTGCATAACTTCTTGTGGAAGTCCCAAGCTTGTTGCCATCGATATTGCTTCAGATTGCACTGAATAACCGCCTGCTTTTTCAAAATCTTGCATTGCTTTGTCGTAGCGGTTCATAGCTTTAGTCATTATGTCTGGATCTGGATCTGTCATTTCTTTTTCCGCTTTGCGAATACGCGAAACGATAGAAGCAATATCTCGAGCACTCATAATGCGATCTATAACACTTTGCTCTGGGTCTGCTGCGTGCGTGTCTTGAGGTAAGTAGCCTAAACCTCCACTAACTCTAACCGAGCCTCCTGCTGGCAGCATGTCTCCTGTAATAACGCGAGTAAGCGTAGTTTTGCCTGCGCCGTTTCTGCCGACTAAACCGATCTTATCTCCCTTTGTGACGTGAAAATCGGTAGGATTTAACAGCGTTCGCGCACCAATCTGAATGGTTAAAGCTTGTGCGTCAATAGGCATAATGTCTGTTCCGTTCCCCAAAATTTAGGCTGTTAGTATTTATTACTTATAAAAGTCATAACCAAACTCACCATTATACTGCTTACTGGTAACGAATACAGCATGTGGTTGATAGTCAAATACTTTACTTTTTCGAACACTTGTTCTATAATTTTCTTGTTAGTAATAAAATTGGGTATTGGTTGGGAATATTCAAGTGATTATGGGGAAGTGTGGAGGTAATTGTGTCAAAACAGGCGAATGAACAAAATGACTCGTTGCAAGAATTGCTTGATAATGCTCCTATGAGCGCTAACAACGGTACTTTTATAGCTGATTTATCTAGTATTCCTTCTGAATGGAAAATAACTATCCAGGGTGCTAGAGAGCATAATCTAAAAAATGTAAGTTTATCGATTCCTAGGAATCGTATGGTTGTTTTTACTGGTCTTTCTGGATCTGGTAAGTCCTCGCTTGCGTTTGATACGCTTTTTGCAGAAGGTCAGCGACGCTATGTTGAGTCGCTTAGTGCTTATGCTCGCCAATTTTTAGGACGTATGGATAAGCCTGATGTTGATTTTATTGAGGGCCTAAGTCCTGCTGTTTCTATTGATCAAAAAACTACGAATCGTAATCCTCGTTCTACTGTTGGAACTATTACAGAAATATATGATTATTTGCGATTATTGTTTGCTAGGATTGGTGTGCCTCACTGTCCTGAATGTGGTCAAATAGTAAGCTCTCAAACTCCTCAGCAAATGACTGATTCGTTGCTTGCTATGCCAGAACGTACGAGGTTACAAATTCTTGCTCCAGTAGTTCGTGGTCGTAAAGGAGAATTTAAAGACACGCTTGAGCTTTTGCGCTCAGATGGTTATGCTCGTGCGATTATTGACGGACAAATGCATGAGCTTTCTGAAGATATTACTCTTACTAAACAGAAGAAACATACAATTGAAGTAGTAGTAGATCGTTTAGTTATTAAAGATGGCATTCGTGTTCGATTAACTGATTCGATTGAAACAGCATTAAAACTATCTAAGGGAGTAGTAATTGCTGATTTTGTTGACGAACCAGAAGACTCACAAACGCGTCGTAAATCATTTTCGGAGCATCGCGCATGCCCAAATAATCATCAATTAGAGCTTGATGAGATTGAGCCTAGAACATTTTCATTCAATGCTCCTTATGGTGCTTGCTCTGAATGTTCTGGCATTGGATACAATCTCGAAATTGATCCTGAACTTGTTATCCCAGACCCAGACAAATCTCTTGCGCAGGGAGCTATTGAGCCGTGGGCAATGAATAAGTCAGCTGGAATGTATTATCAGCACATACTTTCAGGACTTGCTAAAGATTTGCATTTTGATATGAATACTCCGTGGAAGGATCTAGCGGAAGACGTTAAACATGACATCATGTATGGTCATGATTTCACAGTTCAAGTTTCCTACACAAATAGGTGGGGGCGTCAGCGTGAATATTCTACTGGCTTTGAAGGTGTAGTTCGTACGCTTATGCGCAAACATGACGAAACTGATTCTGATCAAATGCGTCAATATTATGAGTCGTATATGCGTGAAGTTCCATGCCAAAAATGTAATGGAAAGCGTTTACGTCCAGAAGTTCTTGCAGTTACAGTATCTAATACTTCCATAGCTGAAGTTTGCGATATGCCAGTAGAGCGAAGTCTAGCATGGGTAAATGCTTTGCATTTGGATGGTTCTCAAGCAGTAATTGCAACAGAAATATTAAAAGAGATTCGTGCTCGACTTGGTTTTTTGAACGATGTGGGTTTAAGCTATCTCACTCTTTCAAGAGCTGCAAAAACTTTGTCTGGTGGAGAGGCTCAACGTATTCGTTTAGCTACTCAAATTGGATCAGGTTTAGTTGGTGTTATGTACGTGCTTGATGAGCCGTCTATTGGATTGCATCAAAGAGATAATGAGCGTTTGATTGCAACATTGCATCATCTGCGAAATCTTGGTAATACGCTTATTGTTGTCGAGCATGATGAAGATACTATTCGTCAGTCCGATTGGCTTGTTGATATTGGTCCAGAAGCTGGCGAGCATGGAGGAGAAGTAGTATATTCAGGTCCGTCTGATGGAATTATTAAAGCTCAGCGTTCAATTACTGGAGATTATATTGCTCACAGACGCTCAATAGATGTGCCAAAACAACGTCGTAGTGTAGACGAAAATCGTATGCTCCATATAATTAATGCCCATGAGCATAATTTAAAAAATATTGATGTAAGCATACCTTTGGGAGTATTCACATGCATAACGGGTGTATCTGGATCTGGTAAATCAACACTTATAAACTCAATTTTATATCCTGTTCTTGCAGACAAACTAAATGGTGCTCGAATTGTTCCAGGAAAGTACAAACGTATTGATGGTATTGAGCTTTGTGACAAAGTAGTGCATGTCGATCAGAATCCTATAGGAAGAACTCCTCGTTCTAATCCAGCAACTTACACTGGTGTTTGGGATAAAATACGTTCATTGTTTGCTCAGACTCCAGAAGCAAAAGTTCGTGGCTATGGTCCTGGTCGCTTCTCGTTTAATGTTAAAGGAGGCAGATGTGAAGCATGTCATGGCGACGGTACTTTAAAAATAGAAATGAACTTTTTGCCTGACGTATACGTAGAGTGTGAAGTTTGTCATGGTAAACGTTATAACCGTGAAACTTTGGAAGTTACATATAACGGAAAGTCTGTTGCAGATGTTCTTAATATGCCTATTTGTGAAGCTGCAATATTTTTCAAAGCATATCCTTCTATTTCTCGATATTTAGATACTTTAGTAAAAGTTGGCTTGGGCTATATTCGTCTTGGTCAAAGCGCAACAACGCTTTCTGGCGGTGAGTCTCAACGAGTAAAGCTTGCTACAGAGCTGCAGAGAAGATCTACTGGTAAAACAGTTTATATTCTTGATGAACCTACTACTGGACTGCATTTTGAAGATGTTAGGAAACTTCTAGCGGTTTTGCAATCTCTTGTAGATAAAGGCAACAGTGTTATTGTAATTGAACATAATCTTGATGTTGTGAAATCTGCAGATTGGATTATTGATTTAGGTCCAGAAGGAGGAGATAAAGGCGGAACCTTAGTTGCAGAAGGTAGTCCTGAGAGCGTAGCGCGTAATGGCGAGAGTTGGACAGGTAAATTCCTTAAGCAAATGTTACATTAAGCGTTCAAAAAAGTTACCGATCTGTAATTTGCTGAACTGAGAAATTTACTCGACAAATCTTATGAATAGTTGCATAAATCTTGTTTAGGAAAGGAGGTGAAAATGAAAGATAATGATCTTAATAAAAATTCTTATAAAGCATATGATTTGCAAGAAGAAAATAGGATGAGAGATAGTGAAAAATGGCGTAAAACGCAAGCAATAATAGATGAACAGTTTTCGAAAGATTCATCATTTGATGATGAAAGAGTAAATGCATTAGGAGCTCCATTGCTTGGTGATACCCGTGATTTATTCCGTCCAGCTTCTCGTGATATTCCAGCGCAACCTGGAGTATACAAGTGGCGTGATGGCGAGGGGCGAGTTATTTACGTTGGAAAAGCAAAAAATTTACGCAATCGTTTAGCGAATTATTTTCAACCTCTTTACCAACTTCATCCTAGAACTCAATCTATGGTTCTTACAGCTCGCAGTTTGGAATGGACTGTTGTAAGCACTGAATTTGAGGCTCTTACACTTGAATATACTTGGATTAAAGCTTTTAATCCTAGGTTTAATGTAGTTTTTCGTGACGATAAAACATATCCTTATGTTGCAGTTTCGCTAGAGGAAACTTTTCCAAGAGTATGGATTACTAGAAATCGTAGTGCGCGGCATGCTAGATATTTTGGTCCGTATGCAAAAGTGTGGCCTCTTCGTCATAGTTTAGATTCTTTACTTAAAACTTTTCCTATTCGCACATGCTCATCCTCTGTTTTTAGCAAAGCTCATAGGACTGGTAGACCTTGCTTATTTGCTTCGATTGGTAAATGTTCAGCTCCTTGTATAGGAAACATAGATCCTAGCGAACATCGCAAGATGGTAGAACATGTAGTTGGCATACTTACAGGCAGTGTTGGAGAGTCTTATATTTCACAAATTAAGAATGAGATGAAAGAAGCAAGTGAAGAGCTAGAATTTGAGCGTGCAGCTAAATTGCGTGACGAAATTGCTGTTTTGAACACTATTTTGCAACAAAATGCAGTTGTGTTTGACAATGATGTAGAAGCAGATGTTTTTGGATTCTGCGGAGATGAGCTTGAAGCGTCAATTCATGTATTTTTTGTCAGAGCTGGAATGATTCGTGGAGAGAAAAATTGGTCGGTAGAACGAAATGAGCATATCAGTGACAGTGATCTTATAGCTGATTTATTAACTCGCGTATACGCAGAATATGAGCAAAATTACACACAAAACCATGAAGATACTATTAGCATTAAGAAAGTTCGCGACGCTGTTAGCTCTACGCAGCAAGCTACTGCAACTGATGTAATATTGCGAGCGCAAGCTACTAAAACTCGTCGTGAACGTCAAGAGAGAACAGGTCGTGAGGATTTACTTGCTCCTATTTCGCCTGTTCCTCGTGAGATTATAGTTCCAATTAAAATTTCTGATGAACGTAAGCAAGAGCTTGAATTGTGGCTTAGCAATATTCGTGGTTCTCAAGTAAGTATTAGAGTTGCAGAGCGCGGAGAAAAACGTGCTCTTATGGATCGTGCAAACGATAATGCTAGTCAGGAATTGAAACGAATAAAATCTAGCCGTATTAACAGCATAGATATGAGAACAGAAGCTATGAACGAAATAGCAAAAGCGCTTGGAATGAGTAAATCTCCTTTGCGAATTGAATGTTATGATATTTCAAATACAGTTGATGGCAGTTATCAAGTTGCTTCTATGGTTGTTTTTGAAGATGGTGTTGCTCGTCCTAGTGAGTACCGTCATTTTGCGGTTCGAGGTGAACATGGTGATGGTAAAATAGATGATTTAAGTGCTGTTTATGAAACATTATTGCGAAGGTTTAAGCATAAAGATGTTTATGCAGAAAATAGGCTTGATGCATCAGATTCATCAGATACATCAGATACATCTGACTCATCTGATATTAATATTTGCGATGCTAACAGTATTTCTAATAAGCATTTTTCAGGTAATTCATTGACTAGTGCGCGGCATTTTGCTTATAAACCTCAATTAATTATTGTCGATGGAGGAAAAGAACAAGCAAAAGCTGCTAAAAGAGCTATGAGAGATGCTGGCGTAAGTGATATTACTGTTTGTGGTTTAGCTAAGAAGCTTGAAGAAGTGTGGCTTCCTGACGAAGATTATCCAATCATTTTTAAGAGAAGCTCAGAAGGATTGTATTTATTGCAGCGTGCTAGAGACGAGTCTCATCGTTTTGCTATTTCGTATCATCGTAAATTGCGAAGAAAAGGTTCATTGCATTCTACTTTTGATGCAATTCCTGGAATTGGAGCAGTGTATCGCAAGCGTTTGCTTGCATCTTTTGGTTCAATAAAATCTTTGAAAAATGCTTCATTAGAAGATTTGCAAAAAGTACCTGGAATTGGCGAGAATAAAGCAAAAGCTATATACAGTGCTTTGCGTAAAAATAATGATAAATAGCTTTTGAATTACTATGAGTCTTACTATGAGTCGTAACTCGTCAGCATAAGGCACTAGCCTAAGAAGTATGTCTCAGGAAATTGAAATTGGTTTGGGCAAAAAAGCCCGAGTTGCATATTCGCTTGACGATATTGCTATTGTTCCTTCGCGCCGCTCGCGTGATCCTCAAGCTGTATCTACTTCATGGCAAGTAGATGCTTACACGTTTGATATCCCAATTATTGCTGCTCCGATGGATTCTGTTACTAGCCCGGATACTGCGATTGCAATTGGTCAAATGGGTGGTCTTGGAGTTCTTGATCTAGAAGGTTTATGGACTCGATATGAGAATCCAGAACCTTTGTTAAAAGAAATAGCTGAGATGCCGTCAAATATTGCAACCCGCCGCATTCAGGAGATTTATACTGAGCCAATCAAACCAGAATTGATTGCAAAGCGTTTGCATACAATCAGAGATGCTGGAGTGACAGTAGCAGGAGCTCTTTCTCCACAACGTACGCAAGAATTATATAACACTGTGCTAGAAGCTGGTGTTGATTTATTTGTGATTCGCGGAACAGCAGTATCTGCGGAACATGTTTCTAAAGATCATGAACCTCTTGATTTAAAGAAGTTTATTTACGATCTCGATGTCCCTGTTATTGTTGGAGGTTGCGCGGATTATACTTCTGCTCTTCATTTGATGAGAACTGGAGCTGCAGGTATTTTAGTCGGATTTGGCGGCGGAGCAGTATCCGCAACAATGAATACTTTAGGTGTGCAAGCACCTATGGCTACTGCCATTGCGGATGTTGCTGAAGCTCGTAGGGATTATATGGATGAATCCGGCGGTCGTTACGTGCAAATTATTGCTGATGGAGGAATGGGTAATTCCGGCAGCTTTATTAAGGCTCTTGCAGTTGGAGCTGACGCAGTTATGCTTGGTACTCCATTAGCTCGCGCAACTGAGGCTCCTGGTCATGGCACTCATTGGGGTGCTGAGGCTCGCCATTCATCACTTCCTCGTGGCATGCGCTCAAATGTTGGCACTGTGGCTCCGTTAGAAAATATTCTTTTCGGTCCAAGTCATGAAGCAGATGGTACTACAAACTTTGTTGGTGCATTGCGCAGAACAATGGCTTCTACAGGTTATGTTGATGTTAAGAGCTTCCAGCGTTGCAACGTAGTATTTAACCCATTCCATCAGGATATTCGTTAGTGTTATAAGTATGATGCTTATTGCATAAAATATGGCGGTTCAGTAATTTGCTCTGAGCCGCCATTTTTGTTTTCAAAATTGTTATATCTATATGAACATTCTATTGATTTATGCATAAATATGATTTTTTAGCTATATTTGCTATTCTTTTAAACCGTAATGTGTATAATTCAACACGCATAAAATCGTTTATTTTCAATAAAAACGACGAATATTTTGTAATTTATCCACATTTTTATTAATTACGCAGTTAGAGAAAAATTACGTTGTAAGCTTTTATCTAAACTCGTTTAGTTTGTAGAAATATAAGCTTAACAAGTTTTAAATAACAACAGTTTTAAATAATTGTTAAAACAGGAGAGAAACATGAAGATAGATTTTGCTGATGCCTATGGCATGGAAGATAACGATTACAGTGATGATGAGCTGAAAGATAAGTCCTCAAAGACTAAGAAAAACAATGACGAGGATCCTCCACATGTTTTCTGTAGACCTCGTATTAGCTTGCCTGTATATGAGGGTGAAGTTAGTGTTGGTTTTTCGCGTGAATGCTTGAAATACCATGTTGGAATGTGTTATTTCGACAGTAGAGATGAGCAGGCTTTTGTTAATTTAGCTTTAAAAACTTGTCAAATTGCTTGCATAGCTGCAGATATTTCGAGAGGTAGGCCTATTTCTCCAGCAATGTCGCAGCTTTTAACAAAAAGTTGTATTACTAAATTAACTAACATGTGGAAACTGATGGATGAGTATTTCACTGATAATAACGATTCGGAAACTCGCTCTGCTGTGCGTAGTTTTCCTGCAGTTCCGAGTTTGTTTAATGGAATGTTAGTCAGCCCGAATCATTTTGAAGGTGTTGTGCGCATTTGTGCAGGACCTGTGAAATACTGGGCGTCGTTATCTTTGGAATTGAAAAATAATCGTTGGATTTGCACGTATGCAGATCTAGGATAAAATCGTCGCTTATAGTAGGTAGCTGAAATAAGACATCTATGATAATGCGTTTGAAGACTTATGTACATATATTCAAATAAATATGAGCCCCTTATTGCTTGATTTGCTGATTTTTCAACAATTTTAGCAATAAAGGGGTTCACTTTTGTAAGATTAAACATTCTACCTTGCACGACTTGTAGAATCTAAGTTTTTTCCCAGTGTTTGTTTGTAAATGACAATATTAAGTATTATTTTTTGTACTTCGTGCAGTCGTGTCGATTCTGTTATCAAGTACAATAAATAATATGCTCCGAGAATTTGCTGTAGAAGCCATTCACCCAACTCAAGACGGTGATACCATTTATTCCTTACTCGCCAATCGTGCTATGCGTAGCCCACAAGACTTGGTTGCTCAATGGCAAGACGATGAAACTCGTCGTTGGCATGATGTTACTTCATCTGAAATGCTCGCGAAAGTTCGTGCAGTAGCTCGAGGCTTAATAGCACTCGGAGTTCAGCATGGCTCCAAAGTTGTTATTTACTCTGCTACATGTTATGAGTGGGGTATTGTCGATTTTGCTTGTGCATGTATTGGTGCTGTAAGCGTTCCTATTTATGAAACAGATTCAGCATTGCAGGCAGCTGACATTATCGATGAAGTTAAGCCAGTTATTGCTTTTGCTGGAGACGATGCGCATGCTCAATGCTTAGAGCGTGTTCGTCAGGATCATAAACATATAACTTTGAAAACCGTATTTAATTTCAAAGCTGGTGGCTTGGAAGCAGTTGTTGATTTTGGTAGATCTATTACTGAGGATGAGCTTAATAAAGCTGTTGATGTTGTTAAGGCAGATGATTTAGCTACTATTGTTTACACCTCTGGCTCGACTGGTAGACCTAAAGGCGCAATGCTTTCAAATCGTAATTTTACGCATATTGTTTTTGCTGGTTACGATGTTCTTAACGATATGTTATGCAAACCAAATCGTTTGCTTTTATTCCTTCCATTGGCGCATTGTTTTGCTCGGTACATTCAATATGTTGCTATTGGTGCTCACGGTGTTATTGGATATGTGCCTAATGCTAAGCATCTTTTGGCTGATTTGCGTAGTTTTAAGCCTACGTATTTACTTGGCGTGCCTAGAGTTTTTGAAAAAGTTTATAATGCTGCGTCACAAAAAGCTGGTGCTGGCATAAAGGGTCGTATCTTTGCTAAAGCTGTAAAGCATTTCATTCAATGGTCTCGCGACAATGTTGAAGGTAAAACTCATTCTCTTGCTGCACGCATGAATCATGCGATGTACATGAAAACAGTTGGTTCTTCTATTCGTTCAGCTTTAGGTCCTAATCTTTCATGGTTAGCTTGCGGTGGAGCTCCAATGGATGCTGATTTGGCTCATTTCTTTAATGGTCTTGATGGTATTACTTTTATTCAAGGGTATGGAATGACTGAAACTGCCGCTCCTTGTGTAGTTAATTTTGAGCATGCAAATCAAGTTGGATCTGTAGGTCGACCTGGTCCTGGTATAGCTATCCGTCTTGCTGACGACGATGAAGTGCTTATTAAAGGTCCTAACGTATTTATGGGATATTTCAATAAGCCTGAGCTTACTGCAGAAGTTATTGACGAAGATGGATGGTTGCATTCAGGCGATCTTGGCTCAATAGATGATGAAGGATTCTTGTCTATTACTGGTCGCAAAAAAGATATTATTATTACTGCCGGTGGCAAGAATATAAGTCCTGCTCCTATGGAAGGTATTATTGCTCAATGCCCATTAGTTTCTCATGCTGTAGTAGTGGGCGATGGTAAGCCATTTGTTTCTGCTTTAATTGAGCTTGATCCAGATATGGTTCGTTCTTGGCTAAAGAATAAGGGTATGGATGTTAACCTTACTATGAGTGAGATTGCTACTAACGAAGCAGTGCGTTCAGTAATTCAGCAATTTATTGACCAAGCTAATAGTACTGTTTCTCGCGCTGAGTCTGTTCGTAAGTTTGTTATTTTGCAAGATGAATTTACTCAAGATGCTGGAACCTTGACTCCAAGTATGAAGATTGTTCGTCCGAAGATTCTTGCTCGCTATGCTGATATTATCGAAACGCAATTGTATGCTCCAAAGCCTAATACTCGTCCTTTGCCAGCAACTGTAAAGATTCTCGATAAAACTACTGAGACTGTTAAGCAAGCACAGGAGACTGTTAAGCAAGCTCAGGAAGCTGTAACTCCTCGAGTACGTCAAGCTATCGATCAAGCTGCGAATCATTTGAAGCGTTTTGGTGAAGAATCTTCATCAGATTCCTCTTCGACATCGCATAGTGATCATAATGAACATGTCGAGTAAAAAGCTTACATATTTGTAGTTGTTTTTTCGTTATTCCTACTTACATAAAAGAAAGAGTAATCGAGTGTCTATTAGAAAAATTCGTATTGTTCCGGATCCCGTATTGCGAACTCCTTGTGATGAGATTCGTGAAATTACGCCAGCTGTGAAACATTTAGTTGATGATTTATTGGAAACGGTAAATGATCCAGGTAGAGCTGGATTGTCTGCTAATCAGATTGGTGTAAGTTTTAGAGCTTTTTCTTACAATATAAATGGTCGAATTGGCTATATTCTAAATCCAGTAATTGAAGAGCTAAAAGGTGAACAGTACGACGACGAGGGTTGCCTTTCTGTTCCGGGATTATGGTACAAAACTAGGCGTGCAAATTATGCTAGAGCTCGTGGAATTGATTTAGATGGTAAGACTGTAGTGCTTGAAGGTGAAGGTCTTATGGCTAGAATGATTCAGCATGAGTGTGATCATTTAGATGGTCATATTTATTTAGATAGGCTTGAAAAGGATGTGCGCCGTCAAGCGTTGCGTGAGTTGCGCAATAATATGCGTAGCTAAGTTTTAGTTTTTATGCGTTATGTGTAAATAATTTTTTAAAAGTTATCGGCATTTTTGTTGCTTTTATTGCTACAAGGATGCCGATTTTTGGTATTGAGTATCTGATATAATCACTCTCTGCGTGTCCATTTTGAGCATGAGTATTGCCGCGTTATATGATTGCTCGCTTTTTATTGTCTACACGGATTCGCAAATACGCGCCATGTACGCGTCCGTTCGTGTCGGTCGGCTTGGATTTAGGCATGTGTCAGCCAAGTTGCATGCGAACAGACATGGCCAGGAAATAACCGACAAGAAAGGTATATAGATATGGCACAGATTACCATGAGCGAAATGCTGAAGGCTGGTTTGCACTTCGGTCATCAGACTCGTCGCTGGAATCCAAAGATGAAGCAGTTCATTCTTACCCAGCGCAATGGTATTCATATCATCAATTTGTTCAAGTCTCTCGACATGATCGACAAGGCTTATGACTTCATCAAGCAGACTGTTGCTCACAACGGCACTGTTCTCTTCGTGGGCACTAAGAAGCAGGCTCAGGAAGCTGTACAGAATCAGGCAACTCGCGTAAACATGCCTTATGTTTGCGAGCGTTGGCTTGGCGGTATGTTGACCAATTTCCAGACTGTTTCTACTCGCGTAAAGCGCTTGAAGGAACTTGAGGAAATGGACTTCAGCGATGTTCGTGGATCCGGCTTGACTAAGAAGGAACTTTTGCTTCTCGAGCGCGAGAAGGACAAGCTTTCCAAGCAGCTCGGTGGTATTCGCAACATGAACCGCACTCCATCCGCCATGTTCGTTGTTGATATTAACAAGGAAGCTTTGGCTGTTGAAGAAGCCCATAAGCTTGGTATTCCAGTTGTGGCAATTGTTGATACCAACACTGATCCTGAGTCTGTTGAGTATCCAATTCCTGCTAACGACGATGCTATTCGTGGCATTGAGTTATTGACCAGCTTGATGGCTGATGCTGTAGCTGAAGGCTTGCTTGAGCATGCCGGTAAGGGCGCTAAGTCTGAAGGTAATGATGCTCAGCCAATGGCAGCTTGGGAGAAGGAATTGCTCACCAAGGAAGGCGAAGCTGAAGCTAAGCCTGCCAAGGAAGAAAATACTGAGGCAAACGCCTGATAAGCTAATTTGCAACCAGATTCTTATCTAGAAGCTGCAAAATCCAATTGATTTTGCTTTTTGCAGCTTTTAAGAATCATATTGATACGAGGAGAACAAAATGGCAGCAATTACTGCAGCGTTGATTAAGCAGGTGCGTGAAGAAACCGGCGCCGGCATGATGGACGTTAAAAAGGCTCTTACTGAAGCTGAAGGCGACGTTGCCCGCGCTAAGGAAATCATCCGCGCTAAGGGTATTCAGGCAGCTGGTAAGCGTGAAGGTCGTAAGGCTCAGGAAGGTACCATCGCTTCTAAGGTTGTTAAGTCTGCTGAAGGCGAAACTGGTTACGCAGTTGAGTTGAATTCTGAAACTGACTTTGTGGCAAAGACACCAAAGTTTGTGGAATTCTCAAACACTGTTCTTGACCATGCTGTTGAAGCTAATGCTTCTACTGCTGAAGAAGTACTTGCAGCACCAGCTGATGGCGCAACTGTTAAGGAATCTGTTGAAGAAGCAGCAGCTTTGTTTGGCGAGCACGTCAAGGTTGGTCAGGTTGCTAAGGTAAGCGGTCCACACGTTGAGATTTATGCTCACAAGAAGTCTGTGGAATTGCCTCCAAGCATCGTTTCCATGATTGCTACTGACGAGGCTGGTGCAAAGGTTGCTCACGAAGCTGCTTTGCAGATTTCCGCTATGGGTGCGCAGTGGCTTCGCCGCGAAGATGTTCCAGAAGAAGTTTTGGAATCTGAGCGTCGCGTTGCAACCGAGAAGTCCTTGGCTGAAGGCAAGCCAGAGAAGATTGTTCCAAAGATTGTTGAAGGACGTATGAACGCTTTCTTCAAGGAAACTGTACTTCTCGAGCAGGCATACGTTAAGGATCCATCCAAGAGCGTTGGTGACTTGTTCAAGGAAGTTGGCGGCACCGCTCTTGCCTTTGCTCGCGTTGAGGTTGGCAAAGGTGCTGCTGAATAAGCACTAATTATATAAGAATTTATTTTTGTTCTTGTATATAGGGTTGCGTGCACAAGTTGTGCGCAACCCATTTTTTATATTCATTTTCCAGCTTAACGTGCGTTTTGAGTGTCGTTATTGATAGATAAACTGACAAAGATATACCTCATTCGCCGTTATGACTGGAGGAATCTGTATGGCTATTGCACAAACGGATGAAGGAAAGTCCCGTAGGGTTTTATTAAAGCTTTCTGGAGAAGCATTCGGTGGTGGCGCTGTTGGTATTGATACTAATGTTATTCGTAGGATTGCTGGCGAAATAGTAGCTGCAGTGAATCAAGGCGTTCAGGTTGCTATTGTTGTCGGCGGCGGTAACTTCTTTAGGGGAGCAGAACTGCAGCAAGCAGGTATTGATCGTAGCCGTGGCGATTATATGGGTATGTTGGGCACTGTAATGAACTGCTTGGCTCTTCAGGATTTTCTTGAGCAAGCGGGGCAAGCAACTCGCGTACAAACTGCTATTACAATGGGTCAGGTTGCAGAACCTTATATTCCGTTGAAAGCAATTCGTCACCTTGAAAAGGGTCGTGTGGTTATTTTTGGTGCTGGTGCCGGAATGCCATATTTTTCTACTGATACTGTTTCTATTCAACGTTCATTGGAAATTCATTGCGATGAAGTTCTTATGGGCAAGAATGGTGTGGATGGCGTATATAGTGCTGATCCTCGTAAAGATTCTACTGCTCGTAAGTTCCTAACATTAAACTACAATCGCGCTATCGTTGATGGTTTAGCTGTTATGGATGCGTCTGCGCTTTCTATGGCTCGCGATAATAATCAAAAAATTCGTGTGTTTGGTCTTGAGGGCGAAGGTAACGTAACTAGTGCTCTTGTTGGAGAATCTATTGGCACATTAGTGTCTAATGCAGAGCCAACATTTGCTTAAATATTATAAAGGAGAACACATGTCAGCAATAATTGATCAAGCCCGTGAACAGATGAATAAGTCTGTTGAAGCTACTAAAGAGAATTTTATGGGTATTCGCACCGGTCGTGCTAATCCTGCTTTGCTAAACGGAATTATGGTTGATTATTATGGTGCTCCAACTCCAATTAAAGCTGTTGCATCTATTGGTGTTCCAGAGCCTAGAACTCTTTCAGTTACGCCTTTTGACGCTTCTCAAGCGAATGCTGTTGAAAAGGCTATTCGCGATTCTGATTTAGGTGTAAGCCCTAATCGTGATGGCAATGTTATTCGTGTTACTATGCCAGAGCTCACGGAAGAGCGTCGCAAGGAATACGTCAAGCTTGCTAAGAATAAAGCAGAAGAAGGCAAAGTTGCAGTTCGCAATATTCGTCGCAAAGCTAAGGAATCTATTGACAAGTCTGTTAAAGATGGTGAACTTGGCGAAGATGAAGGCGATCGTTTACAAAAAGAGCTTGATAAAGTAACTAAGCAAGTTACTGATTCTTTAGACGTTTTGCTTGAAGGTAAGCAAAAAGAAATTATGGAAGTCTGAGATTTTTGTAGTTTCAAACTGAATGGGTGCCGTATGAGTCAAATAAAACAGCATAATTTTGCCAATGAAGTCAGTAAAGCAAATGCTGAAAAAGCTGCATTAGAAGTAGGATTGTCTTCTGACAAAGCAGATACTGCTACACATGGCACCCATGAAACTTTAAGTGATATTAATCGTCGCACGGGCAGGAATATGCCTCAAGCAATTGCTACTGCCGCAATACTAGTTGTAGCAATTGTTTCTTGCTTAATTATTAGCATTGATGTCTTTATAGTGCTTATGGCCATTTTTATGGTTCTGGCATTGTGGGAATTACATGTTGATTTTGCAACTCTCGGTTTGCGTATTCCTTTCGTAACGTTATCAATATGTTCGCTTGTAACTATTTTTTCAACATACTATGCAAAATGGCATGCTGTTGCTATGGCTAGTGGAATTACTGCATCTTTGCTTCTTACAGTAATTTGTGCGACTCTTAGCAGTACTATTTCAGATAGAACGATGCAAGCTGTAGAAAAAAAGCTCGATGGTTCTAACCGCTCATCATACGAACATACTTTATTTACGAATACGTCTGTTTCGCTATTCGTGGTGTTGTACATTCCACTTTTAGCTTCTTGCATTGTATTAGCTCTTACAAATACAAAATACGCAGTTGCTCACGCTATGCTTTTGGTATTTTTACCTGCATTAAGTGACACTGGCGGATTATTTGCTGGTGCATGGTTGGGCAAACATAAGCTTTCTCCGCGAATCTCTCCTAAGAAGTCTGTAGAAGGCTTAATAGGCTCAATGCTTTTTGCAATTATAGGAGCATATGCAATTATTGCAGGTTTTTATGGTTCCTCTTGGTTCAATTTCTGGTGGATGCCATTAGTCATGGGTATTTCTTCTGGAATCATTGGCACATTCGGTGACTTGTGTGCTTCTATGCTTAAAAGAGATATTGGTATTAAAGACATGGGGCATTTGCTAAAAGGTCATGGTGGTGTTCTTGACCGAGTAGATTCTATTTTGCTGTGCGGTCCTGTGCTGCTTGTGCTTTTGCAACTTGCTCATTTCTGAATTTATCTGTCGCAATCGTGGGCTTAGACTAATATCGACGCCATGACAGTCTGTTTTATCCCGTCGCCAAGTATTTCGCAATTTTCTCTTGGCTTTGTAAACATAAAGTTTTACGCTCTTAGTATTCTTGCCGGTATTTTGGTTGCAATGTGGATTACTACGCGTCGATGGAAGCGTCTTGGAGGAGATTTTAACCAGATACTTGATCTTGTTTTAGTCAGTCTTCCTGCTGGAATAATTGGCGCGCGTTTGTATCACGTTATTACAACTCCAGAAAAGTTTTTTGGCTCTAATGGTGATTTTTTAGAAATTTTTAGAATTTGGAATGGTGGTCTAGGAATTTGGGGCGGCATATTCTTAGGCGCATTGGCTGCTTGTGTGTTATGCAAGTATCGTAAATATCCTATTGGATTACTAGCTGATTGTGCAGCTCCTGCAGTGCTTATTGCTCAAGGTATAGGAAGATTGGGGAATTGGTTTAATCAAGAACTTTACGGAGCTCCTACTAACTTGCCATGGGGTTTGAAGTTAAATTATGATACCACACAAGCAATAGGTCATAGTGAAAGATGTTATGATGGGTTAACGTGCCCAGAAGGCACATTATTTCATCCAACATTTTTGTACGAGATGATTTGGAATTTCATCGGTGCTGCATTGCTTATTTATTTTGGCAAAGTTATAGCTAAGAAGTTAAAAGCCGGTTCCGTATTCGCACTTTATGTTATGTGGTACACAATCGGACGAGTATGGATTGAGGCATTGCGAATTGATTTTTCACATGTTTTCTTAGGTGTTCGCATTAATGTTTGGGTTTCTATTATCGTATTTATTTGTGCAACTATTGTTTTTGCTTTGCTGCAAAAGAGTGCTAGTACTCGTGATTCTCTTGTTGAACGACTTATAGATATAACTTCAGACGAAAGAGAACGTGAGTCTCAGAATACTTCTAGTAAATAAGATTCAAGTATTTGAAAAAGCAATTTTAAAAATTTTGTTTTTATAAAACTAGTCGCTTGCATTTTCTAGAATAGTACACATGAATATACAAATAGCACCTAGCATTCTTTCCGCAGATTTTTGCAATCTTGAGCGTGACCTTGATGCAATATCTAATGCGGATCTTGTTCATGTCGATGTAATGGATCATCACTTTGTACCTAACTTGACTTTAGGTGAACCAATTGTTAAGCGAATTTGTGAGGTTACTAAACTTCCAGTTGACGTACATTTGATGATTGAGGATCCAGATCGTTGGGCTCCAGAATACGCTAAGCTTGGAGCTGCTTCTGTGAGTTTCCATATGGGTGCTACTCATGCTCCAGTGAGATTAGCTCGTCAGCTTCGCGATATGGGTTGTAAAGCTTGCTTTGCTGTGCGCCCTGCGGAACCAGTTGAACCTATTTTCGATATTCTTGATGAATTCGATATGGTTCTTATTATGACTGTTGAGCCTGGTTTCGGTGGACAGAAGTTCTTAGCTAATCAAATGAATAAGGTTCGCCGTTTACGCGACGAAATTACTCGTCGTGGTCTTAATACTCATATTCAGGTTGATGGAGGAGTTAGCCCTTCGACTGCAGCAATAGTTGCTGAAGCTGGTGCTGATGTGCTTGTTGCAGGTTCTGCAGTTTATGGAGCAGAAAGTCCTAGAGAAGCGATTGAAGCTATTCGTAATACTGCAAAGGCTGCTTGGCGCGAATAAATATTAGATGTATGTTGGGGACATGAAATATGTCCCCAACATGTTAAGTATTGCACAACAAGCGAGTTTTTTTGATGCGAATATATGCTGATTAATTGAGTGATTTCGTATGAGGAAGATATTATGACTAAATTCGTTATTAATCAGGAATATAGTCCTGAAGCAATGAATCGAGTTTTGACAATACCTAATCTAATCAGTTTTTTGCGCATATGTTCAATTCCTTATATTGCTTGGCTTATTACACAGCATCAGATGACTTTTGCTCTTATTGTTTTAGCAATATCTGCGTTTTCTGATTGTCTTGATGGTTATATTGCTCGTACTTTGAATCAAGTTAGTAAGTTGGGTCAAATCCTTGATCCTATAGCTGATCGTCTATTGATTTTTTGCAGTACGTTAGCTTTAGCTGTTGCAATGATTATCCCTTGGTGGGCACTTTTATTAGTAGTATTGCGTGATGCTATTATGGCTGTACTTGTAATAGTACTTGCGCAAAGAGATTATGGTCCTTTGCCTGTTAACTTCGTAGGTAAAGCTGGTACAGCGCTTCTTATGCTTTCAATCGTTTCTTTAATGATTGTTTATGCTGTAGCTACTGAGTCTATGTTCCTGCTTTATGCTGCTGCACTTGCATGTGGAGTGTGGGGTATTGCTCTATATTGGTATGCTGGCTTGCTTTACTATATGCAAGCTTATTTGTTACTTGCTAAGTCAAGAAAAAACTAAATAAGGCGTGTACGCACATATGACTAAGCAAGATGAATTTGTTAGTTTAAAAGATAGTATCAAAGATTTAGATGTAAAACATACGTCTCATAAAAGCACTATGCCAATGTCTTTTGCTGCTCCTGATGGAATGTTGTTAACTAGACGTAGAGCATTATTCTCGCACTCATTTACTGGTATTTCAACGCATCATGTTGTAATGTCTCCCAGTGGTTTTGCTCACAATCATGATCGTAGACGTTATATTGACGATTATGCTTTGCGTCTTATTGATGATTTAACTAATCGTCCGGTTGATCCAATGTTTATGGATGCAAGATTAAGTAAACAACCTGTTAAACCGTTTAATCTGTGGTTCACTAGAGCTATAGTATTTTTATTGTGTGTTTCTATCGGTACTGTTGGGAGTCAGTTTGTTCGTAAGTTACACACTGATCCTAGAAAAGCAATACGTTCTTCATTAGCTAATGAGTTGTCAGGTTATACGTCTCGTTTCGATAAGCTTGTAGAAGAAGTAACGTTATTGAGAAATAACGTAGATCATGAGTCGCAAAAAATTACTACGCCTGAAGAGGATGAAGTTAGTAAATCAGATGATATGGTTAATGGCACTCATGCTGTAGAAGGTTCTGGGATTACTGTAACTATTGCTAATCCTATTTCTGCTTCGAGCGATGTGAATAGCGGTTCTTTGCCTCGCGAGAGTAATGGCGCAAGAATGCGATTAGTTACAGATCGCGATATTCAACAATTTGTATCATTATTGTGGAAAGCAGGCGCTGAAGCTATTTCTGTTAATGGGCATAGACTTGGAGCACAAACTTCTATTCGTGTTGCTGGTCAAACTATTCTTATTGGAGTTAATCAAACTCAAAGTCCATATGTTATTGAAGTTATTGGCGATTCTGATGATTTAATTAAACAGTGTAATGATATGAAACGCATGAAATGGTACGCATCTTTAGCTAATGCAGGCATTAATCCACAGGTTTCACCTTCGAGAGTTATACGACTCAGCGCAGCAAACACAGGCGATATCAGTTTTGCCAACGAGAGAATTAGGAGATAAGCATGGCAGCGATTTTTGGATTAATTTTGGGAGTATTAATTGGAGTTGTTGTTCATCCAGATATTCCTATTGTCATTCAGCCTTATTTACCTATTATGGTCGTTGCAGCACTAGATGCGTTGCTTGGTGCCGCACGTGCATATTTTGAGAGAAACTTTTCGGATAAAGTTTTTGTTATTTCATTCTTCTCAAACGTTATAGCAGCTACGTTGCTTGTTTTACTTGGAAATCAGCTTGGTGTAGGTGCACAATTACAAACTGCAGTTATCGTTGTTTTAGGAATTCGTATTTTCTCTAACGTTTCTGCAATTCGTCGTTTCATCTTCAGGAGTTAGCATATGGTTTCAATGTTTTCTCATTCTCCACAAGGTGATGATATTCTTCATAAAATGCGTCGTCAAAAAGCGCATGATCGTGAAAGTGATGAAACTCAAACTGGATCTTTCCCAGCAGTTCATCGTAAAGTAAAATCTTCACTAAGTGGTCATGTGACGCGGGCGCGTATATTTACGGGCTTTTTAATGATGTTGCTCTGCGCTTTATTAGGTTTTGCGTACATGATTCAAGTTAATCGTAGTAACTCACTTTTGTATGAAACAATGAGCGAAGAGGAGTTGACACGTCTTATTACAGAAACTCATTCTCAAATTCAGAGTTTGGAAAGCCGAAAAAGTGAATTAACAGGTCAGCTTAATTCGTTGCGCGAAGCAGTAGATAAACAAGATGAAGCTCGTCGTATTGCTCAGCAGAATGCTCAAGCAAATGGTCTTATTTCTGGACGTCTGCCGGCAGTAGGTAAAGGTATTGTAGTTCACATTACTGCAGGTGAAAAAGAGAATATTGATGCTGCTACGATGTTTCAGCTAATAGAGGAATTGCGAAATGCTGGCGTAGAAGTTATGTCTATTAACGATGTGAGAATAGTTACTTCAAGCTATATTTCACAAACTAAGCATGGTCTTATATGTGACAATATTATGATTGATCCTCCTTATATTGTGAAAGCAATTGGTGACCCTCAGAATTTGCAAAATGCTGTTAATATTGCAGGCGGTGTTGGGTCGCGTTTAAAAATTAAATTTGGTTCTTCTGTAATGGTTTCAGTGCCTGATGAGGTAGAAATTACTTCGACACGCGAACCAAAACAGTACGAATATGCAAAACCAGTCGAGTAACAAGGTAGAATAGCAAGTATGACTGAACCGATTCCTACAGCTGGCGAAACCACTATTATTGGTATGCCAGCTATTCATATTCCAATGAATACAACTTCAGATCGTCCTATGCAGCAGGATGATTTTGATACTATAGCGAAACTACGTCCTGGTACTGCGTTGTTGATTTCAACTAGGGGAGCAGTGTCTGGTTCTCGCTATCTTCTCGATGAAGACTTAGTAACAGTTGGGCGCGATTCGCATGCTGATATTTTGTTAGATGATTCTACTGTTTCGCGTGCTCATGCAGTGTTTAAGCGCCATAATGGCGTGTTTAGCATTTCAGATTCTGGAAGTCTAAATGGTACGTATGTAAATCGTGAACGTGTTGATGAATCAGTGCTGCATAATGGCGATGAAATTATGATTGGCAAATTCAGACTGGTATTTTTCGCACATGACGCAGTCACAGTCCGATAATGTGATTAACGCAGTACAGGGGGAGCTTTTTAATTTTTCTCTGTCTGCTGATCACGCTTCAGGATACCGTGGTAGTGTCGCTATGAAGGTTGCCGGTATTACTTACCGGCAACTCGATTATTGGGCTCGTAAAAGCATTATAGAGCCTTCAATTCATGCATCTAGTGGTTCTGGTTCTCGTCGTTTGTATTCTTTTAAGGATATTGCGATTATGGCTGTAGCTAAAAGGCTGCTTGATGCTGGCGTTAATTTAGTTAATGTTACTACGGCTATTATTTTTCTTAATCGATACTCAGAAGAGCGTTTGAGAAATATGACTATTATTTGTGATGGTCAATCTGTTCAAGAGTGCGATGAGAATCAAGATAATATGCGTAGTATGCTTGCTTCTGGTTTAGCAGTATTTGCTATTGCTGTTGGCCGCATTGTTTCTAGAGTTGAAGAGGACTTATCTTCTGAAAATTCTGTTGATGCTACGCAAGTTGAAGAAAAAAGTAGTAAGTCTACTCGCAAATCTTATTCAAAACCTACTTCTCATACATCTTCAAACTCATGGAGTCTTGTTCAGGAAACGTGGGGATAATGGCATGTTTGTAGTTGTTATTATCGCTGTTATTTGCTGGTTTGCTTCAGTATCATTGTTTTTCTATAGTTTATTTGCTTGCGTGCGTTTTTTAGTAAAATTTCGAAAAAATGCTTATTTGAAGGCAAATAGTATTAGCAATAGTAATAAGAGAAATTCTATTGGTTTAATGCCTTGGAGTATTGTTATTACGCATTGTTGTGGGCTTCCTTGCGCAATGCTTGCGTACATGCTTTTGCATATTGTTCGCGATTTTGGATTTGTTCGCGATGATTATTGGTTATTAATGAGATCAACGCTGATTGCGTCATATGTGATTATTATCGCGCTTATTTTTGTCAATATTTTTGCAATGCTATTTTGTGCGTACCGAAGCTGCAAGTCTTAGATTATTTAGTAAGAAGTATCAATAGGGATATTATTTGATAGTAGTTGAGATTTTGTTGGTTGTGTTTGATTGTTTATCTCTAATTTGACATAACGTACATTATCGGATAAATATCAAGTAAATCTAGTCAAATAATAAGCTCAACCGACAGAAACTGTGCATGTATGTAAAGAAAAAGCCGTTTTCCCGCCAAAAAACGACCGAAACTTTACGAGGGTGTAAAGAAAAAGCCGTTACGACAAAAATTCTGATTAGATTAAGCGAAATATTCGCAAATTGCAGTGCTTAATTCGCTTACGCTACCAATAATTCTGTAAGATCCGTGTGCTTCAAGCTCGCCAGGCTCAGCATAGCCCCAAGCGCATCCCAAGCAATCCAAGCCGCAATCTTTTGCTCCGTCGGCATCAGTCCAGCGGTCTCCAACCATCAAAGCTCTGTCGCCTTTTTCTGGATTGTAATCAATCTCATCAAAAACATAACGAATAACTTGAGTTTTGCTAATGCGCGACATATCTTTGCTAGCGCCATAAATTCCGTCAAGATACTTCGTTAAACCAAAATAATCGCAAATAGGCTTTACTTGATATTCTGGCTTGCAAGATGCGGTTGCTAAATAATATCCAGCTTCACGAAGTTTTGTGAGTTGCTCAAGTATTCCATCGTATACTTTGTTAAGTAGGCATCCTGGAATCTTTTTACCAGGATTATTTGGATCATCAAAAGTTGCTACTTCAGAATAATACTTGCGATACGTAGCAAGTCCCTTTGCTAGCAGCGATTCAGGCACATTATTGCGTTGAAGAGATTCTAAAATTGAAGGACCTATAAAACGATGCATTTCAGCATCGTCCGGAATAGACTGTTTCAATTCTTTCAATGCAAGCTTTGCGCAAGTAATAATACCAGCATCTGACTTTGTTAATGTGCCATCAAGATCAAGCAGAATAATGCGACGACTAGTGCATCCTGAAGTCACCGAGAATTCACTCATAGTCAGGAATCCAGCCCTCATGATGCATTTTTAGACGTTTGTCTAGTAAAGTTTTTAATTCTTCTTCACTACGACGTTCAAGCAGCATATCCCAATGCGTTCTAGAAGGCTTGTTGAAATCATCATCTGGACGATCATCGTCGCCTTCGCGATGTGCAATCGTGCCGCAGCGGCATTCCCACTCTTCAGGAATTTCTGCGCCTTGAGCAAAAGGAAGAATCGTGCGATGTCCCTTTGGGCACACATACACAACATCATTTCGTGCCGCGAAATCTACATTATCGTCAGATTCTAATGATTTCGCACCAATGCTCATACCGCGTAAACTGCGTTCTGCCATAGTATCTCCTTGTGTAGTACTTTATAAAATTACCGAATTGCACGGACTATATATATAAAAACGATTTATATATACAAAATACATGCGTTTTATTTGTATATGCTCATACTTATACATCTGAGTATGCAACAACTCCACGGTTTAATAGTTTTGCAGCTTCATAAGCGCACGAAGAAAGATTTTTATCTACGCCATCTATAGATTGTAAATATTCTCCTGCTGCGAAAAGTTGAGTAAGTAAATCAATAAGACGTTTAGCTTGACGCACGAAATCTCCTCCAGTGCTGTCGGTATTGCGCAAAATTTCAGCTAGATCAGCACCATTAGCCCAATCATACATAATATCTACAGCACCAAATTCAAGCGGTCTTAACGCTGGCAAATGAGCGTCTGCGCATAATGCGCTAGTACGCATAAATAATTCTTTCATTCGCAATACTGTATTAAATATCGCGCCATCCTTGCCGCCTGGATATCGTCTAGGTTCTCCCCCTGCAGGTCCTCTAGATTCATAAACTAATGCAGACAAGCACGATAATAATTCAAGCGGTGAAAGATTATTAAAAATTCCTTCGCAAATAGCTTCAGCAAATACAATGTCTAGTTCGTTATACAACCTTCTTAACAATTGACCGCGCTCAGTAAGGTGCAAAATTTGGTTTTGTGAAGAATCTTCAGATTGTAAATAATCCAAACTGTACAATACGTCACAAATATGGTCAAAAGTTCTAGCAACAGAACCAGTACGAGATTCGTAGCGTTCACGTACTTGATCAAGTTCCTTATGTTCTCTAATCCAATGGTAGCCCCAACGCAAATGTTGTTGAATATCTGCACAACCTGCACACGGATGCGTTCGCTCAGCTTCTCTAAGATTTGCAATAACATCATCCAGCGCTTTAAACGCTGCTGTGCGTTCTGCATCTGTGTGGAATAAAGTATGTTTCAGTTTACGGCGTTGATCGTGTTGAGCTTCTTTAAGCTTCATACGTAATTGTAAGAATTCAGCAAAATCCCCATGTTCGCAGTGGAATGCTTCTTCATAGCCTTTAAGAGCTGTTTCAAGTTCGTTCATGCGATTATGTAAACGTTCAGCAGAAGCATTAGCTTCCCATTGAGCAAAAGAACGATCTAGTGTTGTTCGAGCAGTATCTGCATCGCTTGAGTTCAGCAAATTAACTGCCATATTAAACGTAGGAACGAAGCTGGAATGTAGTGGGTATACGCGTTTACTAGAAAGCGCTGCAGCCTGTTGAGGAACAAAATCAGCATGATCTACAAGAATTGCGTAACCAATATCGTCAATTCCACGTCTTCCAGCACGACCTGTAAGTTGCGTAAATTCTCCAGGTGTAAGAGGTACATGCCCAGTACCGTCAAATTTTACTAGCTTTTCTACAACAACGCTTCGAGCTGGCATATTTAAGCCTAAAGCAAGTGTTTCTGTTGCAAAAACAACTTTAATAAGTCCGCGTTCAAATAGCGTTTCAACAATGTGACGGAATAACGCAATCATACCTGCATGATGTGCTGCAAATCCTTGTTCGAGAGCAAAACGAAAACGCTCAAAGCTTAAAGCGTGTAAATCTTCTTTAGAAAGTTGATTTGCAACCATACTGTCAACAATTTTACGGATTTCGTACATTTCTTCATCAGATGTAAGTATTAATCCTGCGTTTAAACATTGTTGAACAGCTTGATCGCAACCGGAACGAGAGAATATAAAATAAATTCCTGGCAGCATTCCTAGGTAATCTAATTCGTCAATAACAGCCCAGCGACGAGGAGTATGTCGTTTCGCGCATTTATCTAACTGTGCAACTCCCCCGTTAGCACTGTGCTTCTTACCTTTTCTGTAACGGTATTTGCTATCGCTGTAAGATTCTTTACGGCGACGAGCGCGGTACTCAAATTCATTAAGTTTCCTAGTCAATGCAGGGTTAACGCGCTTAGTTACGTTTCCATTATTGTCATGGTCGTACAAATCGAGTAACTCAGGCTCAGTTGCAGAATCCTCTTGAATAACAACATGTCTTTCTAAAGGCACAGGTCTGTGTTCGTCGACAACCAAATGAGTTTCTCCACGCACTGATTCTAGCCATGCAGAAAAATCTTCAACATTTGAAACAGTTGCAGACAACCCAATAATTTTCACCGATTTTGGAAGGTGAATAATAACTTCTTCCCACACAGCTCCGCGGAATTTATCTGCAAGATAATGAATTTCGTCAAGAACGACAAACCCTAAAGATTGCAACGTAATCGAATGCTCGTAAAGCATATTTCTTAAAACTTCAGTAGTCATTACAACAATGTCTGCTTCAGGATTTACAGAAGTATCGCCAGTTAATAACCCTACTCTGTCTGAGCCGTACTGTTCGCAGAAATCGTGATATTTTTGATTACTTAAAGCTTTAATAGGCGTTGTGTAAAAAGCTTTTACATTACGATTTTGCGCAAGAAATACAGCAAAATCCGCAACAACAGTTTTACCAGCTCCAGTAGGAGCAGCAACTAAAACATTATTGCCATTTTCTAGTGCATCAATAGCTTCAAGTTGAAAATCATCAAGTTCAAAAGACAAAGAACGCTCAAATTTAGATGCCATTGAACGCTCGTGCTTCATTGTATTTTTAAAAGCTGCGAAACGTTGTGAAGGAGATAATACTACATCATTCTCATTGCAGTCAGTTGGATTGCTTGATTTATTTTTGCAGTCTTTTTTATGTGATAAATGAGACATAAAAAGTATTAGTCGCTTTCTTATATGCTATAGCTGAATGTCTTCTTCGCGAAGAGATTTTTTATCCCAATGCTGCCATATTTTACGGTGATTTTCGCGAATTTTTTGATGACGCTCAATAACTTTTGCGTGCGTTCGCTCATATCGATTCGTTGCATCTTTAATAGGAAGTGTAAATAATGGATCTCGAGGATTTTCATTATCTTCTTTATTTGGTTCATGCAAACGTTCAAATCTAGAAGAAACGTCTTCGGAAATGCCAAAGCAGACCCTAGCTATTTTTATTGCGCTTAAAACGACAATAGCAACTCCTAGCGCTACCATGAGCAGCATAAAAACTGTTATGAGTAGCCAAATCCACCAAGGCATTGTTATTCCTCTGTATTCGCATTATCAGCGTGATTAACGCTTAATTCACGTTGAGCGCGAGCAATAATCATACTGCGCAATGTTTCAGGAGCAACAGCTGTAATATGACGTGCGTGAGCAATGCAAAAAGCAACGAACCATGAATCAGAAGAAACAGTAAGATGGACTTTTACTCCGCTGCCACAAGTTTCCATAGTGGCTCCAGAAAGATTCTTCAAAAAGTTCAATTCTGTTTCATCGGTAATAAAGCAAGTTTCAGTTCCGTTATCAAAGCACCATTTACGAAGTTCACTAACTGGCACATCTGGAATTTCAACTTGAGATACAGGCTCTACAACTTCTGCACGTTCAATACGTGCTACGCGAAGAACTTGCCAAATGCGAGGCAATCCATTCGCTTTATTAATTGTCGTATCTTTAGCAACAAATTCACGTTTATCTTCTGGTGTTTGCTGCTCTACATCAGTCCACACTGCAACATAGTAAACGCCTTCATCAACGTAAATCTTCGACGGTGCAACAATCTTGCGGCGAATACGTCCTGCCCCGTCAGTGTATTCCATATCTAGCAAAGATCCAGAGTTAATAGCACTGCGAACAATAGAACAATTTCGAGGCTCAATTTCGTAACCTGTTAAACTCAGCCATGGAGTTTGACCAGGAAGAACATGACGGCGAAGACGTTTATACAAGGATTCAGCTTGTGTGCGCTGCTCAATAGGCAAAAGCAAGGAATGTGCCAAATAATTAGCAGACGCAGTAAGCATGCTCAAATATTGCTGCGAAATTCCAGCAAGTCTTTCCAATCCTAAAGAGTTAGTAGCAGAAACAATTCCCTCGTTCTCAAGAAGAGTCCAATCTATATCAAAGAATTGGCTTCCGGCCATTTCCCCATCGTCAGAAACAGTAGTAAGAGTATTTATATCCTTGTGAAGAATTGTAACAAATCGACGAAGTTCATCATCGCTTTTTGGTCTACCAATAAAACGCTCAGCAAGCTCGTCTAATGGGAATTCCTCTCCAAGATGAGCAGACAAGAAAAGCATCAATCGAAGCCTACGATCTACTTCACTTCCAGTTTGGAATGAAGAGCCTTTTTTGGTATGCGATTTATCAGTGTCGCTATTTTGTTCTTCAATATTTTGCGCTTCTTGTATAGCATCTTCTTCATCTTTTTGCTCATTTTCGTCACATTGAGCAAAATTAACTGCTGCGTGCAAACGGCGATGGAAAGCATCAACTGCTTCTTGAGGGCTTACTACGCTAGATCCAGGATGTTCTAGCACAAACATCGCTAAGTCGTCAGCATCAGTATAAGCAACGTTTAAATGTTCACCATCGACATCCACAGTTGCGGCAAATCTGCGAGAATCAATAACTTTTACCAATGAATCAGGTAGCATTTGTGTTCCAAGACCAGGTGCGATTGAATCTAAGCCTAAGCCAGGAATAGGAGTTTGTGGAACTCTAGGAGCAGTGCGAGAAGTGCGCTGTTGCTCGTGTTGACCTGAATCAAGAGAAGAAATAGACATTGAACGAGCAAGATAATTTGCTGCAGCTAAAACTGGTAATTCAGATTGGTCGAAGCGTAAACGTACGCGAGGTTCATCGCCTAATTGCAAACGATAAGACGCAAAGTCTTGACCTTCGGACTTTGAAGAATATTCTGGCTGCCTAGATTCGATTGCAATACCCATAGCAGCAAGCTTTGCGCGATCTCGCTGGAATTGTTTTGCGAATGCTGCTTTAGCTGCTTGATCTGCAAGCTCACCGTACGAATCTGCATATGCCTTTACGCGCTGTGCAATTTGACGCGAAGTCAGCCATTGCGGGAATGCGGAAGACAATACAGCGAGTACATCTAACTCGTGTTTGCCCCATTTGTCGGAAAAACGTCGCCTTCCGTTGCTTCCTTCTACCATTAGTCCTCACGTATCATGTTTGTATCAATTTACTTATGCGCCTTGCATACAAGCGACTACGAAATGCAGCAAAACTTGTGTTGCAATATTGCGCACACCTTTTCTATTTTAATGGTGTTTTGCGGTACGTGTGGACATTTTTTAAAAAACTTCTAATAATTATGTATTTTTTATTCACACGAACATCAACAACGTTGAAAATACGCCATTTTTTCGCGACACGCCATATAACTTTTTTATAGATAATTTTATTTACTATCAATAAAAATCGCATATTTGCAAGAAATCTGCTTTAAACCCAAGAGTCTGGTTCAATTCCTTGCGGTCCCACGAATTCTCCGTTCGGCACATAACTTGGTTCTCCTGTATCTTCTAAAACAGCGTCAGCAAACATTGAAACTTGATTTCCAAATGTCCAATCCCCTCTAATAGTTACTGATTTTGCAGCAGCTAAAGCTGGAACAGAATATGGGAATCTTTCGTTGAAATCATTGATGTTTTTGTAATAACGTGGATCCAAATCAATATCAGGAAATATATAGTTACCATCTTCCATTTCATATGAATCAGTAAGATGGAATCTATCTGATCGCATAATAAATAAGTCATTGGTTGTTTTAACAGGCAAGAAACGCATGCGATCAACTTCTACGCAAATTGCGTCATCAAAAAGTGAAGCTATTGCGCCCATTGCTGTTTCTAATTGCACTACTGGTGTGCTGCTTTCGTCAGTTGGGTCAACAGTTTTGTGATTAAAAATAACAGGCAAAGGCAAAATTCCTTTGTGCTCTTTTAACTTTTTTTCTAGAGCATCTACACGAACCCAAATATTATTTGTGTTGAAGTATGGATGTTTTTTAATGCTTTGTGCGCTTCTACGATCCTCAGGATGAACCTGTGTCATTTCTCGTAGTATTAGTCTTCCTGTTTGCGCGTCCCTAACAATGTGACCGCCCTTACGATCTGCTTGCGTTCGCTTCGCAACCTCAATCATGATAGGTGCGCCAGTATTTTCAAAATGTTGAGCAAGAGTGCGCGACGGTCTAGCACCTAAATTGTCAGAATTTGAAATAAACAAATACTCAATTCCATTTTCTTTAAGAGTATGCAATAAATCAGATTCCCACAGAGTTGAAAAAATATCGCCGTGACCTGGAGGGCACCATTCAAGAGATCGATCTTCCTTGTGAGAAACCGGTTCTCCAGTTTCCTCTACTAATTTTGGTTCTTGATGTTGAATAATTTCTACAGGAATATTGTCTTGCACAAACTTGCGATTGCGTTTTAGTACTTGCAAAGTATCATGAGACGTGCGGAAAGAATTCATGAAAATAAGCGGAAGATTAACTCCTAATCGTTGACGAGCTGTAAGAACTTGTCCAATAATAATATCAATAAAGCGCATTTGGCGAGCTTTATGCCTACGAACTGGTAGTAAAGATTTTGCGCAAGACAAGCCCATAGATGTTCCCAAACCGCCATTTAATTTAATAAAAGCAGTTTTTGCGAATGCGTTAACAGCTTTGTCGTGATCAATAGTTTCGTAAATTTCGTGGAAAGTTGGAACGCTTTTAATAGGCTCAACCGTGCTCTCGCGAATAAACTCCGCAGGCTTATCCCCTGATTTATCTAAATTCCAAGCATTATATAAGTGTTTAAATTGTTCAATAGCAATTTCGCTCATGCCTTGTTCGCGCATCTTTGCAGCGGACAACTCAAACGCGTCATCCATGTAAAAGCCTCCTCGTATGCATGTGACCTTAATAGTTTAGCGATTTGTGCGTCGCTGCGCAAATATTGCTTTTAACGGTTATTTTGAAATACTATTATGATTCTACCAAAGTTAGAAATTGCAAGATAGAAAATAATAAGCGCAGCCAATAATAAATACTGACTGCGCTTATGAGAAATTTGCTACTAAACACCACTAAATATGAAATTTAGTTATTTTCTGCATTGTTGTCATCATTTTCTTCCGGTTCATCTCCAGTTTTTAGATGATGCTCGTCATAGCCTTGCAAGTAACGAGTGTGACGCCAATGGTGAATAGAAGCGTTTGTACCGCGATGATGTACGTGATACTTACGTGGAGTACCACCATAAGGAAGCTCTTTAACTTCGCTAGCAACTGCTATTTGGTTCACATTAGAAGGATCCATAATAGCAATTGGAGCAACAGGCTCTGGTTCTGTTGGAGCGGCAGTTCGATTCTTCAAGTGCGATGGCAACCATTGTGCAAACCAAGACAATGCCAAGCAAATAAGGAAATATATTACTGCTGCAACGCTTAATGTTTGCAAAATATTAAAGTACATTGATCCGAGCCGACGCGATTCCTGAAGCAAATCAGTGTACATAATAATTGAACCAAGTGCAGTATCCTTCAAAACAACTACAAGCTGAGTTACTGCTGCAGGCATCATAGCAATAATTGCTTGAGGCATTTCAATTTGTGTCAATGATTGGTATTCGCTCAATCCTAATGCAAGCGAAGCTTCTCTTTGACCGTTTGGCAAGTTGCCAACACCAGATCTAACAAGTTCTGCAACAACAGAACCGTTATACATAATCAGTGCCAAAACAACAGCCCAGTATGATGATTCTTTCATACCAGAAAGTGCGAATGCTCTCCACAAGAAAATCATAAGCATCAATACTGGTACTGCACGGCAAAATTCTACTACTATTGCGGAAATACTACGAATAATAAAATTAGGTAGTAAACGGCAAAGTCCGAAGAATAAGCCAAATACAATAGAACCAACTACTGCAAGTAACGATGCCTTTAGTGTCATCCATAATCCAGGAAGATAAAAATCAACCCAGGCTTCAGATTCGAGTGCAGGATTCCAAAGTGTCCAAGAAAGTTGGTTTTCTCCCTCTGGAGGATTGCTCAAACGAACGAGAATAGCAATAATGCAAATAACAAAAATGCAACCGGCAATAATATTAGCTATGCGAATTTTCTTAAGAGCTTTTGGACCTGGAGCATCAAATAATAATGATTGTTCACGTTGTTTAGCCATTGTTATCACCTTCTCACAGCAAGTTTATTTGACAAATAAGTAGTCAAAATGCCGATAGGAATGATGAGCATAATGTATCCGCAAGCGAAAATTAAGAAGATTGGCACAATCAAATCTGCATGTTTCTCAATCATTTCGCTCATCATTGTTGAAGTCTCTGTGGCAACTGATGCTGCAGCAGCAACTGTAGAATTCTTAAGCAAAGCAATAAATGTATTACCTAATGGTGCTACTGAACCGCAGAAAGTTTGTGGAAGAATTACTTGTGTTGCAGATTGGAAGAAATTTAATCCAAGAGCGCGGCAAGCTTCTGCTTGGCCAACAGGCACGGTATTAAGACCAGATCTCAAAGATTCGCAAACAAATGCTGCAGTATAAAGCGACAATCCAGCAATTGCCAGCCAGAAGAAATTCACTTCAAAAATTGAGGAGAATCCTATCTTAAGCTGAGCGTAAACGCCTAAAACCATAAAAACCATAATGATGGTAAGTGGCATGTTTTTAAACAATTCAACATAAACTGTAGCAATCATGCGTAATGATGAAACAGGGCAAATGCGCATAGTAACAAGAATTACGCCAATAATTGATGAAAAAAGTACACTCCATAAAGTTATTTCAATATTAACCAAGAATGCTCCTGGAATATTGTAGGAGGTAAATAGCTGCATAAAATCTTGCATATTACTTCTCTCCTTCTTGAGGAATTGGCGGATTATACTTTGCGTTTGGCTTAAAGCCAGTGCCTCGTAAATTGTCGTCTAGAGCTCTTTTCCATGATCCGTTACGAATCATGTCTTTTAAGGCTGTGTTAATTTTCTTAGCTAAGCCTGTATTTCCTTTTTTAATGCCAATTCCGTAATATTCTGCGGTAAATGGCTTGTTTACAAGCTTTAAACGACCTCGAGAAGCGGTTGCTAAACCAGCAAGAATAATGTCGTCGGTAGTTACAGCATCTACAATTCCTGAGAATAATGCAGTTGCACATTCTGCATAACCAGGCTGTTGCATAAGCTGTACCTTTGAAGAGTAACGCTCCTTAATAGCAATTGCAGATGTTGAGCCTGAAACTGAGCATAAACGCTTTCCGTCCAAATCATTTGGACCGCTTACTTTATGCTCATCTTTTCGAACTAGTAAATCCTGGCCAGCAATAAAATATGGTCCTGCAAATGTCACCATTTTTTTACGAGCATCCGTAATAGAGTATGAGGCTACAATCATATCAACATCGCCATTTTGGAGCATCGTTTCGCGTTGTTTAGATGGTGATTCTTTCCACACAATCTGATCTTCTGAATAGCCGAGCTTTTTGGCAACATACTTAGCAACATCAACGTCGAATCCAACGTAAGTTCCTGATTTTTTGAAACCCAAACCAGGCTGATCGAATTTAATACCGATGCGTATGACTTTTTTACCATCGCTACGATCGCACGCTGTAAGTGGCATAACGCAACATATGGTACAAAGCATCGCTAGTATCGCACGAAAAATGCGATTTTGTAATATTTTCATATCTTTTCCCTTCATAAGAACTGTTTTAAAGTTTCAGAATTTTACTGAAAGATAAAACAAAAAGCAGATTAATGCGTAAGAATCTTGGAAAGGAAATCTTTTGCACGATCAGTTTTTGGATGTTCAAAGAATTCTTCAGGAGTGCCTTGTTCAAGAATTTGACCATCTGCCATAAATACAATTCTGTCAGCTGCCTTGCGTGCAAATCCCATTTCGTGGGTAACACAAATCATAGTCATGCCTTCTTTTGCAAGTTCAACCATGACATCAAGAACTTCATTAACCATTTCCGGATCTAGTGCAGATGTAGGTTCATCAAAAAGCATAACTTTTGGCTGCATAGCAAGAGCTCGAGCAATTGCAACACGCTGCTGCTGACCGCCGGAAAGTTGTGAAGGCATTTTATTTGCTTGATTATCAACTCCGACTCGAGTAAGCAATTCCATAGCAAGAGATTCAGCACTTTGCTGATCCATATGCCGCACTTTCATTGGAGCAAGAATAACATTTTCCAAAATAGTCTTGTTAGCGAAAAGATTAAAGGACTGGAATACCATACCAACTTCTGCTCGCAAAGCTGCAAGTTCTTTTCCTTCTTGAGGAAGTGGCTCACCGTCAATACGTATGTCACCTGAATCAATAGTTTCGAGACGGTTAATTGTGCGACACATTGTCGATTTACCAGAACCAGATGGACCGATAATAACTAGTACTTCGCCTTTGTTAACAGTCAGATTGATGTCTTTAAGCACATGAAGTTTTCCGTAATGCTTTTCGACATGACTTAGTTCTACGAGGGGATTTGCCGCTTTTTGCACTGAAATAGTGCGATTAGTCATATCCTCGGCGTTTGGATTTGACTTTGATACTTGCTTATCCATAACAAGAAGTTTAGCTAACCTGTGTTACGGCTATTTATCACTATCGTTACGTTTTGTAACTCTTACGTTACAAAAAAGCCGTTAATTGTAATCATAAAATCAACAATCAACGGCTTATCAATAACACTTTTTACAAGTATTTCTATTTACTCGTTTTCTTCTGGATCGTAATCAACGCCAGTTTCAGCACGCTGCTCGTCAGAAATCGGAGCAGGAGCGCCGGTTAGAGGATCCCTACCGCCGCCAGCCTTAGGGAATGCAATTACGTCGCGGATTGAGCTTGCGCCTGCCAAAATTGCAGCAGTACGATCCCAACCCAAAGCAATACCAGCGTGAGGTGGAGCACCATACTTGAAAGCTTCAAGCAAGAAGCCGAACTTTTCGTCAGCTTCAGCCTTATCGATTCCAAGAACGTTAAGCACACGATCTTGAATATCGTCGCGGTGAATACGAACGGATCCGCCGCCCATTTCGTTACCGTTGCACACGATATCGTAAGAATCGCTCATAGCGTGCTCTGGATCTTTATCAAACTTATCGATCCAATCAGCAGATGGCATTGTGAATGGATGGTGCATAGAAGTCCACTTTGAGTGACCAACAGCAACGTCGTCATCATCTGGATCATCAGTGCGCTTGAACAGTGGGAAGTCAACAACCCAAGTGAAAGCAAACTCATCTGGGTGAAGCAATCCTGCGCGGCTAGCAAGCTCTACACGAACAGCACCGAGCAAAAGCTGCGAAGACTCGCGGGAGCCTGCTGCGAAGAACACTGCATCGCCATCTTCTGCTCCAACAGCTTCCTTAAGACCTGCGCGCTCTTCTTCACTAAGATTCTTAGCAACAGGACCCTTTAACTCGCCATCTTCACCAAACACAACGTAAGCCAATCCCTTAGCTCCACGCTGCTTAGCCCAATCCTGCCAAGCGTCAAACTGACGGCGAGGAGTTGCAGCACCGCCCTTAAAGAGCACAGCGCCAACGTATGAAGCTTGGAACACGCGGAATGGAGTGTTCTTAAAGTAGTCAGTCAACTCAATAAGTGGGTTTCCAAAACGCAAATCAGGCTTATCGGAACCATACTTATCCATTGCTTCCTGCCAAGTAATACGAGGCAAAGGAAGAGCAATCTCGTGACCAGCTTCCTTCCAAATAGCAGCAATAACGCGCTCTGCCATAGCCATAACATCTTCCTGGCTTGCAAAGCTCATTTCCATATCAAGCTGAGTGAACTCAGGCTGACGATCCGCACGGAAGTCTTCGTCGCGATAGCAACGAGCAAGCTGATAGTAGCGCTCGACGCCAGAAACCATGAGCAACTGCTTTAGAAGCTGAGGAGACTGTGGAAGTGCGTACCAAGAGCCTGGAACCAATCGTGCTGGAACAACGAAGTCGCGAGCACCTTCAGGAGTTGACTTAATGAAAGTTGGTGTTTCAACTTCAGTAAAGTTCATGTCTTCCAAAGCATGGCGGGCAGCCTTAGCCATATCAGAGCGAAGCTTCAAATTGCGTTGCATAGATGGGCGACGCAAATCAAGGTAGCGATACTTCAAACGAACATCTTCGCTTGGAAGCTTGTTCTCGGACTCGTTTTCCAAAGCTGTTGAAACCTGGAATGGCAAAGCGTCTGACTTTGCGAGAATAGTAACAGTTTGAGCAACAATCTCAATTTTACCGGTTGCTAAATGATCGTTTTCGTTGCCATCTGGACGCAAGCGAACTTCGCCGGTCACTTGTACAACGAATTCACTACGCAATGGTCGTGCAGTTTCTTCATCGTAAATAACAACTTGCACTAAGCCTGTGTTATCACGGACATCAACAAAGGCGACTCCACCATGATCACGGCGACGATCAACCCAACCAGCGATGGTTACTTTTTGCCCGACTAATTCTTCAGTCACTTCAACGGCATGATGTGTGCGATACGCCGTCTGGCTCATAAGTCCACTTCCTCTACAATCTAATTGATATATTCATTTGTTTCTATTGACATGATTTTGCGCACAATATTCAAGCAAATTTGCAAGAACATTATTTAGCGCAAGAAACTGTCTGCCGGGCATAAACAGTATCCGGTTGCCAAGACGTGGCATCCGCGGTTTCCTGTTCGCCAGTAATAATATTTTTTACTTCATCGTGAGATGACTCTGATTCAGTGCTATCAGCAGGGAACCACACATAAGGAATGCCGAGCTTGTCAGCATATTTTATTTGCTTACCAAGCTTTGCTGCGCTAGGAGCAACATCTGCTGCAATGCCTCGATCTCGTAAAGTTTTAGCAATAGCATTGCATGCAGGACGATCTTCTTCATTCCACACTGCAACAAGTACTGCAGCAGGAGAAACTCGAGAAACAGTAGCTCCTGCAGTGTGAAGCATATAAGAAAGCAGTCGAGACATGCCAATTGAAAGTCCTACGCCTGGATACTTCTTCTTGCCCTGTGAAACTAAATTATCGTAACGTCCACCAGAGCAAATTGAACCAAGAGATGCTGCATTATCAAGGAAAGTTTCGTAAACAGAACCAGTATAGTAGTCAAGTCCACGAGCAATCTTCAAATCAGCAACAACAGCGCCTGGGCGAATACGTGCTGCCTCGTCTACAATCATTGCAAGAGTTTCAACACCTTGAGAAGCTAAAACATAAGACTCGTTATCATCATTTCGAGAAATATTATGCTTATCGCATAATTCGTCGAAACGAGACTTCAACTCATCTCCTGTTTCGGCAGTAAGTTCAGCTAATTCTAAGCATGCATCAGCTTGAGAAGCCGTAGCTCCGCATTCTTTTACCAAAAGCTTGGATACTTCTTCAGCGCCAATTTTGTCTAGCTTATCGATTTCTCGAAGAACTCCCTCGATATCGCTTAATCCAATACCGCGATAAAAACCTTCAGAAAGCTTTCGATTGTTAGCATGAACAGTTGCCTTAGGAAGACCGAACTTACGTAAACGCTCAAGAGCTTCAACCATGACAAGTGGAAGTTCAACTTCGTAGTGTGAAGGTAATTCGCCATTTCCTACGACATCGATATCTGCTTGAACAAACTCACGGAAACGACCTTCTTGTGGACGCTCCCCTCGCCAAACTTTTTGCATTTGCCAGCGCTTAAATGGGAACGTCAAATCACCAGTATGCTCAACGACGTAACGGCTGAGTGGAACTGTTAAATCGAAATGTAAACCAATGCGTTCTTCTACAGGAGTGTCGGATTCGTGACCAACTTCTTGTAAACGCGATAATAAATAAATTTCTTTACTGGTTTCGCCTTTTTTTAATAAGCTTGAACCCTGTTCTACTGCACGCGTTTCAATTCCAATAAAACCGTTGAGTTCAAACACTTCTCTTAGTGTGTCAATTACTTGCTGTTCAACAGCGCGTTCACTAGGAAGCCATTCAGGGAAACCCGATATTGATGAGCCTTGTACCATGTCCACTATAATAGGTGGTGTTGCGGAAAAATCATGGCTTACCGTCATACTTATTCGTAACAATGTTACCGTGCATCTGCTGTAAGGAGTCGTCCCGTGACCGAACAGACTAAACCTGAAGAAACTACTAAAACTACTACCGCGCCAAAGCCAGTTGCTCCATCTCCAGCAAGCTTCGCGCATAAGACTCGTGTTGTTGCTCAAGCACCAACCATTTCTTATAGTGAAGAGGATATTAAAGCCGCAAAAACTTTTGGCCGTGTTGATGAAAATGGCACTGTTTACGTTACTGAAAACGGTGCTGAGCGTGAGGTTGGTCAATACTCCACTGGCACTCCTGAAGAAGCGTTGACTTTCTATATTCACCGTTATCTTGATTTGAAGATTAAGCTTGATCTTTTTGCTAAGCGCTTAGAAGCTTCCAATGTAAAAGCAAAAGAAATTGACGAAACGCTTAATACTTTGAAAGCTGAATTGGAAAATCCTGCTGCCGTAGGCGATATTGCTGCTTTACGTGCGCGACACGCCGAATTGACTGCAAAAGGTAATGAAAAGAAGGAAGCAATCGCTAAAGCTCGAAAAGAAGCTCTGGAAAAAGCTTTGAAAGAGCGTACAAATATTGTAGAACGTGCAGAATTGTTAGTAGCGCAAATGAATGAATCTACTAATTGGCGTGAATTAAACGATAAGCTACGTGCTTTATTTGACGAATGGCAGGAGCATCAGCGTACTACTATTCACTTGAATAAGTCTGATGCCGATGCTTTGTGGCAGCGTTTTTCAAAGGCTCGTTCTGCATTCTCTCAGGCTCGCAATTCTTGGGTTAAAGAACGTGAGCACGTGCGTAATACTGCTAAGCAGCTTAAGGAAGCTATTATTGCAGAAGCTGAAAGCTTAAAAGATTCAAAAGATTGGCGTGAAACTTCTATGAAGTTCAATGCTTTGATGGATCGTTGGAAGAAAGCTGGCAATGCTGGCCGCCAGCACGATGATGCTTTGTGGGCTAAGTTCCGCGAAGCTGCTGATGCTTTCTATCATGCTCGTCAAAATGACCGTGAAAAGGTTAATGCTGGAGAACACGAAAATCTTGCTAAGAAGGAAGCTTTGCTCGTAAAAGCAGAGGCTTTGTTGCCAGTAGAAAATGAAGAAGCTGCTAAGAAAGCTCGTAAGGCTTTGTCTCAGATTCAGGAAGAATGGGATGCTATTGGTTTCGTTCCTCGTGAAGATATGCGTCGTATTGAGTCTCGCTTAAACGACGTTGATAAAAAGATTAAGGCTGTTGAAGAAGCTGCTTGGCGTGAGGCTGATCCTGAAGCTAACGCTCGTAAGTCCAGTTTTGCTTTACAGTTGGAAGCACAACTAGAAGAGCTTAACGCTGCTATTGCTAAGGAAACCGATAATAAGCGTAAAGCTAAGTTGGAAGCTGAAAAGGCTACTAAAGAGCAGTGGTTGAACGCTGTTAAATAATTAGTTTTATAACTAACTAAAAGTATGGGGTCGCTTGATTTTAAGCAACCCCATACTTATTTTTTCGGCTGTATTTTAAGCTTTATTTGCTTTAAGAGTTTTTTATTAAAGATTTAGCTAAATGAATAAAAGTATTAGCTAAATTAGAATCTGCCAATTTTCCATCTTCGGTTAGAACAGCAGGTCTCCCTGCTTCACCAGTTTCTCTAAGCGCAGGATCTAAAGGAAGTTGAGCTAAAAGAGGCACATTAGTGTCAAGAGCGTTACAAAGTTGTTCGCTTACTCTCCTTCCTCCTCCTGAACCAAATAATTCTAAGCGCTCGCCGTTATTTTCAAACCAGCTCATGTTCTCAACAACTCCGCGAACTTTTACAGGAATTTGCAAAGCCATAAGACCTGACCTAACTGCTACATCTGATGCGCTAGGCTGTGGAGTTGTTACTACAACAAGCTCTACGTTTGGTAAGGATTGCGCTACAGCTAATGCCATATCTCCTGTGCCTGGAGCTAAATCAAGAAGTAAAACATCAGGGTTGCCCCACCAAACATCTGAAAGAAACTGCTCTAAAGAACGTTGTAATCGTGGTCCTCTCCACAAAATAGCACGATCAGTTCCAGCAAACATTCCAATAGAAATAAGCTTTACTCCCCAAGCAACTACAGGCATAAGCATTCCGTTTAAATTTGTTGGTTGAGAATTAACTCCAAACATTCGCGGTAAAGAAAAGCCGTAAATATCGGCGTCAATAGCTGCAGTATCGTAACCTAATGCTGCAAAAGTTGCAGCTAAATTAGCAGTTATAGAAGATTTTCCAACTCCGCCTTTCCCAGAAGCTATAGCAAAAATTCTCGTGCGAGTGCCAGCTTTATTAAATGGATTTTCTTTGCGTTCAGCTTTTAAATCTGCAACCAACTTTTCTAATTTAGTTTTACTCATTGCAGTAGCGTTAACGTGCGGTATGAGTATTGCTTGAGGATATTTAGATATAGCTTCTTGAACTCGTCCTGTAATTACTTCCGCAAGAGGGCAATTTGGCACAGTAAGTTCAAGATTTATCTCTACATCATAAGCAAACTTTGTTGTATCAATGGTTTCAGCTTTCTTTATCACATGCACTCCGGTTACCATATTTAATTCGGTAACAGAGCGACCTAATTCTGGATCAATAACGCTACCCAGCAAATCGTAAACTTGTTTTTCGAGTTCACTTGTATTCATCCGTTATGATTCCTCAGCAATGAGATTTGGAACAGTATTATTTGCAATTTGTAGTATTTCTTCTAAGTTCCCAGTTTTTAAAAGAGTATTAAACTGTTGTTCGTTAAGCATAGGGATGCCAAGTTCTTGCGCTTTAGTTGCCTTGGATCCTGCATTTTCGCCTAGAATAACGCAATATGTGTTCTTGCTTACTGATCCTGATGCTTTGCCGCCTCTTGAGACTATAGCTTCTTTTGCGCTGTCTCTTGTAAATCCTTGCAAAGATCCTGTAACAACTATTGTTTTACCTACTAATGTTTGAGCGAAAGATGATGCTTCAACTTTCCCTACTACACCTGCTTCTTGCCACGATTTTAATACTTCAAATTGCCAATTAGCAGGGTCTTTAGCTTGTTGGAACCAGTTGTATACTGCTTGCGCAATTTCAGGACCAACTCCATCAATTTGTGTAAGTTCTTCAATAGATGCTTTGGAAATATTGTCTAAAGATCCAAAATTTGCCGCTATAAGACGTGCAGTTGGTGGACCTAGTCTACGAATAGATAAAGCAACCAAAACTCGCCACAGTGCTGCATTCTTGCCTTTTTGAGCTATTTCTTCAAGCATACTACGAGTAGTTTCAGAAGGTCTTGTATACCATGGCACATTTATTGTTTCTTTAGCGTTGTCGCTAGTTTTAGCATTTCTAGTAATGCGCTTATTTTTCCAAAGTACCACTTTAGCGTCAATTGGAACTTGGAATTTAGGATATTGAGGATCCCATTGTTCGTTTGGTGAAGTAGTTTTTTCGGGAGTTCCTTCTGCTTCGTAATTTGTAGATAACTTTGCTTCGATTGTGCGAGTCCAAAATGCTCTAACTTGATGCCAAAGACCAGATCCGCCTATTTTGCGTGTACGCTTTTTAAAGCTACCGTCTTTACTAACTTCTTTCCACTCTTCAACAAGAGGAATTTCTTTCCAAACCATTACATTTTGCAAATCGTCGGCAGTAATACTAAATAATCCAGCTTCATTTCTAAGTACTGGAGTTTGTGGTTCAGGTAGCGTTAAATCTGGTGACGGTATATATGGTTGTTGAGTTGCGCCTCGCTGAATTATAATTTTATCCATATCTGGGCAGTAAACTTCTGCAGTTGTAGGTCTGCAATCCTCAGGATTTGTAAGAGCTAGCGCAGCGTTATCGCCCAAATTTTCAATATCAAAAGCTTGTCTGGAAGCCAAGTGAATTATTCGTTCTGTAAGTTGAGCTGGGCAGTTTTCTACATTTGGGCAACGAATGTCTTTATCTCCCTCTTTTGCAGGAGCTAGCTTAGTTCCACAAGATGGGCAGTATTCTGGCATAACAAACTTTCTAAGTTCATTTTCTCGCCCTTCCCTAGCTTTAAGTACCGGTCCGACTAATTCTGGAATAACATCCCCAGCTTTACGAACTACGACAGTATCGCCAATTAGCACACCTTTATGTTCAACTTCGTAAGCATTATGAAGAGTTGTGCGAGAAATTGTCGATCCTGCTACAGTAACAGGTTCAAGAACAGCTACAGGAGTTACTCTTCCAGTTCTTCCAACCTGGACAATAATATCCTTCAAATAAGTATTAACTTCTTCAGGAGGATACTTGTATGCAATAGCCCATCGTGGAGCTCTAGAAGTAGCTCCTAGTTGATGCTGTAATGCTCTGTCATCAACTTTTACAACTATGCCGTCTAAAGCGTGCAAAATATTTGCTCTATGCTTTCCGTAATAGTCAATCATTTCTTCTATTTCAGAAAAATTTGTGACTTTTCTTGTGTACGGAGAAACAGGTATTCCCCACTGTTGATAGAGCTTATATGCGTCAGACTGATTAAATTTTGTTTCACTATTGTTATGGCTTGTATTTTCTTTCCAACGAAGCTCACCTAGTCCGTGTGCAAAAAAGCTTAATCGACGCGTGGCTGTAATTCGTGGGTCTTTTTGGCGCAAAGAGCCAGCTGCAGCGTTACGAGGGTTTGCAAAAGCAACTCGTCCAGCATTTTCTTGTTCATCATTTAATTTTCTAAAGTCTTCCCATTTCATAAAAACTTCGCCACGAATTTCCACGAACTCAGGAATATCGTCAGGATTATCAGAATGAAGCTGTGTTGGTATTGCTTCAATCGTTCTTACGTTTAATGTAATATCCTCGCCAGTTACGCCATCGCCTCTAGTAAGACCTTGTTCAAGAGTACCGTTGCGATAAATAAGATTTAAAGCAAGACCATCAATTTTTACTTCGCAAGTCATAGGAAGAGGCTTAGACTCATCCCATTGTAAATCGCGAATTACGCTGTTATACCAATCATGTAATTCTTCAATTGAAAATACGTCATCCAAACTCATCATTCGAGACGGATGCTTTACAGAAGTAAAATCGTTAGAAAAAGTTCCACCTACGCGATGTGTTGGAGATTGAGGTGTGTCTAAAGTTGGGAAGGCAGCTTCTAAAGCGCTTAGCGCTCGCATTCTTGCATCATATGCTGCGTCTGAACTAGTCGGAGAATCTTCTACGTAATAAGCAATTTGATCAGATTGTGCCCAAGCTGCCAATTTTGCCCAAAGTTTCGCAGCTTGCTCTATAGTAAGCTGCGCTGGCTGCAAGTTTCCAAGAGCCAACGCATCAGTGTCTGTTGGCTGAAGTTGAGCAATCCACGTATCTGTTTTTTGCGTATTTTCATGAGTCTCATTTTGCTCGTCAAAATCGTCAAAAAGAGTCCATTGTGCGTTTTTTGACTCGATATCATCGTGAGCCATACTCATGAAACCCCCTTCAAATCAGCTGTTGCTTTATATAGATTATGTCACTTACCATTTACGCATTTAATGAACGTAAGAACTGTGATTGTACTGCACCTTCACAATCGTCATTCAGTGACATTCGAATATGTGCTACACACAAAGTTCTTGCAATTACAAACATTCCATCGTCAACAGTTAGCTTTGCAGCTTTTCCAATAATATGATTTGCTTCAATATTAGGCCAGACAGGAATATCGTCACTCATAAAGCAATGTCTAACATCATCCATACTAGTAGGAGCTTTATAACACTGCGAGCGCATTCGTGATAATAATTCTTCTAGTTCCATTTGTAGCGGTTCTATTCTTCCTGGAGCTAAATAGTCTGCCATTCGGTAAGCGCTTGCTGCCAGAGTGAACTTGTCTTGCATCCAAGCTGCATAAGCTAATCTATAGTATGCGAATGCTGCGTCGTCTTTGTCTAATGCGACTCGAAGTGCGTTTAGACATGCTGCTACTGTTGACGTCCAATCTTCTTGTTGCGATAATGCTGCTGCAAGTCGCAAATGCGATAATGCGTATGTTGGAGCGTATGAAACCATTGTGTTTAAATGTTTTAACGCCGCATCATATTGATGTAGTTGTGAGAGCAAATCTGCTAATTCCATGTGGGCGTAGAATAATCCGTCTGGAATAAGTAGTGTTTGCTCGTCTGGTGTTGCGAATAAGCGGTTGTACACTATTCGTTCTGCATATGAATTAAAGTAACGTGGCACAGCATTATCTATTGTGAACATGGTGTCAAATTTTGCAATATTGTTCTCATAAGATTCTAATGCTTGTTTAATGTCGCCCTCTATGAGTTGTTCTTGGGCGTGTATGCGCATATCTCTTATATTTTGAGATGCTTTGAAATGAAGTTCCGGTATTGTAGTTTCGTCAATAAGTGAACGAGTTACTATATCTGCTTGGTTGTTAAGCTCTGGGTCGCCAATTTGTTCGATGATATTCATTGCTTCACGAGCTTTTTCAGCTGTTGTTAGCAATGGTTGTGAAGCAATATGATGAAAATCGGCGACTGCTTGCTGTAGCAAGTCTTCTCGTTGTATAGAAAGACCTTTAGCATGTTCTGTTCCGAGTATTTCTTCTTGTTCTTCGTTAAATAGTGTGTCTGAAAACTCTGGCTCTTCCTGTGCGCCGTTAGGCGAGAAGCAAGTGTCATGCAAATCGAATGATGGTTCTACAGTGTTAAGCTTGCAATTTTCGTTTAAGCTTATACGCGCGTTAGATTTTTTGTAGAATTCTATAGGATTTTGTAATCCGTGCGAGCGAATATGTTTTACGAAATTGTCACGTTCGAAAGTGACGGTCATTAAAGTTCGCACTTCTGGCGGTTCGCTAAATGCTGCTAAAGGATTTGTGTTATTTGTGTTGTTTGCGTTGTTTTCATTGTTTCCGACTTCCATCGCGCTTGTTAAATCATCACTATGCTCATCTACTAATGATTGCGCAGCTTCTACAACATCAGCAAACGGTAGGTGTTGCAAATCTTGCAACTTAGAAGGGTCACCATGAATGTCTCCATCTTTTGGCTCACCTTTTTCGTGCGTACTATTGTTATCAATTCTATTTAGTGCTCTTAGCGTACGATTTAGTAGATTGCTAATAGCGCTATCTTGTGCAGCAACCATTTCTTCTAAACCTATAGAGTCAAGTCTAATAGAAACTTGCTGTATTTTATCGCTAATACCAAAAGCGAGAGTTGCAAGCATAATTCCAATTCTCAAATTGTAATTTACTGAAATATTGGACTTTTCGCTATCGCTATACTCATGCCACTTATTTTTATGAGTATCGTAGATACTTCTTGGCATTAGTGATGATCCTGTTGCTGTAAAAGCTAATGCAACTTTCCCATCTCCTAAATTAGAGCGAAAATCTGCATCAAAACGGAACGGTAAATACAAGCTACGAATAAGTTCAGCTAAAGATTGGCGATACAACCACTCTCCTGCTTCAGTCTGTTTTAAATACGATGCAGACTGTTGGGACTTGCGAGCTTTGCGCCATAAATGCATTAATGGGCGAATACAGTCATCTTGCGTAGGATCTCCGAAACTTTGCATTCCTAAATCTTCGCTAGCAATAAAAGCTGGATCTTCAATAAATGAGTTATCGATAGCACAAATGCGCTCGCAAGTAATATTATCTTCTAAACTTTTACCACCTTGCGATGCGTTTGCTTGAATGCATTGATAAATTGCTTGTAGTCTGTTTAATGCACCTTCAATGCGCAACACTTTCAAAGCTGCAGAAGGCTCTAATGAATCATCCCAAATCAAGTAATGTGCTGAAGTTTTCTGTGCAGGTTGTAAGTGTAATCTTTCCGCTGCATGGACTGCTTCTAGACTGTGAGTTTGCTCTAATGCTCCAACGTCGCGCATGACGCGTTCGTAGTATTCTTCCAAACCGGAAACTCTAAAACCTTCTTTGCGCGCAGTTTTAATATCGGAAACGCTTCTTCTTATTGCGCCAAGAGGAGCTTCTGTATGCAAGCGGTGTAATACGTGAAAATATCCAAAACCAACTAATGATTGGTGTAAATCTGGCACAAAAAAAGTCGCAAAAAATACTGTAGCAATAGCGTCTTCATATGAAAGATTGCATCTAAAATCGTCACTCAACGATACGCGTGTGCCTTCGATAGTATATTTTTTATGCTTTCCATTGTTTAAGCAGATCCATGAAGCAACTTGATGTAAGCCATCATCTAAAGAAACTTGCATAACAACATCGCCATAGACAAAAGGCTTATCGTTAATGTTTTGTTTTGCGTATGAGCTTGAAGTATTCTTATTTACTTTCTCTTTTCGTAAATTTTTAAATACGTTTTGTAGTTGTTTTGTAAAGTTATGTGATGCTTGTATTTGCTTAGATCCATAGAATCTAGTTTTGTTATATAGATTAAAAGACCCTTGCTCAATAAATGACAATTGTGGTATGCGCTCAATTGCTTCTACAGGAGTTACTTTATCTCCTGTGTAAACTCTCCCATCTTTGTCTGCGATTGCAAGTTGACGAAAATGTTTTCCATCATCTTTGCATAAACCTAGCGCAATTCCAAATAGTTTCCCAGGGATTTTAAACCAAGCTAGTTGGGTATTTGGTGGAAGTCCTGGAAAATCACGAAAAATACGGTGTTTAGAAAAAGTAGGAATGGAAGTAATTTCGCCTTGTTGCCATAAGGAATCAATAGCGTCTGACATGATTGACATACGATCTTCTTTAGAGTGTGTCTGCTCGGTAGATTGCACGTCTTCAGCCATAATCCCCATTCTTTCAAGTCGTTGACATAATGCAAGTTGCGTTCGTAAGCATTCAGCATTTAATCTTATGCGCTGACTGCACTCGTCACATCATAGTTCAGTATATAAGTAGTATATAGGAAACGCATGTTCGATGTGTGAATGTTGCAGAATTGTGGATATTTTATTTTCAAATGGAGCGGACAACGGGACTCGAACCCGCGGTCTCAACCTTGGCAAGGTTGCGCTTTACCAACTAAGCTATGTTCGCAAACAAGTGAATACCTTATATCATTTTCATAAAAAGTGCAAATTAGGTATGTCGCAAGCCTTACAAGTACTGGCTGCACTTGTAAGGCTTACTTGTTTCAGATTTTTAGTGTTTTAAGTTGAAGACTTATTTTATTTGTTTGCTTACTTGCTTTCGTCATCGCGCTTTGGAGAAGATGGTGTTGCACCCTTTTCAAGCACTCGACCTGGGCCTGCAAGATAAGCTGCGCGGCCTGCTTCAATGCCAAGCTTGAATGCTTTAGCCATAAGCACGATATCTTTTGCGGTAGCAACTCCAGTATTTGCCATTACAGCTGCAGCACCCATTTCCATTGCTTCAGCAGCCTGGCTTGGAACGCCAATGCCAGCATCGACAATAACAGGAAGATCGATTTCGTCGATAATAAGCTGAATAAACTTCTTAGTTTCAAGACCCTTGTTAGAGCCAATCAAAGAGCCGAGAGGCATAATTGCAGCAGCTCCAGCGTCGCACATTGCCTTAGCAAAGTACAAATCTGGATACATGTAAGGAAGAACAGTAAAGCCTTCGTCAGCCAAAATCTTTGTTGCTTGCAAAGTAGCTTCATTGTTTGGCAACAAATACTTGCGATCAGGAATAATCTCAAGCTTGATGAAGTTTCCGCAACCCATTTCGCGAGCAATATGTGCAGTGTTAACTGCTTCCTCTACAGTTACGCATCCGCTAGTATTAGGCAAAATGGTAACGCCTTCTGGAATATGCTTTAAAATTCCTGCAGCTTTCTCGCTATAGCGAATTGCTACAGTAATCATTTCAGCTTTAGCACTATTTACTGCGGCATCAATAAGCTCCTCAGAATACTTTCCAGAACCCAAAATGTATCGAGAAGTAAACTTCTTACCACCTAATTCTAAATAATCTTCATTCTCCATAATTTCCTCCATTTTTTATCCATTTCAACGCTTCTAACGCTTCTAAACTTGCGATAATCGAAACATAAGGCAAATACAAGCCTTCTTCAGGAGAAGACTTAAAATCACCTACTAAGCACACGTTTGAAAGATGCTTAATTTTTACGTTCTTAATATCTCCTAGTCCAGATAAGCCAGAAGCGGTAATAACATATTTGTTAGGATGATTCATGAAATAGTCAAGAACCATTGCTTTCGATTCGCGATTGTCGAATGCTTCAATAAACAAGTCGGAGCGCTCAGCAATCTCATCTAACGATTCCGGCGTAACTTTTTGCACGAAAGCTTCTACTTCAACGTACGGCAAAGTTTCATTAAGCCGCGCTTTAGTAGCAGATACTTTGTGTTGTCCAATTTCGTTAATCGTATAATTTTGACGGTTTAAATTCGAATACTCGATACTGTCAAAATCGTAAATGTACAACTTTTTTACGCCGGCTCGCGCAAGCATTAACGCAATATTTGATCCCAAACCGCCGCAGCCAAGTATTGAAACTGATTGTTGAGCAAACAAATCATTATCTTCCTTTAGCTGACGTTTAAGAACTTTTGCGCGAATATCGTCACTTTCCATTCATCCTCCTCCCATAATGCTAAATACTTCAATTTTTGCGTTATCTTTAACTATGAAAGTTTCAAAATCTTTGCGTTTTACTAATTCACCATCAACTTCTATTGCAACAAAAGTACTGTCGTAACCTTCGCGCTTAAGTAGTTCAAGTAAATTCTCGTTCTCAACATAATCCACAGTATCGTGATTAAGTTTCAGCACACTTACCTCCTTTCTGTAGAATATGCTTTAAGTTTTGAATATTACGTTTAAATATTCTATCTAAGCCTTAGCAGGATGAAGAATAAACTTGCCCTTGAAGCCTTTGCAAACGCCATTTTCTTTGCTGTAAATTTCTTCGCCGCGAAGCAAAGTTCTTACCACCTGGCAGCCAATAGTGCGACCAACGTATGGGCTGAACTTGTTTCGATACTCAAGGTCTTCAGCTTTAAGAACATAAGGAGCATTTGGTTTAATGAATGCAAGATCTGCGTCATAACCCAAACGTATGCTGCCTTTTCCTTTCAAATCGAAGCGTTTTGCAGAATTGCTGGAATTCAATGCCACAAATTGAGTTAATGACATTCCGCGCTTTTGCACAGCTTCATCAAAGAACACATCAACATCGTTTTGAACGCTACCAATACCACCCCAAGCTGTGAAAGCATCATCAGTTTGCTTCAAACTCAAAGGAGCTGGCGAATGGTCGGAAACAATGAAGTTAATAGAACCGTCAAAAACCTTTTCCCACAAGCCATTCTGGTTTTCCTTGTCACGAATTGGCGGAGTGCACTTAGCGATATTTCCAATCTCGTCAAGCTCAGAAGTGTCGAAATACAGGTAATGGTTGCAAGTTTCGCAGCTTACGTCTACGCCATTCTTACGAGCGTCAGCAACAGCTTGAGCGCCTTCCGGTGAAGAAACATGAACAATATGAATTCTGCATCCAGTTTCTTTAGCAAAAAGACAAGCGCGCTCAATAGCTTCAACTTCAGTGAAAACAGGTCTGGTTGCTACGAACTCAGAAAGCTTTCTAGCTCCCATTTGATGAGCTTTCTTTCCAAGCTGGTCTGTAATAGGAGCGTTTTCGCAATGCATAATCAAAATTTTGCCGGTTTTTGCAATCTGCTGCATACCGGTGTAGAGGGAATAATCGTCGCAATTATACAAATCAACTTGCAAATCCTTGTCGCCAGTAGTGCCGAGGAATGCTTTGTAATTAACGACACCCTGCTTATCTTGCTCGCATATTCCGCCATTGAGGTTTTGTGGTTCCAAGCCACCAGTTTGACCAACATCAACCTTGAGCTTTCCGTCGGCTTCTTTAAGCACTGCTTCAAATGATTTTCCATCAGTAGTAGCAGGAATCTGATTGCAAGGCATTTGCAGCATTGTAGTAATACCGCCTTTTGCGCCGGCAGAAGTTGCTGTTACAAAACCTTCCCAATCGTCGCGAACGCCGCCGCCTGGAGCGTTAATATGAACATGAGAATCAACTTTTCCAGGAACAACTATTAAATCAGTTGCGTCAATAGTTTTATCGGCTGTAAAGTTGCTTCCAAAAGCGGCAAACTTGCCGTCTTTAATTGCTATATCGGCTTTAGTTGCTTCATTATCGAATACAACCAAACCGTTTGTGATTACTACATCGTAGTTCATATTATTTCCTTTCTTTAGCCATTGTTGGCTGAAAAACTTTTGATAGTAATATTTGACACACGAAGCCTACAGCGCATCCCACAATCCATGAGATTTGAGTAAGCGGTGAAAGTAGAGGAATTATCTGCCCGGAAAGAGCAAATAAAAGCCCAAGTATCGTAGAAGTATAAGATATCCAGTTAGTTCCAGAATAGGCAGATTTTGACGAGCTATTTGTATCGTAATAAATTTGATCAAGATCAATATGCGTGCGCTTTACTACGTAATAGTCGGCAAGTAGAACACCTGCAATAGGGCCTAAAAGCATGCCAATAAGATTCAAAAAGCCTGTAATATTAGCCATAAACTTCCACGGCATTAACACAGTGCTTACAAGAGCTGCAATAACCACTCCACGCTTATAATTTACAAATCGCGGAGCTAAAGCAGTTAGCTGGTATGCTGCAGGAACAATATTGCCAGTAGCATTTGTACAAACTGTAGTAAGTAGAAGCAACCCAGTAGCTATTGCAATTGCAGGAAGATTATCCCACTTGTTTATGATAACAAGAACATCTGTAATAGTTTCATGGTAAAAAAGCGATCCGCCCACTAAAATAACTACGCTTGTAAAGGCAAAAAGCGCGTAACTTAGCAAGAAGCTAGCAATTTGACCTTTTAGTTGAGCCATAGTTGACTTTGCGTTTTGCGTAAAATCAGCAATAGAAACGGCAGGAGCAGCCCAAACGCCCAGCACAGAATTTACAACCATCATCATGAAAAGCCCAAGACCGTAATTAGTTGGCGCTTGAACAGTAGCATGATATTGCATGATTGCAGATAATCCACCAGCACAGCTAATAGCCCATACGCTCATGCAACCAAAAACAACGTAAATAAGTGGGCTTAATACTACAGTTAGCTTATTAAGAGTCTTTCCTCCGCCTAAACCAATCGCCAAATTAAGCAACCAAAATATTGCGAAGGAAATAATAATAGGTATGTGCGAACCAACAAATGGTATTTCGTTTCCAAACGTAAGAAACTCAGGGCAAATTTTGCCAACTAGAATCTCTAAAGCTTTCGCACCTATATATGTTTGAATTCCATACCAGCATATTGCAGCAACTACTCCCCTGAGGAATCCTGGTAGTTGAGCGCCTGCTTTTCCGTATGTTGCGCGCAAATGCATAGAAAACGGTATGCCGTATTTGGAACCTACAACACCGTTAGCAACCATGATAATTGCTGTAAGAATTGCGCCAAGCATGATACCAATCATTACGTAAATTGGAGAGTATCCCATTAAAAGGAACGCGCCAACTGCAGCATAATTAGGAATATTGTGTACAGACTGCATCCACAAAGTGCAGAAATTAAGAGCGCTCATTGTGCGTTTTTCTTGCGGCTTTGGCAGTAAATCTTCGTTAGTGTAGCCGCGCTCGCGGTAACATTCCAAGTTTTTACTAGCTACTGGCTCGTCTTGTAGCAGTTTACTAATTTGCATGCGCACCTCCTTACTTTTCTTGTTTGTAAATTTGATTCTTTTTTGTGTTTTGAGTTTTTTGAAAGTAATAATCGCAACTTTGCTCAAAAATAAAAAAAGATACGAAAGGATTTCGTACCCGTGGTGGTGCGCCCCTTCGTATCAGCCTCTTATTCGTGAATAAGCGTTGTACTCTCATTCGATATTCACTTTTCTTCGCTGCGATTAATTAAGCAGTGAAGTTTGCATCGTATATGCCTTTTGCGTCCTTCCTAGATTTCTATTTATTTGGTTTTCGTTATCTTTTTAGTTGGTTTTTAGTTAGTCCTCATAAGCCAAACTATGCAGAGCATCTCGTAAAAGCTTTACTCCGTGAACAGCGTCTTGTGGATCTGTGTACTCTTCTGGAGCGTGACTAATACCATCTTTTGAAGGAACGAAAATCATTCCGGATTTTACAAACGGAGCAAAAATTTGCGTATCTTGACCAGCACCTGAATGCATGACTCTGTACGCATAACCTTGCTTATTAGCTTGATCTTTCAAAAGATTAATAATATCGTCGCTAAGTGGTGTAGGATCGTCAGACATCCACTTATCGATCTGCGCTGTAATGCCATAAGACTTGGCAGTTTCGTGAATATCCTCGTCGAGTTCCTGCAAGAATTTATCAAGAAAAGCTTTATCTGTATGACGGCAGTTCATTGAAAAAGTAACTTCTCCAGGAACAATATTTACTTGATTTGGAACTACGCTGATTCTACCGAAAGTAAGCACCAGTGGGTCGCCTGCTTGCTTAGCTTTGTCAAGATTTTTGGCGATTATATGAGACATGCAATCTACTGCATCGTGCCTGTAGGACATCATTGTTGTGCCAGCGTGATTTTGTACGCCTTTAAGATGAATATCCCAACGGTGCTGACCGGCAATGCTAGTGATAATACCTAAATCTTCGTGATTGCTGTAAAGCGTTGGTCCCTGCTCAATGTGTAGCTCAATCCAGGCTTCAAGATTTGCGAACTTAGGTTGAGTTGTTTGATAATTGAACCCAGCTTCACGCATTGCTGTTTCGAAAGGAACACCTTCGCTGTCGCAAATATTTTCTACGTCCTCTTTTTTGGCTAGTCCGAAGAAATTCTTTGAACCCCAGAATACGTATGGGAAACGTGAGCCTTCCTCTTCTGCTAAGCAGATAATGCGAAGACTTTTCTTTGGCTTTCCATATCTAGTAAGTAAATTCTTAATTGCTAAATAGGCTGCAACTATTCCAAGTTGGCCGTCAAAACGACCTCCTCTTGAAACTGTGTCAATATGCGATCCGCAAGCTATTATGCTTTCTGGTTGTTCGCATCCTTCAACAGTTGCAATTAGGTTTCCAACTTGGTCGAATTCTACAGTCATACCGAGTTTTTCAAATCGTTGACGAAGAGCAAAAAGAGCCTGTTTCCAAGATTTTGTGTAAAGAGGTCGAGTAACTCCTTGTTCTCCTGGTTTTTCTGTGAATCCTGCAAGCCAGCTTATGGCTGATTCTATAGTTTCAGCACTTATGCTGCTATCAATCATGTGCAGTATTCCTCCTCACTTGTGCAAGTTTTCCCAAAAGTGACATTCAGGCGGATATTTTTTGGTTTTGGTGTTTGGTTTTTAGTTTTTTAGTTGTTTTTTAAATCTTTTTTTTTTAATTGTTTAGTTGATACTCGTGTAATTGCTACTACTTTGTGGCAACGCAAGATGTCACGAAAATCGTGACAGAAAGAAATCACTTATTGTAATTGCTCCCTACGCATGTCTTAACAAAACAGGTTCAAAGGGTGTTTCTCAACTGTTTCCAGTACCCCTGCAATTTTCACTTGTACTCGGATGAGTATAGCACGATATTAAATGAACTCAAAATGAACATTTGCATGTGTGTTTCTGTGAAGAAATGATTGGTTGCTTGCTTGGCTGGTCGGTTGGTTGGTTGATTGATTGACTGACTGCTATGAGATATTGCTTCTATTTGTGGTTGCATGTGTGTTTGGCTGCGAAAAATTTTCATATGTAAGTTAGGAAATAAAAAATAGCCAGATAACAAAAAACGCAGTGCTTCTACACTGCGAACATATTGTGGGTGATATAGGAATCGAACCTATGACCCCTTCCGTGTGAAGGAAGTGCGCTAGCCGCTGCGCCAATCACCCAAAATTTTTTAATTATGCGTGAAAGGCAATCCTTTCGAGTGGGCGATACAAGGTTCGAACTTGTGACCCCTTCCGTGTCAGGGAAGTGCGCTACCACTGCGCCAACCGCCCGGTTGTGTATTAAGCTAACCCGCTTAATCGAGGTGGGTACGAGAGTCGAACTCATCTATACGGCTTTGCAGGCCGCTGCCTAACCGCTTGGCTAACCCACCGTAAGGTCGAATAACTCATCGGACCTAGAGCGGACAACGGGACTCGAACCCGCGGTCTCAACCTTGGCAAGGTTGCGCTTTACCAACTAAGCTATGTCCGCAATGCAACTTTACTGAACAATGTCAGCGCCGAAGCACGAGTAACTACTATACCCGAAATATTCTCAAATGCAAGCCCTCGCCTATTTTGGCGTGTCGTTTGGTGGTGTGTTTCCGTGCGATTTATGGAAAAGTCAGCCTTTTGATAGATGCGAATATATTCTCACTTAATATCTATCGAGTGCTGGCTCAAAACGCTATTTTTATATTTTTATTTACATTTGTGCTCCAAGCGTGGGATGACTTTCTCGCGTTTGGAGTTGATTTTGTTGCGCTGTGCTCAAGCAGGTTGTCTCGCCCCGCGATGTGGGAAAGACGGGTCAAAAAGTGAGCCCATTACCTGAGAAATGGGATCACCCCCCGCGTATGCGGGAAAGACCTAAGTGTTTTTTATTATAGGGTAGGCAAATAAAAAACTTGCCTACCCTTGTTTTTGCTTTTACTGTTGATTGCTTGACTCGGTTTTAGCTGCTTTACCAACAGTCTCTTCTAACTCTTGCCATGATGATGGCAGCTCTACGGGGCGATGTGGGCGGCGCATTGCCCACTCGCGGATCATGTCATAATCCCACGCGGGCTTTGTTGTCAGTACGCCAACCGAGTGTGTCGGTAGTGGTATTAGACCACGTGACTCACTCGCGTTTTGACCTTCTAAGGCTGCACGCCTAGAGCGCACCAAATACTGACGCATAGACTCGTAGCCAACACCAAGAAGCCGCGCAATGTCATGTAGTGATACGAGTACTGTTTGTCCGTTCTCATCTAACATGGTAAGCTCCTTTTATTTTTCTTTGCTACTGCCCGTTAAGCCAGCGGATAAGCCAGCAATGCCAGCAGCTAGAGTGAACCCAATGCCAGCGAATGGCACTTGCAAAATAACGTTTGTTACCGCGGTAATAGCGCAGATAGCTGAAATAATACCTAATACTCTTGCTCTACTCATAATCGTGTGGAAAGATTGAGGCTAGGGGTTCTAGCCAATATGAGTGGTTGGAACCCCCGTTTTTTACTTGCGCTTATCGTCGTGTCGTAAATCTAACCAAATCATAATGATGATAGTTAGAATGTTGAGCACTAGCGCAATCCAATCTTTTATTTCCATGTTCACCTCCTTTCATAATTAAATATTATCACAATGTGAGAACATTAGCAAGGGGGTGAACAAAAATTTTTTAGTCTTTCGCGTCTTCGCTATACTCGTGCAACAATGCCAAGCCTTCAGCCTCGCTAGCTGGTAGGGATCACCCCCGCGTATGCGGGAAAGACGCAACCGCACCATCAAAACTAACTGAATCCTTAGGATCACCCCCGCGTATGCGGGAAAGACTGACTGTGCGTGATGTAGCTATTTTTATGGATGGGATCACCCCCGCGTATGCGGGAAAGACCGTTGCATTCTACGGCTCATAGTTCACCTCTTAGGATCACCCCCGCGTATGCGGGAAAGACCGTTGCATTCTACGGCTCATAGTTCACCTCTTAGGATCACCCCCGCGTATGCGGGAAAGACTCAAGGATGCTGGCGAAACCGCTAAGCGTGTGGGGATCACCCCCGCGTATGCGGGAAAGACTGCTATATGAGTGCTAGCGTATCTAACGGTGAAGGATCACCCCCGCGTATGCGGGAAAGACGCGTGGACTTGGAATACGCCGGTTATTCCGCAGGGATCACCCCCGCGTATGCGGGAAAGACACAAAGAAACAGAAGAACGCAAAGCCGATGACGGGATCACCCCCGCGTATGCGGGAAAGACAGTCACTACTGTACGCGCTGCGAAGCCAATACGGGATCACCCCCGCGTATGCGGGAAAGACTTATTGGCGTATTGTGCTATCCATAACCCACAGGGATCACCCCCGCGTATGCGGGAAAGACACTTAAAAATCCCAATAAAATAGCTATTTTTCCAAGATTAAACAGCAAAAATTATTTACTTTTCAAAGCTATCATTATTGCGCATCACTTTCAATTCTACTATTACGCAAGAAATTTTAACAATTCTGTCAAATTAAAAACAAGATGCGCTGTTAATCTAGCATCCAGAAGAGCTCTATGTGGAACAGATTCAGCAATGTTGTATTCGTGCAGCACTGTTTTTAATTTGTAGTTTTTTAAAAATTTCTTTTCTTTCTTTACAAAACGAGAAATATCAAAAATTTTGTTAATTGAAAGAGAATGATCAAATCTTTCATCTAATGAAGATAAAGCAGAATTTAAAAATGACATATCAAATTGTACGTTATATCCAAGTACAGGTAATTTTTCGACAAAATCAATAAATTCTTTTAATGCTAAATCTAATCTGACACCATAAGATTCAAGCATGTTGGATGTAATACCAGTTAGCTCAATAATTTCATTAGGAATAAAATTATTTTTGTTAAAATTACTAACGCTATCGCAATTAATATTTATTAATTTCTGGAATTCTTCAATTTTCCCATCAATGAACTTAACGGCTCCAATTTCGATAATTTTATCAACTTTGCTATTTAAACCTGTAGTTTCGCAATCTATTACAACAAAATTTTTATCTATTTTATCTATAAAATCCTTCCAGTAATCGGTACAAGTTATCTCTTCATCATCCGTAGTAAATTTTGCAGTTTGAGAAGCATTATCATAACTTAGATAACTAATATTTTCATTAGCAAGATTATTTTCAATTGTGCTAGAAGGAGTATTATTAATATTTTTATGCCTTATATTTGAAAATTTCTTTGCATTATGAAAATGTGCTGCATCGCTAAATCCATGTTTAATATCGTTTTCTAATGTATAAACTGTTGGAATACGTACCAGAGGTAATCCATCTGAATAAACCACTTCACGATGCGAATGGATAGTCTTAAAATCGTAGCCAATTTCATTTTGTGAAGAAAAGCTCATTGTTACAGCACCGTTGCTAACACTATCTTCTATGCGCTTCCATAATTCTTCTCGAACTCGACTATTAAAATTGCCAACGTAAACGCCTGTAGCAATTTCTTGCATCCACTTAGTTAAATCACCTCTTAAAGATAGTGGACAGTTCGTCATTGTAATCACAGTCAACGGCATCTCAATTTACCTCACTGTAATTTACGCCAGAAGCTACTAGATGTTCCTTATCGTCCCAAAGATGTATTACATCAACAGTAATTTGGTTGTCAATCGGGATTTCAAGAAGATTTTGTATATCATTAACGATACGAGACATTATGTTGCAATTTGCGAAGCAATCGCGCATCTTCAAACGCATTAACTGTTCAATGTCATCGTCGGATTCACACCGAGCAGCAATTTCAAAAGATGCAGGAATAGTTAATTCAGCTTTATATAAGTCTGCAATATCGTATACAAGAGAAAGATCATGTCCGGTATGCACGAACCCTAATCCAGGTGCTAAACCTAAAGCAGATATTATGCTATGTACTAAACCGTAAAGGCATACATTACCTACAGACAACGCTTGATTAACAACAGTGCCACTTTCAAAATCATCGACTTTATAATCGCGACCATTCCATTGGACATTGTATTTATTAGACATCTCCCTATATATGCTTCTTACGCGAGCTCCTTCTCTACCTCTTAATTGTTGCATAGTATATGACGATATATTTTCATTAGGGAAACGCATTTGATACATTTTTCTCGCAACGTTCAATCTTGATCTACTATTAGTAACAAGTTTTGCTTGTTTTTCCAATAATCTTGAGCTTCTTGACAATGCTCTACCATGAGCGTAATTGCGAACCCCATGCTCTCCGACCCAAACTATGCTTGCGCCAACATCTCCAAGTAATTCCATAGCTCTGTGAGTAATCTCAGTGCCAGGACCTAAAAGTAAAACGCCAATCATTGCAGCAGGAACTCTTATAGTTCCATTTGCATCAAAGACTGTAACAGCACTATCAAGACGATTAATTTTCGCATGCTCTACATATATAAAACTCACTCTGTCGCTTATACGTGGGAGCTCTGGTATTTCAGCTTTTTTAGCACCGAATTTCTTTTTCATACTGTTACAGCCTTTAATAAAATAGCGTAATTTATTTAATTGTCTAAAGGAATTACTGTCATCATTCCAAAGCCATACGCTTTCTTTTTGCCAATTCCTTCTAACAGTGTTTTACGCATGATGTCTGCGTCACTAATTGTTAAAATACCTTGATAAACAGCTTTACTTAATCGAATAGGTTTTTCTGACTTTGTAAATAAGCTATATCCGCGTTCAACAATAGCGAATTCATTTTCGTTCAACGAAAAACCTAATTTTTGTGCGCGATTAAGCAAAAAATTCATCTGCTGATCATAAGTAACATGTGGTACTACCCTACCTCTAGTAGTGCGAGTTTCAGCAGTATCAGAAATAGAAACAACAGGGTTAAGCGTCACACGAAATTGCATTCTCATGCCATTCATCAGTGAGCCTAAAAACTTATCATAAGTTTTACTTGACGCTGTTCCGGAAACACCATACATCTCTAGACGTTGCAAATCTGGTTCAGAATCACTTACGATAAGCAAGTAATATTTTCCATGCAGAACATCAACTCTCCATAGTTTTCGGCTTCTTTCATGATTCTCCCATTCGTCGGGAAAACTTTGCTCAACCCAATTGTGGAAAGCTCCGGCAGATTTAAGATCTCTCAATGATGAGGGCTTTTTATAATCAATTTCAACTCTGCTTAAATAAGACATTTAAGACTCCAATCCAGAAAAAGCATCATGCTCAGCAATAAAATCTCTAGTAGATTTCACATGCTTACTATCCGATGAAATACCTTCCGAATCCGAATTATTGTGGAGAATTCTCTTAATAGGTATTTCCATTTTTGACTCGTAACGGAATCCGAATTTTCTTTCCTTGTTAGAGAAAGAATTAACGAAATCCTTGCGCAATCTACGAACTGATTCCTGAATTTTATAAGTGCTAGTATCGTCTTTAACTAATTCTGCTGCAGCTTTATCTACTAAATCAGAATCAGCGTATAGGGATATAAATATCTCATTGTGCGATTCATTCGAAGACTCTGATGCTTCAGATAGTCTAGAAGTATTAAATCTTTTTTTAGACCACTTGTTTGCAAGCCACTCATGCGTTAATAGAGCCTGAATTACTCCGCAATCTTCTACGCCTAGAATAAAATCAGCTGTAGGAGGCAGCGATCTTCTACCTAAACTAGATTGAAAATACGGCGAGTGCAACGCATCGTTAATACTTTGAATAAGTTGCTCATTGTCGGATCCTATTGCAACAAGAAATATAGCATCTTCTAGATAGTAACGATTTGTAACGTAATTTTTTTCAAAATCACCATTAGGCTTATATTTTGCAGCAATATGATAATCTCTAAGCAAATTACCTTGCTGATCTATTCGTACTGCAAAATCCAAATCATTAAGCTTTGCAATCTCCTCATCACAATCTGCGCTTCTTCTATATCCAAAAGCTGCAGCAATCATACCTACTACAGCACTTTTAGATGGATAGTAGTCTGTGTGACGAGTCTCAAAATGCGAATCCGTACCCCATGATTGCAACGGTCCAGAAAACTTCAGTAATAAACTTTTCATAAGCTTCCTAACTGTTAAACACTAAATATCATCCAATAAGTGTCATTTATTAAGGAATTTACTGAAGAAATTCGGAGACTTTAGAAGAAAAATCATCTAACAATTGCTGCATACTTTGCTCTTCCACTCCTAATTTAAGATTCTCATTTGAAGAATCCATTGTTACGTAGAATGATGCAAGTGGCTTATGGACGAATTTTTGAACTTTCTCGTATTCTTGAGATAGCTTATCTATAGACTTTGAGACATATCCGTCTTTAGATTTTACTGGATCTTCAAATGCACTAACCAAGTTCACTGGCCTGTCATCTCTTAAAGTTACCACAAGCATTTGCGGCAAAGTTTGGTTAGCAAAAGTATTTGCTTTGCCAGTAGGCATTGCATTAGCGAAAGCTTCAATAAAGAGTCTAAGAGCATTAATTGTAGATTCTTTGTTATCGCTCAACTGATGGCTAAATTCATGTACTGCAACATTTGCATAACGATACAGCGTTGAAGAATTATATTCTATTGTGCCTAGCATTCCAGCTCCAGCATTATCCTCAGTAGATAAGTCATCAACAGCAGTATAGTAATCGAATTCAGCACGAACAGCGTGAGTGGAAATTGCGTGAGCAACTTGCGAAGAAGCATCTTCATTAAGCGATGGATCGTCTGCAAGCATGCGACCGAATAACGCAATATCAATAGGCGGATTATCTCTCAAGATTTCTTGCAGTTGCTTCTTGTCAGTAACATTATTGATTGCTGCTTGAGCTAGAGAATTTGCTTGAGTCTCGCCTAAGAAGAATAAAGCTTTTGCTGTAGGAACTGTTTCCCCCTTATCTGTCTTAGTTTTAACTCCAGCAGTATTTAACGTTTTATCTGCTAAATCTAATGCTTCTTGTTCAGATAATTCTGGTTTTAACGTAATGATTTTATCGGCAACGTATTTAACAATATTTTTGCTTCGTATTCCAACATTAGAGTCGCCGCTGTGCTCTTTGAAGTATTCACGCATTGAGTGTTTCCAGCATTGAGAACTTATTCTGGTTCTAGTTACACCGCCATATTGAGCAGTTTTTGGACTGCCAGCATCATCGCGATTAATATTGCATGGTGGAACAGTTTGGATTGCTTGAATATCTAAGAATAAATGAGCGTTCATTGTTTTGCCTTTCTAAATTTTAGTTAATTGTTTAATAACGTTGTTTTTGAAATATGTAATTTTTAAAATATGTGATGTTGCTAAAAAGTTATTGCTACTTGCTTAAGCGATAATATTCTTGTGCCCATGAAAGCCTTACTTTTTCTGAATCTTCAAACTGAAGCAAATACAAATCGCGCGCAAGTTTAGAATAATCAATTGCTTGCTTATTTTCTTTCGTTCTGCTTTTTAGCAATCGGACTAATTGACGAAGATAGTAGTAAAAACTCTCATAATCGCTTGCGGTAATCATAACACTAAAACGTCTATCCATCGCCCCACGTACGCCTTCATCACTTCTTAGTGTTCTTAAAGCTGTTCCCATATTGTTATAAGATTTTTCTTTTTCTGAATCTTCAGATTTGTTCAAATCTTTATAACTTGATTTTTCTACATAACTTTGCTCGTACAATGCGTATATTTGCAAAGTGTTTATAACAGCTCGCAATTGGTAGCTAACTTCACCATATTTATCTATGAAGCTTTCTGGCACATTGTTTAATATCCATGGCCATATTTCTACTGATTGACTTAATGGCTTACCAATTGTGTGGCGTAGTTGAGCAAGCATAGCTCGTCTCGATGCAATATCTGAGCCGTTCAAGAATTGATTTATGATTTTGCTAACAGCGCTTGATGCTTCAACAGATTTGCTTTGATTTTCAGCCATAATAGCCTCCTTTCTATGTCTTTTATTTTTCTGATAATTTTTTTAATCGACTAGTAAAAATGTTGTAGGCTGTAACTATATTTTTCGTAGATTCTTTCTCACTTTGATCAGATGGTCTACCTGTAAAATCGCGCAATGTCGCATTTTCTAGCATTCCTTTTGCTTCATTTATGAGTATGTTATGCAACGTATTTCTCCATTGAGTACAACGTTCATTCATTGAATCTTTTGGTTTAATATTTGCTAACCATTCTCTAAACGGTTGATCAACTAAGAAATAAACCTGACTAATATACTTAGCAGAATATTTAGTTGCATCATCTTTATTTCTATTGCGTATTTCACATATGTCGAGAAGGAATTGCTTGTAAATGAATCCTATAGCAGATCTTGTATATTCAACTTCATTGTTAATTCTGTATACCCATCCATCGTCAGCATTATCAGTTATTACGACTTCATCAATATACAGAGTATCGCATATTTCATCTGTAGGAACCCAAGATGTAGCATTACCATCATCTTTCATACTTACAGCTTGTAGTGAAATAGAGGAGCCAGCAATATCATGTTTAATTTTGTTAAGCCATTCCATAATTCCAGGTTTGTGACTTTTTACACTACCATCGTATAATTCTTGTGACGTAAGGAGTCCAAATGATCTCCACATAGCTTCTTCTGTTCTATGCTTCCTTGGAGTGTATTTGTCCTTGTTATCACCTTCCTTGTTATATTGCCATACTGTCATTGGTTCAATAAAAGCATTTTTATGATTAATATCAGGAAGTTTCACTATAGAAACCGATGTTGGCTTGTCAATACTAATATCAGGATTTATATATATTGCTCTACTCCAGCGAGTGTAAAGCTGGGAAACATTGTCAATAAATGTTTCGTAAAATGAATTTTCAATATTTTCTGTTCCTGAATATTCCCAACATGGCTTTTGCCTTTTCTCAGGAGATTGCACTTCGCCAACAAGTACACAATTAAGCATAAGAGTTTCAAATAAATTGGCTCCTACTATCTCAATACCACCGAGATCAAAAAGCCAACCTTTAGAAGCTTTATATTTTTCCGTACCAAACATGGTTTTATCTGCTAATCCAGCGTATGATTGTAATGTAATAATCCATCTTACTAATTGTGGTTCAGTAAGTGACGATTTGTTGTTGTCAAGATTATCTTTTGGAGAAAATACAGCTATTTTATTGTTACTTTCAGAAATCAATCGATTTATATTTTTACCAGATATCTCACTAGGAGATTTACCGCCTAGTTTTTTACTATCGATATCCTGTTTAAGTACTTGGAAAAATGGATATTTGTCATCAAAAAGGTAGAAACGATCATGCCATTGTTCTAAATATTTGAAAACTGCATCTGGAAACTTTTTTGAATTCCAAACTTCGTGCCAAATATCCATTGTTTCTTCATTGAAATCATCTTCATTATCTTCATCTGAATCAAATTCACGAGAATTTCCTTGAATGTCATATCGAGAAAAAACAGTATGAAGCGCAGCAAGCAAAACGCGAAGCAATGCAAAGTCCTGTGTTTTCATATCGCCAGCAAGAGCTTTATATTCAGATGCATGCTTAAACACATCTGTCATTGATACGAGCTTATTGTGGCCTTTTTTGTCTACAATGACGGAAATCCAAGGCTCATCTAGTAGATTAAATCTGCTCACCTTTTAATTCCTTTCTGTCTTCTTCTGAACTCTTAATACATACAATACCACTTTTTTCAGAATAAGCAACTCTGTATTTCGACAATTCGCAAATATTATTTTCATCGAATAGAAGCACCAAAGAACCTCGCAACCAAGGCTGATTATCCCAATTTTTGAATTGATTTTGTTCGCGTATTCTTTCCAGTTCGTTAATCGTTTCATCAACACGATTGCTGTTTAATGTAAACATCCATGGCAATCCTACTGTTTCTTGAGCAAGTTTCATTGCAACTTCTGAATCATCAATATTTTGCGAAATATCTTCACAATCATGGAAAGTCCCATAACCAGATCCAACTTTTTTCACAGCAATAACTTCTATAGATTCACCGCTATTACGAACTTGAGCACATGCAAATTCGTCAGATTCATTTGTAATTGAATTTTTCAACAAGCCAACAATAGATCTTTTACCGATTTCTGATTTTGGATTTTCAATTCTATATGTTTTTGCAGCACTTTCATTGTTATTTCTGACTGAATCATGTTCTCTTTTTGCAACAGCATACACATCTTTCAAATCTTCTTGTAACTCTAAAGGATTATCTCCATAAACTATTTGCACTAATCGAGAAATATCTTGAGACATGTTTATAACATCTGGCAAATAGTATTGAGTTCTCATAAGTAAATATTTGCTGTAAATAGACTCTGAACCTTTATCAAATTCATAACGATCACTGGTTCCCAACACATATAAAATTGGCTCTGTGAAAATTTCTGGGCGTTCTATCGTATGCCTGTGTAATCTACCAGTACGCTGAAGTAATAAATCTATAGGTGCGAGATCAGTAAACAAAACATCAAAATCAACATCAAGTGACTGTTCTAATACTTGTGTACCAATAATTATTGCACGAGCAGGTCTATGAGCATTCTTGCCTATCATATTGCAAATTTGCTGTTCTTTTCTAACTCTATCTGTAGCAATAAATTGCGAATGAATAACTATAACTTCGTCATCATTAAACTCATCAACGCAGGCATTATAAATTTCCTGAGCTCTTTTAACGGTGTTTACTATAATTCCAGCAATACCGCCATTGTTTAGCAAAGATTTAAGCTCACTAACAAGTGATTCATGTAAGTTATCGTCTGTTATTTTTCTTACAGAAATAGATTTATTATCACTAACATCATTTTCAATGAATTTTTGTTTTACACAGTTTTTATCACTGTACGTGATTAAAGGATAATTATTTGTTTCAAAATCAACATTAGATTTATCGCATTCTCTCCAATTAAACCCCAACAATCCGCACATATAGGCTTTTATAAGTTCTTTTCTACGCTTAGCAGGTAAAGTAGCAGAAAGTAACACAACAGGAACACCATATGCTGCCATCCAAATAAGAGATTCTTCAAGATACTTATTCATATAAGCGTCATAGGCGTGCACTTCGTCAATAATTACAACTTTTTTACTTAATCCCAAATGACGAAGCATAAGATGTTTTTGCTTTAACGAAGCTAACAAAAATTGATCTACTGTACCAACCACAAAGTCATCCAACATTGCGGTTTTTCGTCCAGTAAACCAATCATTAAGTATTACTCCATTGTTATTTACATCATTACTATTAGAAGTACTTTCACAACCATCATTCATATTTTGCATTCCATGCGGCAAATGCACATAATCTGCATTCAGTTCAGCTTTACCATGAACTAAACGTAAACCAATTTCACCCTGAAAATCACGATTCACGCTTTTAAGCCAATCCTCAACTCGCCTAAACATTCCGTTAGAAGTTGCTTGAGTAGGAAGACCGAAGAATACTCCGCTTCTTCCGGTTAGATTTGCTAATTGCTCAGCAGCAATTAAAGAAGCTTCCGTTTTCCCCGATCCCATTGCAGATTCAAGAATAAAAATTCCAGGCTCTTCAGATTGAGAAATTACATCATGCAACGCTGACTGAATATTATTCGGCAAGAAACCAAAACGATGTTTGTATGTTTGCGAAACATCACTATAACAATTTAATGATTCCCATACGTCTTTAGAACCATGTTGTAACCACTTTTCCCAACCTTTTCTATATCTTTCTTCTTGATTTTCAATCAAATCTTTCTCTATTGAAATAAGTGGAAAATAGTGTTCATTACTAGAAATCCAATCAGCCATAATTACTAATCCACACAACAAAACTTGTGCTGGCTCACTTATTTCCGGAAGATCATCCACATTAGAAAAATCGTTTCTTTCTAAAGCCCAACACAAAATATCATTCTGCAACTTTTTCCATAGTTTACTATTCTCACTTTCAGTTTCACTTTGATAATAATGGTCAGCATACGCGGATTCGTTACTTTTATAAACAGAATCATTATCTAAAGGCTTACCGTGATGAGCGCCAACGATTGCACAAATTCCTTCAGGAACTCCAGCATTAGAAAGAATAGCTTGACCAGTTATAGTGTGATGACTACTCGAGCAATCTTCTGCCTTTTTAATAAAATCATCGATATTTGTAAAACCAACAGTAGCTAACTTATTTTTTAACGCAATATCTAAATCTTCTGAATTTGAATACGATTTTCGAAACTGAAAGACGGGAGTAGCTTTGCCAATATCATGTATGCATCCTAAAAATTGAGATAATTTTCTTGCATCAACATGTTTACTCAATGAGGATTCAATCAATCTTTGCTGACCATCGCTAAGCCAATGATCCCATAATTGACCAATAACATTTCCAGTATCTTCAAGGTGTTGAGCAAGAGGAAGCCATTGCATAGTACCATTAACTTCTCTCTTTTTACCCCATAATTCAGGATTAACAACGTGATTACAACTCATGGTCACCGTCTTTCCATTTTCCTAATCCACAATGATTATTAAATAATGGCAAATATACTCTCAATAAGAGCTTTAAGAAAGATTGTGTTGCATATTTATTACTAAACCATTTGAGCTTCAAACGTATTTGCATGCATTTGAAGCTCAAATAATTGCCTCGCCAATGCGAGAAAGACGATAGAACACGAAACACAGAAGGATCACCCCCGCGTATGCGGGAAACTCTATCAAAAGCGATTATACATCAACAACATTGTTATTGTGATTCTTGGTTATTGTTATTCCTTAATTTAGATCTTGTGCGTATCCAGTTAATCCGTTTGTAGTATAAATTTAAAATTGTTCAAAGTGGTATAACTAATGCACAAGTAAAGCAGATGTAGATGTAGATGTAGATGTAGATGTTTAATGCGTAAGAAGAGTATCATTCACAAAAATCGACATAACGCAAGTGTGTCAAAATTATTGCGCTAAGGAAATAGTTTTGATACATGCGAGCGAGCGATTTTTAAATATTTTGCGGTTAGCTGATAGCGACAAAAAAATATTGGGCACTAACTGCAGTGTGCTAATGTTAAATATGATTTATTATTTTGCTAAGTTACTTTCAGATTTCCACTTTTTTATGAGTTGCAATGCTTCTTGCTCAGTCGCATGGTTAAAGTCATCACTATTATTTTCATAATTCAATACAAACGATGCTAATTTTATTTGCTCTTCTTTAGTAAATTCGCACAAATGATTTTTAGCGAAATCTTTAATTCCATTGTAAAGATTTTCTCTAGAAATATAATTTGAGTAACTTTTTAAATTAAAATCCCATCCATAACCATTCAAACCACGGAAGAAATATGCTTTAGTGCATATAAATTTAAGTTTACTCACTTTATCGTTAAATAGTTTTTTAACATAATTTTCAGCTCCTTCTTTATCAAGATCTTCCCACAAATAAAATACTATGTTAAATACTCGCATATTTATCATATTTTCAGATTTTGAAATGAGTTCAATTTTGTCTATATAAATTTTTTCAAGAGATTCCAAATGCTTTAAGTTAACTAATTGCAAATCCTTACGCTCAGGTTTATTATTAAATCTCCCAAATGCCATTTCTTCTTGATTAAGAATATCTGCAATAAGTACAATATTAGATTTATTAGAATTCTTAAGAATAGAATAAATTATTTCATAACGCTTATATTCAGAGTCTAATGTTTGAATAAAATAGAGTACAAATTCAGTTACTGAATCAGAAATATTATCTATCATATTTCTTTCTGTTACTTTATTTACAAATTCTCCATACAAATTTATAAGCGTAAATACAACGAATTTAAAACGCTCATAATGTTCTTCATCAAACAATGACTCCATGCTTCTTAACAAGTAGTCAAGGTTGCCTTGTGAATTAATATTTTTAACAGTACTAATTAAAAGATTTTTATCATATTTGTACAAGCAATCATAAATTTTCTCTCTTGAAACCTTAATTCTATTCATGTCGAACATAAAATATAAATCGAATTTTTCAACAGATGCGATGCGATTATCTCTTAAAAGTTGCAAGTCATCTGAATGAGAATATTCGCCATTGGAATGAATCGACCTAGCAAATGGAGGAAACATCAATATAATCATTTGTATAGATGATTCTGAATTTAATCCGAGCTGTTTGAATTCATTTTTATAGTATTCATAAGTTCTTTTTTCATATTTTCTTAAATCATCATATGATTGTGGTCCACATACATAGATTGCATTATCAATAATCCATTCATATAGCTTAGGCTCGAAGATTTCTATTGCAGTAATAGCTAATAAATCAACAAATGATGTTTCTTCACATAAAGCGCCATACTTGAAGCGGAAAGCATTAAGTAATCTATTTACATCCCTTATATTATTTACATATGGATTTACGCACTTTTCAAGTACTGTTTCAAAATATTTGTTATTTTCGAATTCTTCTTCATTCTTGCTTTTATGAACAATATCATTAAGGCGATCTCTTAATATTTCATGCACTGTTGTTGTATCAATTTCAGGAACTTCAAAAGAAACTTGAACAATTTTCTTTAAATATTCATCTCCGTCAATATTGTGATATTCAGACAAAGCATTGCAAACAATTTCCCTATCCATTGTAAGAACATAAATTATGTTTGGAAAATCGCCTACTTGTTTCACCAATTGGAAAATATCTTTAATTTGAGGAGTAGTCAATCGATCTATATCATCGATAAAAACAATTATCTTTTTGTTAAATTCTCGTAATTCGCTGCAAAGTTTCTCTTTAGCTTCATCTAAACTAGGAGCTTGCATCAATTTAGCTCCTTTTGATTTGGAAATAGTTTTCAATATAGGAGCGATTGCAGGCCCAACTACTGGAATAAGTAATGAAACGTCAATAATATCGGAATATTGACTTATAGCCTTTCCGATTTTTCCTTTATTCTCTTCTCCCTTAGCAACACCTAATTTATTCTTCAATTCATGGAAAAATAAACTAATTAAATTGTTTTTATCTGAATAATTCCATGGCGAAAATCTTATAATTATTGGATAATGACATTGATCTTCTTCTTCAGCTTTTTGTGAAGTAAAAATTTTTTTGATTCTTTTGTATACTTTTGAATACCATTTTTTCTTCTCTGATTTATTTACTGGAATCTCGGATATTGCCATGTTAATAATAGATGTCTTGCCGCTACCCCACTTTCCATACAATCCGATTACAAGACCATCTTTGCTATCATATTCACAAATCGATTTTCCAAATTGTTCAGCAAAATCAGATCTTCCCAATAAATCTTCATCAGCTTTTTCAATAGGTTTATCAGCGACGTAGCCCATATGCCTTCTCCTTACTTTTGCAATTGCAGTATTTCGTATAATAATTTATATTCTAATTATTTATGCAAATTATTCCTTTATCTAATCCTTGCATATTACGTATTCCAAAAATTGAGCTACAAGCCAAAGATTTTGAAAATGCTATCCTTAAAACGCAAACTGGAAGATATAGCATTGCGGATTGAAAATCAATAAATAAAGGGTGTTATGTTATGGCTTTACAATACTGCCAATAAAAAGAAGAAAGTGACGTTCCAGATTCTTCTATGTGAGTTCAGAAGATATTAACCGCCATTCATTTCGATATTATAATACTTCTATCTTTCCTATGATAAAAGCAATAGGTTTATAGTTTACGTAACTTAATCAAGTACTTTTACAGCCTTCATTGCAATATCAATATTTTAGATTGTAATATAAATAAAATGAGACTTTAAAGAATTGAGAGAATATTTTGAATAGTATTCAGTCATTATGTATTAATGTTAACTTAGATAATTTAGTAAATAATGTTATTTCTTCAGCAGTATCCTATATATTCGTTGCGTTAATGTCTTTTATTTTGTGTTTTTTGGGTTTAGATAGAATAAAACAATATTTATTATCTAAAAGTAGTAAAATTCCATATGTTGAATTTAATCTAGACAATCAGTATGTGTGAAATATAGGACTGGAATCTGCAACCGATATTCAGCTATTTAAAATAGATTTTTCTCTAGATAATAACTTTGATTACATCCAATTAAAGCATATTGATAGTTTACCCAATTTAATTAAAAACCAAAAAGAAGATATTCAATATATCCCAGATGATTGTTTAACTGTTCATGAATATTGTTTTCTTCTTCAATACTCAAATATTTCAGGAATGTATTTTTGGACTTTAATAATTCCAACTAGCCCAAGAGGTGACAACTTTATTCAAATCAATCCTCATTTTATAAAAGATAAACATAAACTCAATATTGCTAGTAATAAATGCAAATGTCCAAGATGGATAAAGAGTGCAGTGTTAAAAGACAAGAAAAATACTATTGTTAAAATTGTTGCGTTAAGGAAACAGTTTTGATACGACAATTAAATTTTATAGTCAAAAATTCATACTGCTAAAATAAAAGTATTCAATTCGAAAAAACATTTGTAAATTTGCCACTCTTAGTAGTTTTTTTTATTAATGGAATATTTCTTGTCAAATAGCTATCATTGAATCATGATGAAAGCTATTGTTCCACCTAAGTCCATAATTGTTGATTTACCTTATAAGGTTTTCAAAGATAATGAACTAGAGCATAGCATTAATGAAAATCTAAAGTATAAAAGAAGTGATCTTGATAACCAAACTATTCAGGTTTTGAAGCATTACTTGCTGAAATTTCCAACTGTTTATATTGTTCATAAAAAAGAATACGAGAAATATACAGTCTATGTTGGTGAAACTAACAATATTGAGGAGAGAACAAAACAGCATCTGAATGCTGATACTAAAATCAGAGATGATTGGGAGAAACTGTCTGAAGGTAAAGTAAAACAGTATATTATTGCTAATGAGCATTTTAATAAATCACTTACTCTAGATGTTGAAAATCGCTTTATGCAGTACTTGTTAAGCGTCGATTCAATTAATGAAGTTACTAATCGTAGAACCAATCCTCAGGGTGAATATTATCCTGAAGAAGAGTTTGAACGTATTTTTTCTGGAATATGGGTTCAGCTTCATGACATGGATCCAGATTTATTCCCAGAAGAAGGAATTATTCGCGACTCAGCTTTATTTAAAGCGTCGCCGTTTCATAAATTGACTACTGAACAGAAGAGTATTGAAAGCAAAGTTATAGATATAGTTAATGAAGCTCTACAATCAAAAAATAAGTGTAACTCTGATTCATCTACGCTTATTTTATTAGAGGGTGATGCTGGTACCGGAAAAACAGTTTTACTTAGTGATTTGTTCTATAAAATTTGTAACAAGCTAAGCAAAATAAAAAACCAATCACTCCAATACAATTATGAGGATATTGAAGAAAGAAACGACGAAGAAGATTATGATTATGAATATAAGCAATTTTCAACTATTAATAGTAGGAAAACTGCTTGCATAATTGTAAATCATAAAGAACAAGTGAATGTATACAATCAAATAGCAACAAAATTACGTTTACAAAAAAATAATGATGAACTTGTTATGCTGCCTTCCCAGTTTATTAATCGTTTTAGCGAACAAACAGAACAAGGACGTGGCATTATTGACAGACCAAAACGTTGCTGTGATGTAGCTCTTATTGATGAGGCTCATTTGCTGAATACACAAGCTAATCAGGCTTACTCTGGTTCAAATATGTTGTCTGATATTTTATGTAGGTCTCGAGTTGTTATTGCAGCTTTTGATCCTAATCAAATTTTACAAAGCAACCAGCGTTGGAATTCCGAAGATTTAAAAAAATTATTGGGAACAGATTACAAGGATAAGAATTCTTTCAAAAATAATGATGATGATTGTGGAGAATTATTATTAAATGATTCAATAAGTGTGAGTGTCTGTCGTTTCATTCTTGAAAATCAGATGCGTATGAGAGCTAATGAAAATGTTCTCGAATGGATTAAAAATTTTGTATACAATGGTTGTATTGATACTCTTCCAGTATGTCGTAATTATGAAACAAAAAAAGAAGATTCAAATACTGACAATAAACCTTTTGATTTCAAAGTATTTGATTCGCCCATTAAGCTATTTAATGCTATTAAGTCTAAATCTGAAGAAAAAGCTTCGGGGTGTGATGGACACGGATTATCACGTCTTGTTGCAACATACGATTGGAAGTATAAGAGCAATAAGAATAATCCTAATTCGGTAAATGGTACTTGGAATGTAGATTTGTATTGCGATAACAATGGAAAATGGCATATTGGACTTGGTCAATATGCTAATGCTAGTAGTTACGAGTTGGAAATTTTGGAAAAAGAAGGTAAGGTTTTTAGCCATCCTTGGAATTATCAATTGTCATCGCAAAACCACGCGAAGCATTCGCGTTCAATAAAAGAATCAAAAAAATCATGGGCAGAACAGTCTCATACTATAAATGAGATTGGATCTACATTTACTATTCAAGGATTTGATTTAAATTATGCTGGTGTAATAATTGGTCCATCAGTGCAATATCGTAATGGTAAAGTTGTTTTTTGCCCAGAAAATAGTCGAAACGATAAAGCAACTAATAAGAGGCACATTAAAGATTTATCAGCAAATAAGAAAATTGCGCTAGATTATTCAATTGATAATCTTAGAAATGAGCTTAATGTGCTGCTTAAACGCGGAGTTAATGGACTCTACATTTTTGCTGTCGATATGGAATTAGAAAAAGCGTTATTAGAGGCTCAGTGCAAGCGTAATTCATTAAATTAATTTGGGCTACCTGCTTATGTAACAGAATCTTCTGGCAACTTTTATCCACAATTGCCTGGAAAAATGTTTGTGTGTGTAGGTAAGCAAAAAGTGTATAAAGTTACGCCTGGATATTCTGTATTGCAATCCACAGACCAAACACCGTTACTTTCTCAGTCAACTATCTGAGAAAGTAACGGTGTTTGACGATTGCTACGTACTACTTTCTGAATCAACCAGCTTAAAGCCGCAGTGAGCTAAACTTTTTAACGATATATTCTGAAACTCTGGATGAATAGAATGCAAACCCATACGCCAATACATAAGCAGTTGAAGAGTCTGATCCTTATCCAACTTTTCTTTAGAAACTTTAAAATCCCCCACAAAGTATCTGCTATTATAAAATCACCATCGCCAGCACTTACCGTATCAGTGTAACCGCCCTCTAGCGTAAAACCATCAAGCACCTTCGGGCCATAACACTCAAGAAAATGAAGCGAGCGCTGAACCATAACTCTGATGTTCTGGATTGTGTGCTCATCGGGATTGATTTCGTCAAAAGGCCTGTAGCCAATAGGACTATCTATAGCATACGTCGAATCCAACAAGTTTGACGGCGTTAACTATATCTTCATCTCCAAGTCCTTTAATGTCGGACATAAGTTTCGATGCATTATCGTGTTCGTTTATAATCATTGCGCCCAGTAAGGAAATTTTAAACGCGTCTATTGCGCTCGATCCAGACATTAAACGAGTCATGTAGTCAACTACTGTACCAACTCGACTTGGGTGAATGTTCTCTTTATCGTATAAGTCTTCTATTCCTTCGCCTAATGATTCTTCAACAAAATCTTTTCGTGGCAAATATCCACCATAAGGTTGTTTAATACTTTTAATGCGTTGTGTAACTGAATATCCCATAACTAAACACTCTCCTCATTAAAAGTGCGTACAGATTATGGAATTATTTTAATAGAATCAGCGTACGTATTTAATAGAATCAACGTACGAACAAATTCATTGAGACAAAAAACTGATATGCAATCCTTTTTATGCTAACATCGCATTCAATAAGTAAGAAGTTAGATTGTTAAACCCACGGATATACAATATATAGAGGCTAGTCAATATAGATTTTTCTTGTATAATTATCACAAGAAAAATCAGCATAAAAGGTTGACAAGCCATGAAAAAACTGACAAAATCCTTGACAGACAGGCAGCATAGTTCTGTCTCTTTTCACGTAGAATTTTTAATTGGCAGAAATATATACCTGATAGATAGGTATGTGTTCCTTTCTATTTTTATGCAATTTTTCAAAACAATAAAAAGAACATTATTAGATTAAAAAGGAGGATTTATGAAAAATACGAAAAAATGCCCAAAGTGTGGGGGAAGTGAAATTATATTTGTGCCTGGATCTGCTGGGGTTTATGGGACTGGAAATAATATTATGACTGGCCATACAATTATGTCGGCAGTACCTGTTGATAGGTATATTTGCACTGCCTGTGGTTTTAGCGAGGAGTGGATTGACCTTGATAATATGGATAAATTAAAAAAGAAATATGATGAGATTTAAATGAGAGTTACTTTTATATGGGGCTGGGATAGATAATTAATAAACCAAATGCGCCAATTTGCTTTGTAAATCTTTATTTCAGCTGCCTTTCTCACAATTTTCGTGTCTGTGGCATCCCAATAATAAATTTTAGCATGCGTTTCATCTTGATATTCTTTTAGAACTTTATTGAATTCCTGACATGCTCCACAGCCTGAACTACCAAAATAGAGCACTTCTCCAGTTTTAAGATTTGAGATATTATTCTCCTGTAATACTGAAAATGAGGGTCTTAAGCCACTCAAATGAATATATGCAATAAAACCAACGAATAACATTATGACAATAGCTGGAAGTATACGAGATACTACACTTTTCATAACTCAGTACTCCTTTTTCGTAAATTGTAATAACGACAATAGGAAAAACATAACAATATACATTAGAGCAATAATACAAGTTGCAGACGTAAGAGCGGTGAACGAGTCTGGTGATAAATAATAAAATATCTGAAAAGAATACACGGATGTTTGAGACAATATTATGTTTATCAAATTCGGCAATATCCATAATAATATAAAGGAAAGAATCATTGTAACACCAACTTTTTCAAAATATATCAACAGATTCATATTTATAGCAATATACAAAAGGAAAATTATCGGATATACGAGCAGTTGATGCATAACTATTCTCAGAGACGAGTATTTTAGTGACAAAAATACCAAATTTACGACTAGATAAATGCTTACGTATTCACCATATATAAAACACAATAATTTAATCCTATTAGGAATATACTCTAGATAATGATGAATAATTTTCTTCTCTTGCCATTCACCAATTGATAATATCTGATATAGGCTTAAAAATAGTATAGTTATCGTTGAAAAGAATTTATATTGTGATAAAAATGCACCTCTTTTAGCTTGAAATACTATAAACACGCAACATGCCAAATACAAAACAAAAGACAATAAGAAAAGCTTCTGATGACTAAACTTAATAATTTCTGATTTTATATAGTACTTCATTATCATCTTCCTCCAACATAAAAGCTTTAATATCATGCGTAATATCACTGTATTCCACGATTTGTACCCCATGCTCAATCAGCAATTTAAGAACCTTGACAATATCCTCTCTAGGCAATTTAATTCTAAAAGTTGATTCTTTGTTATCTTTGCTACGACAAAAAACCTCATATCTGTTAGAAAGCAATTCACTAATATCCACATCATTTACAACAATCACATTATAAATTCTTAGATTATCATTAAAATTAACAATTTTTTGAATTTTCCCTTTTTTTAAATACCATACAATATCAGCAATTTCACCTAACTCATCTAATATATGACTTGAAATTACAAGGCTTTTACCTTGTGAGCGCAATGACAAGATAGTGTCTTTTAACTGCTTTATAGTAAGAACATCTAATCCATTGAAAGGTTCATCAAGAAGAATAATTTCACTATTTGAGAGCAATATTCTAGCAATATTTAATTTTTGCTTCATACCTAGCGACAATTGTTTAAACTTTTTATTTTTTGCTTCGTCGAGACTCACCTGATGCAATAATTTATCACAATTAAAGTCTTTTCTCCCCATCAAAGCAGCAAACACTCTAAGATTATCCTGTACAGAAAATTCGTCATAAAAAGATGGATTCTCAATAGCAAATGAAAGTGAACCGTCCAATTCAATATTGCCTTGATAATCAACTATCAAATTTGCAATGCACTTCATTAACGTGGTTTTTCCTGAACCATTATTGCCTACTAACGCAATAATTTGCCCAGCACTGCTTTCCAAAGAAATGTCATCTAAAACGACTTTTCCCCCATATGATTTTTTCAAATGAGATATCTTCATAAGATTACCTCTTAACAAATGAAACTAAAAATTTCCGATCTCCTTTTACAGAAATCTTACTATCTTCACCAATAAAAATTTTAGGACTCTCTTCGTAGATAACAGCATTTTTAACATTTCCTGGCTGTTTCTGAGCACGCACAAAAAGAGCATCATCAAGCTTGTACAGCTTTCCAGCAAAGCGTATCTCTCCTTTGCCTCTCTTTGCATAAATAGCATACACTCCTGGCTTTAACGATAAGTTATCGTTATTTTTATAATCTCCTGAAACTAGTGTTGGCAAATCATCACGAACCATACCAAAACGAACATTATTTGTCTTATACCCTACATACAGCAGACTGATAAGACCTAGGATTACTATGGTAGCTGCAAATATCCATTTTTTGCTTTTCATTTCTTAATCACATCCAAATCTATTGTTTCATCAGCAATTTTATCGAACATTGCATCATGAGTAACAATAAAAATCATCGCAGTCTTTTTTAACTCCAAGACTTTGTCTATAAAAATCTTCATTGTTTCAAAACATCTTCAATATTAAACAAAGATAAACCTTGCTCAATATCTAAACTAGAAACAACCGATTTAAAACTTCTTTCATTAAATCTATGATAATTTTCTAGCAATGATTTGATAACTGCAATACCGCAATCTGAAGCCAAATTTTGCATATTGTAAGGATAAGCCACCATCTATTGAGCTCCTCAAAGTTTCAAGGCGTGGAGGCTATCATAGCCTCCACGCTACAGATTTAATCACAAATGTTAAAAAGCATCATACAATCAAATCAATTTTCTCAAATACTAAATTACGCAAATAGATTACAATTAGAACACTATAATGAGACTAACCTGATATACTGTTGTAATGAAATCTGGTAATATAATCATATGCAGAACTAGAGAATCATCCCCAGCAGATGAAACCCCAGACAACGCACATCCATCCAGCTCTAATCGAACGAGATTCTTCTAGCGTTAGCTCCTTCATAATAATCATCTCTTCTCTTTCAGGTAAAAAACCTCTTATAGAGCTAAATCCGCAACATCATAAACGAATGTTGCATTCTCAACTCTCACCATAATTGTAAAGCATTTATGATGTCTTGTTAATACACTGTAACGAAAATGTTATAACACCTATATACCAGATATTTCCACCAACTTTCATCCTGGCATTCATGTAATTATCGCGAATTATGTATGATTTTAAAGATAAAATTCACATGAAAATATGCAGACTATCCTCTATTACGATTGCTCATTTTTCTCAATTATTGGGTTATAGACCAAAAAATAAGATACGACCACACCTTATATGTGAAATCTTACCTTATTTTTGTTTTATGACTTCAATTTCCCACTTCACAAGGTGGGTGCAAAAGGAGTGTTCAGTAAGGGATTAAAAGAAAACCGACTGAAAGCCTTTAAGCGGG
>CAMUFL010000002.1 GCA_947088155.1 uncultured Gardnerella sp. | reverse complement strand
ATCGATAAAAATATAGTGCTTAATTCCATTATCTTCAATTTTACCTCTTAAAAAGTTATCCAGCTCGATTGGATTCCTGTACTTAATATTCTGCAGACTATCGAGTGAAATCATTATCATTTGATTTTCACTTACTCCACAGGAGAGTAGGTGTTTTTTGTATAATTCAAATAAAAGATATGATTTCCCACATCTTCTAATGCCTGTAATAATCTTTACTCTTCCGTTATCTTTTTTATCTATAAGTTGGTTTAAGTATCTTGGTCTTTGCACTTCCATCTATACACCTCATTTAAAATTATGTTGTAAATACGCATTTTTATTAAATCTATTCATAGTATTATAGCGTCCTTCAGCGAAGATTTTAATGCGTACTTTTAAAATAAATGCGTATTTACAACTTTTTATTAAATCAGAGTTAGAATCTATCAAACTCCTCTTGCCATGCCACCTGCTTATCAAAATCTTCAAGCCAGTTTTCTAAAGCAACTTCAAACTATGCAGACTATCACCAATAAACACCAAGGAACACAGGGAACAATTTGCCCCCACTAGGCAACTAACTGCTCGTCACGTTTGCATACCTTCTTTAGATAGTCTCTTGGATTCTTACTATCTGTCAAAATGGCAACTACATCCACTACCGAAAATACCATTCTTCTTTTTCGTTATCCCAAGCGGAACGCACTTGATTACTAACAATATGAATTAACAATCAAAACGACGGCAACTTCTAGGTAAAAACTGCAAAATATATTAAGCCAATTACTTCTTAAGAGGAGCTGCCCCAACCGATTCACGCACAATTAAGGCAGTTCCCAATTTTTTATGCGAAACAGGCAAAGATTCTTCATTAAAACGTATTTGATCAATCAAACTTTCTGCAGCCAAGCGTCCTTTCGAAGTAATTGGCTGATGAACCGTAGTTAATCGAGGCGTGCAAATTGTAGACAAAGGCAAATCATCATAACCCGTAATGGAAAGATCTTCAGGAACGCGTAATCCTTGCTGTTGAGCTGCTCCAAGCACACCCAACGCAATAATGTCACTAAACGACACAATCGCAGTAGGCCTATATTCGAGACTAGTGTCATTCCACATTTTGTTGAAAACATCAGCTCCACCCTGATACGTGCAAGGCGTTTCTATAACGGTAATTTCTTTATCTTCAGGTGACAAGTTATGCTTTTTAAGCGCACGCACAACACTTGCCATGCGCCTACCAACTATTCCTTGCCATCCCGGATAATCAGTATGCGATTTCGTCTCAATTGCTGCAATACCAATATTCCTATGGCCTAAATCAATAAGTCTATCTACTAAATCTTCAAAATCATGTTCATCGTCGACTTCTACAGTTGGAACGTTAATAGGTTGAGCAGGATCAACAATCACTACAGGAACATGCTTATTCAAAATTTCAACAACTTCTGCACGCTCAGCTTCCAAACCGCAAATTATAAAACCACTTACTGCAGCTGTAGGAATAGCTTTTAACATTGAACCTCTTAGCGGAGGAACAAGCATCAAAGTGTAGCCTTCCGACTGGCAAACCTGCCCAATGCCCTGAATCAAAAGTGAATAATAGGGATTTTGCAAAATCGTATCAATACCTTGCGGCAGCAACAAGCCCAAAGCATTCGAAGAATTCGTACGCAATGCTCTAGCTGTTGCACTTCGCACATATCCCATTTCTTCAGCAGTTTGCATAATATGTTCAACCGTCGCCTCAGATAGTTTTGACGGATCATTATATGCAAAAGATACTGCAGACTTGGAAACATTAGCTTTTTCTGCAACATCCTTAATAGTCACTCTACGAACATTCATAGCTTCCCCACTGCTTCACCTTCATACAATATAATGGATTTTTCTCCCATACGGTATTGCTTACCTATTATACTTGGCACACCAAATAGCGAACGATCCATACGCACCGGCAAATCATCACAATTGATGTAAGCTCCAGATCCGCGATGCACTAAACATAAGCATGCACGCCCCGAAGGTAAGTTGCGCGTAATACACACAGTATGTTTACCTAAAGCAGCTACATGCTGCCTGCCATATTGGAGAGCAGCATTTTCTCTACGTAGACGCATTAATTTGCAAACTGTTTTACGAACAGATAAATTCCAAGCATTCTCATTCCAAATCATAGGAGCGCGGCAACCCGGATCATTTTCTCCTTCCATACCATTTTCATCGCCGTAATACACCATAGGAGCACCATCAGCAGCGAATAACAGCGCATAAGCTAAATTCTCAGCGTCTTCAGCAGACGTATCCCAAGCATATTCATGAGCTTTTGTACGCGTAAGCAATCGCTCAGTATCGTGACTCCCAAGCAAATTCAACATACAAGAACGATGTTCTTCTGGAATATCGTTATACAAAGCATTCATACCATCTGCAAAATCATAAGCATCCAACGTTTCATCAGCGCAAAAACCTAGGACTAAATCACGAACTGTATAATTCATGGTTCCATCCATAAGTTCCGGAGTAAGCCATTGAGAAGGGTTACGCCATTCTTCAGCTACTAAGTATTTATCATCCCCAAAAGATTTCACTACTTTATGGAAACCCTTCCAAAATGTTTTATTGACGAAATATGGAACATCTAAACGCCAGCCATCAATACCACGATTTAACCAATATTTAGCAACGTTATAGTGATGTCTACGCACTTCTGGATTATATACATTCCATTTTGGTAAATAGTAACAGCCGGAACATGTTTTATAATTCGGTTCCGGATGAGACACTACAGGAAAGCCCTCTACCGAAAACCAATTAACATATTGCGATTGTTCGCCGTTACGTACAACATCTTGAAACGCCCAGTGGCCTATTCCACAATGATTGAATACACCATCTAAAACTACACGAATCTGCAATTCATGAGCACGCTTAATAAACTCATCAAAATCTGCGTCATTACCAAGACGTGAATCAATTTTGAAATAATCAGTGGCATCATAGCGATGATTCGTATCCGCTTGGAAAATTGGAGTAAGATACAAAGCATTGACACCCATATCCGCAAGATATGACAGATGCTCACTGATCCCTTGCAAATCACCACCGAAAAAATTGTCCCTAGTTGGAGATTTATCCCATGATTCTACAGGATTAGGGTTAATAGAGGCATTTGCATTTGCGAAACGCTCCGGAAAAATCTGATAAAATACACTTGATTTTACCCATTCAGGTTGCATGACTTGTTCCTAACAAATAGTAAATTTTACAAATTGTAAACGTCTTAGCACTTCTTCAATCTTTAAGACCTGTAGAAGCGATTCCTCGTTCAAGAGCTTTTTGGAAGAAGAAGAAAATAATAATTGATGGCAAAGTTGACGTCAAAGTTCCAGCCATTAAATAGTTCCATGACGTACCATAACGTCCAACAAAACCACTCAAGCCGATTTGAATAGTACGCATTTCTTCTGCATTTGTAACCAACAGAGGCCACAGAAAATCATTCCATGCAAATAGGAATGAGAATACACCAAGAGTTGCAAGAGCTGGCTTAGAAAGCGGCAGAATAACTTTAATAAAAATACCAAGGCTTGAACATCCGTCAATTCTTGCAGCCTCATCTAGCTCACGCGGGATAGTAGTAAAATGTTGGCGTAGCAAAATAATGCCAAATACATCAGCCAAACGCGGAACTGTTAAAGCTGCCATAGTATCAATCCAACGCAACTGAGCGATAATACCGTACATAGGTATAACTGTTACGAAAGCAGGAACCATGAAAGCAGAAAGTAGCAGCACGAATAATATTTTCTTTCCAGGAAACTCTAATCGCGCAAAAGCAAAAGCTGCCATAGCGTCAAACGCAAGGTGACCAATTACAATAATTGCCGACATGATCAAGCTATTAATATAATAATTTGCAAATGGAGCGCTTTGCCAAGCATGCAAATAATTTTCCCAATGCCATGATGTTGGAATTACTGATTGAACAGCATACGTTTCAGCTTTTGTTTGCAACGACGTTGTAAGCATCCACATAAATGGAATAAGTACCGAAGCCGCACCAATAATGAGCACAATATGTCGAGCAAGATGCAATGAACGCAATCTCGTAAAGACTTTACTTATTTTCTGCATTGCTTACCTTCCATTGCACAAGAGTTACGATAAGAACTAACACCAGCGACGCTATCGCAATTGCTGTGCCATAACCGAAATTGCCTAATCTAAATGCTTGACGATACATAAACATTCCTAGTACGTCAGTACCACCTCGAGGGCCGCCTTCAGTAAACACGTAAATTAAATCAAATGATTGGAAACTGCTAATCAGCGCTTGCACAACTACGAAAAATGTCATTGGCCTTAACAGAGGAACTGTAATATAACGCAGCTGTTGCCAGCTCGTAGCACCATCAAGACTTGCAGCTTCATAAGTCGACTTAGAAAGAGATTGCAAAGCAGTCAAATATAGAATGATATTAAAACCTAAGTTCTTCCAAACTGTAAGGAGTGTAGTAGCAAGTAATGCTAGCCACTTGTTGTGGAGCCAGTCGGGTCCTGCAATACCTAGGGATGAGAGTACAGAATTTACAAGACCCGATGGATCCAACATATATTTCCACACAATTGCTACAGCCACCGAGGAGGTAACGACAGGAAGGAAATATATGGTGCGATACAATCCGCGAGCGCGAATTGGCGCATCTAGTAATACCGCAAAAATCAAGCCGGAAACAACCGATAACACAGCTACGCCAAACGCATATATAACAGTCACAGTTAGACTATTCCAAAATTCTGGATTTTGAGATAGTTTTACATAATTCTTCAATCCAATAAAATCTGGATTTGCAGAAAAACCGTTCCAATTCGTTAAGCTCGTGTAGGCTGCAGAAATAATTGGATAAAAAGTGAAGATGACGAGAATCACCAATCCAGGAAGCAATAATCCCCATGCTGTGAGAATTTGCTCCCATTTTCCTACAGTTTTATGACCATTTCGCATCAGCTTACTACTGCCAATTTCTACGTTGTCAATAGCAGCTGCCTGCTTATTTTTTAGCCGTGATATCGGGTTACGCATGATTACTTACCTTGCGCTATTACGTCGTTGACTGCTTTTTCTGCATTCTTTAATGCAGTATCAACATTTACTTCGCCAGAAAATGCTTTTTCCATTTCCTTTGCGAATGCCAACGAAATCTGTGGATATAGTTTGGTGTTTGGACGAGTATGAGCAGTTGTCATTTGTTCGATGTATGGCATCAAGCGAGGCTCTTTCTTCTCAACCCAAGAACGATACTCTGCGTCGTTAGCTGCACTCTTTGTTGCAGGCAGGAAGCCGGTAGATTCACACCAATCAAGAACTTGCTTATCTTGCAAGAACCAAGTCACAAATTCAGCAGCGGCTTTTACCTTTGCATCATCATTATTAAACAGCATTGCCTGTTCTCCGCCAAGGTTGGTAGATGGCTTACCACCTTCAGGGGTTGGCAATGGCGCTGCAGCAAAATCAAACGGCGGATCAGCAGCCCAAATACCTACCATCCATGAACCTTCCTGAGCAGAACCACCTTGACCTTTTTCGAACTTGCCCCATCCTGCGTATGGACTCACACCACTTTTAATAAGATCCATCCAGAAGTTTGCAGCTTTCTTACCTGCAGGAGTGTTAAATGCTGCAGCAGAGTTATCTTTCTTTAAGAATTCGCCACCAGCTTGCCAAAGATTGACTTGGAAGTTCCAGGTAAGAGCCTCACCGCTATCTCCTGCTTCAGTTGGCAAATCGTAACCTGGAAGACCAGTCTTATCTTTAATCTGCTTGGCCATTTTCTTTAATTCATCCCAAGTTTTTGGCGGCTTATCTGGATCTAAACCAGCCTTCTTAAATACTGTGCGATTGTACATATACGCAAGATTATTGGCTGACATTGGAACGGATACTAAGTGACCATCAATTGAGCCGAAATTCTTTAATGCTGGGTTAATATTGTCAATTACTTCAGGCTTGAGAAGCTTTTTTAAGTCTGCAGATTTGCCAATTTGCGCCATTTGAGGCATCCAAATCAAATCACCTATGGCCATATCAGGCAAGGTATTTGAAGTAGCAGATGCACGTAATTTTGTTAAGAAATCAGCATTAGGAACATTCGTAGTTTTAATCTCAATGTTCTTATGCGAAGCATTAAATGCTTTTACTTTTTTATCGAAAGCATCTGCATTAGCGCCATCCCAGTAGTGCCAAACAGAGACGGTTGTTTTACTTTGAGTATTACTTGTAGAGCTTGCGCCGCCACCACATGCAGTAAGAGACAGCGCAGCAGCGAGCATCATCGAGATTGCTCCAAACTTTTTTAGTTTCAACATCGTTGTTCTTCCTTAGAAATATTTAGAGAAACTTAAAGGTTCTTGGGCATACCGCCCAATGCACCATTTGATATATAGCAACGCCAGACTTCTGCCGCAAACAGCGTCGTTTACTCCTTTCACTCATGAACAACCATTTTGCTAATGCCTCAGCGCCGAGCACTAGACGTGTGCCTTTTCGTATCTTGCTTTACTGGCTAAGCGAGAATTACTTTTAGATTGCACATTATTTTGTTCGTTATTGAAATATACTAAATCGTTCCAATAAATAAGTCAAGCGCGAGTTTTATACAAAAATCGCCATATTCTGTTACGTAAAATACGCATCAAAATATGGCGATTATTATAACGTCTACGCGACTCTACAAAACTTTAGGATTGCTCACTAAAATTAGGTTCATCAACGTTCGAGTTAGCGAAGTCAGCAGACTCGTCAAAGTCAGCACTGCTTGAAGAATAATCATCGTCGCCAGCAACGCTGCCTTCAAGATCTGGGCCAGAAGCTGCACGAGCCACCTCTTCCATGCCTTTGTTGTCAAATAAAACCATGCGCACATAGCCAACAACAAATCCAACAACAGCTGGGCAAACCCAAGCCATGCCAAATTCCGAGAACGGCAACCAGTTTTGAACAACCAACATCACATCGTTCATATGCAATGAACTACGTAAAGCTTGTGGCAAACTATTCAAAAAGTCATATACAGCTGTAACACCAGTAAAACCAAGTGTCCAAGCATACACAACTTTTGAATTTCCAAAAAGTCGACCGCTCAAAGCCAAAAGAATCAGAACGATTGACAGCGGATACAAGAACATTAATACTGGAACCGCGTATTCGATGATTGTGCTCAAACCAAAGTTTGCAAGACCAAACGAAACAAGCGTAATCAACACAGCCCAAACACGGTAGCTAGGACCCTTAGGGAATAACTTAGAGAAAGTTTCCGAGCAGCTTACGATTAAGCCAACTGCAGTCTTTAAGCATGCAAGAGTTACAGTTGCAGCAAGCACGAATAAGCCAACGTTACCAAGATGGTAGCGTGCAACTTGCGCCAAAGTTACGCCACCGTTTTCCGCAGGTGGGAACAACGCGCGGCTACGCACACCAACAATAACAATCGCAACGTAGATCACTGCCATAAGCAAGCAGCTAAAGAATCCAGAACGAGCAGTATTTACTGCTACATCTTTAGGATCTTTTACACCAAACTGGCGAATAGTACTAACAACCACAATTCCAAATGCCAAACTAGCTAAAGCATCCATTGTGTTGTAGCCATCTAAGAATCCTGTAAAGAATGACTTATTAACGTAATTTCCCATAGGAGCAGCATCCGCAGAAGCGCCACTTACAGGAGAAAATAGTGCTGTAAATACCAAAACCGCTAGGAACACAAGGAAGATTGGCGTAAGAACTTTACCAACCCAGGTCAATATGCCGCTCGGCTTCATAGCAAAGAAGAACGCGAGCGCAAAGAACACTACGGAGAACAAGAACAAGTAAAGCTGACCGTTTCCATCTTGCGGAATAACGCGCTCTAAGCCAACAGTGTACGAAGTTGTTGCGCAGCGTGGAATTGCAAAAAACGGGCCGATTGTTAAATAAAGAACACAAGTGAAAAACATGCCGTACTTTTTGCTCGGCTTGCTCGAAAGCTCAAAAAGACCGTTTGCGCGGCTCATTGCAAGAGCCGTAACGCCAAGCAGCGGCAATCCAACGCCCGTAACAATAAATCCGATTGCTGCAGGAGCAGAATTAGTGCCTGCATTAGCTCCAAGAAACACAGGGAAAATCAGGTTTCCTGCGCCAAAGAACATGCCAAACAACATGACCGCCACGTATGCGGACTCAATAATTGTCAGGTTCCTTTTTTTCGGGGCACTGTCTGTGCTGACACTTTGTGTTGTGACGCTCATGCTTACACCTCCTATATGGTGAAAAATTGTTTAAGCATATTATTCAGCCAAATCCCTGACTCTGTAATTTTGTGGATTTAAAGCGAAAATAATATTAGGGGGTATATTAATAAATTGCATGTACTTAATCGGCATAAATTTACAATCTCGCGCGTGTCTTCTAATCAAAAATAAATAGGACGCTGGAATGTTACCAACGTCCTACTTAATCAAAAATGCTATATATTTTTTGCTCTAAACCTTATATAAAATAAGCAAAATCACATCTTTTCTGGAGCAGAAACACCAAGCAAATCAAGGCCTTCCGCAATTACCGTGCGCACAGCCGAGTTAAGCTTAAGTCGAGCTGCAGCACGCGCTGGCTCTGGGCACTTTGCAATGCGAGCCGCTTCGCGCTCAGCTTCTGGCAAACGATTTTCTGGGTCAGTCAACTCCATTGGTACTACGCGCTCAAGGTTGTACCACTTGTGGTAGCTTGCAGCCAAATCCTCAAGATAATGCGCAACGCGGTGAGGAGCACGCAAATCGCCAGCTTGTGCAAGAGCTGCAGGCCATTGCGCCAAAGCAGCCAGAACTTCGCCGTCAGCTTCAGTATTAAGCAGGCTTAAATCAGCGCCATCTTGCGTAATTCCAGCGTCCGCTGCATTTCTAGCAACGTTGCAGCTGCGCGCGTGAGCATATTGCACGTAGTACACAGGATTATCGTTGCTGTGAGAAGCGAGCAAATCCAAATCAATATCAACGCTTGTGTTGTAGTCGGTGCGAGCAAGCGAATAGCGCGAAGCGTCAACGCCAATTGCATCAACTAAATCGTCAATCGTAATAACGTTTCCAGCGCGCTTGCTCATGCGCACAGGCTTGCCGTCTTTCATAACGTTTACAAGCTGGCCAATAAGAATCTGCATGTTTTCTCCTGGATTATCTCCAAAAGCCGCGCACATTGCCATCATTCGGCCAATATATCCGTGATGATCCGCGCCGAGCATGTAGATTGCTACGTCTGCAGGATTCTGCTCGCGATGGCGCTTGTTGCGATAGTACGCAATATCTGCAGCAAAGTAAGCATAATTGCCGTCGGACTTAATAATTACGCGATCCTTGTCGTCGCCATGCTTAGTTGATTCGAACCAAGTTGCGCCGTCTTTTTCGAAAATGTCCCCGCGAGAACGCAAGTCTGCAATAGCACGCTCAACTTCGCCATCTTCGTACAAGCTGTTTTCGTGGAACCACACGTCGAAGCCAACGCGAAAATCGCGCATCGACTTACGAATCTCAGCAAACATCATTGGCACTGCGCGCTTGCGGAATTCTTCACGCTGCTCAGAATCGCCTTCGCCAAGCGGCAAACCTTCCTCGTCTTTTCCAAGATCGATTCGTGGCAAAGAAAGAATATCAATGCCGTCTGCTTGTGCTTCTTTTATAACAGCGTCTGCAATTTCGTTAATATACGCGCCTTTGTAGCCGTCTGCAGGCGTTTCTTCACCGTGAGCTGCAGCAACTAAGGACTTCGCAAAACGGTTAATTTGCTCACCATGGTCGTTGAAGTAGTATTCGCGCACAACTTTTGCGCCGTTCGCTTCCAAAACTCGAGCCATAGAATCGCCAACCGCTGCCCAGCGAGTGCCGCCAATATGAATTGGACCAGTTGGGTTTGCGGAAACAAACTCAAGATTTAAAGTTTTGCCGCCCAAGTGCGCATTTTTACCAAAATCTGCGCCCTGCTTTAAGACTTCGTCAACAACGGCAGCCGCAGAAGCAGAATCAAGCGTTATATTAATAAAGCCAGGGCCTGCAACTTCTACAGACGCAATTCCTTCCGCTTCTTGCAAACGTTCGGCAAAAAGTTCCGCTAAATCGTGAGGCTTCATACCAGCTTTTTTAGCAAGCTGCATAGCAACATTCGTAGCCCAATCGCCGTGTGCGCGATCTTTTGGCCTCATAACTGCAAGTTTTTCGGCAGCAGGAATCAAATCTTCTGTTAGACTGCCAGCTTTACCGCTTGCTACTAAATCTTTAGCAATTTTTTCAATTAATTCACTTAAGCTTTCTGGATTCATGGTTTACAGTCTAGCGTTACCGCGCGATGCTTCGCGATTACAACGTATTGGATTGCATTATTCTGCATGTAAGGTAATATATGTTTTACATGTTTTACAATGGAGATTAAAAATGGTCGCAACAATTACAGGATTAAGAGTACCCTCTAACGTTTTAGATCGTTATGATCAGCTCGCTAAAACCACTCACCGCACTCGTTCATTTTACATGAATCAAGCACTAGAGGCTCAAATTGATGAGCTTGAACATGAATATGGACTAATGGCAGATATTGAAGCATACAAACGTGGAGAATTAGAAACATCTCCACTCGACGACGTGGTAAAGCGCCTTGGTTTGGAAGATTAATTTATCTAAAAGAGCTGAAAAACAGCTAGGGAAAATTGACAAAACGATTGCTAAGCAAATCGTTAAGGAGCTTCGCGAAATTAGCAATCTTGATAATCCTAGAATTAGAGGTAAGGCACTAACTGGCAACTATTCAGGATTTTGGAGATATAGAGTAAGGGATTACAGAATAATTTGCGCCATTGAAGATAATGTACTGACTGTTTTTGTTGTGGACATTGATCATCGCAGTAGAATCTACAATAAGTGATTATGCTTAAGTATTTAAATACACAAAAAGCGCTGGAGTCGAAGATTGACTTCCAGCGCTTTTGTTTTGCAATTAATTATTTGCGATTATTTTCGATTACTTGCAATTACTTGCGTTTACTTCTTTTTTGCAGGAGCTTCGCCAAGTTCGCTTTGAGCAACAGAAACGTTTACGTTAGTTGCATCAGATTCCGCAGATTCAGATTCAGAAGAATCTCCAGCATCTGCTGCCTTAACAGCGTTAAGCTTTACTTCTCCAGTAACGCGACCTGCTTCAGCAACATCATCCAAAGTGTCCTCAACAGCCTTATAAGCGTTTTCTGCTACGTTCAATGTCACTTGCAAAATAGGAGTCTTCATAGAAACTTTTGCTTCGGACTTAATCTTGCGCAAAGTAGCCAAAGCTTCACCCGCGTAAGCCAAAGTGTCTGCAGAAACACCGTTTGCAGCAGCTTCATAAGACTTAGCGCATGGCCAGCTTGCGCGATGCACAGAGCCTTCGCCGTCATGCATCCAACTCCACACTTCTTCCGTAGCGTAAGGCAAGTAAGGAGCAAGCAAACGAGCCAAAGCGTCAAGTGCAAGACCAAGAGTTGTGCGAGCAGACTTTACAGCGGCCTCACTTGGAGTGCGACCAGTGGATTCTGCAGTACCGTAAGCACGATTCTTTGCAAGCTCAATGTAATCGTCGCAGAACTGCCAGAAGAATGTTTCGATTGCTTCCAAAGCCTTAGAATGCTCGTAAGACTCAAGCGCATCAGTTGCTGTACGAATAACGGATGCAAGCTTTGCCATAACTGCGCGATCCAAAACTTCAGTAACATCAGCAAAATCCCAATCCGCGGTAGCAGACTCAAGAACCTGATGCTCCTCATCTTCGCGACCAATTGCGAGCGCAAACTTCGTAGCGTTCAAAAGCTTAATCGCAAGGCGGCGGCCAATCTTCATCTGGCCTTCGTCGTAAGTTGCATCCAAGCCAAGTTTTGCAGAAGTTGCCCAGTAGCGCACAGCATCTGCACCAAACTCTTCGATTGGCTTGTTTGGCACAACAACGTTGCCTTTAGATTTAGACATCTTCTTGTGGTCTGGGTCAAGAATCCATCCGGAAAGTGCAGCGTGCTTCCAAGGCAAGCAGCCGTTTTCAAGATGCGCACGGTCAACCGTGCTAAACAGCCAAGTACGAATAATATCCTGACCTTGTGGACGCAAATCCATTGGGAAAGTAGCCTTAAACAAAGCTTGATTTTCCTCGCCGGGTTCTTCCCAACGAGTCACAATTTGTGGAGTTAAGGAAGATGTGGCCCAAGTATCCATAATGTCTTGCTCAGCAGTAAAGCCGTTTGGCTGGTCACGCTGAGATTCATCGAATCCTTCTGGAACGTCAATAGTTGGGTCGATTGGCAAACGGTCTTCGCTAGGAGTCAAAGGATTTGCGTAATCCACTTCCCCATTTTCGTTTACTGGGTACCAAAGTGGGAATGGTACGCCGAAGAAGCGTTGGCGAGAAATAAGCCAATCACCGTTCAAGCCGTGAACCCAATTCTCGTAGCGCACGCGCATAAAGTCTGGGTGGAAGTTAAGTTCCTTGCCGCGCTCAATAAGCTCAGCATTCAACTTTTCGTCCGTGCCACCGTTCTTTAAATACCATTGGCGAGAAGTGACGATTTCCAAAGGCTTATCGCCCTTTTCGTAGAAGTTCGTCATACGCTTTGTTGGCTTTGGATCGCCTTCCATATCTCCAGCTGCTTGCAAAGCTTCAACAACTTCCTTACGAGCAGAGAACGTGGTTTTGCCAGCAATTTTCTCGAACATTTCGCGACCGGACTCATCCGTAATCCAATCAGGAGTCGTCATAACAATGCGACCGTTACGCTGAATAATCGGCCGAGTTGGCAAATTCAAATCGCGCCACCACTCAACGTCTGTTACGTCACCGAAAGTGCAGCACATTGCAATGCCAGCACCCTTGTCCATTTGAGCAGCAGAATGCGCCAAAATCGGAACCTTCACCTTGAACAGTGGCGAATAAACTTCCTGACCAAAGTACTTCTTGTAACGCTCATCTTCTGGATTTGCAATTAAAGAAGTGCATGCAGCAAGCAATTCTGGGCGCGTAGTTTCAATATAAATTGGCGTACCATCTTCAAAACGGAACGCAATCTTATGGTAGAAACCAGGATATTCGCGAGCTTCAAGCTCTGCCTGCGCAACTGCAGTCTGGAATGTAACATCCCACAAACCTGGAGCATCCTTCTGATAAGCTTCACCGCGAGCAAGATTGCGCAAGAATGCTTTTTGCGCAACTCGGCGAGGCTGCTCACCAATCGTGTGGTAAGTCTGAGACCAGTCCACAGAAAGGCCAAGCCTGCGCCACAATGCTTCAAAAAGCTTCTCGTCTTGGGAAGTTAAGCGTTCGCAAAGTTCAATAAAGTTCTGACGGCTTACAGGAACCTGATCTTTTGCCTCAATTTTCTTTCCTTCTGTGCCTTCAAATGGAGGCTTAAAATCAGGATCATATTTAAGCGAAGTATCTACTCGCACACCGTAATAATTCTGCACTCGACGCTCAGTTGGAAGGCCATTATCGTCCCAGCCCATTGGGTAGAACACGTCAAAGCCCTTCATGCGCTTGTATCGCGCAATAACGTCCGTGTGCGTGTAAGAGAATACGTGTCCTACATGCAAGTGACCGCTTACGGTTGGAGGTGGGGTATCAATAGAATATACGGCCTTGCGGTCGCGGGAATTGTGGAATGCGTAAGTCTTGGCTTCTTCCCAATTATTACGCCATTTGTCTTCAAGACCATCAACACCAACCTTGTTTGGAAGCGGCGTTAAATGGGCGTGCTTTACTGTGTTATCCTGTTCACTCATGAACTGAATATTAGAAACTCAGTGCGACAACGCAAATAAATACGTTAATTGCACTTACTTAACAGTTAAGTATTGCAATGGCAGTAACTGATCCGTCATGTTTTTGGTGTACCCGCTTACGTTAGATTTAACTGCCATTATGCTTTTGCGAGCATACAGCCAGCGAGCTGCATTATTATTCACAACTTCACGAGCATACGCACGAGCATTGGCCTCGTATTCTGCAGCGTTCTTAGCATGAACAGCATTAGCCCAAGATTGCTGCGAACTAGCATCCTGAAGCACAAACGGTGAACCACTTTCCGCAAATGCACCTTGATCTAACGTATGATTCATAGTCGTAAGCGCAATGTCATACTTTCCTTCTCTTAAACGTTGACGCATCGTTTGCTGATCCACCTCTTCAAGGTTGATTTTGAAACCACTAACAGAACTAATCTGTTTAGATAGTTCACTGCCAACATTACCTTCGCCTTGCGGCACAAGAAAAGTAATAGTACCCAAATAGCTTGCACTAAAGTAATGGAATAATGGAGCAGCTTTATTTGGATTATATTGATATACTCCAGTTAAATCTTCATAGCCTGCTGAAAGTGGGTCAATAGGCCCTCCAACAAGTACGCCACCATTACCATCAGCTGCAACTACCGTTTGAGGATTAACAGCGTAAGCAACTGCCTTACGAGCTTGTTCATCGCAAAAAATTGACGAAACTGTAGTATTAAGCGCAAGGAATCGAACCCGCGTGCTTTGACCTTCTACAATTTGCGTATTAGCAATAGACGCAAGTCGCTTATTTTCGTTTCCTTCAAGCGGAACAGCCATTTGAATATTGCCATTTTCCATAGCTTCTGCCAGCGCAGTGTCGTTAGCAAAATATTTCAAAGTAATACTTGCACACGTTGCAGGCGTTCCCCAATACTTTTTGTTTCGTAACAATACTAAAGAGTTGCCTTTGCTGTAACTGTTTACAACAAATGGTCCAGTACCTACAGTGCCATTAGAATAGTCAACTACAGCACCTGCGTCATAAACAATGCCAACTCGTCCAGCCAAACGACGCAATAGTAAAGCATCTGGTTCACTAAGTTTAATAACTATCGTGTGATCATCCGGATTGGTAACAGTTTTAACAGTTCTTAATGCACTGTATCCCGGATAATTATTCATTATTCCGTTTTGCAAAGATTTCAGCACAGAAGTCGCGTCCATAATGTCACCATTAGAAAAACGCACTCCTTGCCGCAAATTAAACTTATAAGTTAATCCGTCTTCTGAAACTTCCCAAGATTTAGCCAATCCTGGCTGCAATTTGTTGTTATCATCACGATTAATTAGGGTTTCGTAAACGTTGCCGATTAAAGCTTGCTGAATAGCATCACTGTCGTCACGCCTAATATCAAGTGATTCAGGCGCAGTTCGTAAACCGATTTTTAATACAGAATTTCCTGCAGGATGTGTAACGGCATCAATTGGAGAACGTCCCTGATACATTTGCCAACCACACCATAAAATAACAGCCATAACTGCCGAAACAACAGTAAACACAAGCCATGGAACCCAACCTGAACTACGACTGTGATTAGCTGTTCTTGAAGCGTGATACGCGTATTTGCCTGTTCTTGACATAAATCACAGTCTATATCAATAGCGGAATGAAAAACAACACACCTATACTGTTTGTGCACAACTCAAAAAAACGCACGCAACAATACGCCTACAACGATTTTGCGTTTAGACAATAGCGGACGGGCAACTCGCTTTTAGCGGGCACAAAGCACATTTCGGGTTACGTGCAGTACATATTTTTCTGCCATGCAAGATAAGCCTATGCGATAGATTAGTCCATTCAGATGGTGCAAAATATTTGGTTATTTCACTCTCTATGGCAGTAGGATTCGGCTTAGAATTAGGATTATTCCAGTCTTTACGCCAACCTAGTCGGCCTGTAACACGTATAACATGAGTATCTACCGGAAATCCTGGCAAGGAAAAAGCATTACCAAGCACAACATTTGCTGTTTTGCGACCGACGCCAGGCAAAGACGTTAAATCTTTCATATTTTTGGGAACAACGCCGTTAAAATTATTGTCTAACCGCGCGGATAACGCAATAATATTGCGCGCTTTTACTCTATAAAATCCAAGTGGCTTAATAATAGACTCAACTTGTATTTGCAAAGCAGAAGCAAGTGCGTGAGCATCTGGAAAATAGTCGAACAGCTCTGGAGTTACAGTATTAACACGCTTGTCGGTTGTTTGCGCGCTTAAAACAGTTGCGATTAGAAGTTCAAAAGGATTAGAAAAATTAAGCGCACACTTCGGCTCAGGAATTTCCTTACACAAAATAGCATACTGCGCATGTATACGCGCCAGTTTTGCTTGTTTAGATTCGCGCATATTAAAGCTTAATTGATGAAGAATCAGCAGCAGATACGCTCATATCTTGCGCGTCTTGCTCATTCTGTTTATTCTGCTTATTTTGCTCTGAATTTTCGGAAAAAGTATCCTCAGAACCTACCGTATAATCGGCATCAGAATTGTCCGAATCTTCAGAATTAGTATCAGAAATTTCCTCATTTTCTCCAGATTCTGAAGGATCAAAACGGTAGCCAACATTCCTAACAGTACCGATAAGGTGTTCGTATTCAACGCCCAGTTTTGCGCGAAGACGACGAATATGCACATCAACCGTCCTAGTACCACCGTAATAGTCGTATCCCCACACTTCCTGCAGCAAATGTGTGCGCGTAAAAACCCTGCGCGGATGCTGCACAAAATATTTCAAAAGCTCAAACTCTTTGTAAGCTAAATCAACAGGATGACCGTGCAAACTAACCGTATAACTACGCATATCAACAACAAGATCGCCAGAACGCACAATACCATTGTCCGAATTAATCGACCCGCCTACTTCTACATCCTGCCCCTGAGTAAACGATCCCCCAGTGATTCCATGCTGCGAAGCCAAACGCAAACGCCCCTCCAATTCTGCAGGAGAAGCGCTAGTTAGCACAACATCCGTAATACACCAGGATGAATTTACTACAGTAAATCCGCCCTCTGTAAGCACCAGTATTACCGGAATTGTAGTATCCGCAACCTTCAAAGCTGCACAAATCGACTTGGCTAAAGCCAAATCTTCACGAGCGTCAAGCAAAAGAACAGTTTGCGCAGGAAGTTTCGTTAAACTTGCTGCATCCATTGAAAGGACGCGAACCCTGTGCGAAAGCAGAGTGAGAGAAGGTAAAACCGAAGAAGGAGAACTGCACGAAGTCATCAATGTAATATCAGTCATATGATGCCTCCAACCAACAGGTGATGTAGTATCAAATTCAAGCCTTTACAGGAATTGTAAACCATACTACGAAAAATAGCTAAGTTTGCGACTCGTGTTCATAGCTTAAATCTGCAAATACTATACAAAAATAATCATTCGCACAAACATAATCTCACTTTTATAAAGCGCACAAAACGTAGTGCAGGTTGTAGGATAAATTAGTAATAGAAACTTAAGCAATACTACAAAATAATGAATAAATTAAAATTTAGTTCATTAGCAATAAGTATTTTTCGAGCGGGAGTGCGTATGAGCGACAAAATAAGTGTCTGCAATAACAAGATGCAGAAAAATGCTGATTCTTGCACTACTAACAGCGAACAATCACGTGCAAATCGCGAGAATAATCGCGAGCAAAATCGCGAGCAAAATCGCCTTCATATATTCGCTATGACTGCAAGCCAGATTTTTGCAGTAATACTTATTGCCATTCCAGCAGCCTTACCAATTGCAACAGCAAAAATATCGCTTACCGTTTGCATGCTAATTCTGCTAACATTCCTAGCTTTTTGGCCTCTACAAGGTAACATAATTGACCGCATTATTGCTTTGATATCTGGTATTGCTTCAGCTTGGTGCGCAACGCTTGCACTAAAAGGCTGGCTTCCACAAAGCGTTATTATAGATTACGAAACTGTGTCAATGAGCAAGTTCATTGCAGCAATACACCCTTACGAAAGATGGGCAGTGTCGTTTGCACTTATTCTTGTTGCAGCAACTTTTGTAACGTTTATACGACAAATGTTGCGAGAAAATCGCACTAATTTAGTGCGTAACCTTTCCCACACTTTAACAGCAAGCATTGCATGCGCAGCTTTACCCGGCTGGCTGTTTTTGCCGTCAATTATTCGTTTTATGCCATCATTACGTAGCACTGATGGAGGAATAGTTGTTGCATCTTTATGCACTTTTATGCTGATAGTGCTTTCAGGACTTTCATATTTGTGGGTTCTAAGGAATCGCAACGAATTCTACAAAGGCAGTGTTACTAAAGATATTGCATTTGCAATTATGCCGATTATGTTTTCGGGAATGCTAGTCTATATTGCAGGCCTTGGGATGTTAGTAGCTGCATAAAATTGCGATTTATTTATTTGTTTGTTTATTTATTTGTACATAATTTTGCATAATTTTACAGTCTGATTTACAGTCTGATTTGCATATTTATTTACAAAAAACGTCGAAAACATGTTTATGTCTTCGACGTTTTATATTCAATAATCAAATTTGATTCAACTATTAACTATTGAAAATAGCTTACTTTTCGCTTTCGGCAAGACGCTTACGTGCAGCGACGATTTCCTTCTCTGCCTGCTCTACGCCAGCCCAGAAGTCGCCAGGAAGAACTTCCTTGCCTGGTTCCAAAGCCTTGTACTGCTCGAAGAAGTGCTTGATCTCAGCCTTGTGATACTCGTTCACGTCATCAATATCTTTAATGTCGTCAAAACGAACGTCTGCAGGTACGCACAAAACCTTATCGTCTCCACCTGCTTCATCAACCATGTGGTACAAACCAACAGCGCGGCACTCAACAACGCAACCTGGGAACACAGAATTTGGAATCATAACAAGAGCGTCAAGCGGATCGCCATCTTCACCCAAAGTGCCATCAATGTAACCGTAATCATCTGGATAGCCCATTGCGGTAAAAAGTGTACGATCCAAGAACACGCGACCAGTTTCGTGGTCTACTTCGTACTTGTTCTTAGAACCACGTGGGATTTCAACCACAACATTAAAAGTTTCTGCCATTTTGGCTCCTTTTATAGAGTTGATAACAATTCGTATAACTGTTCTTTCTCACTTTAGCGCGCACCAAAGAACGTAGCTATTAACGTAGCTATTAAACAGCTTAAGGTTAGCATAAATTTCGCATAATACATACCAAAAAATTAACTAAAAAATAGCACAAAAACCGGCAATTTTACTGATTTTTTAAGCATCATTACAAGACACGCTTTAAGCTGCAAAAGTGTCTTAAGACGCAGTTATCATGGCTCTGTTTTACACACGATATGTTGCACATACACCAGTATGATTGACAAAGCGCAGGCAAGATGACAAAAAGGAAACGCGTGAACACTTCTGCCGTCTCACAGGTCAATCAAACCTCCAATAAAAAGGCGGTTTGCGCAGAAGACACCAACACTGAGTCACACAAAAACAATCATCTTGTAAACAAGAAAAACAAGTCTACTAATTCAGACGCACTAAACGCATCAAACAATACAGTCGCGAATTCAAATGCGCAAAAAAGCGCGCAACAAAACGCAAATCAGCAGGCCAAAATAGTAGATTCTAGCAGTCAAAAAAATAATACGACTAAATCTTCAAAAAGAAACCCTGCAATTGACGGCTTACGTGCACTGGCGATTATTGGTATCGTATGCTTCCACATGCGTCCAAGCTTACTTTCAGGCGGATTCCTCGGAGTCACACTGTTCCTAGTTCTATCCGGATACTTTTGCACGCGCACTGTGCTTAAATACTTAAACGATTTGTCGAAACTAACTTCGCACTACTTGCACTACTTGTGGCGAAGACTAAAACGAATTTGGCCACCAACCTTGGGAATTATTGCAGTAACAGCACCAATTATGTGGCTTTTTTCACCAAGTCTACTGCCAAAATTGCAAGCGGACGCTTTTGCGGGAGCAGGATTCTTTAGCAACATAATGTACGTAGCTAGGAAGCTTTCATACTTTGAGCAAAGCGGATTGCCTTCGCCTATTAAACACTTGTGGTATTTAGGCCTTGTTATGCAAGCATTCATCGTTTGGCCACTCATTCTTGCAGCTTTAATAAAGTTCGTAAAGAAACCGATGATGCGCATGTATATTACTGCTGGACTTGCAGCGCTTTCAGCAGTACTAACATCCACTTTTGCTTACTTATTTGGCAATTATTCCACCCCGGCTCGCGTCTACTATTCTCTTGACACAAGAGCGTCGGAATTTTTGCTTGGCGCAATGCTTGCAATGTATGGAGCTTGGTTTGCAAAACATTCATTGCATGAGTGGCTTATTCGCTTATGGTATTGGATTCGCGGCAGTAAGAATGTAAAAGTTACACTTGCTTCAAATTCTGCTATTAAATCAAATAAAAACTACTCAAATAGCTCTTCAGCAAACGCAGAAGTCAACTCACAATCAAGCTCGCAAGCTTCGATTGATTTAGAACAATCTGCTATTGCAAATAATATTCCGGAAGATTTGCGAGCAGGATTGCAAATTGACTTATCCGAAAATAACGCAACACCGGACATACACGAATTCCCAGAAGACGTATTCAATACTCCAAAAACTATTTTCTACAACCCATTGCGCGCGCATCAACGCTCATGCATTGGCTTGCTTGCAGCAATAATCCTATGCTACTGCTTTGTATACGCCGATGGCACATCTTCTGTTTTCTCATTTGGAGGATACACTCTAACCGCCGCAGTATGCACACTAATAGTTTGGTCATGCACTCAAAGCGATAATATTTGCTCAAGAATTTTTGCCATAAAACCACTGGCATACATTGGAAAACGCTCTTTTGCAATTTACTTAGTGCACTTCCCAGTATTGGAATTATGCAATCCTGCAACTAGAACGACAGCTCTTTCCTGGTGGGAACAGTTATTCCAAATTGCTCTTATTCTTGTACTTTCAGAATGCTTCTACCAAGTGTTTGAAAAGCCAGTAAACAACCAAAATCTTCTTAAGCTCATTCGTTGTTGCGCAGTCACTTTGTGCTTAATTATTACAATAATTTTGATTGCTCTACCTATTAACTGGCATAAGATATCTAACGAACGCTCAATACAGCTTCGACCAGAATTAGTAGCGTCTGTAAATGTAAATAAAAACAAAAACTTTGCAGCGAAAAAAACTACAACTCATAAAAACGCTGCAGAAGCAAAAATTTCTCACGTTACATTGACGAAAAATACGCTTCCACCAACGCCTTCAAAGCATCGCATACTCTTCCCTATTGCAGAGAAAGTTCCGCAAAATCTTATTACTTCGCATACTCAAATCGACAAGACTAAAAACACTTGCTCGGTAAACTTCACAATGGTTGGAGATTCCATTACGGAGGGTGCAAAGCCATATTTGATGAAGGTTATGCCTAACGCTTATATTGACGGAAAAGTGAGTAGGCAGATTTTCCATGGTGCTGAAGAATATGCACAAGATATTTCAAGCAAGCACGCTGGAGATATAGTTGTTTACGCACTAGGCACGAATGGCCCTCCACACGATGACAGTGTGCTACAGAACATGGTAGATGTTGCTAAGGGTAAGCCTGTTTATTTCGTCACCACGCGCGTTCCGCAGCCTTGGCAAGACGTAACTAACAGCAGACTGCGCAGTTTTGCAGCAACACATGCTAACGTCGGAATTATTGACTGGAATGGGTTCAGCCAAGGCCATTCCGAGTATTTAACAGATGACGGCGTTCATTTAACCCCAGTCGGTGGCCCAGAATACGCAAAGATGATTCGACTTGCGCTGTGCGGAGGATGAGTTTTATTCACTAAAGCTGAGTTTCACACAAATATCGCATATTTTGCAGTGGCTACAAGAAAAGCCTATAACGAAAAGCAACTAAACTGGCGACTCGAGTAGGAAAAATAGCGTCAAAATATTACGATGGTATGTATGACTGAGTTGAGGATTCCTTTTAACACGCAACACGCTACTGATGACGCGTCCGTGTGGACGAACCCATTGCGAGATCCGCGAGACTTACGTTTAGCTCGCATTGCTGGCCCGTGCAGTTTAGTAATTTTTGGAATTACAGGCGATTTAGCGCGAAAAAAGCTTATGCCAGCAGTGTACGATTTAGCGAACCGCGGACTTCTTCCGCCAGGATTTGGTTTAACTGGTTTTGCGAGAAGAGACTGGACTGATGAGCATTTCGTAAACTTTGTGCGCGAAAATATTGAGCAGCATTGTCGCACTCCATTTCGTGAGTCAACCTGGATTAATCTTGCAAAAGGCATACGCTTCGTGCGCGGCACTTTTGACGATGCTTCTGCGTTTGAGCGTTTAAGTAAAACGGTAAATGAATTAGATAGGGATCGTGGCACTCGCGGAAACCACGCATTTTACATGTCTATTCCGCCTTCAAGCTTCCCTATTGTTGCTCAACAGTTGGCAGCATCCGGACTTTCTCACTCTTCCGAGCATGCGTGGCGTCGCGTAATTATTGAGAAGCCTTTCGGCCATGATTTAGCGAGCGCGCGCGAATTAGACCGCGTCGTTTCAGAAGTTTTTGACCCTAATTCCGTATTCCGCATCGATCATTACTTAGGTAAGGAAACTGTGCAAAATTTGCTTGCTTTCCGCTTTGCTAACGCAATGTACGAGCCGATTTGGAATGCGAATTATGTTGATCACGTGCAAATTACGATGGCTGAAGATATTGGCATTGGCGGGCGTGCCGGTTATTACGATGGCATTGGTGCTGCGCGCGATGTGATTCAGAACCACTTGCTTCAGCTTATGGCACTTACCGCTATGGAAGAACCTGTAAGTTTCCGCGCCAGCGATTTGACTGCAGAAAAAACGAAAGTTTTGTCTGCTATTCGTTTGCCTCACGATTTAGCTACAAATACTGCTCGCGGACAGTACGCAGCAGGCTGGCAAGGCTCTTACAAAGCAGTTGGTTACTTGGAAGAACAAGGAATCGATCCTAAAAGCACTACGGAAACGTATGCTGCTGTGCGATTAGACGTTGATACTCGCCGCTGGGCTGGAGTTCCGTTCTACTTGCGCACTGGCAAACGTTTAGGCAAGCGCGTTACGGAAATTGCCGTGATTTTTAAGCGCGCACCGCACTTGCCGTTTGAGTCAACCGCTGTTCGAGAACTTGGTAGCAATGCGATTGTGATTCGCGTGCAGCCGGACGAAGGCGTTACTATGCGTTTCGGCGCAAAAGTTCCTGGCGGAACCGCTATGGAAGTTCGAGACGTTTCTATGGACTTTAGCTACGGACGTTCATTTACTGAAAGCTCACCTGAAGCTTACGAGCGCTTAATTCTTGACGTTCTTCTTGGAGAGCCACCGCTGTTCCCAACTACTGAAGAAGTCGATTTGAGTTGGAAGATTTTGGATCCGATTGAAGAATTCTGGAGTTCACTTGGCACACAACCACAGCCGTATCGCGCTGGAACTTGGGGTCCTAAGGAAGCAGACGATATGCTCGCTCGTAATAATCGCCATTGGAGGCTGCCATGATTATCAACCTTCCTGATACTAATACAAGTAAAATTTCGCAAAAAATTGACGAATTGCATGAAGAACGCGGAGAGTCTGCAACAGGACGCGTGCTTACTCTTTTAATCGACACAGATCTTCAAGAATTGGAGCATGCTCTCGAAGCTGCTAATGCTGCGAGCCGCGAGCATCCTTGCCGCGTTATTGCTATGGTCCGCGACTGGTCTAGCGAGAACGCTGCTGAGCGTGGCGAAATTGTGCCAAATCTTGACGCTCAGGTGCGTTTTGGCGCTGATGCTGGCGCTGGCGAGATTATTATTTTGTACCCACATAACGGCTTGGTTCGTCATCCGGATACGCTTGTTATTCCGTTACTTGTGCCGGATGCGCCGATTGTTGCTTGGTGGCCAACTAATGCTCCGGAAGACCCTGCTCACGATTTGCTTGGAGCGATGGCTAGTAGCAGAATTACTGACGCTCAGCGTGCAGATGATACTCTTAAAACTGTTCAAAACTTGCGCAAAAACTGGTCTCCTCAAGACGCAGACTTATCTTGGACGCGTCTTACTCCATGGCGTGCACTTTTGGCTTCTATGCTCGATCAGCCTCCACATTTGCCAATTACTAGCGCAAAAGTTACTGGCCCAACGCACTATGTTTCTTTGCATTTGCTTGCAGCTTGGCTTAAAAGCAGTTTGCGCGTGCCTGTAGAAATAGTCGAAAATCCTAATGCTAAAGCTATTACTTCCGTAACTTTAGAGCGCGAGGACGGCACTTTGTCTCTTACTCGCCCTGCTGGAGGAGATCAAGCTTTAATTAGCCTTCCCGGTCAGACTGCTCAGCCAATTGCGCTTCCTATTCGCACTTTGGATGATTGCTTAAGTGAGGAATTGCGACGCATTGATCCGGACGAAATTTACGCGCAGCTGGTGCGAGATAATCCTGCAGAAAACAATTAAGTCTATAAAAATAGACAAAACGTGAAACAACGCGTGAAACAGCGAGTGAAACATTTTTAATTGCATAAAAGGAATAACTATGACAGATAATGAAGTTACTTTTGCACACAACGCAAGCATTTATGGCTACAATAATCCCGATGTACTTTCAGCCGTTGCAGCTCAACGCTTGGCAATTCTTATTATGGAGTCACAAGCTAATGTGCAGAATCTCGACAAGCCATTCCATTTACTTATTACTGGTGGTACGGATTCAATTCGCATGTTCCAAATGCTTGCCAGCAACCCACTTTTGACGGTTATTGATTGGGATTTAGTGCATATTTGGTGGGCAGACGAACGCTTCGTAGCTTACGATAGCGAGGATCGTAACGCGCGTAAAACTCGCGAAGCGCTGCTTGACTTACTTACTTCTCATAAAGCTTTGGCAGAATCTCATATTCACGAGATGCCTGCAGATGAACGCAGCGCTGAGGAAATTGCAGAAGCCAGCGACGCTGAAAATGACGCTATTTTGGATGCTGCAGCGCACGACTATGAGGAAGAAATTATAGGATTACTTGGGCCAGAGCCAGTATTTGATTTAGCAATTCTTGGCATGGGTCCGGACGCGCATATGGCTTCGCTTTTCCCGGGATTGCCGCAAGTTAATAATCGCGAGCGCATTGTTGTTGGAGTAAACCACTCCCCTAAGTTGCCGCCAATGCGATTGTCGCTTACAGTTCCTGTGCTGGCTCACAGTCGCCGCACTTGGTTTTTGACTGCCGGCGCAGAAAAGGGCGCTGCTTTAATGAATTCACTTTCGGGAGCTAATAATCCTGAATATCCTGCATCTTTTGCAAACGGAACTGACGAAATCTCTTGGCTAACCACCGCAGGCACACTGCAAGCTGCTATTGAGTAACTGCATAATATTCAGCAAGTCAAAAATTAAATGCGCTACATAAATTGGCGCAAATGAGAAAATAGCATGTTCAAAACATGGCGCATTTGGGAAAATCGACCCCTAAAAACATGGCGCATTTGGGAAAACGAGTGCAAAATCGTTGAAATTCCAAGGAAAACAATCAATTTAAAAATATTAGTAAAATTTAGCAATAAAATATACTAAAAAGAGCAGAATGAAATACAGGCCTATGCATAATAACGCAAAGGCCTGTTGATTCTAAATATTATTTGTTTTAATCTTGCTTTACTTCTGGGCGATTAGCGTCTGCCCACAAAGTATGGAATACGCCTGGCTCGTCAATGCGTCCGTAAGTGTGAGCACCGAAGAAATCGCGCTGAGCTTGAATAAGCGAAGCCGGCAAACGCTTGGAACGCAAGCCGTCGTAGTACGCAAGCAAGCTGGAGAATGCTGGCACAGGCACACCATGCTCAACTGCACGCGCAATAACACGACGCCAAGCAGCCTGCGACTTTTCAATAGCATCCTTAAAGTACGGTGCAAAAAGCAAAGAAACGCTCGCTTCACCGGACTCAAAAGCCTCAGAAACGCGGTTCAAGAACTGAGCGCGAATAATGCATCCACCACGCCAAATGCGAGCAACCGCAGCCTGGTCAATCTTCCAATCATGCTCAATTGCAGCAGCAGCAATCTCATCGAAGCCCTGCGCATAAGAAACAATCTTAGAAGCGTACAAAGCTTGGCGAATATCCTCAATAAACGCCTTACGCTCAGCATCGTTCAAATCAAAATGCACATCCGGGCCAGTTAAGCCTTGGCTTTCGGCAGCTTCACGCAAAGCAACTTGGCTTGAAAGTCCGCGAGCAAACACAGCTTCTGCAATACCAGTTACAGGTATTCCGAGCGAAAGTGCAGACTGCACAGTCCAAGTGCCAGTGCCCTTCATTCCAGCGTGATCCACCATCATCTCAACCAAAGGCTTACCGGTCTTAGCATCCTTCTGGCGAAGCACATCCGCAGTAATCTCAATCAAATAAGAATCAAGCTCACCCTTATTCCACTCGCTAAACACATCCGCAATTTCGTCTGACTTCATGCCCAAGCCGCGAAGCATTAAATCGTAGCTTTCGGCAATAAGCTGCATATCCGAGTACTCAATGCCGTTATGAACCATTTTTACAAAGTGGCCAGCGCCGTCGGTTCCGATATGCGTTACGCAAGGCTCGCCTTCTGCAACGGCTGCAATCGACTTCAGAATAGGGCCAAGAGTTTTCCAAGATTCCTCAGTGCCGCCAGGCATCATCGAAGGTCCGCGCAAAGCTCCTTCTTCGCCGCCAGAGACACCGCAACCAACGTAATGAAGACCGCGAGCGCGGATATCACGCTCTCGACGAATCGTATCTTCAAAGTAGGAGTTTCCACCGTCGACAATAATATCTCCTGGCTCCATAGCATTCGCAAGTTCTTCAATCACAGCATCCGTAGGAGCACCAGCTTTTACCATGATGATTGCAGTGCGCGGACGTTTTAGAGAAGCCACAAATTCTTCAACAGTTTTTGCAGGAACGAAAGCACCTTCGATACCGTGCTCGTTCATCAAAGTTTCGGTGCGAGAATAATGGCGATTGTAAACAGCAACAGTATTGCCATGATGCGCAAGATTACGCGCTAAATTAGAACCCATGGCCGCCAAGCCAACAACGCCAATATTTGCCTGAGCTTGAGTCATTATGACACCTCTTATCTTGTATTTGTTTTGTTATTTGCACGCACGCTTTGCGCACTCAAGCAATCTGCATTAACTATAAAATGCACAATTTTTACTTTGCGTTACGCCCCTTCAAGAAACGCAACTTTAATTTTATCGGCGGATATGCACAAGGCTTCACAATATACAAATTTAGTAGTTGCAAATATAAATTTTGTGAGAAAAATTACATTTTTAATAGTTAAAACTAAGCTCACATTCCACTTACAAAACACGACACGCTTACAAACACGCTATTTTTAGCTATTTTAAGCAATAACTATATGTAGTGTTTACACAATCGACACACCACTATAAATAGTGCTTATTTGGAGTAAGCTAACTACTTGGCTTTTGTCGATACAACCAGGAATTACAAATTCCCCCATCACCAGAGGAGATTGAAATGACAATTACAGTGTTTACCAAACCTCATTGCCCACAGTGTGATGCAACTAAGCGACAGTTCACAAAACTCGGAGTGAATTTTGAAACTGTTGATTTATCCAAAAGTCCTGAAGCATTAGATCAGCTACGCAATGCAGGCTACCGTCAAGCACCTGTAGTAATTGCGCCAGACGCATCCTGGAGTGGATACCGCCCAGATTTAATCGCACAAATTGCAGATAGACTCGGAACTTCCACGGAGTCATCAAAAGAAGCTGAACACAATGAGTGAACAAGAAAACATCACAAAACCAAGCGAACCAGAATCTCGTGCACAAGGCGAATCAATCGGAGCTGTAGTATATTTTTCATCAGTTTCCGAAAACACGTTAAGATTTGTGCAAAATTGCGATTTTCCAAGCAATAACGTAAACGTGTACCGCATACCGCTTCGTCCGAAAGATCCTGAATTAAACGTGCGCGAACCGTACGTGCTAATCGTTCCAACTTACGGCGGCGGAAATATTGCAAAAGCAATACCAATGCAGGTGCGCAAATTCCTAAATAATCGCGAAAATCGTTCGTTTATTCGCGGCGTAATTTCTTCCGGAAACACGAATTTTGGAGACGCTTATTGCGCTGCAGGCGGCCAGATTGCCGGAAAATGCGCTATTCCAAATATGTATTCGTTTGAGTTGACAGGAACTCAAGAAGATATTGAAAAAGTCGCGCAGGGAATACCTAGATTTTTAAGGCAATTAAAAGAAACAGAAGAAACGAAATAAACAAAATCAACAAAATCAACAAAAAACAGCGTTTGAAAAGCAAAACTAGCACACTAGGAAAGGAATAATCAAATGAATAGCACGGATCCGATGAGCGAATCTGCTTCGCTTAATCTTGATCACACTGACGATGCCAGCAGCACTAGCAGCACAGCAGAGCGCATTCGCAACAGCCGCGACTACCACGTTCTTAACGCTATGCTCGGTCTTTTTGACCCAGAAAAAGGCATTCAGTTTGATAAAGATCAGGAAGCAGAAAAACTTTACGTTTCGGGTTACGTGCAAGAGCACAGCATGAAGTTTGCTTCTACTCGCGAGCGCTTGAATTATTTGATTGACAACTACTACTACAACGGCAATGTGTTCGGAAAATACAGCGCCGATTTTCTCGATAAATTCTACGAGCACGCTGAAGCCGCTCACCACACTTTCGGCACATTCTTGGGCGCTTTTAAGTTCTACACTTCTTACGCTTTGAAGACTTTTGACGGCAAGCAGTATTTGGAAAACTTCGCTCAGCGCGCAGCCGCCGTAGCTTTGGAACTTGCAGATGGCGATGAAAAGGCGGCTCTCAACTATTTGGACGAGATGCTTGCAGGACGCTTCCAGCCAGCTACACCAACGTTCTTAAATCTTGGTAAAGCTCAGCGCGGCGAGGCCGTGAGCTGCTTCCTCGTGCGCTTGGAAGATAACATGGAGTCTATTGCGCGCGGGATTAATTCTGCTTTGCAGCTTTCTAAGCGCGGCGGCGGCGTGGCACTTTTGCTTACGAATTTACGCGAGCTTGGCGCTCCTATTAAGCGCATTGAGAATCAGTCTAGCGGCGTTGTGCCTGTTATGAAGCTTTTGGAAGATTCATTCTCTTATGCTAATCAGCTTGGCGCTCGTCAGGGAGCTGGTGCCGTGTATATTAGCGCTCATCACCCGGATATTATGCGTTTCCTTGATACCAAGCGCGAGAATGCGGATGAGAAGATTCGTATTAAGTCGCTTTCTTTGGGCGTTGTGATTCCAGATATTACTTTTGAGCTTGCTAAGCGTAAGGAAAAGATGGCTCTGTTCAGCCCTTACGATGTTGAGCGCGAGTATGGTAAGCCTTTTGCAGACATTTCTGTTACCGAGCATTACGATGAGATGGTTGCAAATCCTCGTATTCACAAGAAGTACATTGATGCTCGCGAATTCTTTATGACGCTTGCGGAGATTCAGTTTGAGTCTGGCTACCCTTACATTTTGTTTGAGGATACTGTGAATCGCACGAATCCTATTGAGGGTCGCATTACTATGAGCAACTTGTGCTCCGAGATTTTGCAAACTCAGGAAGCAAGCACTTATAACGCTGACTTATCTTATAGTCACGTTGGCCGCGACATTTCTTGCAATCTCGGCTCTCTTAATATTGCTAAGGCAATGGATGGTGACTTGGGTGCAAGCGTTGATTTGGCGGTACGTGCGCTCACTTCTGTTTCTGAGCATACTTCGATTGATTCTGTACCTTCGATTCGTCGCGGAAACGCAGAAGGTCACGCTATTGGCTTGGGTCAAATGAATTTGCACGGTTTCCTTGCTCGCGAGCACATGCAGTACGGAAGCGAGGAAGCTCTTGACTTTACAGACATGTACTTTATGACTGTTGCTTACCACGCTTATAAAGCTTCTCACGCTTTGGCTGTGGAGCGCGGCCACGCTTTTGCAAGCTTTAAGACTAGCGCTTACGCTAAGCCTGCAGGCAAAGGCAACTATTTCGATAAGTACACTGATGGTAGACGCTCGCTTGAGCCTCGCACTCAAAAGGTTCGCGATTTGTTTGCTCGTTTTAACGTTGCAATTCCAACCGTTTCGGACTGGGATCAGTTGCGCGATGAAATTTTGCGCGACGGCATTTACAACGAATATTTGCAGGCTGTTCCTCCAACCGGTTCTATCTCGTACATTAACCATTCAACGAGTTCAATTCACCCGATTGCTTCCCGCGTTGAGATTCGCAAAGAGGGCAAAGTTGGTCGCGTCTACTACCCTGCTGCATACATGACGAACGACAATATGCAGTACTTTAAGGATGCTTACGAGATTGGTTGGAAGGCAATTATTGACACTTACGCTGAAGCAACTCAGCATGTGGATCAGGGATTGTCGCTTACTTTGTTCTTCCCAGACACTACGACTACTCGCGATTTGAATAAGGCTCAGATTTACGCATGGCGCAAGGGCATTAAGACTCTTTACTACATTCGTATTCGCCAGAAAGCTTTGGAAGGTACCGAAATCGAAGGTTGCGTAAGCTGCACGCTGTAAGTCGTAGCGCGAAAAATCTTAGCGCTAAAAATCTCAGCGACGTAAATCTTTAAAAAAATTAAATCAAAACTTAAAAATTTTATAAAACGTAAACACAAAATCAGGAGTAATTATGACAGAACTCGATCCAACAGCGCTCGACCCAACAGCACTGCGCAGTAGCCTCGATAAGCCTTTCGGCACGAATCGCGTAATCGCAGACGACGCTATGATGGCAGCTTCTATCACCCCAGCTCAGTACCGCTACCATCACGGTTCGCGCGTGCGCCCAGTTAATTGGAATAATATTGTTGACGACAAAGATTTGGACGTTTGGAATCGTCTTATTGCTAACTTCTGGCTTCCAGAAAAAGTTCCGCTGAGCAACGATATTCCTTCTTGGCGTTCCCTCACCGACCTTGAGCGCAAGACCACTACTCGCGTTTTTACTGGCTTGACTTTACTTGATACCAGCCAGGCAACTATTGGCGAGCTTTGCCAGATTGAGCACGCGCGCACGGAGCACGAGCAGGCTATTTACACGAATATTGCTTTTATGCAGTCGATTCACGCGCGCTCTTACTCCTCTATTTTCTCCACTCTTTGCTCTAGCGAAGAGATTGACGAGGCTTACCGTTGGGCTGTTGGTAACGACGTTTTGCAGCAGCGCGTTACAACCGTGCTTTGTGAGTACGAGAGTGAAGATCCGCTTAAGCGCAAGATTGCTGCAACTATGCTTTCTTCGCTTCTTCTTTACGCAGGATTCTACCTTCCACTTTATTTTGCTTCTCGCGGCAAGATGATGAACACTGCCGATATGATTCGCTTGATTTTGCGAGATAAGGCGATTCACGGTTATTATTCCGGCTACAAGTTCCAGCGCGGTTTGGAGCTTAGAAGCGAGAACGATAAGAAGAATCTTGAAAAGTTCACTATGAACTTGCTCGATACTTTGTACGATTTGGAAGTTGAGTATTCTGGTCAGATTTACGAAGGATTTGACTTCCACGATGACGTTTTTGACTTCGTGCGTTACAACGCTAACAAGGCTTTGATGAACCTTGGCTATCCTGCAAAGTACAGCGAAGAAGAAACTCACGTAAGCCCGGAAATCCTTGCGGCTTTATCTCCTGCTGCCGACGAAAATCACGACTTCTTCTCCGGCTCTGGTTCCAGCTACATTATGGGCAAATCTGTTGAAACCGACGATGACGATTGGGACTTCTAGTAGTATAATTAATTATTGCAGCAAATAGCTCCTAAATTAAATTCGACGCGGCTCATACGCTTCTACTAACAGAAACGTATGGGTCTCGTCGAATTTTTATGTGCACAGTATTTTTATTGTTTAGCAATGAGCAGAAATAAAGTGGATAGCAATTCAACTTGTGCAATATCTACTGCTGAAAATCAAACCAGACGTACTTTGCGCAAAAACTAAAAAATTGTAAAGCAGCACAAGCCTCTTAGTCTTTATGCTAAAACTATGGAAAAAAGCATCTGTTTTTGTTAATATCTTTATGCGCAAATCAGAAGTGACTATCGCTTCCTACTCACGTTCAAACCAAGATTTTTTGGACTGAACCGAGCAAGCACTCAAGTTTGGAATCCAAGTCAATAAGGATACCTAACAAACGCTAGTCACATCTATACGAAGAAAGAAGTCCATTTATGGGGAAAATGACTTATAAAAAATTGCTTAGCGTTGTAATGCTGTCCAGTTTGTTAGTAGGAATATCTGCCTGCAATAGCCCAAAAGCAAAAAATAATCCAGCACCTACGAAAATAACGCACCACTTAACAAAGACCAAAAAACACACAAAAAAGAAACTTAATGAAGCTTTTGTAATAGGCCAAGAAGGAACTTTTGAAGCCCTAGGTGAAACCAAACGCGTTATTTGGGACGAGTACCCTGATCAGTTGGCTTATGTAAAAGATGCTTTTTATCACTGGACAGTTCAAGACGACTGGTTCCACGTTAATACCGGCCATTACATAATCGTCGATCGTTTAAATAGTTCAGGCGCTTTATTAAGGAAGCTCGAAAAGGGCACACCAGTTAAACTAAACGGCAAAGATTATAAAGTTATAGATTATAAAGATTTTGAAGGAAACGGCAGCGCGGATAAATTATTAGACGAATTCAAAGAGTATATTCAGCCATTCCCTAAATCTGTTTACTTTATTCAAACTTGTCTTGATGCCAGAACTTATGGCGGACAACGTTTGGTAGTTCTTGACTCAGTAGCAGAATAAATGGTTTAGCAATATAACTTAGATTAGTTGCCAAATTTTGTTGTTTTGAAAATATTGCAAAATAATATAATCGCGATTATTATAATTATGATTATAATAATCGCGATTATATTAAATAGAGCGTATATTCGGCAGCAATAAGATGCGCTGAAAAATATTGCAATTATTGGCGTAGCGGCAGGTGGAATATGGTTTTTGTTGGCAGACAAGACGAGTTACAAGTACTTGAAAAACTGTATGAAAACAGCAATCACTCGTTCCAGATGGCAATAGTTTATGGTCGAAGACGAATAGGAAAAACTTCTCTTATTTCACACTTTTGTAAAAATAAGCGCGCAATACTTTTTACTGCTCGCGAGCAAACTAATATCGAGAATTTGCGTGATTTCTCGCGAACTGTGTACGACTTCTTCAATCTTCCATCAACTACAGGATCGTTTAATAATTGGAACGACGCTCTCGATTTCGTTGCACAACAATCTAACGCCGTAGACCCGAATGCTTCTAAATCTCCACTTATTCTAGTTTTCGACGAATTTCCGTACGCAGCTCAAGCGGATAAGTCTTTAGCCTCAACATTTCAAGTTGCAATAGATCATAAGTTTAAGAACGCGAACATGACTCTTATTTTGTGTGGTAGCAACGAAGGATTCATGGAAAGTGAAGTGCTTGGCAAAAAGAGTCCGCTTTACGGAAGACGTAACGCGCAGATTCGCCTGCAACCATTTAATCTTTTTGAAGCAGCTGAGCTTATGCCAAATAATGCTACTTGGGAAGATAAAATCAACTATTTTGCATCCCTTGGAGGAACACCATACTATATTGAGCAGTTGGACAATAGGTCTTCGTTTGCGGAAAATCTTGAGCAATTATGCTTTAACATTTCGGGAATTTTGTACGCTGAGCCAGACATGCTCATGCGTCAAGAATTGCGCGATCCTTCAACATACAATAGTGTACTAAACGCTCTTGCAACAGGCTGCAATACTCCGACTTTAATATCGGATCGCATTGGATTGCCAGCTACATCAGTGAACGTGTATTTGAAAACATTAGAAGGGCTTGGATTAATTGAAAGAAATATTCCATTTGGCATGAATCCACTTCATTGCAAAAAAGGATTATGGCAGATTTGTGACCCATTTTTTGCGTATTGGTATAGGTTTGTAGCGCCTAATAAAGGATTGATTGAACGCGGACTTTCACACGCTGCCGCAAGTAGCATTCTTGGTGGCGAGCATGAAGTGTTTAGTACTTTTGTAGGTCAACAGTTTGAGAAAATGTGTGAACAGTGGATTGTGCGCCAATGCAAAGTTGGCGGAATGGACTTTTTGCCAACTAAGTTAGGTAAATGGTGGGGTGCGGATCCTATTGCTCGTGAACAAACTGATATCGATATTGTTGCAGAAGACGATATTAACAAGCAGCTTATTATTGCAGAATGTAAGTGGCGTAATAATCTTAACGAAGCTGAAGCAGTGAGCAAGTTGTTGCAGCGAGCAACTTTAGTTGAGAATGCAGAAAATCGCGATTATAAGAAAATATTTATGCTTTTTACAAAGCATCCAACTTCTTACAATCCTCGTCATGCTAAAACAAGCATCAACTTTGTTGACGCGCAAACAATGTTTTTTAACTGATTGTTCGACAATAGTTACGACCATATCGCGCAGCCGAAATCACGCGTTATCGTGGCAATTTTTGCTAATTTTGCAGTTTTTGTCACGATAACTGATATGACTGTTTACTTATTATTGCAAAACTGTATCCTACAGGATAAAATATTTTTATGGAGATACTTAAAACAGATGAGTATCGCAATTGGATGAAAAAACTTCGCGATACGCAATCTAAAGCTCGAATTAACGCGAGGCTGAGATTATGTGAAATTGCAGGCAAGCCAGTAGGTGATTTGCATCCAGTTTGCAATGGCATTAGCGAGCTGCGTTTTACTTTTGGGCCAGGATATCGTGTGTATTTTGCGCAAAAAGGCTCAAAACTAATGCTGTTACTCGCTGGTGGAGATAAAAGTAGTCAAAGTAAAGATATTAAACAAGCAAAGATACTCCTTGCACAGTTAATTGAGGAGAAGAAATGGTAAATATAAGTAAATGGGATGCGAGTGAGTATCTTGAGAACGATGATGATGTTATTGCGTATCTCAATGCAGCAGCAGAACTAAATGATCCTTGTTTACTGCAAGCCGCTATAGGCGATATTGCAAAAGCTAGAGGAATGAAAGAAATTGCTCAAAAAGCCGAGGTTGGAAGGGAAAGCCTTTACAAAAGCTTAAGACGAGACGGCAATCCCAGCTTCCAAACTATTGCGAAGGTTGTTCAAGCATTAGGTGGACGTATTGCAATAGAACCAGCAAATGCGTGACGCACACAGTTATCGTGGCAGTTTTTGCTAAATTTGCAATTTTTGCCACGATAACTCGTATAACATAGCAACGAAACACCATTCTGCATCGCAGATTAACTTCTTATTTGCGTTTGCTACGCAAAGGTTCGTCTAAATACTCGGTCGGAATAAGTCGTTAGCATTTCTTGTTGACGCAACAAATAAGTGAATCTATCATGTTAGTGGGAGGCACATTGCCCCCCCCCAGCAAATAAGTTGGAGGTTTACGATGAAGAAAATTTCACGTATTGCATCGACAGTAGTGTTAGCAATTTCCATGGCATTAGTTCCATGCGGCATTGCTGCAGCTGAAACTGTTTACTATAAAGGAACTCCTGTCAACTGGGAACATGGTCGTTGGTTGGCAGTTTATAGTTACTCGCACGTGCAGACTCACAAGTATACGCATGCTGCCGGCGCTAATGATGTATTTTCTGGCTGGAAAAAGCCTGGAGAATTAGCAAATGCTACAGCCTTTGTAGGCACTGGTCGTGCTACTGCCTATTGGGATTGCAAATAATCTGTATGTATGAATAACTTATTATAGGGGTATGCGATGTCTCGATTGTTGCGTTCATTGTCATGCGCACTTGTTCTTCTGCTTGCATTATTTGCATCGCTGCTAGGTTTGACAAGAATGAGTGACTCCTTGGGTGATTGTATTGCTATATATCCACAAACGAGTCGCCTTTTTTCATTACGCGGTGTGACAGAAGACAAAGCTGATCAAATTTATGCATTACTCAAGAAGACTGTTGCTCAGCATAATGCTTTTGTGGTTCGTAATGATATGCGCTTGGCAGCGAGTGATGCTGGTGTAGATGGTTTTGAGCTTGGCATATTTGGCAATCCGCGGGGTAAAGATGATTTGCTTACTTTGTCGTATCTCGGAACGCCGATTCTGACATCGCATGCCTTTACGCAATTATTGCACAGCGAAAGCAGCAAAACGCTTGGACTTGATATGGCAAAAGCAGATATGCTTGCTGATCTGCCCGCTATTTCCATTGAGGGTTCGCGTTTAGTTGTTCGTCAATTAGATGCCCTCGTCGACAATAGTAAAACAAAGCTTGGCGATTACAGGATTGTGGGACTTTCCAATCGAGACTACCATGCATTAGTTACTCAAGCTGCTCGCATCGCTGGTACAACCTATCAAGATTTTCAACGTGGAAAATCTGGAATAGCACGATCCAATAGTTTTAATCAACTTACTTTTATTATTGTTTGCATTGTAACAGTGTTGCTTCTTGGAATTACGATAATCGCTGATGGATATCTTTCGTATAGAACATTGGGAAGCTACTTATTGTTGGGTTGGTCGCGTTCATCGTTTGCTTCGCGTCACCTTATGCCGATACTTGTTTCAGCACTCGCTGTATATCCTCTTGTTTGTATCGTGATGAGTTTATTTACTCACGGATTTATATGGAATATTCAATTGTTAATGCAGGCACTGATTATAGCGTTGCCAGTTATTGCAGTTGTGTTGCTTCTCGGTGCATTAGTCATTTTGATGATTATTTCTGTAAAACCAGTAGATGCAATTCGTAATCGTATCACCAAACGCGGTATGCTTATTGCTCTTGCACTCGTTTATGCTATTGCATCAACATGCGTATTAGAAGGTGTGCATAGCATAGATGGGCCAATAGGCGAGTTGACGAAAAGTGTGGAAGTTGCTCGTATGTGGCATCCTGTATTAAACCAGAGAATTATGTATCACCACCTCGTAGGGCAAGATGGTGCTTCGGTATCTGGTCAATCGACGCAGTATGCCAAAGATGCTTTTGCATGGTATCGTTCTATTGAGGATAAGCCAGGAGTAAGGCTTATTTACACAAGCTTCTTTGATGCGGATATACTACAAGATTGGCGCAACGGTAGCGTATATAAGCATGTGCCTTCTAAGCCATTCTGGTCGTTTGTGGCATCGCCTAAGTACTTGCAAGATCAAGGATTTACTGTAGATAACGAGGTCAAAAACCTTGCTCGTCAGGGTGTGCGCATTTACTTCATTCCCGATACGTATAATCCTCAAGAGCAGACTTCGATGAGGCAGTGGCTTCAAGAGTCAGACAACCTAACGTCTACTGATGTTTCGACCAAGTTTACTGCGCATCCACAATTCGCATTCCGCACGTATCATCCTTCTCGCGAGTGGTTTAACTGGTCTACGGATATTCATCATAAGGTTATGGTAAAAGATCCTATTATTTTTTATGCGACGAGTGATAATTTGAATGCGTCTGAAAGTGAATCATTACTTGCTGGCGGCCTTGACAATAGCTACATTAAATTGAATGATCAAGCAGCAGCTCGATATTTGAGCGACGCTTATACTGCACGGTATCATCTTGATGATAATCATCTTCAATTCTTACAAGTAGGAGAATGCATTGCAGGCTACCAAAAGACGATTATGCAGACGTTGCAATTGTTTGGTAGCGTAATTCTGCTTATTACTCTGCTTATGTTGATATTGCTTATAGCGATTATTGCTATGTTTGCAGCATGCTATCAAGAAAGTATTGCGGTGAAACGATTGCTTGGTTTTTCGCTATTACGCATATTTTCTATGCCATTCTTGCTTGTGGGACTCGTTCAAGGAGTACTTTTTGTTATTGCTTCGATTGAACGGACTCGTTCTGGCATGATATATGTGCTGATTTCGGCAATTATTGAACTCATATTATTAACGATACAAACATATTATTTGAGTAATAAACACATTACTTCTATGGTAAAGGAGTAGTCGATAATGCAAAATAACAGTATTGAACCTTTAATAAGTGTACGCAATCTTTATAAATCATATGGAAATCGACCGGTTTTAAATAATCTTAGTTTTAGTGTGCAACAAGGAGAATCGTTAGCAATCATGGGGGCTTCCGGCTCTGGAAAATCCACTATTCTAAACATTCTCGGCATGCTTGAAACCTATGATAAAGGTGAAATAAAGATTGCTGGCAAAGAACTTCCAGCTATTAATTCCGTTGCTGCTACTAAGTTACGTCGTTATCATATTAGCTACTTATTTCAATCGTTTGCATTGCTCAATAATCGAACTGTATTTGATAATTTGTGGATTGCGATGGCCTATAATAAAGAGTCAAAGTCTGTTAAACACCAAATGATTGATGCAGTTCTTGCTGAACTCAATATTGAGTATGCTAAAAATGACCGTATTGCTGTGCTTTCTGGTGGTGAACAGCAGCGAGTTGCGATTGCTCGTGCAATGCTGAAACCTGGCTCGTTGATTTTGGCAGATGAGCCGACGGGTTCACTTGATAGAGATCTTGCTGATAAAGTGTTTGCGCAATTGCAAGCGATGAATAAAGAATATAACAAGACATTGCTTGTAGTGACACATGATCCTTTGATTGCTCAGCGATGTGATCGTGTGTTGCATATTGAGGCGTTAGCTCGGTAGTTGCATTGCTTCTCTTCTCTTCGTTAAATTTCGGGTTATCGTGGCAAAATTGCAAAAATCGCAAAAACTGCCACGATAACGTGTTATTTTTGTGTTTTATAAGTCTTGTAATGCAATTCTTTTATCTTCTGCAGACTGCTTAGATGACTTATCGTCTTTCTTAAGAGAATGCGCATAGCGAATAAGGCTTCTTGCAATAAAGAACACTAAAGCACATATAGCAAGTGCAATAAGAATGTCAATTATTGGACCAAATAATGCATAGCTCATGATTCATCCTTTCTTTTTCTATATTCGTTTATGAGTGTTCGAGCTGTGTCAACATCGTATTTATCGTCAATAGCAAGACTCTTTACTAAAAGAACGAACGGGTCTTCTGGTTCATTGTCGCTTATGTGCAGCTTTTCAATGAGCCGGTTAAGCCTGATTCTCATCGTTGGGTAAGAGACTTGATACATTTGCGACATTTCTTTTAACGATCCAGACGATAATACAAAGTTCTTTATAAACGACATATCTTCATCTGTGAGATTAGCCATCCATTTTGGAATATGATCCATATCACCCCTTTCTTCAACCTACAAAACTTTAATTAAATTAAACTTTTATTAAAAATATTAAAATTGTTGTATAAGTTTGTCAAGAATAAACATGAGAGATATGACACAAAGCGACATTTTTATGTCGCCAAAATTGTCGTCTTGTCGCCACCGTGTACAAATTTAGTCATTTTGCTTAGCGTTAAGAATGTTCAGTAAGTTTATAGTCTCATCAAGTACGTTTGAAAATGTTATTCCTCTTGTATAACTATATTTTTTTGAATAATTTTGCCACTGTTGATTTTGCGTATAATCAGTTTTAAAAGATTCTAGAAGATTAATTATCTTATTAAAATCTAATTCTGTTTCACGATATAAGAAAGTTCTTTGGCAAGCTATCACTAATTGCGAAAAATCAATATCATTCTTTTTTAATTTTAAAAGAATAAAAATATCATAAAAATCTTTACTGCGACTATTTAAAAAATTGCGTGAATAAATAGTCTGAAGCTTTTCCGCTAATATACTTTCAACGTTATAAGCAATAATTGGGAATGTTTCATCGGTAAAAATAGCTTTATAGTAGTAATTTATTGGCTGTGGCGTAACAACATCACCAGTAGCAATATCCAAATGAACAATTTGTTTAATATTTTCCAGCTCACACAAAATTGTTGCGCGATATCCTCCATAATCATCGCTTTCTTTAATAGCCGCAATAGACTGAATAGAAAAACTTATATCATCTTTTGAATTTGCAAAAACTTCTGTTAGTTGTTTTTTAACGTTTTCTTCTGAAAGCTCCATTTTATGAAACTGAAAGTCAATATCTACCGTACTGCGCGAATTGATACCTATTATGTTTGACAGAAGGAATCCACCTTTGAAAACATAGTGATCTGAATAATTACTTTGACTTAATTTTTTCAAAATAACTTCAAGAAAATAATAAGTCATAACAGAATTAAATGTTAAACCAGTCTTTGTGGACATTTTATGACACAATGCCGTTAATTTTGCCTTATTCACAGTAGCACTTCCAGTGTTTGCTTAACTTTATTGGATATATTCATTTTTGTTGCATACTCATGAAGTTTTATAAAATCTTTCCCGTTATGCTTACTGTAAGTTTGAAGAGTTTTAACAAAGAGTTCAGAATCAATACTGTTTCTGTTTATTATAAAATCACAAATAATGCGTTCAAAATCATAAACACATACTTTATTGCCCATTGGGGTAGCCGTTGTAGTAACGCCTAACTTGCTATACGATTTCGAGACCCAATGAATAGTTAAATTTGATGGCGGATTATTAAAACGATATCCTCTAGGAACACTTACTTCAAAATGTTGTGGAATTTCATCTGTAAGACCTTGAAGATAAAGAGCTGAAACATAAGAGAATACAGCTTGCGGATAACGATATTGAAAGAAGTAATATTCGTCATAATCACCATTGGAAGAGAGGAAAATTCCCCTTTCAATTCGATTAATAACACCTTCGTTTTTCAAACGAGTTAAATATATAGTCGGAATACTTAATGTCTTACAATCTTTGTATGTAATTATTCCATGATGGTTATCTAAATAGTCAAGGAGCATCTTTTTGTTTGACATAATAACCTCACTTCTGTTGCTTTCATACTAATATTTTATCTTTTTTGTAGTGTGAAAGCAACAAGAATTGCAGACGTCATATTCTTTAAACAAGTTATCGTTGCAAAAACTGCCACGATAACGTGCGATTTGAGTGATGTTAGTTTAGCGGAATAACAACATTGACCAGCCACGCATCATCATCTTTTTGCGCGTTTAAAGATCCACCTAAACGTTCCACAGATTTTTTGTGGAACAATAGTCCTTTGCCAAAAACAAGCCTTTCGCCAAACTTGTTCAACGTCGAAATCGAATTCATACACATTATTTTGCATGCGCGCTCATCAACCGTAACATTCATAGAAAAATCAACGCTAGTATTGCAATGCTTGCGAATATTAGTAAGCAGCTCACTGCACATGCGAATAGCACATTGAGCTTTTTCGCCATTAACGATTGCAGATACAGCAAAATCGTTACTTCCCGAACTTTCATCATTTACTGTTATAGAGCCATAATAGCCAAGCTGCTCACAAATCTTACGCTCAGATTGCAATCGTGCGCGAATATTGCATAGAAAATCAGCCAAAGTCATGCAATTATTGCCATTAGAACCATAAATAAACTGCTTGCTAACAATATTTGAACCTAAAGAATCATCATACTTATGCTCAGCTTGCTCAAGTAAATTAATAACAAGTCGCGTTTTAGAAAGCGCATTACGAGAATGCTCAACAATCTGCTCTAGCGACTCTTTTGTATGATCACTTTTCTCGGCATACAAAGCATCAGTCGCAAGCAATGTAATATCCGTAATCTCATTGTTCACATCGTCGTGCAATTGCAATGCAACAGACGCAATATAAGACTGGAATTCGCTGCGCACAATATCCATTTTTGCGCGATTATTTTCCTCCAAAATGTTCAAATACTTGCGCAAAGCGTAGCCACAAATCATAGCAATAAGAACAAAACAAGGGAAAGTAATCGGAATGTACTCCATTTTTGCAAAGTACATAATATTCAGCGAAACTATGTACGCAGAAAGCAAATACTTCCACGAATCGTAAAAGCCTGCAACAAGCATGCCAGCGAGCAGCGCAAAAAGAACGCAAGTTGCATTTACGCCTGGTACTGCTAACGTTAAACAATACAAAATCGGAGTTACGAGTGATATTTGACGCGGAAAAGCAATCATAAGAAAAGTTGCAAACATCCAAACGTATTGGCACGCAGATTGTAATGGATTGTGCCACAACCCAGCTGTATTACAAGATTGCACATCCATTGACACTACAAGAATCGCCAATATTATGAATAAAGTTCGCTGAATTTTCCAGCTTTTAACCAACTCAATAACGCGCGAAAATGTTTTCATTAACATGCGTTATCCGTTTCTTGCAAAATATTCGTATGATTCTGCGGCGAATCATTCAAATATTGCAGATTGCTATTTTGCTCACGATTTTGCATTGCAGCAAATGCGGATATTGCTTGCACTCGGTTAGAAACATGCAATTTTTTGTAAATTCTATGAATATGCGTGTTAATAGTGTTTGGCATAAGACCAAGTTGAGCCGCAATCTGATTCGTTGTGTAGCCTTTAGCAAGCAGATCCATGATTTTTAGTTCTTGAGGCGGCAAAACGCTACGCGATCTTGATTTAGAAAGCCTAATAAAAGATTCTTGCGGTGTAGCAAAATCGTAAGCAACGTCTTTAACGCAACGGCAGCCATACGCGTGCTGATTATTACAATATTGCAAAGCTTCTGCTAGCCCTTTGAAATTGTCTTTAGCAACCATTGCCTGCCCACCAACTTGCGCAACCATCGAAGCGTAGGATTTGCAATCGTAGGAAGTCATACCAATTAAAATAATGCTATTGTTTTTCTCACGAATTGCGCGTATTACGTCTACTCCAGACATGTCTTTCATTGACATATCAATCAAAATATAATCCGGAGTAGTTTTTGCTACTTGGCAGTATTCCAAAGCTTGCGCTCCAGATTTTACGCACCATTTGCACGCGTACTCGCTTGGCAAAAGCTTGCTGAGCACGTTTCGCATAACCGCTAAAACTAATGGATCGTTATCTACTATTGCATACGTTTTTGGCATAATGGCTTTCTTGCAATTTCACGCTACTTTTCTTATATTTTACTTTATAAGTGCGCACAAAATAGAGCAAATTGTGTAGCAAGAAATGATTACAAGTAATGCATGTAAGTCAAATGTGATTATAATAAGTGACAGTATGCGACTTTTGGTTGCGTTGAAAACTCATTTTCAATAATGATTGCAGCAGGATTATATGACAAAACGACTAGTAGTATTGCACTCCGCAGAAGTAGCTGCGATGGCGTTTGCCTCAGCAGCTGCTTTTATGCGTAGTTTTGGCTTCTTCGTTTTGTGGCTTGTTCTAGGACTTCTTTCTGTTGCAATGTATTCTTGCGCATATTTTTTCTTGCTCAAAAGCGTTATTAAAGAAAAAAATGCGTATATCGCAAATAATATATCTAAGATTGACGGCGCGGGTGATAACAGCATAAGTAGTGATGTTGAGAATATAGAGAACAACAAAGATTACATAATTACTCTTGAGCAAGAACGCAAAAAAGTCGAATCACAAAATAAGCAAATACTCAACAATTACTCAAATAATTTAATAAATATTATTTCATGCTTTATTTGTGGGCTTATTCACGTTCCTTGGATTTATTATTACGGAATTGCAAATGGCGTCTTAACATTGGTGATTCTGTGGCGAGTAATAAAGCGCCCACAAGGTCACCCTATTGACGAAAGCGATTTTTAAAGATTTAAGACTTTAAGGATTTAGGCTTATTGTTGATCTTCCATTGAAAGATTTAATCCTTTTGCAGCATTGCGAAAATATTCTACGTGATCGCCATAACCGTCTGCAATAATAGCATCCTCTTTTACAACAAAAGAGCCATTTTCTAGCACAATATATTTTGTAAAGAATTCTTCTAATTGCTTAGCTAATTCATCAATTTCATCTTGTGAAAGCTCTTCGCTACTATTTTCCGCAAGTTTATCTTCCTGCTTTTGAATTTGATTAATGCTATTTTCACTAACATTTCCTATTTTGTTTACGTTATCTTCTGGCTGCCAAGAGTTTATACCAAAATCACTCATGCTTACACTACCCATATTTGCGCTACTCATGTTTGTATCTCCTTGTATTTGTAATATATTCACAATTTATATTCGCAACACATTTGTGCGTTGCTTTAAGTCTAATTACAAACATTTTCCGCGCAATCTTGAGTACTGAGTTTTGAGTACATAGTATTGCTCGAAGACTTGCGGCATTTATACTAGAAATACAAAATACGTATGAACGAGAAGCAATGTACACGAATTAGCTACAATGCTCACAAACAAAACAGCAAATTGGAAGGGAAACAACTCATGAGCAAGGACTATATAAAACTTATTAAAGAAACGCTTATTTGGATTCTTAAGTGGGCAATATTTACAGCATTCGAATTCTTTATTTTGTTCGTTGCGATTATTTCTTGTAATCATGATTTTGTACAGTTCATGCACGAATACAGTAATGCTATTATTCCATTTATAGCAACTACCGGAGCAAGCACAGCAACGATGACTCGAAACGAAGGCACTATTTTTGAAGTCAAAGATTAAGGTGGCTGTAGTGCCAAAACGCAATATTGCGAACAATAAGCAATTTATGATATAATTTCTTTACGTCGTGACTGCGCCATATTGCAGGTTTGAGGTTAATCTTCAACACGGCGTCTATTTTTATTATTTCAATTTTCAATAATGCGGCTACCATTAGGCACGGCGACTACTCCGAATCCTTCCGCCTTACCTTGACTATTTCTACGAACGTTATTTCTTATCATATTATAAAAAGTTAAATCTCTTTTAGAACATTTTCTATAAACTGCTCCTGCAACTAGATCTGCAAACTGTACACCTACGCTATGATGCGAAGCTGATATAAATAATCCTTCAATTAAATTGTTATAATCAGCTCGATGTGAGTCATGATTATTAAGCAGATCAAAATGGAAATCATCAAGTTGTTTATTTTGTTTACTATTACGAGCATCAATAACTATCATTCCGTAAACTTTTGTACCAGCATTTTTACTTAAATCTTGAAGATAATACTGAAAACGTTCACATATTTTTTCAAACGCAGTGTGATACATATTTTCAGCATTTCCATCTTTATATTTATCGTAATACTCCTTAGTGTTCACTACAGCAGCAATAATTTTAAAATCTTCATTTTCCGAAATCAGTTTAAACAGATTCTCACGCAATTCATTTAATTCATTAACACTCAAATTAGAAAGAGGCGTGGTCTTGTTGCTTAATGGATGATTAATGAAATAACGCCACTTAACTTCACCCTCAATCCCATATTTCTTTTTTAATCCGTGCAGATTACTTTGTAATGATTTCCATTGCGATTCTGGAATGACCAATCCACCCAAAACAAAATAAGGATTTTGCTCTACAGCATCACGTTTAGGAGCAGTTCCACTCTCGTCCAAAAAAAGAATTTGCATGAGAATATTTTATATGAAATATTCAACATTCTACAGTTATAAACACAGCACAGCTACTATTGCACTATTAATTAGATTATGCAAATATTTATAAACTATTGTATTTAATATAAATACGAGTATACTTTTACCTTCTACGGGTATAGTGTAGAGATTGTACTAATACAATGCATTAACTAATGCCAAACTTCAGCAGACAATATGGAGCTAACAATGAGAAGAAATAATAAATATAACGGCATGCGCATACTTACTACTTCAACTATCATTGCAGCAATGTCACTACTGTCTGCATGCCCAATAAGTGCATCAGCTATTACCCCCCCCCCATCAACAGAAGTAACCGTAACTAACCCAACTCCGAAAACACAACTTGTTGTAGATGGCACAAACGGCTTAGATACCAACGATGGATCTGAAAGTAAGCCATTAAAAACTATTCAAAAAGCTCTTGAAAAAACTGCACAGAAACCTGCAAATATCACCATTAAAGGCAATTTTTCACTTAATGCACCTATAGAAATTCCAAAAGACATTACACTTTCTATCGATAAATCCGGCGCCACAATAACAGGCTCGAATAACACCAACGATGGCATCACGCTGAAATCTGGTTCCACACTTCGCGGTGACGGCAAATTGGAAATGACTGCGTTTAAGCTAGCACTTACAGCAGAAAAAGGCTCTCTTATTACGGACGGCACATACAATTTCAAAGATAACGGAGTAAAAGACAGTAACGGAATCTACCTTGCGGGAACAGTAAAAGGTACAAGCAAAGATAAATTAACAATTACTGCTGACGACAAATGTGATACAGATTTTTATGCTGATGGTATTACTTTCGAAAACGCTACTATTAACGTTAAATCACAAATTCGCACGTGGTTTGATGCAAGAGATTTAACTTTGAAGAATTCTTCACTTACTGTAGCAGGCTTTGGAATGTCATACTACGTAAACAAATTAAACATGGATAATTCGGAGTTTGTGATTAATCAAATTGGTTGGCGGCACTCAACTGGTTTAACAATTCAAGGCAACTCAACTGTTACCAATAATTCACGGATTGTTGCGAATGCAGGATATACTGCAGGAATCTCCGTTGGAATAGAAAACGGAAAATTAACTGTTACCAACTCTACTCTTGAATTTAATAATGGTGGCACTGGCGGCTTAAATGTAAATAGCGGAAAAGTAATTCTCTCCGATTCTACAATCAAAGGCAATGGAAAAAATAGTGGAGCGCTTTTTGGAGCTCAAGAAAACGGCTCTATTGAACTTAAGGGAGACTGCTTAATAGATAGCCCGGCAATCAAAAATGCAGATGGCGGAGCTGGAACAGGAAATAACTATGTTGTGACTGGAGGCTCGCACATGGTTACATATGCTCCTGATTATCACAGCAACAATGGAAGCACTGTTCCTGTAAACGGTGAAGAAAACGGTAACGAAAAGCTAAGTCTCTTTACTCTTGCTGATAGTTCTGTGGATGAGATAAAACCAATTAACAAAAATGGAAATACCTACATATACTCAGTTAAGAAAGCTTCTAAAGATAACGAAAAACACGTATGGGTTCCAGCAGCAAAAGTGACATTCGAGCTCAATGATACAAAAGCTGAGGATTCTAAAAAAGCTAAAGAAGCTACATTCTCTGACTCTTCAACTAAAGCAAAAGAATCCCTTGCCATACGAGGCTACGCATTAAACTTTGCAAAAACAGTGGCAGGAGGAAGTACTGAAGTACCAGCAAATCCAATTGCTCCTGGATATAAGTTCCTCGGGTGGTTCTGCAAAAACGCTCAGCATAGCGAGCAAAAATTTACTGAAAAAATGATAATTAAAAGCGACACAACAGTGTACGCAAAGTGGGAAAAAGATGCCTCATCTTATGCTGTTCGCTACCATAATTGCGCTCAAGATGATGCAACATACCTTGTTAGTGAAACTAACCCAAAACGCACCAGCAAAGTTCTTTCATTCGACGAAGTTATTAAGAATAATGCAAAATTTGCCCGCGAAGGAATGGTCTTCAAAGGTTGGACCACAGAGAAAAACGGCAAAGGCAAGACTGTAAAAGCAGGTAGCAATATTGCTATAGAGAAGAATAAAAACTTAATTGACTTATATGCAAATTGGGAAGAAAAAGAATTTACAGTAAAATTCTCCGCAAACGGCGGAACTTTCTCCGATAGCAGCATCTTTAAGACAAAACCAGACGTTTTTGACATTGAAAAAGATAAGCACGGCGGAGATGTTGCTGTTGTGAAGAAAACAGCAAAACTTAGTGAAAATAAGACGCTAAACAATCTTATTGAAAGCTTGGATAGCAGTGTCAATATAAATACACCTGGCATTAGCGGCAAAGCAAGTTCCGATTCAGATGCAAATTATACGAATCTTGCCACGCGCGAATATTATCATTTAATAAATGAGAAAAAAGGCTTTCTTTGGACTACGTATTACTACTGGTTCAAAGACAAGGACGGAACAGAAAAAGCTACTATTGACAATGATTTAAAAGTGAAAGATGATCTTACCTTCTACCTTAAGTGGGAGAAGATTGATCCAAGCATTGAACAGATACAACAGGAGGATATTAATCTTCCAGCAGATTTATTAACTGGCGATAACACAGCAACTACAGCATACAAAGTTACACCAGGACAAACTATTGATTTCACTGGCACAATCACAGCTTCAGTAGTAAAAGACCAAATGAAGGCGATAGAAAAGAAATTTGACAAAGTAAAAGCGACAGATTATGACAAAATTACTCTCGACGGTATAACATCTTCGTTCAAGGCAACATTTACAATTCCAGACAGTTTAACGCTGCCTGATAATATCACAAAAGATACACTTACGCTCGATGGATTCGCAGATACTTTTGCTATACAGGATGTGAAAACTGAAGACAATACTGTTACAGTTACTATTAATTTGAAATCTGATATTGGAACGTATGCAGCATTGCAGACAGCAGTACAAACAAATCTTGGCGACGCAATGAAAATCACTATTCCGGGAATAAAGATAAATCAAGATTTCTCCGGAAAAGCTACAATTGTTGGAACCGTGACAGGCTACTTCCACGCAGCTGCAACATTTAATGGAACAACGAAATTATTTGACTTTACTTGGAATGGCTCACAAACAAGCGAAGGGAAAAACTCTGACGTAGCAGCAGGCGCTAATGGTATTTCTCTCACCGTAGAATATGATCCACCAACTCCACCGACTCCACCAACACCGGAGCCAACGCCTGATCCGGAGCCAACGCCAGATCCGGAGCCGACACCTGATCCGGAGCCGACACCAGATCCAGAACCGACACCTGTTCCAGAACCAACACCGTGGCCAAAGCATAAGCCGACTCCAGAAAAAACACCAAACACTACGCCACTACCAAAAGAAAATCCAAATAATAAAATCATAGAAAAACGCAAAAACGAGAATAAGCAACTTCCAAAAACAGGAAACGAAATATTACTGATTGCTTTTTCTGCAATTTTAACGTTTGGACTTGCTGGAGTCATAGCAAAATTAAAGCGCATAAAAATGAATAAGCAATAATTTCATAAGAAAAACAAACAAAAATAGGGGTTAGTATTGTAAACAACTGCAGTATTAGCCCCTATTAATTACGCGCAAATATTCAACAATATAATCACGGTTATTATAATCACGATTACATTAATAGATTAAGGTGGTTAAGATTATTGCGCGGATGCGATTGAGGCCTCTTGACGAGCAACGTCAAGCGCTTTGTTGAAGGCATCACTAGTCCAACTTGCTCCAGCAACAACCGAAATATGCAAATCTTTTAGCGGCTTTCCAACGATTTTTCCAGGGATAGCCTTTGAGAATGCATCCATATGGCCCTTGGAAATCGGCGTAAACGGATGAGATGTTATTTGCACATCGCTAACATTTCCATTTGCAACGCTTAAATTTACTTCAATACTATCTTCTGCAACAGGACCATATGTAGCTTTGATTTTGTAGTCGCCATCTTTATAATTGCCGGTGTCTGTTTTAGGCTGATTCTGCTGGTTTTTAGAATCTTGCGAATCTCCAGAATCCTCAATTTGCGCAGAAGACTTAGATTGCTGAGCGCCAGCATCGTACTTTCCAGAAGGATTACCACCATCATCCGCGCTCTGACCGGAATTACCAGCAAACTCATCGTTCATCGGCACAGCACTCGGCTCACCACAAGCAGAAAACATAGCGGACGACGCAGCTACAATCGCAAGCGTAGCAACGGTTTTTGCAACTTTTTTAGATTTCAGATCATCACGCAAATTATTGCAACGTGAAACATCGTGAAACATATTATCCAAAACCATAAAATCATCGCCTTTAAATCTTAAATTAAAAACTATACGCAACTAATCATCTAAAAACTAATCATCTAAATTCGCTAATTTAGGCGACTTAGTAGGATCATGATCTTGCAAAGCTTCCGCAACGCTTTCATCAACATGAGCACTCGTAAACGCAGGCTTGCCGCCAATCGCCTCGTACGCTTTGCGAGCATCCTCATTATTCCAACGCTCACCAACAAGCACACCATGATTAAGCATAATTTCGCGATCCGCGCATTGAGCAACCAGAGAATCGTGAGTTACAACAATAATCGTCGTGCCTTGATCATGCAGCTGCTTAAATAAGTCAAGCACAATCTGCTCATTTTTTTCATCCAAATTGCCAGTCGGCTCATCCGCAAGAAGCAACTTAGGGCAGTTAATAAGCGCACGAGCAACGCAAACACGCTGCTGCTCACCGCCAGAAAGCTGGCTTGGCAAATGGTGAGCGCGATCCTTCAAACCAACTCGATCCAAAGCATCCATCGCTTGAGCTTCGTCAACAACAGAATGATAGTATTGCGCAACCATAACGTTTTCAACAGCTGTTAAATGCGGCACAAGATAAAACTTTTGAAAAACTAAACCGATTACGTTTTTACGAACGTCAGCAAGCTGACCTGCGTTCAAATCCTCAAGTTTGCGACCTTGCAAAGACACGGAACCTTTAGATGGCGAATCCATGCAGCCAATAATGTTCATTAACGTTGTTTTGCCAGAACCACTGGAGCCAACAATAGAAAGCCACTCGCCTTCTGGCACAGTAAGCGACAAATCGTCAACCGCGCGAAGAGATCCGTAAATCTTGGAAATATGATCCAAAGTCAACAGCATTTTTGGTTTAGACTCCGCGCCTTCCAACTTATTTTCTACATTCTCTGTCATATTAAATCCTTAACTCAAATCTTAAACAATCTCTAAATTTACGCTTAAAATTATTCTTCTCGAAGCACAATCGCAGGATCGATCTTTGAAGCGCGCAAAACAGGCGGCAACGCAGCAACGCAAGATGCAATAATGCTAAACGCCACCGAGAACGCAACAAGCCACCAATTCACGCCCAAATCTCTAGCAAACACCATTGCTGCAAGCAAACGAGCAAACACATACCCTACTGCAGTACCAGCAATGCCGCCAACGAAACCGTACAATCCAGCTTCCGCAGTAAATTCCATGCCAATACTCTTGGCACTTGCACCCAAAGCTTTACGCAAGCCAATTTCGTTTCGACGCTGCTGCACAATCGAAGAAATCGTAGTGCTAACACCAACCATCATCAGCACCAAAACAACAAGCGACACAATCCAAAACAGGCTGCGAAGCATTGTAACAATACCGGTATCTGCAGCAGTAACTTTAGTAACCTGCTGAGCGCGCACACGCATAGAAGTCATATCGTTAATGCTTCTAACAACCGCATCAACGCTAGGCGCAGAAGATGAGTAAGCGATCACGTCTGCTCCGCGCTTAACACCAGTAAGAGTATTCACATCCGCATTAAGAGCATAAAGCATAGAATCTTCCGCACCACCAGTGTCCAAAATGCCGCAAACGCGGAAAGTTGTGCCGTGAGTATCCATAATATCCGTTGAAACGCGGCCTTCAACAAGCTTTTGTTGAGAAGATTTTTGAGCAGACTTACTTTCAGACTTTTCTGCCGGCTTATGCGAGCCGTCAGTATTATCCGAAGATCTATACGCAATCGCAATACGAGAGCCTATTTTTAAGCCCATCGCAGAAGCAACATCTCGCCCAACCATAACATTTCCGCCGCTAGGCCAGTCGCCATCCACATTCCAATGCTTATTAAGCGACTTTACTGAACGAACGTCTATTCCTGCTAAAACATACGGAGCCGCGTTAATACGCACATTTTCGTAACGATACGTAGCAGATCGCATAGCACCTTTTGCAAGAACCATGTCGTTAGTATGCAAAACCATTGCGCGATCAATACCGTTTTTCCACTCGCCCTCTAAAGGAGTTACGATAATATTCGCTCCGTACGCGCGCATTTCGTCGCTCATCTGTTGAGGCACAACAAGGCAGATTGCAGCTAAGCAAAACAGCGTAGCAGCACCAACAAGCGTTGCAATAACAGCCATTACAGCGCGCGATTTACGTCGAAATACCGCGCTAAATAGCATTGTTATAAACATCGCATTATTCGATGTCATATAAGATCTACCTGCCATGAAGCACCTCCGCAGGACGCACACTCAAAATCGAACGAATCGACGAGCCTGCAGCCGCAAGCACAGTCAGCGCAAGCAGCACAAACACAAGCACAAACACCATTGGACGGAACAAAATCGCGGATCCAAACACTGTAAAACCAATAATCTGCGCCATTGCAAAGCCCAAAACCATGCCAAACAGCGCTCCCGCAAACGCAATAACCGCAGTTTCCATAAGCATTAACCGCGCAACAGCACCATCTCGCGCACCCAAAGCTTTAAGCAACGCAAGCTCACCGGAACGTTCCGAAATAGAAGCAGCCATAAGATTCGCCACAGCAACAGCAGCAGCAATCAAGCTCAATGCAGTCATCAAAACCATAACAGCGCGCGTCTTATTCAATACGTTACCCTGAAGAGCTGCAACTTGACGAACCTGCTTTGCAACAGCTCCCGGAATTACCTCCTCAATTTGGTAAGTAATCGAACTCGGGTAAGCCGTACAATACCAAGTTTCCCACTCTTCCTGGCTTAGTGCCGCTGGATTTTTAGCAGCCTTACGCGCTAAATCATTCTCCGGAGTTGTAAGAGCCTTTACTTCAATCAAATCAGCCATATCCGGCTTATTTGCAAGGCTTTGAGCATCACTAGAGCTTGCGTAAATTGCGTTATTATCGTCGTCGCCAGAATCGTATACGCCAACCAAGCGCAACGAAACATCTCGACCGTCACGAAGCAAACGCAAACGCTGGCCAAGTTTTAAGTGCAAGCGCTCAGCTAATTGCGAACCAACCATTGCTTCGGATTGATTATCTTTTGCCCAACGGCCTGCATTAATTTTCCACCACGAACGCAAGCCTCGAACGCCAACAACAGTTGTCTCCCCTGAAGCCAGCGCAAGCTTGCGATTAAACCAAGTTCCAACAATAGGCACAACAGTTTTAGTAGAAGAATTCGCTTCAAGATTTGCGTGAACCGTTATTTTCGGCGCAAAATTCGTAATATTGAACGCCCAAAAAATCATTTTAATTTTCGCAGCATCCGATTCTTTCAAAAAAGCAGTAGACTCTTGGCTTTCAGCAATTGCTAAACTATGCAAAGCTGATGAATTCGTTTGCTCGCGAGACGCATACAAATCATTCACAACAGCGCTAGATTTTGGCTGAACAACAATATTCGAACCGTACGAACTAAGCTCGGCGTTAATCTTGTCTCCAACGTCGTACACAACGCTAAGCATAGCAACACTTACGCACGCGCTTAAGCACACAACTAGCGCAATCAGCAGACGCTTTTTTATTTGCCGCACAAGAGATCGAGCAACCATGCGCATCATAAACATTTGCGTTGCTCCTTACTTAAAGTGCGAACTAAGCACGTCTAAATCAGCAGTATGAATTGTGATTTTGCCATGCCCAGCCTTGTACGGGAACGGAATCGGATTGCAACCACCCTTAAAACCAATAGTTGCTAAGTTAATTGCTACGTCGCATTTGCGGCAAATAATCTTACCGTCTTTTTCGTAGTAGCCTGCGTCTCCACAGTTTTCGCAAGCATCCAAGCCAACGCCGTACGCTCCACCATTCTTTTTAATGATTATAAAGCGCATAACAGTGCCATCTTTTGCTTTGTATTGGAAACGATGAAGATGGCCGTCTGAAATTTGCACAAAGTTGATAGTTGCCAAGCCATCGTGCAATTCGTACGGTTCAGGCGGCGTAAGAGTTGGCTTAATATTCATAACAGATACGCCTACAGTAAGCGTAAGTATTACTGTAACAGCAGCCAAAAGTGCTGCGAGCGCAGACTTTCGAGATTTCCGCTTAAATGCTCGCTTAGCGCGAATTTCTGCAGCATTTTCGCCAACTACTGCCGTCTTAAAACCGATTACGAGAGAAGCAACTGCAGGAATCAAAAATACGCTAATTTGCGCCATAATCATCAGCGGATTATTGTTAATCAGCCAAACAAGCACGCTGAAAGAAAAGTCGTCAATATAAAGCAAAATGCTTCCTTGCATAATCTGCAAAAGTGAAGTTACGTGCTGCACAAGCAGAATAATCATGCTGAGCACAATCGCAATTTTGAAGGAAATTGCGTTAGATGTGGCTCGCAAAGATCGCACCATAAGACTTAAGCAAATTGCCGCAATAATACCAATTACAAATCCGAGCGCGCGAAGTAGCATGTCGGATGTAAAAGGAGGTGTGCTTGAATCTACAAAAATCGTAAGCTGTAAAATAACGTCCGGAAGCGCATAAAATACGGTAAGTGCCAGCACGCACGCGCCAATTGCGTTGCTTATGTGCATTAAAAGTGGGTGCTCGCGCCAGTTTTCAACAGTTTTACGAGAACGAATTACAACCGCAATCGCTGCAATATCAAAAGGAACTGTAATGCACAGCGCCGGCATATTAACAAAGTTGCGTTGGTTAATTACTACGCTTGCGCGAAGAATTGCAAAAATAAGTGCAGCAACTGTGCCGAACGACAATCCGTACAGTCTCCAGCGCGCACTCAGCGGCTTATCGCGCCCCTCGCCAACCGTAAGCGATGCGCTTAAGCCCATTGTAAGTAGCGTAAGAGGGAGTAGCCCAGGAAGCACTGTTACGAACAGTCTGAGCATAACTCCCTCCTTTGCTATTAGTTACAATCTATTATTCAATAATTATTAATAATTAGTAATAATTACTAGCTACTAAAATTACTAGCTATTTCTAACTATTACTAATTATTACGATCTATTACTACCACTGGCGAGGAGTGTACTTCCAGTCGTCGAATATAGCCTTGATTGGCTCAGTCCAGAAGCGGCCGGTTACGCCGGTAGCAGGATCGACGTGAAGCATCCAACCCTTCTTTTCTGGGGATTCGACTGAAAGCACGAGCTTGTAGTTTCCAGCCTTGTCGAGTTTAACGTTTGCACCGTAGTGAGGACCGTCGGAAGCGTTCATCTGCATGAAAGTGCCCTTTACAACGGATTCGCCACTTGCCTTGTCAACAATCTCGTAGTTCACTGTCAAATCTGGAATGAACTCACCCTTGCCGTAGCCAAGCTTAGTGCCTGCCTTGTTTGCGTGAATATCTGCTTCAAGGTGGAAGCTTGCCTCTGAAGCCTTCAAGCCCATGCCAGCTGGAACCATGTCCACTGGCTGGAAGTACACAGCACCGATAGTAAGAGGTCCAATGTTTTGATCCTGGTGAGGGCCAACTGGCACCTCTTCAAAGCCCTTGTCATCAGCCTTGTCGTCAGCCTTCTGCTCGGTTGACTGTGATTTAGAAGCAGATTTTGCTGAATTTCCGTTAGCGCCGCAGCCGGTAAGCGCAAGCATACCTGCGAGAGCCAAAGCAGCAAGTGCCATCATCTTATTATTCTTCATATCTAACCTTTTCTATTGGTTAATTATTTTGTTATTCTTTTCTTCTTATTTATTTTTATTTCTATTTTTAATTTTGATTGATTATTAGTCTGATTTTTATTTTTAATTTTTAGTTTTGATTTTTATTTTTGCAGTGTACCCGCGCGCTTTCCGCGGCTTCGCGCAATAGACACGCAAAGTAGCGAAATCACAACGATTGCAGCCAAAATTTGAGCCACAATCGTTTCCACATACGGATAGAACCCAAGCCAATCGTTAGTTGGCAAGCCTTGAATATACATACCTGCGAGCGCATCGCCTTCTATTAGCGCGTGCACGCCACCGCCAGCAAAAATCACCACAAGCACAGACATAAGAGCACTTGTGCCGGTAAAGAATGGGCGAATTGGTATGCGAACGGAAGCAAAGCGAATAAGCAGGAAAATTACTACCAAAACTGCAGCAGCAGCAACAAAACCGCCCCAAATCATGGAGTCAGCTCCGTTCGAAACAGCAAAAATAGCTTGGTAGAAGATTACAGTTTCCGCACCCTCACGGAACACCGCAAGGAAACTAAGAAGCGCGAGCGAAATCAAACTGCCTTTAGACACAGCAGCCGTAGTCTGCTCGCTAATATACTTGTTCCACGCTTGTACGGAAGAACGCGAAATCATCCAGTTACTTGTGTAAAGAAGCATAAGCATTGCAAACAGCGCAACCACGCCTTCTGTAATCTCTTGCTGCGGTCCAGAACCGTTGAAAAGTAATCCAAACAGCGCAGCAACAATCAATGAAGCCACAATGCCTGCCACAAGTCCTAAGTAAATGTACTTAACCATGTTTTTGTGGCCGGATTTAATCAGGTACGCAATAATTGCTGCAACAACCAGCAACGCTTCCAAGCCTTCACGAAGCAAAATTACAAAAGCTTGGCCGAAGGAACTGGTTATAAACTGCATAAAAGGATTCGCGTTTGAAGATGTGCCGCTGTCAAGTTTCGCAGAATCTTCAATAAGCATTGCTTTAAGATCCGTTACGAACTTTTTAGCTTGTTCAACCGTATTGCCGTTGTTCATTGCTTGACGGCACTCTTTGAATTGATATTCTACAGTTGAAACACGGCTTCCACTTATTGCGTTCATTACGTTCTTTTCAAAGCCGAGCTTTTCGTAATACTGGTAGTAGGCTTCGTTGATTAAATCAACTGCCGTTGCAACTTGCGACTTGTTTCCTTTTGCAGATTTGTAGGTTGCAACGGATTTGTCGAGAATAACGTTCATTTCTCGCGCAACTTGGCTCCATGTGCGACCATTGCGCCCAAGATTTTTCTTTTTTGCAGCATCGAGCTTTTTGCGTTCTGCTTTGATTTGCGCACGAAGTTTTTGCGCGTAAATATTCGGCTTATCTATTTTTGAGTTTGAGTCGAGCTGAGCTGCAGTTTGCGCAACGTCTTCTGAAAGAGCCTTCGAAACTGCGCTTATTTGCGATCCTTGATTTTGTTGATACACAAGAGTTTGCAGCTGCTGGAATTGGTCTTGTTGCGACTGAACTTTGTTCTGACCAAAAGTATCTCGCACAACAGTAATCATGTTCGAAGCAACGTAAACGGAATTGTAAGCTGCTTGGAATCTGGTTGCAGCACCGGAATTATTACCGTTATTGTATTCAGTTTGTCCCTGCTGAAATTCGTCGTCGATTGCTTTGGAAACAGCAGACCAACTAGCATAAGAGCGATCTGCATCTGTTGCGAAAGCTGGCATAGTTATAGCAAACGAGCTTATAACGAAACTCACTAACATGCACACAGCCAGCATCAGTGCAGCCGAATCACGAACAATTCGGCGCACTTTTACACACGCGCGCATAACATCTCCTCGCGTATTCTTACACTTCTACTTCTCAATGTGCTCTACCCCAATCGAGCACTCCCAACTAAAACTTGCCATCAAGGGCCCCACAGGTACATAATATCGACATATCAAGTAGATTGATATAGTTAAGCGCAAAAAACACGCAAATATTGCAAAAATGATATTGATAACGATAATTATCAATCTTTTTTCTGTGATTATTCGGCAAAAAAGTGAGCGGGGAAGGCGGCCGTTTTACGAAGCGCATGATTTGGCGAGATTACAGCAAACTCAGCGCTTTTAGTTTGCACGATTTTTTGCAAATCGCTTTCTTGCGATACAAACAACGCAGTTGCGAGTGCGTCGGCGTAAGCAGTTGGAAAAGCGCAAGTTTTCGCAGGAACATAAGCCCAGCTTGCAGAAAGTTTTTGCGAAGGAACGCCATCTAAAGCGTTAATTAAGTGAGTTGCAATTAAATTAGATTCAAAAGCATTATCTGCAAGGCAATTTGCGTCTTTTACTTTCCAACGCCTTCTTGCGCTAGACGAAGCGCACAGCGCTCCGCTTAAGATTGATGCCACACCTACCGCTTGCGTCGTATCAAAAGGATTTTCCAGAGCCACTTTTATTCTGCTATTTTCTTCGCTAAAACAAGCACGCATATCGCCGCCGGCATTTACCAAAAAATCAAAATCCGCAGGCAAATCACTATTCGCAGGAAAATCGCCACCAAGCTCCTCTTTAATAATCTTCGCTACAAGATCTACAAAATAGCCCTTTCCAGCTGCACCAAAATCAAGCTGCACTGGCTGATTCGTGTGAAGCGTTGCACTGCCGTCATCTCTCGAAATATCTGCCCACGTAACTGGCAGATCGCGGCGATATTTGCTCCAGCTGCCGCTGACACTGCCACTATTCTCGCTCTCGCTAACAGTAAATTCTGGAACAAATTTCACGGAATTATCGTAGCCAAGCGCAAGCAGATCCGCGCCAATGCACGCATCGAAAGCTCCGTGCGTTGCAGCATAAAACTCGTCATAAATTGCAAAAAGCGCCCCAGCCCACGATGGAAACTCAAAATCGCCGCCATGCTCCGCACGAGCCATGCGCGAAACAAGCGAATCTGCACGAAAGCGCGAAAGCACCGATTCATACTCTTCAACAAAAGCGCGAATCCGCTGCTCAGTGCGCTCAGGAATCGGCACGCTGCTAGAGATAATAATCCCCGTGCCAAGCGCGCGCTCAATCGCAACAACATTCCCGAACATCGCTTGCTTCACTCCCTAAGTCAAAACTCGCTGTTACTCGTCAAAATCCGCAACAAAGCAACAAAAACGGCAAAATGTCGACATAGTTTACAGAAAGTCGCATTCTATACCGACATTTTTAAAAAATAGCAGAATAGCACGCAAAATATATTCGCCTATACCTACATTTTCGCAAAATGAAGGTATAGCGCACAAAAAATACTCATCTATACCGACATTTTTGCAAAAACGCACTATAGAAAAACATCACGCCACTCGTTTCGGCGTAGCACGATTTACGCACTTTAATACCTACTTACATAACACCTAATTAAAAAGAAACCAATCAGCAACGCTACTTAAGCAACCAATCAACAATGTTTTCAACGCGAATGCCGTCGTAGTCATCATCTAAAGCCTTACTCAAAGTAATAACCAGTTTCTCGTAATTATTCTGAATCTTACGAAGCGGCTTTAACTCGCGCTCGCGCACAGACTCATCCATCATACTTTCAGTTACTTGAATATAAAGCTTTTCGCAAGCAGAAGTAGCAACAAAATCCACTTCCAAATTATCTATTTTGCCAACTGCAACATCATATCCGCGCCTTAAAAGCTCAAAGAAAACAACGTTCTCTAGCGCATGCCCTCTATCTCTGTCTCTAAATCCGAGCAAATAATTACGCAACCCAATGTCAACAATGTAATATTTGCCAAGAGTGCGCAAATAATCCTTTCCTTTAATATCAAAGCGCTTAACATCATAAAACATGTAAGATTCTTTTAACGCACTAACATAAGCGGACACGGTTTGAGTTGCAGGTTTAGCGCCACGCGCGCGCAATCCACGCGAATTGCCATCCACAGCATTAAGAAGATTTTCGGAAGAAAGCGTATTACACACAGAATTTAAAGACGTATTATTTCCAATATTATCTGCCAAAAACATAATGATTTTTCTAAGAAGGTCGGCGTCTGTAATCTGTCTTTGACCTCGGCGCTTCTCACGCTCGAGTATATCGCGAACTACTACAGTGGAATAAATCCCATCCAGCAAAGTCATTGCGCTACTCTGATTAAAACCTGATTCTAAAGCAATATCGCAAATTGCAGGCATACCGCCGTAACGCATATAAGCTGCAAACAAGTCATCAAGCTCTACACTGCCGCCATTAGCATTCACTGCTCTTTTTTTCAGATCGCCGAGCGGAGACTTATATTCTTCAACGGAATAATCCTGAAAATCAGCGAACTCTTTGAACGAAAGCGGATACATTTTCACTTCCACATACCGCCCAGACAAATACGTTGAATACTCAGAAGAAAGCAGATATGCATTAGAGCCAGTTATGTAAATATCACAATCAAAATCTACGCGAAACGAGTTAATTGCATCTTCCCAACGATCGATACGCTGCAGCTCGTCAAAGAAAAGATACGTTTTTTTAGGAGTCTTAATACTAGAAGACTCACTATCAGAGGATTCAATACTGCTAGATTCAATCCTATTTTTAACGTAATTATACAAGTCTTTGTAACTCATATCTTGAAACTCGAGCGACTCAAAGTTTATAGATATAATTTGATTTTGCTCAACCCCAGAGTTAAGAAGGTATGCTTGCATGAGCTTAAGCAGAGTTGACTTGCCGCATCTGCGAATGCCCGTCACAACTTTTACAGGCTCTGTATCTTTGAAGGCTATAAGCTGATTAAGGTAAATATCGCGATTTTTAATATTTTTGCCGACTATTGCAGGGCTATTACTGCGCATTGGCATATTTGCGCTTCCAAGTAACTGTTTTTGCAAATTTACCATAATAAGTCTCTACTCCGCTTTAGAAGATTTAGCAATTCTTAAAACAATGCTTACGTTGATTACACAGTTATAAGATTGCAAAATTACAAGATTCCAGAATCATAAATTTATAAATCTTACGAATCTTATAAATATTATGACCTAAACTTCGATTTTTTACAAGTTTAAGTTATACATAACCTAAACTTTTATTTTTCCTAAGTTTAGGTTATCGATAACTCAAACTTTGTATTTTATACAAGACGATCCACTTTCAAAAGTGAAAAAATATTACAGTTTTGAAAGTAGAAATATGTATTTGTTTTCAAAAGTAAAAATACTACGATTCTTACGACATTGAAGTAATACGCATAATAGACATAGCACAGTGGCTGCTTAATGCAAACTAAGCAAAACAACAGCATGCAATATAAAAGGGCCTTCGAGTGTGAACGCAAGCGAACACAAACGAAAGCCCTTAAACTCTTGCCACTGACATATAGCAGCTGCATTAGCTGACTGATTGATTAATCAATTAATCAATCAGCTAATCAACTATCAGCGAACCCTACGCAAAGTAACACCAATACCAGCAAACACAGCCATAGCAATCACAGACACAGCAACACCTACGCCAGTAGCAGGCAAAGTGCCCTCACCGCCATTCGCCGTCTTGTTCTCAACAGTAATATCCGTCCAAGCAAGCTGATTGCCCTGCTCATCTACGAGCACAACAGTATGCTTACCAGAATAACCAGCAGGGAATTGAGCATCAAAATAAGGAACGCCATTAGCATCAAGCTTAACCGTCACGTAATCACTACCATCCACGCTACGCAAAAGCTTAGGAGTAGAATACATAAACGCGTAAGCCTTAACAGAACCCTTATCCTTCAACTCCTTATTGAACTTAGCGTTATCAACATGAAGAGTAACCTTGTTAGGCGCACCAGCCTTAGCAACATTATTATTGCCAACGGTAATATCGCCCTTAACCTCTGGCTTAAGATCATTAACACTCTTAGGAGCCTCAGGAACATTAACAGGAGCATTCACACTCTTATCATAACCTGACTTCGTAGCCGGAGCAGGAGCCGTAGGAGACTCAGGCGCATGAGGAGCGTTAGGAGCCTGCGGATTCTGCGGAACCTGAGGGGTTTCAGGATTGTTAGGAACCTGCGGTGTCTGAGGGACTTCAGGATTCTGATCTGGCTTCTTATCGTCATCAGGCGTTGGCGTTGGCTCAGACTTAGGCGCTGGTGAACCTAAATCGCTACTACCACCCCTTTTTGGAAGAAGAGGCTTATGAGGTTCAATCTTTGGTATAGGAGATATCTTATGTGGAGTTAGACCAACAACGCGGTTTTGCTCTCCGTTACTCGAAGGATTTGGCGCTGGAGAGGGAACTGGCTTAGGCGCAGGAGCAGGCCCAGGATTCGGCGCAGGAGCCGGCTCAGACGTTACACCAGAGTCATCATTTACAACCTCAGGTTCAAATACAGGGAAACCATCCCAAGAATGAATAGACAGAGGAGATATATTACCCACATGAATAGAACTAATACTCAAATCTCTCTTAGAGCCTACCAAAGCGCTTACTTTGTCTAAGCCAATTTCATCACCAACTACAAGCTTTGTAAGATTATTAAGACTCTTAATAGGGTTTATATCAGTTAGCTTGTTATCAACAAGAGCCAATTTTCTAATTTTAGACAAGCTGCTTAACACACTTATATCGCTCACATTAGAACTTATAAGGCTAAAGCATTTAAGAGAAGCATTTTTAGAAATAGGTTTAATATCACTTAACTTGCTAAAACCATAAAAAGCTAAAGCAGAAAGTGAAGGCATAGAATTTACAGGAGAAATATCACTAATCTCATTTCCTCCAGTAATCACCAAAGTCTTTAGACCAGTAAGGCTCTTTAATTTTTCAATGCTAGAAATATTGTTACTACTTCTAAAAAGCAAATAATTAAGTCTTGTTAATTGGCTCAATGGCTCAATACTATTTATACCGTTTTTAGTATTAGCTTCCAAATCAGTTATGGTATCTTTAAGAGATGTAACAGGAGTCAAATCTGATACAGAAGTATCTGTTATATTCAAAAGTTTTAATTTTTTGAAACGCTCTATACCGCTAATACTTGTTATAGTACTTGTATTACTAACATCTAACTCTTCCAAATCTTCAGGCAAGAAATCTAGCGATGAAAACTTAGTAATACCTGAATCAGTGATAGTTATCTTCTTAAGATTAGTAAGACCGCTTAATTTCGACACATCACTATCATTCAAATTTGTGGCACCGTTAATTGCCAAGCTCTTAAGTTGCTTTAAATCTGAAATATCAGAGATATTCACTTTACGTAACGTTGAGCCAATACTCAAAGACTCAAGTGTAGGAATACTCTTCAATGAGTCTAATCCCGTAGGATCACCAGAAGTCCATAAATGAACTTTCTGTAAGCCCGTAAAATACTTAAGATCAGAAAAATTATTACTATCACCATCATTTGTATTAATATTCATAGATTTTAATGTTTTAGCTTGCCCCTCGGTTACATCAGTAAGCTCTCCGCCACTATGACTACGATTTAAACTATAGAGTGCTACTTTTTTAACAACTGAGTTTTGAAAATTAATTATCTTATTATCTTCGCTAGTACTAGCGAACGCAGCTGGTGGAAGCGACGCAAAAGCGAAGCCACTAATCAAAGTGGCAGCAGCTACAAAAGCGCCTATAGTCTTTTTGTTTAGCATACTTTATCCTTTCTTCTTCTCTCACACGCATCTGCGCGTGAAACAATAAAATTGCAAAATGGCTGTAACTTAAACAAAGCGCAGCTATACAAAGCATTTACAGACAAATCTACCCCCCCCCCCATGGCAAGAATCAACAAAGAATCCTGCAAAAATCCATCAAAACCACAACGTTTCGATGGCACGCAAGCAAACCACAACAACCACATAGCGCAACATCACGCGCCAACCGTTCAATCGTTGCTAACGCTTTACATTAGTAACGCAATGCATTACCATAGTTTTATGGAAATCAGAGAAAAGGAACTTAATGATTACCTATACGGCGGCTCGTACCCAAAAGGTTATCCCACTGGATTAGAAAAAATCCTAAAAAGAAAACTGCAAATACTAAAAGCTGCATACGATTTGCAAGATCTTAAAGCGCCGCCAGGAAATCAGCTTGAGCCACTCAAAGGCAATCTACTTGGATACTGGAGCATAAGAGTAAATAAACAATACAGACTAATTTTCAAATGGAACAACAATACGAAAGAAGCTTACGATGTCTACTTCGACGACTACCACAGATAACTACTTGAGCACTCCTGGCGAAATTTTGCGCGAAGAATTTATGGAACCGCTTAAAATCAGCTCATACAAACTTGCACACACTATCGGTGTATCCCAAACAGCAATCGGAGAAATCTTAAACGGCAAACGCGCGATCAGCGTAGCAATGGCATACAAGCTATCTAAAGCTTTTAGAACAACCCCCAATTTTTGGCTCAATCTCCAACTCGACTACGACATTTTGCGATTTGACGAATCCAGCATCAGCAACATCACGCCACTCGTTTCGGCGTAGCACGATTTACACGCTTTAATGCCAAGCAAATCCCACTTCACAAAAATAGCCAAATCCCACTTCGCAAATTTGAAAATTTTTTAATTTTGCGAAGTGAGGTGATATTCACACGAGCCTCAAAACGCAATAAACAGAACGCGTCACAACCCAAAAAGCTTCAGCAACGCGCGGAACGTATCTTGACCGTCATAGCAAGTTTCAACTAGGGATCCGCGCTCGTTACCATATTCTTTGAGACCGCGATAATAGTAGTATTTCTTTCGATCCTCAATAATAAATGGCACGATATTATGCTTTAAGCATTCCTTAAAAGCAATCAAACGCCCAACTCTACCATTACCATCCTGGAAGGGATGAATTCGTTCAAACCTGTAGTGAAAATCAACTATATCTTCTAGCTGCAAATCAGTTTTATCAAGGTATTCTGCCAACAGCTTACTAATCTCATCATGCACTTTTTGCGGCTCGCAAGTTTGCACACCGCCTACAACATTCGCACGCAACTTGTAATCACCCACACGGAACCAAGGTAGAAGCTCGTCGCTTGTTCCGCGTTTAAGCAGCAAATGTAAATGCTTAATCATGTCTTCACTAAGAGGCTCTTCAGCAACATCAATACAGTAATCAATCGCGCGAAAATGATTTACTGTTTCAACAATGTCGTCAACCTTAATACTTGTTTTCTCTACTGCACCAACGCTTGAATCCGCGCTATCGACTACACCCCCCACTTTTTCTACAGAATCAATAGTATTAGTTTCAAAAATTCGCCTAGTTTGATCTTCACTTAGCTGGCTTCCTTCAATATGATTCGAGTTGTACGTCATACGAATTTGAAGCTCGTGATAAATTCCGCCTGGAATACGATGTGCCTTTTCTTCCCTAAGCCTTTGCAAAATAGGGTTACTTGAAATTACGCGATACAATTCGCTAGGCTTGCATTGTAAATAGTTGCTAATTTTCGCGATTACTGAATTTGATAGTTTTTCGCCTTTTGAGATTTTTGCAATCGTACGAGAAGAAATATGCAGCTCGGCTGCTAACTGCGATTTTTTAATACCTTTTTCTTGTAGCCTTTTGTTAAATCCCGAGTAATCATACATTTTTAACGCTTCTTTTTCTTCTGCTTGCCTTGCTTTATTGAGATAAATTATGACGAATCTAAATACTAACGCACTAAAATCTTTACTTATTTTCCCATAATCAACATCAAAAGTAAAGATAATTGCGATTTTGCATACTCAAAAGTAAAGATAATTGCGATTTTACGCAAACATACGCACCCACTTTCAAAAGTGAAAAAATACCACGATTTTGAAGACAACATTAGCGATGATTCCACATTGGAGCGCGAACTTTCGCCGTTAAAAGCAATAAAAGACTCTTACACTAAAATCCTACTTGCAAACACTCGCCACGATTCTTACGATATTGAAGGAATACACGTAATAGACATAGCGCAATGGCTGCTCGAAACAAACACGTCGCTTCGTTTGTGAGCGTTATTTTCTCAGATACTTGACTGAGCCAGTAACAGTGTTTTGCTTATTACCGTTACTTTCTCAGTTCGTTGACTGAGCCAGTAACAGTGTTTTGCTTATTACCGTTATTTTCTCAGATACTTGACTGAGTTAGTAACAGTGTTTCGCCACTGAGATCTATTTTCTTTACAAGCGCGCGATAAAACAAAAAGACAGGAGCTTGGGAATATCCCAAACTCCTGCCTTAATAAGAGATTACTCAACTTGCGCAAGTCTATAAAACTTACAAAAGCAATAAAACTTACGTAAGCAATAAAAGCAAACCCTAAATCACTTTTGCGTTAGGCAACACATTTCCGTCTTTATCAACGTTACAACTGTGCTCAACAGCAATCGTAATGTGATCATCGTCAACAGAGAAGAAGCCATCCGTCACCTTAAAAACGTGACGCACACCCTTCAAATCGTCAACCTTCACAAAACCGTGATCAATTAACGCAAGCACAGCCTCATGCCCAGGAAGCACACCCATTGCGCCATTCACAGAAGGAATAACCACAAACTTAGCATCGCCTTCCCACACAGGATGCCTGGCTGCCACCACACTAACGTGCAGCGATTTTACTTGCTTCTCTGCCATAATCACGCACCAAACTCTTGCTGCATATCGTGCCAACGACGCTCAAGATCGTCAATGCCACCGATGCCGGAGAATGCCTGCTCAGGAATCTCATCGTAAACACCGTCGCAAATACGAGTGAATGCTTCGATGGTTTCGTCTGCTGGCACGTAAGAACCTGGACGACCTGTGAACTTTTCAGCCACGTAGAAGTTCTGGCCAAGGAACTGCTCAATCTTACGAGCGCGGCTCACAGTGGTCTTATCTTCCTCACCAAGCTCATCAATACCAATCAAAGCGATGATATCCTGAAGCTCCTTGTTACGCTGCAAAATAGCCTTCACACGGTTTGCGCAATCGTAATGAGCCTGTCCAACGTAACGTGGATCCAAAATTCTAGAAGTAGAAGCCAAAGGATCCACAGCAGGGTAAATACCCTTAGCTGCAATATCACGTGAAAGCTCAGTAGTAGCATCCAAGTGCGTAAAGGTTGTTGCAGGTGCAGGGTCGGTGTAATCATCTGCAGGCACGTAAATAGCCTGAAGTGACGTAATGGAATGGCCGCGCGTAGAAGTAATACGCTCCTGCAACGCACCCATTTCATCAGCCAAGTTCGGCTGATAACCAACTGCAGAAGGCATTCGACCAAGCAGCGTGGAAACCTCGGAACCAGCCTGAGTAAAGCGGAAGATGTTGTCAATAAACAGCAACACATCCTGATTCTGCACATCGCGGAAGTACTCAGCCATGGTCAAAGCGGTAAGAGGCACGCGAAGACGAGTCCCAGGAGGCTCATCCATCTGGCCAAAGACAAGTGCCGTTTTCTCCAAAACGCCAGCTTCAGCCATTTCGCCAATCAAATCGTTACCTTCACGGGTACGTTCGCCAACGCCAGCAAACACAGACACACCACCGTGGTTCTGTGCAACGCGCTGAATCATTTCCTGAATCAACACTGTTTTACCAACGCCTGCACCACCAAACAGACCAATCTTGCCGCCCTGAACGTAAGGGGTAAGCAAATCGATAACCTTAATGCCGGTTTCGAACATCTGAGTCTTAGACTCGAGCTGATCGAAAGCTGGTGGGTTGCGGTGAATTGGCCAACGCTCAGTTACTTCAATATTCTCGCCTGGCTTGGCATTCAAAATGTTACCGGTAACGTCGAAAACGTGACCCTTAGTAACATCGCCAACAGGAACGGAAATTGGACCGCCGGTATCTCGCACTAAAGCACCACGAACCAAGCCGTCAGTAGGCTTCAACGCAACTGCACGCACGGTTGAATCACCAAGGTGCTGCTCAACTTCCAGCGTAATCTCATGAACGGTATCACCTTCCGTATTACCAACGGTATTGATATCGACCTTGAGAGCATTGTAAATATCCGGCAGATAGCCGACCGGGAATTCAACGTCAATCACGGAACCCTGAACGCGGGTTACGCGACCAGCTGTTGGATCGACCTCCTGCTCAGCTTCTGGAGGCGCTGTGGTCTGATTTTCAGCCATATGCTCCTAATCCTCCTCATTATTCAGCGCATCAGCGCTGCCGATAATCTCGGTAAGTTCTTGAGTAATGGATGCCTGACGAGAAGCATTAAGCTTTCTTGTCAAATCATCCACCAAATTGCGGGCGTTATCTGTAGCCGTATGCATAGCGTTCTGTCTGCTTGCCGTTTCGGAAGCAGCAGAAGTAAGTAAGCACTCGTGAATACGAGACTGAATATACTTCGGCAAAACAGCATCCAATACTTCATCCGGGCTTGGTTCGAAGCAATACTCCACAGCTTCTGGATTGCTGCGACTCACTGCTTCTTCACGAGCCGAAACTGCGCTCGTAGACGACAATGCTGCTGAAGGACCAGATGCTGCTTCATAGTCAGGACGATGCATAGAAAACTCTTCACCGTCCTTCAAAGGAACCAGCTCAACTGGCAGCATGCGTAACGTACGAACTTTTTGCCTCACCATATTTATAAATTCAGTGAACACAATATACAGTTCCGAAACTCCGCCTTCTGCTTCCGGCGTCATATAAGCATCCATTAAAGTATCGGAAATCTTTTCAGCAATAGTAACGTCAGGATGATCAGTAGAACCTTCCCAAGTACCTGCCACATCGCGATTGCGATACTTATAGTAAGTTGCACCACGACGACCATACACGTACAGTTCCGCGTGCTTACCTTCTGCATCAAGCTTAGCTAAAAGCGCTTCAGTCTCACGAATAATCGAAGACGTAAATGCACCTGCCATACCACGATCAGAAGTAAGGGCTAGAACTGCTACGCGATTGCCGGCATGTTCTTTACCAAAAATAGGATGCTTAATATTTGCTTCGTGATGAGCTACCAACGCCTGCACGGCATCGAAAATTGCGTCACTATAAGGCTTAGCATTAAGCGCAATATCTCGCGCTTTAGCGATATGAGAAGACGCAATCATTTCCTGAGCCTTAAAGATTTTACCCAAAGACTGTGTGGAAATAATTCTCGATTTCAATGCAAGTTGGGAGGACATACGCTACTTCCCCTCAGGCTCGCGACCGTCTGTTTTTGGCTTGGCTACAAGCTGTTCCTTTTCAACAGGAGCAGGATTTTCAGCCGGCGGCAATGAATCCTTTACAATCAAAGGCTTGCCAGCAGAGGTCTTAAACGTCCTACGGAAATCTTCAATAGCCGCATCAAGCTTAGCTTCAGTTTCCTTAGTGAAATCTTCAGTATCGCGAATTACTTGCAAAATGTCGGTTCCATTATCCAAATAATCCAACAATTCGCTTTCAAAGCGCAACACATCCTTCACAGGAATATCGTCAAGCTTGCCGTGCGTACCAGACCACACAGAAACCACTTCCTGCTCCATAGAGCGAGGAGAGAACTGCTTCTGCTTAAGCAACTCGGTTAAACGAGCGCCACGCGTAAGCTGAGCCTTTGAAGCTGCATCCAAATCGGAAGCAAACATTGCGAAGGATTCCAAAGACTTGTAACGAGCCAAAGAAATCTTCAACATGCCGGAGACTTTCTTCAAAGCCTTAGACTGAGCAGCACCACCAACACGAGACACGGAAATACCAACGTCTACTGCTGGACGCTGACCTGCGTTGAACAAATCAGACTGCAAGAAGATCTGACCATCGGTGATAGAAATCACGTTGGTTGGAATGTATGCAGAAACATCGTTTGCCTTGGTTTCGATAATTGGAAGACCGGTCATAGAACCGCCACCCAAATCGTCAGAAAGCTTAGCACAACGTTCAAGCAGACGAGAGTGCAAGTAGAACACGTCGCCTGGGTAAGCTTCACGCCCAGGTGGGCGGCGAAGAAGCAAAGAAATCGAACGGTATGCTTCTGCTTGCTTCGACAAATCATCAAAGACAATCAAAACATGTTTGCCGTTGTACATCCAATGCTGACCGATTGCAGAACCGGTGTAAGGAGCAATGTACTTAAAACCTGCAGAATCAGAAGCTGGGCTTGCCACAATCGTGGTGTACTTCATAGCGCCTGCTTCTTCAAGGCTCTGACGCACTGCTGCGATAGTTGAGCCCTTCTGACCGATTGCTACATAAATGCAGCGAACTTGCTTCTTTGGATCGCCACTTTCCCAGTTCGTGCGCTGATTAATAATCGTATCGATTGCGATTGCAGTCTTACCGGTTTGGCGGTCACCAATAATTAACTGACGCTGACCGCGACCAATTGGGGTCATTGCGTCAATAGCCTTCAAACCAGTAGACAAAGGTTCGTCAACTGGATGACGGTGAATAACGTCTGGAGCCTGGGCTTCAAGAATACGACGCTCACTGCACTCAATCGCACCCAAACCATCGATTGGATTACCCAAAGGATCAACGGTACGACCAAGATAAGCGTCACCAACCGGCACTGACAATACTTCGCCAGTGCGGTAAACTTCCTGCCCTTCCTCAATACCAGTGAAATCACCGAGAATAACTACGCCGATTTCATGTGCATCAAGGTTGAACGCAAGGCCCAAGGTGTCGTTCTCGAATGTGAGCAGCTCATTTGCCATGCAGCCGGACAATCCAGCTACGTGCGCAATGCCGTCACCAGCCGTAACAACATAGCCAACTTCTTGCGTTGGCATGTCTGCAGGCTTATACGAGTCAACGAACCCGTCGAGCGCCTTGCGTATCAGGGCGGGATCAATAGATAGTTCCGCCATAATTCTCCTTAATTTACTACTTCACTGCCTGTGTCCAAGCACCATTTCGCGCAGAACGCTGCAACTGCTTAAGCTGCATCAACATGGTGCGATCGGTTATTTGATCACCGATTTGTATACGCATGCCACCAAGCACGTTTGGATCCACAATTGGGTTAATGTATGCACGATGACCCAACTTATCGCTGTAGATTTCAATCAAACGCTTAATTTGCTTATCTGTAAGCGGCTGAGCAGTAGTGACAGTAACCAATGTTTCGCCAGCTTCACGCTCAAATCCTGACCAAGCGCCGCCAAAGCTACCGGTTTTGCCGCTTTCAGCACCGCCATGCCACGTTCCTACTAGATAATGCATAATGCGCAATACGACAGGGTGCGCTTTACCTCCAATAAGCTCGTCAATTAGGCGAGACTTATCTTCCGAAGATCTATTCGGATCGGTAATCGCATCAGAAAGCTCAGGATACTGATCAATCATGTCCATCATTGACGAAAGCTCGTCAGCGATGCGCTGCGCTTCATCGTGCGCATCTGAGATGGCCTGCGCAAGAGAAGAACGCGACAAACTATCGTTTGCACGCGATGCCTTTTCTGGCATTATTACCTCCTCATTTCTGTAAAACGAAGTAACGCAATTAATATACAAAACCAATAAAAGCGCAAATTATTTTTTATTTTGCAATTATTAAGTTTTGTATATTAAGCCTTACTTAACTTGATCCGAATTTTTAGTATCTCCAACCTCATCAATCACATGATCAATAATTTTGGAGCTTACAGTATCGTCATCCAACTTGGATGCAAGAATCTTGCCAGCTAAAGCTGCTGCAAGAACCGACACCTCTCCTTGGAGGCTGGACATGGCATGCTTATGCTGAGCCTCAATGGAATGCTGAGCTTCACTAATGATTTTCGCAGCATCCTTTTCAGCACGTTGCCTAGCTTCGCCAATAATTTTTGAAGCTTCTGCACGAGCCTCTTCGCGAGTTTTTGCAGCATCAGTCTGAGCTTGAGTAAGCTCTTCTTCAATCTGATTCTTTAGTTCATCAGCTTCACGCTGCATGTTTGCTGCTTTGGCCATTCCGCCTTCGATTTTTTCTGCGCGTTCATCAAGAATTGCCTGGAATTTAGGCATAATGAATTTGTAGAAAAACACTGCAAGAACTACCAAAACTACTAACGACCACACTACGTCGTAAGGCTCAGGCAAGAACAACGCCAAACCATTACTCTCAGATGCATGTGCCATGGCTTGTCCTTTCTATTCCTTCAACACTTTTGTATTAGTGCTGGAACGAGTTATTTCGTTCGGTTCATTTTCCCATAATGTAGGCAACGAATCCGAGCAAGCCCAGAACCTCGATAAATGCCAAACCGACGAACATGAACAGCTGAATGCGGTTTCCGACTTCTGGCTGACGTGCAGTGGATTCCATAGCCTTAGCAACAACTATTGCCATACCAAGCGCAGGAGAAATTGTTGCAACAGCAAAGCCAAGAATGCTAAGGTTGCCGATCAAGCCTGCGAGAGCGATGATATTATTCATTGGTTTCCTTTCTGTTAAAACAGTAACCAGTATAAACCCTTAAGATGGGTAAAATCTGAAGATTTAAGCTATGCTATCAAGCAACAGCAACAGCAGACTTTTCTTCCTCTTCTGGGTAACTTTCCGAAATGTAGACGGAAGCAAGCACGGTAAAAATAAACGCCTGCAAACCGGCTACCATAATTTCGAATAGGGTAAACAGAATGCCGCCAAGCAGCCACAAAGCACCGCCGAAGGCAAGGAGTTTATTGCTGGAATCCACCACAAAGAAATTGGTGAATACTAAGCAAGTGGCCACCAGCAAATGGCCAGCAATCATATTCGCAAACAAACGGATTGTAAGCGAAAGTGGTCGCACAATTATTAATTCTATGAGTTGCAATGGCGAAAGAATAAAGTAAATCGGCCATGGCACTCCCGCTGGGAACAATGCTTCACGGAAGAATCGCAAAAAACCTTTTTCGCGAATGCCAGCAATAAGATATTGGCACACAACCCACAAAGCAAATACCAACGGACCAGTAATGGTTGCGGTTGCAGCCATATTTAATCCTGGAATCACAGAACAAAGATTAAAGAAGAAAATTGTGATGAAAAGTGTAGACATCATTGGCACATATCGCTTGCCACGTTCCTCACCAATCATCTCGTAAACAATGTTGTAGCGCACAAAGTCCATTAAAATTTCCAGCACGCTCTGGAATCTTCCTGGAACTAACTTTGCGCGAGCGGCACCAACGCCAAAAATAATCATAACGATTACAGCCATGAGCACTCGCACTAAAATAATGCGATTCATGGCGAATGGTGTGCCTTGGAACAAAATCTCTGGAGGCAAAAATTCGCCAATATTAGGCAATTCTGGTCCCGATGAAGCCGTTGCTGAAGCTACACTAGTAGTCCTCAGTAAAAAGTCAACCATTCCATTCATAGGTGCCTCCTTAAATATCTCGTTCACACGCCTTCACAACTATGCCGCTCACTCACATCATGCAATTCACTCATCTTGCGGCATTACACATAAACTAAATAATCTATTTTGTATCTCGTAAGGCGCGGGGCACGAAACGAAAAATATATCTAAATGCTGATTGTACTCTTCGTATGTACATAATTTTTCGATTGTGTTACCTAAAGTTAAATGTGAATGAGCATAGGCACAAATTCAATATGAAACACGCCCGAAAGTTGACAAATTCGAATTTGCACCTATCGTAGATAGAGCTGCTAAAAGTAGCCGACGCGGGGTGGAGCAGCTCGGTAGCTCGCTGGGCTCATAACCCAGAGGTCCATGGTTCAAATCCATGCCCCGCTACTAAAGCCAAGAATCACACAAATTTCTCACGATTGTTGTGGTTCTTGGCTTTTTTGTTTTCAACGCAAGCAAATACGCGAATAGGCAAATGCTTGAATTATAGGTGTTATAGCCCAAATCAGCGGCATTAATAAAGCAAAATCGCAAGTCGCCTGCGAGCGCGCGCCAAACGCGCATCGTCCGCAGGAAGCATAGCAAAATACTCAAGCATGCGAGATCGTACAGCATCAGCATCAGAACGGTGCCCGTCAGCTAGAAAATCAAGCAATCTGCCAAACGCGTCATCAATATGACCATCAATCACATCTACATCCGCTACAGCGAGCTGCGCTTCTACATCACCCGGATTATCTCCCGCATTCTTCCGCACTGCCGCAACATCCGTATTCACATTACGCGCCAGCAATAAAGCTTTAGCACGCTCACGAACGGCAATAAGATCGTGAGGATCAGCTTCCACAACTTTCCCATATTCACGCGCAGCACCCTCATAATCACCTTGCGCAGCTAAAGAGTGCGCGCGCTCGTGTGCCGGAGGAACCTGCTCAACACTGTTGGAATCAGCGTCATTCTTATTCGCGTCTTTGGAATTATTTGCTTCAGATTCGTTTGAAGATTCAACAAAAGGCGCAGTTCCGGCAACTCCAGAGCGTTCAGCTACTTGCACTAATTGCGGCAAAATCGCACTACAAATTTGTTGTAGCTCATCGTCGCTAGGTAAGCCTTGAGCAATAGGCATTGGTCTACCGCCAACTAAACCATAAATTGCAGGAAGTTGCTGAGCACGCAAAGCCTGTGCAATCGTAGGATTCTCGTCTGCATCAATACGGGCTAGTTGCATGCGACCATCCAGCGCATTAACAGCATCCGCTAATTTTTGAGCAACATCGTAACATGCTTCATCGTTAGCTTGCCACAGCAAAAGTATGATTGGAAAACTTACTGAAGTTTGCACCATTGCTTGGAAAGACTGTTCGTTGACGTCAATGACGTATCCTCCAGCTTTAGGAGCTTCAGAAGACGCACCACCATTACCGCCATTAGCAGCTTTCGCAGCCTGCTTTGCTTGGGCTTCTACTCGGCGCTTTACGCTTTCTAAATCTACAGCTCCAGCGAGTGAAAACCCACCAGGATTCATACCTTGTGATTGACTGTTTACCATTATCGCCTCTTTTGTTAATTAGCAATACGCCATATAGCAACACCACTGCTTAGCAATACGCCATATAGCAAGTACCACTTTCCTAGCTCTGCTTATAAAGCTTCTACTTTAGTAGGCTGACGTTCTGCACCAACCGGAATAATTTTCATATGAGAACCAGCAGGCGGCACCACAAGCGCAATAACATTTACATAAGTTACGCGCATAACACCTTTCGCTTTATTGTTGCCAAAAAGCGCTTTTTCTTCATCCGAAGCAGGACGAGATTCACGACCTTCACCAGCGGAACGCGTCCAAACGGAATCAATGCGCGCCACAACTAAATCACTGCCATCACTAGAACGCATGACGCTTATCTGCTTAATATCCGGATTAAACACCTGTTCCTGAGAGCCTTTATTACGCTCCATTCCAGCTTGAACAGCCTTAGAAAGTTCCGCAAGTTTTTGGCGCAAATAATCGTCAGCAAAATATTCAGCATACTTACTTTCATTGCCGCGTTGCAGCACGTCTGCATAAGCTGCCACAGCTTGTTCTGGAGTCATAACTAAACCAGAATCGTTAGGCTTGCCCATTGAAGAACCAATACTTGGCACAGCAAATTTAGGAAGATGCACGCCTGGGAACAAACGCGCAACAGCCCAAAGTTTATAATTTGTGCGCGCACGCTGCTGCCGTAAAACAAGCAAACGTTTTGATTGCTGATCTTTAGTAGTAGTCGTGATAGTCATCAAATCGCGAGGCCATGCGGAGTTAGTTGGAACAATAGTCTGCGCAGCTTCGCGAGGAATAACAGTTTTAGGATCTAATTTGCCAGTTTTACTAGCGACAGTAAGTTCGCTTGTGCGAATGTCAAGAGCCGGGCCAGAAATAAAACTAGGCAATGCCGTAACGTTCTTTTCTTCGTTTGCTCGTTCAATTTCGCGAAGTATGCCAATGCGAATATCTTTTTCCTGAATCATTGTAAGATTAGGCAATTCTTGAGTACTGCGCACTTCTGCAGGTTTTGGAACTTGACCATCGCAAGCCGACAACCCTGCAACCATAGTCGAAGATACTAAGATTGCTACGCAAACGGTAGCAAATCGCAATATTCTACGCATTTCACCATTATTTCGCACACAATTATCAAAACTTATCTTACGCATTATTGCTCATTCCCACGCTCATTTGAAGCATTACCTTTGTATCCCCTATTGTTTTTGCGATACTTGTTATTCACGTTTCCGTGATACCCACGTCGATTGCCGCGATGATTAGGATACTGATTTGAAGCCTCCGAATTAGTCGCATTTTTACGTCCGGAAGAAGTTTTTGCGCCACCTTCAGAAGCATCTAATTTCTGATTATTTGCTTCATATACAGCGTCATTATTGCCATAATCTTTAGACTGCATGCGCTTTTTATTTCGCTTCTGCTGTCTATAAAAATCGCCGTTTTCTCGCCTAAAATCTTTACTTTTTTGCTTATCATTTGCGCCGTGCTTATTTTGTTTAGTCTGCTTGCTTTGAGGATTTTGGTTGTTTTGCTTATTTTGAGAATCCTGACTATTTCGATTATCCCGATTATTCTGGTTATTCTTACTATTCTGGCCGTTGCGAGCAGATTGATTAGTTTGCTTATTTTGAGTATTTTTCTTATTCTGCGCATTTTGCGAATTAACAGAATTCCGCTTTTTAGAACGTGCGTTAGACGAGTCAGCAGATTCATCAGCAGAATTAGAAACATTTGCGTTCGAATACCCAGCATCGGAATTTGCGGAATACTGCAAATCATCATCCGAATTCTGAGATTTATCAAAAGCCGAATTATCTTTCAAACCAGAATCCGAGTCGGAATCCTGCTGCTGCATAAATCGTGCAGCAAACGCGAGCAATTCATCTTGAGATATAACAGTAGTTTCAGCTAAAGAATCTGTAATAGAAACTGCAGTTGAAGCCGAAGCACTGCGAGGTTTCTGAGAATCGTAAACGTCATTCACGTTTTCTTCTATCGGCTTATTACGGCGAGCGTGGGTGCCGTGGCGAGCGCGAGATCCGGAAGATTTCTTGTGTTTATTATGACTAAACAAGTTAGACCATGATCCAGCGAACGCTTCAACAAACGAAACTTCATCATTACGAGCTGTCTTCACAGACAATACTCCAGACCGGTTCGCAACAATGCGCTTATTGCGACGACGATGAGGAGCCATAGCAAAAATAGTTGCAGCGAGCAAAGCTAAAACAGCAAAAAGTAGCGCCATAAAATACATCGGAGTGGCAAAATCTGGAATTTGACGTCTGCGCCAACGCAACTCTACAGAAGCATCAGGCATATTACTGCCTAAATCAATCAATAAAACACGACGAGCAGTCTGAGAACGCACCCTCATAGAATGATTGTTACGATGGTTTGGATTATTTTTTACACGATTTCCAGATTTAGAAACTGCTCCAGATTCAACAGCATGATCATACGAAGCAGAACCAGCCGTTTGCACATAATCTTCCGTATTAATTGACAATTTCGATAAACCAAGCTGACACGTAACAACAGGCCACAAATTAGATTTTTGAAAAGGAATATCCGGATCACCACTATTTGAACCAGAAGCAGCATTTACAGTACTTTTAGCATATATTTTAGATACAGAAAGATTATGCCAATCACTTAAACCGGTAATTCTTTGCACTGGAAAACCAGACACCCAACCGCGAACATCTTTTGTTAAACCAACCGCAACACAAATAGGTTTACGCGTGTGCAAAGCAGCAACACTTATTCTTACACGATTATCAACAAGATTAAGCACGCCCGGATCCGTAACAATATAACGAGTTCCGGTTACGTGGGCATATGAAATAACTACATCATTGGGCTTCCAAAATGTTGCATTTGCAATGCCAAGCACGACACTTAAAACTGCAAGCACCGCAAAAAACGGAGCTACAACACATCGCATAATTCTCGTGCGCAATGTTAGTCGTCGCATTGGTCGTCCTTCATCTTCCGAAGATTCGTTAATATTTGTCATATCGATACTATTCTACAATCTTTTCATATTTGTTGTAGTTTTTACCTTAAAAATCAACATCAAGCGGTAATGTGAACCTATGCAAAAAACCACAATATTGAAACAAAAATCTTTAATAGCACGCGCTGTTGCCGCTATTAGTACAGTAGCACTATGCGTAGGATTAGCTTCTTGCAGCGGTAATGCAAGTAGCACAGATGGCGCAGCTGACGAAAATGCACAAAAAGCAGGTATGCAGTTATTAGAGGGCGTAAGTGCTTCTGGAGAACTTGGCAAGAAGCCAAAACTGAAGGTTAAAGCGCCACTTAATCCAAAACGAAACACTTACGCAATTTTGCAGCATGGAAACGGTCCTAAGATTGAAAATGGGGATCGTGTATGCTCGCAGGGTATTGTGCTTAGCAATGACGGCAAAGAGCTTTTAAGCACATGGGATAAAGGCAAAACGGACTGCTCAATTACGATTAACAAACAGTCCACTAGCCGTCCGTATTATGCTCTCATTAAAGGCAAAAGGCTTAACACAACTATTGCTTTTGGCGTAGGTGGCGATGGTAAGAAGCCTTCTTACGTTATGGTTCTTACGCTTGTATCTAAATCAAAAATGTTATCTCACGCAACCGGCAAAACGATAACTAACATTCCTGCAAATTTGCCAAAAGTAACTGTTAATAAATCCGGAATCCCATCCTTAGATAAAAACAACTATGTGCCAGATGGAAAGCTTGTTTCTCAGACTTTGATTGAGGGAACCGGCAAAGAGGTTACAGCAAAAAGCACCGTAACTGCTCATTATGCTGGATGGACCACAGATAAAGACGGCAAGCTACACCAGTTTGATTCATCATGGTTGCGTGGAATGCCTGCAGACTTCTCGCTCGATGGTCAGGTAATTCCTGGTTGGACTAAAGGCTTGACTGGTAAGAAAATTGGTTCTCGAGTTTTACTTGTGATTCCGCCAGAAGATGGATACGGCAAAGAAGATAAGAAGGACGCAAAAGGAAACGTAACAATTCCTGCAAACTCCACGTTGTACTTTGTAGTAGACATTCTTTACGCTTCGTGATTGCTTAGTAATTATTTCGCGATTACTTCGCGATTGATTAGTAAGTGCTCATAACTTACTTGGTAAGTAATACTGACACCTAGATGCCGCGCTTGAATGAATCTTGCGCGGCATTTTTGTATGTAAACTTACGCAACAAATTCCAAGCGAACCGTATCTTCTAAACTAAAAAAGACGAAGATCGTCAGATTCGACGCCACGCATATCGTCGTAATCGAGAATTAAGCAAGTAAAGCCGCGATCCTCCGCCAAAACGCGAGCCTGCGGGCTAATAGTTTGAGCAGCAAAAATACCACGAACAGGCTTAAGCAACGGATCCCTGTTCAACAACTCACAGTAACGCGTAAGCTGCTCAACGCCATCAATACCACCGTGACGCTTAATCTCAATGGCCACATGCACACCATTCGAATCCTGAGCCATAATATCAACTGGACCAATAGCAGTAGGATACTCACGACGAACCAACGTTGCACCATCGCCAATGCGCTCAATCTGCTCAGCCAAGTAGCGCTGCAAATGGTCTTCGACACCATCCTTCACTAAGCCAGGGTCCTCACCCAAATCGTAAATATTATTGCTATAAACATGCTCAAGCGAAATCATAAGCAAATCGTCACTTTTTGCTGCAGCAACGCGAAGCACACAACCATCACTAATATCGCTGGAATCCGAATCATCATCAGATGCCGAATCATGCTCAGACGATGGCACAGACTCAGGCTCGATATCGTTGTTACCGTCACTCTTCAAAACGCCTACAGAGCAAGAATTAGCTTCGTCATCCTTTTTAATCACGCGCATAGTGCAAGGAGCAACCATCCAATTAAGCGGCTTATACGCACCAAGCTCCGAAAAAATTAACACACTACCATCCGCTTTAATAAGCAGCACACGCTTAGCCAACGGAAGCGTAGCGTTTAATCTACCTGTGTATTCAGCACTGCAATCTGCAACAATAATTCGCACAAAGCAAGCATAACAGAAATCGCGTAAAGAAAGACGTTACTTTCCCAAAGCCTCAGCTAAATCGCGATTCTGCCAATGCTCATGAAGCGCGCAATAACCACCAAACAGAACAAGCCAAACTAAGCCACCAATTGCAGCAGTACGCGTATCTTCACTAATAAACAATGTAATATAAACAAAAACAAAGAACGCAATAGTAAGCGAATTAAGTAACTTATAATGAGGCATTACGAAGCCATCTGGCATAAAATCAGCAGACTTACGATACTTACGATGCGTAACCATAATCAAAATATAAATCATGATTATTACTGCAGAAGATGACGAAGCAAACAAAATAAACGCACCATGAACGCCAGGAATAGAATTGATAATCGGCGAAAGAAGAATCAACACACCTGAGAACAAAATTGCGCGAGCAGGCACTTTAGTATGCGAAACCTTACGTAACTTGCCCAAAAGAGGAGAAGGAGATTCAAGCGCAATCTGATACATGTGGCGGCCGGCAGAATACAGCAAAGAGTTAAGCGCAGAAGAAGCAGCCGTAATAACCACAAAGAACACGAGCGCAGAAGCCCAATGCAAGCCAGCATACTGGAACACCATAATGAACGGCGACATAAACACACCCTCGGCATTCGTAGCCTTAAACTGCTGCCAAGGCACAATAAGCATAATTGCCACAAGAGCGCCAACATAGAAAATCAAAACGCGCATGATAATCTCGTTCACAGCCTTTGGCAAAACCTGGCGAGGATTCTTAGTTTCCGAAACCGTCACGCCAACAAACTCAATAAGCTGATACGCATAGAACACCATTTGGAAGCTCATTAAGAAAGCCAGCCAGCCGTTCGGCATAAGCGAAAAATTATGGAAAATATTATCCAAACCAGCGTGTCCTGCAGGACTCATTACTCCACCATGCAAAGGCGTTGCAGAGTAATGATAGCCAATCAAAGCCATGACTACAGCCGTCACAATAAGCGCCACAATTAGCGTGATTTTAATCATAGAGAACCAGAATTCTGTTTCTCCAAACAGCTTAACTGCAACCAAATTTATGCACACTAACGCGGCTAAAAATACTACTTCTATAAGCCACTTCCAATGACTTACATCAATGTCAAAAGTTTGGAAAAATGTGACGCAATACGTGCTAACAGCCGTAATCTCACTCATGCCAATCAGCACAAGCACAAACCAATACGACCACCCAGCAAAATTACCCCAACCTCTGCCAAGATAACGCGTAATAAAACTAATAAAAGTATGCTGGTTTGGATCTTTGTACATTAGCTCGCCAATGCCACGCATAAGCAAGAACATAATCAAGCCAACAATAATGTAAACGAATACAATACTAGGACCAGTTAAGCTAATTGACTTTCCAGATCCAAGGAATAAGCCCGTACCAATTGTGCCGCCGATAGCAATAAATTGCACATGACGCTTGGTAAGGCTACGTTCCATTTGATTTGTGTTACTAGTTTCGCTCTCAGTCGTAGTTGCAGCGGAAGTTTCGCAGAAAGATCGATTATGAGAAGATATGCTATTTTGTGCTTCTGCAGATTCTGCTTTTGTAGAATCTACATTAATGTCACTATTGGCAATCTCACTCATTATTAAAACTCCGTTTCTTAGTAGTTACGAACTCATAATTTTATCGGAACCCGTAACTATTAATAATTCGACCTACATTTTCCAGCACTATTCCACGCTTTTACTACAGCAACTATTCCACGCTTTTCAGTGAACTTACCGGATCAATTCTGTCTAGCGCAGGATTAGTGGCCCATTGCACAATCAGCGCAAAAATCAGCGTTGCAAATCCTGCAATACAATAACTTAGCGGAGCAACTTCTACCTCAAAATACAAAGACGGCATACGCAAAGCGTTAGTTAGCAATCCTGCAATCAGCCTTCCAAGCGGCAAACCAACCACAATGCCAATTATTGTAAGAGTAAGCATTTCTTTATGAATATAAGAGTGGATTTCGCGCTTGTAAAAACCAAGCACCTTAAGAGTGGCCATTTCACGCGAGCGCTCCGAAATATTTGTACTAGCCAAAGTAAACAGCACCGCCAAAGCCAATCCTGCAGCCAACGTTACAATAAGCGCAACTACAGCATTCATAAGGTCAAAACTAAAAGCATGCTTCATACGAGTAATATTCATAACCGCAAGCACACCATCGCGCTCAGAAATATTATCCGCATATTTTATTTTCTTATCATCACTGCCGCGTAGTCGCAAAATTAGTGCGTTGTGCTTTAACGACTTGCTGCTTTTAGCATTAAACAAGCGATCGTAGCAGCGCTGAGTCATGTACATGTTAGAACCTATGAGATTTCGAACAATTGCATGAACTTTTACTGTTGCTCGCTTAAAGCTCGTATTGGTTACAGTAATTGCGTCGCCACGGTTAATATCCAAAGAAGCTGCAGCACTTTGAGAAAGAAGCGGACCATCGTCCGTGAGCTTGATAGTTTTCAAATTATTATCAATATTTTGCAAACGCACAAGGTGGGATAAAGTAGCAACATCTTTTACTACAATCATTTGCACGCTTTCAGCATCTTCTACATTATTGTGCTTAGCTTTGCCGTTATTTAGTGCATTATGATACTTCGCAATCTCGCCTGAACTTACGTAAGCAGGAAGCATAGTTTTGACTAAATTATTCGACTTATCTTTCTCCACGCTCTGCTTCATATTGTTGAAAGAATTTGGCGTAGAAATAGCAATCATATCGTAACGATAAATTCCTTCATATTGCCGAGTGCCTAAAGTTGCAACAGTATCGTTTAACGCAAGTCCGCACACAATAAGTGCAGTGCATCCAGCAACACCGCCAATAGTCATGCATAGACGGCCCTTAAAACGCGCCAAATTGCGAATAGTTACTTTATTGAGGAAACTCATACGATTCCAAATCCAAGGTAACCTCTCAAGCAGAACGCGAGTGCCAGCTTTAGGAGCTTTTGGACGTAGCAAAGCTGCAGGAACTTGCCTTGTTTCACGCCAACTCACAACTATTGTGCATATTGCAACTGGAATCACAAATGCAAGAACGCACAAAGAACCGTATAACCAGTCGTAACATAACTGAACATCTGGAACAGCGTAAAGCCCACGTAAAATCTTCAACAGAAGCGACGGGATTGCAAGGAATCCAACAATATCTCCAATTCCTCCACCAATAAAGCAAGCACAAATAGCAAAGAAAGCGTGTCTTGTTACTGCAGCAGAACGGCCGTAACCTAGGCTTAAGTAGGTGCCAATAAGACCACGCTCTTCCTCAACCATGCGAGCCATAGCAGTTAAGCTCATCATCATGGCAACAGCAAGAAACACTGCCGGAAAAGCATAACCAAGCGACTGAATTGAAGCAACGTCAGAACGCAGACTAGCGTAACTGTCGTTGGAAATACGAGTTGCAATATGCCATTGAGCTTGAGGAATTCTCTTCTGAATTTCCGGTTTAAGCTGCTTACTAATTTGCTGTTTTGCCTGTTCTTTCACAGAATCTGGCGCGCGCTGAAGATTAGCGTCAGCTGAAATAATGCTGTTTACTTTTCCATCAACTTGCTCTCCAACAACCTGCTTATGCCGTGCTTTTTCGCGACTAGCCTGCACGCGAGCGCGAATCTGCTCGGAAGCATTGTCAACAATAGCGCGATACGATTTGGAGAAAACACTAACTTTTTCAGCTTCGAGTAATCGCACAGATATTGCAGAGTATGGCGAATTGCTTGCATCATCAGGCATAAAAGAAGTGAATATTGGGTAGCGAGATGTTACAGAATTACGAAAAGCTTTAGACTGGTATCCGTCAGGATTGTTTAAATCGCTACTATCGAGCACGCTGCCAGTAATTAGAAAACGGTAAGACGCAGTTTTCTGATTTTCGTTATTTGAAGATTTGTTATTTAGTGCATTTTCTTTCTGCAAATTTACAACAACGGTGCTTCCAATATTTAGTCCGCTATTATGCAAAAATCGTTGAGTTACAACAGCTTCCCGATTATTTGAAGGCATAGTTCCGCGCAGTAGATGTAAACGATTCAGTTTTTTCTGCGAGTCAACATAGTGCACAAGATTCATTGCATATGAAGAACTGGCATCATCTGACGGATGAGCTGTAGCTTTCCACGAACGTTCCGCTTCAACTTCACTTACGCTATGTAATTTGCGAAGCGCAGAAACGTCATCTTTAGTTAAACCTAAAGTAGACACGATTTGCAAATCATAAGACTGCAATTTTGAATACATACTGTTCGCACCAAGAAACATGTCATTGCAGCCAGCGTAAATTCCAGTCATAACAGCCACGCCGAGCATTGCAATAACTGCCAGAACGCAGAAACGGCGCCATTCGCGTATCCACATTCTAACTGCGCTAATAAATAATGCACTCACTTGAATCACCACTCAATATCAGCAATGGCCATAGGATTCTCTTGTATAGTCTCGCTTACTACTTTCCCCGAGCGGAAGCGCACAACTTTATGCGCCATAGGTGCGATTGCAGCATTGTGCGTAATAATAAGCACCGTTATTCCTTCAGTTTTACAAATATCTTGTAATAATTGCAATACAGACTTGCCAGTTTCGTAGTCCAAAGCTCCGGTAGGCTCGTCGCATAGAAGAAGCTTCGGTTTTTTGGCGAGCGCACGAGCAATAGATACTCGTTGTTGCTCGCCGCCGGAAAGTTGCGCTGGGAAATTTTTAAGGCGATTGCCTAAGCCAACGTCGTTAAGAGTTTTTGCAGGATCAAAATGATCTGGACAAATCTGTGAAGCCAACTCAACGTTTTCAAGAGCAGTCAAATTTGGCACAAGATTGTAAAACTGAAAAACAAAGCCAATATCTTCGCGACGGTAGCGCACTAAACCTCTGCCTTTGAGCTTAGTGACATCGCAATCGCCAACTATAACTCGCCCGCTGGTAGCTGTATCCATTCCACCTAAAATATTTAATGCCGTGGTTTTTCCAGCTCCGGAAGCGCCTAAAATTACTGTAAGTTGGCCACGTTCAGCCGTAAAACTAGCATCGTCCAAAGCTCTAACAACTGAAGAACCAGACGGATATTCCTTTACAACATGATCAAATGTTATGTATGCCACAATGCACCTTTATTAGTACTGTACGTTGATATTTGCTTTCAACTTTTGCCGTCAATTATTTTATTTTTATAACTATTTTACGTAATTATTTTATTTAATTATTTTACGTAATAGTTGTGAAGATTTTATGAATTTCGACTTAAATACGCAGCACTCCAAGACGATCCATACAATATGCATTGCCAAGCCAAGTATGCCTAGAATTTGGCCATACCGCACCTAGACGAGGAGCCCCTTGGCTCATCCAAATGCTCGGAACTCTACCATCAGCGCTTTGAGAGCCAAGAAGATTAAAACCATTCTTACTTTCCAGCCAATCTGTGTGCTGCGTAACCAGCGCAAGCCCTTCTTCCAAAGTAAGAGGCAATCGCTCATCGGAGTCAATAAGCTTACGAGCAACATCAGGCTCACGGTTCAAATACGAACCACCAGTATGTGGATTAACAACCAGGTAGAACGGCCCTTCAGGCTGCTCTAAACCATTTTGCGGGAGAAAACTTACGATATCGCGCGGAGGCATGGTAGTAAAACCAGCCATACGATTAATGCTTGTTCGCGAAATCAATGATTCCGGCGAAACAAGCTCGCGGGTAGGAACTAACAAAATATCCGCACCCAAATCGCTGTTCTCAAGCGCGTCTAGCAACGGACAAGCCAGCGCGCGGAAAGCATCAGCGCTCATATCCGCCACATCCGGGTAACCAAGTGCCACAATGCGGTCGAGTTGTTGCCGTATTTCTTCCGATGCTATTGACATACTTCCAGTTTACGCAAAGATTTTTATAATCGCGAGCAAGTAATTTTTATATTATTAAGCAAAATTGCGCTTTTTAGCAATAATTTCCGCCAACTGAACAGCGTTTAGTGCAGCGCCCTTACGCAAGTTGTCGTTAGTAATAAACAATGCCAATCCGCGCTTGCCTTCTACAGCCTGATCTTGACGAATACGGCCAACATAGCTCGCAGATTTTCCTGCAGCAAGCTGAGGAGTAGGAATCTCATTAAGCTCAACTCCAGCCGCACTGCGCAACACTTCACGAGCCATATCTGGGGTTACGTCATGCTCAAATTCAGCATTAACGCTCATGCCATGACCTGTAAAAACGCCTACGCGCACGCAAGTGCAAGATGCTGCAAGATTTGGTAAGTGCAAAATCTTACGACTTTCATTACGCAACTTTTGCTCTTCGTCAGTTTCTTCAGAACCATCGTCAACAATCGCGCCAATAAATGGCACAGCATTAAATGCGATAGTGCGAACAACCTTAGTAGGTTCAGGGAAATCAATTGCACTGCCATCGAAAACTAATTTGTCAGCTCCTTGGTCGAGCGCAGCTTGAGCTTCGTTCATAAGTTGCAAAGCCCCAGCACGACCAGCTCCCGAAACAGCCTGATAAGAGGATACTATTAATCGCTTTAAGCCAAAAGCGTCAGCAAGCGGCTTCAATACTGGCATGCAAGCCATTGTTGTGCAATTAGGATTTGCTACGATTCCGCGAGGAATTATGTCCAAATCTTCAGGATTTACTTCCGCAACAACCAGAGGCACATCGTCGTGCATACGCCATTGAGAAGAATTGTCGACTACAATTGCGCCTGCTTCAGCAAATTTTGGTGCCCAAATTTTTGAAGTGCCACCGCCTGCAGAGAAAATAGCAATATCAATTCCGTGCAAATCTGCTTTTTCAACATCCTCTACAACAACATCTTTACCACGATACTGCAAAACTGTTCCTGCAGAATGAGCAGATGCCATAAATCGCAAATCACGAATTGGAAAGTCGCGCTCGCAAAGCACACGGCGCATAACCATACCAACCTGACCAGTGGCACCCAAAACTGCCACGTTCACGCCTGTTTCATTGATAATCGTCATCTTATTTCTCCCTTAACAATGCACACGCAAATAATTTCAATAGTTTTAACGCCCGCTGCCGCCGTACACAACGGCTTCAATCTGATTTGCATCCAAACCGTAAGCTGTATGCAAAGCGCGCACAGCCTCATCTAGCTGATTAACAGGAACCAAGGCGGCAATACGAATTTCCGAGGTGGAAATCATCAGAGTATTGATACCATGCTCACTTAATGCTGTGAAGAACGTAGCAGCCAAACCGGAATGTGTTTTCATACCAACGCCGACTACCGCAACTTTACCTACAGTAGGATCAACATCCATAGAAGTAAATTTCAACTCATCGCGAACCGCTTCGAGAACGCTACGAACAGCCTCAGTCGACGAGCTAGGAGCAGAAATAGAAATATCCGCAGTACCCGTAGAAGCACTTGCTTGAGCAATCATGTCTATATTTGCATTAGCTTTTGCGAGAGTAGTAAATACTTTCGCAGCCATTCCAGGAACGTCAGGAATTCCACGAACTGTAATCATAGACTCACTACGATCATGCGCAACACCTGAAATAATAGGCGTTTCAACACCTAAATCTGGGAATAAATCACCCATGGTAGAACGAATATCCTGATTTACCATTATTACCGCCCTTAATCTCTACTTGCTGACTATTATTTACTTATTCACTTGCTGGTTAATTATTTTCTTATTTATTAACACTTAGAATTAGCTCAAATTTGGTAAATTATGCGGATTTACATTGCGAGGAACGATAAGCGTACCGTTCCTATGTGAGAAGGAGCTACGCACATGAAGTGGCATACTAAATCGTTGAGCGTATTCCACGCAGCGCAACGCAAGCACACGCGAACCGCAAGACGACATTTCCAACATAGAATCGTAATCAATAACTGGAATTCTTTTAGCTGTTGGCACAATTCGCGGATCCGCAGTAAACACACCATCAACATCCGTGTAAATTTCACAGACATCTGCACCCAAGGCAACTGCGAGCGCAACAGCGGAAGTATCCGAACCACCTCTACCAAGAGTTGTGTCATCACCGATTTCGCTAATACCTTGGAATCCTGCAACAATTGCGACACTGCCTTTATCAAGAGCATGACGAACGCGATCCGGCTTTACTGCGCGAATATGCGCCGCACCAAATTGCGTATCTGTCATAAAACCAGCTTGAGAACCCGTAAAAGAGTAGGCGTGCGAACCTTGTGCGTGAATGGCCATTGCGAGCAAGCTCATTGAAATTCGCTCGCCTGCGGTCATAAGCATGTCCATTTCACGAGCAGGAGGATGCGCATTTACGCTCATTGCTTGGTCAATTAAATCGTCGGTAGTGTCTCCCATTGCGGAAACAACTACTGCAACATCGTTACCGGCTGCTTTTGTAGCAAGAATACGCTTAGCAACACGTTGTATAGCATCGGTATCAGCTACAGAAGAGCCACCGTATTTCTGTACGATAAGCGCCACTTTTTACCCCTTGCTCATGTCGATACAGATAAACGCATAGGATGTACCAAATACTTGGTTTGCTATTAGCGTACCAACTGTGCTCTATTTATTTACTGCTTACTATTACTGCTTACTGTTACTTCTTACTGTTACTTCTTACTGTTACTTCTTACTGTTACTTCTTACTGTTACTAAAACTTTTTATACGCTCAACAGTTAGTTACAATGTTTGCCTTCCAGTAAACGCGCGACCAAGCGTTATTTCATCCGCGTATTCCAAGTCGCCGCCAACAGGTAAACCACTTGCCAAACGAGTAATTTTAATCCCAAGAGGATCAAGCAAACGAGCCAAATATGTAACTGTTGCTTCACCTTCAATATTCGGATCAAGCGCAAGAATAACCTCTTTTACTTGCGGATTTTTAAGCCTCTCAAGCAATTGTGTAATCGCTAAATCTCCAGGACCAACATTTGCCATTGGATTTATAGCACCACCAAGAACGTGGTAAACACCGGAATATTCATGCGTCCTTTCAATGCTCATAATGTCTTTAGGCTCTTCAACAACGCAAATTTTGCTATGATCTCGGCGCGGATCAGCACACACTACGCATGGCGTTTGCTCACACACATTGCCGCAAATATCGCAAAATCGCACACTTTCTTTCATATCGTTTATGGCATCAATTAACGCCTGAGCTTCTGAATCAGGAGCAGAAAGCATGTAGAAAGCAATGCGCTGAGCACCTTTCGGCCCAATGCCTGGGAGTTTAGAAAATGCGTCAATTAGGCGACCAATAGCTCCATCATAAGACGATGCATTATGCACTGTTTACTACTCCTCCTGCTTTTTCTTTGCGCTTGAGATTGCATTTTTTGGATTTTTAGAATCACTAGCAGAAAATTCTTCAACCGCTTTTACCTCAAACATCTGCTTAAGCTCGTCTGTACTTATTGACGTTGCAGCTTCTAAAGATTCGTCGTCCATTGAGCATTCGTCTGCATCAGCTCCACTAGTGGGAGTATTTGGAACTTGCACAGTAGGATTATTGCTATCTTCTTGAATTTGAGATGATTGCGCTGCAGATTTTTGTTTTTGTAGCTGCGCGTTGAAAGCAGAATCAGGATTTTGCAATGAAGATTCTGCTGCAGACTCGGTTGAAGAGGCGGGCGAAGACGCTACCGGAGGAATCGATGAAGATGCAGGCAAGTCTGAATCGTGAACCGGCATAACATCTGAAATAGGAACGGATGACATATCCGCCCAAGCATCGTCATTAGTAGTCTGCAAAGAATAAGAATCATCCGCAGTATTGTTGGATACTACTGACGCTGCGGAGCCGTCAGTGTGATGAAAACTCGATGAGTCTTTTTCTTCTTTAGATTCACTAGAAGCACTGTCAGAATCAGCTTTGGTGCCAAAACCAGCAGATATGCCAGTTTTACGCAATAAAATATCACGTTTAACTTTGGCTAAATTCTTCGGATCCATTCGAGCAACAGATTCCACCCGCTCTCCGTTTGCAGCAACAGGAGAAGGCGCAATCATAACTTGCGAACCAAATACGTCATGTACTACGCTCATAACTACTTTTGGCACTTTTTGTCCATCGTAAGGCGACGTAGCACACACCGCGAGCGCAAAAGCATGCTGAGCCATAGGCTCACTAAAAGTAAGAATCAAACGTTGCTTTCCTGCTTGCGGTTGAGTTAATTGCACATGAGGCACACATTCATCAGTTACGTATTCGCGTACATCTTCAGGCAATTTTGCGACCACATCATTCCACATTTCGTTTGTGTCTTTGGAATCACTACTTTTAGAATTTAATGCGGAAGATTCAGGCACAGAAGCCGTATTTACTGTATTTTCAGCGTCTGCATTTATTGCGTTTAGAGCATTTGCAGTATTTGCAGCATTCACGCTATTTGCAGTATTTGCAGTATTTGCCGAATCAACTTTTTTACTAGTTTGCGCACCTATAAAATGCCCAACTGAAGCCGAAGCACTATTAGTTTTGTTTGTTTGATTAGAAGCAACAAAGTGCGATTGCGCAGAAGTTTTAACTGCATTACTGCCGATAGCATTATTTGCCGAAACTTCCGAAGCTTCACTATCCGCAAGCAAACGAGCAACTAAAATCTCCAAATTCATGCGAGGAGAAACAGCGCTTGCCATTCCAGTTAAGGCATCATTAATTGTTTGGGCCATGCGAGCTAAATCACGCAACGTAATTTTGGAAGATTGACTCTTCAAAGTTTCCAAATCGTCTGGAGCAATATCATTTAGTAAATCTGAAGCAGCTTTTGCACCAGCGGATACCATAAGCAACAAATCGCGGACTCGGCCCAACAAATCTTCGACAAATTTGCGAGTGTCGTATCCACCGACAACTACTCGACGAACTACGTCATACGCTGAAGCACCATCATGCTCAATAATTGCGTCAATAGCTTCAGCAATTAACTCACTAGGCGTGAATCCCAAAAGTGCAACAGCTGAATCCAACGAAATAGCACCATTAACAGCACCAACCATAAGCTGATCTAGCACAGATAGCGTATCTCGCATGGAACCTGCACCAGCACGCATTGCAAGACGCAAAACACCTGGAGCAGGTGAAATATTCTCTTTCTTACAAATATCCTCAAGATACGGCCCCATTACTTCCGGCGGCACAAGACGGAATGGGTAATGATGAGTTCTCGAACGAATAGTACCAATCACTTTATCTGGCTCAGTGGTGGCAAAAATAAACATCACATGCTCAGGCGGCTCCTCAACAATTTTTAACAATGCGTTAAAACCTTGAGGCGTTACCATATGCGCTTCGTCAAGAATAAATATTTTGTAACGATCGCGAGCGGGCGCAAATCCAGCACGTTCGCGAAGCTCGCGAGCATCATCAACTCCGTTATGGCTCGCAGCATCAATCTCTACGACATCTATTGATCCAGGACCGCCAGTGGCTAAATCTTTACAACTTTGACATTCTCCACACGGGTGCGATGTAGGGCCCTTTTCACAATTGATACAACGCGCCAAAATGCGCGCAGAACTAGTCTTACCGCATCCACGCGGACCTGAGAATAAATAAGCATGCGTAATTTTTCCCTGGTCTAACGCTTTAGACAAAGGTACAGTAACCTGATCTTGCCCAATAACACCATCAAACGTGTCCGGACGATACCTACGATACAGTGCAAGTGCCATTTTTCTAACCTACCGCAACATAACTATTTCCCCGATATATCTTATTTAAGATTATCAGCATCCGCTACCTGTGATTCTAAGTTTGTTATTACTTAATCACTACAATCTTCTAACCCAGCGCGCGCCACAACTTCCACACTAGGAGCGAATGGAATATTTAATTTAGCAGCAACTCGAACAGTTACATCATCGGCAGTTGAAGTACAATCTTTCAACGTAACTCCACTTGATGTAACTGTGCGAGCTGCATAATAACATGCATTAGGTTCCATGCGCTGCAAAGCCGCAGCACCAGACAAAGCTGCTGCAGAGGCCACAGCATTTGCCTGATGCTTAACGCTCAACACATTTCCCAATATTGCAGAAAGAACAAGCATTGAACAGACTGCGATTACAGACATAACGCCCAGCGCAGTGCCTGAACCGAGATCCATTCTATGACCTCGCTTACATGCAAAAACGCAAACAAGCTTACGTAAAAAATTGATTACATTATTAGATAAAAATTTATGCACGCTCATTCCAAAACCTGACTCACATGACTTTCCACCAAAGATGGCAAAACTTGAAGCGGGTCCGGAACAAGAGGACATTTCACAACAATATCAGCAGTATTACCAACTTGGCTTATTTGCACAGAAGCTCCAGCGCCTGCAACTTTTTGCACAATACTTTCCGCTGCTTTATCGTCATGATGAGTAACCATATAGTATGCAACTTGCATAGCAGCATCATGGCAATTCATAGTGCATACTACTGCCCTGCCAACCCCTAACAACACTAAAACAAGCAGTATTGCACAAGGCAATACAATAGCGAATTCAGCAGTTACAGCACCTGAATCCAACAAGTTACTACCGTTAAACAAGCGCTTACATATATTTTTTCGCATCATAAGCTCGTTTCATTCGCGCTAACATGTTACTTAATTAGCCAAGCTTCAACGCTTTTTGCACTAATTCAGACAATGCGTTTCGCACATCATCTGATTTCAATATCGCAACTAGCAGCGCAGCAAAACCAGTAGCAGCAATAAGAACTACAGCATACTCAGCAGTTACAGCACCGCCATCTTTCTGTTTAATTTTGCATAAATACTGACTATTCTTTTGCCGCAAACACTCTTCTGCTACTGATAATTTTTCATCAACTTGCAACATTGACACAGAGTATCGTGCAACAAGCTTCTGCATTATCCCAACCATAATTTTGTACCTTCCATTCAAATATCCGAAATTTTCGGATAATACTATTTTTACAATTTAGTTTTCAATATCCAATAAAAAATATGCATTGTGGATAAAAGCTACTAATGTATAAGAGAAACAACGGTAGGAAGAATACCGATGCAAATAAAAGCCGGCAAAAAACACAACCCAACTGGCAGTAGCAATCTAACCGACAATTTAGAAGTTTCTTGCCTAGCAACATTCGCCATAGTTTTCTCATAATGATTAGCCAGAGCTACCAATACTGGCACAGGAGAAGACCCCGAAAGCCACGATTCTCGCAAACCTGAACGCAACCAGCTAGACAATATTGACGATGAGTTGATTGCACCACATCCAATAAAACTGGTATTAACCGGCTTTTTATCCACGCTAGGAAAATTCACATAAATAGGTGACCAAGCTTCATGCCAAGTATCACCTTTAAGCAGCGCTTTTGCCACATTGCACATCCACAATCCATGACCACCTGGCAATACGGATCCAACTGATGCCAGCGCCCTCGGAATAGCGACACCACTTTTCAAAGCAACAATAATCATATGCAAGCCAAGTAATGGGTCAACATCTAAAACGCATGAATTACGCCATTCATATTTTAGCATTTTAGAATCGCACAATAAGCTTTTACGTTCGCCAAGTTCATTCGCACACAAACGTAAATTGCATAACTGCCAAACCATTGCCATGAACACTGGCACAATCAGCCAAAGATGCTTTTCATATTCCATACTTCAACTCCTTGCAATCGCACCAGTCATGGCATAATGCGATACGCGTAGCATAGAACGCACCCACACAAGACCTAATCCATAGCATATTGCGCCAACTGTTAATAACACCCACCCTTGTGCTGTGCAAAGCAGCATAACAATAGGATTACCGCCAATAAGCTCTCCAGCAAGAAGCGCTAAAACAGGTAAAGCTGTAAGTAGTTTTATAGTTGATTCAGGCATCGCAGAAACATCTGCGCGCAAATCTTCTGCACGCCGTTGCGCGTGATATGAGGCTGCGGTTGCTTCAACGCAAGTCGCCATAGTGCACCCCAGCGTATTGCTTAATTCGTATGCAGCCATAAGATTTTCAGAAACTATGTGCATATGTTTTTCAATATTTTTGCGGTGAGCATCAGATACGACACGATTTTTTGGTAAGCATTGAGCATAAAGCCAACTATAAATAAGCTTTGTATTTACAATATTTGAAGCACGATTATGCTGAACTTCAGAATCATTTTGTATTACCATAGCAAAAGTCGACCCAGCTCTTAAAGCTGCAACTAGCCCTGCCAAAACTTCCTCAATATCCATTTGATTCCCCAGTAATTAAACGAAATTCATTATGTCAACTGCTTAAAATCACAACTGCGCATACAAGCTATATCTTCTGGTAGCATCCAATGGCGAGCAAACTCAGACCATGCAGGAAAAGATTTCATAAAAGCACTTCCGTCTTTACAGCGCTCAATCTTTAACACCGGCACGCCTTGCAAAGTTCCACCAGCAGAATACTCCAAAATACCAAGCTCTTGCACAATTCGATGACCATAAGAATCACGAACCACATGAATAACAACGTCGAAAGCGCCAGCTGCTAAAGCACACAAAGCTGCTGGCTCTAACCCAGCCAACAAACCCAAAGACATAAGTCGCGATGGAACTTTTTGCACTTCGTCCGCATGCAAAGTAGTCATACCACCTTTGTGACCAGATGTAAAAACCCGCAGCAAATCAGCGATTTCTTCACCTCTGCACTCGCCTAAAATAATTCGATCAGGGCGCATTCTTAAAGTAGCTTTTACCAGTTGAGACAAGCCAATTTCTCCAACACCTTCAACATTAGCCTCGCGCACACTCAACGAAACATGATTTACACTCAATTCGCCAAGTTCACGAGTCTCTTCAACAGACACAATACGATCATTTTTATTAGCAACAGAAAGCAAAGCCTTCATAAGAGTAGTTTTCCCAGAACCAGTACTCCCCGTAATAGCAATGTTCGCTTTTAACTTCACAAGAACGCTTAACATATACGCCAACTCTTTTGGCAACATTCCCTGCTTACTCAAATCCAACAGATTATAGCGATTTAGCGAAGGAAAACGAATAGACAATGAAGCACCCTGTGCCACAATCGGCGCCAAAACAGCATGAATGCGGATTCCAGAAGTTGTAGAAGCGTCTGCGATCGGGCAAGCATCATCTAATCTTCTACCCAACTGAGCACAAAGCCAAACAGCATACTCACGAAGCAGCGCAGGATTAGTAAGCGGCACTCGCGGAGCACACTCACGCAACCCTTGGCCTAAATCAACCCAAACGCGCCCATCTTCACTCACAACCATGTCTGTAACTCGCGCATCCACGGCAAATTCTTGTAAAATACCAAAATCAAGATCTCGCAAATTATTTACGACCATACTTACCCCTTAAAAACGATGGGCGATTATCCCGATATTTAGAATGACGAAATCTTGTAACTTCCTTTTTTGCACTACGCAAACCAGAACCAATAAACCAGCGCTCCAACTGGTTCATAGCTGATTCCATTGAAGAAGGAACATTTCGAATGCCGTAACCTCCTACAATATCCATGTACAAACGCGAATCATACGGCAAAGAAGCAAATATTGGAGTGCGCAAATATTCTTCAGCTTCATCAATACTTAAAATATAAGATTTTGTCATTATTCCGCGCGGAGTTAAACCTACCATAGCAAACTTGTTATTAAAAACTTCAATATTTTGCATAGCATTAAGTCTTTGAGAATGAGCACGAAAACGAGCCAAATCCATTACGGACAGCTCAACAGCACTTACTGTTGCAACATTAGACAGCTGCGGAATACGCTTATAGGCCTGAATTGCGGACTCGCCAGCACCAATATCAACAATAACAACATCACAAGCTTCAGCTAAACCGCGAATTGCAGCCTCAACAACCCAAGGATCAGGCTGCTTACCTAGCCACGGCGAAAATGATAGAACATCAACATTGTCCCAATGCAACAATTCACTGCACAGCACATGTCCGTCACAACGCCCAAGAGGAGCATCAACTTCATGTAAACGACGGCCTTCATCTGATTCCAAACCAAGCAAAACGTCTAAACCACCATGCGTTAAATCCGCATCTACAATAGCCACATGGAGGCCTTCTTCTCCTATGCGATACGCAAGCAAAGATAATAATGTGCTTAAACCAATGCCATCCGTTGCTGCCATTCCAACCAGCACATTTGACGGCAAAGGATCCAACAATTTGCTTTTAATAGGAGATTCTTTTACTTGCCCGCAAAAAGATTGCGCAGATTCGCGCGTTTGAGCCTTGCGCGAAGCAGTCGGGCGAACAGACATAATTGTGCGATCATCTGAAGAATTTGAATTAATACACGTAGCACTAGTAGTTAAATTAGCGCGCGCATATGCGCTCAGCTGAGGAGGATAAGTGTATTTTTGCACCCTCTGCAAATCAGCAGAACGTCTGCTAATGCTGTCGTTAGAATAACTAACATTATTCTGATCAACATTTGCATGACGAATATTTGCTCTTTTACTTACGCAAGAATTTAATATTGCGTTTGTGTCTAAATTTATGCTCATGCGCCTATTGAATCGCATCAAGCATTACGTACACAATATAAATAAACAAATGTGGTTAAAAGCTCAACAAACGTTGAAAATAAGCCAAAATATTATGCACAAAGCATGGCGAACAGCTAATAAGCTATTGTTTTACACCCACAGAACTTATTACAAGATCTCCATGAGTTTTCATATAACGTTCAAGCAACTCACCATAAATAGGCTTAGTTTTTAAAATATCCGAAACAAGCAATGCAATAAACGCAGACGCAGCAACAGGCAGAGTGTGTATCATCGTTCCAGACATTTCTACAGTCAATAAAATTGAAGTAAGTGGCGCCTTTACTGATGCAGACAGCGTGCCAGCCATTACACACACAGCAAACACAGATACGAATTTTGAGTCAATACCAAATGCAGACACGCTAATAATGCTACGAGCCGCAACACCTCCTGCAAGCGCGCCAACAGCAAGAATTGGCATAAAAATGCCGCCAGGCGCACCACAGCCGAAACTTGTAGAAGTAAATAGCATTTTCGCAACAAATAGCAAGCAGAGCATAGCAATACTTATTTTTCCATACTCTGAAAGACGAACAAGATTAGAGCCACCGCCAAGAACATCTGGCAAGAACAAGCCAACAGGAATTGCAATCAAGCAAGCCACTACAACTGGCATCCATTTAGGCAAATACCCGTATAGCGTTTGCAAACCAAGCAATGAACGATTCATTAACGACCCAACAATACCGGCAAAAACACCAAGCGGAATAAGCCAAATATGCATACCCATAGGCAAATCCGGGATTTGACCAAAATCAAGAACCGGTCGCAAACCGAAACAAGTTTGCGAAACAAAATCAGCACAAAGAGAAGCAACAGCAGCACCCATTAAAACCGTAGAAGATATGCCATGCTGCACTTCTTCTAAAGCAAACATAACTCCAGAAAGTGGCGCAGAAAATGCCGCCGACAAACCAGCTGCAGCTCCAGCTGTTACAACATAATGCTCCTGCATATCGTTACGCTTACCATTGCGAACAATCCTCGAAAGCATTTGCGCTCCACAAGCACCAATCTGGATTGACGGGCCTTCTCTACCAAGAGATAAACCAAACAAAGAACCAAGCAAACCTGCCACAAATCGAACCGGCAAAATTGTGTGCCAACGCATATTCAATCCACGCTGAACGTATCCAACAACCTGTGGAATACCACTTCCGGAAGCCATGCTTTCCTTAATGCTCATCCAACCGACAATAAGCCCAACAATCACGGCAAATATTATGCAAGGAACAAGAAGCCACAGATTATTATGAATTTGGATGTACGCCCATTTAGCAAAATCAGTTCCATACTCAATCCCAAGCCTATAAGACGCAACAAGAGATCCAGAAACAACGCCAACAACTAAGCCAGCAACCACTATTTTCCAACGCAATTTACAAAAAGTTCCAGCTATTTGCGACGCACAATTGCTTACAAAACTCATCATATTACTAAAATCCACTACCACTCGATTCGCGCACAATACTTAACTTTATAACTAAATCAGCTCTAAACTCTCTATAAATCAGCTCTAAACAAACTTACCCAGTTCTAAATCATGTGCATCAACAAAATTTGCGAAGCAACATAACCCACAGAAGCAGACAAAAATGGCGCAATTAGCTCCGCACAAAGTAGAAAAATGCCATCTTTTATTCGCTTTCCTCTAATAAGATCCACACCCTCAAAAATCGCTGTAGAAAATGTGGAAAATCCACCCAAAAATCCCAAAATCATAAAATAAACAAAATTAGCGCCAAAAATTGTTGCAGCAACCATGAAAACATTAGAAACAACACCTAAAGCAAACGAGGCTACACAATTAATAAACAGCGTTGCCACAGGAACTCTACTATCATGACTTGCGGAAATTTTTTTAGTCATCACGCATCTTAAAACAGCACCTAAACCGCCAAAGAAACAAGGCAAAACAAATATCATAAAAATGTACAATGGATTCATCACTTCACCACCTTAGTATTAGCAGTATTATCTTCTGCAACAGTTTGCTCTTGCTTTCTATTAATACGCTTTGCAATTCCTGTTCCAACCCAACTTCCAGCAAACGCCATAAAAACGCCAAAAATCAATGAAAAAATCATAGCCAACATAGCAAACGTCACTCGCGGAGTCACAAAAGACACTGCACTTTCAAATGCGAAAGTAGACATAGTTGACAATCCGCCGCAAAAACCCGTTCCTAAAGCATATTTGTAAAAAGTTTGCTTTTCTTTAGATAACGCTTTAACTGCTATTGCAGTAACAAGAGCGAAAATAAAGCAAGCAATCATATTAGACAAGAAAGTGCCTAAAGTAAGCTGACCAAATATAGAAGATTGCAGATTTACTGGGTGAATTAGTGGCGCGTAGGTAGAAATTATCTCACGCACAAATGCTCCTAAAGTGCCGCCAATAAAAACTAAAAGGTATAAGCGGCGGCTATTTTTACTATTTTTCTCGCTTATTTTATTCATTTTCTATTCCTAATCTTTGCTACTTCCAAAATTCTCGCCATAAACCAAAACGACACTCTCAATCGAGAAGTGCCGTTTTGTTAAGTTAATCATCAGCGAATAAAAATTTCAGTCAGTTAGCGAGTGAACACTAATAATATGATCTCGCTGCGGACCAGTGCCAATGGCAGAAATACGGCAGTTAGAAAGATCTTCCAAGCGCTTCACATAATTCTGAGTATTCTGAGGCAAATCTTCAAACTTATGAACTTGAGAAATATCCTCATTCCAACCCGGAATCATCTCATAAACTGGTTTCGCGGAGGCAAACAGAGCCTGATCAACAGGCATTTCTTCCATTCGCTGAACAGTTCCGTCTGTCAAAGTCACATCGTAAGCTACGCAAACTGGAATTTCCTTCAAACCTGTTAATACATCAAGCTTAGTAAGAACAATATCCGTCAAACCATTTACGCGCGTTGCGTAACGACTTACTACAGAATCAAACCAACCGCAACGACGAGGACGGCCTGTTGTAACACCATACTCATGGCCCTGTTCGCGCAGCCAGTCACCCTGCTCATCCAAAAGCTCAGTTGGGAATGGACCTTCACCAACGCGAGTGATATAAGCCTTAGCGACACCGATTACGCGCGTAATACGAGTAGGACCAACTCCAGTACCTGTGCAAGCACCACCTGCAGTAGGATTCGAAGAAGTTACGAACGGATAAGTGCCGTGATCGACGTCAAGCATTGTGGCCTGGCCGCCTTCGAACAGCACAGTTTTGCCTTCGTCCATCGCTTTATTCAACACCAAAGAAGTATCCGCAACATAAGGCTTCAAACGCTTACCAAGTTCAACAAGCTGAGCAGTTACCTCATCAATATCAATAGGATGCTGGTTATAAAGCTTTACCAGCATCTGATTCTTTTGATGCAAACTTGCTTCAACTTTGTCGCGCAAATGCTCAGCATTAAACAAGTCGTGCACGCGAATGCCAACACGATTAATTTTATCCGCATAAGTAGGTCCAATTCCGCGGCCGGTAGTACCAATCTTATGCTTACCAAGAAAACGCTCCGTAACTTTATCGATTACGCGATGGTATGGCGTAATAATGTGCGCCGCCTCGCTTACGAGCAAACGCGAGCAATCCACGCCACGAGACTCCAAAGCGTCAATTTCTTCCAGAAGCACTTCTGGATCAACAACAACACCGTTGCCAATTACAGGAGTTACATTAGGACTAATAATGCCACTTGGAAGCAAGTGCAACGCATAAGATTCATTTCCAACCACAACGGTATGGCCAGCATTGTTGCCACCATTAAAACGTGCGACAATGTCAACTTTTGAACCAATTAAATCTGTTGCTTTGCCTTTACCTTCGTCACCCCATTGAGCTCCAATAAGCACAATTCCAGGCATGTCGCACCTCCATTTTTTGGGCCAACGTTGCCCAAATTTGCACAATCCTACCTGACTAGCGTATCGCTACGCCCCTACTGATTAAGTAGAAGAAAAATACTATTAAATATCAAGCCTACTATTTCAGTGCTTTGCCAGCAGAACCCAACTGCACGCACGCTTCTACTACACGCTTTGCCATAGCTTTTTCGGCTTCACGGCCCCAAGAACGAGGATCATACAGCTTCTTTTCGCCGACTTCACCATCTATTTTCAAAACAGAATCGTAATTACGGAACATATGCCCAGCGATAGCGCGCGTAAAAGCATATTGCGTATCTGTGTCAATATTCATTTTGACTACGCCATAACGCACAGCTTCCGCGATTTCTTCGGAAGTAGATCCGGAACCTCCGTGAAATACCAGAAGGAAAGGATTTTTAGATGCGCCAAAAGCGCGAGTGTCGCAAATATCTTTGTACTTCTCATACACAGTTTGCTGGATTTCTTGCAGCAATTGCGGACGAAGCTTTACAACGCCAGACTTATACGCGCCATGAACATTGCCAAAAGTAAAAGCAGCCATATACCTGCCGCGCTCACCCAAGCCAAGTTTCTCTACAACACGCAAAGCATCTTCAGGCGTAGAATATAGACGCTCGTCAATATCAGCACGATGACCGTCTTCTTCACCGCCAACAGCACCAATCTCAATCTCAAGAATTGTGCGAGCTTTTTGTGAAGCGTCAAGTAGTTCCTGCGCTACGTCTAAATTATGCTGCAAAGGTACTGTTGAACCATCCCACATATGCGATTGGAATAAAGGTTCCTCACCTTTTTTCACTTGCTCTGCTTCATGCGCCAGCAATGGGCGAATCCAATCGTCAAGATAAGGCTCTGCGCAATGATCAGTGTGAAGAGCAATAGTAATATTTGGGTATTTAGATGCAACCTCATGCGCAAAAGCCGCGAAAGCAAGCGAACCTACTACGCGATTATTTACAGACTGTCCTGAAAAATAAGCGGAACCGCCAACAGACACCTGAATAATGCCGTCAGACTCAGCTTCTGCAAAACCCTGGAGAGCTGCATTCAAAGTTTGCGTGCTAGTTACATTAATAGCAGGATATGCGTAGCCACCTCGACTTGCAGAATCAAGCATATGCGCATAACGTTCAACGGTTGCAATAGTCATACCTGTATTATCCGCCTTTATAATTCACATAGCTACATATATACACAAAAAAGTTACAATATAAGACTATAAAACAGGCTTAAGCTTGCATTTGCTCGTGACGTTTTTTAGCTTCCGTAACGACAAATTCGTGATATTTAATTGCGATAGACGCATCCAATCCTGCTGCCTTCGCAAGTTCTAACAGCCGACTTATTTGCTCATGCTCGCGCTTTGCATCCAAAGGCGCAAATCCGGCCTTAGCTTTTAATTCACCGATGCTACGAGTAGTTCTGAACCTCTCCGCAAGAAGCGAAATCACAGCATTGTCAATATTATCAACAGATTGACGTAACGCAACAATCTTTGCTGCCGCATCTTTGCAGCTTGAATTCAAAGAATCGTCACGTACGTCAATCGTTGTTTCTGAAAAATCACACATACTCTGTTTTAGTCAAAATAAGTTTGCAAAACCATAGTGGTTTCCGTGCTTACTGGCACAATACGATGAATCGTATTAATAAGCTCTTCCAATTTACTAGGTGTAGCAACACGAACCACCAACATAAAACTCGGGCTACCAGTAACGGAATAGCAAGCCTCAATTCCAGAAATATCCCGCAGCTTATTAGGAATTGTTGCTTCCTGGCCAAAATCAAGAGGCGTAACTGATACAAAAGCGCTAACAGGTAAGCCACGACGCTCATAATCAATCAAAGCTCTATAACCTGTAATAACACCTTTACGTTCCAACTTCTGAACACGAGATTGCACTGCAGAAACCGATAAGCCTGATGCCTTAGCCAAGCGAGTCAATGTCGCTCTACCATCATGCTCAAGAATATCTACGATGATTCCATCAGTTGAATCCATAGCAATGCCGTTTTCAGCCTTATGAGGATTTGCCGTCATACGGACTCCATTCTCCCATCGACGCTGAGTGAGAATTTACAATCGGATCTATACTAGCGCCGCCTTGCAGTCACTATTATGTTACCGTATTTTTTATAGAAAAAGAACAAATTCACGTAAAAAATTAACATTTTAATCAAAAAAGTATGTGCTTTGAGTCACTTACACCTCGCATACAAGACAATAATTACTAAAATCGCGCATATCGGCGGAATATTATGACCCAAACTCACGTATTTATTTGTAAATTGCAGAATAAAAAATATTGCTGAATATTGCAGAATAATAAGAATTAGCGTATAAACGAAACCTATAACCATTTCCCAAACTTAACTGTCTAAATTAAATCAACAATCGAGAAGGAGAATAACATGACTGTAGTAGCAAAACACGCAACCGAAATACCCCGCTCCGGAATACGCGACGTGTTCGATCGCGTTGAACAAATACCTGACGCTATTTCTTTGTGTTTAGGCGAACCAGGAGAAACCGCTTCTGCTCACATTGTTGAAGCGGCCTGCGATTCACTAAACGCTGGTAAAACAAAATATACAGACGTACTAGGCATACCTGAATTCCGCAACGCTGCGGCAGCGTACACTCGACGCGTAAAAGGTTTAGATTACGATGCAGAAACGGAAATTCAAGCAGTTGACGGTGCCACAATTGGCTTATATTTGGCAATTAAATCCGTTGTCGATCCGGGCGACGAAGTAATTATTCCATCTCCATACTTCACGTCTTATGATGCAGAAGTGCTTATGTGCGACGCAGTTCCTGTAACAGTCGCGTTAAAGCCGGAACATGGAATGCACGTCAATGCAGAAGAAATCCGAAAAGCAATTACCCCGCGCACTCGCGCTATTATTATAAATTCTCCTTGCAACCCAACAGGTGCTGTAACAACTGCCGAAGAACTTGCAGAAGTTGCGAAATTATGCCAAGAATTTGATTTATGGGTGATTTCAGACGAAGTGTATCATCCGTTTGTATTTGCGAGCGCACCGGACGCACATCCTGAAGGAAACGCCGTAGCGCCGTCGATTGCTGCAGTTGAAGGAATGAAAGATAGAACTATTATTGTGGAAAGCTTGTCGAAAACATACGCAATGACTGGATGGAGAATAGGCTATATACTTGCACCAAGTCATGTCATTGAGCAGACAAGTAAAATCGCAGAAATGATGCACTCTTCCGTCAATTCTACTGCACAATACGGTGGTGTTGCAGCTCTTACTGGACCGCAAGATCACGTGCGAGAAATGCGCGAAGAATACCGAGCAAAAAGAAGTTTAGTTTTAGATGCATTGGCAGATTGCAAAGCTGTGCGTCTTATTGAACCGCAAGGAGCATTCTACGTTTTTGTTGACGTTCGCCCGACTGGTTTAACTTCTGAAGAATTCAGTAAGAGACTATTAGAAGAAGAAAAAGTTGCGGTTGTGCCTGGGGAGGCTTTTGGCAAGGAAGGAAGCGGTTTTGTGCGACTTTCTTACGCTGGTAAGCCGGAAGATCTTAGCGAGGGCGTGAAGCGTCTGCGTAAATTTGCGCTCGCTCAACTAGCAGAACATACTGCATAAAATACAAATTGCCCCTTTGGAAAATCCAGGGGGCAATTTTGTAAACTGCTTTACAAAGTAATCAAACTAGACTGCAGCAGATGCCGAAGCATTATTTGATGCACCGCTAGTTTGTTGAACGATGGCAGCTAAGAAATCGCGATTCGAAGCAGTCTTCTTTAATCTTGGAATCAAAGTCTGATAAGCCTGCTCAGCTTCAAGACCGCCGAACAATCGACGCAAGCGATAAATAACTGGCAAATCAGCAGGTGGAGTAATTAACTCCTCACGACGAGTGCCAGAAGCGTTAATATCAACAGCTGGGAAGAGGCGCTTATCCGCCAAATCGCGGCTCAAACGCAACTCCATATTGCCAGTGCCTTTGAACTCTTCAAAGATTACCTCATCCATCTTGGAACCGGTTTCAACCAATGCAGAAGAAATAATCGTCAAAGAACCGCCGTCTTCAATATTTCGAGCAGCACCAAAGAACTTCTTTGGCGGATACAATGCTTGAGCATCAACACCACCGGAAAGAATACGACCCGAAGCAGGAGCCGCAATATTGTAAGCACGAGCCAAACGCGTCATAGAATCAAGCAAAACCACAACATCTTGGCCAAGCTCTACTAAACGCTTAGCACGTTCAATTGCAAGCTCAGCAACCGTAGTATGGTCAGTTGCAGGACGATCAAAAGTAGAAGAAATAACCTCACCTTGAACAGTACGTTCCATGTCGGTAACTTCTTCTGGACGTTCATCCACAAGCACAACCATAAGATGCACTTCAGGATTGTTGGTGGTAATAGCGTTAGCAATATTTTGAAGCGTAATAGTCTTACCAGCTTTTGGCGGGGACACAATTAAGCCACGCTGACCTTTACCAATAGGAGCAACCAAATCTATAACACGACCCAACATGCGATTAGCTGTGGTTTCCTGCTTTAATCGCTCATGCGGATACAACGGAGTAAGCTTAGCAAACTGCGGACGAGACTGAGCCTCTTCCACGCTCATTCCATTAATGCTATTAATAGACTGCAAAGGCACAAACTTTTGACGCTGATTGCGACGATCACCTTCGCGCGGAGCACGAATAGATCCCTGCACAGCATCACCTTTACGCAAGCCATACTTTTTAATTTGGCTCATTGATACGTACACATCATTTGGACCTGGCAAATAGCCAGAAGTGCGCACAAACGCATAGGATTCTAACACATCAACAATGCCTGCAACTGGAACAAGTTCTTCTTGCGGCTCCTCGTGACGCTGCTCTCGCATATCGCGATCATCACGACCATCGCGACCATCACGGCCCTCACGATTATCACGGCCCTCACGATCGATGCGAGAATTGCGCTCAAGACGATCCTGGCGGTCATTTCGCTCCGAACGACGATCATCAGAATCATCGCGCTCAGCATAATCCATACGATTAGAACGCTCATCATAATCTGAGCGAGTATCATCATATTCACGAGCACGGCCACGCATACGGCGCTGGAACCTATCATTACGATTTGCTTGATCGTCACGATCAAAATCGCGAGAAGCTCCACGCTGACGACGAGAATCTGAATCAGAGCGTGCTTCCTCACCAGGCAAAGTTGCCAAAATTTGATCTAAATCGCGCGAATCCGCGCCTTCTTGATGACGATCACGATTGTTATCGCGATCATCCACAATACGATGACGCTTAAACGCACCGTTTCGGCCACCTTCACGACGATAATTCTTAACCCCAAAATCGGAGTCATCGCGAGATCGACGCTCAGCAGCATTAGGCACTAAGCTTTCCAACGCTTCCAAGTCTTTATCGTCATTCGACATTTGAGCATCTTCATCATTCTCGCGCATATCCGCATTTTTGTTAATGCTCATATCGTTGCGAGGCACACGAACGCTCACACCAGCAGGCGCTTCCCCACCATTTCGCGCCGCTGTAAGCGTAGCTACTAATTCAGGCTTGCGCATAGTTGAAGTACCGCGCAAACCCATCTGCTTCGCAAGATCTTTCAATTCTGAGAGCTTCATTTTCTCAAGATTCTGGCCTGTTGCCACAATTTTACCTTTCCTTAACCCACGCAGCATAGAACACCGGTAAGCCTTTACATGGAAGATTACGGAAAATCCGTCACGAACTTGCTGTCATACATAACTATGTGTACAACAACGAACAGTATGTATGCTACTACAGCTGTAAGACGCTACACAACGCGACGCGCCCTAATCTTGATTATTTTTTATTTACAATTTTTATTGGATTAATAAGTAAACAAAAAGCGCTAATAATCGTAAATTAATATCCACAATCATTAGCGCTTAATAATAATTTGACAATTGCTAATTGCTAATAAAGCACAATTACCAATTTATATTTTATATTAAATTATTTATGCTTACTTCTTTTGTTTGTTATTTCTTTTCGTGATAAGACTTTTCAGTATTTACAGACCACACATTAGCCTTAGAAGTTTCGCCATTGCGAATATCTTTTACAGCCTCAATTGCGGTTGCCATAGAATGGTCCTGATTGTTGTAACGATGCTGACCATTACGACCAACACAATACAAGTTACCAAAACCGTCCAAATACTTAATGAGCTCAGGCATCTGTGCATAAGTGTCAAAGTATGCTGGGTAAGCCTTTGGAACTCGCTCACGGTGAGAATCAAGAACATCTTCCTCGCCGTTAATAACCTGCATACGAGTCAACTCGTCAATTGCCATCTTACGAGCTTCCTCATCACTCATATTCCAGAAGTCATCGCCTTCTTCGCAGAAGTACTCAAGACCAATCCAAACAGTGTTGTCAACATCCTTAACAAGATACGGGCTCCAGTTGTTAAAGATTTGCAAACGACCAACCTTGTATCCAGGATCCTGAACGTAAATCCAGCAATCTGGAACAATTGGCGGATTACCAAGCGTTGGAATAGCAGTAGTATTACGCAAACGCATACGCTTGACCAGCAATCCTACCGTCACAAAATCGCGATAAGGCAAACCTTTAGCCACACGCTGCATTTCTGCTGGGACTTCAGAATCTTCACCCGCAGCAGCACCCTGCTCAAGAGCAGCAACCAAATCTTTAATTGGCATAGAAGAAATAAACTGGTCAGCATGCAATTCAGAACGCTCACCGTTAGCATCTTCAACAACTACTGCAGAAATCTTGCCGTCAGCTTGCTTAATTGCAACCACCTTAGCATCTGTGCGAACTGTAGCACCGTTTTCACGGCAGCGGCGCTCAACAGTTTCCCACAACTGACCAGGGCCAAGCTTTGGATACCAGAATTCCTCAATAAGAGAAGTTTCTACTTCCTTCTGCTTGCCATTATTCTTAGGCATAAGCTTAGAAAACGCGTTCTTAAGCACTTCAACAATGCTCAAGCCTTTAACTCGCTGAGCACCCCAATCTGCAGAAATCTGGCTTGGATGCCTACCCCAAAGCTTCTCGGTATAACCTTCAAAGAACATGGAATAAAGCTTCTTACCAAAACGATTAATGTAGAAGTTCTCAAGATTAGTTTCCGGAAGCTTATGAATCATTGACCACAAATAGCTGAAGCCAACCTGCATAGTCAAAATAAAGCCCATAGAACGCAAAGTGGCAGCAGAAAGCGAAATTGGATAATCAAAGAAATGATGATTCCAGAAAATACGCGAAACGCGATGGCGTTTCAACATCACTTCATCTTCAACTTCAGGATCTGGTCCACCAGCTTCTAAATCATGATGACGACCGAGTTTCTTGTCATCGTATGAAGGAGCTCCCTGCAAAGGCAGCATTTCACGCCACCACTGCATAATTCGATCATCTTTCGAGAAGAAACGGTGACCACCAATATCCATACGATTACCGTTGTACTTAACAGTACGCGAAATACCACCAAATTCACGCGTGGCTTCGAGTAGTGTTACGTCATAGCGTTCAGAGCCGCCATTCTTAACTAGCTCCCAGGCTGCCGTCAACCCTGCCGGACCACCGCCAATAATTACCACAGATTCCTTTGGGGATTGTGTATTCGTCACTTGTCCTCCATATTTTAATACATCAATTTTTACAGAACACTTTGCGGCGCTCAGTAAAATTTATATATATCTTTATTGAGCATACGCGCATCACGCGATAGATTCAGGAATATCAATGTCTGTTTTCTGTACTTCTTCAACATTGACATCCTTAAACGTTACGATGCGAACGTTTTTAACAAAACGCGAAGGACGATACACGTCCCAAACCCAAGCATCAGTAAGCTGCACATCAAAATAAACGTCCTGCCCAGCAGATCGAACATTAAAATCAACTTTATTAGCTAAATAAAATCGACGCTCAGTTTCGACGACATAAGTAAAAAGCTTAATAACATCGCGATATTCTTTGTATAACGCAAGTTCAGCATCAGTTTCGTAATTGTCGAGATCTTCGGCGCTCATTGCTTCCCTTCCGTATTTGCGTTACTAGCACCACGCTTACGACCGCGACCTATAATGCGCCACCAAGCTCGTTTCGAAGACGTACCTTCGGCAGTATTCGCATTGTACGGCCACGATTCATCAAGATTATCATGATGCACAGGTATAGCCACAGAATGTTCATGCGCACTCAAAGCTTCGGCCACGCCAGGATTTTCCTCAATAACGTGCAATCCGAAAGCGTCAAGCGAGCGAATGGCATCATACTCGTCAACAATCGTGTCCATAACTACAAAATCTTGATATTTTTGATGCTGAGCATCCCAAAGAGCATCGCGAGCAGTACCTGTTTGCATGAATCCAAGCGACTGGTACACAGAAAGTGAGCGTGTATTAGTTGCAGGCACACCAACCCAGATACGATGCAATCCAAGGCCTGTTGGCTCCGACGCAAAACCGTAAGTCATCACGCGAGGCATAGCGTCTCGAGAATATCCACGGCCACGATAATCTTTGCCAAGCACAACCTGAATACGCGCCGAACGAGACCATCCATCAATATCAATAAGAAAAATCATGCCAATAATGGCACCCGAGGTATTCTTAACATCGTCTAAAACGTCCGGAACAATAGCCCACGCAATAGTAGGACGGGACTGAACATCACCAGCAAAACGGCACAATTCAGCCGCTTTTTCAACAGAAAAACCGCCATCAGACCACTGAGCTGAACGCTCAACCCATGCGTGAACCATAGCTCGTTCTGACTGATCGTCTTTGCCTGTAATAACTGCAGCATTATCAAAAGCACACAAATCATCCATGCGCTGCAAATCGGCACATGTCGCAGGGCGCAGATGCGCCATTTCTCCGCGAATTGGAGGAATTACTATAGACTTTGGTAATTCGCGAGAATTGTTCACACCGTCATTGGTTTGTTGCATACTCACCTACTTGTTTTTACCTCTAATTAAGGCCATCAGCATAATACATGATAATCTACAAACTATAAAGCGCTAAGAAAAGCCTAATAGTAAATTCTGCGCGCTCACTACACGTAACAAACTAATTTGCACATATAGCGAGCACGCAGCACTTACTTTTTAAATAACAATTGCGTTATTGCAATATAGCATTTACGCAATTGACTTTATTGGTTCAGCCTTTGATTTTTGCCATTACAATCTTAGTAACAGCTTTAGCGTCAGCTTGACCCTTAGTTGCGCGCATAACAGCACCAATAATTGCGCCCATCGGCTTCATATTGCCTGCCTTAAGCTTTTCTGCAACTTCAGGATCTGCAGCAAGAGCAGCGTCAACAGCAGCTTCCAAAGCGCCGTCGTCGTTCATAACCTTGAATCCGTGCTTATTAACAACTTCATCAGGCTTGCCCTCACCAGCCAAAACGCAAGCAACAGTTTGCTTAGCGAGCTTGTCATTAAGCTTGCCGTCTGCAATTAGCTTTTCAACTTCAGCTACATCTTCTGGAGTAATAGGCAACTCTTCCAAAGTTACGCCACGAGTATTCGCTTCACGAGCAAGCTCACCAAGCCACCACTTCTTAGCGCCTGCTGCAGTTGCACCAGCCTTAACGGTTTCCTCAACCAAATCAAGAGCATCTGCGTTCAAAATATCGCGCATTTCAAGATCGCTAATACCCCATTCGCTTTGCAAACGGTTACGACGCTCGCGAGGCATTTCTGGCATTTCAGCCTTCATGCGCTCAATGTGCTCCTTAGTGATGTGAAGCATAACCAAATCAGGATCTGGGAAGTAACGGTAATCGTCAGCATCCGACTTTACGCGACCGCCAGCAGTGGTCTGAGTTGCTTCATCCCAGTGACGAGTTTCCTGCAAAATCTCGCCACCTTCGCTCAAAATAGCAGCCTGACGACGAATCTCGTATTGGAGAGTCTTTTCAATACCGCGGAATGTGTTCACATTCTTTGTTTCGGAACGCGTACCAAATGGATCAGTCGGCTTGCGACGAAGCGAAACGTTCACATCAGCTCGCATATTGCCCTGCTCCATGCGAGCGTGGGAGATGTTGAGAGCACGAACAATATCGCGGATTGCACGCATGTAGGCACCAGCAATTTCTGGAGCGCGTGAACCTGCACCTTCAATTGGCTTAGTTACAATCTCAATCAAAGGCACGCCTGCACGATTGTAATCAACCAAAGAGTGATTTGCACCTTCAATTCGTCCGTCAGCGCCACCAACGTGAGTATTCTTACCAGCGTCATCCTCAATATGAGCGCGCTCAATCGGAACGCGGAATACAGTGCCATCTTCCAGCTCAACATCCAAGTAGCCATTGCCATTAGTAGGCTTGTCGTACTGGGAAATCTGGTAGTCACGAGGCATATCTGGGTAGAAGTAGTTTTTACGAGCGAACTGGCTCCACTCAGCGATTTCGCAATGCAATGCCAAACCGAGCTTAATCGCGTAATCAACCGCAGTCTTGTTTACGACTGGCAAAGAGCCTGGTAAACCAAGGCTTACAGGAGTTAGCTGAGTGTTTGGCTCGCCACCAAAAGATACTTCCGCTGGGCAAAACAGCTTCGTGCGAGTGCAAAGCTCAACGTGCGTTTCCAAACCGAATACTGGATCAAACTGCTCAACAGCATCGGCGTATTTCATAAGTTTTTCAGCCATGAGAATCCTTCTTACTTAAGCTTTACTTCACTTTACTTAGCCAATGAATCGAGCCAGCCAGCTTTAAGCGACTTCCAAATTGGGCCGCCCCACTGCTCTTCAAGCGCTGCTTCCAACGCCGCTGCAGGCTTGTACATCTTCTCATCATGGCATTGCGGAGCAATAATCTGAATACCAACAGGCAGACCATCGTCGCTTAAGCCAGCTGGGAGGCTCAAGGCTGGAACGCCAGCCATGTTTGCAGGAATCGTAGCAATATCGTTCATGTACATAGCAAGCGGATCGTTCATCTTCTCACCAAACTTAAATGCCGTTGTAGGGCTGGTTGGAGAAACGAGAACATCTACCTTCTTAAATGCTTCTTCGAAATCGCGAATAATAAGCGTACGAACCTTTTGAGCAGAACCGTACCAAGCATCGTAATAACCTGCAGAAAGTGCGTAAGTGCCGAGAATAATACGACGCTTTACTTCGTCGCCGAATCCAGCTTCACGAGTTGCAGCCATCATGTTTGCAGCCGTCTGAGGCTTATCAGCAGGTGGCATTACGCGCAAACCGTAGCGCATACCATCGTAACGAGCCAAGTTGGAGCTAACTTCCGAAGGCATAATAATGTAATATGCAGCCAAAGAGTAAGGGAAGTGAGGGCAGGAAACTTCCGTTACTTCTGCGCCCATATCCTTAAGCAACTGCACAGCTTCGTTAAAACGAGCTTCAACGCCTGGCTGGAAACCATCGCCACTAAGCTCTTTAACAAGGCCAACCTTTACGCCCTTCAAATCACGGCGAGCGCCTTCGCGTGCAGCCTGAGCCATTGGAGGAACTGGAGCCGGGATAGAAGTAGAATCGCGCCTATCATTGCCGCCAATAATTTCCTGCAAAAGCGCAGAGTCAAGAACGGTACGAGAAACAGGACCAATCTGATCCAAAGAGCTTGCCATAGCGATTGCGCCAAAGCGGCTGACGCCACCATAAGTTGGCTTCGCACCAACTGTACCAGTTAAAGCGCCTGGCTGACGAATAGAGCCACCTGTATCTGTACCCAAAGCAATAGGAGCTTCGAACGCAGCAACAGCAGCTGCGGAACCGCCACCGGAACCGCCTGGAACACGCTCGGTATCCCAAGGGTTGCAAGTGGTTTGGTAAGCAGAATGCTCGGTAGAAGAACCTTGAGCGAACTCGTCAAGATTTGTTTTACCTAAGATTGGCATTCCAGCTGCTTTAAGCTTTTCAATAACTGTAGCGTCGTAAGGCGGCACCCAGCCTTCAAGAATCTTTGAAGCTGCAGTAGTAGGAATGCCCTTAGTAACAATCATGTCCTTGATTGCAATTGGCACACCAGCAAGCTCAGGCAATCCTTCGGTTTCGCCCTTGGCATTCTTAGCATCGAAAGCATCTGCTTGCTCAAGAGCAATATCTGAAGAAACATGCAAGAACGCCTTGATTTCTGGCTCAGCTGATTCAATTACTGCCAAGTGAGCTTCAACAAGCTCACGGCTGGAAACTTCCTTAGCTTTTACAGCTTTTGCCATTTCGGCAGCAGAGAGCTTTACTAAATCTTGAGTATTAGTCATGTTTTATTCCTCCCCCAAAATGCGAGGCGCTACAAACATGCCAGACTCGCTCTTCGGAGCGCCAGAAAGCGCTTCTTCCTGAGTCAATGGCGTAGCAGGCACATCAGGGCGCAAATAAGCTTCCAGAGGTACTGGATTTGCAGTAGGCGGCACATCTTCGCCAGCAACTTCCTGCACTTTATTAATAGATTCTGCAATGACGTTTAATTCGCCCTGCAAGCGACTAATTTCTTCGTCGCTGAGCGCAATCTGGGAAAGAACACCCAGATGCTCAATTTCTTCGCGTGTGAATGTAGGCATAACCTCAACTATATGTGTGATGCGTGACCTTCGCGTAATAAAAAAAGCAATGTGGATAAAAGCTTTGTGACAACTATATCTGCAGTATTTTATGCTTCAGTGCGCAAAATTTTTTTGATTATCACACAAGAAGCGGTTACAAAATGCATTATGTGCATATTTTCACAAAATTATCACGTATAAAAGTGAGAAATTACCGCCACAATTATACCGCAACACGCCGTAAACCCAAAAACGACGTAACTAAATAATGTTGGTATTCCAACATTATTTAAACACTTGTTTGTAAATTGAAAAATTATTTTTGCCAACTATCGCACAAATAAAAAGTGTGTAATAATCAGTTCGTGTGAGGCGCTGAAACTTAATGCAGTGAAGCATATAATGCATAGACGCACATAAAATGCAGCATCTCACTAAAAAATAATCTAAAAAACATAATCAAAAAATAATCAAAATTGAAGGACAAATATGAAGAAGACACCGTTCTACCGTAATGCAGCAATGTTGTTGCTCGCGGGCGCGACTATTATCCCACAGTGCTTAGCAGTACCAGCAATGGCAGCTCCTGCTGAAGAAGGCTCCGAGCCTGTAACAGCTTGCGCAGCCAAAAAGGACTCACTGAATAATTATTTGTGGGATTTGCAATACGATAAAACAAACATTCTCGCTCGTCACGGCGAAACCATTGACAACAAATTCTCCAGCGACAGCTTCGACAAGGGCGGCGAATTCGTAGTTGTTGAGCATCAAAAGAAGAACATCACCAATACAACATCAAACTTGTCGGTTACTTCCGCCAACAATGATCGTGTATACCCAGGTGCCCTGTTCCGCGCTGATCAGAATTTGATGGACAATATGCCAAGCCTGATTTCCGCAAACCGTGCTCCAATTACATTGAGCGTTGATTTGCCAGGCTTCCACGATGGCGAAAGTGCCGCAACTGTTCAGCACCCAACAAAGAGCTCTGTGACATCTGCAGTAAATAACTTGGTTTCTAAGTGGAACGCACAGTACGCAGCAAGCCGCAATGTGGCAGCTCGTATGCAGTATGATTCTGCTAGTGCACAAAGCATGAACCAACTCAAGGCAAAGTTCGGTGCTGATTTCGCCAAGATTGGTGTGCCGCTGAAGATTGATTTCGACGCAGTGCACAAGGGTGAAAAGCAAACACAGATTGTGAACTTCAAGCAGACTTACTACACCGTAAGTGTTGATGCTCCAGACAGCCCAGCTGACTTCTTCGCACCATGCACTACGCCAGAAAACTTGAAGAACCGTGGAGTAGACAGCAAGCGTCCACCAGTATACGTGTCCAACGTGGCCTACGGCCGTTCAATGTATGTAAAGTTCGACACCACCAGCAAGAGCACCGATTTCCAGGCTGCTGTTGAAGCTGCAATCAAGGGTGTTGAAATCAAGCCAAACACCGAGTTCCATCGCATTTTGCAGAATACTTCTGTAACCGCTGTGATTCTCGGTGGTAGCGCTAACGGTGCAGCTAAGGTTGTCACCGGCAATATCGATACATTGAAAGCTTTGATTCAGGAAGGTGCCAACTTGAGCACCTCCAGCCCAGCAGTTCCAATTGCTTACACCACTTCCTTCGTCAAGGATAACGAAGTAGCAACTTTGCAAACCAATAGCGATTACGTTGAAACCAAGGTTTCTTCCTACCGCGAAGGCTACTTGACTTTGGATCACCGTGGAGCTTATGTAGCTCGCTACTACATCTACTGGGATGAGTATGGCACCGAAATCGATGGCACCCCTTACGTGCGTTCTCGCGCTTGGGAAGGCAACGGCAAGTATCGTACAGCTCACTTCAACACAACTATTCAGTTCAAGGGCAATGTGCGCAACCTCCGCATCAAGCTTGTTGAAAAGACCGGTTTGGCTTGGGAGCCATGGCGTACAGTGTATGACCGTTCCGATTTGCCACTGGTTCGCCAGCGCACAATCAAGAACTGGGGCACCACCTTGTGGCCACGAGTTGCTGAAACTGTGAAGAACGACTGATATTCCTCATAATTTAATAAGATAAATTAATAAGATAATTTAATTTATAATTAAAAATAAATGAATACAAAAAGGGCTTTATCTTGTAGCCAGTTACGAGATAAAGCCCTTGTTTTATTTGTCTTATTTGGGTTATTTATTTTATTTGCGAAATATATTATTTAGATATTTTAGATATTTTAAATATCGCGATGCTTTTCAATAAAGTAGCCAATTGCATACATAATTACAGCCCAAGCAAGAACCACTAAACCGGACTGCCACCATTTGAAAACATATGCATTTGGTGGAAGTAGTTCGCCCGTTCCTAAGAATTGGCTCACAGCCTTGCCTGGCAAAAGCTGCATAAGTGTTGAAGTCCACTTTGCTAAATTGCTTGCAACCATAATAATGCTAACAATGGCCTGCAGAATCATCACGGCTCCAATAACGCACATAATTCCGCCAGCAGTTGACTTGCAAATCATGCCAAAACCGTAGGCCATTGCTGACACAACAACCATAATTGCAGGAGAGCCAAGGAACAGAGTAAGCGGCAATTTCCACACGTTGCTTCCCGATAATCCGGAAATGTTATCTCCCATAAAAGCTAATTCTGCAGCAGCTAAAGAAACTGCCATTGCAATAAGTTGGGCTACAAAAACATAGATTGCAACCGCAATAAACTTAGCCGTAAAGAACATACCCCTTTTAGGTACAGCCGTAAGAGAAGCCTGAATTGAAGTCGTAGAATGTTCCGCAGTTACAGCAAGCACTGCAAAAATCGCCAAAACAATCAAAGATATAGAAGCAAAGCTAATAACTAAGCGGAAAATGCCTTCTTGAGATGCAATAAGGTCACTTTTATCGCTCGGTCCAACAGTAATCGCAGCACTTGATTTGCTACCAGCTGCACCCTTGTTATTAACGTCAACTTTAGACATTGCTTTTTGCACAAGCGCAATAATAAAGCTAAAAATTACTGGCAAAACAACTGTTAATGCCATGCACCACCACGTAGATGCAAGCCCGCGCAACTTAACAATCTCAGATTTAAGCGTGTGCATAAATGTAAGGCGTAAGTGCTGAGCATTCATGTTACGACCAGTCTTGTATGCGTTGGACTGGCGTGCGTTAGATTCAGCCAATTGCACTTGCTGATTTGCTACTTGCTCACTCATTTTGCACTCACCTCATTATTAGATTGCGTTGCGCTTTGCTCAGTAGGCTTTAAGCTGCCAGTAGGAACAGCCTGCGTTACGTACTGCTCTTGGCCATGCGTAAGAGCCAAATATGCTTCCTCAAGCGACGCATGCTCTTGATTTAGCTGGTAAACCAAAATTTGATTATCTGCAATTTCGCGAGCAAGTTGATTAAGCTCACAACCTGTTACCTTAAAAAGCTCGCCTTCTTGAACGTCTTGTGGAGTGCGAGTATCTGGCAAAATCTTGCATTCAGGGTTATTTTGAGCAAGCACAGACTTTAGCTTTTCGCCTTCTGGAGTTACAAGTCGCACAGCGTGCTGCGAATGAGCGTCAACAAAATCTTGAACTGTTGTGCGCTCCAAAATTTCGCCATGCGCAATAATCACAAGATTATCTGCAGTAAGCGCAACTTCGCTCATTAAGTGCGAGCTAAGTAGAATTGCTCGACCTTCGCTTGCGTAATACCTGCATAATTCACGAACCCACTTAACACCTTCTGGGTCTAGGCCGTTAATTGGCTCGTCCAAAATAAGATTGTGCGGATCAGCTAAAAGCGCTGCCGCAATCGAAAGACGCTGGCTCATGCCAAGCGAGAACGAACCTGCTTTGCGGGTTTTTACACTAGTCAAACCAGTAATATCAATGACTTCATCGACACGTTTCTTTGATATTCCGTGAGTTAAAGCCAGTGAATACAGGTGATTGTAAGCCGTTCGGCCCCTGTGAGCAGACTTTGCATCAAGAACTGCTCCAACTTTCGTCATTGGAGAGGCAATTTTTGCGTAAGGTTTGCCGTCAATAAGAGAAGTGCCACTATTGGCATGAATAAGATTTAACGCACAACGCATGGTAGTAGATTTACCAGCGCCGTTAGGGCCCAAAAAGCCCGTGACTTTACCGTCTTCGGCGACGAAAGAAACGTCTTTAAGCGCTGTTTTTTCGCCAAAACGCTTTGTAATATGTTGAAATTCTAACATAAATTAACAATATCACAAATAAAAAAAAAATATAGATTAAATGTAAACGTTTATAAGTACAGACTATTGCGTTTTGATTAATATTTTTGTTGAGATTTTGCTGCTGATATTTTGCTGTTGAAATTTTAATTAAGATTTTAATTAAGTTTTTAATTAAGTTTTTAATTAAGATTCAGCAATTTGGTGCTGCATGTTGCGCAATCCACGCGTGCATGGAAACAGCCGCAGCTGCTCCTGCGTTTAGCGAGCGAACAGAGCCGAATTGCGAAATATAAACAACGTCATCCGCCATTTCTAGTGCTTTTTTAGAAAGACCCGGACCTTCCGCACCAAAAAGCATAAGGCAACGTTTAGGGAACTTGTAGCTTTCCATAGCAACTGCGCCTGGAATGATATCGAGCGCTATAACGCGAGCGTTTTTAGCGTCTTGTTCCTTGATATTTGCGATTTTTTCTGCTTCTTTATTGCCTTCTGCCTGCGCTTTAAGCAAAAGTTGATGCGCTTCTTCTGTTTCTCGTGCTATATTTTCGCGCCAATTAGTTACTAGAGTTTCAATAGTTGGGCAGCACTCAACGTATTGGTAAAGCTCAGTCATTAACGAGCCTTTACGATTCCATTTATGAGGCCCTACAATATACACTTTTTTCGCTGTAAACGCATTTGCAGTGCGAACCATAGAGCCTATGTTGAAATCGTGAGTCCAATTTTCTACAGCTACTTCAAACTCGTGGCGTCCTTTAGAATCGAGATCCGCTTTTATAGCTTCTACTTTCCAGTATCGGTAGCGGTCTAGGACGTTGCGCTGGTCACCTTCGTCTAGTAATTCAGCGCTAAACCGCGCATCGTAATTTGGCGATTCTGGATTATCTGGACGAGGCTCACCTGGATGCTCTTCTTCCCACGGGCAAACTCCTATAGGTCGAAATTCTGGCTCATCGGAAGCTTTTGCAGCCAAAGTAATTGGATTCGGTTCGTGCATGTATAAGTTTTGCTCCAATTAAAGTATTAATTTGCGCTTGAGACTTGGCAGCTAGTCTTTGCAACTAGCCTTGGCAACTAGTCTTTGCAGCCGTCAGTTGCGCAATCTCCTGTGCAACCTGACTTGCAGTGACCGCCACAGCAGTTGTCTTCGCAGCATGGCTCAGTGCAACCATCATTAGCACAATCACCAGTGCATTTAACCTCACAATGACCGCCACAGCAATGATCGTTGCAGCAATCTTCGTGATCTGCATCTGCACGTAATTCTTCTTCACCGAAAGCTTGAACAAATGCCATTTTAGTACTCTCCTCACTTATTGGATTTACTAATTGAAGATGCCTCATGCCTTGTTCGTCGGCGTCAACACCACCAATTAATGCAACTATAGCAAGAATTTGCGCGCCTTGCTGATGAACAATGCCAAAATCAAGACTTAATTCATTGCCGTGTCGTAAAGTAACAAGCGAAGAAGTTTGAACATACGATTTTTCAGAAAGCCAAGAGTCAAGTAACAATACTCGCTTGCCTTTAACTGACGGACCTTTTGTTGCAGGAAAAACAAAATCCATAACAAAGCCGTCGAGTGCAATTCCTTTACGTTCTGCAGCATGAATAAGCGCAAAAACCATCGGCACTGCAGCAGCAGTTAACGCACCAATAGCGTCAACATCGCGTTCTAACGAATACCCAGCTTTCTCAATTGCATCAAAAAGAACATCTCCAACCAGCTTAGAGCCGCGCTGAGCAAATGTAACAGAAAACAGTTCGCTAAATGGTTTCACACTCATATCCGCACAAAGCATGCGCTTAAGTTCCGCGCGTTCCTCTTGTAATTCTGCCATTTTTGCACTCCTTAGCGTTTAGAGCTGTCCAATTTTTGACGCTTTGATGTTTTTATGCTTAACGATCTTCTACTGATACTTCTGGAGCGCTCAGCTCTTTAACATCAGCTTTATCGGAATCTATAAGATCTATTGAAGCAATAACCTTACTTTGATCTAACTTCTGAAGTTTACGAGCTGTTACCAACACTCTAGACTCAAGTGAGGAAGCAAACTTATTGTAAGCTGCAACTGTTCTTGCCAAAGATACGCCAAGTTTTGAAGCATTTTCTCCAAGAACCGCAAAGCGATCGTACAATTCTCTAGATAAATCGAAAAGTTCTTTTGCATCATCTGTAAGACTTTGCTGCTGCCATGCGTACGCAACAGACTTAAGCACAGCCCACAAAGTAACTGGTGAAGTGAGTGCTACTTTTTGCGCAAAAGCATCATCCATAAGCGTTGGATCCGCCTCAAGAGCCGCCTGAAGCAATGCTTCGCTTGGAATAAATGCAACTACAAAGTCTGGTGCTGTTTCAAAAGCCTGCCAATACGCTTTAGCTCCTAATACTCTAACATGCTCTCGCAAAGCCTTAGCGTGCGCTTTTAGAAGCTCGCTCCTTCTAGCTAATTCTTCGTCACTTGCGTTATCTGGGATTTCACAAGCACGCTGATAATCCGCATACGGAACTTTTGCATCAACTGGAATTGTTTTGCCTCCTGGCAGATGCACAACCATATCTGGCCTCTGCTGTTCGCCATTTACTCCAGTTACAACAACCTGCGTATCAAAATCAACATGCTCAAGCAAGCCTGCGGATTCCACAATATTCTTTAGCTGAGCCTCGCCCCAAGCTCCGCGAATCTTGTTATTTCGCAATGCTGCAGAAAGCGAACTTGTCTCGCGATCAAGCCTTGTTTGCTGCTCGCTTAAGCCTTTAAGCTGAGTGCTCAGCACACCCATTTCTTGTTTGCGGCCTTCTTCAATCTGCGAAACTTTATTCTTCAGAGCTTCGAGATTGTCTTTTACAGGAGCAAGCGCTTCCAATACTTTACCTTGCTCTTTCAAAGTTTTTTCACGATTTAACCGTTCGCGTTCTTCTCGCTCTGCACGCAATTGTTCTTCGCGATTCACTCGCACTTGTTCTGCTTGCTGTGCTTTAGCAAGTTCTGCTTCAACAAACTTTAATCGCTCAGCAAGTTGCTCTGCTTTCGTGCGATACTGTATAGCCTGATTGCCATTTTCTTGCGCTTGAGCGCGAGCTTGCTCGTACTGCGAGCGCAATTCGTTAAATTCGCGCTGGTTTACACCATTTGCGCCTTGCATTCCAAAGTTGCGTTTAACAATAGCCAGCACAACAATGGCGGTGATTACAATAGCAACCACCATTAAAATAAACATTAAAATATTATCGAACATACGTTCTATTAAACACTATTGATTCGACTTACCAACGTAATTCAACACGCATTTTAAGCACGTTCAAAATAAAGCAATCCACGTCCACACGTGCCACTCCACAAGCAAACTGCAATTATAGTAAGCACAACAATGACGTATAACAATATGGATTGTCCAGGAATTACAGGCAAAGTTCCAGAAGGATACCATCGCAAAATCAATCCAATTTTACTTTGCAAACCTTGTGTGGCAATGTTCATCACCGCTAAAAAGACGCCAAATGCAAGGCCGTAAAACCTTCCAAAACATGCTAATCCAATCATTATGAGCACGATATCAATCCACGCATTACCTAAAATCATCTGCAATGTACTAAATAGCTGCAAGTCAATTACACGAACAATTAACACTGAAGCGCCGAATGAAACAAACAAACACAATAAAGCAGCACTCAATGCATATATTCGCAGCCTTTTCATCACGAAACGTTCCCACGATACCATAATCGGAGCAAGGCAAACGAATGCCGTGGCAATAAACCCAACTACAATAACTTCATACAGAGGAACAACAAAATTAACAACACTACTACCGGATTGACATTGGAACGTTATACCTTCTACCGCATTATGCACGTTAGCAGAATCTGGCAAACAAATATAACCAACATAAACTGGCAACTGCGTTACAAATGATCTGAATATAACAAGCATTAAAGAGGGAAGGACTACGGACAATAAAATTGCAACGATTGCAACAATATAATGCCTACCTTCAAGCCAAGCGCGAAAATTATTTTTCATGCTTATCACCAAGTTCCGATAAGACTTGTTGTGGAGTTATGCGGCATTGATTAAGTTCTTTAACATGATTTTTTACAAATTGTTTCAGCTTAGCATCATTAGCATTATTAATACTCATAGCCACTTTATCGTTTGCTTCACCTGGAATAAATCCATATGACCCATACACATCATTACTTATACGAGAAGGAAGTTGTGCAAGCAAAAATGCTGTAACAGAAGCGTTTGAATCAAGATTCTTTTTTACATATACTTCTTTCATAGCACTTGATGCACATTTTGCAGGCACAAATCTTTGTAACACTTCTTGAGCGATACCAGTCATATCACCATATTTCTCAGAACGCCTAACAAATGTATCTGTTTGTTGTTGAATAACAGTAGCTTTAAGATTACGTAACTTTATTAAACCACTATTAGCAAGATTCCAAGATTTTTCAGTATTTGTTGGAGTAAACGCATTCCCCAGTACAAGCACAATTCCTTTGCCTTGCGAATCTCTCTGATTCTTAGGAAACCAAGAAGCAACAGTTTTCAGATGTTTAACAGAACGAAGTTTACGAATATAAGCTTCTTCAGGATGTACACAAACAGAAAAAGCAGTATCTTTAAACGTTGTACACTGAGGCACAAAAGGTCCAGAGCGAATCCAAGGTTTTGGGCCCCACATAGCTATACAACAAGCGCATACTATTGGCATAATTAAAGAAAGACTTATTGCTTTTATGCGCCAATAAGATCCCTTTTGCCAAAAATATCTAATATGCGCGCAACAAAGAATGCATGAAACGATAACAACACACACAAAGAATATGCGCAAAGTCACCAGCCATGGGTTCATGCGCAAACCAGGCTCAGCACCAATACCAGCGTCCGACACTGGAAGTATTGCGTATAAACTACTACCCCAATATCTAGGAAAAATATCTCCCTGAGGAATAACGCCATTACGCATTATAATGACGCCATAAATACAGCACCAAATTATTGCAAAAGATAATAAAGCTGAGAATACAATTGCCCAACGATTGCCAATAATTACTCCTAAAGTAAAACCAATTGCAAAAAATGCACTTGGCGTCACGCCTCCACATAATAGTGGAAAATACGGAAAATTTGTAATATTTACATCACTCTGAATTACTGTTGGCAATATACTTACGCAATATAACAAACTGCACAGTATAGCGCCTTTTAGTATAGGAATAGCGTAACGACTGGCTGATTTTCCTGCACACCACGCAGGATTAACCAAACATCTAGGCGAGCAAGCTTTACATGAACACCATGCGCCAAAAATGCAAGCAACAATATCAGACAAACAATGCATCCACGTGACATCAATTCTTAACCAAAGCGCATAATTATTATTATGCGCTAAAAAATTTGCCACACCCAAAAAAATAGGATATGCAATCAAAAATAAGCTAAAAATACAACTGCTTATTAGAGATAATGGGGACATAATATGTGAAATAATTGTGCACTTCTTATGACTTTTCGTAAAAAATCTGAATTCAGTTAAAAAGTTAGAATATTGACGCATATTTAATCACATCCCTACTTGCTACCACATTAACGAAATAAGAAACTATACATATCTAGTTACTGCTACTACTAATTTTTATGAAATTTAGATAGCAAATGCCTATACCCTGATTCCCATGGAGTTACCATAAGATCTTCACGATTAGCATATTGAAGAAGATTATCCATTTTCCCATCAAGCAATATAATTCCTTCATTAAGAACTATAACCCGATCTGCCATTACTGCTAAATCTTCTACTAAATGTGTACTGACAATAACAGTATGCTTTTGCGAATAAGACTTAAGAAAATTACGAATATCAATACGCTGCTCAGGATCTAAACCAACAGTAGGCTCATCAAGTATTAGTACTGCAGGCTGACTAGCAATCACACAAGCAATACCAGCACGCTGACGCTGACCTCCTGATATTTTAGCAACTATGCAATGCGCTTGTTTTTCCAAGCCAACCTGTTTGAGAGCATTCCAAGCAGCTTGATACGCAGCGCTCCACGATAAACCTCGCGCCCATGCGGCATATTGAACATTTTTTAACACACTCGATGCATTCATAAGTTCAAATGATTGTGGCAAATAACCAATATTTGACCGAGCTTTAGCCCTTTCCGCACGACAAGTTACATCAAAGCCATGAACAAAAAGTTTCCCACTAGAGGGAGCATAAATCGTCGCTATAACGTTAAGCAGAGTAGTTTTCCCAGCACCATTTGGCCCCAAAAGACCACATATGCCAAAAGATAAATCTATAGAAAGATTATGCAAAATTTGTTTTTTCCCATACGAAAAATTCACATTAACAAGTTGCACATCTGAGCCCGTATATGATTCTTGCATCTCTCACCACTTAATAACTAGACTACTTACCTACAACTTCGTATATTTTCTCTGTCTATTCCAACTACAGAACCACTCATCTGAGCATAAGCTGAAATTGGCATATCATAAACAATAGTAGCAAGCGCAACTATTGCAAATCCTTTCTTTGCGAACATATTCGTATCTCCATTTTCAATCTGCTTCATAACGTATTCAGCCTTGAATACGTACACGCATTTTATAATAATTCATATAAAAAAAATAGATTTTTACAAAAACCAATTAAAAATTTAAAAGATACGCATATCCTATAATGCCAATTATCAGCAATAACTCGAAAAATTAAGGGGGAATTCCACCTTTTTATTACAAGTTAATTCTACAAATATTTTTTATTCCGATACAAAAATAGCGTGCTGTCTACTGGGGAATAATCCAATAAACAGCACGCTTTGTTTTATTTGACTACATTATTTGACTACATTAAATAATGCATATTTACGCAATCTTGAGAGTTACATGGTCGTCGCTCCCTGCACAATCCGCAACTACGCGAGCACCATCATGCACCTTTCCAGAAAGCAGCAATCGAGCAAGCTGGTCGCCAATTTCTGTCTGAACCAATCTACGCAACGGACGAGCACCATAAACTGGATCATAGCCATGCTCCGCAAGCCAAGCGCGAGCAGAATCGCTCACATCCAAGCTAATGCGGCGGTCGCTCAAGCGTGCAGCCACTTGACGAACTTGAATATCCACAATTCCACCAAGCTCTTCGCGGCTCAACGGATGGAACATAACAAGCTCATCCAAACGGTTGATGAACTCTGGCTTAAACTCAGCGTGAACAGCGTTCATAACAGCCTTACGTTTAGCAGCATCGTCCAAGCCCTCTTGCACAAGGAATTGCGAACCCAAGTTTGATGTCATAATCAAAATCGTATTCGTAAAATCAACCGTTCTACCCTGACCGTCAGTCAAACGACCATCGTCCAAAACCTGCAACAAAACGTCGAATACTTCTGGATGTGCCTTCTCAACTTCGTCAAAAAGCACTACAGAATACGGACGTCTACGCACAGCTTCAGTAAGCTGGCCGCCTTCCTCGTAGCCAATGTAACCAGGAGCAGCACCGATTAGACGCGAAACGGAAGCCTTTTCCATGTACTCGCTCATATCAATGCGAACCATTGCACGCTCGTCGTCAAACAAAAAGTCAGCAAGAGCCTTAGCAAGCTCCGTCTTACCAACGCCAGTAGGACCCAAGAACAAGAAGGAACCAGTTGGGCGATTCGGGTCTGCAATTCCAGCACGGCTTCTGCGCACAGCATCCGCTATAGCCTGAATTGCTTCGCTTTGGCCAACAACGCGCTTAGAAAGCTCTTTTTCCATGTTGAGCAGCTTCTCATTTTCGCCTTGCATCAAGCGACCAACAGGAATGCCCGTCCATTCGCTAACGACTCCTGCAATAGAATCAGCATCAACCTGATCCGGAACCATTGGCTCTTTCGCTTCACTTTTAGCATTAGCGGCCTCAGACTCCGCTTCTTCCAAAGCTTTTTGAATGCTTGGGATTTCACCATACAAAATACGGCTTGCTTGTTCCAAGTTGCCTTCACGTGTGAATTTGTCGGCTTCTACGCGCTTAGCGTCGAGTTGCGCTCGCAAATCACCAACCTTGTTATGGCCAGCCTTTTCCGCATCCCAACGCGCTTTCAATCCAGAAAGCTTTTCGCGCGAGTTAGCTAATTCTTCCTGCAACTTTTCTAAGCGTTCGCGCGCAGCAGCATCTTCCGCCTTCTTTAATTGCATTTCTTCCATTTCAAGACGCGTAACTTTGCGCTGCAATTCGTCGATCTCTTCTGGCTGAGAATCAAGCTCCATGCGCAAGTGAGCTGCCGCTTCATCCACCAAATCAATCGCCTTATCTGGAAGCTGTCTGCCAGTAATATAGCGGTTTGAAAGCGTTGCTGCAGCTACGATTGCATCGTCACTAATCGTCACCTTGTGGTGCGCTTCGTAACGTTGCTTAAGTCCACGCAAAATCGTCACCGTATCTTCAACAGATGGCTCGCCAACAAACACTTGCTGGAATCTGCGTTCAAGCGCGGAATCCTTTTCAATATGCTCGCGATACTCGTTAAGCGTAGTTGCACCAACCAAGCGCAGCTCACCGCGCGCAAGCATTGGCTTAAGCATATTGCCAGCATCCATTGAACCTTCTGCAGATCCTGCGCCAACAACAGTGTGAATTTCGTCAATAAACGTAATAATTTGACCGTCCGATTGCTGAATTTCCTTCAACACTGCCTTTAAGCGTTCCTCAAACTCGCCGCGATACTTCGAACCTGCAACCATCGAAGCCAAATCGAGACTGATAAGACGCTTGTTTTGCAAAGTCGTAGGCACATCTCCTGCCACAATTCGCTGAGCCAATCCTTCTACAACTGCCGTTTTTCCAACGCCCGGCTCGCCAATTAGCACAGGATTGTTCTTCGTGCGGCGAGAAAGAATCTGAATCACGCGACGAATTTCCTGATCGCGCCCAATTACTGGGTCGAGCTTTCCTTCGCGAGCGCGCGCAGTCATATCAACAGAATACTTTTCGAGCGCTTTGTAGTTGCCTTCAGCATCCGGACTTGTAACTTTCGCACCTCCGCGCACAGTTGGCACAGCCTTACGCAACACGTCTGCGGAAACGTTGTGCTTTTTGAAAATATCCGCAACAGCGTTTGGTTCGCTAGCAACCATGCCAATAAGCATGTGTTCCGTAGAAACGTATTCGTCTCCCATTGCGCGCATTTCTTTTTCTGCCTGGCTTAGCGCAGCCAAAAGCTGACGACTTGCATCTGGCTTAGTTGTAGTTGAGCCAGTAGATGAAGGCAATGCCACTAATGCGTTACGAATTTCAGCACCGATTTGTTGCGCGTCCGCCCCCGCCTGAGCAATAAGCGCGCGAACGACGCCCTGCTCTTGGCGGAGTAAAGCATCCGCCAAATGCAGAGTGTCAACTTGCGCGTTGCCAGCAGCCGCTGCACTTTGCACAGCGTCGCTTAATGCGTCTTGCGCTAAGGTTGTAAACTTTTGTTCCATATCTACCTCATTTCCACGAAAGCTCTAAAACACATTTCAGTTAAGTCAAATCGCTGCAACTTTTATTGCAATTTCAAGCTTTTTGACGATACTTTTGAGTTCTAACGAGCTTTCACTTTCATGTATCTGATACGTATAACAGATTTTCCTATAACTTTATTCCTAAAACTTGAGTGTACTAGACTCAAGTTTTGTTTTCAAGAATTTTCAATCGCAAATAATTTGCGCAAATAATTTAGTTAAGTAGCACGCAAAGTTTAATTAAGTAGCAAGTAGTCTCTAATTAAGTAGCAAATATGTCGTAATCTTAAAAATATGAGAATTGCACGTTTTTCGTATAATGAAGTTCCGCAATATGCTTTCGTTCAAAAAGACGAAACCGACGGTAAAGATTATTTAGTAGCGCTTGAAGGACATCCTTTAAGCCCGCAAGGAGTTAAACCAACTGGTAAACGTTACGCGTTGGATGCTGATGGCGTGCGCTTGCTTGTGCCTGTAATTCCTTCAAAAGTTTATGGATTGGCAAAAAATTACGATACGCGCTCTGACGACGAGCGCGCTACCTCTCCTGCGGCCGCATCGCATACTGCCGAAGATATGGTCATTTTTACAAAGCCGAGCACTTCTGTGATTGGTCCGGACGATCCGATTGTGATTCCTGCTTGCTCAAACGACATGAATTTTGAGCCAGAAGTGGCAGTTGTTATGGGCAAAATCGCCAAAAATGTAACTGCAGCTACCGCAATGAATTACGTTTTTGGCTTTACTTGCGTAAATGACGTAACTTTACGAGATTGCGCAGGAAGCGACCCAATGTGGACGCGCGCAAAAGGTTTCGACACTTCTTGCCCACTTGGACCTTGGATTACAACCGAGCTAAATTGGCGCGATGCACATATTTCATTTACGCTTAATGGTGAAAATGTGCCGGAAGCTGACGGCACTACAGCTCGACTTATTCACAGTATTCCTGAGCAAATTGCAGCGATTTCAAGCTTCTCAACGCTTCTTCCAGGAGACGTGATTTTGACAGGAACCCCATACCCAGCTGGGACTTTACGCGCTGGCGACGAAGCGATTGTACATGTAGATGGCATCGGTTCGCTGCGCAATGTGATTGTGCACGCGTGAGCAATAATCGATTAACTTAAAACTACACAAATGCGCGTGGGCCAAAGATTGCCGAACCAATCCTAACCATAGTAGAGCCTTCGGCAATCGCCCACGCAAAATCGCCGGACATTCCCATCGAAAGCTCTAATTTTGCAGAGTCTTGCGCAAGTTGTTCACTCACACAATCTCTAATTTCTCGCAATTTTGCGAAACCACTTCTCACTATTTTTTCATCATCCACACGCGCTCCGAGCGTCATAAATCCGTGCAAATTAAGCGCAGGCAAGCTAGATACAGTGAGAGCTTCGTCAATCGCACGTTCTGGCGCGCATCCGGATTTTGTAGATTCTCCCGAAACATTCACTTCCAACATAACGTCTACGCAAAGTCCCAAATTTTGCGCGCGAGCAGATATTTTTTGCGCAAGATCAATGCCGTCAACCGACTGAATACCATTTGCAAGTGGTAAGACTTTGTTTATTTTATTGCTTTGCAGCTGACCTATTAAGTAGAGTGGAATTTCGCCGTTCACACCAACGCTTAAACCTTCGCGAGCAGCTTGTGCGCGTAAAATTTCGGCTTTTGCAACTATTTCTTGCGGGCGATTTTCCCCAATTACGTGCACTCCAGCTTTAAGCGCTGCCATAATTTCGCCAACATCCCGCGTTTTAGTTGCGGCAAGTAGCGTAACAGACTCAGCTTTGCGACCATAATGCGATTCGGCTTGAGCAATGGCGTCTTGCACGCTGTGCACGCCGTCGGCAATTTGACGCGCACGAACACAATCGACCTCAGTATTCGCTAAATCTTTTTGCGTCATGTATGCCATTTATTGCCCCAATCTATCAAACCTAAATACATAGTTTAGTCAAGGAAGGGCACGGATTTGTCGGCTAGGTTTGCGCGAACAGAATCCCACGGCGTGTCAAGGCTTTCAAATAACGCGAGCGCGTCGGCGGCGCTCATATCTACCGGCTGATTTTGACCAGGCTTTTTGTATCCCAAAAGATACATGCAGTAGCCGATCATGCGCTCGGCACTCCAGCCAGCTTCACGAAGAGCGCCAACGTCTAGCGAGTGCTTACTTTTGGCAAGCCTCTCGCCTTGTGCGTTGTCAATCAGCGGTAAATGCGCAAATTGCGGACGCACATAATGCACGCCGTGAGCCGCAAAAAATCCCGACTTTTCAAGCAACTCGCCAATCCAAATTTGAAGCGCCGCCGAACGAAGCAAATCGCGGCCGCGCACAATATCATTTACTCCGCTCAAAACATCGTCAACAACAACCGCAAGCTGGTATGAAAAAACGCCATCCGCTCGACGAATCACCATATCCCCCAAATCGCGATTAATATTAAAAGATTGCACACCAAAAATCGCATCTATAAAACTCACATTTGCCTGTCTTAAATCAGCAGGCGGCACCGCAAGTCGCAAAGAATGTTGCTGATTATTTTGCAAACGCTTTTCGATTTGTGCCAGGCCTTCCGCAGTTTTGCGCAGATTTCTGCACGTACCCGGGTAACGTATAAAACCGTCGCCTTCCTGAGGAGCTGCAATCGCGCGAATATCGGAACGTGAGCAAAAACACGGGTAAATTAACGAATTTCCGTCTTCGTCTTGCAAAGATTCTAGAGATTCAAGAGCTTCTTGGTAGATTGCAGTGCGCTCATGCTGATAAGTTGGCTCACCAACCCAATCAAGACCAGCCCACTTCAAATCGTCAACCACTCGCGCGCTGGCATCTTTCGGCATGCGCGCAATATCAAGATCTTCCAAACGCAAAAGCATTTGACCACCCTGCGATTTCGCAGAAAGCCAAGCCGCAAGCATAGCAACCATGTTTCCAATATGCATACGCCCGGAAGGAGTCGGTGCGAAACGACCAATAGCAATATTTGACTTCGGAAACATGATTTCGTCTTTCTTAATATCTTTATTAATAAGCATAAACTTGCAAAGCATAAACTTGCAAAATAAAAAGCGCGTAACGCATTCATACTAGCATTACGCGCTTCTTACAATCGCAACCAATCGCAATAAACTTCAATCAATCACAATTAAAAGCGAATGTTTTATGCAAACAAAACCTTGTACATAAGCACGCCCAAGATTGCGCCGGCAATAGGAGCAACAACTGGAATCCACGCTTCACCCCAGCGAGAAGAACCCTTGTGTGGAATTGGCAAAATTGCGTGAAGCAAACGCGGCATAAGATCTCGAGCAGGGTTCAAAGCAGGACCAGTTGGGCCACCCATAGAAGTCACCAAACCCCAAACAACGAAGCCAACAACGATTGACGCGCCGGCCAAATTCTTCTCACCCCATGGGGAAGTAAGGCAGCAAAGAGCTGCCAAAACAAGCACAAGCGTGCCGAAGAATTCGTTAAGGAAGTAGTTAATTTTGTTGTTATACGCATCCGTAGTGCAGAAAGTGCCAAGAATTGCTTCTGGCTCCTCAGTTTCGTTGTAATGCGGCAAATAAGTTACGTACACAATAAGCTGACCAACCAGCGCACCCAAAAGCTGAGCGACAATATAATAAGCTACATTCGCCCATGGGAACATGCCGTTTACAGCTTGCGCAATTGTCATAGCAGGATTGATATGCGCGCCGGAAATTCCGCCAAACATGAGCACTGGGAACATCACGCCAAAACCGTAGCCCATGGCAATATTTAACCAACCAGCATGGTGTCCTTTAGTATTTTTTAATTCAACGTTTGCCACAGCACCGTTTCCGAAAATCATAAGAATAGCGGTGCCAATAAATTCTGCAGCCAGCGTTGCCATAAACGAATGTTGCATGGTCCTTCGATCCTTCTTACCTGTTTCAAACTCCACACACGTAATCACGCGTCAACAAATAACGACTCATCACTTAACAATCGTTCAACAACTCGCAATTGCGATTAGCACAGCATGGAACACAGCATATCCTCATTTTCAAAGAAGCTAAGAAAATGAATTCCAACAATTATCTTTGATAGTTTCCCTTATGCATGCGACAGCCTGCACGAGCAGGAAAATCGCCCCTCATCAAAAGAGGCCCGCCACTTTGGCGAGCCTCTCACTTACAAAAACAATTTCAGCGGTTTCATCTTCACAACAACATCGTTGCAACGGTTAAAGTCTCATGTTCCGTTCAACGTTCACGGATATTTTATCCATACACCTTTGTGGGTTTACCGCTCTTTTAATTTGTTCTTGTACTTATTATTATTGCCATTTTTCGCCTGTTCGTAAAGCCTAAAATAGTCTTTGTTCACATATTATTGCTACTGTTCATTTGCACACAAAAAATCGAAACTATTGCAGCATTTTGTGCACATGCAAAGGTTTTCATGTGCGCTTACGTTCGCATATACAATAGTCGGCGTGTCGAAGGCTTCGACACTCAGTCGCGCACTTCTATTACAGCGCATACAATTACGGAGTATGGTACAAATTTTTGACGCTCCCTCAAAGGCGATTCTGCGCGGTCAAATTGCAGAGCATATCGCCGAAGATGAAAAGGCAGAAAAGCGTGAAGCTCGTGAGGGCGAGCTACCGTTGCCAAAAGATCGTTTCTTCGACCGCGAATTAAGCTGGTTGAAGTTCAATCGTCGCGTGCTTGAGTTGGCTCAAAATACTGATTTGCCACTACTTGAACGCGCTAATTTTGCCGCTATTTTTGCGTCAAATCTCGACGAATTCTTTATGGTTCGAGTTGCAGGCTTAAAGCGCCGCATCGATTCTGGCATAGCAGTAACTGCAGCATCCGGCCTAAGCCCTCGCCAGCAACTGCGCGCTATTAGCGAGGTTACTCACCGCCGCCAAGATGAGCATGCTCACTATGTTATTGAGCATATTCTTCCTGAGCTTGCAAAGCAGCGCATTGTTTTGCTCAGCTGGGATAAGCTTACGGAATCAGAAAAGGAACGCTTGTCTGATTACTACAAAAAGCAAGTATTCCCAGTTCTTACGCCTCTTGCGGTGGATCCTGCTCACCCGTTCCCGTACATTTCCGGCAAGTCTATTAACTTGGCTGTTATCGTCGAAAATCCAAATTCTGGAAAATCGCATTTTGCGCGCGTAAAAATTCCAGATAATTTGAACCGTCTTGTACCAGTTGACGATTTAACAGACGAGGAAGGTCGCGAAGAGCGTTACGGCTTCATTACTATGGAAAAGCTGATTGCAGCACACTTGGAATCGCTTTTCCCAGGCATGATTATTAAGGAAGCCCGCTCCTTCCGCGTTACGCGCAACGAGGATATTGACGTTGAGGAAGATGACGCAGAGAACCTGCTGAACGCTATGGAGAAGGAACTTCTTCGCCGCCGCTTTGGACCGCCTATTCGTTTGGAAATTTCCAACGAGGCCAGCCCATTCCTTTCTCAGCTTCTTGCAAATCAGCTTCGCGTAAGTCCTGAAGAAGTTTATCGTTTGCCTTCGCCGCTTGACATGACGGTATTGTTTGAATTGCAGGCGCTTGATCGCCCTGATTTGAAGTATCGTCCGTTTATTCCTACTACGAACCGTCAGATTGCGGAAGTTGAAACTAGCCACGCGCAAGATATTTTCGCTTCTATTCGCGAGCATGACATTTTGTTGCATCATCCTTACGATTCGTTCTCTACTTCTGTGCAAGCATTCCTCGCGCAGGCTGCCGCGGATCCAAAAGTGCTTGCAATTAAGCAGACTTTGTATCGCACGTCTAGCAATTCGCCAATTATTGACGCTCTTGTTGACGCAGCTCACGCTGGCAAACAGGTACTTGCGCTGGTTGAGATTAAGGCACGATTTGACGAGGACGCAAATATTGCTTGGGCTCGTAAGCTTGAGCGCGCAGGCGTTCACGTTGTGTACGGCATTGTTGGTTTGAAAACTCACTGCAAGCTTTCGCTCGTGGTTCGTCAGGAAGCAGAAGGATTGCGCCGCTACTGCCACGTTGGTACAGGTAATTACAATCCTAAGACTGCTCGCTTGTACACGGATTTGGGATTGCTTACTTGCGATCCTGTAGTTGGCCAGGATTTGACTCGCTTGTTTAATCAGCTTTCTGGTTATGCACCGAAGTCTAGTTTCCACCGCCTGCTTGTTGCCCCTCGTACTGTTCGAACTGGTATTATTGCGCGAATTCAGCGTGAGGAAGCCGCGGCTCTTGCTGGCAAAGAAGCATGGATTAAGATTAAGGTCAATTCTGTAGTTGACGAGCAGACTATTGACGCTTTGTATCGCGCTTCTCAAGCTGGAGTAAAGATTGATATTGTTGAGCGTGGAATTTGCTCACTTAAGCCTGGAATTGAGGGATTGAGTGACAATATTCGCGTTCGCTCTATTCTTGGTCGTTTCCTTGAGCATAGCCGCATTTACGCTTTTGCTAATTCTTGCGGTCCGCAGATTGGTGACGGTCCTGCAAGTGGCCCAGAAGTGTGGATTGGTTCGGCTGATTTAATGCACCGTAATCTTGACCGTCGCGTTGAGACGCTGGTTCGTATCAGCGCGCCTGATCAGGTTGAAGCTTTGATTCAGTACATTGATTTGCAAATGGCTGATTCTACTGTTTCGTGGTGGATGGATGGAGACGGCACGTATACCTTGCATTCTCGCGATAAGGAAGGTCGTCCGCTCGTTGACAGCCAGGCTTACTTAATTCACACTCACACGCGCAAGCCTCGCGGTGCGAACTAATAAAAGCTGCGCGATAGCCAACGTACGCAACGACTGCATTGCAATTAACACGCTGTCTTTCGCGTTTGAATAAAAATAAATCTGAAGCCGGGCTCAAACTGTTTTGGGCTCGGCTTCGGCGATTCTAACACAAATAGACTGTAAGCTGTTATCTCCGTTAAATCTCAAGCGTTCCCACGGCCAAATCTTCTACAGCACCATTTGCCAGTTTTAGCATATTTTTTGAAAAATTATTTGCCAGTTTTGGCATGTTTTTTACGCCACCATTTGCCAGTTTTAGGAATTTTGGGTTATATAACAAAATATCTGATTCACTCAGCACATCTGCATCACAGTCATAAATGGGGGTATCACAGTCGCAGAAGTCAAAATGACTGTCATAGATCTACACATCTCGGCCAAAATACGAAAGATCACTGTCAAAATATAGCCAATAACGTTCAAAATCGAAAAAATGACAGTCATATATACGAAAATCACTGTTACGAACGAGAGAAAATGACAGTCACAACACTTTTATCACAGTCATGACTGTGATAAAATGACAGTGATGTTATGATAGAGCAAACAAACCAACTAACAAAATATTAGAAAAACAATTATTAAGTAACTTCCTCAACTAAATACAAAAACAAATTTAAGCATTAGCAAATCATTACTAGCCGCACATAACCACAGTGAATCAAGGAGCGAGCAATGACAATCGTAAACGAACAAATTAAAGACGCCATCGAACGACTGCGCATCCAAAAAACAGATGACTCCAATTATGAAGCAAAAAGCTGTGACGTAAAGCTCAGCGTAAGCGTGTGGGAAACAGTAAGTGCTTTTGCGAACACAAATGGTGGCACACTGCTACTCGGATTAGATGAAAGCAATAATTTTTCTCCAACAAAAAACTTTGATATTAACAAAGTTCGCGATCAATTTATTGAAGGAATAGGCGATGGCGGCGCAAACGGAGCACGGCTAACATATCCTCCAAGATACAACTTAGAAAGAGTAATCGTAGACGATAATTCTCAAATTTTAGCCATAAAAATCTACGAAAACCCTGCCGATAAAAAGCCTTGCTACATTACAGCTAAAGGAGATAAAGGCGGAAGTTACAAGCGCGTTGACGATAAAGACATTCGCATGTCGAATGATGAAGTTTACGAAATAGAAAACGCGTTACGTCCAAGCGATATAGATTTGTCGATTGTTAAAGAAGCCACAAAATCTGATTTAAACAAAGATTTAGTCGAAAATCTTATAGCAAGACGAGCGAACTCCAAAGCTTTGCGCGGAACTACAACAGAAGATGAAAAACTTACGCGTCTTAATATTACAGATAAGCAAGGGCGCGTACGAATGGCAGGACTTTTAACTCTTGGAAATTATCCACAGCAATTTTTCCCGCGATTATTTATTGATGTAACGGCTCACGCTGGAACAGAAAAATCTTCGACTGGAGTGCAACGTTTTATAGACCGCGAAGAATGCAGCGGAGCAATATCAGAAATGATTGAGGATGCAGTAAACGCGGTTATTAAAAATCTTCGAGTTAGCACATTTATTAACAGCGTCGAACGCATAGAAGAATCGGAGATTCCGCGCGAAGTTCTACGTGAAGCCATAGCCAATGCAGTAATTCACAGAGAATATCACGAATATTTTCAAGGTCAGCCTGTAAGCGTTGACATTTTCCCAGACAGGGTTGTTGTGACAAATCCTGGAGGATTATGGGGAGGAAAAACGCTTGATAACATTGACGATGGCGAATCGAAGTGCCGAAATGCCGCACTTATGCAATTGGCACAATACACACCAATCGAAGCAAATAGAATTGGAGCAGGCCCAGTTGAAGGTCAAGGTAGCGGAATTGCGTTTATGATTAACGAAATGCAAGCATGGTCGCTGCCAAAACCACAATTCATACCTAAACTTGGATCTTTTAGTGTGATTCTGAAACGCGCGAAAGCAAAACTTCCTAGTGACTTAAATTACGTAAATTACGCAAATCGCACAAATCGCACAAATCGCACAAATCGCACAAATCGCACAAACTGCTCTCAAATAATGGATTCTAACAAAAACTATTTTGAGGAGCACAACGACACTGAACAAACAGTAGGAAATTACGTTCACGTTGAACACACGCAAGCGGAAAGCAAAAGGAATCCATTAAATGACGATATTTTGCTAACGCTTATACCCGTTGACTCTACAATAACAACTCCAGAATTAGCTGAACTAACTAAAAAGTCTCCAGAAACAATCAGACGACATTTGCGTAAGCTAATTGCCGAAAATAAAGTAAAAGCACTAGGAAAAGTAACAAGTAAGCAGCGTAAATATGCGAAAATCAGCAACTAATTTGCTCTAAGTCAATACTAAACTCCGCGCGTCCACACGCCCACACGCGCCACTCACTTACACTAAATCTCAAGCGTTCCAGCGGCCAAATCGCCAGCCACAAACGGCATGAAATAAAATGGCATAGTCGCAATTTTCTGATTTGCGTCATAACCATAATTATTTTTAGAAACTTTTATTGCGAACTCAAACTTGTTATGCGTTGCAAACTTATTTAGAGAATTAAGTGTTCCTCTGCCTTTTTTAACATCAATCGGGAAAAGTTTGTTATTTGATTCAATTATAAATTCCAATTCTGAATCTGATTTTCCGCGCCAATAAAACAGTTTTAAACCATTTGCGCTAAGTTCGTTTGCAACGTAATTTTCGAAGAAAATACCAGATAGTGTATTGTATCTTTCGTTTGAAATAAAAGATGCTGCATTCACTCCGCTTTGATACGAGAACATGCCAATATCGCACAAAAATAGTCGGAAATTACTTTCGTTTTCTTGCATAAGCGGCATAGTTATATGCTCTTTAAGTTGGAACGACTGATTAACAATATGAGTCATAAGCAGCCACTGAATGGATGTTGCAAAATCTCTAGTCCTACCGCCTTTTTTAATAAGACCGGCTGAAAAGTTTTTTGACTCCTTATTAAGCTCCCTAAAAATATTCTCAAATAAAAGTCGAGATCTTAAAATTGACTCACTGCTTGCCTGATACAACTCCATGTCCGCAAGATAATTGTCATACAGTGAGCGCAAAATCTCACGCGTTTCTAATAAATCTTTGCGCTCAATATATGCTTCTACCGCTTCTGGCATGCCACCAATTAGCAGATATTTATACACTTCATTTAACGCAAGATTATGAATTTCTGTAGGCAGCGCTTGCTTAGAATCATATGCTTCGTGCACCTTTGAATATAGAAGGTTGTTGTTGTTTAGTAGGAATTCACCAAAAGTCATTGGATAGATTGTTATCTGGTCGATTTTCCCTACAGGAAAAAGGAATTGGTCTTTTGCTGTTTTTTCAGCATTCTGCTTGCGAGATTCGCGATGCAATTTAATACGCACCATTGAGCCCGTTGCAATTACGCGAATTTTTCTAAAATCTTGGCAAAAATATTTAAGCGACGAAATAATGTTTGGACATTCTTGAATCTCGTCAAAAATCAGCAACGTGCTTTCATCTATAGGCTTTGAAAATCGCAAAGACAAGTATTCAATAATCTTTTCTGCATTTGCTGTGCTTTCGCAAAAGTTACGAACCTCATCTTCTTTTTTAAGATCGATGTAAATATAACTATTTTTATAATATTTTTCCGCAAAAAGTTCTTTTACTAGATATGTTTTACCAACCTGGCGCGCACCCCATATAATTAGCGGCTTACGATTCGGCTTTATGTTCCAGGCGATTAATTTTTGTAATGCTAGTCGTTCCATGGCTTACTCTTTTTAATGTTGATATTACAACGATTATAGCATTATTTGCCAGTTTTAGTATGTTTTTTACGCTATAATTTGCCAGTTTTGGGATGTTTTTTGAGTAATTATTTGCCAGTTTTGGCATGTTTTTTACGCTGCGATTTGCCAGTTTTAGGAGGTTTAAGAATTATAAAACAATAACAGCGCTTTTGCTACACACTTTTATCACAGTCATGACTGTGTGCAAAATATAAAACATTAAATATATAAAACATTAAAGCACGACTAAAATTTGCGAAAGAAAACCGCTAAAATAGTGAATATGAGTGCAGTAACGACGCAATACGTTGAAGCAGCTGGCGGAATAATCTATCGCAAGCGCAATATTACAAACAGCTCAAACGCAGGCGAAGAGGCAAAAATAGGCGGCAATGCAATAAAGCCAAGCGACGCAATTAAGCCGAGCGACGACGACTTCGAGCTTTGCCTTGTTTACCGTCCTAAATATGACGATTGGAGCTGGCCAAAAGGCAAGAATGAGCCGAAGGAATCGCATCGCCACACAGCCGTGCGCGAAGTTGGAGAAGAAACAGGATATTCAGTCACGCTAGGCCCACATATTGCCAAAATAGAGTATCCTCTTGAGCGCGAAGGCAAAAAACAAACTTCTAAAAACGGTAACACATCACGCAATTCTCAGCCGGAAGTAATAAAGCGAATCCACTACTGGATGATGCGATTAATCGACAAGCCATCTGCAGCCAAACGCCTACCAGCTTTCGGACCAATTAAGCCAGCAAAACCAACGGAAATTGGCAACGTTTTATGGCTTACTCCTTCTAAAGCGCGCAAAAAGCTTACTCACGACAGCGACCGCGAAGTGTTGGACGCTTTCTTAGATAGACTCCACGACTGTCAAGCAGAATATAGCACGTTGCTTTTGGTGCGCCACGGAAAAGCTGAGTCTAGAAAAACATGGCAAGGGAGTGAAGCGACTCGACCAATCACACCTCTTGGAGCGGCTGCTTCATACGCTCTAGGCCGCGAACTTGCCTGTTACGCGCCGAATAAAATCATATCGTCACCTTGGAAGCGTTGCGTAGAAACGGTTGCGGCCTTTTCGCACGATTCTTCACTCCCTATAGAACAGGTTGCGGAACTTACTGAAGATCATCACGAAAATCAGCCAAAATCTACGTTATCTGTGCTTATAAGAGAAATACAAAATCTTGAGAGTAACACACAAAACTCAAGCGCAGCCAACAACTCAAGCGCAGCCAACAACGCAACCGTCATATGCTTACACCGCCCGGTTATTGGCACTTTCTTCGATTATTTGCGCGAAATAACAAAACCTAGAGCGCACAAGCGCATACTCAGCCAAAAATCACCATACATGCCTACAGGAAGCGCAATAGTTTTGCACATAATTAATACTCCTAAAGGCGCTCGTATTATTGATATTGAAAAGGTTATTCCAAGTGTCTACTAGTCTTAATTCGCAATCGAGCTCTATTCATTCAAGCAGATCAGCTTTTATGCCAAGCCCCACAGGCTCTGCCCGCCCAAGCCGACCTGCGCAAATGGATCCTGCAATGCTCGCGCAGATTGAAGGAGGCACGGATCCGCAGGTTGTAAACGAAATTAGCCACACTTCCGCCGCCGTCCTGCTTAACCGCGTTCATAAAACGCAGTCGCCTGAAATCGTTGAGCGCGTGCTGAATTTGGTTGAAAATGAAGGCATTGAAGTTATTGCTGATTTGTGGAGTAGCGCGGAAAGTGAGTCTCTTCCTGGAATGTTGTGGCGACTTTATTTATTGCGCATGTCACTACGAAAGCAGCGTGAAGCTTATGCTGAGTATTGGCGCCTTGGTGAGCCTGAGGCAACGAGCGCTTCAGCTATTACAGGAATTGACGAAGCTCCTACCGGAGAAGATATTGCGCGACTTGCAGATTCTATTCTTTCTGGCGCTTTTACAGGCGATTTTGCTGTAGCACTTTACCGCGCTTCAGCTTTTACTTCGATTATTGCGCGCGGCATGCGAGTTTACGCAAAAAAGTTGGATGAGCAAGCAAACGAAATACATACACAGAAGATTGCAAAGATTTTGCACACTTCCGCAAATATGCACATACTGTCGTTATCTTTTGCACATGGTGCAAAATTGTGGCGCGCAGGAAAGTTGGAATAAATTATTTGCGATTAGAATTGTGCGGCGCGTGAAAACAGAAAACAAGGTATACTCAAAATGATGCTGGCTTGTGCTTAAGCCCCGGGCTCCATTTTTTGCCGCTGCGAGCGGCGTTTGCGCCGACAGGCGCTTTCGCAAGTCAGTATCGTTTCTGTTTTGAATTTTATAATTTTAGATTTTAGATTTTAGAATTTAGAATTTCGTTAGCTAATTTTAGATAAAATATATTTTTCACTCACATTTGTTTATATTTTGCGCAAAAATAACGGCACGCCGATAGCTTAACATGCCATGCTTGCATTACCCTAGAAGGTATGGATCTTCATGTTTTACATCATCCGCTGGTGGACCATAAGCTCACCGTTTTGCGAGATAAAAATACACCATCTAATATTTTCCGCGAGTTGGTTTCCGAATTGGTAACCCTCGAAGCTTACGAAGCAACCCGCAATTTGGAAGTTAGCGATCGTGAGATCGAAACTCCTATTTGCAAGATGACTGGCAAGCATTTGAACCGCCCACGCCCAATGGTTGTGCCGGTTTTGCGCGCTGGTCTTGGCATGCTCGATGGCATGACTCGCCTTCTTCCAACCGCTGAGGTTGGATTCCTTGGCATGAAGCGCGACGAGCAGACGCTCGACATCATCACTTATGCCAACCGTTTACCAGAAGATTTAACTGGCCGTCAGTGCTTCCTTCTTGACCCAATGCTTGCCACTGGTGGCACTCTTATTGCCGCTACGCATTATTTGGCTGAGCGCGGCGCTAAGGATGTTACTGCTATTAACATTTTGGCAGCTCCAGAAGGCTTGGAACGCTTGGAGAAGGAGCTTGATTCTTCTATTGACTTTAAGGTTGTTGTTTGCGCTGTTGACGAGCATTTGAACGACAAAGCTTATATCGTTCCAGGTCTTGGCGACGCTGGCGATCGTTTGTATGGCTTAATCGACTAATAGTCACTAGCTAAATCAAACGAAAACTAGAATATAAAATCTAGAATCTAAAACTACAAAATAGCCTGCTGATTTGCAACACTTTGCAAGTTCAGCAGGCTTTTGTATTTACCGCGGACGAGTTATGGCGACTTTGCGAGCGCACTCAGCTAATTCGTCTAGTTTGGCAAGTTCTGCGCGTTGAGAGTCAGTTTGTTTTGGCGTAAATTCGCAGTAACGATTTTGCGCAGCAGTGCGAATTAAAAAGTCAGCTAAACGCGGATTTTTTGGCAAAACTGAGCCGTGCATATACGTTCCAATAACGTTGTATTTTCGCGCACCTTCAGTGTGATCTTCGCCATTATTTCCGCAATTTTCACCATCAACAGAGCCAAGCGGCTGCGTGCCATCTTCCAATCTTGTGCGCCCGGAATGGTTCTCATAGCCCACAATATCGCCAAAATCGTCACTATGCTCTACTAAATTTCCAATCATGCGCACGTCTTGGCCAACCGTATGCTCACCGAGTATGCCAATTCCTTTAAGCTTTTGGCCTTCAACGGTTTCAAAATACTCTCCAAAAAGCTGGTAAAGTCCACAAATCATAAGCATTGGCACGCCACTTTTTGCAAGCGCCCGAATCGCGTCAGCACGCTCAAACAAATCTTCAGTAACTCTGCTTTGCCCATGATCTTGGCCGCCGCCGCCAAGAATCATATCCACGCGCTCTGGCCAATCGTCACCAACGTTGTATTCGTGCAGCACTGGCTTGTAACCATACAATTCCAATCGGCGCATAATCGTAAGCACATTGCCATAGTCGCCGTAAATATTCATGTCTTTTGGATATAGCGACACAATATCTAGCACGCGATTTTCGGCTTTACTAGTAGCTTTCTCTTCACGCGTATCACTAATAGCACTCATAGCAACTACTTTCCAACTACTTTCTGATTACTTTCCCGACTACTTTCCAACACCAACGTCTTTAACTTCCGCAAGTTGCGCTAAAGCCGCACGAACTCGCAGCATGGCAGTATACGTGCAATATATACGCTTAGCGTTTTTAACGTTGCTACTAAAATCGCCATTTACAAAAGCTTTAACATCCTCTTCCAATTCAGTGTTCACATTTCGAGCTGCAACTTTGTCGTATTGCAGCCTCAAAGCCATATCCCACGCGCGAGTACCCGAAACGCACGCAACTCCAGTGCAGCTCAGGCACGTAAAATCAACGTCCCACAGCCAGCTCATATCTCGCCCGTCCGCATATTCGTCGCAAATTGCAATCATTGTATCGTGATTTTGCGGATGATCCGAAGCAAGCGCAAGCCTAAAACCAATAGGATTCTTCACTAGAACAAGCTCAACAGGAGCTCCATTAACTTCAATTACTTCGCCTCTACCAAATGCAGGAGTTACGTGCGAAATTGCTTCCATAAGCGCATCGTCGTCGAATTTTTTCAGCGAAGAATTTTGTTTTACAGCGTCCGCCAAGATAGCGCGAACTACAGTTGCAGCAGCAGCAGCGTTGAAAATATTGTAAGCGCCGTCAAGTTTTACTGAAGTAGTTTTACGCTGCCCTTTGATAATAAACTCAGCCTCGTGGTCTCCGACTTTTGAAAGCACAACGTCTGCCTTGGGAAGATTGCAATCTTTGTTCACTGCAGAATCTTCGCAATTTTCGCTTTTTTCAGTGCTATTGTGCAAATCATCATCCGTTGGGAACATGCTTTTTACAGCATCGTCCAAACCAAAATAGTGCACGATAGTAGCGGAAGAAACAACGTCTGCAAGAGCGCAAATACGCGGATCTTCGCGATTTAGCACTACCGTTCCATCAGTTGCAGCAGCTACGTTGCTTAATAGTTTTGCAGTTGTGTCAATTTCGCCAAATCTGTCGAGCTGGTCTCGCATAACGTTGAGCAATAAAGAGTAGCGTGGCTTGATTTGATTTACAAAATGCACTGCGTACGCTTCGTCAAGTTCTAAAACTGCAATATCCGCGTCTAGTTTTGTGCCAAAAGCCGGCATATTTTTTGCAAGAGCAGCGACTACTCCTCTAGTAAAGTTTGAACCGGTAGGATTTGTAAATACTCTAAGTCCTGCCTCTCGCAGCATAGAAGTTACCATACGCGTTGTGGTAGTTTTACCGTTAGTTCCAGAAACAAGCACCACACCGTACGGCAATGTGGAAAGAGTGCGCGCTAAAAAGCCGGAATCGAGGCTTTCAACAACTTTACCAGGCAATGCACTTCCACCATGATGCAGCAACCTAGAAAGCGCGCAAACAAGCTTTCCTGCAGCCGGCATTGCGAAACTGTACCAATGCTTCTTCAAATCTTTACGCAATTTTTTATATGATTTGCAATCGCCGCTTTCCATACTCAATCACACTCCTGCCTGCTGGTAGTCTTGCGGCATGTCCATAAATTTGGAAGTTGCACCCAAGAAGGCAAGATTAAAAGTATCTGTAGGACCGTTACGATGCTTTGCCATAATAATATCAGCTTCACCAGGGCGATCTTCCTTATTGTAAAAATCAGGACGATGCACAAGGAACACAACGTCGGCATCCTGCTCAATAGAACCAGATTCACGCAAATCCGAAAGCTGCGGCTTTTTGTCGTTTCGCATTTCCGGTCCGCGGTTAAGCTGGCTTAAAGCCACAACCGGCACTTCAAGCTCTTTTGCAAGTAACTTAAGAGCACGCGAGAATTCTGAAACTTCCTGCTGGCGGCTTTCAACGCGTTTTCCGGAACTCATAAGCTGCAAGTAGTCGATAACCACCAGTTTCAAATCGTTCGTTTGCTTCAATCTTCGACATTTTGCGCGAATTTCCATCAAACTCATATTCGGACTATCGTCAATAAAAAGCGGAGCATTCTGCATTTTTGCCCAAAAATTATTGAGCATACTCCAACGGTCAGGTGTAATATCTTCCGCTCTCCTCATGGCAGCCAGTGGAATATTTGTTTCTGCAGCAATAATTCGCTGAGCCAATTCCACTTTGCTCATTTCCAAAGAAAATACAATAGTTGACATATTGTGGTGAAGTGCTGCAGACCTAGCAAAATCAATGCCAAGCGTAGATTTGCCCATTGCTGGACGTCCAGCAACAACAATCATTTGTCCAGGTTGCAAACCTTGTGTAACTTCATCAATATCACGAAAACCAGTTGGAACACCTTGTTCAAGCTCATGATTTTGCATTTTATCTAGCTGATTAAGCGTACTTTGTAAAACTGGGCCAATAGCAACATAATCTTGACGCACTTTGCCGGCACTCATCTCGTACACTTCTGATTGCGCAAGATTCACAATATCTTCCGCTTGAGCACCAGAAGCAGAGTAACCCATTTGCGCAATTTTAGTACCTGCTGTAATAACATTACGCAAAATAGCATTTTGGTGAACGATATCCGCATAATACATTGCGTTCGCAGCAGTTGGCACGGATGCTACAAGACTGTGCAAATAATCCGCTCCGCCGATTTTATCCAGATTTCCATCCTTCATTAATTCGTTGGCTACAAGTACAACGTCAACTGGTTGGGAACCTGCAAAAAGCGTAAGAATAGCATCGTAAATTGTTTGATGCTGCGGCTGGTAAAAATCTGAGGTTTCTAAAACTTGTGACACTTCACCAATAGCATCTTTGCTCATAAGCATGCCACCAAGCACAGCCATTTCTGCGTCAACATCGTGCGGTGGCACGCGGTCGAATAACGTAGCCCCACCTGTTTCAACGCCACGATTTGCAACGCTAGAACCGTATATTGGAGCACCAACGCTACCACCACGATTGCTTCCCGAGCGGTTTACGCTTCCCTGAGTAGACTGCCACATATCATTATCTGCCATAAAAACGAGTATAAGCGCGCGCACGTATTACAAGGTTGAAACATGTTGTGCAAAATCACGCTTATTGTAATTATTTACTTACAAAATCACGCTTATAACTGCAGTGCAGCATCCATCCAAGCGTCTGTTCTAATACGCAAACTGTTTCCTACAGCACGACCACCAATATACACAACATTTAGAGCAAGCCATAGAGTAATAGTTCGCGTCACATCATGCGCACCAAAAACAACATCAAGAACTCCAGTAAAAAGTAGTGTTGCCAAATATATGACCGCCATAACTGAGCAAGCTTTTGCTAAGTAACGATGGTCGCCTGCACCAATCAGCACGCCATCTAATGCCCACATCCATCCAGCTAACGGCAAGAATAAACCTAAGATTGTCATACTTACAGAAATAAGAATCTGAATATCCGCGTGCGGGCTAAATAGCGTCGCACAGCACCAACCTAGCAAAATCATAAATAAACCAACAACTACGCTACTTAAAGCACCGACTTGAGCACAAATACGCGTAATAATTCCCGCCCGTTTACGAAGCCCTGCTCCAAGAGCTGCAGCAACTATTGTTTGCGCTGCAATTCCAATTGCGTCGAGAATATTCATAACAAAATTCCAGCAAGAATTAGCAACTTGGTAAGCCGCAAGCGTGTTCGTTCCAAGCCTAGTAGCCGTAACAACCGTCGCAACCATGCACACGCGTAAAGCGAGAGTTCGCACAAATAGTGGAACACCACTTCCAGCAGAATGCAAAATATGCTGGAAGTGTGGACGAAGTCGCGCATCACTTTTCTCAGCCCAAACAATAGCTGGGATTGTGAGCACAAGACCCATATACCATTGCGCAATCATTGTTGCAATTCCAGAACCGGCGATTCCCATATGTAAGCCAAATATGAAAATAATATCAAGAATAGTATTTAGAGCAGCACCGCTTACTGCAGCAAATAAGGTAATGCGCACCTTGCAGAGTCCACGAAATATTCCATTTGCAGCGTACACGAGTAGCATCGCAGGCAAGCCAGGCATAACCATTTGAGTGTATATTATGGCACTTCGCAGCGTTGCACCACGAGCGCCAATTGCAAAGCATAATGGCTCTGCGGCAAAAATAAGAACAACTGTAAGTATTACACCTAGCAGTAAAGCAAGCCACAAGCCGTCCATCCCAACGCTAAATCCTTCACGATTTTTACCAGCGCCTAAAAGACGAGCTACTTGCGAAGTTGTGTTGTACGCCAAAAACAAGCATAAACCGGTTGTTGTAAGAAGCACTGTTGAGCCAATAGAAAGCCCTGCTAGAGCATTTTTGCCAATGTGCCCAATAATAGCAGTGTCAATAAGAACAAACGCAGGCTCTGCTATGAGCTGCCCAAAAGTTGGTACTGCAAGTAGCCAGATATTGCGTAATATGTCTTTTTTGTTCTGATTATTCAACTGCTGATTTGTCATAACGCCTCATTCTACTGCTACTGCATTATGCGTAAGCAAAAAATAAATCATACTACGTGCGCAAATTAAAAATTCTAAGTGCTAACACAAATATAGATAAATCGCAAACAAAAACGTAATTTAGAAAAGTTATCCGCACAATATCCACAATGTTATCCCCAATATGTGCACAAGTTTGTGAAATATCCACTTAGACACGCCTAAAATGTGGATAACTCATCTTTTTATCCACAACACATAATTCGTGTGTGTCGAAATATAACAAAGCCGCACACTTTATACAAAGAATGCGGCTTGTTATTTGTGAATATCTACTTTGCTATAGCAAATAATCTACTTACGTTATTTTTTATTTATTAGAATCGTTGTGAGACTTGCGAGATTTTTTCTTTTCTTGCTCAGTTTCTTCTTTTTCTTCATCCACAGCAGATTCTTCACTAGTTTCTTCAGAAGATTCTTCCGATTCAGAATCAGATAACTGTACAGAATCAAACTCAGATTCTTCAACATTGTTATCGCTGAAACCCTGAGTTTCAACATCAGAAACAGCTTCCGAAGAATCAACTGCAGGCTCACTGTCGTCAATTGCAATATCAACAGAAGTCAAAACAGCCATTTGCGTTTTGTTAGCGTCGTCAGCAACAGAAACCACAGCACCATCATGGCTTTGGGCTATAGCAGAGAAATCATAGGCCCTTTCGCCTTGATCCGCTAAATCAATACCCTTACGTTCCTTCGCCTCAGAAATACGCCAACCAAAAAGTTTCTCCAAAGCAAAAGCAACAACAGCTGTTACTGCTCCTGAATACAGAACCGTAATACCAATTAAACAAATCTGCGCAACTAATTGATGCCAGTCGCCAACAGTAAGCAAACCAGAACCATCTGCGAATAAGCCAACAGCAAGAACGCCAATAAGAGCTGCAACACCATTCACACTCACCACATGCAAGGCACCATCATAGTGAACAAAGATGCGCGAATGAGTTACAAGCGACGTAATAACACCAGCAAGAACACCCAAAACCAGCGACCAAAGAGGAGCAATAACATCTGCAGCCGCCGCCGAAGCAGCCAAACCAGCCATCATTCCAGAAGCAGCGCCCAAAGCAGTAAAGCAGCCAGAATGCAAGCGCTCAGTTACTCCCCAAGCCAGCATTGACGCGGAGGCTGTAATCGTAGAACTTACCCAAGCATATCCAGCAACACCAGGAATTCCAGCAGATGAACCAATCATTAATCCAAGCCAGCCGAACCATATTAAGAAAATACCAAGCATAACAAACGGAACGTTGTGAGGATGACGAGTAGCAACACCATTTTCTACAGCAGACTTCGTAACGGAACTTTCAGCTGGAACTTCAGTTACAGTAGCAATCGGAGAAACCATAGTCTTAGCAGAAGCATCCTGAGCATGTGCAACATCAGCCCACAAAGCACGAGACAAACGACTCTTAGAATTACGAGAGTTAGATTTAGCAGATTCAGAATTCGCTCCCGCACCAGCATGAGCAACATTCTTAATATGCAAAACAAAATGCTTCAACGGAAAATGAGCATGACCACCAATAATCATCACAATTGCAAAAGCAGAAACAGCAGCAGCAATATGCAATAACGATCCGCCAGCAAAATCATGAACCTGAATTCCCAAAGCCTGAGATATAGCGCCATTAGGAGACAGCAAGCCGCCTCCACAAACCATGTGCGCCAAAGGAGCAAACACCAATGTAATCCACACTGCAACGAAAATCAGCCAAATTGCATAGCGCACACGGCCAGCCAAAGCTCCTGTAATAAGAGCAACAGCAACCACAGCACAAGCTAAACGAAACGCCGCAGGAATACCTCCAGCTATTCCAGAATTTGCGTCCATAGAAGTAAATACGCCATGATCTGCAACCATCGAATCACGGAATAATAAACCACTTAACGGATCTCCAATCACGCCACCAGCCATATCTTTACCAGCAAAAGCTAACGACCATCCCCAAAGCGTCCAAACCAGCGTAGTTACGGCGATGGCGCCAGCAGAAAGCATCATCATATTCACCATGGAAGTGGCACGTTCACGGCCGCCATAAAACAGAGCAATACCCGGCGTGATAATAAACACCAATGCGCCGGCCAACAACGCCCATTGCGGATCCATTGTGGTCATATTTCACCTCAATTATTTCAAACAGCACAACAATATGACATCATTGCAACTGAAATATTTCTACAGCTACTAATATTGTACCGGGAAAGTTAGCATAGATAAAAGTCAACAAAAAATACGCAAAAAATAGGTAACGCAATAACCGCAATTAATTACAAAGCAACTACAAAATTGCAACTATAACAGCTACTACAACTACCGCAATTATTACGACTACCGCAGCTACCGCAAGCATAAAGCCTGCCCATTTTACTTGAGCAGGCTTTACTGTTACAAATTATTACGCCAGCAAACCATCTACAAAACTTTGCGGGTCAAATGGAACTAAATCATCCGGACCCTCACCAAGGCCTACCAACTTTACAGGCACACCTAATTCACGCTGAACTGCAACGACAATACCGCCCTTAGCTGAGCCATCAAGCTTAGTAAGCACAACTCCAGTAATGCCAATAGCTTCAGCAAATACTTTGGCTTGAGCCATGCCATTTTGACCAGTAGTAGCGTCCAGCACCAACAGCACTTCATCAACAGGAACAGTTTTTTCCACAACTCTACGAATTTTTCCAAGCTCATCCATTAAATTCGCTTTGTTTTGCAAACGACCAGCAGTATCCACAATAAGAACATCTGCTTTTTCATCATTCGCTTTGTCTGCAGCAATAAAAGCAACAGAAGCAGGATCCGCACCGTCTTTTTCTGCTCTCACAACTGGAACATTAACCGCAGAAGCCCAAGTTTCAAGCTGATCTGCCGCAGCAGCGCGGAATGTGTCAGCCGCAGCAAGTATTACGGAACGATGCTGCGCCACAAATAGTCTTGCTAATTTTCCAGCAGTAGTAGTTTTGCCGGTTCCATTTACACCAACCATCATAATGACGCACGGATGATGAGCATCCGGTTTATCCGCATTCAAACGACGGTCAGCATTTTCCCCCACAACTTCCAAAAGTTTAGATCGCAAAGCAGTACGCACATCTTCCGCACTAGAAGTTCCAGAAATACGAGCATCCTTGCGTAACGCTTCTACTAATTCTTCACTTGCACAAGCGCCAACATCGGCCATAAGTAAAGTATCTTCCACGTCTTGCCAATCTTCTTCCGAAAGATGATCTTTACTAATGATATTGAAAAGAGCGCGACCAAACGGGTTGGCAGTATTAGCTAAACGTTCACGAAGACGCTTAAATCTAGCAGACGTACTTTCCGGCTCAGATTTAAGTTCAGACTTAAGCTTAGACCCTACTCCCAGTTTCGATTTCAAAGAAGACTCAGACGTAGCCTTATGCTCAACCATAGACGCATCACTCTGATCATCATTGACTGAAATATCTACGTTTTCCGGAATTGATGGTCCTTTGCTGTTGCTGCAAATTCGCAAAATTACTGCCACGGCAACAAGCAGAACCGCAATGACAACCGCAGCAATCACAAACCAAATAACCATGTTCATATCCATAACCATGTTCATGTCATCAAGCCTATGAAAATCAAGGGACAGTAGCAATATATTTCACTATTTTTTCTCATCTTTGTCACACTTATAAGTCAACTTGGCGCTACACAAAAGAATCCATTACACTAATAAAAGCAATAAACGATAATCTAAAAGCATCTAAATTTTGCAAATCAAAATAACGAGGAGGATTTATGAAAGATCAAGCAACAGTAGAAGTATATGGTGCAGATTGGTGCGGTGATTGCATTCGAGCGAAAGCTGCGCTTAAGACGTACGGTGTGCAATTTATTTGGCACGATATTGAAGCAGAAGATGGAGCCGCAAATAAAGCTGTAGAGATTAGCGGACAAAAGCATATTCCTGTAGTAACTTTTGCGGATAATACTTTCCTTGTAGAACCGTCTGCTACGCAAATTAAAGCTAAGTTAGAAGCATTAGGAATGCTGCAATAGGTTGTTTATAACACGCACAATAGTGTCATATATTCCCTTAGTCGCTTCGCTGTAGTATACTTAGCGTTTGTTGCCCCTTTAGCTCAATTGGCAGAGCAGAGTCCTTTTAAGTCTTGGGTTGTGGGTTCGAGTCCCACAGGGGGCACTCTGTGATATCTCAGCGGATATGTTCTCATATTTCGCTGAGATTTTTTTATTTTCTATCACATGTCTCAGCGCATATATCTACTTTTGGCAATACACATAAAAAACGGGGGAGCCGAAGCTCCCCTTACGAAAAATTCGCTTACAAATCAAAGACGACAATTAGCGTCGCCCTTATTGAGAATTAGCTTTTTGATTATATAACAATCTAAATATAATGCACACAAATCAACTCGCCCAAACACTGGCATCTTGATTATATTCATCAATGTCAACAGCAGAATTATTTGGTTGAGAATATGTATATTCGTCGTCCACTACGCCAGAATCTGCATCAGCATTAATAGCAGCAAGCACACGCTTATCCATCTTATATTGTGGAAGCACATTCTTAATATAACTTGTTACAGCATCTTGCATAGCAACATCATGGCCAACTTTTTCTGCCATAAACCAACGATGATCAAGAACTTCGTGGAAGAATTGAGCAGGCTCAATTTGCGAACGGAATTCAGGAGGAATCATGCGAACTGTAGGCTCAAATACTTCTCGCATCCAATCCGTTGCAACAATTTCAAGCTCTTCACCCTGACGCCATGTAGAAGTACGATACGCATCCAAATCGTTAAGCAACCTGCGGGCCTGATTTTCCTGCACATCCAAACCAGTCAAACGCAGCAACTTACGCGAAGCATACCCAGCATCAACCACGCGAGGGCGAACCAATACTCGGCGACCATCTTCGGAAGTCTTCATTTCCAACTCGTCAACATCGAAGCCAAGTTCATTAAGACGATTCACGCGGCGTTCAATACGCCACATTTCGTCCGGACTAAACTTATCAACGTCCGTAAGAGTACTCCACAGTGAGTGGTAGCGGTCTACAAGACGGTTACCTATGCTAATTTCATCTACTTCAGTAGGCAAAAGCTGACCCGAACTCAAATCCATAAGTTCACCAATAATATTCGTTCGAGCCAAATCAATATCGTATTCGCGCTGACCTTCAGTCAAACTTCCATGCAAATCACCAGTTTCTGCGTCAACTAGGAAGGCAGAAAATGCGTCCGCATCTCGCAAAAACAGAACGTTAGAAAGCGAAACATCGCCCCAATAGAAGCCAGAAAGGTGCAACCGAACCATAAGCACAGCAAGAGCATCAATAAGACGTTCCGCAGTATCTGGACGCAAAGTGCGTGCAAACAACGCACGATACGGCAAAGAGAACTTAAGATGCTTAGTTACCAACATTGCTTCAAGCTTTTCACCATTAGCATCGCGACGACCTGCCACAACTGCTATAGGAGTAACAGTTGGAAGTTCAAGTTTACGAAGCCGGCGCAAAAGCTCATATTCTCTTTCTGCAACCTGACGAGTAATTTCCTTCATGGCATACACTTCATCACCAACATGCACAAAGCGCACAATGTGTCGAGAAATACCACGTGGCAAATTAACAAACAAATCGGCTGGCCATTGAGAAAGTGGAAGCTCCCAAGGTAGCGTAAACATTTTTGGATTTGAGCTGGCAGCAGTAATCTTAAGCGTCTGTGGCTCCTGAGACGACGCACTCTCATCCTGCGCAGATACCGAAGTTGCCTGCACAGCGCGAGGGTCCATTTGAGGAGCGTCATTCCATTCCATAATGCTTATTTACCAATCATGCTCGTGCCAACAATATTTCTGCATCCAATAGAACGCAGATTAATCACTGGCGAATTATTGATAACAACTATACATAATAGGCCACGCATAATAACTACATTCACAAAAATACAATTTTATGTAGCTTTCATGCGACCTTTTATATATCTTCTTGCTGCCAAAAACGGGGTTCGCTTTATATTGCGAACCCCGCCATACCCTTATACCGAAAGTTTGCTTATTACGCTTTTAGTTCAAACGCAACTCAGTAGAAGGAGCAAACAGATGCATCTTAGATGGATCAATCTTAATCTTCACAGTATCGCCAACCTTCGGCAAAGCGCGTGGGTTCACACGAATGGTTGTGAGCTTGTTCTGATCAGACATCATTGTAGATGCTTCCTCAGGAGAACCGTTGGTAATGATATTGCCGTAGATATAGCCGTCAGAACCAAGATCTTCCACGTTGACTACCTTCAGGGAGAAGGCGTTTGGATCATCAGATGTTGCCAAGCTTGCATCTTCTGGACGGAAGCCAACAATAATCTGTCCGTTATCTTCTGCAGTGAGCATGTCCACAGCTTCAGCTGGGAGAACAATGGAATCCTCACCAATCTGAGCACGACCGTCAACAACTGGATGCTGGTTGAGGTTCATGGATGGAGAACCAATGAAGCCTGCAACAAACACGTTTGCTGGGTGATCGTAAAGCTCAGTTGGAGCACCAACCTGCTGCAAAACACCAAGCTTGATTACTGCAATGCGATCGCCCATGGTCAAAGCCTCAGTCTGATCGTGGGTCACGTACAAAGTAGTAACTCCAAGCTGACGCTGCAAAGCAGCAATCTGAGTACGAGTCTGCACGCGGAGCTTAGCATCCAAGTTGGAAAGAGGCTCATCCATTAAGAAGACTTTTGGTTCGCGAACAATTGCGCGACCCATTGCCACGCGCTGACGCTGACCGCCAGACAGAGCCTTTGGCTTACGGTCTAAATATTCTGTCAAATCCAAAACTTCAGCAGCTTTTTTAACGCGAGCGCTAATTTCTTCCTTAGGAACTCCTGCAATCTTCAAAGCGAAGCCCATATTGTCTGCAACCGTCATATGAGGATACAACGCGTAGTTTTGGAACACCATAGCAATATCGCGATCCTTTGGCTGCATTGTGGTAACATCGCGGCCACCAATGAGGATACGTCCCTTGTTTACCTCTTCAAGGCCTGCCAACATACGCAAAGTAGTCGACTTACCGCAACCAGATGGACCAACCAGTACGAGGAACTCGCCATCTTCAATAGTCATGTTCAAATCGTCAACCGATGGCTTATCGTTGCCAGGGTAGATACGAGTTACATGATCAAATATAACTTCTGCCATGATATGTCCTTTCATCGGCAGGTACGTGCCGAACGATCCGTAGTGAAGGGTGTGCACTCATGACCCCAATTCCTACATCGGCGGGTATCAATCGTCCACAGTTTACTTACCTGGTCCATTGAAGGTTCTCTTCGTTGAGCCATGCCTTAATATATCATGTTTACCTTAGAAAAACAGCAAAAAATCAGTATTTTCTCAATACTCGGCGTGTCGAATATGCAAAAAGTTACTAATAAATACTTAAACAATAGTTGGTTTTCGCCACAAAAAATGCTCAATTATATAATCATTTGTTTATACAAGAAGGCGCAATACAAAAGCGGACGTTAAGCATAAACCCAACGTCCGCTTTAACTAAATAATCTATGCGCTACAAGGAAATAGGGGAGTCAGTGTTAGACACTTTAGGCATTCGACCTACAACTCCAACTTGGTTTTTATTCAAACCAATGCAATGCAAAATTGCATCAAGCGTCTTCATATTCTTTTCACTAGCAGCATTTATGTCAAGCAACTTACCGTTAATTGTTACGGTTGGCGTTGTCATAGAACCTTTACTAGGCCCAGAAACGTTCAACAATTCTAAGAAATCAGGAACATACTTGTTTACTGCACGCTGCCACACTAAGTAACGACGTTCAAAAGCCTTACTGGCAACGGAAGCATCAATACCAGCTTTTTTAGCTTGCTTGATTAACTGTTCGTTAGTAACTGGCTTCTGCTTCTTTCCTTCTTCTGGTTGGAAATCCTTGCTGAAAATATTGCCAATAAACCGCATCAAGTGCTCTGGGTTATCATCGTTTTCCGCAATGTATTCAATAGAAGAAGTCACGCGACTCGAATAAGAACCGGCAGAAAACTGATCCAAGAACGACATTGGGTGCAGCTCCAAGTTAATTTGTCCAGCTTTGAGCATGGCAAATAAAGTTTTATCTGCAGCGCGATTAAATTCACCGCAACCTGGGCACAGAGGGTCAAAATACACTGCAACAGTTGGAGCTTTTCCGGCAGGCTTGTTGTAACCAAGCTTGCTCATAAGAATTCCACCTTCAGCATTCGACATCTTTGGTTTATATTTAGCAGAAAGTTTTTTTAGTTCATTTTTAGACTTATCAGATTGTTCAATCTTCATTTGCATCGGAGCATAAACAGCTTGATAAGTAGTAACACCAATTGCGGATAGCATAGCTATAACAATAATTACTACAATAACTCCGATAATTGTCTGCTGACGACGTTCACGCGCCTCTATAGCAAGTTGTTCTTGATTTTTCAAAGCTTTTTCGCGTCTAGTCGTCGACGAACCATTCCGACTTATGTTGTCTACTTGAATTTTAGGCATCGCAATCCTTCAATCTATTTTTAATCTTCCCACTAAGATATTCTCCCAGCAGTGCACATATAACAAATACGACTGCCCTATAGTTTAATTGATGGTATCAACTGGGAATAATACATTATTCGCACGCAAGGTTTTATTGTTTTATTTACAGTTTTGCAGATTTTCCAGCACCCAACAACGCTCCTAAACCTAAGTAGAACGTTGTTGTGCTCTTTATAAAAGCAAGCACAATCCACGCAACAACAAAACCAATTGCGTAACCAAATGAAGTTTGCGAAAAAACACTTGGCTCATATGTTGGCAAAAGAATATGCAAATCACCAAAATTTACAGCTAACAATTCTGGATTATTACCGCAGCATAGCGGGTAAACAACAGATCCAATTACGCCAGCAATTAAAATTACAAAAATGCGCGGCAAAGTGTATAAAAGCCCTCGAATAATATGCCACGGGAGTGAAGCAACACGCATAGCAGTATTGTGGCGAGGAACGATGCCATTGTTGAGCTGCTGCCTATGAAAACTCGACGCAATATTGTATCCAGCAGCGGAACCAATCCACATAACGCATATTGCGAAACCGACGGCATCCAGTAAGCTTACGAAAGCAATTGCGGCGCATACAATTGCACAAACACACAACGCCCACCTTCCGCGATATAAGTAAGAATATTGATTTATAGCATTATTTCCAGCGGTACTATCGTTGCCAGAATTGTCGTTACTTAAATTGTCGCTACTTAGATTATCGTTACTTAAATTGTCGTAATTTGAATTATCACTACCAGCATTATTACTGCAGTAAGCACTAACCTTATTTTGATTATCTTGAATACTATTTTTGATTTGCAAATTAGGTACAGTTTGCTCAGTCAAATTCTGCAAATTATGCGAACTTAAATTAGTTGATTTAGGAATAACAACCGTAGCATTTACAGGCATAGTTGCAGTTGCAGTTTGATTATTTGAGTTTATTGCGATTGTTTCACGCTCAGTTTCACGCTCAGTTTCATGATTTGTATCACTAGCGGGTTCACGCCACATTCTGCGCACGTCATTGCACGCAGAATTTTTATCAAAAGGGCGGTTCGCCTCCGGCCAAGATAAAGGATCCATAGCATCTTGACTAATTGCTTGCTCCAATTCAGAAGGAAAACAACGTTGTTCGCGAACAGGCTGCAATGCCTTACGAAAAGCAGCCATAGTCCTAGGAGGCAAACCTGTTAAATCTGCATTACCAGAGGCTGCACGCTCCAAAACCGCCAGCAAAGGCTTTGTTCCAAAAACTGGTTTACCAGTAGCCGCAAACGCAAGCACTGCAGAAACAGACCACCAATCCGTAATCTCATCCGAATCTCCACCCTCAATAATTTCTGGAGCAATAAACCCAGGCGTACCCATAACCAACCCCGTACGCGTAACATGACTTTCGCCTTCACCCATAGCAATGCCAAAATCAACCAGCACAGGCCCATGCGCAGCAATCATAACATTCGTAGGCTTAATATCTCGATGAATAATACCAGCTTCGTGCACTGCTTTTACAGCATCAATCAGTTTGCTAGAAAGCCTCTCCAAATCATCCGCAATATAAGGTCCATTTTCTTCAACGTCTTCACGCAAATTTCGACCTTCAATTAATTCAGTTACAATAAACGCAATCGAAGCATCAAGCTCCATATCTACGATTGAACAAACTCCAGGATGATGTATTTTCTGCAATGCTAAAGCTTCTCGTTTTAGCCGCAAACGAGCGCGAGCCTGTTCATCGTCTTCATTATTTTCACGATACGCATTCACTGAATCACGCAATATTTTCATAGCATACTGGTTGCCACCATCGTCGCGCACTCGCCAAACTGACCCCATAGCGCCGCCACCAAGCCTATTAACAAGCGTGTATCCGCCAACACTACTACCAGGACGCAAATCAAACATGCTCACATCTTCCATACTGAATTATGTTAATGCTTTACAACGCCAAATTTGACACATTCTTTTCGAATTAAAGCAGCATTACAACAATTAGCAACACCACAATTTTGTAATGACGTGGCATATGGTACACTAAACAATGTTCTACATGACATATTCGTTATGCACGTGTGAATACGCCTCCTTAGCTCAGATGGCCAGAGCGGCCGCCTTGTAAGCGGCAGGTCGCCGGTTCGATCCCGGCAGGAGGCTCCATTTTTATGATTTTATTTGATTTTTTTATTTGATTTTTGCACTAATTTTGAAGATACTGGTTTTGTTATCTTTTGCCCCGCATATAATAGCGTCCAATACTTAAAGCAGAGAATTGAATGGTATACTAACTACTTAAAAATGAAAAAGATTGTTACTTTCGTATCTAGTGCCGAAATTATGGCGTATGATGAAGGTAACAATAAGCTATCTGCTGCTAAATCATTTTTATAATAAAAAACTTTTCGCGAGTAAGAACTCGGAAACCTTCCCCCAACTCAGGGTTTCCGAGGTGAGAGTGGAGCGTCCCCCAACCAGCTCCACCTCATAGGGGGGCGGGAACATCCCCTTCTCTCCCGCCCCCATTTTTATTCTGTTTTGCGTTTAATTACCAATGCAGCGCAGAAGGTATAATAAAATTTAGTTTTAGATGAAGGGAGTGGCTATATGGCACGTCGATGGACGCCTCGACGTTTAATTGTTATGCGACGTACCCGTATTATTGCTTGCATACTATCTTTAACATTTGCAGCAATGGGACTATTCGCGTTTACGTCTCAAAAATCAGTAGCACTGGTTGTGAACGGCAAAACCCGCATAGTCAACACTTATGCCACCACCTCAATTCGCCTGCTAGAAGAGCAAAAAATACCTGTAAAAACGCATGATCAGATCATTTCTTCATCCGGAGATATTTTAACAAATCACGCTACTGTTACCGTTCGTAGCGCTTATCAAACTTCTATTACCGTAGACGGCGTCACAATACCATTTTGGACTGTTGCAACCAGCGTTGATCAACTTATTGGATTCTTTAAAGCAAACGCTAAAAACGCTGAACGAATTACAGTAAATTTGCAAAATATTTACGATCAGCTTACTTGCGGATTGTCAATAAACAAAAAAGGTCCAATTACTGTTATTGCCGACGGAAAAACACGAATTGCACCAGACGGAAAACTTCCAGCAAGCGCAATTTTAGACGCACAAGGAATTGTGCTCGGAAAAGAAGATCGCGTAAGCGTGGAAGAAGAAGGCAATAAGACTATTTTACGTATTTCGCGAGTAACTCACGGTAAAGAAACTCGCACAGTTTCACTACCGTTTGCCACGCAAACTGTGATCGATCCTAAGCTTCCAGCGAACGCGCGCGTAGTGCAGCAAGCAGGCGCTAACGGCGAGCGCGAAGACACGTATAACGTAACGTACGTAGACGGAAAGCCTGAAAGCGCCACGCTTATTTCACAAAATCTAATAAAACCTGCAATTAATCAGGTTATCGCTATTGGAAAAGCTGAACCTGCACCTGTTCAACAAAATAATGCGCAAAAACAAGAACCACGAGCAAAAGATAAGCAACTTGCGCAAAATAAAGCATCTAAGCAAGAGCAAAAAGCTGAACAAAAGCCGGCTCAGGCACAAAATCAAGATACGCAAAATACTCAACAATCTTATAAGCAAAATCAATCTACAGCTCAAGGACAAGCACAAGCGCAAGGACAAGGCCAAAACCAAGGTCAGAGCCAAAACCAGGGACAAAACCAGAAGGGAAGCGAAGGCGAAAAACCTGCTCAAAATGCAACTAATCAGCAGGCACAAGCTAATCAGCAATCTTCAACACCTGCGCAAACGCAAAATCCTGCACCAGCACCAAATCCTCCAGCACCAGCGCCGGCGGATAATCCTAACAGCCTAGTTCATGCCACCCCTGAACAAGCTAAACTTTTTGCGCAAGGAGCAGCAGCACAAATGGGCTGGACCGGAAAAGAATGGGATGACCTCGTTTGGCTGTGGAACAAGGAGTCAGGTTGGAGATGGAATGCTGAAAACCCAAGCTCGCATGCTTATGGCATCCCTCAAGCTCTTCCTGCAGACAAAATGAGTAGCGCTGGAGCAAACTGGCATGAGGATGCGGCGGTGCAAATCAGCTGGGGCTTAACGTATATTAAAGCGCACTATAAGTCTCCTAGCGGCGCTGTAAGGCATTCCCACGAAGTTGGTTGGTACTAAATAATAATTCCACTGCGCTAAATCAAATACTATTAAATATCATTAAATCTTAATTGGATGGTACACATTGACAGAACTCAACACTGAAACTAACGGTCAGCTTTTAGGTGCGGCAGATATTCGACGTATCGCTGCAGAAGAAGGTATTACACCTACAAAAAAGTTCGGTCAAAATTTCGTTATTGATCCTGGCACTGTGCGGAAAATTGTGGCTGCTGCCGGCGTGCAAGCAGGAGACACTGTTATGGAAGTTGGTCCTGGGCTTGGTTCTCTCACTCTTGCAATATTGCAAACCGGCGCGCATCTTACAGCCGTAGAAATTGATCCTCAATTAGCCAATCGTCTTCCACACACAGTAGAAGAATTCATGCCTGATGCTGCGCATAGGTTTAATGTGATTCTTAAAGACGCTTTAACAATAAATGCTGACGACGTGCCACAACTTGCAACCGCTCAGAAATTTACGCTTGTTGCAAATTTGCCATATAACGTTGCCACGCCTATTTTGCTTACTTTACTTGAAAAATTTAGTAATTTGCAGCACTTTTTAGTAATGGTTCAAAAAGAAGTTGCGGACAGATTATGCGCTCAGCCTGGAAACAAAGTATACGGCACGCCTAGCGTGAAGTTAGCGTGGTACGGAAAGTCCCAGCGCGCAGGGCTTATTGGCCGCAATGTGTTTTGGCCTGCACCAAATGTTGATTCCGCGCTTGTGTCTTTTACAAGAGATTCTGTGAGTAAAGGAGACAGTAGCGAGCGCGAAGGCGTGTTTTCGCTTATTGATGCTGCTTTCCAGCAGCGTCGTAAAACGTTACATGCAGCGCTTAAACATCAGGTTCCGGAAGAAGCGTACAAAAAAGCTGGAATTGATCCAACTAGACGCGGAGAAACTCTTACTTGCGAAGAATTTATTGCATTATATGCTGCGTGCAAAAGCTGTGCAGATTAGCAATATTAGTTTTAATATTTAGATAAATTGTTACGCAAATTAGTTTTGCACATTTTATTACTTAAATACTAAGTAGCGCATCTTACTTCAGTCATACATAGTCAGTAAAATGCAGTTTATATTGAGATTTGCGGCTTTAATAAATGCGCTGCAAAACAATTGAAAACGCGAAGATAAACTAGCAGATCGGAAGTGAACATGGCGCAAGAATACGATGAACGTATTGCTCGTAAAGCTTTCATGTATCAAAGGAAACGGTCTGTGATTACATCTGTAAGCATTGGGTTGGCAGTTGCTTTCGTACTTTCACTACTTGTGCAATTCCATGTTTTCGGCATGAATTCAGCTTCTACGCCAAAAGATAATCCAAATTACGGAGTAGCAGCACCTTGCGCAATTAAAAGCAAAGAAGGCACAAAAACTCCTTATATTGACAATCGCGCTGTGTCTATTCGAGTGTTAAATGGCACAAAATTCCGCGGTTTTGCTCGGGCTGTTGGCGAAGCTTTAAATGCTAGAGGTTTTAATCTTACCGAAGTAAACAACAACAAAACTAGCAACGTAAAACGCACGACGATTTATTTTGGCAAGAACGCTATTAATGAAGCATATACAGTAAATTCTAATTTTGTTGATGCTGTTATGCGCATGGACGATCGCCAAGATAAGCTTATTGACATTGTGCTTGGCTCAACTTTTAATAATCTTCGTCCAAAAGTTGACGTTCCTGCGGCTGGAGCTGCAATACAAGAAGTGCGCGGCTGCGTAAAAGCAGATTCTATTAAGAAACTTCCTAAAGCAATTCAGCATAATCCAGTAAATTAAAAAATTACTAATATTACGTTGTTTATAATTACGTAGCTTATATTGGTACTTTATTTGCTATAAGTTTCGTTATACCAGCGCTGCAATTCCGCAACCGCAATATCATGCTCCACAGGACCATTATCAAGACGATAATCGAGCATATGCTTGTAAGCTTCACCAACTACAGGACCTGGCTGCAAATTAAGTAATTGCATAATTTCATTACCGTCAACATCTGGACGAATCGCATCGAAATCTTCTTGCTTTTTAAGCTCTCGCACACGCTGTTCCATTTCGTCCATCGCGCGCTCAAACATTAACGCTTTACGACGATTTTGCGTGGTTGCGTCGGCTCTAGTAAGCCTATTCAAACGCTCGTATAAATGCCCTGAATCTTTTACATAACGACGAACTGCAGAATCAGTCCACGGCTCATCAACATACCCGTGAAAACGCAGGTGTAGGTTTACCAGCTCACTTACATCGTCAATAAGATGATGGTCAAAATGCAACGCTTTCAAACGTTTGCGAGTCATTTTTGCACCAACAACATCATGATGATGGAAACTCACTTTCCCACCATCCTCAAATTTACGCGTGCGCGGTTTGCCAATATCGTGTAATAATGCAGCCAATCTCAAAGTCAAATCAGGGGCTGGCACAGGTCCTTCTTGATCAGTTTCCAAAGAAATAGCGCGCTCAAGAACAATCATAGTGTGCTCAAACACGTCTTTATGGCGATGATTTTCATCAATTTCAAGCTGCAATGCTGGAATTTCTGGCAACACTCGCTTAGCAATGCCAGATTCAACAAGAGCTTCCAAGCCTTTACGAGGCCTGTCCGAAAGTAGCATTTTAGTAATCTCGTCGCGAACACGCTCAGCTGAAACAATATCAAGCCGATCTGCCATATCTACGATAGCCTCAGCAGTGTTAGCTTCTATAGTAAAACCAAGTTGAGCTACAAAACGCACAGCGCGCATCATACGCAAAGGATCATCGTCAAAAGACTGACGAGGATCAACAGGAGTTCGCAATACGCCTTTCACTAAATCGTTAGCTCCACCAAAAGGATCCACAAATTCCAAATCAGGCACACGCAAAGCCATTGAGTTTACAGTAAAATCTCGCCTAGAAAGGTCACCTTCCAAAGTGTCGCCATATTGCACTTCAGGTTTACGCGAATCGGGGTCATAAACGTCAGAACGGTAAGTAGTAATTTCAACTTTCACTTCCGTACCATCTGCACGTCGACGCATAGCGCCTAACGTACCAAATTTACGACCCATATCCCAAAAACCGTCGTGTCCCCAACGGCGCAAAATTGGCTCGAATTCTTCCGGACGAGCAGACGTACAAAAATCAAGGTCATGCGACACGCGATGCAACAGCATATCGCGAACCGGACCACCGACTAATGCAAGTTCATAATTATGCTCAGCGAAAAGTCGCCCCAACTCTACAGCTTCAGGCCAAACCTCAAAGTTTTCAGTCACCCTTACCGACACCCTTTCAGCAAAAATCAATCTATATTCCAGCATACCGTTACCCCAATGCACAGCGGATTGAGTAATGTGGAGTGTATGGTTACTCCTGCAGATTTACGACGTATGCTCGCCAAGCTTGCGGATAATCATACCCAAAATCAGACTAAGCCTTCTGTAACACCTCTTGATTTAGCTAGAATACACAGTAAAAAATCTTGCGCACAAAATGATGAAAATACGCAAGTTTTCGTTGATATTCCAATCTTTTCTAAAGATAATGAACCTAAACATGAGGCAGTAGAAATTAGTGAAGTTATACAAAAAACGACAATAATTCCGGCGGTCTCTCCGGCACTTATGCCGCAGCGCAGACTAACAGATGCTCCTACAACTTTCGCATCTTTAGACGCTCAAGATTTGCCAATTATTAGAGAATATTCTGCTGGAGGACTAGTTTTTGACTCACTCGGGCGTGTCGCAATTATTGCTCGTCACTCAAGAAGCGGTCATCTTGAATGGTGTTTACCAAAGGGACATATTGAGAAAGGTGAGACACCTAGAGAAACTGCAGTTCGTGAAATTCACGAGGAAACTGGCATCATTGGTGAAGTAGTTGATTCAATTGCAACAATTGACTACTGGTTCACAGGAACAACTCACCGCGTGCACAAACTAGTACACCATTTTGCTTTACGTTATGTAAGCGGCGACCTTTCGGTGTTAGGCGACCCGGATCACGAGGCAGAAGACGCTATATGGGTTAATTTCAAAGATTTGAACGCTATATTAAGCTATCCAAATGAACGCAAAGTTGCATGGCTATATGCAAAAAAGGCACGTAGGCGGTCCAGAAGTGAAGAATCTAACGCATAAGAACCAAATCACATGCTCAGCACAGGATTTACCGAATAACGCTCCGCATTGTGTGTATTGTGCCATATTTTCTTTTCTGAGAGCAATTCTGGAAATAACGCTGGGAACAATTAATCGCGTACATTATTCGGTATTTCGTTTACTGGTAGCATTAATTGCGATTATAGCAATAGCATTTTCTTTACTAGGTGCTCAAAGCGCGCAAAATATTGGTTTAGTACAAGAAGCAAGAGCAGATACAACCACTTCAAACGAATACGCTTCACACGCTGCATCTGACCTAAAAAATAGGCAACAAAAGTACTATTACGATGATTTTCACAGCAAAGGAATTGAGCTTAGCATAAAGCAAGCAACCCCTGTTGTAACAGACAAAAGTGGGTACCATCTTACCGTAACGCTAAAGTCAGAAACGCCTTTGCCAGAAGGAACAGTTAGGCTTTCTATTAATTCAAACTACACTTTTGTATCACGCACAGACTTGCAAAATTGGGCTCAAGGAGAGTCTCTTATACCAACTCCTCAAATTTTAGGTTCTGTAAAAACTGCCAAATTATCAGCAGGTGGCACATCTACAATTCGATTTGACCTGCCAGCAGACAATCCAGAATTACAAAATATTTGGAATTGGGGTCCAAAACCGTTAAAAATCACATATTTTTCTGACGATTATTCGCGTCGCAAGTCTATACTTTCTTTCTTTACAAGATCAAACGATGGCATGCATATTCCTAATTTGCCAGCAATGAAGCTTACTGCACTAATGCCGATTTTAGCCAATAATCAGCATGTACTAAAATCTGATATCAAAAAGCATCATCAGCACAATAACGATTTATTGCAAATAAGCAAATCTGAAACTCACCATATTCTTGAACAAGCAAATTTAGTTAGCAAACACGCAAAACTGCAGACTATTGCAGACATAAATTCTTTGCACGCAGCACGTTCACCGCTTAAACCAAACGCATACATGCAGAAGTCCGGATTTGATATTAGCGCATATGCTGACGATAAAAATCCCAACGCATACCTTTCCGCCGGAATTAATGAAAAATCTTGGTCTTACAGCGATTCGCAAGATACACAAAACATTCAAACATTGCAGCCTGCACAAATCTCACAAGACACACAAAATACGCAAAATACGCAAAATACGCAAAATCCTACTAATCAAAACGAATCAAAACAATCCGCTCAAAGCAAACATAATCCTATTCAATCATTTGCTTGGCAAACTTACGGAAAATGGACTATTAGCGCTTTAGAACAGGCAAAGCGCAACGGATACAACACAGTTATTGCCACAGACGAATTTGACTCAGACTCATCTAAATTCGCTATTAGCGACGGCGTATACGACATAAACACTCCTGCAGGAAACGTTCGAGTTCTAACACCGCAGGAAGTGCTTACAACTTTAGCTAACGGCAATCCGACAAGTTTTAACGCTATTGGCGAGCGCACACAAGCAGGACGCATAAACCGTTTAGTTGCGCAAAGTGCGTTCTATCAAATGGAACAGCCTTACGTAGACCGTCACATCCTTATTACTTTCTCCAATAAAACAGATATTTCCAATATTGATTCTGTTATGAACGCACTAGAGCAATCAAATTGGCTTTCGTTAAGCGATTTATCTAGTATGACAAAAATTAAGCAAGACGACACCTTGCCATATTGGAGAAGAAATAGCATTCTTCGAGCAATGCCTCACAGCAGCGGAATTAGTGCCGCAACTGCTAAAATAAGGCGCTCTACGCTAAACAATTTGTCTAAACGCAGAAAAGACGTTTTATACTTCACGCACAATATTGTTGACCACAGCAAAGCAATTCACTTGCGAAACACAGAAGGCGACGCTCAAGCCCTTGCAAAACAGACAATTAAGTCAAAAAGTAAAATTAATTCAAAATCTTGGTGCGAATATTTATTAAAGCTGTACGACAATATTGCCTTACACGAATTAATAAATAATACAAATAATACAAGTAGTCAGCTGGACGATAGTTCAAAAGATAATAGTCCAAAAGATAATAGTACAAAAGTTAAAGCTGGTAACAGCAACAAAAACACTCAGCCGAACGACCAGAATCCTGCAGAAAACAATTCTGAAAATTTTGTTAGCACGCTGCTTTCTGGAATTCGCATAATTCCTCCACGAGATATTACAGCTGTAAGCGAAACAGCAAGTATGCCAATAACTATTAGTAACGCATACCAGTATCCTGTAAAAGTTTATTTATCTGCAGATACTCACGCTATGGAAATAGTTACGCGCCGTAAAACTTTAGTAAGCATTCCTGCAAATAGCGAAACACAAATCACTTTGCCGCTGAGAATCACTACTTCACTTCACACTAAAGCAACTTTCGTGCTGGAAGATAATCAGAATCACGCTTTTTCTAAACCAGAGCACACACTAATAACTAGTACGCTGCAAATTAGCGATAAAAGCGGTACGATTATTATAATATTTGCTTTCATGCTTGGGTTGCTTGGTCTTTGGAGGCAATTCCACCGTAAAAAGGATCCGGACGAATGAGCTCAGTAGGTCGAAATTCCGTTATTATGGCCAGTGGAACGGCCGCATCCCGCATTACGGGGCAATTGCGCACCATTCTACTCGCAGCAGCCTTAGGAACCACGGGATTGGCAGCAAATGCGTACCAGGCTGGCTCAATGATTCCTCAGCTTATTTACACGCTTGTTTCCGGCGGCATTTTTAACGCTGTGCTAGTTCCTCAAATTGTTCGCACACTAGAAAAGAAGAATGCTGAAGAACGCTTAAATAAGCTGATTACGTTTGCTATCATGCTGCTTATTGCTGTTACTATCCTTATGACAGCTGCAACTCCTATACTCACCATGCTTTATGCGGGTGGCAGCGCAGAAATGCAAACTTTAACATGCTCGTTTACTCTGTGGTGCATGCCACAAATTTTCTTCTACGGGCTTTACACGGTTCTTGGGCAGGTGCTTGCAGCAAAAGGCCGTTTTGCGATGTACGCGTGGAGCTCAGTTGCGGCGAATATTATTAGCTGCCTTGGTTTTGGTGCTTTTATTGTTTTGTTTGGAAAAGCAGTATATAAGCCGTTGAGTTTTTGGAATGGAAATTCAATACTGCTTACCGCCGGATTTTGGACTCTTGGAGTTGCAGCACAAGCTTTAGTGCTGTTTTGGCCTCTTATGAAAAGCGGTATACATTATCGTCCTAGTTTTGGCATACGAGATATTGGCTTACGTTCTATGGGTCCAGTTGCAGCGTGGAGCACTGGAATAGTTATTGTTACGCAAATTGTTGTTATGATTACTACTCACATAACTACAAGCGTTCCTTTTGTAGCAGAGCAACGATTGGGATTGGATCAGTTTAAGGTGGCCGGTAATGCCACTTATCAAAACGCTTATACCATGTTTTTGCTGCCTTACTCTTTAGTTGCTGTATCTGTGGCAACAGCTATTTTCCCTAAGATTTCACGCGCAGTAGCGTCGCATGATTTGCGTAGCGCGCGTAACGATTTAAGTGAAGCAATACGCAACGTAAGCATAATTATGTGCTTTTTTACCGTTGTTTTTATTGTTATTCCGATGCCAATTTCGTTAGCTTTAATTCCTTCAATAAGTTTGCAAGAAGCTAATTTGATGGCAATGCCGTTAATGATGTTGGCTTTTGGTTTGCCTCTTACGAGTTGCTATTTGATTATTCAGCGCACGTTTTTTGCATTTGAGGATGGAAAAAGTCCTTTTATTTTTGCAGCAGCGCAACTTTTTACTGAACTTGTTACTTTTATTTCTTGCGTTAATTTCTTACCGCCTACTTATTGGGTTGCGTCTTTAGGCGCTTGTGTGTCAATAAGTTTCTTCGTTACTTTTCCTTCTTTGTCTAGTATGCTTCGCAACCGTTTTAACGGCAATTTAGACGATCGACGTATTATCGTTACGCACGTGAAAATAGTTGTGGCATCGGTGGTTGCAATATTGGTCGGATTGCTGGTACGTAAGCCACTATTAGGCGTTTTAAGCCTTGATTCTCCGCATTTGCACGGCTTGTTAAGGTGGGGGCATGCAATACTTGTTTGCGCTATAATGACGATTATTATTGCGATTGTTTATTTAGCTACACTTTTACTTTTGAAAACCAGTGAGCTTGTAGATTTATCTGCCCCAATAATTAGTAAGCTTTCTAAAAAAGTTCCTGCACTTATTCCGCTTGCTAAAATTTTTGAAGATACTGCAAAAAATCAATCTCAACAAATTCAAAACCAAGAAAAGAATCGAACTCCACGTAAAGTTCAATCTACGCGAAATATTATTTCAAATAATATTTCAACTAGCAATCGAAATAGGTGAGAATTTATTCTTCTATAGTTTATTAGCGCTATTACGCGAGCACGGTGAAACAATCCCACTTAAAGACGCGTATAAGATTTACCAAGATTGAGTATGTGCTTTTATGCGTCTTTTTTGTTAAGGTACGCCTGTGCGTCAAGCGCTGCGCGGCATCCCATTCCTGCCGCGGAAATTGCCTGACGATACACGCTATCAACTACATCTCCACACGCAAAAACACCATCAACAGATGTACGCGTTGAATCGCCGTCAACAACAATAGTCCCATCGCTGTTAAGGTTTAATGCGCCATTTAAGAACTTTGTTGCTGGAGTGTGGCCGATTGCTACGAACAGCCCAGATGACTCAATTTCTTGAGTTTTTCCAGTGTGAACATTGCGAATCGCCAAGGAAGTAGCTTCGTTACCATCTCCGTGAACTTCATCGACTACGCTACTTAAAATGAACTGAATTTTTTTGTTTTGCTTTGCTCGATCAACCATAATTTTTGAAGCGCGAAATTCTTCTCGCCTGTGAATTAGAGTGACAGAAGATCCAAAGCGCGAAAGGAATTGAGCTTCTTCAAAGGCAGAATCTCCACCGCCCACAACCGTAATTGGCTTTCCACGGAAGAAGAAACCGTCGCATGTTGCACAATACGACACTCCTCGTCCAGAGTATTCCTGCTCTCCAGGCACGCCCAATTTGCGTACTTGCGAGCCCGTAGAAACAATAACAGACTCAGCCTCATAAGTTACACCCTCGCTTACTTTTACGCGCTTTACGGGGCTGCTAAAATCTACGGAAATTACATCATCCAACAATATTTCAGCACCAAATTTTTCAGCCTGCTTCTGCATAGCATCCATCAAATCCGGACCTAGTATGCCTTCTGGGAAACCTGGATAATTCTCAACTTCGGTAGTATTCATCAATTGGCCGCCTGGAGTAAGTGCTCCAGCAATAACAAGCGGCTTATACCCAGCACGACCTAAATATATTGCTGCAGTATATCCTGCTGGACCTGAACCAATGATAATAACTTTGCGAATGTTGTTTTCCATAAATTATTTCCTCAAGTTGCTCGTAACTAAAGAATTGATTATAAATATAAACAATTAGTACAGTTTCACAGAATTAATGTAAAGACTGTTGTTTGGCATAGTGTCTTTTGGAACCCAAAGCATGTAGTCTTGAGATTTTACAATTTTCGTGAGTTTCACGTCTGTAGTTCCACTTTGATCGAAAGTAAAATCTGCCACCTGAGTGCCTTTTGTAGGATCATCCTTAGTATCTGCAAGTAGATATGCGTGACCGCCTGCAGATCGTATAGAAATAACAAAACGATACACAGATTGCGGCTCAGTTAAATGAATGTAGTAGCCATAGCCAGGTTGTTGCGCAGGGAAGCTTAAGAACTGATACCTATCAGCCTTATACGCCACAGTATTGTTAGGAATTGCAGGTTGAGGTACAGCTCGAACTTGCTTTTTGCCTAAATGCTTCTTAGCAACATGCTTTTCTTGAGGAAGAACACCTTGGCTGCCAAAAGGAACTTCCTCAAGGCTTGTGCTATCCCAAGAGCCATTGTTGCTAAAATTATCTGCACTTTCATGCGTACCAAATAATCCATGCAAAGCTAAAAGTAAGCCAAGAATAAGCAGTAACGAAACTGCGCCGATTGCAATAACTTTGGTTGACATGCCGAACCAAATTTTTGCATCCGCAATAGTGTTGTTGCTATTGGACGAGTTTTGTTTTGTTTTATGCAGATTTTCAGCTTGTTCTCGCGGTTGGAAACTTGGAGGCAAGGACGGAGCGCTGCTTGAAATTTCATCTCCATCTTGACTGTTATTAAGCTCATCTCTCAACGCTCGCGCTGATTCTTCACCAGGAGCAATAAACCTACCATGGGTATCTACTACTGGAACGCGACCAGTAGAATCACCTTCCGAAGTTAGATTTTGCGGACGAGACATCAACTCAGTATGCTGAGCGTTGTCGCTGAGCAAGTGTTCAAAATCAAAACTACTGCCAACGCCTGTTTCAGAAATATCGTTTTTTGGGACTTGATTAGAAGTATTGTTGGTGCGATCAAAAATATTGTGCGAAGTAGCTGAATCCGGGAAATGCTTATACGATGCGGATAAAGTTGGGAAAATAGCGTCATCTGTATCCAGGTCTGTAGGAGCAAGAATGCTTGCCATCTCCGCTGCCGCAATATCGTGAAAATCAATATCCGTATTAGTGTTACTTTCGTCATCAAAATTATTTTCACTGTTATTTTCATCTGACAAATTAGCATTATTTCGTTTAAGCAATGAGCCAAGAGTGCGCCCAGCATTCTTAAAACTATTACTTAACTTTGCAGATCCGCCGTTTGCTGCAGAATCACCATTAGAAGGCGAAGACATAGCCAGATTGCCGATATTTTGCTCATCATTCTGCTGCATAAATTGCGCATCAAACTGTTCCTCACTTTGCGTAAGATCTTCTGGCAAAGGAAGAATAACATCGTCTTTTGCGCTTTTCAAACGCACATTACTAATAGAGGCTGCACTAGTTACGCCGTCAATATCAATGTCATTATTTGTCAACTTAGAAAGCGGAGTATACGAACCCAACAATGCCATTAATTCAGCAATAGAAGCCATAGGAACTACTTGAGCGTTATCGCGCGAAAGGCTGCGAGTACAAATCATCCTAAATTCCGAAGGCGTATCTTCAGGAAGCATTGAAGCATCAAAATGCGCTTGTACTCGCGAAGAAGTTTTAGTAATAAGAGCATACAGTAATGATGCAAGCTGCCGAGTTGCAACATGTTCCATAGTTTGCTTTTGGCGATTTTTACTCTTTTGCAGCTGCGTTATGTCTTCCAGCAACGGGCTTACTGGAGTATCAGCAAGCTCAACACCCGTAGCAGTAATGCGCACGGTATCACTAGAAACAGCGCGATGCGTAATATTATTGCCAAGAAGCTTACTTAAAGCTTGCGCAGTTTCAGCAACAATTGTTCGTATAGCCTCATAACTTAGCGGAGACTTCTTTTTAGCTAAATAATCATTAATAGTTACGCCACGATCAAGCGCTGTAACAATTAGAGCTAGTGATTCATGATGCTGCAATTGCAAAACTTGAGTAAAGTTACGGCTGTGAGATAAAACCAAAGTAGATGCAATTGTATTGACCTCTGGAAGGAACCGCGAATCTCTAACAATGAACAGCTGACAATCCTGCGTAAGTATGCGGTCATTTGCTTGCCACACTTGCAAGCCAGCTTCATTGCGCAAAAGCGATACTAAAACATACCGATTTAGTACAATATCTCCCAGCCGAGGTTCCATATGTTCCTCATCTTCCTACATGCATGCAATAAATAATGACAGTATTTTTTCTTTACTAACATCTAATTGTACTGTTGAAACGGCGTGTTACATACAGCAATTTTGTTGGTATTGTAAATTTTCAAAAATTACGAGTTACTGATTATTGTCAGGTACAAGCAAATCAACTATACGCTTCATTTCATCAGGAGAAGAAAATACTATTTCAATGCGCCCGTGATTTTCTGTACCCTTAATAGCAACTTTTGTGGCAAACTTCTTTTCAAGCTGCTGCCTAATAGGAGAACTTGCCCATTGATTATTTCTACGAATGCGAGTACGGGCTACTTTCTGCACTGAATTTTCTGTTTTAAGCGACACAATTTCTTCCGTACTGCGCACAGATAAGCCTTCAGCAATAATTCGATTTGCAAGATCCTCCATATCTTCCGGCTTATCCAGCCCAAGCAAAGCGCGAGCATGACCTGCAGAAATAACGCCAGAAGCAACATGCTTTTGCACTCCAACGGGCAAATTTAACAATCGCAACGTATTAGCAATTTGCGGTCGAGATTTAGAAACAGATTGCGAAAGTTGCGCTTGAGTGAGGCCAAATTCATCAATCATCTGAGAATAAGCTGCAGCTTCTTCTAAAGGATTAAGTGCTACACGGTGAAGATTTTCAAGCAACGCATCTCGAAGCATATCATCGTCTGCTGTTGTGCGAACAATTGCTGGAACTGTACTCAAACCTGCAAGCTGAGAAGCTCTCCACCTGCGCTCACCCATAATAAGTTCGTAATGAGCAATATTCTCATCATTTTTGTCCGCATCTGCAATTGGCCTAACCACTATAGGCTGCAACACTCCGACTTCTTTGATTGAAGATGCAAGATCACGCAGTTCATCTTCATCAAAAATTGTGCGCGGCTGATGCGCGTTAGGCACAATATCAAGAGGCTTAATATATGCTAAATATCCGCCATTAATTGGCTTTAAAGGTTCATTTTCTGCGGTTTTTTCTGTTTTGTTAGCATTGCTGTTCTGTTCAGTATTATTCGTTTCCTTGTTCTTTTGATTTCCCGAAACGAAAGTTGCTGAAGCTGAATCACCAAAGAAGAAATCCATTGGGCGAGTAACTTCATCAAGAGAAGGCATTGCCGATCTTTTCCGAGCATGCTTACTGTTTTGCGCCGACAATCCAGTTGTTTCACGTGAAACGCTTCCTGTTTTATCGCTTTCACTGTTTCTGTGTGGAGCAATAGAATTGCTCATGCTAGGAACTTTTGTTTCATGTGAAACACTTTTTGAATTAAAATTATCATTTTTTAGAGTTTCACGTGAAACATTGGCATCTGTTTCTTGTTTTTGTATTTCATGTGAAACATCTTCCTGAATATTTGTCATTGTTTCAACAAGAGCACCCTCACCCGGCAAAGATGGGAATAATGCGCCCAAACCTTTGCCTAAACGAGACTTATTTGCAGTCATTATTTATTCTCCTCTTGCTGATTTTGCTTTATGCCATCTTTTTTCGCAGAAATAACAGATAGCACAGTTTTTGAACGTTTTGCTATTTCTAAAGCTGCTTCGCGATACGATATTGCACCTGCTCCGTGCGGATCATAAGTTATAACGCTCTGATTAAAACTTGGAGCTTCCGGTATTTTTACAGTACGTGGAATAGTAGTTTCAAGAACAATACTTGGGTAGTGATTTTTAACTTCCTGAAAAACTTCTCTACCTAACAATGTACGTTTATCAAACATTGTGACCAGCATAGTTGACACAACTAAAACAGGATTGTAATGCTGCTGAACTAAGCCAATAGTTCGTATCAACTGACCCAATCCTTCTAATGCATAATATTCGGCTTGAATTGGAATGAGCATTTCTTGCGCAGCACACATTGCATTAATAACCAACAATCCAAGAGATGGTGGGCAATCAATAAATACATAATCGTAATGATCTTTACTAGAATCAAGATATTCTCGCAAAGCATCTTTTAGAAGATTGTTGCGATTATCCATTTCAGCAAGTTCAAGCTCAGCGCCACTCAAATCGATTGATGCAGGAACAACATCAAGACCCTTAACATCTGGGCATTCACATTTTACTTCCGCAATACTTTTCCTACCTTCAAGAACGTCATACACAGACGCGTCACCCGAAGCGTGCGGAGCATTAAGGGCAGTTGACGCATTTCCTTGCGGATCCATATCGATTAACAAAACGTGAGCGCCGCCAACTGCCATAGCTGCAGCAAGATTAACTGCAGAACTTGTTTTTCCAACACCACCTTTTTGATTTGCAACAGCAATAAAGCGAGTTTGCGCTGGTTTAGGGTACTTTACTTCTTCCAAAGCATGAAAACGAGAAGTCAAATCTGCTAATTCAATTCCCAAAGAAGACTTTGAGTCTCCAAAAATGCGTTGAATCGTTTCTGCAGCTGATTCCACGACGCATCACCCCCACTCAGCGATGAAAATGCTTAAAAATACAGTGTCGTGATTCAAGTTTCCTTGTTTCTATGGACATAAAAAGTGCAAAATTGTTTAATGTTTCACATGAAACATCAACACCTTATTCCATAACTAACTACATATTTTTCTAATCATAGAGCACTAACATTCATGCTGCTGCACGAAGGAACGCTCGCGCGAATAACGCGCTCGCTACGAAACTCGCGTTGGAAGTCCACTGGACTTCCAACCTAAGCGAGTTTCCGCTCCGAGTTACTTTCGCGCGCTAAATCGCAGCGCGAAAAGCAGGTCGTCGCGCCACCCGCAGCTTAATTACGCGTCATTCATTCGTGTGGATATTAGTGTGGTAGAGATTTGAGATTTTTCGCACTGATTGAAGCTCGCACGCTTATGAAGTTTTACAGTTGTGCTCTGCAGACGCTGATTCTGTGGCTTTGCAGTTGTGCTTTGCTAACGGCGAGTATTTGTTGCTTAGTGAACTTTAACATTAATGCTCTGCAGAAGTTGAGTACTTATTGCCTAGAGAACACTAGCATTCATGCTGCTGCACGCATCACGCCAGACGCACATACCACACCACAAAACAACGGTGGGTGAATTAACAAGTGAGGGGTGGGTGTTGCTTGGTCGAGCAATATAAAAGCGGAGCGATAGTAATATCGTGTTGATAAATAACTATTTCCGCAAAAAAGTAACTAAAAAACTAAACTTAACTACGCAACCACTAAGTCCAAATAAGGTATAAGAGCGGAGCGCTGCGAGACAAGTAACACCCACCGCTCACAGCCACATAAGAAACACGCCAGCCAAACGATAGACAAAACCAAAAAACAAAAGCATCAACCAAAACTCATAGACGATACTCAAGAATAACGTAAACAAAATCGCGAGGAGAGAAATCCCCCAAAACTCGCGCCACATTAAGGGAAACCACCGAAACTCGCGCAACACAAAACTAGAATTTGCGCAAACACAAATTTTAATTAAAAAAATCAAACTTTATCAACTATTACAACTGTAGTCGGCTGCAGTCCTGGAGCAACTGGCGCTTCAAAAACGCGAGGATTTACGCCACCAGCTTTGCGAATCATTTTTGTAGCCTTTTCTATTTCTGCTTGAGCAGACTTCCCTTTCAAGGCTACTAAACTTCCGTGTGAGCGCAGTAAAGGAATAGTCCATCCAGCCAATTTTGTCATAGGAGCTACAGCTCTGCACGTTACAGCATCAAAAGCTTCAATTTCGTGGGAGTTAATTTTTTCGATTACTTCATCAGATCTTCCGTGAAAAATAGTTACGTTTTGCAATCCCATTATTTCTACGCACTCACGCAACCATGCTACGCGACGTTCCATTGGCTCAATCAAAGTAACGTCATAATCAGGTAAACAAGACGCTATAACTAAGCCAGGGAATCCTCCGCCGCTTCCAACGTCAGCAACTCGCTTTTTTTTGCTTTGACCAACTACTTTGCGTATAAAAGGTACTACAGCTGCGGAATTTAATATATGCCTTTCCCACAAAATTCCCATATCGCGAGGACCAACTAATCCTCTCAACAATCCTTCTTTTTCAAGTTTCACGTGAAACAGTGTGCACTTATCCAAAGCATCGCCAAGCACACTGGCTAAAAGTGGGGAATTATTCAATTCATCAACTACAGGAGATACATCTTGCAACATATCGTTATTTGATTTAGAAGACTCGTTTTCCATACTTTCCACACTTTATTTCAGATTAAATTTTGTGCCGACTTTGCGTAGTAATAAAAATAAAAAAGAAGCAAAACAAACAAAAGTAACATAATTGAACATTTTTGTTAAACTATGTTACTTTTATTTTTTGCCATACTTTATACAGAAATAACGCGCTAAATATTTACTTCAGCTTTCTGTTTTACTACTCTTCTTCGTAACCTTCGTCAATATCGTCAATGTCGTCGATATCTTCCATATCTTCAGAATTTTCGTCCAAACGAGCTGGCAAATAAATAGTTACATAGCGATGAGGCTCTTCTCCGTGAGAACGAGAACGCAAACCTTCATCGCGAACAGTATCGTGAACAACTTTGCGCTCAAAAGAGTTCATTGGCTTCAAATTTACAGCTTCACCAGTTTCACGAACTTCATCAACAGCATCCAAAGCAATGTCGCGCAAATGCTGACGCTTACGCTTCAAAAAACCATCCACGTCAACAATAAGATGAGAACGATCACCTGTTTTTTGCTGAACTGCAAGACGGCTTAATTGCTGCAAAGCTTCAACAACTTCACCTTCGCGACCAATTAAATGCCTAATGTCGGTGTCATCATCTGCAACAATCTGAATCATTGGTCGATTATTGCGAACGCCCATTTCAATATCGCCTTCGTAATCAGCAATATCAAGTAATCCTTCTAAATAATCTGCAGCAATATCAGCTTCCTCGTTGAGCTGGTCAACCGTCTTCTTCTCATCTTGTATCATACTTACTCCTTATTGTGATCTAAGTTCACATTACACAATTCTGCAGTCCAGTTTAGCGGATAACAAGCCCAAGTCGATAACTTATTATTAGTTATTTTCTTGGCTTTACATGTCTACTCAACCTGGCTTTATTATTAACGCTTTATACCTTTACGCTTGCGCTGAGGTTGCTTACGCTGGAATCCTTCAGTTTCCCTACGCTCAGCCTCTTCGCGGGCTTTCTGAAGCTTTTCTTCCTCAATGGAAGGCAAACCTTCACGCTTGCGGCGTTCGGATTCTTTCTTGTAATCTCTCTGCTCTTTTTCCTCAGCTGCAGGAGATCCAGGAGTTGGGAAGGCATAAACCTGCCAAATAGAGCGAAGCATATTAACGATATTGTTTACTAACCAATACACAAGCATTGCAAATGGAAGAGCAAATGCGGAGAAAACATAAATCAGAGGGAAGCCCCACATCATGAGCTTCTGCATCGTATACTGGCTGCCCTGCTTAGATTCAGGAGGGAGATTCTTGCGAATATTGTTAAATTGCATGTACCACATTGCAGCGCACATCAATATAACAAAGATTACAATAACAACTTTTCCACCCGCTTGAACAGTCATAAACGTGTCAGCAACACCTACACCGAATACATGCGTTTTAATAAACTGCTGAGCAGTAGCAAGATCAAAAGCACCAAGAGCAGCATGCTTGCCTCTAGCAATAAACGGAATAACAGAAAGAGTGTACCAAATACTCATAAATGCTGGGCCTTGAATCATCATAGGAAGGCAGCTTCCAGCAGGATTTGCGTTGTTCTCCTGATACAGCTTCATCATTTCTCGCTGCATTGCTTCTTTGCTTGCAGCATCATTTTTGCCCTTATACTTTTGCTGAATTTTCTTCATTTTAGGAGCGATCGCTTGCATATTGCGCATACCCTTAATGCTTTTTATAAAGGCAGGGAATATGCACGCATGCACAACAAGCACAAGGAAAACGATTGAAAGAACCCAAGAGAATCCGATTTCATTCATTCCTATAAGAACAAATAATCTGTGGAAAAATGCCATCACTTGAGTCATAAGCCATTCAACTGGCGTGAGGATTTTGTAAAACCATCCCAATAATCCATTATCAAGTAAGAAGTGATCTTGATTAAACATTAGTTTTCCTTGTCTTCTTCAGCCAAGGGAGTTATCCGTGGCTCTTCATGCGCTTTAGACCAAGCGCAGCGATAAAAGATTGAATATTTACGTGGTACATCGTCAATACTGCAGCTGGTCCACGGTCTGCAACGAAGTAAACGTAATATTGCAAGAATACCACCTTTTACTGCCCCAAATCTCGCAACAGCTTCAATAGCATAACGCGAACAAGTAGGGTAGTAACGGCAGCAAGCTGGTCTATTTGCAGAAATTGTGCGCTGATACCAGCGAATTGCTTTAATCATCGCACCAGCTGCAAAACTTTCTTTACTGCGCATAACAATAACCACTTTCTTCTTTAAGTAGCAGATTTACTTACTTAATTTTGATTATTTTCATGCGATTCGAAGTCTTTAGTAGGCTGAAGTGATTCGCTAATTTTACCAAACAACTTTTGAATTTGCTTATGCAATGAATCAAACGAAGCCGCGGCAGCGGTAGGTTTGGCACGTAGCACAACATCACAACCAGAAGGCAATAAAGATTCACAATCTTTAGCTATAACTCGAAAACGACGCTTCACTTTATTGCGAATTACGGCTTTGCCAACTGATTTAGATACAGCAAGACCTAGCCTTGGTGCATTTTCAAGGTTTTGAACATGCATCAAAGTATCAGAAAATGCCGCGGGAGTATTACTTTCAAAACCCGTGGCAGTATTGTCTAAACTTGCACTTCTATCTTCGTTAAGTGCGCTCTGTACGGTTATATCGTCACGCATCAAATAATGCGCGACGATATCCCGCGAACTCACCTTGCGTCGCTTTTTAAGAACCGCAACAAAATCGCGGTGGCTTTTCAGCCTTTCCATACCTTACGACGCTACCTTAACTCAGGCAGACAGTGACTTACGGCCCTTGGCACGACGACGATTGATTACGGCGCGGCCGGCACGCGTGCGCATGCGAACGCGGAATCCGTGCTTCATGTGACGACGACGGTTATTCGGCTGGAATGTCCTCTTCATAACTAATGCTCCTGTATTCAGCCATGCAAAAGCATGGCCCCGTATGAGTCAAGCTATACCAAAATACTCTTACCCCTCACCAATAGTCAAAACTCCATATTTTTTGCGCATATTCCTAAACTTTTATATAGTAGTAAAAAAATTTTTTTCACATTTCTATTACATTTTACAATCTCTTAAAAACGTTGAAAAATAGCCAAAATTATAGTTACAACTTATCCACAAATTACATACATGTTATTCACAATTGAGTAATTCCAACACGCTAGACTGTGGATAACTTCGCGGGGATGGAGTAAACATATCTTACTGATACTTTTTATACAAATATTAATGCGCAAAAATCAAAATGGTTTCCCGCGCGCGAACGTTACATAAGTTGGGGGTGAAATGGCTGATACATTAGGCGACTCTTCATCGCAAGTTGCTTTGATTTGGTCTAATACGCTTACTGTTTTGCAGCATAACGCACTTCTGACTGCTCGCGATAAAGGTTGGTTTGAATGCGTTAAACCGGAAGCTATATTTGGAACTACTATTGTTTTGTGTGTTCCTAATGCTGAATCGCAGCAAGCGCTGCAGAATGAACTTAATGCGCCTTTGCTTACTGCATTAAAAATTTGTACCGGTAAAGACATGTTTCCTGCTTTTAGGATTGTTCCTCAAAATGACATGCAGGAAAAACCGCAAAACCTACCAAATCCTTCTAACTATGGTCAAATAAATAACGGAACTGACAATTCTTCAATACGTAACGTATCAGCGCGTCCTATCACTGCTGATCAAAGTTCTGAAGACTTATTGTCTGCAGCATCTCCAAACTTACCTGTACAAGGTTTTGATTATGCCCAATCTAATAGAAAATCAGATTTATTAAATTCTTCACAACCTGATTTCGACCATGCTACGGGCATATCTAATCTTCAACAAACTAGCATGTCTTCGCAGAATGTACAGTCAACGCAACAAAAAATGCCTGTTTCTGTACAAAGAGATGCAATTACACACTTAAATACCTGCGCTACTTTCGATACGTTTGTTCCTGGTGATTCAAATCGTTTTGCAAGAACGGTTGCACTTGCTGTTGCTGAAGGTTCGGGACGAGATTTTAACCCATTATGTATTTATGGCGGTTCTGGTCTTGGTAAAACGCATTTGCTTAACGCTATCGGCAACTATGCTTTAGTAAAAGATTCTTCATTAAAAGTTCGCTATGTTACTAGCGAGGAATTTACTAACGAATTCATTGAGGCTCTTCAAACACCGAATCAAAGCCAAGGTCAGATTGCTGACTTTAATAGGCGATACCGCGAAGTTGATGTTCTTCTTATTGACGATATTCAGTTCTTGGGCGGTAAAGAAGCAACTCTTGAGCAGTTCTTCCACACTTTTAACTCTTTATACCAGGCGAATAAGCGAATAGTTATTGCTTCCGATGTTGCTCCAAAGAATCTTAAAGGTTTTGAAGCTCGTTTAATTTCTAGGTTTGAATCTGGTCTTACTGTTGATATTAAGCCGCCAGATTTGGAAACCCGTATTGCTATTTTACGAATGATGGCTTCAACTAATCATTGCAATGTTCCTAGCGACGTTCTTGATTTAATTGCTGAGCGTTTTACTGAGAATATTCGTGAACTTGAGGGAGCATTAACACGTGTCACTGCTGTTGCTTCCTTAAGTAATCAGCCTGTTAGTAAGGCGTTAGCTGAACAAGCTTTGCAGGACTTCTTTGCTACAGATATTGAAGTTCGTCCAACTGACATTATTAGTCAGGTTGCGCAGTATTTTCACATGACTTTTGATGAATTAGTTGGGCGTCAACGCACAAAGAATGTTGCTCTTGCACGCCAGATTGCCATGTATCTTGCTCGCGAAATGACAAGTATGAGCTTGGTTGATATTGGTGAAGTATTTGGCGGTCGAGATCATACTACAGTTATGCACGCTTACACTCGTGTGAGCGGAGAAATGCAAGAAAAGCAAGAAATTTATAATTACGTTATGGAATTGACGGTTCGCTTAAAGCAGAATCCTGCTGATAGAAGAAAATAAAATTATTAAATTTTAAGTACTTTCCACCAAGTTATAAGCAAGTTTTTTATAATTTTCAAAAAAGTTATCCACATACTTAATAACAAATGTGGGCAAAACCTGAGCATAACTCGTGGAAAACGCCGCTAAAAAATGTTAATAACGCGTGTATAAGGCCATTCAAAATGTGAATAGCCTAAAAAATAGCTCAGCCTGTGGATAACTAGCCAACTTATGCACATCGTTATTAGAAACTTATGCACATTCTTTTATTGTTAATAAGTCTTTATTTTTGTCGCTTTTTACGAGTTTTCCACATATACACTGCTTTTATTACTACGATTATTTTTATTTATTACTTATTAGTAGTCTTAATCAGAAAACTAGAGCACACTAAATATAAAAATTCTTATAATTATCTTTATAAGGTAGAATAAATGCAGACTTTACAGAAAAGAGGAAGCATGAAAGTAGAAGTCAACTCTGCATCATTTGCTGATGCTGTAGCATGGACCACACGTATTATTGACACGCGACCTGCAAATCCTATTCTTGCAGGCTTAAAAATTGAAGCAGCAAATGGAACACTACAACTTTCTGCCTTCAACTATCAGATTTCTAGCCGTCACCATATTGAAGCTGGAATTGATGAAGAAGGAAGCGTACTTGTACTAGGCAAACTAATGGCAGATATAACTAAGTCACTTCCTGCAGAAAATACTTATTTAAGCTCTGAAAATAACGTACTTACTATTACTTCTGGAAAATCAACCTTTACTCTTCAACTCATGCCACTAGGAGAATACCCAGATTTGCCTGTTCTTCCTAGCAAACTTGGTCAAGTTGACGCTCCTACTTTCGTACAAGCTGTTAATCAGGCATCTGTTTCTATTTCTCGCGAAGAAAATAGGCCTGTTTTAACTGGTATTCAAATGCAATTTGAAGACGATACAGTCACTATGACTTCAACAGATAGATTCAGACTATCTCGTACTACATTCAAATGGACTCCAGAAAACGCTAATACACATTCAACAACTCTTGTTCGCGGATCTTTATTACGAGATGTTGCGCGCTCTTTTGACGATCATCAAAACGTTATCGTCGATTTTAATGAGGAAGAACCTACATTACTCGGTTTTGAAAACTCTGGAAGAACAAGCACTTCTCAACTTATTGATGGTGAGTTTCCTTCTGTAGATAGACTTTTTATTGACGAATATCCTATTCACGCTGTTATCAATAGGCAAGCTCTTATTAACGCAATTAAGCGAGTATCTTTAGTAGCTGAACGAAACGCTCCTATTAGGATGATTTTTACTGATCAAGAATTAACATTAAGCGCTGGAACTGCGGATGAATCACAAGCAAAAGAAGTGCTTGATGTTGACATGGACGGTGAAGATATTACTGTTGCTTTTAATCCAATTTATTTAGTTGAAGGATTAAGTGCTATTAGTGAGCCTTTTGTTCATATGAAAATGTCAACAGCTGTAAAACCTGTTGAATTTAATGGTCAGCAGGAATCTGACGGTGATGAATCTATGAATTATCGCTACTTATTGGTTCCTATGAGATTTAATAATTAACTATTTTTTGCGATATTATGTTTTTCTGTGATTTTTCGCTCTAAAATGTAATATCGCAATTTTTATATGAAATATTTTGTAAAAGAAAACAGTAAAGAAAGGGTAATATAGCAATGTACATTTCGCGAATTGCCCTTGATTATTTTCGTTCTTGGCATCATATTATTTGTGATTTAAAGCCAGGAATTAACGTTATATATGGAAACAACGGTTTAGGAAAAACTAATATCGTAGAATCCTTTGAAATTGTTGGAACTGGAAGTAGTCATCGTACTTCTTCAACTCTGCCACTTATTACTAGAGGTTTTGAGACTGCAACAATACGACTTAACGTATGCAATGATGACTTAACAGAACAAACAAGCTATGAAGTTACACTTAATCTAAAAGGAACTAACAGAGCTCGTATTAATTCTGGAAAATCATTGTATATGCGAGATATAGTTGGTCTTCTTCCAATAGTTTCATTCACTCCAAGAGATCAATCTCTTATTATTGGAGATCCAACAGTACATCGTACTTTTATAGATCAAGCCGGAACATTATTGGTTCCAAATTACGCTCAATATATGCAAGAATTTAAGCATATTGCTAAACAGAGAGTTGCTTTATTAAAAAATATTCGTGAATATTCATACAATAATCAGTCAAATTCATTATCTGGATTAGAAATTTGGACTGGTAAATTTATTGAAATTGGAATTATAATAACTCAAATTCGCCAAAATATTACAGAACTTCTAAACCAATATTTTACGCCTATTGTTAAAAATCTTACTAATAATCAAGAGTGCGCGGAATTAAAATATCTTCCTTCTTTTGAAGAAGCTGTAATTAATAAAAATTCTGAAAATAATTCGGAAATAGCAAAAAATATAGGAAAACATTTTCAGAGGATTTATGAAGGTGAATTAGCTCGTGGATGTAACCTAATAGGTCCTCATAGAGATGATATTTCTTTTATGCTAGACAGTATGCCAGCTAAAGATTTTGCTTCTAACGGAGAAGCTTGGACTCTTTCAATAGCAGCAAAAATGGCATTGTGCAAAGCTTTAGAAGAAAAGAATAATATTAAACCTATTATTATTCTCGATGATGTTTTTGCACAGCTTGATGAAAATAGACGTAAGCAAATATTAAATTTTGCTAAGAAACAAGGCCAAGTTTTTATCACTACATCGTCAATTCGTGACATACCAGAAGATGATGAAATTAAAAATAATAATTTAATAAATATTGAAGAGATAATAGCAAAACAAAATAGTTTTGAATCTTCTAATAATATTCACGACGATATTTTAAGAGAGATAATAGCAAAACGTAATTATGAAAAAGGAAGGTAAATAATGATTCCTGTTCATAAAGTACTTAATCTTGACACTCGTAAATTGCCGGAAATTATTTTTAATCCCATTGCAGCAAAAGCAGAACGCGAAAGTAATCGTATAAAAAGAGCTGATCAAGCTTGGGAAAACTTTGGTAAACCAGGCAGAGATCCAAATACTTTATGTGGAGTATTACAAATTCTTGCTTCTAACAAAAAGTGGAATAAGCAGCTTGCTATAGCAAAAATGCGTGTTTCTTGGAATGAAGTAGTTGGTGAAAGTATTGCTCAACATTGTGAAATAAGTCAGATTTTAAATAATGTTCTTATTATTAGAGCGCAATCATCAGTTTGGGCTACTCAACTTTCTTTTTTGCTGCCTCAACTGAAGAAAAAAATTAATCAAAATCTTAAAGATATTGAGATTAAAGAAATTCGTGTTATTGGTCCTACTTCCACAGGATTAGGTAGTTGGAAGAGATAATTTTTTATTAAATTACTATTAAGTTTTTAATATATTTTTGAAAAATAGTAAAAAGGCCTCTTATTGGCGAGAGGTCATACTCTATGTATAGAATGTCATATATTATAGTTAAAGCGCTAGGATGCCCTTTTATGTGCTTTCTGGCGTATATTGGTATTATAAATACCTTTTAATATGATGTGAGTTGTGAAGGGACTTAAAGTGACAGACACTGAAGATAATTCGATGGACAATGCCGTCGAAGAGCATAAACTTGACGATGCTCAACTTGATGATTCACTTTCTCCTGAACATTATGATGCTAGTGATCTTCGAGTTCTCGAAGGTTTGGAAGCAGTACGAATTAGACCAGGCATGTACATTGGTTCAACAGGTCCTAGGGGTCTGCATCACCTTGTGTACGAGATTGTAGATAATTCAGTTGATGAAGCTTTGGCTGGTTATGCTTCTCATATTGAAGTGACAATTTTGCCAGATAATGCTATTCGTGTTGTTGACGATGGTCGTGGTATTCCAGTTGATGAAGTTCCAGGCGAAGGTGTTTCAGGTGTTGAAACAGTTATGACTAAGCTTCACGCTGGCGGAAAGTTTGGTGGCGGCGGTTATGCCGTTTCTGGTGGTCTTCACGGTGTAGGTATTTCAGTTGTTAATGCACTTTCTACCCGCGTAGAAATTGAGGTTCGCCGTCAAGGGTTCCATTGGACTCAAACTTACGTAGATCAGCATCCTACAGCTCCATTAGCAAAAGGTAAACCAATGGAAGAAGGTGAATCTACTGGAACTTCTGTAACGTTCTGGCCAGATGCAGCAATTTTCGAAACAACTACATATGATTTTGAAACGTTGCGTTCACGCTTCCAGCAAATGGCTTTCTTGAACAAGGGATTAAAACTTTCCTTAACTGATTTACGTAAGCCAGATGAAGCGGGTGACGAAGTTACTGGTGAATCTGAAGAAAACAGCGAAGAAAAGCATAGAAGCGTAAGCTACAAATACGAGCATGGTATTAAAGATTACGTTGATTACTTAGTTAAATCTCGTAAGTCTGTGCCTGTAGAACCAGATGTTATTGATTTTGAAGCTGAAGACCTTGAAATCGGTATTTCTGCAGAAATAGCTATGCAGTGGACTGTTGCATATTCTGAAGCGGTACACACTTTTGCTAATACTATTTCAACTACTGAAGGTGGTACTCACGAAGAAGGCTTCCGTGCAGCTCTTACAACTTTGGTAAATCGTTATGCTCGCGAAAAGAATATCTTAAAAGAAAAGGATACTAATCTTTCTGGCGACGACGTTCGAGAAGGCTTAACTGCTGTTGTTTCTGTGAAACTTACTACTCCACAGTTCGAAGGTCAGACTAAAACAAAGCTTGGTAATTCTGAAGCTAAGACTTTTGTGCAGCGAGTTATGACAGAAAAACTTGGTGACTGGTTCGATGCTCATCCAAGCGAAGCAAAGAATATTATTCAAAAAGCTATGGAAGCTTCTCGTGCACGTTTGGCAGCAAAGAAAGCTCGCGAAAATACTCGACGTAAGTCGATTTTTGAGACTGCTGGAATGCCAGATAAGCTAAAAGATTGCCAATCCAACAATCCTGAAGAGTGTGAGCTTTTTATAGTTGAGGGTGATTCTGCAGGTGGTTCCGCAATTCAGGGTCGAGATCCTATTACTCAGGCTATTTTGCCGTTGCGCGGTAAGATTTTGAACACTGAGCGTGCATCAATTGACAGAATGATGAAGTCTGAGACTATTGAATCCTTAATCACTGCAGTTGGTGGCGGTTATGGTGAAGATTTTGATTTAAGCAAGGTTCGATATCACAAAGTTATTATTATGGCTGATGCTGATGTTGATGGTGCACACATTGCTACGCTTAATTTGACATTGTTCTTCCGTTATATGCGTCCTATGATTACTGCAGGCTATGTTTACGTAGCTATGCCACCTTTGTACCGCTTGAAGTGGAGTAAGGGAGCGCATGATTTTGTTTACACTGATGCTGAGCGAGATCGTGTATTAGCAGAAGGAAAAGCTGCAGGTCGTCAACTTCCTAAAGGCGAAGGTATTCAGCGATATAAGGGCTTGGGTGAGATGAGTTATCAGGAATTGTGGGAAACCACTATGGATCCTGAACACAGAATCTTAAAGCAAATTCATATTGAAGATGCTGCTCGTGCTGATGAAACTTTCTCAATGCTTATGGGCGACGAAGTTGAACCTCGTAGGCTCTTTATTCAGCGAAATGCTCATGATGCAAGATTTATTGATGCTTAAAAATTAGCGATATATCTACAACGGTAGAAAAAATAAAACGTTAGTAAGCTATAAGAATACAAAGGAATTGCAGTGGTAGACGAAATAAATGCCGCTAATGATGGCGAAGACAGAGAGCAACTGCCAGATGGTTCAATGGAACCACAAAGCCCTCAAGAATCAGATAATACTGATTATGGTTTAATGAAGGGTGCTCGCGTAAAGCATATGGATTTGCAGCAAGAAATGCGAGAATCTTACTTGGCTTACGCTTTGTCCGTTATTATTGAGCGAGCTTTGCCAGATGTTCGTGATGGCTTAAAGCCTGTTCATCGTCGCGTTATTTATGCAATGTATGACGGTGGTTACAGGCCTGATCGCGGATACAACAAGTGCTCCCGCGTTGTTGGTGACGTTATGGGTAAGTATCATCCTCATGGTGATTCTGCTATCTATGACACTTTGGTACGTATGGCACAATCTTGGTCTATGCGTTACATGCTTGTTGATGGTCAAGGAAACTTTGGTTCACCTGGTGATGATCCTGCAGCAGCAATGCGTTATACGGAATGCCGCATGGCACCGTTGGCTATGGAAATGGTGCGCGATATTGATAAAGATACCGTAGATTTTCTGCCAAATTATGATGGTAAAACACAAGAGCCTACAGTTCTTCCAGCACGCTTCCCAAATCTTTTAGTTAATGGTTCTGCAGGTATTGCTGTCGGTATGGCAACAAATATTCCACCTCATAATATGCGTGAAGTGGCTGATGGTGTGCACTGGGCATTGGAACATCCTGATGCAAGTAAAGAAGAACTACTTGAAGCGTTAATTCAACGTATTAAAGGACCTGATTTCCCTACTGGCGCAACAATTTTAGGTCATAAAGGAATTGAGCAAGCGTACAGAACTGGACGCGGCTTAATTACAATGCGAGCAGTAGTTAATACTGAGGAAATTAAGGGACGTATGTGCTTGGTTGTTACCGAGCTTCCATACCAAGTAAATCCTGATCATTTGGCAGCTTCTATTAGGGAAGCTGTGAGAGACGGCAAGATTCAAGGCATTGCGGATATGCGCGACGAAACTTCTGGTCGTACAGGTCAGCGCCTTGTGTTGGTTCTTAAGCGTGATGCTGTTCCAAAAGTTGTTCTTAATAATCTTTACAAGCATTCTCAGCTACAGCAAACATTTGGTGCAAACATGCTTGCTTTGGTTGATGGTGTGCCTAGAACATTGAGTTTGGACGCTTTTATTCGTCACTGGGTAACTCACCAACTTGAAGTAATTGATCGCCGTACTCGTTACTTAAAGCGTGAAGCAGAAGAACGCGATCATATTTTGCAAGGTTACTTAAAAGCCTTGGATATGATTGACGAGGTTGTAGCTTTAATTCGTTCATCTAAAGATGTTGATTCTGCTAGAGCAGGCTTAATGGACTTGCTTGATGTTGATGAAGTTCAAGCAGATGCTATTCTTGCGATGCAACTTCGTAGACTTGCAGCATTGGAACGTCAGAAAATCCTTGACGAGCATGAAGAATTAATGCGAAAGATTGAGGATTACAATGATATTCTTGCAAGTCCGGAACGTCAGCGCAAAATTGTTGGTGACGAACTTGACGAAATAGTCGCAAAATATGGTGATGAGCGTAGAACTAAGATTCTTCCATTCTCGGGTGAAATGAATGTTGAAGATCTTATTGCAGAAGAAAACGTGGTTGTTACTGTAACGCGTGCAGGATATATTAAGCGCACGAAAGCAGACGAATATCGTTCTCAGCATCGTGGAGGCAAAGGAATTAAGGGAGCAAAATTACGTGAGGATGATGTTGTAGATCACTTCTTCTTAACATCTACTCACAATTGGCTTTTGTTCTTTACCAATAGAGGTCGCGTTTACCGTATTAAAGCATATGAGCTTCCTGAAGGTTCGCGAGATTCTAAAGGTCAGCATGTTGCTAATTTGCTGCAATTTACTCCTGGAGAAACAATACAAGCAGTTTTGTCAATTCAAAATTATGATGTAGCAAAATACTTGGTATTGGCAACTCGCTCTGGAAAAGTTAAGAAAACTGCTTTACAAGAATATGATTCTCCTCGTCAAGGCGGTTTAATCGCTGTTCGATTGATGTCGAATGAAGAAACTGGTGAACCAGTTGATGAGCTTATTGGTGCAGCGCTTTGCAATCCAGAAGACGACATTATTCTTGTTTCTAAACTTGGTATGAGCTTGAAGTTTAGAGCAGATGATGAGCAGCTTCGACCAATGGGTCGTCAAACAGCCGGTGTTCAAGGAATGAGATTCCGTGACGGAGACGAATTGCTTGACATGGATGTTGTGTCCTCTGAATCTAAGAAAGATCTTCTTGTGGTAACAAACGAAGGTTTTGCTAAGAGAACAGCTGTTGAAGAGTATCGTTTACAAGGCAGAAATGGTTACGGTGTTAAAGCTGTACAACTTGCTGAAGGCCGAGGCTCATTAGTTGGTGCGTTGATTGTTGAAGAAACAGATCAAGTAATGGCAATCATGAAGTCTGGTAAAGTGATTCGTTCTAACGTTGATGAAGTAAAGCGTACAGGTCGAACCACTCAAGGAGTAACACTTGCTAAACCGGACAAGGGTGATGAAATTATTTCGATTGCTCGCAATGAAGAAACTGATGATGAAAACCAAGTAGATTCTGATGAAATAACTTCTACAAGTGAGCAAAATTAAAAATAATTAATAAATATAAATAATAAATTTATATTTTGAATATTTTGACGAGAGTACCATAATTTGCGGCTATAGTCCGTTTTGATTGGTACTCTCGTTGATATAATTGCATTTATTATATGAAATTAATAAAAGAAGGAATACTTAAGATGAGCGAAGATTTTGTTCCATCGCAAAATTCAACGAAGACGAGTGAAGAATCTGCGACATTTTCGTCTCATGAAAAGGAATTTTCCACCGAAAAAGAAGTTCCTTTGAAAGAAGACTCTTCTTTTAATAAAAAAGATAATAAATCTGGTGAAGAATCGCGATTTTCATCATTAAGCAATATTGTTAGAAATACTGTATCGAAGTCTACTCGAATAAGCAGCAGCTCTAATAATTCACGACGAACCATTGGAGGAATGGCATCATCCTCTACTAATCAATCTAATGCTAATAAATCAAATCGCATACCTCGCGCACGACGTATGAGTCTTTCATTAGTTAGAGTTGATGCTTGGTCTGTAGCAAAAGTTACGTTCCTTTTAAGCGTTGCAGGCGGTATTATTCAAGTTATTGCAGCAGGTTTAGTTTGGTTATTCTTGAATATGGTCGGCGTTTTTGATCAAGTAACGCAGATTGTTTCTTCTACAGGTCTGGACAGCAACGGTTTTAATCTAGCAGACGTATTTTCACTACCAACAGTATTGAGTGCTGTTACTATTTTCTCAATTGTAGAAATCATAATAGTCACAATATTATCCGCAATAGTTGCGCTTCTTTATAACGTTGTTGGATCGTTAGTTGGCGGAATACACGTTATTTTAGGCGATGACTAATTAGTAAATAAAAATTAAAATGTTAATAAAAAATCCCGTTAATTGTTGAGAATTAGCGGGATTTTTTTGTAATAAAATAAAGAAATTATTTATTAGTAAATTATCTATTAGCTAGTTCGTTTCTAATATCTTGCAAAAGCTGAATAGTTTTTTCCTCGCGCTCCTTACGTTTTTCTTCCTCTGTTTTTTCGTGCTCTATTTGTAGCAAATCAGCGCCAATCTCACGAAGCTTATTAATAGGCAAAACAATGCAAAAATATACTGCAGTAGCAATAATTAAGAAATTAAGAAGTGAGCCTATTACGGCACCAAAAGAAATAGTCGCACCATTTATTGTAATAGTAAGAACACCATCAAGCTCTGGCTTTCCACAAATTATTGCAATAAAAGGATTAATAATATTCTTAACAATTGATGCTACTACTGCTGTTACAGCACCGCCCATAACAACACCGACAGCCATGTCAATAACGCTGCCTCGCAAAATAAACTTTTTGAATCCTTGAATCATTTTAGTTTTAGCTTTCTTTAGAATTTTTTTCTGTATCTTTTTTACTAAAATAATCTTCAACTTTTCTATCTACATATAACTTTTCTATTATCTACATATAAATTGTGACGCTGGAAAGAGCGCAATATTGTAATAGAAAGTAAAGGATACATAATTGCGGCAGTTAAAACGTCAGTAGGAAAATGTGCTGCAACAACAAGGCGAGAAATTGCAACAATAACAACAATTATTGAGCTAAAAAGTAGACCAATTCGAATTAATGATGGTTTAGTAACATAAATAATAAGCATTGCCATAACGCACACTGCAACCGCCGCAGAAGTGTGGCCACTAGGAAAACTAGGGTCATGAGGTAGTTGAATATTTAATCCAATGTATGGCCTTGGTCGGTGAACAGCAAATTTTACTGCAAAAATGTAAATCATTGGAAGAAGCGAAATTAAAAGTTGAATAAAAGTAACTTTCCAACTTTTGCTCACAAATAATGATATTACTGCAAGTAAAAATAGTATTGCTAAACAGCCTTTAGTTGAAAAAACGATAGCAAATATTTTTGATAATGAAAGAATTACAGAAGGAACACTATTGTGGAACCATGCAACAATAGTAGCTTCATACGCTCTTTCTTTACTGCTAATTAATATTGCTTTACCCAAGAAAGGCACAATAATAGCAAGTATGAAAGTAAAAATAGTAGCGTAATTGTGAGTGATTACTGACAATCCGCTATGATTGCTTTTATTTTTTTGCTCCATACTTGTTAAGATTACACTTAATAAGATGTAAACGCACGTTGAAAAATATGTAAATAATAGTATGTAATAAAGAAAATATAATAATAAATAGTGTGTGCGAGTTGAATACCGTACTCGGTGACGAGTAGTATGGTGAAAAGATGGAAAGGGTTTACCATGAGTATGTTTGACCGATTTGAGAAGAGCGTTGAAGGTGCAGTGAACGGTGTCTTCGCAAAATTCGGCTCCAAAGATTTGCAGCCAGTTGATTTTTCGAGTGCTTTGGAACGTGAAATTGACGCTGAAGCTATGCCTATTGGCCGCGATCATACTGTGGCTCCGAATGAATATCGTTTTAAGCTCAGTACTCCAGATTTTGATCATATTGAACAGTGGGGTAGTGAAGCTTTAGCTAATGAGCTTGCTGATAACCTTACGCAATATGCTAAAAGTCAGCATTATGCTTTTGTTGGTCCTGTTGTTGTTATTTTTGAAGAAGATTTGGAATTAACTAAAGGTAATTTCCACTTAACTTCCGAGTCTGTTCAAGGCAATGCTGTTCCTGTTACTACGGAAGATCAGCAGCAGAATCATCCGATGCTTGAAATTAATGGCAATCAGTATTTGCTCACAAAAGATCGTACAATTTTAGGTCGTGGCTCTGGTTGTGATATTGTTATCGACGATCCTGGCATTTCTCGTCATCATCTTGGAATTGATATCACTCCTGATGGTGTGATTGCTAGGGATTTGGGTTCAACTAACGGCACTTATGTAGAAGGTCACCAAGTTCCTGCAGCTACGCTTGTGGATGGCAACACTATTACTATTGGACGTACGCGTATTCTCTATTGGGCATCGTCTCAAGAGCAGGAGTAGTAAGTATTTCTGACTTAGGAGACGATAACGCGCATGATGTTCACTGAATTAACTTTTGCAATACTAAAGTACGGTTTTCTAGCTTTGCTTTGGGTTTTTGTGTGGTGCGCTATTCGTTCGCTTCGCTGTGATATTGAGGTTTTTAGTCCTAAAAAGTCACGTTTGTGGAAGAAAAAATCTAAACGAGCAGCGCGCGATATAAATTCTGCGCAAGATTTGCCTATACAAGAGTCGCCTGTTGTGTTAAATTCATCTTCTTCAAAAAATGAATCTGAACCGACTTTGCTTGTTGTAATTGATGGGCCTTTAGCTGGATCGTCTTTCCCTCTTAACGCAGCTGGTGTTACTCTTGGTCGTGCTTCTTCTAATACTGTAGTTTTGAATGATGAGTTTGTTTCTTCTCATCATGCTCGCGTATATTTTAACAATACAGTTTCCGCATGGGTGCTTGAAGATTTAGGTAGCACAAACGGGACTATGATTGGTAATAATAGAGTTACAGAACCTGTAATATTGACGCCTCGAACTCCTGTGCGAATAGGCGCAACCACGTTTGAATTGAGGTAAAAATATGTCCCAAATCAATTCAAATAGTGAAGAAAACTTACAATCTGTAGCTGATAATAAAAGCGAAAAATTAACTTCGCAACAAACTACGGTTGCAAATCAAGTAGAGTATGCAGATTCGGTTGAAAAAATACTATTTATGTATGCTACTGCTGTAAGCGATGTTGGTACAGTTCGTAGTAATAATCAGGATTCTGCGTTTGCGGGTGAACATTTAGCAGCGATTTGTGACGGTATGGGTGGTCATGCTGGAGGAGATACTGCCTCAACTATTGCTATTCGTTCGCTTGCACATATTGAGCAAGACTCACGTCCTCACGACGTAAAAACAGTGTCAGCAATGATGGAAACATCAATTATGGCTGCTCATGATGCAATTGTTGGTAAAGCAAAGCGTGAGCGTCGACTTGCAGGAATGGGAACCACTGTAACAGCTGTTACGCTTGTGCGCGGATATTGGATTTTAGCTCATTTAGGTGATTCCAGAGCATATTTACTTCGTGACAATCACCTTATGCGCATGACTACAGATCATAGTTATGTGCAGCATCTTATTGATACAGGGCATATAACTCCGGAAGAAGCTCGTAATCATCCCCAAAGAAACGTTGTTATGCGTGTGTTAGGTGATTTTGATATAGATCCTCACCCGGATATTGCTTTACGTGCTGCTCATCCTTCTGACCGCTGGCTTTTATGCTCTGATGGCTTATGTGGTGTTCTTGAAGATTCCACAATACAAGATGTTATGAGTACTATTTCTAACCAGGAAGAGTGTGCTCAAAAGTTAGTTGCTATGGCACTTCGCGCAGGAAGTACAGATAATGTAACAGCTGTTATTGCAGACGCAACACTTGCTCTTGATGCAGATGCTTTTGATTTACCTCATCAAACTCCTCTTGTTGGTGGTGCTGCAAGTAAAGATCTTGAATCTATTGCAGATATTGTTAATAAGGCTGTTGCGTCGTCTCCAGTATTAAGAGAAGATAAAAATTCTCCGGCTCAACGTGCTGCAGCTTTAGTGCAGGATAATGTTGATGATTCTTCTGAAGATAATGTTGCTTCAATGACAAGAATTGTTCAACCTTCGCACATTCGTGAAGAATCAGGTGATTTACATAATCCGGATACTAACGAAATTCCTGTAGTAACTAAGAAGAATGGCAGAATATCCACAGATCCTCACGATCCTGATGTTGCTCGCGCCGTAAAACATGAACAAGATGAGGAGAATCGTGCTCATTCTTTGAGACGTAGATGGACTCGTATCGGTATTATTTTAGGAATTGTTGTAGCCTTATTTGTTATTGCTGGTTCAGGATATGGAGTTTATGCGTGGACACAAACCCAGTATTACATTGGGCAGAATAATAATCACGTTGCTATTTATCAAGGAGTTCCAACAAATATTTTTGGAATTGCACTATCGCACGAAATTGAGTCTACCAATATTTCTGTAAGTAAACTCGATAAGTCTTGGCAAGAACAATTGCGAGAAGGCATTAGTTTTAATAGTTTGGCAGAAGCGCGTGGTCATGCGTCGTTAATTCGTAGAGAAATGTTTGCTAGAGCACAAGAGAAGCGTAGTGAACAGCAGCAGAAGAAAAAAGTAAACACAAAAAGTAACAAGGACAACAAAAACAGCAAAGATAGTAAGGGTAATAAAGACAACAAGGATAGTAAAGATAAGCCTGGCGAAGAGCAGGGGGGTAAAACCTCATGAATTTAATCGCTACGCGCTTGCGTCAAATTGCATTACTTATTTTTGCAATATTCCTTTCTGCGATGGCATTTTTACAAATGTTCTTTCGCATAGATGGGTACATGTCATTTAACTATCTTGTAATGCTAATTGTTGTTATGGCATTGTTCTTAGTTTTTTGGGGAGTTCTTCTCGTTAAAAAGCCTTATGCAAGTCAAGCTATTTTGCCGTGCATTATGCTTTTAACAGCCATTGGCACAGTGATGATTGCAAGAATTGATAGACAAAATAATACCAACATTGCTATGAAGCAGTTGATATGGGTTTGTGCGGCTCTTGTTTTATCTATTATTTTCGTTATAGCGCTTAGTGATTATCGAATATTGAGACGTTTTTCATACGTTAGCATGATAATTGGTTTACTTTTGCTTCTTTCTCCTATGATTCCAGGATTAGGTAAGGAAATAGGAGGCGCAAGAATTTGGATTGGTTTTGGAAGTCATACTGTACAGCCTGGTGAATTTGCAAAGCTTTTCTTAGCATTCTTCTTCGCGGCATATTTGTTCAATCATAGGGACAGACTTGCTGTTGGTGGAAATAAAGTTTTAGGTGTTCACCTTCCACGTTTGCAAGATATGGGACCTATTGCGCTTGTTTGGGCTGTTTCAATGGGCGTTTTAGTAGTACAACATGATCTTGGAACGTCACTTATGTTCTTTGCAATGTTTGTGTCTATGTTGTATGTGGCAACAGGAAGAAGAGGCTGGCTGGCTGTTGGTGCGGTTGCTTTTGTTGCAGGATGTTTGCTGGCAGTGAGGTTATTCGCACATGTGCAGTATCGTGTGGATGCGTGGCTTCACCCATTTGATAATGCTGTGTATAACCGTTTTCCTGGAGGATCAGCGCAGATTGTGTCCGGATTGTTTGGACTAGCTGCCGGCGGAACTACTGGAACAGGTTTAGGACAGGGGCATCCTTCTCTAACGCCACTTGCGAATTCTGACTTTATTTATGCTTCTATTGGTGAAGAACTTGGTCTTACTGGGCTTCTCGCCGTTTTAGTGTTGTACTTAATTATTATTACTTCCGGAATGATTACTGCCATGAAAATTAAGGATGGCTTTGGAAAATTATTGGCATCTGGACTTGTTTTTACCATGGCATTCCAAGTATTTACAGTTGTTGGCGGAATTACATTAGTTATTCCATTAACTGGTTTAACTATGCCATACATGGCTGCTGGAGGTTCTTCTTTAGTGGCAAACTACTTACTTGCAGCTCTACTTATTGTTATTTCTCACTCTGCAAATAAGCCTGAAACATCAACTGTTTCTGAATCATTCCAGTATGAGGCGTTGGCAGCATTGCGTGAAAGAGAATTGCAAGAGAGAGCTCGTGCTGTGCCAGAAGACTATAATGAAACTAATAACAATAGCTACAAAGAAGTTAGTAATATGAGCGAGGTAGCCGACGTTTCTTCATTGAAGCGAGGTGATAGTAATGAATAAAAGTTTGAAAGAACTATTTATTGCTGTCGTAATTCTTTTTGTAGTTCTTGGTATTTCAAGCACTGTTATTACTTCTATTAATGCTAATGCTTTGAATGCTGATCCTCGTAATCGTAGGGCTTTATATCATGAGTTTGGTGCGCCTCGTGGAGCAATACTCACTTCGGATGGTGCTGTTATAGCAAAATCTGATACATCTAAAGATGCTTTTGTGTATCAACGTAAATACTCAAACGGTCCTGTGTATGCTCCAGTTACTGGATATTTTTCCATTAGTCAGCGTGCGGATCGCGGTATTGAAGCTTCAAGAAATAGCTTATTAAGCGGCGAATCTGACGCATTATTCTGGCAGAAATTCCGCTCATTATTTACTGGAGCAACAAATCGTGGAGCTTCTATTGAAACATCCATTGATTCAAAACTGCAAAATCTTGCTTTTAATTTGTTAAAAGGTAAAGATGCAGCTTTGGTTGCAATAGAGCCAAAAACTGGCAGAATTCGTGCTATGGTTAGCACTCCAAGTTATGATCCCAATATTCTCGCCATGCACAATATTGGTGAAGTAAATAAAGCTTATGAGCAAATAACTTCTGATATATCTAATCCAATGCTTAATCGCTCAGTTTCTGAACTTTATGCGCCTGGATCTACATTTAAGACCATTGTTGCTGCAGCTGCGTTAGAGTCTGGAAAATATCAGCCAGATACTTTAATTCCGGCAGGATCAAGTTATACACTTCCTGGGACTAATGTTTCATTAACAAATGTTGGATATCAAGCTAACGGAAAAGACGGTAAGATTTCGTTTGAAGATGCTCTTGCGTATTCTTCAAATACAGCTTTTGCTCAACTGGGTAATTCGTTGGGATACGAAGCAATAATAAAGCAAGCAAAAAAGTTTGGATTCTTAGATTCTCTAACCGTTGACGGCTCTGATTCTACCGGTTTTCCAGTGCGTTCTGTAAGTTCAACACTATCTCTTAACCCAACTCCGGATAAGCTTGCTCTGGAATCTATCGGTCAGGGCGATGTAAAAGTCACACCTTTGCAGAATGCTATGGTTGCTGCTGCTATTGCAAATAATGGTGTGCTTATGAAACCTACGATTGTTGATTGTGTAAGATCAAGTGATTTATCAGTATTGTCACAAGCAAAACCAACAATTATGAATCAAGTTATGAGCGGCGATAGTGCAGCTAAACTATCTTCAATGATGCAAGCTGTTGTAGTAAAAGAAAATCCAAATCTTTCTTTGCCAAATATACATGTTGCTGCAAAAACTGGCACTGCACAAATCGGCTTACATAATCAATCAGCAAATGGTTGGGTTATTGGATTTGCTCCAGCAGAAGATCCTAAAATAGCTATAGCGGTAGTTGTGCATAACACAAGTTTATTTGGAAGCTATGCGGCTGGTCCAATTATGCGACAAGTGATGAAGGAGGCGCTTACAAAATGAAACTCGTTGAAGGACAGTTAGTTCATCATCGGTATCGACTTGATCGACGCCTTGCTCAAGGCGGTATGGGTGAAGTCTGGAAAGGCTTTGATATTCAGCTTGGGAGAATTGTCGCTATTAAGGCTCTTCGTACAGATACTGTAAATGTAGAAGCAAAATTACGTCGTCTTCGCGCCGAAGCCCACAATTCAGCGAACCTTGCGCACCCTAATATTGCAGCCTTATTTGACTACTATGAGCACGATGGTATTGGGTTCCTAATTATGGAATATGTGCCTAGTAAGTCGTTAGCTGATTTATACCATAAAGATAAAGTTATTGAACCAACTCGCCTTTTGCCTATTCTTATTCAAACAGCGCGTGGTCTTTTTGTAGCACACTCTCACGGAGTTATTCACAGGGATGTGAAACCTGCAAATATCATGGTTTCTGAAACCGGTAATGTGAAGATTACTGATTTTGGCGTATCTTATTCAAGCGATCAGGAACAGATTACGCAGGATGGAATGGTTGTTGGTACCGCTCAATATATTTCCCCAGAACAAGCACAAGGAGAACAAGCTACCGCACAATCAGACATCTACTCGCTAGGAGTTGTAGCTTACGAAGGGTTGTGCGGTCATAGGCCTTTTACGGGTGCAACTCCGGTTGATATTGCTGCAGCTCATGTTAATGATCCTGTGCCACCTTTGCCGGATACTATTGATTTGCAATTAAGACAATTTATTATGTCTATGCTTGCGAAGGATCCAAAGAATCGTCCAAAAGATGCTTTAGTTGTGTCAAGAGTATTATCTCGTATTGAACGCAGGTTGCTTGATCAAGAAACAGCATTCAATAATACGACGAACTCAAGTTCTATGAATTTACGGCATACGCGATGTATAAAGAGTTTGCCACAAAACCAAGTTAATATAATTAATATTTTTAATACCAATAATCGCAAGGAGCAGCAATGAATACCACAATGCCCACTTCATTAGCGAATGGTCGATATGAATTAGGAGAACTTATTGGCCGCGGCGGCATGGCAGAAGTGCGTGTTGCAGTGGATAAGCGCTTAGGTCGTACTGTTGCTGTGAAAATTATGCGTTCTGATTTAGCCAATGACGAGATTTTCCTTTCGCGATTTAGAAGGGAAGCTCACGCAATTGCGCAAATGAACAATCCGAATATCGTTAATATTTACGATTCTGGAGAAGAATCAGTTACGACTGAAAATGGTTTAGAAGAGCGTCTTCCGTATCTTGTAATGGAATATATTAAAGGCAAAACTTTGCGCGATATTCTTAAGATGAACGGAGCTTTAAGCCAGCGCGATGCTGAGCAGATTATGATTGGCGTATTGAACGCTTTGGAATATTCGCATCGCATGGGAATTATTCACCGAGATATTAAGCCTGGAAATATTATGATTTCTGAGCAAGGCATGGTTAAGGTGATGGATTTCGGCATTGCGCGTGCGCTCGATGATTCTGCTACAACCATGACACAATCTCAAGGTGTTGTTGGCACAGCACAATACTTGTCGCCAGAGCAAGCTCGTGGTGAACAAGTAGACATGCGATCTGATTTATATTCCGCCGGTTGCGTGTTATATGAAATGCTAACTGGTCGCCCTCCATTTATTGGTGATTCTGCTGTAGCTATTGCGTATCAGCATGTGTCGGAAGTAGCCACTCCTCTGAGCACGCTTGTTCCTGGCATGCCAATTATGTGGGATAAAATTTGCGCAAAAGCAATGGCTAAAGATCGTCAAAATCGTTATGCTACAGCTTCAGAATTTAAAAACGACATTTTAGCTTTTATGAATGGTGGAGTGCCTGTTGCTGCAGCATTTAATCCTTTGACGGATTTGGCAAATATGAAGGCTCGCAAACAAGCTGAGCAGACTGCTGCAACAATGGCAATTAATTCTACAGACAATGCCACTACGCAATCCTTCAATCCAATTACCGGTCAAGTTGATACAGAGAACGCTGCAGCATTTGCTCCTAGTACTCGCGCTGCACAGCGCGCAACAATGCAAGCGAAACGTAGAAAGCGTGTTGTAATTAGCTCTATTATTGGAGCTTTGGTTGCAATTTTGGTTCTTGCGGGCGTAGCATTCATGCTTAATCGTAGTCGTATGGCTGGTACCGTGGTAGTTCCAACATTCATGGAAACTACAACTCAGGATGCTGCTCGTGAAAAATTGAGAGCTTTGAACTTAATTCCAGATATTCGAGAAGATGATACTTCTTCGCAACCGGAAGGTACTTTTACAAAGCAATCTCCACGCGGCGGTGAACATGTTGCTGCTGGAACGAAGGTTAAAGTGTGGTTCTCTGTAGGACCTCAGTCAACAAGAGTCCCAGATGTAAGCGGTAAAACTCAGGATGCTGCTCGCAAGATTCTAGAACATGCTGGATTTAAGATATCCAACGTTCGCGTAGAAGACAGTGTTAAAGTCAAGAAGGATCATATAACTCGTACCGATCCAGATGCTGATTCTGTTGCGGATAAGGGAACGTTAATTACTTTGTATATTTCTTCAGGCTTAACTAAGATTCCTGATGGTCTGGTTGGTCAGAATAAAGATATTGTAGTTACCCAGCTCCAAAATCTTGGCTTTACTGCAGATATTGTTAAAGAAGATTCAGATAGTGTTCCTGAAGATTCTGTAACACGCTTAAATCCTACTTCCGGAACGTCTGTTAAGCCTCATAGTTCCATTACTGTGTATGTGTCACAAGGTGCTCCGAAGGTTGAAGTTCCACACATTGATCTTGGTACTGTAACGTTCAAGCAGGCTAAGAAAATACTTGAAGCAAAAGGATTTAGAGTAGTTTCAGATTCTGTTGTTAAGGATGACGACATAGTAACGAGTATGTCTGAAGAAGCTGGATCAAAGGTAGATAAAGGCGCTGCAATTACCTTAGTTGCGCGTCCTGCTACTACAAATCCAACTACTCCTTCTACACAAACGCCGGACGCTAATACTACTACTAACCCTACGGATGCAGATACTCAAAAGTAATCGCATAAAGGTTTAGTAAACATGCTGCTTGCGTTGCTTTATTAGCGGCGCAAGCAGTTTTTATATAGGTGATTATGGGTTTTCCTAAGGTTCTTAAGTGCTTAAGTTTAAGAGGCATTTCTGTATGTTTTAAGCATATTGTTCGCATATAGTAAGAGGATGACTTAAAAGCAAGCCATCCTCTTTTTCATACTGTTATTTTCAGCGGATTTAATTGTAGTAAAATCCGCGTAATTGAATTGTCAATATGATTAGACTGTTGTTGTGTAATTTGACATTTGTTGCAAAAGCGGAATTGTTGCCGCTCCCCACGGGAAGACCCACTGGAACAAAGCCAATATTATGAAGAAATAAATCAGAAGCGCAAGAATCCAACGTATTGGCGCAACTCCAGGTTGTAAGCGAAGAATGAAGCCAAAAATACTTGCGTCAGGCCTACTTTTTATTCCAGCATGAATTGCGCGAAGTTCTGGCCACTGCCAAGCAATAGCGCCGGCCGCAAAAATAATAATGTAAAGAGCGGCAACAATAGCCATAACTGGAGTCAATGAAGAAAGGTGCGAAACCAAAGACTGCTGCTCATTATTAATGAACTTGACTTTGCCTTGCTCATCAATAGTAGAAAGCTCTTTTGGAATACCATCGCTAATCTTCGCCCAGTATGAGAATTCAGCGTAACTAATCCAACGATGAGTTGCAGCTGTGTACTTAGGTTCGCAAGTAGTAAGCGTAAGCATTCGCTTAACTGGCTTCTCTTTAGGATGATCCGGATTAGGAGCAATTACTTCAATATGTTCTGGAGTAACAATCTTATAAGAAGTGTATTTGTATACAAACCAGTAATCTTTAGTTCGTACAATTATAGGATCTCCAGGTTTAAGCAAATCTACATCGCCCAACGGCTGGCCATAACCATTACGGTGCCCTGCTACAGCAAAATTACCAATTTCACCAGGCGTTTGCGTTTCCGTATAGTGCCCTAAACCACGTTTGCTTAAAATATACGGCGTAATGCCTTCAATAACATTGCGTTCCCACTGGTTTCCGAACCGTGGAATATACATGCGCGCAATAAGACCATCATTCGTAGGTTTATCGGCTTTTGGCGGCTCACCGTTCTGAGGCATGGCAATTTTTGCATTATTGCCAGTTTTAGGATTTTGCCAAGAAGTTTCTTGACGTGTCTCTATCTGATTATGCTCAACCTGAGCACCTGTCCACCACATTTGCCATGCGATATATAGTGCGCAGACAATTGCGAAAGATATTAAAATCTCGCCTATCACTCCAGCAATTTGCCAACAGAAGTTAGAGCCTTTGCTCCTCGTATAAGTTTGCTGCGCGTGAGCAGATCTCATAATACGTTACTCCTTTATCGACGTATGAAGGTCTTGCGACACAATACTATTTACTCAGTTTTTAGGTACAGTTGCATATTGTAATGGTTGCAACAATGCGGATGCTTCAGGAAATCGCAAATTTTCCTTTCTTTCCACCTTCCAGCCTAAACCAAACGAGCTCACATATTCCTTATATGTTCGTATGGCTGGTGAATTATTTAGCGCATCAACCATGTCATCCGTCGGACCAATAGCAGATATTTTATACGGTGGCGAGTACTGATGACCTTGAAGCATAAGAACGTTTCCAATACAAATCACTGCAGAATTAAAAAGCACTCGTTGGTCTTGTATAGTCATTGCTTCTGCGCCTCCGCGCCACAAAGCATTTACTACTGATTCAATATCCTGCTGGTGAATAACATAATCGTTAATGTTTCCAGAAGTTCCAGAACCATTTACAGCACCCTTCCACAAAGGTGAGTCGTTAAGCGTAACTACAATCCCCGGTCCTTCAAGCTTTGGAAGCACAGTACTACTGCCAGTATCTGAAGATATTTTATTTTCGTTACTACTATTTACAAGAGTTTTATTAAGTAAGCTAATTCTGGAATCTAAATCTTTAATATCTTCTCGTAAAGATTTTGTGCGCTGGGAATTTCGCTCAACCATTTGACTTGTGTTGGAAGTTACGAAAGAAGTTCTGTTCACACGCAAATTAGTAACAAACAAGTATCCTGTAAGAAAAATGGCAACAGCAACAGCAAAACTACTCAACAAAGAGTGCTGAGCTTTATGTTTTCCTGTTTTTTTCACCATAATTTTCTCTCATTCTTTATGCGTTCGCGTGTAACCACTATTATAGCGTGTAGCCGATTGATTGGAGAGTTACAGTTATGGCTGATGAAAAATTGCACACGACTGCAGCTGACGACGCTGCAAAGAAGAGCGAAACTTCTGAGAATACTTATGGCGTTCCTATGGACGAAGTTGAGGCTGTATTGAATGCAACTGCGGATAAGGCAACACTTTCTCCGCAAATTCAAAAGATGATGCAGCGCCAGGAAGAAAATAGGCGACGTGTTGAAGACAGTATTAAGGGCACTAAAGCTAACGCATCATGGTTTGTGCCGCTGTTCTGCGCTCTTATGGTTATTGGCCTTTTCTGGGCTGTAGTGTACTACCTTAACCCGATGCTTCCAATTCCTGGAATTGGCCCATGGAATTTGGTTATTGCTCTCGTGTTTGTTATGGCGGGATTCCTAATGACCATGTGGTGGCGCTAATATAGCATCTACAAAATTAGTCACTAGCTTAGTAGAGTAGCCGCGCGTTTCGTGTGGCTACTTTTTTATTCTGATTTTGCAATTGCGCGAATAATCACATGATTGTTGTTCATATCGGTTGTTGCAATAATCCTAATATTTCCACCGTCTTGAATTTTAAGTCGTTTGCGTAGAGCTTCTGAAGATACTGGGAAGTTGCGTGTAACAATATTTGCATGCGTAATATCTCCTAGCGTTTTCTTTAATTCGCGTTTATTCATGCTGCATACGTCTTCAATTTTCCATATTTTTCCAGGAAAATCAGCGTTATATTTTTCGGAAACGCATACGTGACTATTGCTTCCAATTTGTTGTATTCCGTATTTTTCTTCTAATACTGAAAAGCATCCAACCTTCATAATTGCCGCGTTCGGTTCATAAACGTATTGTGCCCAATCTTGCCAGTTTTGTATTTTAGGCATGGTGATTTTTTGATTTTCGCAGCCTAGTTCGTTTGATTCAGATTGTATTGTTACTTGCTTTGTTGAAGAATCATAATTTGCTTGTACAACTATGCGCTGATTGTCGTTTACGCAATACACTGGAATTTTTGTGTGAAGATTGTTGTCAAGAATTATTAGTAGTTCTTTACATTCGTTATTATGAGCAACAATATGAACCGATGACACGTTTCCACAAAAATCGCTCACAGCTTTATGCCAATCGAGCATTGGTGAAAGCTTAATCATTACTAGTGAAGATTTTTTAAGCAGATTATCTTTTAGTTCAAGAACGTTAGGAGTGCAATCTTCAATAGCGTATGTTCGTGAACCTTGTGCATCGCGTCTGGCAGGATCAATGTATATCATTGTTGCGCTAGAAATATTGTTAAGTGCGTCAAGACTGTTATTGTTGTAGCATTGCACGTTGTTAATGCCAAGCGCTTTCATATTGTGCTGTGCAATGCTGGAAAGTTCATTCTGCTGCTCAATGCATATTGCTGAATCAAAATATTCAGCCATGATTGTGCAATCAACTCCAAAGCCTCCAGTTAAATCTACTAGTGTGCTAGGGGTTTTATTTGTGCTACTTAGCAAATCTTTCGCAAAATCAGCCTTATATTGCGCTGTGACTTGCGAAGAGCATTGTTCCATAGAAATGTGCGCGGGGTATATTACTTCCTCGCATGAAGCCCATTTTGGCAGTTTTTGTTGAGCTATTTGTTTGCCTGCTATTTGATTAATTGCAAAATACAAGTCAATATTTGAATTTCGAGGCGCTTTAAGAGCTGCTTTGCTTGGTTTCAGCTGTGAATTTTCTTTAATGAAGGCAAGTGTTGCAGCATTTGCTGGTTCAATAATTGATGGAATTTGAAGTACAGGCATGAATCTTATTTTTAGCGTAGGTGTAGAGAAGTGTAGGTGCAGAAAATTGTGTTTTTTGTGGAAATAAGTTGTAGAAGAGTAGGTATTTGTTAAAGAATCCACAGTAATCTCAAATTGTGGATAATTTTTGTGCACATATTCACAAGCGCTAAAAAGGTAAGTTATCAACGTTTGTGACTAACTATGTGGATAACTTGGTCAGTTATTGTTAAGATATACCCAACTTATGCCCAGGTTATCCACAATTATGTGCACATTAGTGGAAAACTACACGTGTGTAATTTAATAAATCGAGCCACTTAAGCAAAGTATTGCGCAAACGACGAGAATAATAAAAATCGAAATAAAATATGCTAATAAACGAGTATTAAATGAAGCTTTTTTCAATAACGGATTTCGCACGCCTAGTAACGCAGCTAATGCAGTGCCAACAATTAAGCCTCCAACATGCGCCTGCCAAGCAATGTTAGGAACAATAAGAGGCATAGCAAGAGTAATAGCAATCCAAATTAACGTGCCCTTCATGCTTTCACCCAAACGCCATTGTGCTACTAGCAGAGCGCCAATAAGTCCCATTATGGCTCCAGAAGCACCATACGAAGCCATAAACCAATCTCTGGTTAATCTGCACCATATTATGCTTGCAACATCGCCACCAAGCCCTGCAAGCAAATACAAGCCAAAAAACTTCCACTTTCCAAAAAATCTTTCAAGCTCAGCGCCTAAAGACCACAAACATACCATGTTGAAGAAAATATGTGTAATATTCGGAGCGTGAACAAACATTGAAGTAAACCACGTCCAAGGAGTTTGCAAAGCGGCTACTGGAACAAATGCAGTATATTCAATTAACGTTGAGTATGCGCTTGGTATAACAAAGCGTAATACCATTTCTAAAACCCATACGATAATGCATGAGTAAATAATAATAGCAGTCGTAGTATTGCATCGAAGCTTTATATTATTCCATATGTTTTTCATATCCAAATTGTGCATATCTTTATAGTATAGTTTTTAGCAAATTTAATTAAGAACATTGTTGAAAAAGATGCGACTTAGATAAAAAGCAACTATGATAGTTGTTACGCGTCAATACGCAATATAAATCGTTGACTTGGACGAGCAGGTCAGCTTAACCCGAAAGGAGCCATCATGGAGAACAGATCCTCTGGCGGTTGGAAGTTCTTTGCACTGCTCTTCGGAGCACTGCTCGCAGGCATTGCTGCGTTATACGTGTATAAGCAGCATAATCCTGATTATGACCCTTGGGAGGAGCCGTGGGAGAACAGCTCTTCACCAATTGATTTGGGGCTAGAAAAGGAAGAGACAGAGGAAAAAGACGCTCCTGCTGTTGAAGAATAAGAATAGTAGTAGCGTTTAATAACAAAGGCGATTGCGCATATGAGTAGTCGCCTTCTTTTGTAGTTAATTAAAATGGCGGAAGCTGAACTAGCAGCCTCCGCCATTTGTTTTAAGAGATTAAACCGATATCTCTATGCTTACTCAGCAACGTGTGCTGGAAGAGCACCAGTGTGCCAAATGCGATCGAGGTAATCTTCGATAGAGCGGTCAGAAGAGAAGTAACCAGAGTTGGCTACATTCAAGACTGCCATGCGAGCCCACTTCATTGGATCGCGGTAAGTTTCCTCAATCTGAGCCTGAATATCCATGTAAGAGCTGAAGTCAGCCATTGCCATGAAGTAATCGTGGGTAAGCCAATCGTTAACGAGTGGCTCATACACGCTCTTGTCGCCGTTGGAGAAGGTGCCGTCAGCAACCATATCCACAGCAGTCTTCAAGCGAGGATCAGACTCATAGTACTTACGGGAGCCGCCGTGATCGTAGCCTTCAGCGTAGAGCTTCTCAACCTCGTCAACGGTCATGCCGAAGAGGAAGAAGTTCTCAGCGCCAACGCGCTCACGAATCTCAACGTTTGCACCATCGAGAGTACCAACAGTCAAAGCACCGTTCAAAGCGAACTTCATGTTACCAGTACCGGAAGCTTCCTTACCAGCCTGAGAAATCTGCTCATCCAAATCGGTGGCAGGAATCAAGTTCATTGCCAACTCGATGTTGTAGTTTGGTGGGAAGAACACAGCGAGCTTGCCCTTGCATGCTGGGTCGTTATTCACCACGCGAGCAACATTGTTAATGAGCTGAATGGTGAGCTTTGCCATAGCATAGCCTGGAGCAGACTTAGCGCCGAAGAACACGGTGCGTGGAAGCATCTTGTCGACGTCGATTGTGCCGTTCTTAATTCCAGCGTACGTGGAGATAACCTGGAGGATCTTCATGGACTGGCGCTTGTACTCGTGCAAACGCTTGACGATGGTGTTGAACATGGTGTCTGGGTTGATTTCGAAGCCATACTTCTGCTTTGCGAAATCAACGAAGGCAAGCTTGTTCTCCTGCTTGACCTTAGCGAACTTCTTTACGAAGGATGGATCGTCAGCCAATGGCTTCAAACCTTCAAGAAGCTCCAAATCACCCTGCCATGCGTCGGTACCCAAGCCCTCAGTAATAAGAGCAGACATACGTGGGTTGCTCAAACGCACGAAGCGACGAGGAGTTACACCGTTAGTAACGTTCTTGAACTTATCTGGGTAAACGCTGGAGAAGTCCTTCAAAGTGACATCCTTCAACAACTCAGAGTGAAGCTCAGCAACACCGTTGACGTAAGAGCCGCCGTAGGTAGCCAAGTAAGCCATGCGGACTACAGCACCTTCGCCATTTTCGTCAGCGTCGGTAGCGATACGCATGTGCTCAACCTGATCCTCAGCAACGCCCTTGCCGCGAAGCTCGTTGCGGAACTGCTCGCTGATGCCCTGAATAATCTCAAGGTGGCGTGGCAAAAGTTCGCCAATAAGCTTGGCTGGCCATACTTCCAAAGCTTCTGGAAGCAAAGTGTGGCAAGTGTAGTTGAAGGTCTTTGTGGTGATACCCCAAGCGGTGTTCCAATCGTAGCCATACTCGTCCATAAGAACGCGCATAAGCTCTGGAATGCCGATAACTGGGTGAGTATCGTTCAACTGGAAGTTAATCTTGCTTGGGAAGGTGGTGAGATCCGGCTTATCCTGACCTGGATAGAATACGCGGATAGCATCATGAATAGAAGCAGCTACGAAGAAGTACTGCTGCTCAAGACGCAAAGCCTTACCTTCTGGAGTGGAATCTTCTGGGTAAAGAATCTTAGAAATGTTTTCCGCTGCAACCTGTGGCTTAACAGCGTCCAAGTAATCAGACTTGTTGAAGGTGAGCAAATCAAACTCGTCGTAAGACTTAGCAGTCCACAAACGAAGAGTGTTTACGCGACCAGAATTATAACCTGGAACCATGTAGTCAACTGGTACTGCACGAACAGACCAAGCTGGCTTCCAAACGCGCTTGCCGTTTTCTTCTACAACTTCACCACCGAAGTTGACGCGCTGGTCACGACCATAATCAATGTGACCCCATGGCTCTTCATTGCTAAGCCAGTAATCAGGGGTTTCAACCTGCTTACCTTCTTCATCAAAGCGCTGCTTGAAGATGCCGTAACGATACTGGATGCCGTAGCCGAATGCTGGAACGCCAATAGAGGCGAGCGAGTCGATAAAGCAGGCTGCGAGACGACCCAAACCGCCGTTACCCAAACCTGGTTCATACTCAGCATCGATTACAGCGCGTGGATCAAAGCCAAGCTTGGTAACAGCTTTGTTGAACTGATCGGTAAGACCAGCGTTAAGCAAAGCGTTTTCAAGCTGCTTGCCCATCAAGAACTCGGCGCTTAAATAGCCGACAGCCTTTGTGTTGCCATTAACCATGTCATGCTGTGTCTGCATCCAAGAGTCCATCAAGTGACGACGAACTGCGGTAGCAGCGGCAACATACACATCTGCCGTAGTGGCCTGCTCTGGCGTTACACCCTGGGTGTACTTGAGGTGCTCTTGAAGTTCTTTGGCAAATGCCGTCGCAGTAGTTTTGGCTTTCGGCGCGACGTGTTTAGTCATATTTGACTCCTTGTGCCGTTTGTTATATTTCCTAAAAAGTGTGCAGCCTGAAACAGCGTTTAGGCAATTAAACCGATACCGCATTGTAGATAACTGTTGCAGATAGCTACAAATGGCATGTAGGAATGCACACGATGTTCCTAACAATACCACAACCCCAATCCCTTTAATTAATTGGTATATAACGTCTTATTACAAATATGCTTTCAAAAGTTGCTGCGACGAAGATAATAAAAGGTATGCCTGTAATACTTGAACGAGATATAAATCGCGGACAGTGCGCTTGGAAAACTTGGCGCGAATCTGCTATCAGCGTACTTAACAATGGCGTTGACGTTATGCGAATAAACAGTAGTATGTTAGATATTTCTCGCACGGACGAGGCTTTAGCGGTTAGGTATTCGCTATATCTTATTGAGAAGAAAGCGCCCGGAGTTGGAGTGGAAGTTCGGGTTGCACCTTGGGGAGCTGTAAAGATTTTGGAAGGTCCAGCTTCAGATCCGCACAATCTCACGCCACCAGATGTCATTGAACTTGAACCAGAAGTGTGGCTTCGTTTAGCAAGCGGTATTACTAAATGGCAGCAAGAAAAACAAGCCGGAAACATAAGCGCAATTGGTGAGCGCGACGATTTAAGTAGTATTCTTCCGCTGTAACGCTGTAACTACGTGCATTTACAAATATCCTGGGGCAAACATTATTTGTTGCACCCAGGATATGTAAAAAATTAGTAAGCTGTAGTTTTACTTATCACGCTTATGCATGAAATTTGGCATCGGCATAGGTATGTGATGATGCACAGGAGTATGCGCGCCAGAATGCGAAGCTGAATTCTCGCTATTTACAGCTTTTGCAGCAGCTTCAGCAGCCCACTTAGCATATTCGTCTAAATCATCATCGTTAGAAGTATCGGCAGATGCGTCTTCTTCAGAAGAATCATCCTGTTCTTGAAGATACGTATCTTCTTCATAACCTTCGCTCGATGCAAATGGATCGAAGGATCCCTGTCCGGGTTCGCTGGAGTTAAGCTCCTTAGCAAGCTCGTCATAATCCGTATCGGTCGTCAGGTATTTGAGCTTACGGGCAATTTTCTGTTGCTTTGCCTTCTGTCGTCCGCGGCCCATCTGACCCCCTCTAAAAAATTACCGTAACAATCAGTTCATCACACAAGAGCGTACCACTTAACCGCAACCGAGTGTATTGTCTGTGTAAACTTTTACCATAAAAGCCATATTTTAAGCGTAAAAATACGTGTAATTAAGGAGCGCAAAATGCCGGAAGAAGCACAAATTACAGCTGCAGGAAATGAGATGAGCGCAAGTTTTCTTGCGGCGCGTAAACGTTCGGACGCAACTCTTGAAAAGTTGAAAACTAACCCATCCTCGTTTACTATGCTTACCGGCGATCGTCCAACAGGGCGTTTGCACTTAGGACATTATTTTGGTTCTATTCGCGAGCGTGTTGCTATGCAGCAGCGCGGAGTAAAAACAAACATTATTATTGCCGACTACCAAGTTATTACAGATCGCGACACAACCGAGCATATTGAAGATAATGTTTTGAATTTGGTGCTTGATTACATGGCAGCAGGAATTGATCCAGAAAAAACCATGATTTTTACGCACTCTGCTGTGCCTGCCGCAAATCAGCTCATGCTACCATTCCTTTCGTTAGTTACGGAAGCAGAATTGCATAGAAATCCTACTGTAAAGTCGGAAATGGAATCTTCCGGCCACGCTTTAACCGGATTGCTTCTTACATACCCAGTGCATCAAGCTTGCGATATTCTGTTCTGCAAAGCAAATGTTGTGCCAATTGGCAAAGATAATTTGCCTCACGTTGAAATTACTCGCACAATTGCACGTCGTTTTAACGAGAGATACGCAAAAAAGAATCCAGTATTTCCAGAGCCAGCTGCAATTTTGTCTGACGCTCCAGAAATTCCAGGTTTGGACGGTCGTAAGATGAGCAAATCTTACGGCAATTCGATTATGCTTGGAGCAACTGCGGAAGAAACAGCTAAGTTAATTAAGAAAAGCCCGACTGATTCCGAGCGAATGATTACTTTTGATCCGGTTGCGCGTCCGCAAGTTTCTGCACTTTTGACTACTGCCGGCTTAGTTACTGGCAGGGATCCTAAAGATATTGCTGAAGAAATTGGTAACGCTGGTGCCGGCGCGCTGAAAGCTTACGTAATTGAAAACGTAAATAATTTCTTGGCTCCTCACCGCGAGCGTCGCGCAGAATTAGCAAAAGATATGGATACTGTTCGAGATATTTTGCACGACGGCAACAAACGCGCCAACGCTATTGCTGAAGAAACACTTTCTCAAGTTCGCGAAGCTATGGGAATGAAGTACTAGAGATACTAGAAGTACTAATTAAATTTTAATAAGCAAATTAATAAACAATAAAGCCGCTCGCAAGAAAACTTGTAAGCGGCTTTTATTTTTAGCTAAAATCAGCTAAATCACACGTCGTAACGCCAACTTTTATCTGTAATAACTCGCGCTACAGCAAGACCAATTGGCAAGCAAATAATCACCATAAAAGCGCGGAAAGTCCAATCTAACGCTGGAAGCGTGTGGAATTGGCCAAGATAAAACATTGCGCGATACATATAAAGTCCCGGAACCATAATCACAATTGAAGGAACTGTAAGACCTATTCGCGGATAACCCAAGTATTGAGGTGCGAACCCGTGACGAACAATAGCGCGCCAAGCAGAAGCCAGCAAGCCGGCAAGTAAAGCTCCGCTAAACGCCGCAATTTCGGCAGCGATACCGAAATCTGTCATAGTTAAGCGCAAAGTATCGGTAATAGCGCCAATAACGCCGGCTACTAAGCACATGCGTTGTGGAGAATTAAACAGCACGGAGAAGCCCCACACGCCAGCAAAAGCCGTAATAAGTCGAAGAACCGCATTAAGCCAAGGGTTTAATCCGAGCGGAGGAAAACCTTGAGGATTAAGCTGCACAAGGCTTGCAACCGTCCAGCCTGCAAGAGTTCCCATCAAAATAATCGCAAGCGTATAACACAGGCGTTGAATGCCGGAAGGAAAATCTATTTTTGCAATATCTAAGCCGCCTGTAATAAGCGGGAAGCCTGGAATAACAAACAGTACTGAGCCAATATACGCAGTTGTATGATTTAGTGCACTTGGATCAAAATAACCAATAAGTCGCAACGAAGCAATGCAAGAAAGTGCGCCGATTGCAACAGCAACGAATGTAACTACAAATTGGTTAAGATGATGCATAAACATGCGGCGACGAATATAATGACCGATTCCTGCACCAATAAAAGCGCCAATCATGTCGTAAATGCCGCCGCCAAGCAAGAAAGCAAAGGATGCGCAGGCTATTGCGGAAGCAAGGCCTGCAAACCAAGGCTTATAAAGCGGCTTGCGATTTTTAATCAAATCAAGGCGGTCGTGCACTTCGCGAACAGTAAGAGGATGATTATTTTTAGAATCGTCATTACTGCTGGAAGTGTTTACGTGCGAAAAATGTTCAGCATAAGCGCTTTCTGGCTGTAATGCAAAAATTCCACGAGGCTTTTCTTTTTTTATAACTTCTTGTAAAGCTTGTTCTTTGGCAACTTTTGCTGCATGCTCTTCGGACTGCTTGGCAGTTTGCACAATATCGCGCTCTGCGTCGCTTTCTTGAAGAGTGTCAACTAATTCCTTAGAAACAGCTGCTTTAGAGTGATACAGGGAATCGTTGCCAAGTTTTACGTTAAACCAGTCTGCAAAATGTTCCAAAAGCCAAATGCGCTCAGTGTTTACGCCAGTAGTTGGAAGATCAACAACCTCAGTAATACGCTCATGCTTATCGGTGCAAGTTGCTTCGATGTCGGTGAGATTTACGTCTGCGCGAACATGTACGCCCATAGGTTCACCAATTCTGTGCATAAGCTCGCGAACACGGTAGCTTCCTGTTCCGGCTCCTAAACCGAGCGCGCCTACGCGAATAATAATGCTTGATTTGGCGGCTATGCACGCTTCTGTAACAGGTTTGTCCCAATCTCGCTCAACATCGTCCATGTCAAGCGGAATGGCGTGTGTATGAAAACGGCCAGAAGGTTTGCCAACTACATGCCCGGTTGGAAGAATTTCAGGTTTGTTGCTACAACTATCACTATCTGCAGTATTACAAGCGTTACTGCCTGTGCTGCTATCTGCATTACTGCTTGCATTATTATCTACTCTACTCACAATTTTTCAGTATACGCACCCCTGCTGCCTAGTATTATTTTGCTAAAAAAATGCTGTTCTAAGTACGTCCGGTGGTAGTTTCACAATTAACCTTGGTATCTCGCTAGAAACAAGGCTGTGGGCTTGCAACTTCTGACCTACATAACCGCGGAGGAGCCGCGGAAGTCAGACGACCAAGCAACCTTTGTCTGGCATAAGGAGGTCTGATGACAGCAGAAAATCAGCAGGTTACTCCAGCAGACGCAACCATTGTGACGTCTGGTTTAGGGCGAAAAGGCCCAGAGGAGCGTGACCTTCCAGCATCGCTTAAGCAAGACATGGATTTGTGCTTGCATATTCTGCGCGATGTTCTTGGTGAATTTGATGAAAAATTGCTTGCAGTATTCGACGATGTGCGTTTGAATGCTGTTGAAGCTAGTGCCGCGCATTTCGCGCAAATGGTAGACGCAAAAGTAACAGCCGATGATGGCTTAAGCAAGGCTGTTAGCAAGCTTAATGGAATGAATTTGCATGATACTCAGCTTTTAGCTCGTGCTTTTGCAACATACTTCCATTTAGCGAACTTATGCGAAGAGAATTATCGAGTTTCTGTTTTGCATCAGCGTGAATGCGAGGTTGAAGATTCGTTGCCGGTTGATCCGGTAAATGAACTTACTTGCGCGTATCACAAATTATTGACGGAAATGAGTCCGTCTGAAGCAAAAGAATTACTTGCAAAACTTGAGTTCCACCCTGTTTTTACTGCGCACCCAACTGAAGCTCGTCGTAAGGCTGTTGCTGGAAAGATTCGCAGAATTTCGCAATTATTAAGCGAGCATCATCGTTTAGGTGGTTCGGATAAGCGTGAAAATTATCGCCGCTTGTATAACGAAATTGACGCTCTGCTTCGAACTTCGCCAATTGCTTTGAAGAAGCCAACTCCGGTTGAAGAAGCTGACACTATTCTTGACATTTTTGACGCTACATTATTTGACACTATTCCAGTCGTGTATCGTCGTTTTGACGATTGGCTGCTTGGTAAGAAGGCTGGTTTGGTGCCGCCTCGCTGCCCTGCATTCTTCCACCCAGGGAGCTGGATTGGTTCGGATCGCGACGGCAACCCGAACGTGACTGCTAAAGTAAGCCGACAGGTTGCTCGAAAGTTTAGTGATCATGTTCTTGCAGCTTTGGAAAATCGCACGCGCGAAGTTGGCAAGTGCTTAACTATGGAAACTCGCACAACTCCTCCGAGCGTGGAGCTGCTTGAGTTGTGGAATCGTCAGCGCGAAATGAGCGAACAGCTTACAGAAAGCGCTTCAGATGTTTCTAATAGCGAGCCACATCGTGCCGTAATGCTTGTAATGGCAGATCGTTTGCACCGCACAATTAGCCGAGATACGGATTTGATGTATCATTCTTGCGAAGATTTTATTGAAGATTTGCAAATTGTGCAGCGCTCTTTGGCTGAAGGTGGCGATCCTCGCGCCGCTTATGGTCCTTTGCAGGATTTGATTTGGCAGGCGCAAACCTTCGGATTCCACATGGTTGAAATGGAATTCCGTCAGCATTCTCTCGTGCATTCTCGCGCTTTGGAAGATATTCGCGAACACGGATTGCATGGCGAACGCGGTCCGCTTCAGCCGATGACTCGAGAAGTGCTCGATACTTTCCGCGCTTTGGGAGCAATTCAAAAGCGCAACGGTATGCGCGCTGCTCGACGTTACATTATTTCCTTCGCAAAGTCCGCTCAGCATGTGCGTGACGTATTTGAGCTGAATCGTCTTGCTTTCGCTCATCCACAGGATGCGCCAACAATCGACGTTATTCCACTGTTTGAGCAGTTGGAAGATTTGCAAAACTCTGTAAACGTGCTTGAGGAGATTATTAAAATTCCTGAAGTGCAGGCTCGTCTTAAGGCTACCGGCCGCAAGATGGAAGTTATGCTTGGCTACTCGGATTCTTCCAAGGATGCTGGTCCTACTTCCGCAACTCTTGCTTTGCACTCTGCTCAGGAGCGCATTGCTCAGTGGGCTAAGAAGCATGATATTGATTTGACACTATTCCACGGCCGCGGTGGTGCTGTTGGTCGCGGTGGCGGTCCTGCAAACCGCGCAGTGCTTGCTCAGCCAGTTGGCTCCGTCAACTGCCGATTTAAGCTTACTGAGCAGGGCGAGGTTATTTTCGCCCGCTATGGTAATCCTATTTTGGCTATTCGCCACGTCGAATCCGTTGCTTCCGCAACTTTGCTTCAGTCGTCGCCAAGTGTTGAGAAAACTAATACTGATATGACGAAGAAGTATGCGGATATGGCTGCAAAGCTTGATGTTGCAGCTCATGAGCGCTTCCTTGATTTGCTCCAAACGGATGATTTCACTCCATGGTTCTCCACGGTTACGCCGTTGAGCGAGATTGGTTTGCTTCCAATAGGTTCTCGCCCGGCTAAGCGCGGTTTGGGCGCGAAGTCGTTAGATGATTTGCGCACAATCCCGTGGGTGTTCTCTTGGGCTCAGGCTCGAATCAACTTGGCAGCATGGTACGGTTTGGGAACAGCTTGCGAAAAGTTTGGTGATTTGGAAACTTTGCGCAGAGCTTACGAAGAGTGGCCGCTGTTTAGTACTTTTATTGACAATATTGAGATGTCTTTGGCTAAGACGGATGAGCGTATTGCTCGCATGTACTTAAGCCTTGGAGATCGCGAAGATTTGAGCGATAAGGTACTTTCGGAAATGCAGCTTACTCGCAAGTGGGTTTTGCAGATTGTTGACGACAAGTGGCCTCTGCAGCACCGTCACGTGCTCGGCCAGGCAATTCGCGTGCGCTCGCCTTACGTGGACGCGCTTTCTGTAATCCAATCTCTTGCATTGCACAAGCTGCGTAACAAGGTAGATAAGGAAGAATTGAGCGAAAGCCAGCAGGCAGAGTTCATCTACCTTATTCTTTGCACTGTTTCCGGTGTTGCTGCAGGCTTGCAGAATACCGGATGATATTTGTAAATAATTACTAAATCAAGAAGGCTCTCGTATTTGCGAATTGCAATATGGGAGCTTTTTTGATAGTAACTTTGATAGTAATCTTAAATATTTTTAAATATTCGTAAATATTCGTAAATAAAAATTCTTATTTACTACGAAAGATACAATATATTCTAAGTCAAAAAATTTTAAACTTTAAGCAACTAAAATATTGCCAATGCCAATGTAGGAGGTAATAATGCAGGAAGTAATCAGCGAAGATTTTGCTAATGAAGATTCAGTTTTAGCTACATCAGTATGGAGTGCAATGCTTGCGGGTAATCGCAAGTTTGCGGAAGGTAAGTCAACTAATGCAGGCGTAAATTTAGAAATGCGCATGAAACTTATTGACGGCCAGCATCCTGGAGCTGTTGTGCTTTCGTGCGCGGATTCTAGAGTTGCTCCTGAATTTATATTTGATGCCGGTTTGGGGGATATTTTTTCTGTTCGCACGGCAGGCGAGATGTTGGATGATGCTGTAATTTCTTCGCTAGAATACGCTGTGGCTGAGTTGGGCGTAAAAGTGTTGGTTGTGCTTGGGCATGAGCATTGCGGTGCAGTTAAAGCAGTTCTTCCTAGCGTGCAAAAGCTAGTTGAGAAGTACGGTGAAGATGAAACAAGCGAAATAATTGAGTCGAGCGAGTCAATATTGCTTCGTTCTTTAGGGCCGGCTGCGCTCGCAGGTGTTGAAGAAGACTTGAGCACGGACGATATTGAGCGCATTCACGTGTCTAATATGTTGGCTGAAATTTGCGAAAAATCTCAAATAATTCGCGAATCTGTTTTTAGCGACGCTTTGATGCTAGTTGGCGCAAGATACCGTATGAGTGACGGTTTGGTGGAAGTATTGTCATGCTAAAAACCGAAACCCAAGCAGAACTAGCAAGTCAAGCAAGTCAAGAAAAACAAGCAAATTCTGCGCACTATCTTTTTTTGATTGCAGGCATACCTTTTGCGGCTCTTATTATTGCTATGGCACCGGCTTTACAAGCGCGCTGCCCATGGCTTCTTATTGACACCACTGTTCGAGGTGTTGCTGGCCTACTTTTGCAAGCAATTCCTTTCACTCTTATTGGCGTTCTTGTGTCGGCGGCTGTGGAAACTTGGGTAACGGCTGATTTTATTGAAAAACACGCTCCAAAATCCACTGCGAACGGCTTTTTGGCTGCAATACTTGCAGGCGTATGCGTGCCTGTGTGCGACTGTGTGGTTGTGCCAACATTTTCTAGGCTGGTTGCAAGAAAATTACCGCTTCCTTGCGCAGTAACGTTCCTGTGTGCGGTTCCTGTTGTAAATCCTGTGTCTGTGCTTGCAACTTGGTACGCTTTTGCAGACGTTCCTGCAGTAGTAGTTATGCGTGTAACTTTAGGTGTTGGTATCGCTTTATTGGTTGGATTTAGTTTTGTAATTTTTCCTACAAAATCGCAAATTTTGCGTAACGAAAATTTATTAAAAAATAATCTTAAACCAAAATGTTCTTGTGAACTAAAATGCGATTGCAGTAACGTAATGCAACCAACTAAAGTAGCGCAGCACAATCGCGTAAAATCAAGTATTTGCTCGCAAATAAAGCTGTACATACAACATATTCACGAAGATTTTTTGAAACTTCTGCCAATTATTGTATGCGGAACTATTGTTGCTTCTATTATTCGCGCTTGGCTTGGTGCGGATCCTGCATCTCGCGTGCAAGCGAATAATATTTGGATTGCAATTCCTGCAATGATGTTAATTGCTTATTTAAGTTCGTTGTGCTCAAGTTCGGATGCTGTTATTGCGCGTAGCTTGGCAGCATCTTTGCCGATGTCTTCAGTGCTGGTATTTTTGCTATTTGGGCCAATGCTGGACTTAAAAAATACGCTTATGCTAATTGCTGATTGCCGCGGCAAATTTGTTCTGCGATTAACACTATCTATTGCTGGCGTATGCTTCCTTGCTTCGCTATTTTCTAACTGGGCTTGGGGATTCATGCTATGAAACGCACCGGTTTTTTCGCATCTAAAAGCGAGCAACACAATCGCGTTACTTTTGCTGGGCTTGTAGAAGCTTTCTTATTATTGTGCTTAGCTGCAGTGATTGCTGTAGTAACTTTAAGTGGACAGTACACTCTTTTTACTACTCCTAGAGCTTTCGTTTATTTGATAATTGCGTCAGTTTTGCTGGTAGTTTTAGCATTTTGCGCTGCATGCGGCTGGTTTGCGGTTTCTTCACGCGACTCGTGGCGCATATTAATTTCCATAGCGATTCCAGCTCTTCTAATTATTATTCCTTTGCAGTCGTCGCAAAGCCTTAGTTCAAGCGGTTTTGACCGTTATGCAGGCGGCCGTGCGATTGCGATTCGTAGCTACAACTCGCGACTTGCTGGTTTGAACGAAAAATCTCGCGAAATAAAAGTAAAAAATGACGATTTTGGATTATGGTATGACGAAATTGACCATAATTTGTCAAAATATGAGGGCTACACGATTACGATTACGGGGTTTGTAAGCCACGACGCTACTTTAGGCGCTAACCAATTCCGCATTTCTCGCCAACTAATGTCGTGCTGCATACTAGACATGTCTCCGTTCGGCCTAGTTGCTGAATATTCCTCGTCCAAAAATCTTGCCGAACATAAGTGGGTGCAGCTTCGTGCGCGAATTGAGCGAGGAAATGTTGGAGTTCACGGGTACCAGCGTGCTGGAGTAGTCTTGCGAGTAATCTCTTTAAGAAGCACTCAAGCCCCAACCGGATATTTTTACCGACCGTAAATAATTTTCTACTAAAAATTATTTTCTACTAAAGAATTGTTGATATCGCATAGAAGTAAACTAAGATAACAATTATGGCGATTGGTTTTAATATTCTGCTCATTATGATTTTTTTGCTGTTTGGTTCCGTTTTTGCGGCAACTGAGTTGGCTTTAGTGAGCTTAAGAAGTTCGCAAATTGATCGCATGGAGATGCAGGATGCTCGTGGCGCGCGTGTTGCTAAAATTGCGCGCGATCCTAATACTTTTTTGTCTGCCTTGCAAATTGGTGTAACTCTTTCTGGTTTTCTTTCCGCATCCTTTGGTGAGTCCGCGTTAGCGCCTTACGTTGTGCCTGTTGTGCGCTCGTGGGGTGTGCCGGCTCATGTTGCAGGCCCTCTTACTACAATCTTCTTAACTCTTATTATTTCGTACTGTTCTATAGTAATTTCGGAACTTGTGCCGAAGCGTATTGCAATGCAGCGTGCTGAGCAAATTTCGAGGGCTGTGGTTCCTGCTGTAGATATTTTCTCGAAAATTTGCAAGCCTTTGATTTGGCTTATTGGTAAGAATACTAACGGTTTTGTGCGCTTGCTTGGATTTGATCCTAATGAAAAAGAAAGCGAAGTTTCTGACGAGGAATTGCGCGTGCTTGTTAATAGCAATAAGCGTTTAAGTCAGGATGAGCGCAATATTTTGGATGACGTGTTTGATGCTTCGGAAACAATTGTTGCTGAAGTGATGCGCCCGCGTGCTGACGTGGAATTTCTGGACGGCTCTTTGAGTCTTGAAGAAGCAGCTGCAAAAATTCGTGAGCTTCCGTATTCTAGATACCCTGTTATTGGCAAGGATTTTGACGACGTTATTGGTTTTGTGCATGTGCGCGACTTGTTGGATGTTAGAGATCCTAACGCAAAAACTGTTGCAGATGTGACTCGCGAAGGCATTAGTTTGCCTGGAACTTCAAAGCTTCTGCCGAGCCTAGAGCTGCTTCGAAAGCGCGGAATCCACTTGGCTATTGTTATTGACGAATACGGTGGAACTGACGGCATTGTAACTCTTGAAGATATGACAGAAGAGTTGGTTGGAGATATTCGTGACGAGTACGATTTGCCTGAAGAATCTGAACAAAGTAATACAAATAAAACCACGGCTTTTGTAAACGGTGTTGCGAAAATCGATGGCGGTATGACCATTGAAGATTTTGCTGACATTACAGGCATTGAGCTTGAAGATGGCCCTTATGAAACTGTTGCAGGCTATTTCTTAGCGCATACTGGTTCTATGGGAAGCGTTGGAGCAGTTTTGCACGATGCAGACGGCTACGATATGACTGTAACTGCGGTTGATGGTCGACGTATTGCAACTCTTGAAGTGCGTCGCCGCGCATAATTTAAGCCGTAGCAGTAGAATGTAATAGTAATAAAAAATCTAAGGAAGGATAAATATGGCCTTATTGCATATTTTGCCAGGTCTCGACGAAGCGGCCAGTGAAAAGGCTGTTGCTGTTTTGCAAAACCGTTTAAGCCATGAGCAGGAAGCTGCTTTGGTTCTTAAGCATGCTCATTGGAATGTTACTGGCCCAGATTTTATTGCTGTGCACGAAATGCTTGATCCGCAGGTTGCTGAGGTTTTGGCGCAGGCGGACGAAACTGCTGAGCGAATTGCAACTTTGGGTGGCTCTCCACTTGGACGTGCAGACGATGTTGTTTCTGCTCGCACATGGAAGCGTTTTGCTTTAACTGGTCGCAAGTCAACCAAAGAATATTTGCAGGCTCTTATTGAGTATTACAACGATATGATTGCGGACGATCGCAAAGCTATTGCAGAGCTTGACAATCTTGACATTGTGAGCTCTAACATTATTCAGGATCACGTGCAGCAGCTGGAGAAGTTCCAGTGGTTTATGCGTAGTCATCTTGATTAATTAACCTCTGTTTGATTTTTTGATTCAAACCGCAACATGCCGTTTTCTTTTTATGGCGTGTTGCGGTTTGACATTTTCTGTGTCTGTGCTAATGTAACTACTTGTATGTTTTAGGCGTACGAGTTGGGCCCGTAGCTCAGGTGGTTAGAGCGCATCCCTGATAAGGATGAGGTCGGAGGTTCAAGTCCTCCCGGGCCCACGGAATTGAGTGATTATTTCATTCAATACCGAATGGGGCTATGGCGCAGCTGGTAGCGCATCTGCTTTGCAAGCAGAGGGTCAGGAGTTCGAGTCTCCTTAGCTCCACAAGCAAGGTTCTGGTTGATTTTTCAATCAGAACTTTTTTGTTTATCAATTTGTTTTTTTGAGTGCGTGTTCTTAGTTTTGCTTTAACTTGTGTTTGTGAGAATGTTTCTCATCAAGGCTTATTGGTATGATTACTAAATACAAATAAATATAAATAAATACAAATATAAATTAAATATAAATCTTTACGCCGTGTATTGAGTGCGCTATTTAAGTTGCGCTCAATGGGTTAACAAGGCGTGAAATCGTGTGTTAGCAACGTTTCGCAAACGTAGTTAGCCTGATCAGCGTAAGGAAAGTGTATGCGTAAACTTTTAGCATATTGCCGTCGTGCACCTCAATTAACAGCCGTAACTCTTGCTTTTCCATTTATTGCGGCTTTCTACTCATGCAATTTGCCTATATTGGCTACTTTCAATGAGCAAATTTATAATTTTTCGCAACAAATCTTTGATTTTTTAAATCTTGATTACGATATTTCAATAAGTATCAGTCTTGGAAAAACTATTATCGCTATTCTAGTTTTATATACCAGCCTTATTTCTTTGCACAATATGATTAAAGATTTGCGCGATGGCACTTTAGGCATTGATTTGCTTGCTTTTGTTGCATTACTTGCAACGCTTGGTATTGGCGAATTTTGGGCGAGCTATCTTATTGTTGTAATGGTTTGGACGGGAGAAGCAATTGAAGATTTTGCGCATATGAAAGCTCAGCGCAATCTGTCTCTTTTAGTAAGCGCGGCTCCAAAAACTGCTCATCTTATGACTTTGCCAGGTATTGAGCACGGAATGAATCATAATCAAGCAAATGATGAATCCTACGAACCGCCATGTTTGAGTGAAAATCAATGCAAGCCTAGCTCGTGTGTTCTGTGCCAGCATGCCGAATTTAGAAAAGTAGATGCCGCTAATTCTAAGCAATCTAATAGTAGCGAGCAAAATAGCGAAAGTAATTGCGAAAATAATAACTTGCAAAATTGCAATTGTAAACGAAATAATTGCCCATTTTTGCAAGCATCTGCAGACGGCGAAATCTCCTCAAATTTGCAGCGTTACAAAACGGTTCCAGTTGATGAATTAAAGATTGGAAACGTAATTATTGTGCTTCCTGGCGAAACTGTGCCAGTTGACGGTGAATTACTAAGTGGTTCTGCAATTTTAGACACAAGTGCAATTAACGGTGAATCTGTGCCTAGAGAAGTGTATGCGGGAGCTGCAGTGCTTTCAGGCTGTGTAAACGGTGGAGTTGTGCTTATTATGCGCGTAACAAAGCTGTCTAAAAACTCGCAGTATCAGAAAATCATGCAGCTTGTTGAGTCTGCTAGGTCTTCTAAAGCTGCAGTAGTTAGATTTGCAGACATGCTATCTGTGCCGTTTACAGTATTATCTTTTGCGATTGCAGGTCTTGCTTGGAGCTTTTCTGGCGACGCATTGCGATTTGCGCAAGTATTGGTTCTAGCAACCCCATGTCCTCTGCTTATTGCAGTTCCAGTTGCTTGCATGGCTGGTACTGGGCGTTTAGCAAAACTTGGAATTGTTGTTAAAAGTCAGGATGTGCTTGAGCAATTAAGTCGTGTAACAGACGTATTTTTCGACAAAACCGGCACGTTGACGGTTAAGCAGCCGCAAGTTGTAAACGTAGATGTAATCGATACTACGCAGAAAGCTGATCGTATTGTAATGCTCGCAGGCGTGCTTGAAACGTATTCTCAGCACATACTTGCAGGCGGTATCGCTAAAGCTGGAGCAAGCTTGTGGGAAAACGCTCACCCATCGTCAGTTCCGCAACTTCCTAGCGTACGAGAATACCCTGTAGTGCACAGTGTTAAAGAAACTGCAGGCCAAGGCATTCAGGGCGTTGTAGACGGCGTTTTGGTGCGTGTAGGCAGGCACAAGTACGTTACAGAGCAAAACACGAATCAAACTATAGGTAAATCTCTTGCAGCAGACGAAATGGCAACCTACGTGTCTTTTGACGGTGTGCTGGTAGGAAGAATCGTATTAAAAGACGTGCCGAGAAATAACGCGAAATCAACTGTTGAAAATTTGCGTTCGCTTGGAGTTAAATCAATATCTATTCTTACTGGCGACGGCATTAAAGCCGCAGCAACCATTGGCAAAAGCGTTGGTATTGATTCTGTGCATGCAGATTTGCTGCCGCAAGATAAATTAGCATATGTAAAAAAGCACAATTACAATGCGGCCAAAAATAAGAAAGATTCAACCGTAACCATGATGGTTGGTGACGGAGTAAACGATGCTCCAGTTCTTGCAGCTGCAGATATTGGTGTGGCTGTAACGGATGGTACGGATACTGCGGCATCGGAGTGCGCGCAAGTTGTTATTATGAACAACAATATTGCGTCAGTTGCTGGTGCAATACGCGTAGCAAAACAAACTAAGCGCATTATGGTTCAGTCAGTAATGATTGGAATTGGTTTAGCGATTATTAGCATGATTTTTGCAGCTTTTGGCTTTATTCCAGCAGTTATTGGAGCCATGATGCAAGAAATAATCGATGTTATTGCAATTACGTGGGCTTTAACAGCATTGCGCGAACGCAAGTAATTTTTAGAAGTATTTTTAGAAATATTTTTATCAATAGTAGAGCAATATTTATTTGAGCATGTTATAAGACGAAACAATGCGCTAGTCTAATTATGAAAGCATACGAGTTAGCTTCGCCTATTAATAATTAAGCTGGAACGTAACTTATTTTTTGCAACGTACAGATAACGCTTTTTAGTTACGTAGAAATAGAAGCAACCTATGCTTGTAGGCCGCGCAAAATAGCGCGAACACGGCAAAACTGCCGTATATACAGCTCAATATGGGGATAATAATGGAAAAAAATAATTTAAACGAAAATGTTTCACGCGAAACATCTCAATTGCGAATTGCAGTAATTGGTGCAGGTCCTGCTGGAGTGTATTCTTCAGATATTTTCTTGCGTCAGCTTGCTAAGCGTGGCGAAGAATTAGGACTCGGCACAAGCGCTCGCATTGATCTTTTTGAAAAGTTGCCTGTGCCTTTCGGTTTAGTGCGTTATGGAGTAGCTCCGGATCATCCAAGTATTAAATTTATTGCCGACGCGCTCGAAAAAACTCTTGATAATCCAAATATTCATCTTTATGCAAATGTTGAATTTGGTAAAGATATTACTTTAGAAGATTTGCTGGCGCGCTACGATGCAGTGTTATTTGCAACTGGTGCTGTGGAAGATAGGCCGCTTCAAGGAGTTTCAGGAGCCGATTTAGACGGAGTGTACGGAGCTGCAAAATTCGTAGAATGGTACGACGGATACCCAACTAGCAAGCGCACATGGCCGCTTGAAGCCAAGGAAGTAGCTGTTATTGGTGGCGGAAACGTGGCAATGGATGTTGCTCGTGAGCTTTTGCGAGATCCTGATTATTTGCGCGCGCATACGGATATTCCAGACGATGTGTATGAGGGTTTATTGCAGAATCAAACCCGCACTTTGCATTTATTTATTCGCCGAGGCGTAGCTCAAGCGAAATTCTCCGTGCAAGAATTGCGCGAAATGGAAAAGTTGTCCGGAGTGCAAATCGTTATTAACGAGGATGATTTTGAACTTGACGATGAAACAATAGAAGTTGCTGGTAACGATAAGCTCACGCGCCAAATGGTTGAGGAGATTTTCGCCATTCGAGACATGGCAGAAGACATGGAAGATGGCGGAAATGTTGATTTTGAAGGAAATCCTGCCAATCGACGCTACGTTATTCATTTCAACTCGGCTCCGGTTGAAATTCTTGGTGAAGATGGGCGAGTTAAGGCAATTCGCGTTGAGCGAACTGTAACAAGCGCAGATGGCACAATGTCTCGCACAGGTGAATTTGAAGAATATCCTGTGCAAGCTGTGTATCATGCTATTGGATACCATCCTGCTGAGGTTCCAGGTATTGCTTACGACGAAAAGCGAACTTTGCTTGCGAATGATGACGGCCGAATCGTAACTTCCACCGAAAGCGGCGAAGTGCGTGAACGCTTGTATGCTACCGGCTGGGCTAAAAGAGGCCCTGTTGGTTTAATTGGTTCTACTAAATCTGACGCGCTTCTTATTGTTGATCGAATGCTTGAAGATTTGGCTAAATCTGGGCTTATTGCTGAAGATCGTGACGAAAAGTCTATTGACAATCTATTGGAGTCTCGCTCAATAAAACACGTTGATTACGCGGGTTGGAAGCGAGTTGACAATTACGAACGTGAGGCTGGGTCCGTTGAGCAGCGTGCACGTAAAAAAGTAGTTTCATCCGAGGATCTTTTAGCGATTGCTTTAGGAAAATAATTAAAGCTTAATATTTCTGGTTTGTAGTTAGTAAATACGCAGTATACATTCAGAAAAATTTAAGTTCTTATTATTAGACTGGCTAACATGTTGAATGGCGCAAGAAATTACCAATATAACAGCGTTAAGGCTGCGCTGTTTTTCTGCGTTGTGTGGTTTATTCTTGCGCTATTCTGGGTTATTTTAGGTACAAAATTTGCAACGCTTATATGGCTTTTGATTATTGGAGTTGCTTTAAGTGCTAGTGCTTATTGGTTTTCTAGCAAGCTTGCAATTTTTGTTATGCGAGCAGTTGAAGTTACCGAGGATGAAGAGCCTGTTTTATATGGAATAGTTAGGGAGATGTCTGCGCACATCGGGAAACCTATGCCAAGTGTAATGGTATCTCCTCATCAAAGTCCTAACGCTTTTGCGACGGGAAGAAGTGAACGTCACGCAAGCATATGCTTTACGAGAGGTCTAATAAATATACTCAATGAGCGCGAGCTTCGTGGGGTAGTAAGTCATGAGTTAATGCATATTTACAATCACGATATTCTTGCTTCTGCATTGGCTACATCTACTGCAACAGTACTCACGTATGCTGGTTCTTGGCTTGTTTATGTTGGTAACACATATAGTGAAGATGCTCGTAAATATTGTAAATTTGTTGGCGCGGCTTTGAATATGCTGTTTGCACCTATTGCTGCTGTTATTATGAACTTCAACATACCTATTTCTAGAGAGTTTGATGCAGACAGGGGTGGGTGCGAAATAACTGGAGATTCCGCGGCTCTTGCTTCTGCTCTAAATAAAATCGCTTACGGATTACAGCTTCATGAGATGAAATCTACTGCAGGATTGCAAGCTGTTGCCTCGTTAATGATTATTCAACCTTGGAATAATTACGACTCGACGTTAGTTAGATTATGCGCATCGCATCCGCCTGTAAAAGATAGAATTAAGCAGCTTATTAGCATGGCTGCGTAGCGTATAGTCTTAATAAACTATATTTAGTAGAAGAACATGTTGAAGCGGTGAGCCCTGCATGCTACCCTTAAATGTGCTGCTACTGCTTTGATTTAGTTGCTGCATGCGGACATAGTTCATCGGTAGAATGGAAGCTTCCCAAGCTTCAGAGGCGGGTTCGATTCCCGTTGTCCGCTCCACTTGGAAATTGTATTTTTCGCATATAGGCATATAGTACGAAAATATTTGCACAAAACGCGATATTGGTAATTTGTATAGTCTTTATAGAAAATAACTATAAAACTAGAATTCTTTATAGACGTAACCTATTCTTAAAGTGAAAATTAAAAGCACAAAGAAAGCGCAACGAATGCGCAAAAATAATATATTTAGGAGCATAATATGAGTCTTATGAACACGCATATTCTTCCATTCAAAGTAAACGGCTATAAGAATGGTGAATTTGTTGAAGTAAGCGATGCTGATGTACTCGGCAAGTGGGCTATATTCTTCTTCTACCCAGCAGATTTCTCATTCGTTTGCCCAACTGAGTTGGAAGATTTAGCGAACCATTACGAAGAATTGCAAAAGCTTGGCGTAGAAGTATATTCCGTTTCTACGGACACTCACTTCGTGCACAAAGCATGGCATGACGATTCTGAAGCCATTGCAAAAGTAAAATACACGATGTTGGGCGATCCTTCCGGTGCTCTTTCGCGTAATTTTGATGCTTGGAATCAAGAATCAGGTTTAGCTCACCGCGCAACTTTCCTAGTTGACCCACAAGGCATGATTCAGTTCTTCGAAATGACAGCTGACGGCATTGGTCGCAACGCTGACGAGCTTCTTCGTAAAGTTAAAGCAGCTCAGTATATTGCAGCCCACCCAGGTGAAGTTTGCCCAGCAAAATGGGAGCAGGGCGAAGAAACCTTGGAACCTTCCATCGATTTAGTCGGCAAAATCTGATTTATCTAAAATCCAAATATTGCGTAGGAAACTGCAATCGTAGCTTCCTACGCAACCATATTTATTACGTAAACCTACAATCAATATTGCTGAAAGAAGTAAAATTTTATGTCCCTGCTGAATACATCATTAACTAATCAACTCGCGGAATTATTAAAGAAAATGGTTTCTCCTGTTGAACTTGTAGCGTATACGGATAATTCGGAAACATCCCAAAAAGTTCGTGCGCTACTTAATGAAGTATCTCAACAAAGCAGCAAAATCAGCATTGTTGAAGGCAAACAAGCAGTAAACCAGACTGGCACAATACGCAAGCCAAGTTTTGTAATTAGGCGCGTAGAAGCTCAAAATAGTCAAAACGAAGAAAATGAAGTATTCGTGACCTTCGCAGGCTTGCCTCTTGGACACGAATTTAGTTCGCTTGTTTTAGCACTGCTGCAAGTAAGCGGATATGCTCCGAAAGTTAGCGAAGAACAGCGCAACGAAATACTAAAACTCGGTTCGCATAACATAACAACCTACATGTCGGTAACTTGCTTAAATTGCCCAGAAGTTGTGCAATCGCTAAACACAATTTCAATAATCAACCCCGCAATTAAACATACTGCCGTAGAAGGTAGCGCTTTCAGAGAAGAAGTAGAGCGCCTTGGCATAATGAGCGTGCCGGCAGTATTCGAAGACGGAAAACTTATTTCTTCCGGAAGAGCAGGAATAGACGAACTGGTGGCAATACTTGCGTCTAGCGAAAAATCTGATGGAAATAATAGCGTTTCTGTGGCAAACGCTGCGCTCGCAGAAAAAATGAATGCGCAAGACCCGTACGATATTGTTCTTGTTGGCGGTGGTCCTGCAGCTTCAGCTGCTGCAATTTATACTGCGCGCAAAGGCTTGCGTACAGCTATGATTATGGATCATCGTGGCGGGCAGGTTGTAGAAACTGAAAGTATCGAAAATCATATTTCGCAAACGCATACTACTGGCGCCCAGCTGGCAGCAGATTTAACTAAACATATTGCGCAATACAATATTGACGTTTTTACGCCTGATTGGGCAGATTCGCTTGATTTAGCTAAAGAAGCATACGGTTTGCATACTATTCACGCGCGTTCAGGCGGTGCGTTGAAAGCTCGTGCCGTAATTGTTGCAACTGGTGCAACATGGCGTACATTAGGCGTTCCTGGAGAAGACGAGTATCGCAATAAGGGAGTGTCGTTCTGCCCTCATTGTGACGGTCCGCTTTTCAAAGACAAGAATGTAGTAGTAGTTGGCGGAGGCAATTCTGGAGTAGAAGCAGCGATTGATTTAGCTGGTATCGCAAAGCACGTTACTGTAGTTGAATTTATGGATGCTCTTAAAGCGGATCAAGTATTACTAAATACTTTGAATAATTTGGCAAATACTGAAGTTATTACGAGTGCTGCTGTAAGCAAAGTTGAAGGTAATGGCAATAAAGTTACGGCAGTGCATTACTTAGATAGAAACAGCGCAAATAATTCCGAATCTAAAGAGCATGTTATTGAAGCGGACGGCGTATTCGTGCAGATTGGTTTGGCTCCAAACACTAGCTGGCTGGAAAATCAGCTGCCTCTTAATAAGCGAAAAGAAATTATTACAGATAAAGCAGGCTGCACAGAAGTTCCTGGTATTTTTGCTGCAGGAGATTGCTCGGATGAGCCGTATAAGCAAATCGTTACAGCGTATGGATCGGGCGCAAATGCAGCTTTATCCGCATTTGACTACATTATTCGCAATCCGCAAAATAAAAAATAAGTTTTCTGCATAGCAAAATTATTATTTAATAAAAGAAGTGGGCGGATTATGAATATTAGAGCATTGGAATATCTTATATCCTTTGCGCAAGAAGAAAGTTTTACTAAAGCTGCTGCTCGCATGAATGTTTCTCAGCCAACTCTTTCAACACAAATTAAAAAGCTTGAAGAAACATTGGGCGTGGAACTTATTGAGCGCACTCCTGGTAAACAAATTTTGACGCCTGCTGGTCGCGAAGTTGTGTACTATGCCAAGCGCATTCAATCAGACATGTCTCACATTCGGCAAGCAGCAAGACGTGCAGAAGATCCATGGTCGTCGACAGTGGTTTTAGGTGTTTTTCCAACATTATGCCCGTATTTATTGCCGCGAATTATGCCTGTGCTGCGACGACTAAAACCGAATCTTGCCATCCGTTTTGTAGAAGAAAAATCGGCAAAGCTTATTGACCTACTTAATAGTGGTCAAATTGATGCAGTTATATTAAGCGAAAGATTGAATGAGTCTTCGATAAAAACGTGTCATATTTTTGATGAAGACTTTTTGCTTGCAGCTTCTACAAATTCTGCATTTGGGCATGAAAGTAAGCCGGTTGAGCTTTCTGATTTGTCAACTCAGCGTGTGCTTTTGCTGGAAGATGGGCATTGCATGCGAAGAAGTATGCTTGATGTGTGCCAAAAAGTTGGTGCGAAGCAGTCTGAGTTTAGAGCTACTTCATTAGAAACGTTGAGATATATGGTTGTTGGTAGCCGAGATGTAACTTTACTGCCGCGTTTGGCAACAATTCCGCCTATTGTACAACCAGCAGGCTTAGTTCTGCGAGAATTCGAAAATCCTAAGCCTTATAGATCGTTGTATTTGAATTGGAGATCAGCTTCTCCAGTTGACGCGATTATGGAAGGATTGTGCAAAATAATTGCTTCCACATGCGCTGATCTGCATAAAAAGTAAAAGTGCGCTACGGAAGTTGCGAATCAGGGTTGTGGTGTTATAGGGGTTATAGGCCTTTGGCTTATAACCCCTAACTTTTAATGTAGCCAAAAAAATTTAACCCCGGCGCATAGCGCCGGGGAAATAAAGGAGAGAAGAAAAGAATAAGTTTTAGGTGCTCTGCACCTGTCGTTTTGTTCGACACTATTATAAAAACACATCAGGCTGTATAGTACAGTAATACTGCCTGATAGTTTCCTTAAAATTATCTACTTTTCCTCTGAAATTCTTACTTTTATAGCGTATCTGCCTGTATTAAACGCTATTCGCTCAAATCTGCACGGTAAAAATGCTCGTACGAGCGAGAAGGAGTTGGGCCACGCTGACCTTGGTAGTGAGAGCCGTTTACTGCAGAACCGTATGGATTCTCACATGGTGAACTTAGCTGGAAGAAGCACATTTGACCAATTTTCATTCCTGGCCAAAGCTTAACCGGCAAAGTACTAACGTTAGAAAGCTCCAGAGTAATGTGCCCTTCAAAACCTGGGTCAATAAAGCCAGCTGTAGAATGAGTCAAAATACCAAGGCGACCAAGTGAGCTTTTGCCTTCCAAACGCGCAGCAATGGTTGCGTCAAGTTTTACGTATTCCCAAGTAGCTCCTAGAGCGAACTCGCCTGGATGCAAAATCCACGGCTCGTCTGGAGCAACTTCAAACTGCTCAGTAAGTTCACCCTGATTTTCTGCAGGATCAACATACGTATACGCGTGATTGTTAAATAAGCGGAAGAATCGGTCAAGACGCACGTCAATCGACGCAGGCTGCACCATTTCCGGGGTCCATGGGGTCAAATCAATATGACCCTCATCATGAGCTTTGAGAATGTCGTGATCAGACAACAGCATAGCGTCAAATCTCCTTGTGATGTATCAACACATAAACAACTTCATTGTTCGCACGAAATAATTTGCTTTCTATTTTGTACGAAAATTACAATACGGCCAATTGTAGCGCGTGCCGCGGTCTGTGATTGACTGCAAAAAATTTTATAGAAAATAAAAACACAAAACGCGGCACAGAAACGTAGCTGATGTAAGAAAACTACGTACTGTACCGCGTATTTGCAAGGCAGCTTGATAATTTATTTTATTAAGCTGCAACAGTTAAGGCGTTTGCAGCTTTACGCTTAGCAATGAAACGTAAAACGCACTTTCGTAACTCGGAGGCTATTAGCACAACCATTGAAAGGCCAAGGCACTCAAACCATTCAGTTAAGCTCAAAGGCACAGTGCCAAATGGTTCGTTCAAGAATGGTATGTAAATTACAGCCAACTGGAGAAGAACAGAAACTGCAATAGCTCCCCAAAGCCAACGGTTCGCGAACAAACCTACGAATACGCTTTGAGAATCGGAACGAGATGCCAATGCGTTCAACATTTGTGCAAACACAAGAATTGTGAAGCCCATTGTGCGAGCGTGAGTCATTTGTGCAGCGTGGCTCATAATACCAACAGAACGGTCAGTAAATAAGCCTCCTGCCAAATGCATATCCATTCCAATTAACGTAATAGCAGCCATGATTATGCCGATAAATACAATATCTCCCCACATTCGTCGGTCAATAACGCTATCGGTAAGCTTTCGAGGCTTCCTGTCCATTACATCATCAGTTTGCGGATCAACGCCCATAGCAAGAGCAGGAGCGGCATCTGTAAGCAAATTAATCCACAAAAGCTGAGTTGCAAGAAGTGGAAGCGTAACGCCTACAGAATTAGGCTGCGTAATTCCAAGCGCGCCAGCAAAAACAACGCCACCGAAAACTGTGCAAACTTCACCAACGTTAGAACTGAGCAAGTATCGCAAGAATTTACGAATATTGTCGAAAATTCCCCTACCCTCGCGCACAGCCGCAACAATAGTCGAGAAATTATCGTCTGCAAGAATCATCTTTGCAGATTCTTTCGTAACTTCGGTACCGGTAATGCCCATAGCAACGCCAATATCTGCCGACTTTACTGCAGGAGCATCATTCACACCATCGCCAGTCATAGCAACAATATTTCCTTGACGTTGCAATGAAGACACAATAGCAAGCTTGTGCTCAGGGGCAACTCGCGCGTAAACGCTAGTTTTGTTTATTGCTTCGTCAAAAGCAATATTGTCGTCGTCGAGAGAAAGAAGATTATCGAGATCGTCGCCAGTAAGTGCGTGCTCGTTTTTGCCAACAATGCCAAGATCTCTAGCAATACGGGTTGCTGTAAGCGGATGGTCGCCGGTAATCATAACAGTGCGGATTCCAGCGCGGTGAGCTTGAGCAACGCTGTCTCGAACTTCAATTCGAGGCGGGTCAATAATGCCAACCATGCCGTTCCAAATTAAATCAGATTCCAAAACGTCACTTTGCTCAGCAACGTCAGCAATCTGACCGGCAGCATTAGCAACCATGCCATCAACTTTTGTTAAACTATCCACTCCAAGTGGACGGTACGCCATGCCAAGAGTGCGGTAAGCTTCTCCCGAAAGGCGCTCGACAGTAGACAAAATATCCTCGCGATCGCCATCAGTAAGCGGACGCACGGCACCAGCTACTGCAATTCGCGTGCAGTAAGAAAGAAGCACATCCGGAGCGCCCTTAGCGCAAACAATCAAATTGCCAGAATCTGAACCATCTTTTACAACCACAGACATGCGCTTTCGTTCGGAAGTAAACGGAATTTCTGCAACACGAGTTAAGTGAGCGTAACGCTTATCTGCCTTCGTTTTGCGCGCGGCAACAACAATAGAAACTTCTGTAGGGTCACCAACTGGCTGCCAACTCTTAGTAGATTCGTCGTAATGAAGATCACCATCGTTAGCCAAATAGCCGGAACCTAAAGCTCCTAATACTTCTGTAGCAAGATTTTGAGGAACAGCAAGATCCGCATCCGCAGAATCAAGAAGAACCATGCGACCTTCCGGCTTGTAACCGCTACCAGTGAGTTGCACTTCACCGCTAGGTGTTATTACGCGCTCAACAGTCATCTCGTTACGAGTAAGAGTACCTGTTTTATCGGAGCAAATAACGGAAGCAGAACCAAGTGTTTCTACAGAAGAAAGCTTCTTCACAACCGCATGATGCTTAACCATACGCTGAACGCCCAAAGCAAGCACAACAGTCAAAATAGCAGCTAAACCTTCTGGAACTGCAGCAACCGCAAGCGAAACAGAAAGCAAAAGCGAATCAATAATATCCTGGATTGTGTGGAAGCCCTCAAGAAGCCACATTGACGCAAGAACAATAGCCGCAATAACGCACACAGCAATGCCAAGAACCTTAGAAACTCGCACCATTTCGCGCTCAAGAGGGGTAGTTTCTTCGTCCGACTTGGAAAGCATATCGGCAATTTTGCCAACTTGAGTGTGCATACCAGTTGAAGTGACGATAGCGCGACCGGTTCCTTGAGTTACGGCAGTGCCGTTGAAAACCATGTTGGTACGATCGCCCAAAGCTTTGGCGGATTGCAAAGTATCCGGGCGCTTGCTTACAGCAACAGATTCTCCCGTAAGACTTGCTTCAGCAATACGCAACGATGCTGCAGCAATTAAACGACCGTCTGCAGAAACTGCGTCGCCTTCGCCAAGAACAAGAATATCGCCCGGAACTACTTCCGTAGTATCGATGCGTATAACGCGTCCATCTCGCAAAACTGAAGTTTGCGGAGCGCTCATTCTAGCCAAAGCTTCAACTGCTTCTTCTGCACGTGATTCCTGAATAAAACCAAGTACAGCATTCGCAACCAAAATTATGATAATAACAATGGAATCAAACGGCAGAATTTCGCCACCACTGTTCCCTTTATGCTGCGCTCGCTCTACGAACCATGCGATTGCAGAAATAATTGTTGCTGCAATAAGCAAGTAAACAAGCGGATCTTTGAACTGCTCAAGAAAACGCTTCCACGCTGGTGTTTTTGGAGCGGTTGCAAGAGCATTCGGGCCAAATTGTGCAAGTCGGCGTGATGCTTCTTCGGAACTTAAGCCGCGAGTTGCATCTACGTGTAAAGCTTCTGATACTTGCTGAACATTTTGCAACGACGGATCCTGATTATTTAAATCAGGTGTATTGCTTTTGGATTGATCAAGAGTGTGATCAACCATGTTTTCCCCCTTGGGAGTGCCGCGGAGTAGTCAATAATCGCAATACGCATGCTAGTTTCAAGCACTTTGTACTGTAACTATTGCGCGGTTGTGGAATATTGCGCAACTTTTGCTGATTAACATATTTAGTTAAGCGAAAGTTCACTGCAATAAATTAAGTACTTTTCTATTATGTCATACAACTCGCCGCTATTAGGTTGTAGTGCGAAAAGTAGTGCGAAAAAAGTAAAGCGAAAAGTAAAGAAAAAAGTAGTGCGAAAAAAGTATGACGCAAAGTAGGGCTAAAAGTATGGCTAACGTTTAGAAAAACGTGAAACAAACTCAATGCCACGGGGGTATGTGAGAATAGGAGTATGACTACGAAAAAAGGGCCGACCAAGGGGTCGGGTGGAAAACATCGCAATGCGTTGCGCGGCAAGGGGCCTACTCCAAAGGCTGAAGATCGCGTATATCACAAGGCTTATTTTGCTAAGAAAGCTGCTATAAAGCGTACTTTTGCTGATCCAAGATTGGCTGCAAGGCGAAGGGTGGATAAATTTGCGTCCGACTCTGACGAGTTAGTTATTGGGCGTAATGCTGTGCTTGAGGCGCTTAGGGTTGGTGTGCCTAGCATTCAGCTGTACGTTGCAAGCAGAATTGAGCATGATGATCGCACTCAGGAAATTGTTAAGATTGCAGGACTTCGTGGCTTGCGTTTGCTAGAAGCTGACCGATTGGAAATGGATCGAATTGCTCGTTCCAGTAACCATCAGGGCATTATTTTGAAGGTGCAGCCATACCAATATTACTCTTTGCAAGAGCTGGTTGAGCGTGCTGAAAAGAAGTCTCGCGCAATGGAGGCCGCCGATTCTGCAGCCGCTCGCATTAGTGCTCGTCCGCTGTTTATTGCTTTGGACGGCGTGACTGATCCGCAAAATTTGGGTGCTGTTATTCGTTCGGCTGCAGCTTTTGGTGCTAATGGCGTTATTTTGCCGGAGCGCAGGAGTGCTTCTGTAACGGCTGCTGCGTGGAAAGTTTCTGCCGGTGCTGCAGCGCATTTGCCAGTTGCGCGAGTTGTGAATTTGAATAAGGCAATTCAAGGATTGCGAGAACGCGGCTGGTACGCAATCGGCCTTGATGGCGGCGGAGATAAGCTCGTTGGTGAAACAGGTTTTGAAACTGATCCGTTAGTTGTGGTTCTTGGATCTGAAGGCAAGGGTATGAGCCGTCTTACTCGCGAAGTGTGCGATGCTATTGCAGGAATCCCAATTTCTAGCGCAGTTGAGTCACTTAACGCTTCGGTTGCTGCCGGAATTAGCTTGTATGCTGTTGCTAACGCTCGTCGTTTGGCGGCAGAAAAGCAAAACTAAAATTAGTTTCTGTAAAATCACGCTCGCCAAAGTGCGGGCGTGATTTCGTTTTTGTGATTTTATAAAGGCGAATAAAACTAGGGCGAATAAAACTAAGGCAATTATGAAAGATACTATTAAATCTCAGCATTCGCTAATTAAATTTTTGAAAGAATATTCTCGCATACTTACTTTTGTAGCGTATCTTGCTGTAGTTGTTGTTGTAATGTGCTTTCACGAACCTTGGTTTGATGAAGCACAAAGTTGGTTGATTGCGCGCGACTCGTCCTTTACTGATTTGCTAACGCTTCGCCCGCACTACGAAGGGCATCCTCCTCTTTGGACCCTTCTACTTTCTATACCGGCAAAAACGGGCGTTCCATACGAAATTGGTCTTAAAGGCGTGCAACTTTTGTGTGCTGCGCTTTTAGGTGGATTCCTGATTTTCCGCGCCCCTTTTAATCGCCTTACTATTGCACTTCTGCCATTTACTTATTTTCTTTGCTTCCAATACGGCGTTACATCGCGCCCTTACGCATTGCTGTGCCTTTCTTTGCTAATGGTTGCGCATTACTGGAAACAAGCGGATTCTAAGCCTGCTTATACTTGGAAACTTGCGTTAAGTCTTATGCTTATGTGCGTAGTTAGTGCCTACGGAATTGCGCTTGCTGCAGGTTTTGCTTTAGCTTGGATTGTGCGAAGCGTGCAGATTACTGGAATTAAGCGCGCTTTTTGTGCAATATTTTCTGACATAAATCGTTTGCTCAGTTGGCTACTTCTCGCATTCGTTGGTGTTGCTAGTATTGTTTGCATTTGGCCTGCATCTAACGCTTTTGGTGCGCGCGCAACATTTGATGGTAATTCGCGTATTGTTAAGTTCTTATCATTTATTTTTGTAGTTCCATCAGAAAGTATGTTTACTTCTTTTGCTGGCGACGTTTCTTTGCGCAGAATGTCTTTAGGAATATTTCCAACTATTATTTGCGTGTTTATTTCGCTACTTATTTGGGCTTTTGCTATTCTTCTTGCAAAACGTAGGGGAATGCTGGTATCTCTTATTCTTCCTTATTTAACTTTTGCTATTATTTCAACGCAGTATTTTACTTTGCATCACGCGGGCATTGTTTTTGTATTTTTCCTTGCGCAATTGTGGATTTATGTAGCGAAGCAACCTCTTGATTCTCGTGATATTCCGCCAATATTTGCTAAGTTGCTTAAGTTTATTTCTACTTTGAATAATATTAATTTTGCTAACGGGAGAATAATTGTTGGGAATAAAATATCTGCCAGCAAGCGAACGATTAATTGTGTTCTTATTGCCGTTCTGCTGTTTCCAGGTTTGATTTGGAATGCGTTTGCTTGCGTAAACGATATTATGTTTGACTATTCTGCTTCTCGCGCACTTACGCAATTCATTCAACGCAACCACGCAGAAAATAAGCGTTTTGTAACTTCTTGGTTGCATCAATACGAAAAAGTAGATAGCAACGGTAATACTATTTCCCCAGAATTTGAAGATGTTCACCAATATTCTTGGCAGCTTATTACCGCGAATCCTTATTTTGCAAAGAATCTTATTGATTGTAGCTATAAAAACAGTTCGTTTATTACTAACGAGCGTCCTTCTGAGGATCAAGCGTGGAGTGAAATATCAGCTTGTAAAGCTAAAAAAGAACCTCAATTCTTTGTAACAGAATCAAGCGAGCCGTGGTACTACTTTGTTGCACTAGATTACAATATTGAGCATTATACGCCTCATGTTATTGCGCAAACTAAATCTTCTTGGAAGGCGAGCACTTCTGAAGGAAAAGTTACGGTTTATGAGCGCAAAAGTAACGTTAAAACTAAATGAATAAATGAATAAATGAATAAATGAATAAATAAATAAATACGCTCCGATGTAAGTCGTATCTTACAGTCGGAGCGTACTTATCTGCGTGTACTTACTTGCGCGTGCTTATATGCGCGTGCTTCTCAATTTACCAGAAGCCAAACGGATCAAAGATGCCGCCGTCATCTCCATCTCCGTCGTCGTCTCCTCGCTGCTGCAAGTCATCGTCATCGTCGGAGTCGCTTTTGCGCTTACGAGGATTGAGTTGCTTTTGATTCTTATTTGTTCGATTTTCTTGACGATTCATGCCGGCAACTTTGGCTTCTTCTTGGTCAAACTTTACATTTAATTTCAGCGTATTTCCGCCGCGGACTACCGTAAGTGTGGCGTTTTCTTTGAAAGCTGTTGCTCGCACATATCCAAGTAGTGCGTAATTATTTGTCACAGGCTTATCGTCGAATGCCACAATTGTATCGTTAGCTTTCAATCCAGCTCTGGCTGCAGGAGTGCCTTGGTTTACAGAAACAACCTGAGCACCTCCGCGAGTTATGCCGTTAGATTCAACAGCTACACTCTTAATCATAATTCCCAAAGCTACGTGTTTAACTGAACCATTTTTTATGATTTCAGAAACTACACGCTTTACTAAATTAGCTGGAATTGCAAATCCGATACCAATAGAACCAGCTGTGCCAGACTGTGCAGAAGTGGCTGCAATGGAAGAATTAATACCAATAATCTGGCCTGCTGCGTTAAATGTTGGGCCGCCAGAATTGCCTGGGTTAATAGCCGCGTCAATTTGTACAGCATTAGTTACGATTTCAGAACGGCTTTGGTCGTCCATAACAGATACCGGGCGGTTCAATGCAGAAACAATGCCGGTAGTAGCGGTGTCGTCATAACCAAGCGGATTGCCGATTGCCATAACAGGTTCGCCAACAGCTAGTAAATCTGAATTGGCAAATTGCGCAGTTTTGAAATTGTTTGGCAGATTATCAATCTTAAGCACTGCCAAATCGGTTGTTTTGTCAGTTCCAACTACTTTTGCTGAATACATTTGGCCGTTAGAAAGTGTAGCCTGAATTTGTTTTGCGCCTGCAATTACGTGGTTATTGGTTACAATATAACCTCTAGCGTCGGTTATTACGCCAGAACCTTTGCTCATGCCTTTTTCTAATTGCGTTTGAATAGAAACAACAGATCCAGAAACGTTGCGGGCAACATTCTTCCAATCTGGAGCTTGACCGCCTTTAATACTTGCTGTTCCTGGGCCTGAAGTATTCGAACCAACGCGAGATAAGGAATCGTATTGCGGAAGAGCAAGCAATCCTTGCGAAATCGCAAAAGCCATAACTATAACGCAAACTATTGCAGAAACTGACGCAGATATTATCGAGATAAAAATAGGTGGAATTGTTCCTGATTTTTGTGCGTTTCGTGGCGAATTTGCACCGTTGCTTGTGTGGTCGCTAGAGTGCATGTTAGGCTGTTCGCCATTATTCGAGTTTGAATTTTCTTTTAATTCGTAAGGATTTCCAAAAATATTATTTGAATCTGATTGTTCGTCGTAAGAATCAGGTGACGCAAAATATGGGTTAGATTGTGCATTTTCACCAGACTGATTTGTAGGAGAATCTGCGTTTTCATTATTACTTGTATTAGCTGGTCCGTATGCGCCAAATTCTGGCGCTGGGCTGTAGCTTTGCGTCATTCTCGGTTGCGTTTGATGCTTAGTTTGCGGTTGTTCTTGCGGATTGTAGTACGCATTATTCGCATTTTCATTGGATTCTTGCTGATTTGCACCGTACATATCGTCAGCCATTCATCCTCCTTACAAAAGACTCTTAAAACACCATAATAAACCATGCTGTTAATTGTTCGCCAGTAAGTTTATTGAAAGTTATCGTCATGCCTTCTAATAAAGTAAAGGATATGATAAGTCTTCTTGAACATCCACGCGGAGCTGAGCCTGGGAAGCCTGGTGACCGCAAAGAATTTTCTTTTACAACTAAAACGCGACTTTCTAGCACTGCTGAAGGTAAAGGCCGTGACGGCGCTCGCTACGGGCGCACTGGCGTAATTCATACTCCTCACGGAGATATTCAAACTCCAGCATTTGTGCCGGTTGCAACTCAAGCTGCGATGAAAGCTGTATTGCCTGAAAGTATTAAAGATTTGGGCGCTCAGTGCATGCTTTCTAACGCTTTTCACTTGTACGAGCGTCCTGGTGCGGACGTTCTTGACGAAGCTGGCGGTTTGGGAAGGTTTATGAACTGGGATAAGCCAACTTTTACGGATTCTGGCGGTTTCCAGGTTCTATCTCTCGGCGCTGGCTTTAAAAAGACGCTTGCAATGGATGTTACCGGCATGAAGTCGGATGACGTTATTGCAGCTGGTAAGGAGCGTATGGCTTTCGTTGATGAAGACGGCGTAACTTTTAAGTCCCCTCTTAACGGAGCCAGGCATCGCTTTAGTGCCGAAATTTCTATGGGAATTCAGCACAAGCTTGGTGCGGATATTATGTTTGCTTTCGATGAGCTTACTACTTTAATGAATACTCGTCGGTATCAAGAAGAGTCTGTTGAGCGCACTTTCCGCTGGGCAAAGCGTTGCGTTGCTGAGCATCAGCGTCTGACTGAGGAGCGCGTTGGTAAGCCGTATCAGGCATTGTATGGTGTTGTGCAGGGCGCGAATTATGAGGATTTGCGTAGGCATGCGGCTGAGCAGATTGCTTCTTTAGATTTTGATGGCGTAGGTATTGGTGGCGCTATTGAAAAGCGAATTATTGGTGATACTTGCGCATGGATTTGTGACGCGATGCCGGAAAATAGGCCTCGACATGTGCTTGGTATTGCTGCAGTAGATGACATTTTTGCTTGCGTTGAAAACGGTGGAGATACTTTCGACTGTGTTGCTCCAGCTCGCTGCGGAAGAAATGGCGCAATTTTTACTCGTCATGGGCGATACAACGTTAAGCGCGCAGAGTTTAAGCATGATCAGCGTCCGCTTGAAGAAGGTTGCGATTGCTACACTTGCACTCATTATTCCAGAATGTATGTGGATCATTTATTGCGTGCTAGTGAAATGAATGGATTTACGCTTGCAACAATTCATAACGAACGTTTCTTCGTGAAATTACTTGACGATATTCGTGCATCTATTGACGGCGGATATTTTGAAGAGTTCCGTGATGAGACTCTTGCGCATTACTATGAAAACGGTTCAAAAGGCTGAGAGCAGTTTTGAACAAAAGTTCCAAGTAAAGCACAAAATGCTAGGCTAAATATTGCGAATTTATATCAAATATGATAGCCTTGCACTTTGTATGCGAACGTGGCGGAATGGTAGACGCGCTGTCTTCAGGTGGCAGTGAGCGTATGCTCGTGCGGGTTCAAGTCCCGCCGTTCGCACTCGTCAAAAAGGCTGGAATAGCAAGGGTTTTGCCTCTTACGATTCCGGCCTTTTGTGCAAATAATGTGCAAATAATGTGCAAATAAGTGCAAGTAACTGCAAGTATTTCGCAAATTTTATGTATTACAAGCGGCGGTGATGCAATGACTACTATGTCTACTAACGATGAACCAAATCGCAATAATGCGCAAATCAATTCTTACGAACCGCATATTGGTCGCGAATCTCATGTTATACCAGGTCGCTTTGGAGATCCGCTAAAAGTAACGCACGCACAGTATTCACAAGGTAATGCTGCCGCGCACCCAACGCACCCATTGCTGCTGTTATTGCACGGTTGGGGATCTAACGAAGAAGACTTGCTAGATTTGCTGAGAATTGTTGCGCCTTATAACGATGCGATTGCACTACGCGCTCCGCTTAAACTTGCCGAAGGCGCGTACAGCTGGTTCCATGACGCTGTGCCGCAGCGAGAAGATTTAGATTACGACATGTACGCTGCTGCAGCAGCAATAGACGAGTGGGTGTGTGCGAATATTCCCGAAAATCGAGATGTCGTTCCATTTGGTTTTTCGCAGGGAGCAGCGCTCGCAGTTCATTTATTGCGCTTAAATCCTGCACGCTATCGCGCATCCGTTGCGCTTTCCGGGTTCATAGCTCCTAATGTTCCTGCTTCTGCAGACGAAATTGCTTTGAAAGATGACGATTTAGCTGAGCGCAATACTCCTGTATTTTTCGGCTACGGTTTAGAAGATGCTGTGATTCCGCCTTACGAATTTTCTGCAGCGGCCGCTTGGCTTGAAGAGCACACGTGGTTGGAGGAGAAGCGGTATCGCGGTCTTGATCATGCTGTGCATATGGAAGAACTTGGTGATATTCGCAAGTGGTTCTTGCTTCACGATATTACGTCGGGGCTTTTGTAGCAGTTGCGATTTGTTAGTTGATTGTGTGAGTTGATTGTGTGAGCCGATTTTATGAATAAAAACGATGATTCCGTTACTTACGCAATGAAAGAAGCGTTACGATTGGCTGCAGAAGCGGCTAAGGCTGGAGAAGTTCCAGTTGGGGCAGTTGTGCTTGACGGCGACGGAAATATTATTGGCCGCGGAGCAAATTTACGCGAGGAAATGCATGACCCCTTAGCTCATGCGGAAGTTCTTGCTATGAAATCTGCTGCTTCTTCGCGCAAATCTTGGAATTTATCTGACTGCACACTTGTAGTAACTCTTGAGCCTTGCCCAATGTGTGCTGGCGCAATTTTGCAAACTCGACTTAAGTGCGTAATTTTTGGCGCGTGGGACGCAAAATTGGGTGCTTGCGGGTCGGTATGGGATATTTTACGAGATAGCCACGTAGGCTCATATCCGGAAGTTATTGGTTCAGTATGCGAATCTGAGTGTGCTCAACTCTTGCGAAACTTTTTTGCGCATCAACGTTAGATAAGTGTTGTGTTTTTTAATGTTGCGTTTAATTCAAGATAACGCAGTGCATGAAAAGTAATTTTTTTAGCGTGTTCCCCTTGTGTTCGGTCTAGCAAAATGTTATAGTTGCGGTAACGTTACCGCATGAGGTAAGTTGAAAAAACCAACAATTGCGGGAACGTTATCTCAATTTGCGGATTCTATTCAGCGCTGATGAAGCTGCTCATTGAGAATAATATTGCACAGAGGCTCTTATGCATGGTTGCATAGTGCTGTTTTTCTCCAACGAGAGGAGTATATGGAAAAACGTAGTATAAAACATGGAGTACAAGCTAAAATC
>CAMUFL010000001.1 GCA_947088155.1 uncultured Gardnerella sp. | reverse complement strand
TCATGGCTTTATCGGATATGTTCATCAAAAAGAATACAAAAGTCTATGAGGAATTAGCTAAATGAAGTATTTAACACGAGAACAGGTGATTAAACTTCACCAGGCTCTGATTGAAACAAGCGGTGGTTCCTCAGGTATTCGTGATGAGGGAATGCTTGATTCTGCATTAAAGACTCCACTACAGACTTTTGATAAAAGTGAACTTTTCCTTCACTACTGGATAAATCCACATGACTAACCTTTGGTTTGATCAAAAACCACCCTTTTATTGATGGCAATAAGCGTATTGGCACCCACGCCATGCTAATCTTTCTAGCTCTCAATGGCATCACGCTTTCTTACAATGATGAAGATTTGATCGATATCATCCTCAAAGTCGCATCTAATCAAGCCAATGAAAGCGATCTTTATCAGTGGATAGAAAACCACCAAGAATAATGCTCCCACATTCGAGAGCATTTTTAGAACTTGTCAGAGTCTGTCTGACCTGCAAAGCCTACCTTTTCGCTTAGAGCGTAGCGCGAAAAGGTAATTCAGAGCGCTGAGCCACTCAAGGCAAAAGCACTGCTTCTGCGTGGCGAAGACGTGAGCGCAGCTAACCTGCGTGCGAGTCGATGATTTCGAGCTGCATAATGCGCGCGAATGCACTTCGATTCGCTGAGCTTGCTCAAAGTTGAAAGCACAGTGTGCTTTCAACGCAAGCGAAGTACATTAACATCCTGTGCACTCGACCCTAGAGCGTTGATATCTTCCCTCATACAGCAAAATCACGCTCAAAAACCGCGAGAACCCAGCTTAAAGCCGCCACGCATTAAACCTTTTAACGATAGTCCTCGCTAAGCCTTGCTGCATAAGGGCAAATTTGCACCCACCTAGTCAGCCTTTGACATCAATACGACACTCTCGACATACGAACTTTTGTCCAAACTCCCACATGTAAACATCAAGATAAAATATATCTATGAGGATTATTTTCCTATTTTATTGCAAACCATCTTCTATCACGTTTTGTTCCGATTCTTTCGATGACTTTTTCATTTTGTAAGAAATAAATGTTCGCTCTATGGTTCTTTTTGTTAAACCAATTTAAATTGCTCGCTCATCTGAAGTGGAAGCTGAATCTTCAATAAGTAAAGAAACAACTTTCTTTTCAGATTTGTTCAAACCAACATTTTATTTGGCTTTATTATCTAAATATTCATTAAATGTATAAATATTTTCTAATCCAACTATATCGATTAGAAAATTTCTAAAAGTGGAATTAAGAGGTATTGAAACAAATAAAAATAATCTTTTCTTTGGTCTTGAGCAGCATACATAAAACAAATTTCTATTTCGTTCATATGATGCCTCTTTACCTACTGGTATTGGAACTTTCCCAGTTATCATAGGTGCATAAGTCTCAAATTGATATTGGTTCCATCCCTTACTGATAACGAAGACAACATTATCGTATTCTTCGCCCTTAACACCATGTTCTGTCGAAAACTCTGATTCAGGGTACAGAAATTCAATGGCCGCCTTAAATTGACTGTAATCTAAATCTAAAACATCCTGGATTGTTGCATCCAATCCATAGATTGTATCAGGGGCATCGAAATATAGATGGTAGTATCCATCAACCAATGATGGAATAGGCACTAGCTTTGTCTCTACGATAGTGTTGATAACATCAATGGCTCTGCCATTACGAGCTTTCTTTAGCTGCGACTCAAACTCTTTCCATTTCATCTTATCAGCTTTTTTCGTGATAGGATATCGTCTGATTCCAAGCGTATCAAACAGAAGTTGCATATTTGATGTGCTGAGTGCTTCATATATCGGTTCAACGGTATTCATGAAGAATAGCAAAAATGGATCTTGTTTATCTCGGAGTCCATCATCAATAATGGCTAATAGACGCTCATATCCTTGCTGTGTGGCAAGAACCTTATGAGTAATCATCAAAATTTTGATATTTTCATCCTTTGACACGTTTTTCTTGATGTGTTCTGAAAGCTGGAACAGTCTGGATTTCAGTTCTTCTGCGGGGAGATCGTCTTTGAATGTCCGTTCTGTTCGACGTTCTCCAGAAAAATCATCGCAAGTCACAACAACTACTCCACCTTCAAAATTATCTATTGCAGATTGTTGTGGTAAATCTGGGCGAATATCATTTAAAAGCTTCACAATTCTGGGAGCTGATCTAAAGTTTGAACCCTTTTTAATTTCCTGAAGCTTGCTGTGCTCTATCGCACCGCAAGCGTTGTTGGTTTGGTAAATAGTTTGCCATGCATCTCCGAAAAAGCCAAATTGTGGGCCTATTCCTTCTGCAATAAAAAAGTTTATAAAACGTGTGATAATCGGTTTGTAGGAATCTTGGTATTCATCAATTAAAATCAACGGATAATTGTCAGAGAAAACGCGGCGAAATTTTGCATTATCCAGCATAGTACAAAAAAGTTTCAAAACATCATTATGGTGCAAGTAATGAACTCCTTGGGATACATAACGGTGTCCTAAAGTATAACGAATCTCTAACACCTTGCTGAAGTCCGTTTCCGTCGTTGTTAATGACGCATCATTCTCGATAATGCCAATAAGGGTACTTTGATACTGCTTGATTGCATTCCAAGCAAATGAATGGATTGTCGACGGAAGAATAAATGAATCTTGGGATAAGCGCTGTGAAATCACATCAACAGCTGCATTTGTATATGTAATACATATTACATTCTGCTTTTTTCGGCGATAATCATTCCACTTATTTGCTTGAATCCATTCGATTACACGGTTTAGTGAGTAGGTTTTTCCAGAACCAGCGCCTGCCTCCACGCGGAAGCTACGCCCAGCCTTGAGTGCAGAAATTATTTGTTCGTCGACTTTATCTGCTTCCGCCTTAGCTATGTTATAATTTAAATACTCATAATTCTTAGACAATTCTCAATACCTCCTCATTCAAGAACTCGCTGCCGATTAAGCCATATTAAACCATTTTTAATATATTGAGGAATAGAATAATTAGGATTGTTGCAAATCAGATTGAGTGCAAAGTCCGTCTTTCTTTTCTCAGTAAACTCCAAATCTTCTTCGGCAACAGGTTCTGTGAACCCATAATGACTACGATTCACATTCATGATGGCTTCTTCCAAAGATCTGCCACATATCCCATTTTCCGAAGTTTGATATTCAATATGACATTTCCCCAAAGTCTTTTCTGCATCTGTTGCAGCGGTGATATCCGCAAGGTAAATCTTATCTTTACTATTCTGCGGAATACCCTTAATTTTGCGCATCCACCATTTTATTGTTGCATTGGAGGTAGTCTTACCTTTGCTGACAACAGCCTTTGTTCTGCCATCTATCATAGAATCTATATCCGTAAGGATTAAGCAAGGGAGTCCAAGGAAGTCTGCAAAAGGTATGAATTTGTATGCGTATGCTCCTCCAATTTCGATCAAAGCATAATACTGTGCGGGCAGTTTATATTTTTCTGAATCAAACAGTTTTTCTTTCTCGCATTTCTCTATCATGTCCGGTAGTAGCAACCGCTCCGAAGCACCCTCAACAAAAATGATCTTATCTGCAAAGAACAAATCGCATCTGCTAAGGGTAAGGTATTTCTTGATGAAATCCATGTTGTCAGCATTTTCTCTCGCAAAAATATCAAGGTTCTTATAAACAACTCCAGATTTAGACTTTTTCGCATACCGGATTTTAGAGAAATCCATAGTATTCGCTATATGTGCAGAGTGAGTAGTTAAAAACGTCTGAATATGAACAGTTGTAATTTTATCGAGGAATTTTTCTAAATGCTCCGCAAACGCATGCTGCATTTGAGGATGCATATGTGACTCAGGTTCTTCAATGAACAACAATGGAATGCAGGCGTCTCCCTTTTTCTCAACATCTCGTGCAAACGCAGCCAAGAGAAATTCCATTTTAATCAAATTCTTGTACCCCAATCCGTTATGGGAGCTGGGCAGGCTTTCGTCATCGGCGCCAGAGCTATATGAAAGCCGTGTCTGGTTTTTTATTTGATCGTCAATTTTTAACTCAGTAGTAACACCAAGCTGCAATTCTTCAACATTAGGATATCCAAAACCAACTGCCTTGCTGACCAAGTCACTGAGTATTCGATCGCTTTCTTTTTGCACATTTTTGTTTGCACCATCAACTACTGCACGGAGTTCCTTGACTTTCTCTGCTATATCAGGTGTCAAATCTTCCTCGTTCAAGCTGAAATAGTCCGCAATCAACGAACTAAGGGACTCGTTCTTTTGAGTACCATCTTCTCCAAGCATGCGTTCTGCAGGAATCGGATAATAAGGGAAAAGGTCTTTAAGTTCTCTATGACTTTTAACTTGCCAATCTTCTAAATTCTTTGGATTAACCGCATAGATAATTAAGCCAAACAACCTCGAAAAATTGCTTGCAAGCATAGCGTGCATTTCCTCTGCTTTGGGCGCAAATTTATCATTACTATAGCAACTATCCTTAAACAGTTCCCGCAGTTTGCTTTCGTCAGTTTTCAACTGATACTCCGCACGAATTAACGCTGTAGTGGTATCCACATCAACGTCAATAATGAAAGGTGATAATGCCCCCAATTTTGTATCTTGATCATCCAATGAATAATCAACTACAAACTCTATAGAAATAGGTTCTATTCCTCTGCAGAGATCTTCATAACTCAATTTTTTCTCCATGAACTGAAAAAACAGGTTGTAGAGGTTTTCTCGCTTTGATATAGGATAATCATTATATGAAAAATCGTTTCCTTGTAGCACGGTGTTGATACAGTTACTACAGGAAGTCTTGGCCGTATTATTCCTGCCAACAATAAGGGTTGTTTTTGCATCGACATCCAATTCGGCATCAATAAGCAATCTGTAGTTTTTAATCTTTATCTTCGATAATCGCATTTTAGCCATCCTTTCACTATTTTTTTTTAACTTTAACATTATTCCATAGGCTTAATCTTTTCTTCGAAAAATCAATTTCATATTCTGATAATTTATATTTATATAATATTGCTCACCTATTGCTAAAATAGACTTACTCTATTCAATATTTAATTATTAATAGGATACTAAACTTAAACATTTTCAAATACTAATTTTGAAATTTTAGCTTTAGCAAACATCTATTAGATCATCTGAAAATATCTAAACGCATCTTTTATTGCCTCTTCTTTTTCTATTGGACAAATTGGTTGTTTTAAGTCTTCTTTTTTAGGTTTATTATAATTTTCTCTTTCTTTAATTCCACATTTTTCTTTTACTTGTGCTATATACAAATTAGATACCTTAAATCCAAGCTTCTTAAAAACATAGTTTTGAATTTATTTATAGGTTGCTTTACTTTCGGCACTTGTTAAGTCCATATCATCCATCGGAAGTTCTACACTAATATATTTCTTTGAATCTAGTTTGGAAAGCAACACGATTGTCTCAACATGGATTGAGTGTTGAGATATATAACACAGAAAGCAACAGTTTCATATTATAAAAGCAAACAGTTCCAGAGTTCAGAAGGAAAAGTTTCATTGTATCCAAGAATTAAGAAACTAGACCCAACATACATGCCTCAAGATTTGCGCAAAGTTCACAACGAGCTAGATAAAATAGTAGACGTTGCTTTTGGTGCCACAAAGCCTTGCTCTAATAATGACGAGCGTTTGGAAATTCTCTTCAAATCCTATATTCGCATGACTAAGGAATGAATTTAAGTTAAATAAGTAGAAAAGCCCGACGAGATTTATGCGCCGGGCTTTTAGTGTATTCAGTTAGTTATTGTGTAACTTTACTTATTCTTATTGCTATCTTCTTTAGCAGTAATATCTTCTTTAGCTGCGCTATCTTCTTTTTCGCTATCTTCAGATTTATTTTCTTCAGACTTGCTATCTTCAGTAGCAACAACAGCAGTTGTGTCTATTGTCTCGAACTTTTCGCCTTTAATTGTGAACTCCCCCAGCAATCCTTCGCCTTCAGCATCCACCTTAATGTGTTCGCCGTCAGAAAGTTCACCAAGCAAAATCTTTTCAGAAATAGTATCCTCAATATCTCTCTGAATTACGCGACGCAACGGACGTGCACCAAGCAAAGGATCGAAGCCCTTCTGTGCAAGCAAATTCTTAGCGGCATCCGTAATTTCTAGAGACATGTGACGGTCAAACAGCCTGTCGTTAAGCAACTTCACGTCCATGTCAACAATTTTACGAACTTCTGGCTCTGTAAGCTGACGGAACACAATAGTGTCGTCCAAACGGTTTAAGAACTCTGGACGGAAATGACGCTTAAGCTCAGAATTAACCTGATCTTTCATGCGCTGATACGTGGAATCAGCGTTATTTCCAAGTGTAAAGCCAGTGTTTGCAGCCTTCGCAATATCGCGAGTACCAAGATTTGTGGTAAGAATAATAATCGTATTCTTAAAGTCCACTTTTCTACCCTGACCGTCTGTTAAGTGACCGTCATCGAGTACTTGCAAAAGCGTGTTGAAAATATCTGGATGAGCTTTTTCAATCTCGTCGAAAAGCACCACAGAGAATGGCTTTCTGCGAACTTTTTCAGTAAGCTCGCCGCCTTCTTCATATCCAACATATCCAGGAGGAGCACCGAAAAGCCTAGACGCAGCATACTTTTCTGCAAACTCTGACATGTCAACTCTAATTAAGGCATTATCGTCATCAAACAAGAAGTTTGCGAGTGCCTTGGCGAGCTCAGTTTTACCAACTCCAGTAGGACCGGCAAAAATAAACGATCCAGAAGGACGTTTAGGATCCTTCAAACCAACTCGAGCACGACGAATCGATCGAGCTAAAGCAGACACAGCTTCATCTTGACCAACAATACGCTTGTGAAGTTCAGATTCCATTTGAAGAAGCTTCTGCGATTCCGCTTGAGTAAGCTTTACTACAGGAATGCCTGTAGTGCTTGAAACAACGGAAGCGATCATGTCTTCGTCAACAACCATCTTGACGTTAGACTCGCCTTCGCGCCAAGCCTTTTCCTTCTCTGCAGCTTCATTCTCGAGCTTTTCTTGATCGTCGCGAAGATTGGCAGCTTCTTCAAAATCTTGCTGCTTGATTGCTTCATCTTTCTTTTCGGAAATCTTAGCAATCTTATGGTTTAATTCTTTGAGCTCAGGTGGCTGAGTCAATCGCTTAATACGCAAGCGCGCACCAGCTTCATCAATAAGATCAATAGCCTTATCTGGAAGGTGACGATCTTGAATGTAACGATCAGAAAGCTCAGCAGAAGACTGTAAAGCTCCATCGGTAATAGTTACATGATGGTGATTTTCGTAGCGAGAACGCAATCCCTTAAGAATCTCAATAGTTTCAGCAATTGTAGGTTCTGGAACTTGAATCGGCTGGAAACGACGCTCCAAAGCAGCATCTTTTTCAATATACTTGCGATACTCGTCAGTAGTAGTAGCACCAATTGTCTGTAGCTCTCCACGCGCAAGCATTGGTTTAAGCATATCGGATGCGCCAAGAGCTCCATCAGCAGAACCTGCTCCAACAATAGTGTGAATTTCATCAATAAAAAGCACAATATCGCCGCGTGTTTTAATTTCTTTAAGCACTTTCTTCAAGCGCTCTTCGAAATCGCCACGATAGCGAGATCCTGCAATCATTGAACCTAAGTCTAGCGAATAAACTTGCTTATTTTTTAACGTTTCAGGCACATCGCCTTCAACGATTTTCTGTGCGAGACCTTCTACAACTGCAGTCTTACCAACTCCAGGCTCGCCAATAAGCACAGGATTATTCTTCGTGCGTCGGCTAAGTACAACCATAACGCGTTCAATTTCTTCAGAACGACCTATAACAGGATCAAGCTTTCCTTCTTGAGCTTCAAATGTTAAATTGCGTCCAAATTGATCAAGAAGAGCAGAGCCGGATTGATTTCGCTTATCTTGTACACTTCCAGCATTAGCTAACTCGCCCTTCTCGCTACCGTTAGGAGCATTATCTCCACGAATTAAATCAACAGTAGTGCTTCGCAAATCTCCAAGATCAACTTCCATCTTTATAAGTACTTGCGTGCCCACACCTTCGCCTTCGCGTATAAGCCCTAGCAAAATATGCTCAGTACCAATATAACTGTGACCAAGCTGAAGAGCTTCGCGCAAACTCAGTTCAAGCACTTGCTTAGCGTGAGGCGTAAAAGGAATATGACCAGCAGGCGAAACAGTGCCTTTGCCGATCATCTCTTCAACCTGTTTGCGAGTGCCTTCTAGGTCTACGCCTTTTGAGCTTAACGCTTTCGCGGCAATGCCCTCACCTTCGCGAATAAGCCCGAGCAAAATATGCTCAGTACCAATATAATTGTGCTGAAGTGAGCGAGCCTCTTCCTGAGCTAGCACAATCACGCGTCGTGCGCGATCAGTGAACCGTTCAAACATAACTGCCTTCCGTTCTTTTCTTTCATTCCATGGTAACGAGTCGCCATGACGCGAAGCGTCGTATATATTTACTCATTCGTACAGCATTCCATAGCATCACAATAATCATGAATGATGAATCTAAATGTTCATATTTTCGTTTCTTGCATAATTACTTATGTTGTCTGCGAGATTTTCTTTTATATAATCGCATTGATGCGGATGTTGTAGTTTTTGAAGTGTCTTCAGATTCTTGTGGCTCTTCAATTTTTTCTGTTAACGGTATTTCTTCTGTAACAGAATTTTCGTCTGGCAAGTTTACTTCTGAAGAATCAGGATAATCTGCATCGTTTTGGGATTTTTCAGATTTTTCAGATTCATTAGCTACAGTCTCTTCAATTTTTTCAGTTTGATTTTTAACTTCAATTTCACGATTTTTGTCATCATTATTTTCATATAATTTTTCGTCAATAGTTGAATTGTCAATTAAATCAGGTTCAGATAAATTATTTTGTTCATCTTTGTCTGTTGAGGCTTCTTTTTTGTTGCGCAATTTTGAATCTAATTTTCTGCGCTTACGACGATGCATCTTACTGTCTTCAATTGCTTCCTCAATAAGCTCAACGTCTGCTCGCTCATCTCGTGGAGCTTGTTGCAAAATGTCAATATGATAATCGTCGTATGCGGGCTCAGATTGAATCCAAAGCTGCGATGGCTCAGGTGGTTCAATGTCAGAATGCTCACCACAAGCATGATCAAGCGAGACAACTCGCCCATCGTCTGGGCTCCACATGTTTGCGCATACACCAAACATAGAGCCTAAACTTCCAGCTAGAGGAATGAGGAATCCGCATGATGAACATGCTTTGCCATCGGCAATTTTTGTAGATAACGACTTTGGACCATGTTGACCTGCGTACCAGCGTTTAGCTGTTTGCGAAATTGCTTCCGCAGTCATTACTCGTCTGCGAGACAGTCTTAGCGTTGAAACAGCTTCTTCAAGATCTTCGTCAAAATCATTATTTGCATCGCAAGATTCTTGATTTTGATTAATATCTTTTTTTGCGTTTGCGTTTGTGTCTGCATCTTCTTCGCTAGTATTAGCTTCAGTATTATCTTCAGCCTCAGTATTAGCTTTAGCGTCATCTTCAGTTTTAGACTCAGAATTATCATCTGAATTTGCTGATTCTATATTCTTTTCAGAATTACTATCATCAATATTATTTACTTGACGGAAGCCATCTTCTAGTCGAGAATCGTCTTCAGATGTGCCAATAGAATCCATTACAGAAAGATCACTTGGTTTCAATCGGTCTTTCCATGGAATCCATGGTGGTGGAAGCAAAGAATCTTCAGTAGGAACAAGCGTTGATTCATTCACAGTCCAACGTTGCGTTTCCTCATCATGATACAACGTAACTGACCACTGCCAGCCTTCATATCCAACTAAATTGCTTACGAAACGAAAGTCTGTAACTCCGTCACCAAGCTCTGTAGAAGATACAAAATCACCTACTGCACCAGTACGTTCTGAAGTTTCCACAGCTATACTTCTAGCTAGTTCTTGTGGATCCATCACTTCATCAGTCATAAATAATATTCCAGACACTATTCCTGAACGTCAAAATTATCTGCCACTGCACGCAACAATGTAGCAAGTTTTTTGCTTTCAGCAGTTGATGGATAATGACGTCGACGCAAACCATTACCAGCAGAATCAAGAAGTTTAATAAGATCTTCTACAATAGCCGCCATATCTTCGGCTTTAGGACGAGTAGCCTTGACAAGCGACGGTGCTGTTGCAATAACATTCAAACCCATCGCCTGTGGTCCTTTGCGACCTTCAATTACAGAAAACTCAACTCGTGTACCCTTGTGTAAAGTTTTTACAGTAACTGGCAATGCTGCTGCTGGCAGGAAAACATCCTTACCATCATCTCCAACAATAAAGCCGTACCCCTTCTGCGTATCGTACCAACGCACGCGCCCATTGGGCATAACACACCTCGCTCCAAATAATTCTCATTTCGCACGCTGAAGTGCACAAGGCATAAAACATCAGCATATGCGATAGGTCTATAGATAGTGTACCAAATATTATTATTACTTGTTTCCTTATTACATTGTAGCGCATACACGCGGGCAATAAAATTTTTTTAACCTACGCAAGTGTTACTCATGCCAATATTTTAATCGCTAACAAGTTTAGAAGGATCTTCAATTTCATTAACTGGCAGCACTACAGTAAGAGTTAAGCCATGAGGTTTAACATCTATCGGCTCAGACCCATCCATAGTGTCATCAAGATTAGTTTTAGAATCGGTCGATGCTTCTGATGGAGAAGATATAGTTGCGCAAATAAAACCATGATGTGCTTTTACTACAGATTGCGCAATTGCCATACCCAAGCCAGTTCCACCTTTTTCTCTAGCTCTTGATGGGTCAGCAATATAGAAACGCTCGAAAATTCTAGATAAAGATTCTTCTGGAACTCCAGGACCATGGTCAACAACTCGAATTACAGCATACTTATGACCAGTATCAGTAGATTGGCTAACTTCCGCTGCCTCCAAAAACTCCTTCAGTGATTCTTTTACAGAAGGTAATTTAGATAATTCATTTGGAGTTATAGATGCCTTCATAACTCCTACTGCAATTTCTACAGGAGAATCAACAGGGGTGTATCTATGAATATTTCCTACGATATTTGTCATTACTTGGCGTAATCTAGCACCATCGCCAAGTAACATAACACTTGGAAGTTTTCCAGCATGGAATTGGAGCTTACGCTCAAAATTGCAATTTGTGCAATTCATAAGCTTCCACTCATCCGAAATAGTCAAATAGCCTTGCTGAACGGATCTAGCAGGATCAAGAGCATGTAAATCATTAGCTGCGTCAGAAAGTATTGGAGACAAGCTAACTTGCTGTGAAATATTAATTCCACGACCTTCATCAAAACGCGCCAAAGAAAGTAAATCTTCTACTAGCTCAATCATTCTTTCGCTAGAAGCTTTAATGTGAGCAATAGAGTCATCTGCTCTCTCCTGCTCTCCTGGCATGTTGCGCCACATTGTATACAATTCAGCGTATCCATGAATTGCAGCCAATGGAGTACGTAATTCATGACTTGCATCTGAAACGAATCGCTTCATTTTTTCTGTCATATCTTCTTGCTCATTAAATCCTCTTTCAATACGAGCGAGCATAGAGTTAAGAGAAGCTGCTAAAGATCCAACCTCAGTATTTTCAGGAGCAGATGGAACTCGTTTGCTTAAATCTCCAGAAGCAATTTTTGAAGCTGTTTTTTCAATTCGTTTTAACGGTCTTAAAGCTGATTGAATAATAATTGCTGCAAATACTGCTCCAAACAAAATAACTGCAATACTTACCATTATGCAGTAACGAGTAAGTGTGCTAACGGTGTCAATTTGATCGCTAAGAGATAAAGCAATATAGACGTAACCGCTAACGCTTAACTCTGAGTTATAGTTATTCTTTTGACCCCACGTTAATACTAAAACTCTCCATGGTGATTTTGCAGCTTTTTTAGTGATTGCATCGACTTTATTGGTATTTCCCCTGACGATTGCAGGTGCTGTGTAAGGTTTGTGAGTAACAATTTTTTTACTATCAAAACCGTCTGCAGGAAGTTTAGGAACCGAAACAATCGATCCTTTAATTTTTGGTATTAACGGAGTAGAAATAATCTTATTATGCGTATCCCTAACTTGCATAAAGTAATTATTCGGACCTACTGAAGATTGATTTGAGTTTTTCATGCGCAATGAATCAACATTGTCATAAACAAATTGCGCTTGACCGGCTAATTGTGCATCAGTTTTTTCTAGCAAATAATTTCCTACGAGCTGCTGGATCGATAGTGATATGCAAAAAGCAGCTACAGTTAAAATAGCGAGAGTACATGCAACTAAGCGCGTACTCAGTGGTATTGTATTTATGCGACGACGTAGCCAACAGGTTTTACGAGGTTTTTTATCTCTTTTGTCATTTTCGCTTAGCACTATCGCAACACTTTTTCCAGCAGTGCTAACATCTGAATCATCTTTAGAGTTATTATTCGTACTGTTGCTAATAGTTGATTCAGCATTATCGTAGTTATTATTACTAGATTGCATGATCAGGCTTGACCTGCCTTAGGTTCTCGAATCATATAACCGATGCCACGTTTAGTTTCAATAAGAGGAACTACTTTTTGCGGCTTTCCTGAATCGTCAGTAATTTCAATGCCATCAATCTTCTTTCTTAAATAAGAAATATAAGATTCAACTATCGCTGCGTCTCCGCCCCAATCGTACTGCCATACATGATTCAAAATCTGGCTTTTTGACAGAACTCGACCTTCATTGTCCATAAGATAATGAAGTAGTTTGTATTCAGTTGGGCTAAGTTCGATTGGCATACCGCATCGAGTTACATCATGAGAATCTTCATTAATCTCAAGATCCGCAACTTTTATAATATGAGTTTCTTCATCAGGTTCTTGTGTTCTGCGAAGAATTGCTCGTATTCTTGCCACTACTTCTTCCAAGCTGAATGGCTTTGTAACGTAGTCATCTCCACCAACAGTTAGACCCATAATTTTATCTTGTGTATCGTCTCTTGCAGTTAGGAACAATACGGGAACTTTAATTCCATTTTGACGAATACGCCTCGTAACAGTAAAACCATCAATATCTGGGAGCATAACATCCATAACGATAAGATTCGGATTTACTCGTTCAATTACTTCAACAGCTTCTGAGCCGGATGCGGCAGTTTCTACTTCAAACCCAGCAAAATGCAAAGATGCTACCAAAAGTTCACGGATTGATGGCTCGTCATCGACCACGACAATAGATGCTTCAACGTTCTTACTCATATTGATTAGCATCACTTATCAAGCTGAATGTTTCCTGAATAATTGCTGAAAATAAAACAAGTTATCGAATATTTTTTGTCTACCTGTGACGAGCGTGCCTTCTACGAGCTTTTCTAACACCAGCAAGTATTTGACGTTGTATGCGATTCTTTCTAAACAGAATAATCGCGACTATTGAGAATAATGCCAACAATATTAATAGCATAATAATTGTAGAAATAAGACTTGCAGAAGAAGTTGTTGACGTACGTTTTGCACGCATTATTTGTTTCATCATCATTATTGCAGATTGATCCCAATGCGTTCCAGTTGTGCTTACTAATGGCTTATAAGCTGCATCGGATAACGAGTCTACAGTATTTTTATTTTTGAGCCATTCATCGGAATTAGGTGAAACAGCTACAACTAATCTTCCATCATGAGTTGCTAGTGCAAGCAGCACAGTATTTTTAGCTGGAAGCGTACTAATCAACAAATCACTAGCCCATTTTGATGGATTTTTTGTATTTCCAAAAGTAGACAAATATAAGAGCCTAACATTTACTCCTGTACGCTTTTTTGTTGTCTCAATCATGTCAGCAACTTTACTGACAGAATCCCCAAGCAAATTTTCTGTGTCTGTTATTGAGTCTGTTGCAACTATTCCAGAATTTTGCTCATTACTTTCAGCATATGCATTAATTGTATTTACTCCATTTAAAGGTGAAAATATGAGCGAATTTATTGGAAGAGTTGGAAGAATAAAAGAAAAACTAAATAAAAATGCCATTAATAAAAGCAATACGCGTTTAGCTAAAAATAGTTTTGAGCGAGGAAGCTGGTAGTTAAAATTTGCAACGCGCGTGCAAGATAAGCTTTTAACCACATTGGCGCATAAATCTTTTTCGTACTTTTTTGATGGCATATATTCATAATAGCGTGACATCACACAAGTAAAAGTACCATTATAAAAATCTTTGCTTAATTTATGTGAAATGTTTCGCAAAAATAATTTATAAAGAAGCGTTTATTTAGACGCAAAACAAATGGAGGGGAAATATGGCACAATTTCGAGTTGATTCAGAGCAAATTCAGCAGGCTGCGGCAGCCGTTGGAACCTCGGTTAGTGCAATTAGAGATGCAGTCAACGGGATGTATGCCAATTTACAGCAATTACAAAGCGTGTGGACTGGATTGGCGGCTACACGATTTGCGTCGACCGCTCAGCAATGGCGAGCAGCGCAACAACAAATGGAACAATCGCTAGAAGCAATTCAGCAAGCTATGCAACATGCATCAGGAGTGTATCTTGATGCTGAAACGCAAGCTACTTCGTTATTTGGGATGAGCTGATTAATGTGATGAAAAAGTAAATGGCGACACGCTTACATTGAGCATGTCGCCATTTACTTAAACTATTAAGTTTTAGACTTTTGAGCCACTTTTATTTTTTTATTTAGTAGCCCATGTCGGCACCAGCTTGTGGTGCAGCAGCTGCCTTCTCAGGCTTGTTGGCAACAACAGCTTCAGTAGTTAAGAACAAACCAGCAATAGAAGCTGCATTCTGTAGAGCAGAACGAGTTACCTTAACTGGGTCAGTAACGCCGGCAGCCATCAAATCTTCGTAAGTGTTAGTTGCAGCATTGAAGCCTTCGCCTTCTGGAAGTTCGCGTACCTTGTTGAGAACGACGTCTCCAGAAACACCAGAGTTTTGAGCGATCTGCTTGATTGGAGCTTCTACAGCACGGAACACAATTGCAGCACCTGTAGCTTCTTCACCCTTAAGCTCTGTGATAGCTGGTGTCTTTTCAATCTTCGCAGCAGCCTGAACCAAAGCTACGCCACCGCCTGGAAGCAAACCTTCCTCAATGGCAGCCTTAGCATTACGAACTGCATCTTCAATGCGATGCTTGCGTTCCTTAGCTTCGACTTCAGTAGCAGCGCCAACCTTAATAACAGCAACGCCACCAGCGAGCTTAGCAAGACGCTCTTGCAACTTTTCGCGATCGTAATCAGAATCAGTGTTCTCAATTTCGGCGCGAATCTGAGCTACGCGAGCATCAACATCTTCCTTTGAGCCAGCACCGGAAACGATAGTTGTTTCATCCTTAGAAACAATCACCTTAGCTGCATGACCGAAAACAGAAGCATCGATTGAATCAAGCTTCAAACCAAGATCGTCGGACACAACCTGTGCACCGGTCAAAATAGCCATATCCTGGAGCATAGCCTTACGACGATCGCCGAATCCTGGAGCTTTAACAGCAACAGTATTGAAAGTTCCACGAATCTTGTTCAAAACAAGCGTTGGCAATGCTTCACCATCAACATCTTCAGCAATAATAAGCAATGGCTTACCAGACTTCATAACAAGCTCAGCGATGTGGACGATATCCTGCTGGCTTGAAACCTTGCCAGAAGTGAGCAAAATGTATGGATCTTCAAGAACAGCAGTTTGATCGTCAGCGTTAGTGACGAAGTAAGGGGAAATATAACCCTTATCAAAGCGCATACCTTCAGTGAAGTCCAAGTCAAGACCAAACTTGTTGTTGTCTTCAACTGTGACAACACCATCCTGACCGACTTTATCCAAAGCTTCAGCGATCTTTTCGCCAACTTCAGGATCAGCTGCAGAAATCGTAGCAGTAGCAGCAATCTGTTCCTTGGTCTCAACATCCTTTGCAGAAGCAAGCAATTCCTTAACGATTGCTTCAGCAGCCTTTTCAATGCCGCGACGAAGAGCAATTGGGTTGCTTCCTGCAACAACGTTCTTCAAACCTTCATGCACCAAAGACTGTGCCAAAACAGTAGCAGTTGTGGTTCCGTCGCCTGCAACGTCATCAGTCTTCTTAGCTACTTCTTTAACAAGTTCGGCGCCAATACGCTCGTATGGATCTTCAAGATCAATTTCCTTAGCAATAGAAACACCATCGTTAGTAATGGTTGGAGCGCCGTAGGCTTTGTCAAGCACAACGTTTCGACCCTTTGGACCAAGTGTAACCTTAACAGTGTCTGCAAGCTTATCAAGACCTGCGAGCATACCCTGACGGGCGTCCTCTTCATAGGCAATAATCTTTGCCATTATTCCTCCACATACGTTATTTATGGACTTTTCACTGCAATCTTGAGTAATAAGCCGTCAGCTGCTTATTATCACTCTCAAGGCTTGAGTGCTAATTTGAAGATTAGCACTCTATGTACCCGAGTGCCAACTTTTTTGGCGTTTATACACAAAAACCGGTTAGAAATAATTCTAACCGGTTATTTTTATGCGAAAAATATTACTTGCAAAGCACAACTACAATCGGAGAAACGATTTCTTTTTCGTTTTCGACAGCGCTAATACCTAAAGTCTTTGCAATATCTTCAGCTGCAGCTTTTTGGGAATCGTCTTTATACCAAACAACAGATTCGCTTGGGACTTTACCAGTTGGATTTCCAGCTGTCACATTTGCGTATCCTGCTTGCTTTAACTTATCTGCGCCAGCAGCAGCATGACCGCTTATCTTGGTTGCGTTAAGAACTTTCACAGCAACTGATTTGTCCAGTGAAGTTTGTGCTTTAGAATCATTTGCTGAATTATCTTTAGAGTCATCAGCATCTTTCTTATCTGATTTATTTTCTTCAGATTTATTATTATCGTCGTCATCATCTTCGTCTTCAGAAGATTTATCTTCGTCGCTTTTAGCAGACTTTTTGTTTTCAGAAGGCTTAGCAGGAGATGTTGATTGAGATGATTGTTGCTGATGGTTCCAAGGCAACGGAAGATGTGAGATTTCACCAGAAGCAATAGCCCAAACCAAAACGCCAACAACCGCCGCAATGATTAATGCAACAAAATAAGGAAGTATTACGGCATACCACGCAGGATTTCCACGATGAACTCCAACTGGTCCCTCTGGTGGCTCATCAAAAGCATCAGGCGTATACGACACGTTCTGATTATTTCGCGCCATAATTGCACTCCTTATAAAAGATCATTTAAACAACAATGAATCTATATTATCCAATGCTTAGCACAAAGCACAAATTTAGAAAATTTGATTAATTTCCTTTTATGGTATGCCTTGACATACAGTAGCAATATGAATCCTCAAAATATTAAACCTTTAAACGAGCTAATGGATCCTGATTGGGCTGAAGCATTAAAGCCAGTTGAGCCACAAATACGCGCAATGGGAGTATTTTTGCGAGAGCAGATAGAAAGCGGACATCATATTCTTCCTGCTAGCCACAATATTTTGCGTGCTTTTTCTATTCCACTAAAAAGCATTAAAGTTTTAATTGTTGGCCAGGATCCATATCCAACGCCGGGCCATCCAGTAGGCTTAAGTTTTTGCACAGCTGCAAAAGTGCGCCCACTGCCAAAAAGTCTCATAAACATTTATAAAGAATTAGTAAACGATTTAGGCGTAGAAACTCCAAAGAGTGGAGATCTAACACCGTGGACCAGGCAGGGTGTGATGCTTCTTAACAGATGTTTAACTGTTGAGGCTGGTAAGGCAAATAGCCACCAAGGAAAAGGTTGGGAGCCTGTAACCGATGCAGCTATTCGAGCATTAAACAATAGAACTGATTGCAATGGTAATCCATTGCCGCTTGTAGCTATTTTATGGGGTCGTAATGCGCAAAGTTTGGCTCCTTTGCTGACGAATGCAACTCTTATTACATCAGCGCACCCAAGCCCTCTTTCTGCAATGCGAGGATTCTTTGGATCGCATCCATTTTCAAGAGCTAATCAGGCCTTAATTAATATGGGAGTTTCGCCAATTAATTGGTCCCTAGATTCTCAAGAAATCTAATTGTCTTAAATATTGCAAATTATCTTATAAAGACAATAAAAATGCCATTTTTGAACATGTCAGTACTGCATATCGGTTAAAATGTCTCTTATGGCATTATTTCCACCGCAACCACAGAAGAAACCGTTAACCGATAAAACTTCAATTGCTTCTAAGCTTGGCATTGGATCAGCTGTACCTCAGCCGTCTGCTGTTTCTAATACAAGTGCGCAAGTTACTGCAACTATTTCGAGTGATGACATACGTCGTTGCCAGCAAATTGCAAATATTTTGCGCGCACGTTTTGCACAAACCTTAGTCGGTCAAGACGCTTTACGAGAGTCTCTTATCCTTACTCTTATTGCAGGCGGACACATTCTTATTGAATCAGTACCAGGTCTCGCAAAAACTACTGCTGCTCAAACTCTTGCAACAGCTATGTCAGGGAGTTTCCGTCGTGTGCAGTGTACTCCGGATTTAATGCCAGCAGATTTAGTTGGTACTCAAGTTTTTGATTTTGCTTCCCAACGTTTTACTACGCAAATTGGTCCTATCCATGCAAATGTTATTTTGTTGGATGAGATTAATCGTTCAAACGCAAAAACTCAATCTGCAATGCTTGAAGCTATGGCAGAAGGAGCAACAACTATTGGAGGCGAAAGAATTCCTCTGCCTCAACCATTTATGGTTATTGCTACGCAAAATCCAATTGAGGAAGAAGGAACATTTAATCTTCCAGAAGCCCAGATGGATCGTTTTATGGTAAAAGCAGTTATGACTTACCCTAATCCTGACGAGGAAGTTCGTATGCTGCAATTACTTACTCAACGAGGATCGGATGTCGTTGATCCTTCAAAGCTAAATACTCAACGCATAAGTTTGCAAGATGTTGTTTTTATGCGTACTGCAGCGCGTCACATACACGTTTCTGAAGCAGTTATGAAGTATGTAGTTGATCTTGTTGCCACTTCTCGCGGTGAAGGTACGCATCCACTTCCTACGATTAATTCATTGGTTCGTATGGGAGCTAGCCCTCGTGCATCAATTGCACTTATTCGTATTGCTCAAGCTCACGCTTTACTTTCTGGACGCGATTATGTGATACCTGAAGATATTAAATTGTTTGCGCATGAAGTGTTAAGGCATCGCATACTTTTAACTTTTGAAGCTTTAGCTGATTCTATTACTACAGATCAAGTAATTGATGCATTAGTTAAGACGGTTCCTGTGCCATGATGCGTACGAAGCGGTTAGTATTATCTGAACCTGCTAAAGCCGTGCGTCGCAAAATTGAGCTTTTGGATCAGCGAATTGATTTGCCTATTGCGCGTAAAGCTTTAGGCTTATTAGAGGGAGACCATCCTTCGCACAGGCGTTTTGGCACAGGTGATGTTATTGACATACACGCATGGCAGCCAGGAGATGAAGCTCGCATGATGAACTGGTCTGCGAGCGCTCGAACTGGACAGCCTATGGTGTCTTCTAGAGAGCGTACTTCGTCTTCTCATACTTGGATTGCTTTAGATACAAGCATAAATATGAATGGAGCTTGTGTTTCTGGAGAATCTCTGTATGAAGTTGCGTCTAATTCTGCATGCTTTTTTGCGTCTTTGAGTTTAAAACGTCATGATGCTGTTTCGTTGTTGTGTGCAGATGGAAAAAATGTTATCAATGTTCATGCTGCTAGCAACTTTTCTGATTTTGAGCGAAATCTAGATTATACGTTGCTTAATACTCGTAAAAATACCAGAGATATTGATGCGTTGCTTACTTCGCTACTAAAAAATATTGACAATAATGGTCTGGTAGTTTTAATAACTGATGAGTATGCATTACAAGCTCATAACGCTGAATCTTTGCGCAAAATTACGCAAAACCATAAGCTTGTTGTTATTGTTATTTCTCCTATTAATCCTTTTGATTCTGCAATTGATTTGCAAATATTTGATGGAATTACTTTACGTAAAGTACCAGCGTTTTTGAAAAAAGAATCAAATAAAAATGAAGTTGAAGCTCGTAGAAATATTAGAATAAACGCTTTATACGATATGCTGCTTGGTGTTCAATCTTCAATAATTCATGGTTCTTCAAGTGAAGAAGTTTTCCATATTTCTGCGCAAAAAGTGAGCCGTACAAATTATCTTGCTGACTCATTTAGCAAGGAGGTTGAATAGAATGAGCCTGGAAGATATTCAAAAGCCTTTACATGATGAAACGCTTTTTTTAATACTACTTTCTGCATCGCTTGTTGTTATCTTTATTGCTTTTGCGGTTTTATATTTTTCTTTTAAAAAGCCAAAGAAATTAGCTGAAAGTAGCAATTCTACAGAAGCAGTTCACGTTCATAATGTAAACAAACAAGCTTGGCGTAAAGATATTGATGCGATTGTTGAGAAGTATCATAACAATGAACTTACTAAAGATCAGGCTTGTGCAAAATTGGCGTCTATTGCTAGATCTTATATTTCGAAGATGAGCGGTGAAGATATTCAAACTCACACTTTGGGAGAATTGGCTTCTTTGCGTTTGAAATGGCGCAATAAAAAAGGTGCTGATATGTTACGCCAAACAATATCTGCTTTGTATCCTCCAGAATTTGCTGATCGCAAAGCAAACGAGCAAGCGCGAAATACTACTGTTGAGCAGGCTGCTGAATGGGTTTTAGTATTGCTTGAAGGCTGGCAAACGAAGGACAAACGTTGATGAGTAATAATGTTTGGGAATACATATGGCCATGGAGATGGCAATGGCCGCTGCTTTTTGTTGCAGGTGTTGTTGTTTCTGTAGCAATTTTTGCTGTCTTACTAATTTTAGATTCCATTCGTAGCAATATTTTAAAAAAGAAGTATAAGAGTCAAACTAGTAATATTACGCGAAAATTCTATACTTTTACTTTTGACAATGATCTACAAGGAACTACTACTAGTCATTCATGGTATATGTGGCGAATGTTTAGAAGGTTTGCTACGGCTGCATTGGTAGTATCTTTGTGCAGTGCGCTTGCTGTTGCTTCCAGGCCAGCACGAGTGTTTAATGCGAACGAGCAAGTTAGTTCTAGAGACATTGTTTTATGCTTAGACGTTTCAGGTTCTGCTCTACCATATGATCGCGAAGTGATTCAAGCGTATCTTAATTTTATTGAGCATTTTCAGGGTGAACGCATTGGATTGAGCATTTTTAACTCCACATCTAGGACAGTTTTTCCACTGACTGACGACTATCGATTGGCTAAAAAACAATTGCAATATGCTGCAAATTTGCTTGGCGGAGTTCAATCGCAAAGTCGCATTAATCGTTTACAACAACGTCAATATCAAGAAATTTCTGACTGGCTTGAAGGAACTCAAAATCGCAAAAACGCAACATCGCTTATTGGAGACGGTTTAGTTAGTTGCGCAGCAATGCTTCCAGGTTTTATTTATGGTTCTGCTCATAATAACCATAAAATACAAAGCCGTTTTAATAGAAGTTCTTCTATTGTTCTTGCTACAGATAATGTTGTTTCTGGAAAACAAACTTACTCATTAAAGCAAGCTTTAGATTTAACAAAGCAGGCTAAAATTACTGTCGATGGGTTATATTCTGGCGCAAAACAGAATGAGAATGATGACACTACATTAGAAATGAAACGGCTTATTGAATCTCATGGTGGAATTTTCCTGTCTCAACGCAATTCTGATTCCGTTATTAATTTAGTAAAAGAAATTGAAAAAAGACATACAGCAATTCCTCAAGGCGCTGCTCAGTCTGCATTTAGTGACGATCCTGGTCTTTGGGTTTTGTTTACTGTGTTTAGCGTTGTGATTTGGCTAGCTATTGCAAAGAGGATGAAGCGATGACAACAACACTATTTTCTGCTACTACCCTACTGTTTGCACATGCTAAAACTGAAGCTTCTGACACTTCTCAAGCAGGTCAGTTGGTTTTTTCTCCATCATATGGTTGGATTATTGCGATTATTGCAATATTGGTTTTGTTGGCAGCAATGTTTTTTGAAATTGTGCCTATACGCAGGAAACCTGAATCAAGTGATGAAACTTTTTGCATGAGATTAAGACGTATTGGCATATGTATAATGCTAATAATTTGCGTGCTATCTCCAAGTATTATGCGTTCAACTTTACAAAGAGCAGTAAATGCAACAAACGTGATTATTGCTCTAGATATAACAGGTTCAATGAGAGCAAAAGACGCTGATTATGCAAAAAATAGTAAGATTGAGCGTATTGAAGCAGCAAGGAATATTATTCATCAAATAACAAAATCCTATGCTAACTCAAGTTTTGCTGCTATTTCTTTTGGTGCTTCTACGTCTGTTGATGTCCCATTGACGCCTGATGCTAGAGCAGTTGACAATTGGATAAATACTCTACGAACTGAGCCAACTAGCGTAGCTACTGGAACTAGTCTTGACGCACCTATAGATCAAACTTTGCTTACTGCAAAAGCTATACATGATGCTCATCCAGATGACACAACAGTTTTGTATGTTATAAGCGACGGTGAGGAAACAACTCAACGGAAGCGCCGCACATTTTCATCGCTCAGAGCTTATATTACTAACGCATTTGTTATTGGAATAGGCTCATCTAAAGGAGCTAAAATACCTTTGGAAAAAACACAGCTGCAACTTGACGACTACAGCGAAAACAATACCTCTAATCAATGGGTTATTGATCCTGCTACGGGCAATCCTGGCATTTCAAAGCTTGATGAAAAGAACTTACGAAATATTGCCGATGAGCTTAGCGGCAAGTATATGCACTCATCTTTAAATGTAACATTTGGAGACGAAGCAAAACCAATTCTTTCACACCAATGGAGAATGAACGAGACAGCAAAGCCTCGTTTGAGACCTGAACCAATTATTTGGCCGTTTGCAATATTTGCGTCGATACTTTTAATTTGGGAATTAATGTCGTGGTTTATAACTTCAAGGAAATTAGTATGAAGCACATGTCTAGTCGCACAATTATTCGCATTGTTACATTCTTGTTCTTGATTATTGCGATATTAATAGCGTATTTTGCTATCGTAAATTGGAGAGCACAATACGCATATAATGCTGCTACTGATAGCCTTATTTCTAACATAAAATCTTCCAAGAGTATCGATAGCGACAAGAATGTGCTTTTAACTCAGCAACAGCAAACTGATGCTCAATTTGATGATGCTAAATCTCAAGAAATGATGCTGCTTCCTCAACTTCGAAATAGTATTGACAAAAATGCTGAATTATCACGAAAGTTAACAGAAAAATTAAAGCAGAATCAAAACAATACTAATAAGCAACAGAAACCGAAAAAGCATAACAATCATTTTAAAAACGATAATTCTGACAATTCTTCTAAAGATAAAAAGCAGTCAGATTCGTCTAAGCCTCAGTTGGACAATACTCAGCGCAATAAAGTTAAAAACTTGCTAAAACAGAACGATCATGTGGATTCTAAATATTCACAGGATCAAGAAGACCAGCAAGGTTTAGAAAAGACAGAAAAACGTACTAAAACTGATGAAAGCAGCAATAAGCCTTGGTAATTAAATCTTCAAGATTGGTTATAAGCGAAGCAATAAGCATTGAATAACCTTTTAACCACATTGAATATTTTTTAGTGACTTTTTATTAATGAACGTGTGTAATAACGATTATGCACACATATTACGAATGGCAATGGCTTATACAACGCACTCAAGAGTGCGCTCGCTGCGTTATAGCAGAATCCGCAGCGACTGAATTAGAAGATTGGCAAGGGCTTGCAGCCGAACATTTTCGTCATAGTATGAAAAATATTTCCGCACAAGCGTATGCGTTATATAACATTCGCGGAGGAATATAGTATGTCTTGGAAAGTTAAGTCCTCTGTTGTAGGTGGAATGACGATTAGCGTTGCTGATAGAGAAGCGTATATTAGTTTTTCCAGAAAACTCAACAATATTGCTAAAGAATTGCTTACGCTAAAAAATTTATGGCTTAATGCAGCGATGGTTATTGCCGGTCAAAATTATGGTATACAAAAAGAATCAGGAGCATATATTCATGATTCTTCGCAATCATTTTTAACTGAAAGCATATGTCATGAGTATGCTCATAAATGTTATTTAATGTCTCAAAATTTAGAAAATCTTGCTTTTCTTATTGTAAGAGCAAATAATTTATATGAAGATGCAGAATTTCGTGCAAAAGACGAGTTAGACAATAAAATTTCTTTCTTGGCTCTTGCAAACCCTATTTTTGCTTTACACGTTTTATTGTCCGCAAGTCTTGCTGTCAAACAAGATGATAAAAATCATTCAGGTTTCCAATATCTTGCTAAATGGTCCTACGCAACTAAGAGTATGCAACAAGGAATTATTCGAGGTTTATCGCAGCACCTTATTTTAAATCCTATTACAAGTTTGCCAATATTTATTGCCGGAAATGCGAAAGGCCCCATAAATAAAAAAGAGCGTGAAACCTCACTAAACTTTTTATCCAATGCTCAAAAATATTTATCACAAGCTATTCCATTTATTTCTAGTGCTCTTAGCTTCGTAAGCGCGCCTATTAATGATCGAAAGCAAGGTAATAATTTACTTCTCACTAAAGTAAATGAGACGTGGAGAAAACCTGGATCTGTTCTTGCTAGACCTGGACGTAATCTGCTTGAAACTTTAGAAAATTTAACGGAACTTGGAAGCGGAAATTTGGGCGTTAGGCCACCACTTGTTAATCCAGATGCTGCTACTATTGCAATTCAACGTTTTAAGCGCAGCGATGGCAGTTCGTCATGGTTAGTAATAATTCCAGGAACTGACGGTAAAGCACACTCTCCTTTTGGTTGGGCACAAAACGCAGAAGTAATGAGTCATAGTTCTTTAATGAGAAAACAAGCTGATAGCACTCGAATGGTTGTAGAAGCTATGAAACGTTCTGGAATTAAACCTAACGAGCCTGTTGCTTTAGTAGGCCATTCTCAGGGAGGCATTGTTGCAGCAAGCATTGCAAGCGATTACTCTAAACAGTACAACATACAGCATGTTGTTACTGCTGGATCTCCTATTGCAAATCATCCAATTCCTAAGAAGACTTGGGTTACTAGTATTGAGATGGACGATGAGATTGTACCTTCTTTAGATGGCAAGGAGAATCCTCGTAGAAATAATTGGGTGACTATTCATGGGCATGCAATTCATGTTAAAGAATCTAAGCGTTCTTTACCTCCTGGAGTCACGCGTTTTTCTGGCAAACAATATTCGATTAAAAAATTCGATAATGACGGAATATTCGTTAATGATGTTCCAGAAGAAGGAACTTTAACTCATGATTTGCATTACCATACTGCAGCTTATGAAGATGCTCTTCAACTCGGATCTAAAAGTGTGCGCGAGCAAGATCGACATTTTCAGAATACTATTAATGGCAAATTGCAAAGTACTACATTGTGGCAAGGAGTAATGAAAAAATAAAATAATTAAATTCTTATTGAGTAAAATTAAGCTAATTCGCAGCATGATGTAACCTTAAACTATGAAGCTTACCGATATTTCTCCTGCAATAGCTCTGACTCCTCTCGATGGACGTTATCATAATCAAACATCCGCACTCGTTGAATATTTAAGCGAACCTGCGTTAAATCGCGAGCGCATGCGTGTAGAAGTTGAGTGGATGATTCTTCTCGCAAATGGTTATGAAGCTAATCAATTCCAGCCAATTGTTAAGGGTGTTAATCCTTTAACTGATGAAGAATGCTCATATTTGCGTTCTATTCCTGAAAATTTTGATGCTGAAGGAATTGCTCGTCATGCTGCGCATGAGGCTATTACTCATCACGATGTTAAAGCTGTTGAATACTACATTGACGATGCGTTAGACGAAGCAGAGAATAAGCTTGGTCATGCTACTGAGCTTTCAAATTTAAAAACTTTAGTGCATTTTTCATGCACAAGTGAAGATATTAATAATCTTTCTATTGCGCGTTGCGTAAAGCAAGCTGTTTTAAACGTTTATCGTCCGAATTTAGAAGCGATAGTTGATTATTTAGTTAAGAATGCTAACGAATATAGAGATTTATCTATGCTTTCGTTAACTCATGGCCAGCCTGCTACTCCAACTACTTTGGGTAAGGAATTGGCAGTGTTTGCATATCGTTTGCGTCGTCAACTTCGTCATCTTGATAATCAAGAGTATTTAGGAAAGTTGAATGGTGCTACAGGAACTTTTGGAGCTCATTTAGCTGCTTTCCCAGAAGTTGATTGGATTAGCGTATCTCAAGAGTTTGTTGAAAATAGAATGGGTCTTCAATGGAATCCATTAACAACTCAAATTGAAAGCCACGATTGGCAAGCTGAACTTTATAGCACTGTAAGTCACATAAACCATATTTTGCATAATCTTGCAGTTGATGTATGGATGTATATTTCTAGGGGTATTTTTGTGCAAGTTCCTGTAAAGGGAGCTACAGGATCTTCTACTATGCCTCATAAGGTTAACCCTATTCGTTTTGAGAACGCTGAAGCTAATCTTGAGATTTCTTGCTCACTGTTTGACACATTATGTGCAACTCTTACTGAAAGCCGCTGGCAGCGTGATCTTACAGACTCTACTACTCAAAGGAATGTTGGCTCAGCTTTCGGTTATGCTCTTCTTGCTTTGAATAATCTTTTAGGCGGTTTGAAGTCTATTCATCCTAATAAAGAATTTATGGCAAAAGAATTAGACGAAAATTGGGAAGTTCTTGGAGAGCCAATTCAAACAGCAATGCGTGCTGAAGAAATTGCTGGCGTACCTGGTATGGAACAACCATATGAGCAAGTAAAAGAATTAATGCGCGGTCACCATATTTCACAAAGTGACGTAGAAGAATTCATTAAATCTCGTAGCTTTGATGCCAATACTGCAGCTCGTTTGCAAGCAATGACACCAGAATCTTACACTGGATTTGCTTCACGATTGGTGGACTTTATTGATTAAGTAGACGGTAAAGCGATGCAATCTAGCATAAATCCAAATCTTGTTATTGAAGATACTCAGCCTAGCTTAGTACGTAGTTGGGCTGATTTGTTGTATGCAATATCATCAGTTGTAATTGGCGTTTTTACTTTGTTGTCGTCAATGTGTTTGTCAGCAACGGCTGATGCTATGAAGATTGATGCACGAAGTGCTACTCAAATTATAGGGTTATCTTTTAATAATCTTTCATTTGTTCTGATACAGCAAGGTCTTACTCTCATTGTTGTTGCAGAAGTTATTGCACACATGGTTTCTGACAGGCGTTGGATTGATACCGCTATTTCTGTTATTACACTGTTTATAAGTTATGGTTCAGTATGGCTGTTATCTATTGCGATATTTTCTACACACAATATAGCTTTGATTGAATCTTTACAAATGCAGTCCAATAACACTTGGGCTGATTTGCTTCCAGACATGTATGCTGTTCTAGTTGCTTTTCTTACAGTTAGTGGTCCTAGACGCGAATATAAGCATGTAATGTGGGGCTGGAATGCTTTATTCATTGTTACAGCAATACTTCTATTTTCATCTTGGGACTCCTACTCCGCTGTTCTTGTATCATGCTGCTTAGGAAGAGCAATTGGTACGCTTATTCGTTTCGCAAAAGGCACACGCAGTAAGGGTGCTTGGGGTGACGATATTGTTCTTGCTTTAAAAAATATTGGCATAGATAATCTTACTCAATTAACTCGTAGAACTCAGCAAGCTGATCATACTGGAGTTCTTCGTTCAAGTCTTGATGACGATTTAATTGAAAATTCAAGATTGTATGATGCAACAGACATTCACGGCATACGTTATGTAATTTCAGTATTAGATAATCAAGTTCATTTACCAGGTTATTTAAATCAATTATGGCAGTGGGTGCGTTTAGTAGATATACCGACTCGTAGAGATCGTTCTGCTAGGCATTCTGTTCATCACCATCTTTCTATGCTTCTTGTTTTACGAAATATGCATTTACCAACAGCGAATGTTTATGGAGTAAGCGACAGTGATAAATCTTCAATAATGGTTTTTCACGCTTCTAACGCTCTGCTGCCTTGTAATTTGAACACTTTAACTATTGATGATGCAGCAAAATTAATGCGTTATGTCGATGCGGCTAATACTCGCGGTATTACGCATAGACGCATCACTCCTGAAACTATTGCTAGGCTTGAAGATGGAACCCCAGTTATTGCAGGTTGGCAAAATGGCGATGTTGCCAGCGACGATACAAATATTGCACTTGATAAAGTTCAGCTTTTAACGCTTATTGCATCTTGCACAGATATTGACACCGCTCTTAAAGCTGCTATTAACACATGGGGTGTAGAAAAGTTATCTGCACTATTGCCTTTTATGCAAAAAGCCGCTATTCCTGCTTCTACGAGATCTTTGCCATCTTGGAATAAAAAAGTTTTCCAAAATCTTTGCAATAAGCTAAGTGAAACAGTTGCTTTAAGCACAGATGAAGAAGAATATGATACTGTGCGTTTAGCTCGTTTCAATATACGTTTCTTTGTTAGCTTAGTTCTTTCGATTGTTGCTGTTGCTGTTATTGCTACACAGTGGCATCCGCAGGAAATATTTGCTGCCTTGCGTCACGCAGATAATGTAATGGTATTTATGTGCTTTGCTTGCAGCATGTTTGCTTGGATTGGATCTGCAATTACTCTCGGCTCATTCATGGATGATCAAAAACCTTCTGCACATGTTTTGTTTGCATCTCAAGCAGCTTCTGGTTTCACAGCAGTTTCTATGCCTGCTGGTGTTGGTCCTGCATTTGTAAATATGCAATTATTAAAGAAAAACGGGTACACCCCAGCTCAAGCTACAGCAATTACTAGTGCAGTATGGCTTATTCAAGCATTAATGACAACTTTGGTATTACTTTCTATAGGCGTTTTCACTGGTAAAAATGTGCTTTCTGGAATGATTCCTACTCATATGCTCATTACTTTCATTGGAATAATCACTCTTATAGTTTGTGTTTTAATGGTTATCCCGTCCGCTCGTAAAACAATTCGCAAACATTATTTGCCAATATTATCTGATTACGGTCGTCAAATTAAGGAACTTATTTCACATCCTATGCAACTTATTGCGGGCTCTTTCGGTGCTATTGTGCTTGTTTCATGCATTGGATTGGGTTATTGGATTTCTTTACTTGCATTTGGATATTACGCAAATCCTTGGGAAACAATCTTACTATTCTTACTTGCTAACGCTGCTGGATCGGCAGTGCCTACACCAGGCGGCTTGGGTGCTGTCGAAGCTTCTCTTACTTTCGCTTTTACATCTGTAGGTGTTCCTCCAACAGTTGCTTTGTCTGCCACCCTTCTGTATAGACTTATGTTCTACTGGTTAAGAATTCCGTTAGGCGCGTTTGCAATGAAGTGGCTTAGCAATAATGAGCTTATATAAGTGAGATTTACAAACATTTGTGTATTTTTATTAGCAAATATCGTATCTGATTTAATACGAGTATGTTTTAAATAAAAAATAACAAAAAATAAATAAAAATATTAAGAAAAAATGCAAAAATGGCTACATTTGTAGGGAAAATGTACTAGTATCTAGTATGAACGTGACCTTTGAAGAGAAGGTCCCCTGACACAAAGGATGCTGCATGGCATACAACAAGTCTGATCTCGTTTCTAAGATCGCACAGAAGTCCAACCTGACCAAGGCACAGGCCGAAGCCGCCGTCAACGCATTCCAGGATGTGTTCGTTGAGGCTTTACAGTCCGGTGAAGGTTTGAAGCTTACTGGTCTGTTCTCCGCAGAACGCGTAAAGCGTGCTGAGCGCACTGGCCGCAACCCGCGTACCGGTGAAACAATCAAGATTCCAGCTTCTTACGGTGTACGTATTTCTGCTGGCTCCTTGTTGAAGAAGGCTGTCACTGCCTGAAATTAAGCGTTTTTCGTATTTATTACATTAAACAAATACTATTTGCGCAAAAACGAAGATGGGCACTCCAAAGCTGGGGTGCCCATCTTTTATAAATCTCCTCGTTCCATTTTTCGCAAACGCGGCTCTGCGCTATCTTTTGCTCCCGTAATGCGGTAAACGTCAAAAACGCCTTCAATTTTACGGATAGCAGCAAGTAGAGTTGCTAAGTGCTGAGGATCTGCCATTTCAAAGGTAAATTGACTTGTTGCAACACGGTCATCGCCTGTAGCAATAGTTCCGGAAAGAATATTTACTCCATGATCTGAAAGAACGCGAGTAACATCCGAAAGAAGATGTTGTCGATCCAATGCTTCAACTTGGACCTTAACCAAGAACAAGCCTTTATCGCTAGTCCATTGAACAGGAATAACGCGCTCTGATTGAGTTTTTTGCAAATCGAGCATGTTCTGGCAGTCAGTCCTATGGACAGACACACCTTGGTTTCGTGTTATAAAACCAATAATCATATCTCCTGGAACTGGCATGCAACATTTTGCAAGCTTTACCCAAACGTCTCCAACACCCTTAACTGATACTCCCAAAGCGCCGTTAGACTTATGGCTGCGCTCAACATGACGTAAAGGCAATGCTTCTTGTTCTACTTCTTCTGCAACTTCATCAGCGCCCGCATCTTTTACTAAACGCGAAATAACATTCTGTGTAGAAACTTGGCCTTCGCCAATAGCCGCATATAAAGACTCAACATTAGTAGGCAAATTCAATTCATCAGCAACGCCAATTAATGCCTGCTGCGTCATCAAAGTAGTTAAAGGCAAGTTACGTTTACGCATAGCGCGAGTTAGCTCATCCTTGCCCTCTTCAATCGCCTCAGAGCGGCGTTCCTTGCTAAACCATTGACGTATTTTATTTCGAGCACGAGGAGATTTTACAAAACTCAGCCAATCGCGTGATGGTCCAGCTGTATCCGACTTTGAAGTAAGTACCTCTACAGTGTCACCGTTTGAAAGCTTCGTATCAAGAGGAACTAAACGTCCATTTACACGAGCACCCATCATGCGATGACCAACTTCAGTATGCACAGAATATGCAAAATCAACAGGAGTTGCATCCTGCGGAAGCGCAACAATACTCCCCTTTGGAGTAAAAACATAAACTTCAGAAGCACCAAGATCTTGCTTTAATGAACCTAAGAATTCATCTGAATCTGGAGTCTCACTAGTCCAATCAGCAAGCTGTTGAATCCACTTAAGATTATCTGCTTCGCTAAGCTCTTTTTTGTCATCAATATTATTTTCGCGTTTTAAATCATCATTATCAGGCTTACTTAAAGCGCGACCAGCCTGACCATTAGCTTTGTACTTCCAATGCGCTGCGATACCAAATTCAGCACGCCTATGCATATCCCATGTGCGTATTTGAATCTCTACTGGCTTTCCACCAGGGCCTACAACTGTAGTATGCAAGCTTTGATACATATTCAACTTTGGAGTTGCAATGTAATCCTTAAAACGTCCTGGAACAGGGCTCCATCGAGCATGCACTGCACCTAATGCTGCATAACAGTCACGAATAGAATCGACTATTATTCTCACGCCAACTAAATCGTAAATATTAGCAAAATCATGACCTCGAACGATCATCTTTTGGTAAATAGAGAAATAATCTTTTGGTCGACCTTTTACTGATGCTTTAACGTGTTGTTCTGCAAGATCTGCATTAATTTCTTCAAGAATTTGTCGTAAATAAACTTCGCGCTGACCTGCTCTACGAGCAACTAAAACAACAATTTCATTATAAATTTTTGGATACAGTACTTTAAAACTCAGCTCTTCAAGTTCAGTTTTAATTGCATTCATACCTAAACGGTTAGCAAGAGGCGCATATACGTCAAGAGTTTCTCTTGCTTTTTTATGTGAACTTGATGGCTTAACATACCTCCAAGTGCGAGCATTGTGCAAACGATCCGCAAGCTTTACTACAAGCACTCGCACATCGCGGCTCATTGCAACAACCATCTTACGAATAGTTTCTGCTTGAGCACTTTCGCCATATTCCATGTTGGATATTTTTGTAACACCATCTACAAGACCTGCTACAGTATCGCCAAATTCAGCTCGACATTCTTCTAGCGTGTAATCTGTATCTTCTACAGTGTCGTGTAATAATCCTGAAGCAACAACAATTGGTCCCATTCCAAGATCTGCAAGAATTTGAGCTACAGCAAGAGGATGAATAATGTATGGCTCACCAGATTTGCGTCTTTGACCTGTATGCTGCTTTACAGCACGATCATAAGCTCTATGAAGAATGCTCATATCCTCATTAGGATGATGCCATTGGCACATGCTCAATATTGGCAATAATGGATTTCGAGAATCTTCGCTGATTTCACATCCGAGCCTATTGGATCCTTTTACATCCTCTTGAAGTTCACCCATTTGGCACCTCCTGGTACTTTTACTATCCTACCTGCAATTCGCTCAATACACTACAAAAACAAAAAATACATACAATAAATCCGACTCAGTTTTAAAAACCGGTCGGATATTTATAAAAAGATTATTGTACGCCAGTGGAGCCAAAACCTTTATCAGAGCGATCAGATTCAGGTAATTTAGATGCGGGAATAAATTGTGCTTCTACATAACGTTGTATAACCATTTGAGCGATACGATCACCTTTATGGAATTGCACTGTGTTCTCAGGATCTAAATTAATAAGAGGAACCTTAATTTCACCACGATACCCGGCATCAACTGTTCCAGGTGCATTTAGCACAGTCACACCCTGTTTTGCTGCTAAACCAGAACGAGGATGCACTAAAGCAACATAACCTGCAGGTAAAGCTATAGCAACTCCAGTAGGAACAAGCGCTCTCTGGAAAGGACGCAAGGTAAAATCTTGGGTAGTTCTTAAATCGGCACCTGCATCACCTGCATGCGCGTAGCAAAGCGGCTGTAATGTAGATGTTTCATCATCGAGATACTTAATTAATACCTCAACCTGTTCGGGGCCAGTATAGGTCTCGTCATATGCCATTTAAGCTGCGCACTCCTTGCAAATAGGCTGACCATCAGCATTAGTTTCAGCTAACTGGCTGCGATGCTTAACTAAGAAGCATTCAGAACAAATAAATTCATCGCCTTGCATAGGGATAACAGTTACGGATGCATCTTCGTTACTTAAATCAGCACCTGGCAACTCGTAGTCTTCAGCAATAGCATTTTCATCATCGTCAATATCGCTGCTTGAATTTTGAGAACCTTTACTCAAAGCTTCCAACGACTCTTCGTCCTCATCTTTGCTACGAGGAGAATCATAATCCTGTGCCATTATGGTCCTTTCGTTTTTAAAGCTACTTACGCGCATAGCATACACGAATGCTACCCCGTATATTACACATTTTTTATTTTAAATAAAATGGTAAAGAATGCAGTGTATGGACTAAAGTATATAAATAGTATTGTTAAAAGCGAAGAAAGTGGTGCATAATGCTTGAAAATCCGCCAAAAGAGGCGAGTTTCGACCATATTGACGCAGACGGTAATTTGATTTTCATTTGTGAAAACACGCCGTTACGTATTCAAGTGGACGACACGCTGGAACGCGCCATCGCTGGTTCACATAAAATTACGAGTAAAAACAGCGATGAACAGAACTCAGCAAACGCTGGCGCAAATTCTATGCAATCTAATGCAACATTGCCTATTTCGCAAATTCAGGCATTGATTCGCGCAGGAGTTGCACCTTCACATGTAGCACAAAGATACAACGTTAGTGAAGCACAAGTTAGGCGTTTTTCTGCAGGCGTTGAAACCGAAAAGCAGTATGCAATTGAGCAGTTCCTTCTAGTACCTGCTCCTAAACAAAGCAATATGCGCACTATTGCAGATTTAATTGAAAGAACGTTAGCTAAAGCACATATTGGCATGGAAACAGTGCAATGGAAAGCAACGCGCAGAGGATTAGAGCCATGGCGAATTACTGCTACTTTCAAAACTGCTAGTCGCACTATTAAAGCTGAGTGGACATGGAACATGCATGACAACTCTGTTACATGCGCGAACCCTTCGTCTAGATTATTGCTTGGTGAAGATGTTAATGCAGCGGATACTTCTAAACAGTCTCCATATGGTGGAGCTTATAGAGACACTGTAAGCATTAATTTCCCATTCAACACTGAAGAGCTTCCAGGAAATTCTATTCGTTCTGCCAGAATCGAACGAGCTGTTTCTCAATGGGAACTTAGAAACAGTGACAAACTTGCAGATGCACAAGCCCAATCTTCCTTCGAAAATCAGGACAATAATTCTGACATACAGCAAGTATTAGAAAAAGGCTATTCTAAGCGTTCTACTAAAACAAATACGCAATTTATTAAAGAAGATAATTCTCAGCAGCCTTCGCTAATACAACCGGATGCTGAATTTATTAATAGAAACGAAACGAATAGCAAAATCGTCAATGAGTCTAATGAAGCACAAAAATCATTGGCTGCAAAAGTTCAAAATGCTGAAAAAGCAGATATTGTTAATACGAATTTGCAAAAAAATGCTGCTGAAAGTAATCAAAATTCTGCTAAAAATAATCAAGAAATTAATGCTAATGGTCAAGAAAAATCATCTTCTGAGCACAATAAACGTAAAGCTGGAAGAGCAGCAGTACCAAGCTGGGATGAAATATTATTTGGTGAAAGCTAAATAAGAAGTTTAAAAATAAATTTTTCGCTTATTGACAATATGTGTGACACTCTTAGTAAAATTTGAGTGTCACACATTTTATTTGCTAAGTTGTGATTTATAAAAACATTTTCAATACTAGAAGCAAAAACTCACTAATTACACTAAATCTATGAGGCACGGAATATCCATTTCCATGTGAGTCATTGATCCATGAACGCTAGGTAAACTCATAGCTTTATCAGATTGAATGCGAGAATCAACAATTGTGTAAGCTCCACAAGCTTGCACAATAACATCGCCAATAACAGCCTCTGCCCTGTTGTTTACTAAACCAAAAAGACCATCGTCAATGGCTTGTTTTTTACTGCGTACAATTGCATTAGTTCCAAAATATTCACGCCAACGGTAAATAATATCTTCAGGATTTGCGTCACTGTTAGCATACAACATTACAGAACGAGGTTCACCACCAACCATCGATATGCCTTTTATCAGCTTATCATGCTTAGCAATATCAACTCGCTTATTTGGATCAGATTTAATCATCCCATGATCTGCAGTAATAACAATTAATGTTCCAGGAGCACAATTTGCTCGCAAAAGACGCAACTGCTCGTCAATTTGCTCAAAAACAGAAACCCACTGCTGAGAATCCCAACCATAATTATGACCGGTTTTATCAGCGTCACGTAAATACATATAAGTTAAACCTGGAGTTTTACTGCTATTAGCAGCCTTAAGAATGCGAGCTCTAGGAGTTCCAGCAGTAATATAATTTGCTCCACGAAAAGCAGCTTTGGTAAGAGGAGTATTTTCAAACTTTGGTAATCCCACGCTATCTGCACGGACTCCATTAGAAACTAAACTTTCAAATATAGTTGGCTCTTGCTGCAAAACTAGCGGATCAGGCGCATCATTAAATTGAATAAGCTGCGCAAGTTTACCAGTTTGAGAATTCTTTTGCGTGTAACCGGTCATACAAGTAAGACCCGGACATGTGCCTGTTCCAAAAGTAGCCATTGCAGCAACAGTTGTGCTTGGGACACACGTGCTAATTGGTCTTTGATTTATTGATTCTTTAAGCAAGGATCGTAAGTAAGGAGCGTGACCTTTGCGCATAAGAATATTCCAGTATCCTAAACCATCTATTAGCACTACAATTGCAGAATTAGATTTAGGAAAACCAAGGCTTTCTCGTAAAGCGTGTGGATCGTTATGAATAGCTGTTTTAACAGGAGCGTCTATTGCATCACTTAAAGCTGGAAGAACCGAAGATATATGTAACGCTCCACCAAGATTTTTTTCATTAAAATCATAAGAAAAATTTTCATTAACTGCGAAATTAGAAAAATCACCGTACTTAACATTTCCAACGAATTGTAAAAGATCATTTTCAGACGGTATTTCAGCACTCATACTTACTATTGAACCACTTATATTGCATTGGACAAAACGCGAATAACAAATATTTATATAAATAACTAATCAAATTGCTGAAAAATTCAGTAAAAACATGCTGTTTGTGCATATAAATTGGTAAGATTGATAGCCGTAATGTCATTCAAGGAGTTCTAAATATGCCCTCACGCCATCACTCAACACAGCAAGCTTTCGACCCAAGAAAAGTTAAAGAGCATATTGTTGAAACACCATTGAACGAAGAAATGAGCAAATCCTTCCTGGAATATGCTTATTCAGTTATTTATGCTCGAGCTTTACCGGACGCACGAGACGGAATGAAACCAGTGCAGCGACGCATTGTGTATCAAATGGGCAATATGAATTTGAGTCCTGATCATGCTTATATGAAATCAGCGCGCGTTGTTGGTGAAGTAATGGGTAAACTTCATCCTCACGGTGATTCTGCAATCTATGAGGCAATGGTTCGCTTAGCTCAACCATTTTCCCTACGCTTGCCACTTGTTGACGGACACGGTAATTTTGGTTCTCTTGACGACGGTCCAGCAGCTTCTCGATACACCGAAGCGCGTTTAGCTCCTGCATCACTAGGTATGAACGCGGATATCAACGAAGACACAGTTGATTTCGTACCAAATTACGACAATAAACTAAAAGAACCTACTGTGCTTCCTGCAGCTATTCCAAATCTTTTAGTAAATGGCGCTTCTGGAATTGCTGTAGGCATGGCAACTAATATGGCAACGCATAATCTAGGCGAAGTAGTTGCTGCAGCAAAATATGTTATGAAACATCCTGACGCAACCCTAGATGATCTTATGAAACTAGTTCCAGGACCTGACTGGCCTAGCGGAGGAATTATCATCGGTCGAAGTGGCATTCGCGAAGCTTACGCAACAGGTCGCGGAGCATTCACTACAAGATCTACAACACATATAGAAAATATTACTGCTCGCAAAAAAGCTATTATTGTTACAGAACTTCCGTTTATGGTTGGACCAGAACGCGTTTTGGAAAGAATTTCTCAAGGAGTTAAATCAAGAAAATTAGACGGTATTTCAGGTGCTATTGATTTAACAGATCGACATAACGGAACTCGTATTGTTATTGAGATTAAGACAGGCTTTGATCCTAACGCTGTGCTTGCTCAACTTTTTAAGCACACTCCTTTGCAAGAGAGCTTTACTATTAACAATGTTGCACTTGTTGACGGCAGACCTCACACAATGGGCTTGAGAGAGCTATTAGACGTTTGGATTTCTCACCGCAGAACAGTAGTACGCAGACGCAGTGAATTTAGGCGCAAAAAAGCTCAAGAACGCTTACATTTGGTTGACGGCTTACTTCTTGCACTTCTTGATATTGATGAAGTAATTCAGGTTATTCGTTCATCTGAAGATGCAGATAGTGCAAAAACTAAGTTAATTAAAGTATTCGATCTTGATGAAATTCAAGCACAGTATATTCTTGACTTACGCCTTCGCAGACTTACTAAAATGAGCCGAATAGAGCTCGAAGCTGAACGCGACGATTTGCTCAAAAAAATTGAAGAGCTAAATCAAATATTAAGTTCTGAAGCGAAACTCGACAACGTCGTAATAGCAGATATGGATACTGCAGTTAAACAATGGGATACTCCACGCAGAACAATTTTGCTTGACGAAAATGAAGATGGTAGTTTTACTCCAGTAGCCTCCAGCATAAATAAAAACAGTGAGGATATTGCGATTAAAGCTGTGCAATCAGCAAATAAAATTACTTCAACTCAAGCAGATTTGGCTGCAGCAGCTAATGCAGCTCGTAAAACTGGAGAAGCTGACGCATCTTCTGTTGCAATGCAATTAAGTGACGAGCCTTGTGCAGTAGCATTAAGTACTTCAGGGTTAATTGCCAGAACAAGCATTGCAGTGTTAGAACATTGGAATTCACACAATAACAACGTATTTAACACTCCTTGTAAAACAATGTTTGCGACAACAACGCGTTCAACTTGTGCTCTTGTTACTTCATCTGGTCGACTAGTTCTAGCTCATGTTGCAGATTTGCCACAACTTAACTATGAAGAAGGAAAGCCTGCGCTACTCAGCCATGGAGTAAAAGCACAAGAATTGCTAACTTCCACACAAAGCACGGATCCAGTAAGAGGAGAACGCGTAGTTTCAGCAATAGCATTTGATGCCTCACAAAACGCTACTCCACTTGCAATCGGCACACGAAACGGTGTAGTTAAAAGATGGAATTTTGAAGCTCCAACTACCATGGATTCATGGAGCATAATTGACTTAAAAGACGACGACACCGTTATTGCTGCAGCCCCAGCGGAAGACAACGACAGACTTGTGTTCATTAGTAGTGATTCTTCATTACTTACTTTTGACGCTAAACAAGTTAGGCCACAAGGACGTACAGCAGGCGGAATGGCAGGTATTCGTTTAGCAGAAGGCGCTAAAGTTGCAACCTTCGCAGTAGTGCCAGAAAAATCAATAGAGTGGCATTACGAAGAAGGCGAAAATGGTTTATTCTCCGCTTCTGGAACAGTAGTGTTCACCGTTGCTGGAGACAGTGAAGCTCTTCCTGGAACCGAAAACGGTTCTGCAAAGATTACTCCATTTGACATGTACCCAACAAAAGGTCGCGCAACTGGTGGCGTGCGCTCGCAAAGATTCCTTAAAGGTCAAGATACGTTGATACACGCGTACGTTGGATACTATCCATTGCAAGCCGTTACAGAAGGCGGAAGCAATGTTGAGCTACCTAAACCAGATATGCGTAGGGATGCTTCTGGAACTGAGCTTGTTTCCCCAATTGCACATATTGGATAGCATTACGAACAATTTTTAGAAAATTATTAGTGATTAGTCACCAATAAGAAAATAGATAATATAAAACTAAAGCTATTAAAAATTAGGTAAATTTTTTAAAGAGAAAGGGAAAATATGTCATTTTGCACTCATTGCGGCAGTAGCATGGTAGACGATGCAAAGTTTTGCGAACAATGCGGTACGCCTAACGAAAATTACGAAGATAAAACTAAAGAACAAGAAATAAATCAAGTAGAGCAACAAACACATGCACAAGAGTTGCAAAAAGAACCTAATAAAGGTAATAAAAATCATAAGAAAAAAGGTGCATTCATATCAATTATTTGCGCAATAATCGTTCTAGCTATAGTTGCAGCCATTGGAACAATTTATTACATGACGAGAGTACAGACAAATTCAGGTATGGCTACAGTGCCAGTAATTAAAGATACAAATGCTCAAGCTGCTGCAACGAATTTACGCTCAAAAGGTTTTAAAGTACAAATTGTTAGGGAACTTAATAAACGCAAAAAAGGTTCCTTCATTTCATTAAAAGGCATTAAACCAGGTAGTAAAGTTAATCATTCCACAAAAATAACAGTTGTGGAATCTCTTGGTCCAGGTATGCCAAAAAACGTTATTGGGAAAACTGTAGACGAAATTACTGACGAAGTAAAAGCAATGGGCTTAAAAGTAGAAGTTCATAAAGTTCCTGCAACAGTAAAGCCTGGAACCATTATTTCAACTTATCCTATGCCCGGAGAAGCTTTTAATGCAGCTTACGAAGGTGACAATATGCATATTGCTATTGCTAGTAAATGCAACAAAAAAGTAGTACCTGCAGACTTGTTAGGAAAAGATATAGACAGCGCAAAACAAATACTGGAAAAAGTTGGAATAACGAAATACGAATTAAAACCACGATTTTCTTCTCGTAATTATATTGATAAAATTGTGGGCTCCTACCCTGCATTGGGTGAAGAAAATTTGAAAGAAGTAAAAAAGGTTACTCTATACTACGGTGTTGATGCAAGTGAAACAAAAGAAGTACTAACTAAAAAAGAGCATCTGGACGGAATAAATAATGCTGATGTCCGCGTAACAAAAGGCCTTTCTCCAATTGCAGGAGTTTGGTGTAATAAAGGCGGCGAATGCTTATACTTCAATGAAATGCCATCGTTTGTTGAAGGTGAATCTACAGTTGTGTTAGGGACACGCGTTGGCGATCTCATGAATGATGGAGCTAAGCCTATTATGATAAGTGATGAAAATTATCTTAGCATGAATAACTATTCGCAAGATATATCTGGATCTATTCTATACGATAAAAAATTACCTATGAATGATATGATGAAAAATCATTTACTTTCCGGCGATACTGGCGCAGTAGAATTCTACAAAGGATTAGATTTGCCATCTTGCGGAAACAATATATTTTCCCCATCACCAGGCGTAAGAGTTTGTGAACATGGTAAAGATATAAACGCAGAAAACAGCCCTGAAAAATTTGATGATCAAGGAATGTATAAAGGTTCTAACAAAGATGCTAATACAGGATTAACCTACAAAATGCATGATTTCTTTGTGCTTGTTCCTGTAAATACAAAATTTGATGAACTTGAAAAGAGCGGATACTTTAAAGGCAAAGGGAAAAATAAGCCTGATTTTAGCCGACCATTCATTATGCGAAGAGATCCAAAGCTGTACGATAAAACACAAGTAGCTATTCCTGATGGAGTTACTGGACCCGATTATCCAACTAGCCCGTTTGTGCCAACGAAAAAGAACAAGCCAGTGCCTTTCGCGCCAGCTCCAGACGACGACAATGTTTATTACAAGATTGAAGAACCTTTAAATTGGTTAAGGTTCGATATTATAAAAACCTTGTAGTTAAAATTTGACGTTGTAAAGCAAATAATATTAGCACTTAAAAAAAAACGCTTAATCATTTGCTTATCAATAAATTAAGCCCTTCTAGTTGTAGTATTTCAACTTTTTAAGAGCTTAATTTTATTATAAGAGATTATTATGCATAAACGCGCATCAGACGCACATGCATAAAAGTCATTACAGCGAGAAGAATAAGCAAATAAGCTGGAAGCAGCATCATGGAAACATTCTGTGCAACTATTCCAAAAATCGCAGGTATTACCATAGAGCCGATGTATGCGCTTGCCATTTGCATGCCAACAATTGCTTGAGACTTATCAGCACCAAAATAATGCGGAGTTGAATGAATGATGCATGGATAAACAGGAGCGCAACCAAGTCCAATAATAATGAATCCTGTAACAAGCTCAATATGATTCGGCAAAGGCAGCAGCAATACTAAAATGCCAACAAGCATTACGCATTGTCCAATACGAATCATGGTTGCATCGTTAAAACGCATAGTAAGAAATCCGCTTACAAAACGACCAACTGTAATGCCAACATAAAACAAGCTTGCCCAAGCTGCCGCAACAATGCGGCTAACTCCTCCATGCAAAACCATGTAACTACTAGCCCACAATCCTGCAGTTTGCTCCAACGCACAATAGCAAAAGAACATAATAAGTATATTTTTAGCTCCTGGAATGCGCAAAATTCCCGCATAAGATACCTTTTCAAAAGATTTTGTTTTTGACTCAGCGATCTTATTCAATTCATTCTTTTTATTGTTTTTCCACAACGGCAAACTCATGAGCAGCACAAGTGTTAAAGCAATCTGCATAACGGCAATATACTGGTATCCAGCAGTCCATCTTTGACCGTGCGAAAGCGCAAAACCCATAACATAAGGACCTGCAGAAGCACCAATTCCCCACATGCAGTGAAGCCAGCTCATATGCCAACTCTCATAGTGTACTGCAACGTAGTTATTAAGAGCCGCATCCACTCCTCCAGCACCTAAACCGTAGGGTATAGCTAGAAAAATAAGCACAAGATAATTCGGAGCAAAAGAAAAACCTAGTAACGCTAAAGCTGTTAGAGCAACTGAAATAAGCGTAACTTTCCCAGGGCCAAATTTGCACGTAAGTTTGTTCGAAAGTAATGCAGAGATAATTGTTCCTGCAGAAATAACCATTGATATTCCGCCAGCCCAAGAAATTTGCGCACCAATATCGTGACTCATCGTAGGCCACGCAGCTCCTAAAAGAGCATCCGGCAAACCCAAACTAATAAAAGCAAGATAAATAACAGCAAGAAGAAGGTTAATCATAAAATTCCCAAACATTAGTACTTCATATTTCTAACGCAAACACGCCTTCATAAAGCAATATAAAGGAATATAAATATACAAGGCGACATAAAGCAACGCAAACAACATGCCGACATCAGGTATCGATTTTGGAACGATCAAAGTCATCAGCGTTATCAACAATAAACTGCTTGCGCGGAGGAACATCATCACCCATCAGCAAATCGAATACTTCGCTCGCTTGCTGAGCATCTTCCATACGAATCCTTCGAAGCATACGGGTTCTAGGGTCCATAGTAGTGTCTGCAAGCTGATCCGCATCCATCTCGCCCAAGCCCTTATAGCGCTGAATATCGCTGTTAAAATCAATGCCCTTAGCTTGCAAATCATCAAGCTTTCCAGCCAATTCGTCGTCTGAGTAAGTATAAATATACTCACCCTTTCGCTTTCCAGCGAGCGCAATTCTGTGAAGAGGCGGCACTGCAGCATAAACATGACCGTGCTCAATAAGCGGACGCATATAACGATAGAACAGCGTCAGCAGCAAAATACGAATGTGCGCGCCGTCAACATCAGCATCAGTCATCATAACAATCTTGTTATAACGCGCTTGCGAAATATCAAAACTTGCGCCCGATCCTGCTCCAACAACCTGAATAATTGCAGCACACTCTTTGTTTGAAAGCATTTGTGCAAGACTTGCCTTTTGCACGTTCAAAATCTTACCGCGAATTGGAAGAAGCGCTTGGAAAGCAGAGTTTCTAGCAGCTTTTGCAGTACCAAGTGCAGAATCACCCTCGACGATGAAAAGTTCTGCAACATCGTCGTTTCCAGGCTGGCAATCAGAAAGTTTTGGTGGCATTGAAGCAGACTCAAGCGCATTCTTTCTGCGCGTAACTTCCTTAGTTTTACGCGCCTGAATACGCGCATGCATTTCGGAAACGATTTTTTCCAAAACCCTAGCAGACTGCTCTTTGAATCCTCGCTTAGATCCAGTAATCATCTCACCAAATTGAGCATCAGTCATTTTAGTAACGATTGGCTTAACTTGTGCGGTTCCAAGAACATCCTTAGTTTGACCTTGGAATTGAGGCTCAGCAATGCGGACAGTTACGACTGCTACCAATCCTGCTGTAATGTCGTCTCGCTCAATTTTCGTATTCGAATCTTTAAGATTTACTTTTAATTTGCGTGCGTTGTCTTCAACAGCTTTACGAATTTGCTTGGTCAATCCTTGCAAGAATCCGTCAACGTGCATACCTCCGCCAGGAGTTTCAACAACGTTTACGAAACTAATAATCGTTGAATCGTAGCCGTTTACCCAACGCATTGCAATGTCAACGCCGCACTTACGCGTTACTTGTTGAGCATGCAAATCTCCAGCAGAATCAACAGCTTGCGTTTCTTCTACATATGTATCTTCGCCAGAAATACGCCAAATATCCGATACTGCTTCACCTTTTGAAAGAAAATCAACGAAATCTTTGACGCCACCATTATGCAAAAATTCAACTACTCGAGGATGATGCTTATTTTGCATTGAGTTAGCAGACTCAGCATTTGCAACAGATTGTGCAACTGATTCTTCAGATTCAGCATCTTCATTCGCGATATTTTCAGTCTCATCTTCAGAATCATCTTCATCTTCTAATGTTGTTTCAGATTCTAATTCTTCAAATTCAGGCACAGAGTCATCGCTATTATCAGACTGGTTTTCAAGAAGATTATCTTCTGCAGCATTATCTTCTATAACATTGTCTTCTGGAGAATCAATTTCTTCAATATTTGCAGATTCACCTTCAGGCACATGCTCGTCAATAACAGTAATTTTTAAGCCTGGAACCAGGAAACTTGTTTGACGCACGCGAGCAATAAGCTGCTCATAGCTGAAATGCGCAGTTGAGTTAAAAATTTCTGGATCCGCCCAGTAGCGTACACGAGTGCCGGTAGTTTTTGGCGAAACAGTGCCAATAATTTCAAGCTCAGTAGGCTTATTTTTTCGCGTGCGCTTAAACGGAGAAGCAGGAGATGGATGCTCTGGATCTGCATCACTATAAACTCCAGGATGTCCCTGATGGAACGCCATATGATGCGTTTTACCGTCTCTATCAACTTCGACATCCAAACGCAAACTCAAAGCGTTTACAACAGAAGAGCCAACGCCATGTAAACCGCCTGCAGCATTATAAGAAGCGTTGCCAAACTTTGCTCCAGCATGAAGCTTAGTTAAAACAACTTCAACGCCTGTAAGTTTTGTTTTAGGCTCAACGTCTACTGGAATACCACGACCGTTATCTGCAACTTCAATAGATCCATCGTCGTGAAGAGTAACAATAATATGATCGCAAGCTCCAGCTAAAGCTTCGTCAACTGCGTTGTCAATAATCTCCCAAAGGCAATGCATTAAACCTTGACTGTCTGTAGTGCCAATATACATGCCTGGACGCTTACGAACTGCGTCTAAGCCTTCAAGCACAGTCAAGCTATCAGCATCATATTGCTCTTTATGAGAGACCACTTCTACCCCTTGCACTTATTAAACGTACAACCGATTATTTTAAGCAATAAGTGTCGTACTATCGCAAAAGCAACAATACGACACTTTGTAATATAACTTCACACAATCACTGATCTAAGAAGTCACGCAAAGTTTGCGATCTAGAAGGATGACGCAGCTTAGACATTGTTTTAGACTCAATTTGACGAATACGTTCACGAGTAACACCATAAACGCGACCAATATCGTCTAAAGTCTTTGGTTGACCATCTTCCAAGCCATAGCGCATCTTAATAACTCCAGCCTCTCTAGGGGCCAAAGTTTCCAAAACTTGCCTAAACTGTTCTTGAAGAAGCGAGAATGCAACAGCATCAGACGGTGCGATTGCGTCAGTATCTTCAATCAAATCGCCAAACTCAGAATCGCCATCCTCACCCAAAGGAGTGTGCAAAGAAATCGGTTCACGACCGTACTTTTGTACTTCCTGAACCTTTTCTACTGGCATATCTAGTTCGCGAGCAAGCTCATCTGGTGTAGGTTCACGACCTAAATCTTGAAGCATTTGACGCTGAACCCTAGAAAGCTTATTAATAACTTCAACCATATGCACTGGAACTCGAATAGTACGAGCCTGATCTGCCATAGCACGAGTAATAGCCTGGCGAATCCACCAAGTTGCGTAAGTTGAGAACTTAAAGCCCTTCTTCCAGTCAAACTTTTCAACTGCACGAATCAAACCAAGGTTACCTTCCTGAATCAAATCAAGGAAAAGCATGCCTCTACCCGTATAACGCTTAGCAAGAGAAACAACAAGACGCAAGTTTGCTTCAAGAAGATGATCTTTAGCTTTCTTACCATCTGCTGCAGCCCACTTAAGCTCACGCTTACGCTTAAACTCCATTTGATCAATTTGAGTATCAAGCAAATGCTGAGCATACAATCCAGCTTCAATACGCTCTGACAAATCAACTTCTTGCTCAGCGTTAAGCAAGCTCACGCGACCTATCTGCTTTAAATAATCCTTAACAGGATCTGCAGTAGCGCCTGTAGCAATTACACGACGCTTAGGATTACCAGACGGAGTTAGATTATCATCATCGTCATCGTCTCGTACAACAAATGCGCCTTTTGCTTGTGGCACTTGCGGAGCATCATGCTTAATTTCGTCGTGATCATCAATTTCATCAAGATCTTCAGACTCTTCATCATCAAGATCATCTGCAACGTCAATATCGCTTAAATCGTCAACATCAGATATATCTTCTGGCTGGATATCGTCTAAATCATCAAGATTCAAATGTTCATCATCAACATCAAGATGTGGATCGTCATCTAAAGGATCGTCAATAGATAATTGATCTTGAGATTCAATATCTACGCTATCCTCAGTTTCGTCATGTTTAGCATCAGACGATACTGATTCAGTATCAATCTTGTTGTCTTCAGTTTTCTTTGAGCGAGAACTGCGTGTCTTGCTATCAGCTGACGAAGTTCGAGTACTGGTTTTACGCGCAGCGCTAGCCTTGCGAGTTTTTACAGGCTTAGTATCATCTTGCATTTCGTCGCTGTCGACCGTTGATCCAACTTCACTCGTCAAACTGTTCCTCCTGTATTATCCCCTTGTAACGCATATAGGCATAGTTCATGCAAGGGCAAGTTTTACCTTAAGTAGTAAACCATTTAAGCAAGACGATTATTCCCCAACTAATTTTTTGCGGCGTGGCGAATTATTCAATCCATGCTGGCTCAAGACCATTTTCGAATGCTCCACACACTATTTTTGCCATAGAACAATCAGGATCAATGCGCAATGCACAATCACAATAATACTTTACTTCTCCTAGCCTAAACCACCAGCTGATATAAGCTAATAAAGCGTAAACTTGCACAGATAATTTTGGAATGCTTTTAGTAATAATAGCCATAGATTTTAAAATTTTGCACGCGAAAATAGCTCTCTTTATATCAGGCTTATTATTTGTTTGAGTGAATTTTGCTTCTAAACAATGCCGCAAATTACGAGATACTTCAGAAGTGTGAGGACACCAAGCAAATTCCGACAAAGTTTTTTCGTCATACCATTCTTGATTTTCATCCAGAATAGAAATAAGCATTGCGTCACGAACATTAATATTATGCAACATTGCTATTGGCAGGTTTACTAGATCATATCCAAACATTTTTTCATCGTAAGCAAACATATTGTACCATCGCATAAGCGCTCTGCTTGCAATATCTCTAATGGCGTATTGCTTGCCATTTCGATCAACATTTTCTATAAAAGCTTCCGAAACTGCCGGAACCCAATATTCTAATCCTTTAATCCATTGCACACTATCACTACAGTTGTTGTAAATATATTCCTTAGAAAAAGTCATAAAAAAGCTGCACTCTTTGGAAGGATATATATTCCCATTAATATCTGAAATTTCTCTTCCAGCAAAACTTTCAAAATCTTCTGAACCTGCAAAATCTAAACAACCATTAAAAGAATTAGCGCTTTCACCATAAATTTGCATAAGACTTTGCATATCAAAGTCATCCATACAATTATGCGATATCTTTGTTTTCAAATCATCCTCTACAATTTCCATGCATACTCCCCCTCATTTTTTACATGATTTTTTATTTTGATAATCAAACTATGTAATAGCATTTTTTGATATATTGAAGTTTCTCAAGACATAAGTCAGCATTCAATAAAAAACTATTTCCGCGGTGAAAAGCTTATTAAACCATAATAATAACTGCGTTTTGTAATGTTCAGCCCTGTGGATAACTTTCATAATATGAGCACATTTATAGGCAACAATTACAGTCTTAACGATATTGAATCTAGAATTACTTTTTTAATTTCTCAGCAATTTAATACGGGACTAGAAGATAATCTTTCATCCACATGTGCGCAAACACTACAGCAAGTAATAAAGCAAGCTATTGTTTCAAGCGAAGGCGGAAAACGTCTTAGAGCTCTTCTTACGATTTCAGCATTTTACGCTGCATCAAAAGAAACCAATATTCAAAAAATCCATGAACAGTCTGTATTTGACATAGCTTGTGCTCTAGAAGTATTTCAAACAGCTGCATTAATTCATGATGATATTATTGACGAATCTTATTTGAGACGTGGAAAGCCTAGTGCGTATTGTGCATTAAGTAAAGCTTGCAATAATAAGCATATTGGCACAGGCTTAGGTTTAATGCTAGGAGATCTACTTGCCACAGAAAGTTTCGATATTGCAAGAAATTGTGCGAAGAATTTTACTTATGGCGAGGAATTGTTAGCAGCATTTGCGTCTATGCAAAGAAATGTTGGTATTGGTCAAGTATTGGATTTGTCTATAGAAATGATGCAACTAGATAATCCAATACAACTTGCGGAATCATCTTTGAATGTTTTTAGATGGAAAACAGCCAGTTACACTACTGTTGCTCCATTAACTCTCGGCTTTCTTGCAGCAAATATGCAACCAACTGAAGCATACAATCTTGCTAATTCTATTGGCAATTCGTTAGGCGTTGCTTTCCAGATTGCTGATGATTTGCTTGATATTGTTTCAGATAGCAAGATTACAGGTAAGCCTATTGGCGGTGATATTAGAGAAGGTAAGCGTGCAGTTCTTCTTGCAGATGCTTTGCAATACGGAAACGATAACGAAAGAGAAATACTATTAAAAGCTTATACGAGTAGTACTAGGAGTGAAGATGATGTAAATAAAATAATACAGATTTACCATACTTCTGGTGCTATTGAAAAATCAAAAAAGCGAATTGAGAATCTATGGAATGATTCACAACAAGCAATCGAATCAAGTACATTGAGCGATAGTGGAAAAACTATTTTGCATGAAATTAGCAAACGATTTATACCAGAAGCATGGCGTAATGTACAATAATATTTAGTAAATAACGCTCGAAATTAGCCTTCTTTACTATCTTGCTTGTACACTCGTAAGTAGCAAAAATGGTTTTACGCGTATAAGGATTGTGACAATGGATGAAGCTACGCAGGCGCAGCCAGGTATGCGCATTGAAAATCGCTATCGCATTGTGCGCAAAATAGCTCAGGGTGGCATGGCTACTGTGTATCAAGCAGAAGATGAACGCCTTGATAGACCTGTAGCAATTAAAATCATGCACACTCAACTTGCTCAAGGAGTGCATCGCCAGCAATTTATTGCTAGATTCCGCAGAGAAGCAACCTCTGCTGCAGCAATTGCCAATCCACATATTGTGCAAGTTTATGATACGGGCGAATATGATGGGCTTGATTATCTTGTGATGGAATATGTTCATGGCGTTAATTTGCGTTATGAAATGAATATGCAAGGCACATTCAGTGTGCGAGATACGCTGCGTTTACTTGCAGAAACTTTGGATGGTCTCGCTTCTGCACATAATGCTGGAGTTGTGCATAGAGATATTAAGCCGGAAAATATTTTAATTAACGATCGAGGTCATGTTCAGATTACTGATTTCGGTTTAGCTAGAGCAATTTCGCAAGCAACATTATCTTCTACAGGATTGCTTCTTGGCACAGCAGCTTATCTTGCTCCTGAACTTATTGAGCATAATCTTGCAACTCCTCAAGGTGATTTGTATTCAGCGGGCATGATGGCTTGGGAAATGCTTGCAGGAAGAGTGCCTTTTACTGCAGATAATCCTGTTACGCTTGTTTTCAAGCATGTGCATGAAAACACTCCTTCAATTGCTACAGCTTGCCCTGGAATTAGCGAAAAAGTTGCACAATTTATAGCAAACCTCACTGCTCGCGACATGAACGAACGACCTAAAGATGCAAGTGAAGCATTAGCAAAATTACGTGCACTTTCTACACAATTAAACCCTGAAGATTGGCAATACAAAGCAGAAGAACCACAAGAGTTTTCAGAAGAAACAGACTTTTCTCCTATTAATAATTTGCGTGTTCCCCCTGAAGCAAATTATTCGGACAAATTGAATCCTAATAATGACTCAGATGCTACACGAGCGATAAATACTTCAGGCTCTAATTTTTCTGCTAATTCCAACTCTTTATTGCAAAATGCTACAGACGAAACTGTTGCAATACCTAGAGATAATTCTGTAGGTGAACTCGATTCACGCACAAATAATGATCTACATAATCCTGAAGTCAATAATGTAGCAATAGACAATTCACTAGCGAAGTCCAACAGTGCTTTCGATGCGAATAATCTTCAAAAAACACAAGCTATGCAATGGCATGCTACTAATGCAGAAGATGTGTCATACAATTCGCAAGATAATCCTTTAGAAGAATTTGACGATAGCAATATGCCAACAATTGCTATTAGCTCTCGCAATTTTAACAACAAATTAAATGCAACAAAACCATTGGGCCTGTCATATACAGAAAAGGACTTAGGAAACAAGTCTAACCGCTCTTCTAAAAAGCGTGTTTTCATTATTGCAGGTTTAAGTACAGCTGGAGTATTAGCAATTGCTGCTATTGGTGGTTTTTGGTATTTCTTAGGTCCTGGCAGTTATTGGACGCTACCTAAGCCTGACGACCTTCAATGCAACAATTATGCATCTTGCAAAATAACTGATGTCAATTGGCAACGATATGAGCACACGCTTAAAGTTGCTGGAATTCCTTACACAGTTTCAAAAGATTATAGTGACGATGTGCCAGAAGGAAAAGTAGTTTCAACAAATCCTGATGTTGTCGGAAGCCATATTCAAAAGCACAATAATAGTGCTCTTAATGTTGTAATTTCGCGTGGAATTCGTAAGGCTACAATCCCGGACGATATTACAGATCCAAAGACTTACAATGGCAAAAATCCTTTGAAAACATTGCGTAAAGCAGGCTTTACTAACATTATTCACGATAAGTCAGGAGATACGTATTCTATAGATATACCAGCTGGCAGCTTAATTGATATTAACCCTAAACCTGGCACACGCATGAACCATAACGAAGAAGTAAGTATTTTACTTTCTAAGGGACCTAAGCCTGTACAAATGCCAGATATAGTTGGGAAAACAAAGAATGAAGCTGACTTAGCTTTGACTGACGCTAAGCTGGATGTAAAGTACGAAGAAGAAAATAGCGATACTGTAGCAAAGGGTAAGATTATCCGCGCTTCTGTTGAAGCTGGTTCTGACTTACATTGGGGCGATAGCGTTAAAGTTGTTGTTTCAAAAGGTCCAAAAACTGTTACATTGCCAAACGTTTGCGGAAAGAGCAGTGATGAAGCTAGAAGGATTATTGAAAGTCTAGGGCTTAAAGTTCGTGTTTCTGCTCCACTTGGTGATTTAATGCACGTAGTGCGCTTCCAATCCCCTGGAGCTGGAAGCGAAGTGCCATTGAAGGATTCTAATGGAAATCCTTCTATTATTACTCTTACAGTAATATAAGCGTGTCTTAAGTATTATAAAAGCGGCGGAAGCTCAATAACTTTCGCCGCTTACATATTTGAACATAAATAAAATTTAAATATGTAATAATGTTAATCTAATAGCATGAGAATCAGCATTATATTTTACTTATTTTCGTTACTTTCTTCACGTTTTTGACGCATACGTTCTTTTACGGTTTGAGCATATTCATCAACGTATTCTTGACCACTCATTTGCTGAATAGACTTAGTTACTTTATCTGTAATTTCGCGTAAACGCTCGTGAGTGATCTCACTTTCGTCACGAACACGCTCTACTTGAATAGGCTCGCCATAAATCGCCTTAGTCTTGCCTTTTGCTGGAATAACTTGACCATGCACTTGTAATTCTCTAGTTCCAATAATTGCAACAGGTATAATCGGGCAACCTGTTTCAAGAGCAAGACGTGCAGCACCAGTATGACCACGATATAAACGACCGTCTGGGCTTCTTGTGCCTTCAATATGAATGCCAAAAAGCTGACCTTTTTCTAATATTTCACGAGCATGATTCAAAGCGCCAAGAGATTTTGCGCCTCCAGAACGATCTACAGGGAAAACGCCCACAGAAGTAAACCACCACTTCTTAAAACGACCCTTTAAACCTTTGCCTTCAAAATATTCTGCTTTACCCATAAAGTGGATCATACGAGGACAAGTCAATGGCAGAAGCGCGTCATCAATAACAGCAAGATGATTTGCAGCAATAATAGCTCCACCCTTTTTAGGAACATTTTTAACACCTTGCGCTGATGGATGAATCCTCATGCGGGCAATACCCCCAAGTCCCTTCACGAAGAACCAGTACAACATACCATATCCTTTCTTGCAAGTCCAATTTCGAACATTTTAAGCATAGAATCAGGAAGACTTGCTACAGTATAGTTCATGACTTCTTCTAAGAATACCAACGACCCTCGCCGTGATGACGAGTTAACGTCAGAATCGTTAAAAAATAATCGAAAACAAAACAACGGAGATTTTGATGACGAATGGTCATCTTTTGTTGCAGAACATTCTGATGACATGAACGATATTGCTAATTCACGTAGCGCAAAAAGTTTTGAAAAGCACGCTCAGAAAGAAGAAAAAAAGAAAGAGCGCAACACTATAGCAAGCGACAATAATTCTAAAAATCAAAAAAGTGTAATAAAAAATAAATTTAACTTAAAAAATCTAAGTAGCCATAAATCTTATATTATTCCTACTAGAATGCAAGATTCTCACACGATTATAACTGCTAAAGGTCCTCGTGATAATACCCGCACAAGTTGGCTCGATTTAGATAAGACTATGGAAGACTATGGCGATGATTTTGTGCCTCCAAATCCACAATTTTATAACGTATCTCTAGTTAATGTAGTTTTGTGGATTCTATTTGTTATAGGTATCTTCGGTGTTATTGTAAGTGCTTTTATTCCTACTATAGCGAACATTGTTGGTATTATATGCGGCTTATTAATGCTACTTAGTGGAGCAGGATTACTTATGAATCGCAAAAAACCTGATCCGTATAAAGAAGATTACAGCGATTATGGAGATGGTGCTCGAGTATAGCTAATAATCAATCGAATATAATAAAAGGCGGCATGATTTTGATCACACCGCCTTTTATTTATATTTTACTTTAGTAAGCTTTCAAGTCACTCAGCTTCATTTTCAGCTTCGTTTTGACCATGGCAAAGCTTGTACTTACGACCAGAACCACATGGGCATTCGTCATTCTTATTTGTTCCTGGGAATGTACGTCCATCAGACCATGGAGTCTTCCATTCTTCATTCTTTGGTCGCATGGTTAATGGAACATCGCCTTCAGCATGGCTCAAAGGTGCAGGACCAACAATACCAGCAGCTTGATCTTCAGCATCTACCTCAGACGAAGCTTGCGCAACATCTTCATCAAGCTCATCGTCAGAAGAAATATCTTCAGTAGAAGCAATCTGATTGACATCAATGTGGAATAGAAGCTGAATGCTTTCTTCCTTAATTGCCTCAATCATCGAATTGTACATCTGGTAGCCTTCACGCTGATATTCAACGAGCGGATCACGCTGACCCATACCACGCAGACCAATACCATCCTTCAAATAATCCATCTCATAAAGATGTTCACGCCACTTGCGATCGAGAACAGAAAGAACAACGCGACGTTCAATTTGACGAAGTGGATCAGCACCGAGACGATCTTCGACGAGAGAGTAAACCTTTACTACACTGTCGACGATCAAATCACGCAAAGCAGAAACAGCTTTTTCGCCCTTGAGATTGATAATAGTTTCACGTACCTGATCCCAATCAAGAAGTACAGGCATTACAGAGTTAAGAGCATCTTTTAAGCCGTCCAAATCCCAATTCTTTGGCTTATCAGAACCGTTCATTGCGCCACGCACATAGCTTTCTACGGTGTCACTGATGAACTTCAAGATGTCCTCGTGAATATCTTCACCCTTAAGAACCATCTGACGCTCTGCATAAATCACAGTACGCTGCTTATTCATAACATCGTCATACTTCAAAACGTTCTTACGCATTTCAAAGTTACGAGCTTCAACAGTCTTCTGTGCCGTACGCACACCGTTAGAAACGTACTTAGACTCAATTGGTTCGCCTTCTGGCAATCCCTTAGCCATAACACGAGCAACAAGCTGAGTGTTGAACAGGCGCATCAAATCATCTTCCAAGCTCAAGTAGAAGCGAGATTCGCCAGGATCGCCCTGACGACCAGATCGACCTCGAAGCTGGTTATCAATACGACGAGATTCGTGACGCTCAGTGCCAAGAACATACAAGCCACCAAGCTTCTTAACTTCTTCATGCTCGTCTTTAACTTGCTCTTTAACTTCAGCTAAAACGCCTGGCCAACGCTTCTCATATTCTTCAGGAGTATCGTCTGGAGAATAACCATCAGCCTTCAACTTTGCATCAGCCAAGAATTCAACATTGCCACCAAGCATAATATCAGTACCACGACCTGCCATGTTAGTAGCAACAGTTACAGCACCCTTACGACCAGCAACAGCAACAACAGCAGCTTCCTTAGCATTCTGCTTAGCATTCAAAACCTGGTGAGGAATGCGAGCAACGTCAAGGAGTGAAGAAAGAATCTCAGAAGATTCAACAGAAGCTGTACCAAGCAACACAGGCTGTCCTTTAGCATGGCGTTCAGCAACATCGCGCACGATAGCAGTAAGCTTTTCTTTCTTTGTGCGGAAGATCAAATCGTCCTTATCTTTACGAATTACTGGACGATTGGAAGGAATTGGAAGAACACCAAGCTTGTAAGTTCCCATGAACTCTGCAGCTTCAGTCTCAGCAGTACCAGTCATACCAGCAAGCTTGTCGTACATGCGGAAATAGTTTTGCAAAGTAATAGTAGCAAAAGTCTGATTTTCTGCCTTAACTTCCACATTTTCTTTAGCTTCAATTGCTTGATGCAAGCCCTCGCTATAACGACGACCTGGAAGAACACGACCAGTATGCTCATCGACAATCAAAACTTCGCCGTTGGTGACAACATAGTCACGATCTAGAAGGAAAAGCTCCTTAGCTTTCAAAGCGTTATTCAAATAACCAATAAGAGCTGTATTGCTTGGCTCATAAAGGTTATCGATGCCCAAGTAATCCTCAATTTTTGCAATGCCAGGATCAAGAATACCTGCGGTTTTTTTCTTTTCGTCAATCTCGTAATCAACATCGCGAGTAAGCTTCAAAACAAGCTTTGCAAATTCACGATACCAATGAGTTACATCACCTTCAGCAGGACCTGAAATAATAAGTGGCGTACGAGCCTCATCGATAAGAATGGAATCGACCTCATCGACAATTGCATAGTGATGACCGCGTTGCACAAGTTCGCTCTTTTCCCACGCCATATTATCGCGCAAGTAATCGAAGCCAAACTCATTATTTGTACCGTAAGTAATATCAGCATTGTATTGCTTACGACGCTCAGGTGGCTGCTGGTCGGTAATAATGCAGCCAACGCTCATGCCAAGGAATCTATAAATACGACCCATAAGTTCGCTTTGATAGCTAGCAAGGTAATCGTTGACTGTGACAACGTGCACGCCTTTGCCTTCCAAAGCATTCAGATAGCTTGGCAAAGTAGCGACCAACGTTTTACCTTCACCAGTTTTCATTTCTGCAATATTGCCCCAATGCAATGCAGCACCACCCATAAGCTGCACATCGAAATGACGCTGGCCAAGCGTACGCTTTGAAACCTCTCGCACAGTAGCGAAGGCTTCAGGCATCAAATCATCAAGCTTTGCACCATTGTCTAAACGCTGCTTGAATTTAGCAGTTTGACCCTTCAATTCTTCATCGGAAAGCGCGGAAATTTCATCTTCCAACGCATTCACAGCCTTGGCTACGTTCTCAAGGCGCTTCAATTGACGGCCTTCACCCATACGCAAGGCTTTATCGACGATATCTACCACGTTTTGCTCCCTTAGGTCATGTCTATGACGACGGCCTAGCCAACATAGACGTAAACTGTGCCTATATTACGCGACGGCTACGATTTTTGTAAGTTAGCGAGTCTGATTTCTACATAAAAATGCCCGCCCAACATTGTGCTAGACGGGCACGCGCACTTATTCGCGCACTTTAGACATGTTTTTAACCATTACTTTTGCTTAGCAACATTTTCAGGTGTATCAATTTCAAACACGCCATAGCTCCAACCATGTCTGCGATATACTACAGATGGTCTCATAGTTTCTTTGTTTACAAACAGGAAGAAATCATGTCCAATAAGCTCCATCTCATACAAAGCCTCATCTATGCTCATAGGCTCTGCAATATGTAGCTTACGACGAATCACAATAGGAGTGTCGCCAACACTTACTTCCACAGATTCACCAGGACCTAAATCGGAAGCAACAGCAGCATCTGCGCTATTAACCTCATTTTCTTCTGGCTCTTCAACGGTAGTTTCAATCTCAGGTTCTACAGCACCCATATCTACAGGAGTCATTTCCGTATATCCACGGCGATGATCCTTACGACGATCGCGAGTACGACGCAAACGAAGCGTCAACTTATCAAGCGCCATATCTAATGCGCTAAATTGATCAGTGCTAGAAGCTTCTGCGCGAATCACAGTGCTTCCTGCAACAACAGTGATTTCAACTCGCTTTGCTGTGTCAGCCTGCCTTGGATTGCCTTCATGAGTCAACACGATTTGCACGCGCTGCGCATCAGGCGCAATGGCGGTCACACGATTCATCTTACTTTCTACAACGTCACGGAACCTTTGATTAATCTGCGTATGACGACCAGTAATGACGATTTCCATGCGAAACCTCCCCATATAGACTCGAACCTTAAGCTCGATTTGTACAACCCGACTGCCACGATGCCGTCGGTTCTTCTATTATATCTGCTAAATCCATACAAACCTAGCAATTTATTAAATTAAAATAAAAAAATTAACGTTTATTACGGAATTTCTTATAAAATAACGAATTTTTTACGATATTAATATTATCTGCTATAATTAGGAAGGTTGAGGTTTCACGATGGCCGCGGTCACAATGTTCATTCGGAGTGACTGAGGAACTTCCGGGCTCCACAGAGCACAATGGCGGATAACGTCCGCCCAGGGCGACCTGAGAGATAGCGCAACAGAGAATAGACCGCCTGAACGTTTCGTTCGGGTAAGGGTGAAACGGCGGCGTAAGAGACCACCGGGCTTCTGGTAACAGTTAGCCGCATGGCAAGCCTCATTGGGAGCAAGGTCAAGCAGAAGGTGTTTAAGGGCTGCTCGCCCAAGTCTTCGGGTAGACTGCTAGAGTTTGGCGGTAACGTCAAATCGAGATGGATGGCCATCCGCATGCACTTGTGTATGCGACAAAACCCGGGGTATGTGAAACCTCATCAACTCAACCAAATAGCATATTTTCAACTTATATCGCTGATTTTTGGAGCGAAAGAAAAATCAGAGAATACTGCTAAACACTTATTAAACGACGAATCTAAATCAATTTTTACGTTTGAATTATCAACTACTCCGCATGTTTGCATACCAGCTTGCTGAGCTGAACATAAAGCTGTAGCAGAATCTTCAAAAACTATGCATTCAGCTGGATCTGCTTTAAGCTGATTAGCAATATCGGTATAAGTTTTAGGACTATGCTTACCTTTTTCAGATAAATCTTCTCCAAAATGAAGAAAATCAAAACAATCAAAAATACCAACTCTTTTTAAAGCTGGAATACACAAGCGTTTAGAAAGAGTTGTGGCAAGAAAAAGCTTTACACCATTAGAATGCAAATAATGCACATATTCATACGCGCCTTTTCTTAGCGGAAGATGATTAGCATAAGCGTCAAAAGCCATATCTGACCACTCCTTCATCAAAGCTTCAGGAGAATCAGTGAACCCGTAATTTTTAATAACATATTCTGCAATTTGTCTAGGATTCATTGTTGCAGTTGTACTAGCAAAGATTGAGGGAACGCTCATACCACGTTTCGCAAAACTTACTCGATCAATATCATCCCAAACGCTTAAAGAATCAAGTAATGTGCCGTCAAAATCAAAAATCGCTGCAACAATAGACGAATTATTTTGTAAATCCATCAATGATCTTCCTACTTGCATTCAATAGTTCACGAGCATGTTCTAGTGAAGTTTTTGATTCACTTCCATCAAGCATCCTAGCAATCTCTTGTTCACGCATCAAATCATTAAGCTCAATAACAGAAGTATTTGCAACTTTAGCAAAAGAGCTATTCTCGCTATTATCGTCATTTTCAACAAGATTTTTTTGTACTGCAAATTGTACATCTGCAAAAGAAGCAACCTGAGCTAAATGAGTAACAACAATAACTTGAGCATGTTTAGAAAGTTGAGCCAAACGTTTACCTAGCTCTACTGCCGCAACACCACCAACACCAGAATCTACTTCGTCGAAAATAAATGTCATATTTTCTTCGTCGCAATCTGTCAACTTCGCAATAACAAGCTCAATTGCAAGCATAAGCCTACTTAATTCACCACCAGAAGCACTTTTGCTCATCGGCAAATCTGAAGAAGCAGGAAATGGTCGGAACAAAAACTCTACATCATCACATCCGTTAGCATCAAGCGGAATAGAACCAGATAAATCTTCGCAACGCTTATTTACACTGATAATTAATTGAGCACCTGGCATGGCCAAAGAGTTTAATTCTTCACTAACTAAAGTGCCAAAATCATGAGCTGCATTTAAACGAGTTTTATATAATTCTTCAGCAAGTTTAAGAGCATCATCATATCGTTGAGCACATTTAGCACGCGCTTTGGCAATAGCTTCAGGAGAATCATCTAAATCTTCAAGTTCAAACTGAGCTTTTTCGGACCAATCAAGTACATCATCTAATGTTGGGCCCCACCTACGAGTTAAATCAGTAAGATCATGAATACGAGAATTTAAATCATCTAAATCTTTTTCACTTACATCGATATCCAACTGTTGAGCAAGCTGCATTACGATATCGTCAAGTTGAGCATGAATATCGTCAAGTTGATTTGCAATAGAATTGAAAGAATCATCTACACGAATATTTCGTAATGCTTGAGAAGCTTTATCTACAAGGAAACAAGCATCTTCAGATGATTCTGAAGCACCACAATCTATTTGACTGGAATCAAGGGATGCGAGCGCAATGCTCACTGCTTTGACAATTTGAGCAGAATTCTCAATTCTTTCTCTTTTTGCGCGCAATTCTTTATCTTCATTAGGGAGAGGATTCACATCTCGTATTCGCGCTAATGATTCTCTAAGGTAATCTGCACGTTGCCGTGAAGAAGACGCTTGATTTTCTAGTCGGTTACATGTTTCTTTAGCATCTTTCCACGCTTGATACGCACATGCGTATTGCTTAAGTAATTCACTATTTTTAGATACAGTATCAAGCAATTCGCGTTGTTTTGAATTTGTTGCTATGCGTAATTGGTCACTTTGTCCATGAATCACTATCAATCGAGAACATACTTGTTCAAGAACTGTTTTTGGTACTGCGAAACCAGAAATTGTTGCTCTTGAACGACCTTCTTGTGGTACTGTTCTAGAAACATACATATCTGATTTATTTTCGTCATTTTCTGAAGGCTCTAATTCAATACCGGATTTGCCAACAGCATCTACTAATTCACTTGTTTTAGGAATACTAAATATGCCTTGGACCCACGCTTCTTTAGCATTTGGAGAAATCCTTGCAACTTCTGCTTTGGATCCAGAAATAAGCTTGATAGCACTTAAAAGCATTGACTTTCCGGCACCTGTTTCGCCCGTAATAGCTGTCATGTGAGACGAAGGAGTAATAAGCGCATGTGAAATTGGCCCAAGATTACGTATTTCTAACTCTTCAAGCACGCTGTACCTCGTTTTATAAATGCTATATTTAATATTATTTTCTACTTAAATAATTCATTTTAAAGAATTATTATTGTGCTCACGCCATCCAACTATTGGCAAATCAAATTTTGTAACTAAACGCTTCGTAAAAGGAGCGCCAGAAAGTCTAGCTAATAATAGCTCATCTTTTGATTGACGAACTTGAATCCTTGATCCCTGAGGGAGCGCACGCTGTCTTCTACCGTCGCAACAAATCCAACCTCCAGAAGACGATTCATTAAGAATGTCAATAGTAAAAGTAGAACCGGCACCAATAATTAGAGGACGCGCAAAAAGAGCATGAGCAGCTAATGGCACTAATTGCAATGCTTCTACATTTGGCCACATAATTGATCCACCTGCTGAAAATGCGTAAGCTGTGGAACCAGTAGGAGTTGAAACTATTACACCATCGCAACCAAAAGATGACATTTCAACATCGTCTACTCGTATTGAAAGTTCTACCATTCGACCTCTGTCTTCGCGATCAAGAGTTATATCGTTCAACGCCCAATCACTTAAAGGCTCGCTTTCGCCAGGAAGCCACACATCTACATGAGCTTCCATTCTCCTGTCAATAGTGTAATCCTTGTTTGCAATTCTACGAATAGCATCATTAATTTGAAAACTTTCGAATTCTGCCAAAAAACCAACATGGCCAAGATTTATGCCGATAATTGGAACAGTAGTACAATGCACTAACTCAGCAGCCTGAAGCATGGTGCCATCTCCCCCAAGTACCACAACTATTTCTGTATTTTCGTCAACTATACGAGTAGTTTTTTTAGCAAAATCAGACACAGAAGCACTGTTGAATACGTCAACAACGAATCCAGCTTTAATAAGTTGAGTCTTGACTTGATTTACCACATTACTGTGAACATCGATCCTAGCGTGAGTAACTACAAGAGCACGACGAGCCGCCGAAGCGGAATTAGTATCGAAATGTTCCTGCATATACAGCCCCTTCGTACTGTTTAAACACAACTACTACTATTGTAATTGTTAGGATACATATTGAAAAATGTTAAACATTCAATGATTAACTTATTTCTTATTTCTCGTAACGCGCATAAAGAAGATACTCCGTATTGCCATGTGTTCCTTCAATAGGAGATTCACAAGAGGAGATAACCTTTAGACCGTTTTGATTTGCACAACTTTTTATTGTTTCTAAAGCTTTAATTTTTAAAGTTTCGTCAGTTACTATTCCACCTTTTCCAAGGTTTCCTTTTCCTACTTCAAATTGCGGCTTAACTAAAAGCACAATATCTGCATGCAATTGAGCTATTCTAGAAATTACTGGAATAACAAGCGTTAGAGAAATAAAAGAAACGTCAGAAACTATAAGATTTGGCTTATATGGCAAGTTTTCTTCGTACACATTTCGAATATTTACACCGCTCATTTCAATTACATGTGAATTGTTAGCTATTTTTGGATGTAATTGACCATGACCAACATCTAAAGCTATTACAGAATGAACGCCTCTTTGCAAAAGAACGTCGCAAAAACCGCCCGTTGATGCACCTATATCTAGAGCTTTAGTTGATTTGGAAGTAGTTAAACCATTTTTAGAAAACGCTTCGAAGGCACCTTCTAACTTAAGCGCTCCGCGAGAAACGTATCTAATACAAGATTGCGTATTTTTTGATTCATTGATTGTTATTGCATGTGAATTGTTTACTAAAAATGAGGATTTTGTAATATTTCGATTGTCAACACTCACTACGCCAGCACGAATTAAACGCTGAGCAGTTGTCCTACTTTCTGCTAAACCACGCTTAACCAAAGCGCAATCTAAACGTTGTGAAATATTGCTATTTGAAAGTTTACTTAAATCCTCATTTACAGTCATAAGGAAAACTCCGGAAGAGTATAATTTTCCATATTTTCACCGCAATCTTGCAAACTCCATGCCAGCGCACAAGCAGCTCTCAAAGCATTGCAATCGTTGGTGTTATTAACTTCAATAATATTATTATTCACAACTCTTGCTATAGCATCTTCACAAGTAAAAGTAGTACCGTTAACGCGTTCAGGAGCATTATGAGATTCGTTTAATCCTCGCAAGTCTTTAGAAACAAAACTTGGACGCAAATGTTTTGGTGCAAGCATAAGCATGCGAGGATCTGTAACTCCAGTAAGAACAAGTAAAGAAGCATAGCCTCCTCTTGTCCCAGCCTCAATATCAGTATCTAAACGATCTCCAACTGCTAATGAATGCTCAATACTAATTACAGGATTCCCATACTCGTCTTTTTCAGTGTATTCTTCACATTCAGAATCATCATGCTTAGCATTAGCAGCAACCAAAAACCTTGCTTCATCATACATTGCAGATTCTGGTTTTCCAGCAGACGAAATAGGCTCCACACCCGTAGCATTAATAACAGCTTGAATCATGGAACCGCATCCAGGAGCAATACCATGCTCTCTTGGAATAGTTAAGTCGCGGTTAGTAACGAAATATTTTGCACCATGCTCAACAGCGAAAGAAACTTCCGCCATTTCTTGCCAAGTCATTTGAGGATACCAGCCTTGAATAACAGCTTTAGGATTATCTTCGCACGAATCTACAAGCTCTAATCCTACGCGTTGCACTTCTTGACGCAAATGTTCAGCGCCGAGAACAAGAACTTTAGATCCTTTCTCAACATTGCGAGCTACCATTCTTGCTGCAACAACAGAAGACGTTATAATCTGCCATGGTTCTACTTTTAAACCAAAACTTTCCAGTTGTTTTGCAACAACAGATTGGAAACGCGAAGAATTATTAGTTGTGTATTCAATTGCCATTCCATTTTTTTGCGCAAACAAAATGGAATCAGACGCATATTCAACAGCATTTCCACCACGATATACAACACCATCTAAATCAAGCAGTGCTAGACGAAATGCATCGCTTAACGGACGATTACATGAAGAAAAATTCTTTTTCGTTTCAACTTGCATACTATACCTCATTTAAGTTTGCTAAACACTGCACTTAATTTAGATTCAAATTTTATTAAGCCTATTTTATAAATATCAACTCTTAAAGCAGCAAGTGCCCGGCTTACTTAAAAGCAGCCGGGCGCAAATATTCAAATGTTACGAACTACTCTTCGTCAGCGTGAACAGCACTCATCTCGATAGTATCTGTATTATCCGCATTCTCAGAGTTACTTGTCTCTTCTGAGTCTTCTAAATCTTCAGTTACTTCAGATTCTTCATCAGATTCTTCATCAGGAGCAAATTGAGCATCATCTTCACTCATGCCAATTTCATCCATCATGTCATCATTCAAATGCTCTAAATCATAGTCGATAACAATATCATCAGGATTTATATCTTCGTCATCAACATCAGCATACTGTTGCTCAAGCTTATCAAGCAAAGACTCTAATTCAATTGCTTCGTCACTACGACCGGCTTCTTCCAAGAAGTATTGTTCTGCTTGAACTGCACGCATACGATACTCTCCAGGAAGACCCTTTGAACGACCCATTGCATGAACCAATTCAATAGCCTTATCAGCATGACCAGTATCAGCCAAAACGCCTGCATAAACGAGGAACATTTCGGCTTTTACTTCTCCTCTTAAGGTTTTTGCTTCATCTGACATGCAAATTTCTAAAGCCTTATCTAGATTTCCCATACCGCGCTCGCAATCGGCAATAAATGGCAAATAATCAAGGTAACCATTCATTCGCATTGCAGTGCGGAATTCCTTAGAAGCAAGCTTGTAATCGCCCTGACGATAGGCCACAAAAGCTAAAGTTTCGCGAGCAAAATCAATACGAGATGCTTGCTTAGCAGCCCACTTTGCATGTTCTAATGCAAGTTCAGGATTTTCTTCTTGCAAAGTATAGGCCGCAAGAATATGAAGACCAATATTTTCAGCATGCTCCTTTGAAAGACCGCGCAAACGCTCGCGATCTTCTTTAGAAAGCATTGCCCATTCCAAACCTTTTGGCATCTTAGGCTCACCAGGGCGGCGTGCTGTATAAGGATTTTGAGATGGATAAGAAACAGTTCCGTCAGAATTGCGGCGTGGACCATCTTCAAAGCGGAAGTTACTACGCGAATTTGCGCGACGGTCATCTCTGCGGTCATCTCTGCGATTGTCACGACGATCAAAACGACGCTCATTATCTCTGCGCTCATCGCGACGATCATCTCTGCGGTCATCACGGAAGCCACCCTTAGAGCCTTTATGAAAATCTTTATGGAAATCGCCATTGCGATGGTTCTCACGACGATTATCCCTGCGATCGTCACGATGGTTAAAACGATGTTCACCATCAAACTTCTTGTAGCGTGGGTTGCCACCTTCTTCACCAGAATGTTCAAAATCTCTAGAGCGACGATCATCGCGACGATCATCTATACGATCAAAATGACGGTTACGATCAAAGCGACGATCATTATCGCGATTCTCTGAGCGGAATCCGTCCTTCTTAAAACCATTCTTCTTAAAACCACCGCGACGGTCATCTTTACGATCGTCATGACGGTTAAAACGACGATCACCATCACGCTTTACGCCAGAGCGGAAGCTCTCTTCACGGTCATCATCATTACGGCGGAAACCACCCTTCTTAAAACCGCCTTTATGGAAACCATCTTTATGGAAACCGCCGCGACGCTCGCTACTTTTACTACCATTGCGATGACCAAATCCACCACGTTCACCAAAAGATTTCTTACCACTCCGCGAGTGTTCGCGTTCTTCGCCCATTCTGGCATACCTCTCATCTATGTGCAATTTTATTACAAAATCACATTTTAATTATATTCATAAAACAACTAAACATCTGCTGTAAGCAAGCTATAGCATACATCAAGCAGCAAGCTTACAACAGATGTATTTTTTAATAAATACAAACATTTATTAAGCGCGCTCTACGGCACCGATAGCTTTCTTGCCTCGGCGAAGCAAAGCGAAACGACCGTGCAAGAAAGAGTCCTCACTTAACACATCGTCGACACCACTTACACGTTCATTATTTAGATACAAACCGCCTGCTTCAATAGCGCGACGAGCTTCGGAAACAGTGCGGAACAGACCTGCGGCAACTGCAGCCTCAACAACACGATCTGCAACTTTAGCCTTAGCGAAATCTAAACTACCGTCTTCAGCCTTAACCTTAACGCCATCTAAAGCAGCTTCAAGAGTCTGCTCATCAATATTGCAAAGATTGCCACGTCCAAACAAAGCGGAAGAAGCTTCAATAGCCTGGCTCGTTAAATCTTCACCGTGAACGAAACTTGTAACTTCCCACGCAAGCACGCGCTGAGCTTCACGACTTCCAGGATCATCCTGAATTTGCTGAGCTAAACGCTCAATTTCATCTTTTGGCAAGAAAGTGAACACCTTAAGCAACTTAACAACTTCATCATCAGGCTGATTGAACCAGAACTGATAGAAGCGATAAGGGCTAAGCATAGAAGGATCAAGCCACATGGCGTTACCTTCTGACTTACCAAACTTACGACCTTGATTATCTGTAATAATTGGGCTAGTAAACACGTTTACGGATGCGCCACGAACCTTACGAATCAAATCCATGCCGGAAGTGAGATTACCCCACTGATCCGAACCGCCAAGTTGCAAGGTTACGTTGTAATTATCAAACAAGTACAAGAAGTCGTTGCCTTGCAAAACTTGATAGCTAAACTCAGCAAAAGAAATACCTTCATCGGAATTTAAGCGACGAGCAACAATATCCTTAGAAAGCATTGTGCCAACACGGAAATTCTTACCAACATCACGCAGGAAGTCGATAGCAGACATCTTAGAAACCCAGTCGTAATTGCTAACAAAACGAACAGGATTTTCACCATCAAGAGGCAAAATTCTGCCAATCTGCTTACGCAAACGTTCAGCCCAGCCAGCCACAATATCTTTAGAATTAAGAGTGCGTTCTCCGCTTTGACGAGGGTCACCAATCAAACCAGTGGCACCACCAACTAAAGCAATAGGATGATGACCTGCAGCCTGCAAGTGGCGCATATTAATAAGCTGCACAAGATTACCAATATGCAATGAAGCAGCAGTAGGATCGTAACCGCAATAATACGTTAATGGTTCTCCGTCAAGCGCTTGAGCAAGTTGCTGCTCATCAGTAGATTGTGAAATTAATCCACGCCACTTAAGCTCTTCAAACAAAGAAGCAAAACCTGCTTCCTTGTAGTTCCTGACCTGAGCCATTCGTATCTCCTTAATACAGAATACCGATAAATATCGGGCGCTTTGCGCGTCCACAAGCCTTTCAATTTTTGCAGCACATGACGACACGCATAATAAAAAGTGCCAAATATCATAACGTACGATACTTGGCACTATAACGTTACAGCTAATAATCTAATTTTAAAATTATTTTATAGACGAAATATAAGCAGAACCATCGCTTTTCGAATTTGCAAATTTATAATAATTATCGATTGCGTTTTCAGCCTCTACAATTTGCTCTTTAACTCGCACGAAGGCTGTACCGCCACGACCGCATCTGGCAGACACAGATCCAGCACTAGTCAATATTGTTCTAATATTCGCAATTTCTTCGCTATCAACAAAACCGCTTAGAATATTTGAAAAATCATCATCGCTTAAATCAGCAAGATCTCCCCCAATTTCCTCAGCTCGCTTTACACACAAACCAGACAAAGTATGAGCATTACGGAATGGAACACCCTTTTTTACAAGCCATTCTGCAATATCTGTAGCAAGAGCGAAACCAGTAGAAGACTGTTCATAAAGTCTATTTAGATCAAATTTCATAGTTTCTACCATTCCAGCAAAAGCTGGAAGCAGCACTTCTAAAGTGTCAATTTGATCAAAAACAGCTTCTTTATCTTCCTGCAAATCGCGAGCATAAGCAGTAGGAAGACCTTTAAGAGTTGCCATTAAACCAGTTAAATCGCCTATTAATCTACCAGCTTTACCGCGAGCAAGTTCCGCAATATCTGGATTCTTTTTTTGAGGCATAATCGATGAGCCAGTTGAATAAGCATCATCTAAACGAACAAATGCAAATTCTTGAGTATTCCAAATAATAATTTCTTCACTTAATCGTGATATATCAACGCCAACCATTGCTGCAATGAATGAAAATTCTGCAACTAAGTCTCTACTTGCAGTTGCGTCTATAGAATTAGCGCAAACTTTTGAAAAACCAAGCTCTTTAGCTACTTCTTCTGGATTAAGACCAAGAGTATTGCCTGCCAAAGCGCCTGCTCCATAAGGGCTTTCATCTGCACGCAAATCCCAATCTATGAAGCGATTTACATCTCGTAAAAGCGGCCAAACATGTGCCATTAACTGATGCGCAAGCAAAATTGGTTGAGCATGTTGCATATGAGTGCGACCCGGCATCACCGCGTCTTTTGCATTTTTTGATTGATTCAGCAACGCTTGGCAAACTGACAACAATAATGATGCAATAATGCGCGCATGCCTACGCAAAAACATACGTATTAAAGCTGCAATTTGATCATTTCTAGAGCGACCTGCACGAAGCTTTCCGCCAAGCTCATTTCCAGCAATTTCAAGTAAACCGCGCTCTAACGCTGTAGCTTCATCTTCATCTTCCTCAATGGGTGCGAAAGTTCCGTCATCTACATGCTTTTGCAATTCATCTAATGCACAAGATAAATCAGCATACTCTTTTTCGTTAAGAAGACCTGCACGATGCAACGCATGCGCATGAGCTCTAGAACCAGCAATATCATCATCCGCTAATCGCCAATCAAATTGTGTGGACTTGCTTAGTTTCGCTAGCTCTGCTGAAGGACCTGAACTAAATCGTCCACCCCACAATGCAATAGGGTGATTAGTATTATTAGTTTCATTATTTTCTAGTTCTGCGGCTGCTGCTTTTGTTGCATCGTGCATAGTTTATTACCTTTATATCTTTTTTATATATATCGTATTAGTTGTTGTTTGCAACGCGCATATCTCTTGCTGCTGCAACCTTGCTAGACAATCCGTAGATTTCAATGAATCCATTGGAAGCACGCTGATCAAATGTATCTGAAGAATCATATGTTGCTAAATTAAAGTCATACAATGATTCCTCAGAACGGCGTCCTGTAACTACAGCTTTGCCAGCATACATAGTCATTCGAATTTCTCCAGAAACATGCTCTTGAGTCTCATTAATAAATGCGTTAAGAGAACGCACAACTGGAGAGAACCACTGACCATCATAGACAAATTCAGCCCACTTTTTATCAAGAGCACGCTTTAGCCTGTGCTGCTCACGCTCCAGGCAGCAATTTTCAAGCTCTTGGTGTGCAACAATTAAAGCTTGAGCACCTGGAACTTCGTACAATTCACGAGATTTAATTCCTACAAGACGATCTTCAATAATATCGATTCGTCCAATTCCTTGCGCTCCAGCTCTTGCATTCATTTCTTCAATTGCTTGCAAAGGTGTTACGCTATGACCGTCAATTGCGACTGGAATACCTTTTTCAAAAGTAATTGTAACTTCATCCGGTTCTTGAGATTCAAGAGGATTTTGCGTATAAGAGTAGCACTCTTCAGTCGGAGCATTCCATGGATCTTCTAGGAAACCAGTTTCGATTGCACGACCCCACACGTTTTGGTCGATCGAATATGGGCTTTTCTTGCTCTGTTCAATTGGAAGCTTATGCTCGTTAGCGAACTCTATTTCAACATCACGAGTAAGTGACAAGTCTCGAATTGGGCTAATAGCTTTTAATTCTGGATCCAAAGATTGGATTGCAACTTCAAAACGAACCTGATCGTTTCCTTTACCTGTGCAACCGTGCGCAATTGTGTCTGCATCAAATTGATGAGCTGCATTCACTAAGTGTCGAGTAATCAAAGGCCTAGAAAGAGCAGAAACCAATGGATACACGTCTTCATACATTGCGTTAGCTTTTAATGCAAGCATGCAATAGTTATCTGCGAATTCTTCGCGAGCATCGACAACATATGCTTCAACTGCACCACAAGCCAAAGCACGATTTTTAATTACTTCAAGCGCTTCACCGCCCTGACCAACGTTTAGTGACACAGCTACAACGTCTTGACCTGTTTGCTCTTTAAGGTATGGAATTGCTACAGAAGTATCGAGGCCACCTGAATACGCCAAGACAATACGTTTTTTATTAGTCATAGTGACCTCCCAGGTCATGTATTGAATAAATAAACAATAAAGAGCATATTATACATATAAAATAAAATCAACAGATGCGCTAAAAAATTATTATATTTTTATCATCTTTGAAGAGTTATTATAAAATATAAAAAATATATCAATTATAGTTATACATATAAAAACGCGCGCAGCTCAGCAATGCACTGCACGCGTATAAATTCTTTTCGTTACTGCAAATTTATTTTTCTAATATAATATTTATTTAAATAGCCACAATATTTCTTAATAAATTGTTTAACGAGAAGCTACTGAAAGCATCCAATTTGCTCGATTTTCAGCTTCTTCATTTGAAACGCAAACCATAATAACTGTATCATCTCCAGCAACTGATCCTAAAATACCTTTCAAAGGCTGACGATCTATAACACTTGCAACGTATTGTGCAGCGCCGGATGGAGTGTGAATAACAACAATATTATTTGCATGCCCAACTTCAGTGACAAGACCTGCTAAAGTGCGAGCAACTTGCTGATCAATTCGCACAGTATCCATAGCATGACGATTGCCAGTACCATCGCCAAGCACATACGCAATCCTGCCATCCGTCAATCGAATTTTAACGGCATTTAACTCATCTAAATCTCGGCTCAAAGTAGCTTGAGTAACATTAAAACCATGACGCGCCAACACTTTAGCGAGTTGAGATTGAGAAGTAATCACTTCTGCCAGTAACGCTTGTTCAATAGCGTTTAAACGCGCTGCTTTTGTTGCAGGACGTTGCTGTTTTATTGACACTTCGTTATTTGATTCTGCATCCGTTTCTGGATTCATCATAGTTTTATCAAAACCTTTCATAAACATATTTTCAATTAAATATATACGAATATGTGTATACATATCTACATGCATAAAAAATTATTTATGTGTTCTTCGTCACACATATCTATTATGCATGAAAACGCTAGATTCTCATTAAAAAATGAATGTTACTTTACATAAAAAGAAAAAAGAGTCAATAATGCAATAAATGCGATTATGCATACTATTATTAGAACGTATGCACAATCGCATTAATTAAAATATATTATATTTTACACTCGCAAAGTTGCGTGCAAGACTTCAGCAGCATCCGTAATCTTCTTACGAACTTCTTCCATCTCTTCGCCAGAAAGTGTTCTATCATTTGCTCGGAACGTTACAGAATAAGCAAGAGAACGCAAACCTTCTCCAAGCTGCTCACCCTCATACACATCGAACAACTCAACAGATTCAAGCAAATCTCCAGCAGACTTTTCAATAGCAGACTGCAATTCATTCGCCTTCAACTCAATTGGTGCAGTGAAAGCAAAATCTTGCTTTACAGGAGGGAAAGTCGAAATTGGTTTAGCTTGAACAGGCTTCATAAGCATATTCTTAAACAATTCAGTTAAATCAAGCTCGAATGCTGCAGAATGCTTAGGCAAATCTAGCGCTTCACAAACATGCGGATGCAATTCGCCAACAATACCGAGATTGACGCTTGAACCATCTTCAGCAAGAACACAAACTTGAGCACTACGACCAGGATGCCAAGAAGATGGAGCATCTTGAGCTTTAAACTGTTCGAGAATGAACTTAACACCAATTCTCTTACCAACTCGCTGGAGTGCTTCAACAGCATCGCTCCAATCGACATCTCTATGAGTACCAAGCCAACCAGTTTCTTCAGCATGACCAGTTAGCAAAGCAGCAACATGCAAAGGTTGTTCCGGTAATCCAGCATCCAGCGCAGCAAGTTCAGCATTAGAAGGTCTAACAGAACCAGGTAATGCAGGAATTGCAGGAGCATTTGGATCGCTAAAGTACACATGACCAAGCTCATACATGGAAATATCTGTTAAACCACGATGAAGATTGCGTCGAACAGTGCCAGCCAAAGTCATCAAAACAGAACGACGAAGCCAAGGTCTGTCTCCAGCCAAAGGATTAGCAATACGAACACTTACTTCAGCAACTTCGTCCACATTTTGGCGGAAAGCCTTAATATCTTCTTCACCAACAAATGGATAACTTAAAGATTCAACAAAACCAGTTTCTGCTAACTCATAAGCAATAGCTCGCCTAGTTTGCTGTTGCGTGGTTAAACCGGTTCGACCAGTAACAGGAACTGCAGGAACCTTAACAGGAATCTCATCATATCCAATAAGTCGAGCGATTTCTTCTACTAGATCGCAAGGCTCATTCAAATCAGGACGCCAAGTTGGAGGAAGAACGGAGAAGGATCCATTGCCACCACCAGCAACAGAGCAACCAATATCGGTAAGAATATCGCTAATGCGATTCAAATCAACTTCCAAACCAGCAACTCGCTGCACTTCATTAGCTTTAAACACAATCACATTTCGCGACTGAGTATTATTAACATCACACGGCGATGTAGATGGCTTAGCTCCACCAAACTGTTCCAAAAGATTCGCAGCCATTTGCGCAGCTGCTGGCTGCAATTGAGTATCAACGCCACGTTCAAAACGACGAGAAGCCTCAGAAGGAATCTTATGTCGTCTAGCAGTGCGAGCAATTGAAACGGGATCAAAGTGAGCTGCCTCAATCAAAATATTTTTCGTTTCACTCGTAACTTCGCCGTACATGCCTCCCATAACACCTGCTAAGCCAAGCACGCGTGAACCGTGGTTTCCATGAGGAGAATCGCAAATAACTAAATCCTCAACATGCAATTCATGATCTTTGCCATCCAAAGTCGTAAGATGTTCGCCATCATGTGCACGACGAACTACAATTGGACCTTCAATTTTGTCTAAATCATAAGCATGAAGAGGTTGACCCAAATCGAGCATGACATAATTAGTGATATCAACGGCAAGAGAGATACTGCGCATACCTGCACGCGTTAAACGACGCTGCATCCAACGTGGGCTTGCACAAGTGGAGTCAAAACCATGTACAGCACGCGCATAATATCGATCACAACCAGGTACACCATGAATTGGATTAGTATCTTCAATGCTCACGTCAATATCTGAAGTCTTGTGACCTTCATCATTAATTTGCGATACCTGCTCATTCAACTTTGAAACAGGATCCGTATAAACAGCACCAGTTGAATGATGATATTCGCGAGCAACACCACGATAAGAGAAAGCATAACCACGATCAGGCGTTATGTTAATCTCCAAAATCGGCTTATTAAGATGCAACAACTCCATTACATCATCGCCAGGCTTCAACTCATCATATTCAGCCTTAGAAAAGCCATATTCACGCAACAAAATAATGCCATTGTGGCTATCTCCCAAACCAAGCTCACGCTCTGAAGCACACATACCGTCAGAAATATGACCGTAAGTCTTGCGCGGCTCAATCTTAAAATCTCCAGGCAGAACAGCACCAGGAAGAGTTACAACAACCTTTTCACCAGCAGCCATATTAGGAGCACCGCAAATAATGCCACGAGGAACTTTTTTACCGTTTTCGTCAACATCGTTGTATTTATCTCCGACATCAACATGGCACCAATTAATAGTTTTGCCATTTTTCTGCGGTTCAGGAGTTGCGTCAACTACGTAACCGACAACAATTGGACCGGTAACTTGAGAAGTGTGAATCTCTTCTTCCTCTAAACCAACACGAACTAAATCTTTAGCAAGCTGTTCGTATGTTAAACCTTCTGGCACTTCAACATGATCTTTAAGCCAGTCAATATCTACCATTGGCATGAGTTTTACTCCCCCATCACAAACTGTTCACTGAAGCGCTTATCGCCTTCAACCAAATCATGCATATCGTTAATGTCATGTCGAAGTAGCAAAGTTCGCTCCAAACCTACTCCGAAAGCAAAACCAGTATAAACTTCTGGATCTAAACCAGCAGATTTAAGGACATTAGGATTCACCATTCCACATCCGCCCCATTCAATCCAGCCTGGGCCGCCCTTTTTATCTGGGAACCAAAGATCCAGCTCAGCACTAGGCTCAGTAAATGGGAAGTAGCTTGGTCGCAAACGGCTCTTTGCATCTGGACCAAACATAGCAACAGCCAAACGATCGAGAACACCCTTTAAATCAGCCATTGTTAAATGCTTATCCACAGCCAAAGCTTCACATTGATGAAAAACTGGAGTATGCGTTGCATCCAGTTCATCAGTGCGGAACACTCTACCAGGAGAAGCAATATACAGAGGAACTCCACGCTCAATTAACGCACGTACTTGGTCAGAGGAAGTTTGCGTGCGCAAAACCATATTTGAACCAACAAAGCCTGCGGCATCCTTAGCTTGATTTCCTTGAACGTAGAAAGTATCTTGCATTTGACGCGCAGGATGATCCGGTCCAAAGTTCAATGCATCGAAATCAAACCATTCAGTTTCAACTTCTGGACCCGCAGAAATCTGCCAACCCATAGACACAAAGAAGTCTTCAAAATCTTCAATAATACGAGCAATAGGATGACGAGCACCTAAAGGCTTACGATTAATTGGAAGAGTCATATCTACAGTCTCTGCAGAAAGCATGTTAGCTTCTTCAACGGCTTTAATTCGCTCTGTAGCTTCTGCAAAAGCTCGACCAAAATCAGCTCGCAAAGTTGACATCACCTTGCCAACTTCCTTCTTTTGATCTGCAGGCAAAGAACCAATTGCTTTGCTTGCAACAGTCATCACTGACTGCGCGCCAGCATACTTAGTTTTAACAGCCTTCAGCTCTTCCATAGTTTGAGCAGCTGTAACGCTAGCAATACCTTCTTTTACTGCTTTAGTTACAGCTTTAATATCGAATGGCTTATTATCGGTCACAGCACCCTTCCTATCTGTGTTATACGTATATTCATTGTTTATATACGATATTGCAAAATATTGCCCAAAGTTATATTTTTCGCTCATGACTCGACATAGCCAAGCCCATAAGCATTACTGCTGCACTTGTTGCAAGGTTCATTGATTCTGCTTTTCCATATATTGGAATTATTGAAATATCGTCAACCTGTTGCAATACTTCTTTAGGTAAGCCTCTAGCTTCATTGCCAAATAAAATAGCCAAAGAACTGCTAATAACCTCGGAATTGACTAAAATTTTTGGAAATGGCACAGGTTTAATCTTGTCAGTTCCGTAAATATCAGCTGCAATAATTCGAATATTTGATTTTGCAGCGCATTCGAACCAGTCTTGAACGCTTAATTGCACTACAGGAAGATGAAATAGTGAACCTGCAGTCGAACGCACAAGCTTAGAATTCCAACGACTTACGCAATCATCAACAAAAACAACAGCATCGCATCCAGCAACATCTGCAACGCGAATAATAGCACCAGCATTGCCAGGATCTCTTACCTGCCAGCAAGCTGCAATACGAAGAGGCTTAAAATCGTTTTTTGATTTTACTTGTGCTGATTGTTGCAAATTTTTAAACTCACTAAAATAGATATCATCTAAAGATTTCGAATTAGCAACCGCAACAATTCCCTGTGAATCAGCACTAATTTTTTGCATAATACTCGGTTCAACAGGATGAACATAACAAGATCGAGATAAAGCTTCTTTAACTATTTCCCGCAAAGAAGAAAATTGTGAACTTTCCTTTTCATTACCTTCACAAGCATCTTTAGTAACATAAATATCACATAACGAATCTGTGGCATAACGTATAGCTTCACGCACACTTTGCGGACCTTCAACTAAAAAACGCTGCAAATCATGCGACTTTGCGCGACCTAAAGAAACAAGTCTGCGCACGCGCTCACTGTGAGTATTATCAATTAGTTCTTTTAACGGCATAAATATAACTTTACTTCAAAAACGATTACGACACAGGAAATACACATTCACACATTTATGCAAACCTGCCACATTCATTGCAACAAAACTTATAAGCAAAACCTTATAAACTCTATTCATGATGCTCTGAAGCACTGGAAGTTGTATAACCTTTAGGCTCAAGTTGAAAAGTAGTGTGAGACACAGAAACAGGAAAATGCTCGCGTAAACAGTCCTGAAGCTGAGAAAGCACATGAGAGCATTGAGACATTGTCATATTAGGATCCACAACGACATGTGCCATAAAAATCGGCATACCAGTAGAGACAGTACTAGCATGTAAATCGTGAACTGCAATCACATGAGGAACATGCTCTAGATGTTCACGAACTTTGTTTAAATCAAGACCTTCAGGAGTCTGCTCAAGAAGAACCTTAACAGCATTCTTAAGAAGCTTTAACGCACGAGGAATCATAAGAAGCGCAATAATACCACCAGCTACAGCATCAAAACCTGCCCAACCTGTGCTCATCATTACAATAGCTGAGACTACAACTGCAACAGATCCAAGAGCATCGTTCATAACCTCAAGAAAGGCAGCACGCATATTCATGTTGTCTTGCGATTGAGACATAAGAATTACAAGAGAACCTAAATTCGCAGCTAAACCAAGAATACCAAAGAATAGGAGCTGATTTACATCGTGAATGCCTTGATGACCACTACCAAAAAGACGCATTCCAGCTTCAACAAGAGCATACACTCCTACAAGCAGTAAAATAAGAGCTCCCGCAGCAGCTGTAATAACCTCAAGACGCGCCCAGCCCCACGTACGCTTACTATTTGGACGACGACGCATAAGAATTGCAGTAACTGTTGAAGCTGCAAGAACTGAAATGTCTGTAAGCATATGACCTGCGTCTATAAGAAGCGACAAAGAATTAGTTAGGAAAGAACCAATCACCTCAGCAAAAAACACAGTTGCAGTAAGAGAAAGCGTAAGAAGCAAACGATGCTGATGCGCATGACTTGCGTGAATTGCGGCTGCTTGGGAAGCTGCATTGGCGTTATTGTAATGAGTATCGAAAGAGTTGACATTTGCATTCACACTGCTTGAGCGTGAACCAGTGCCGTTAGTTTGAATTACATCGTTATGATTATGCACTTTCCAGCCTCCTAAAATATTAAAATATTTGGGCGATATCGTTTCTCAATATCATTCGCATTTTGCCGTATACGCAATGAACCCCAGCCTAAGCCGGGGTTCACTATTATCAATTACTTTGTCTATGACTATGTAATCACAAGCTGTCAACATGCATAAACATTGTACAAAACATGTTACAAAGTAATGCTATTTCTCTGCTTTTAGCACTCTTTCACACAGGTAGTACAATACAGAGGATCCAAGCAAAGCAAGTGCAGAGAGAATGAATAAGTAGAAACCAATGCCATAACTTACAGATCCAAGCATCGAGAATCCGCCAAACTGCGATTTGAGGGAAGATATCTTGCCATTAATATGGAAAAACTCAAAAATCATAAATACGGCAGCAACACCGCCAACAATCATCATTATTTTTGACTTATTCATAAAAGCAAAAACTAAAGCAACAATAGCAATAATTATATAGAAAATTCCATCGCCAGGAGTGTTATTATTGTTTACAAAATTAAACGACTTGGAGAGACCAAAGCAATTTACAGTGATAAGTGGCAAGAATGGAGCAATAATTGCAACAACAGAAGCTGCCATATAAGCAATCAAAGAGTACTTATGTAAAAGCTCAGGATCTGAATCTTCAATTACTGAATCTATTGTCTCATTAAAATTCTTAAAGCCATCTTTAACAGAATTTAAAGTATCGTTTGCTGGCTGCTGAGTATTTTGAACAGTCTGCTGCACATTTGGGTTTCCTAAGCGATTTCCGCAATTAGCACATACTTGACTATTTGCGTCGTTCTCTTTACCGCAAAAATTACAAAGCATAATTCACCTTCTACTTCAGTTGTTAAGCAATACAACTATTGCATTGCAAATTCGCAACAATTATAACAATCGAACTGACTATAAGACAAATACGGGATTGTCAATCGCAAATATGCTAAGTAAAGTGCAAATGTGGGTTATAGACCAAAAAGTATGTTTAAAACCTAAGTCTCGTTAAAATATCGAAAGAAATGCTGCAGTTAAGTTAAAGAGGAAGCTGCACCACACCAAAAACCAGCCCTTGAAGGTCAATGATTACGGGGATCCAACTTCCGTAAAGAATATATCAGATATAAAACAAACGTAAAAAAATATTAGTTATTAGACAAACCTTTATAGTCATCGCTGTTTGCTTAACTAGACTTAGAATGAGTCCTGTTCAAAAAAAATTTTTTCCTGCTCCTTTTGATAAAGCAGAGATTGAAGAATCCTTGCTCGCATTTGACGCTGCAGACGCTCTTGAGACATTTTCATTGACTCCTGTCGAATCTGCTCCACATTATTTGCTGGATAAATGCTTGGAAACATTTGAAGACAGCTCGTTATCATTAAGCCCATTGATAACTACTTCTCCTCACAAATTAAACTATATTTAAATTAGCTATTACATTTATATTTCTTTTAATATACTACCGTACTTTTATTGTAAACTCACGAAACATTAATAAATAAAATGAATTTCTATATTCTGCACAAGCACAAAAATTGCATGTAAACAAAAACGGTTCATAAAACATTATTGCTAATTGATATAGCGTCAGAATAATAGTCGTTATCGTGATAACCATTGCACGAATTGAATAGAAAGAAAAGACACAGCGCAACAAGTAAAAAAGTTAACATGAAATGAATATATGATGGTGAATTTGCTTCATCAAATTTCTTATTATCATTAGGAGGCATCCTATGAACCTTATCTGGTACATATCCCGTTAAACATTTTTCTGAATCAATTTTTTCACTTATCAATACATTGCGCCTACGTTTTTTATCAACTTTATTTTGAACGTGTAATGTAGCTTTGCAATCCTTAAGTAGGGATTATCTGAAGTATTTAGAATACCAGCAAGATAGGGTACTGGAGTTGATTGAAATGAGTTCCATAAGAGCGGCGAATACTGCAAGTAGTTATTAAAAAGCTAAGCGGGCTACTTCTATTTTAAGAATACTCATCAGCTTAGCTTTACACACTTTTTGCCAATTACCCCACTTTTTGGCCTATAACCCCTAATTTGAAAACTAATAAATAAAAACGGGGAAGCTGGAAGCTTCCCCTGCAGTGATAATCATCAAATCTGCTGAGCAATCAAACTGGATAACAAGTCCAGTCTTATTGAGAATTAGCATTTACAATATATCATCTTTAGTAAATAGAAAACAAGTGATTTTTTAAGTTTGGTTAGAAGATTTAAAAAGTTAACATATCGATATAATCAATGAATAGTACAGTTGAACATATTATTACTTTCCATATTAGCCGAGTATTTAACAATAAATCGTCAAACGCGTTATTGGCGCAGATTACGTACTGCGCGAGTAACATATGAACGTTGTTTTCTCAGTTTGTTAGCTGAGTTTTTAATGCTGTTTAGATTATGGATTATAGGCACATAATATTCATCAGCTTAGCTTCACGCACTTTTTGGCATATAAGCCGATATGCTCGCAGTCTCGTGCTTATCTGTGGAATTGAACCAGTTAAAATTTCTGATAAAACATCAAATAACCGAGCGCAAGCCAATCCTCGACTAACACTCTGCCGTAAACGACAGCTGCGAGGGACTCGCGCCCGGCTTTAATAATAACTTATTTTATGCAGCAATCACAATGATAAAATGTGAAGTACTCCTCAGACTAATATTCCAGTCTTGAAAGCTGGTTGCCGAGGGCCTCACATTTGTAACATTGCATTTTATGCATTGCACATAAAATAAGAAGACCAGTCATTCCCCCAAACCAACTCTATTAGAAAGAGATTAAGGGTAAGAGGAGCCCTAGATTCCATAAAAAGTATATCAGATAATCTAAATATCAATAATTAAAATACATACATATAAGAAGGAAAACATAGACGATGCATCTTACTGCATACAATAAGATAGATAATACTAGAGTAGTCAAAGGCTAATGGACATGATGAAAATTTGTTATGACATGGTTGAGAAACTCCGTCCATATGCAGAACCTAACATGGATAAGCTCTCTAAAGAAGCAGCCAATAGTGCCATTCGAGCAGGCGAACCGTCTATTGCAATTGATTATTATTTAGTAGAAGCATGGATTGCACAAGAGCGCACCTAAAGAGTTGCTAATCGAAGCTTATAATTTGCTAGACCCTTATGAATGTGGTGATGACTACGACGATATAGCAGACGATTTAGGTGTACCTCGTAAAGTTCATTCATCAGATGAATAAGTTTGAGTCTCACCGGGGGTACGTTTTTAGAATTAGCTCTTACCCCTCTTGATATACTTGCCGGTGACGGTACGGGAAGCCTCATCGTGTTGAGAATTAGCTCTTACCCCTCTTGATATACTTGCTACTGGAGCTAGTGGCGTGATGAGTTTCGTTGAGAATTAGCTCTTACCCCTCTTGATATACTTGTCAATGTCTTTTACTGTGATAGTTTGCTGTTGAGAATTAGCTCTTACCCCTCTTGATATACTTGACAATCAGCATCGCGATCAGTATCCTAAGTTAAGAATTAGCTCTTACCCCTCTTGATATACTTGGCAAGCATCAACCTAGTGCGCGCAATAAGTTGAGAATTAGCTCTTACCCCTCTTGATATACTTGTGGAATAAATACGCTCAATCAGACCGCGGTTGAGAATTAGCTCTTACCCCTCTTGATATACTTGCTCATTGTTCATTGGTTTTGCGAGTATTCGTTGAGAATTAGCTCTTACCCCTCTTGATATACTTGGTCATGCGAATAGTAATATTTTCGTTTTGTTGAGAATTAGCTCTTACCCCTCTTGATATACTTGGGTGATTCCGAATAATCCTAAGACTGGGGTTGAGAATTAGCTCTTACCCCTCTTGATATACTTGTTATAAGCTCAAGAGGGGCAAGATTTCAATCTTTTTAGGCATTTTTTCATTCAAAAAAGTGTGGCAATTTCAGGAGTTTCAGACGAAATATCCTGATGCAAATTAGTATATCTCAGCGCAGAAGACCATTGATGGTCACTAATATGCAGTATTCTAACTTGACCAAATGGTGGTAAATTCTCTTTTATTGCTTTTACGGTTGAGCGATTACCAGATTGAGTTGGAGTGTAACGAACATACACAGAAAACTGCACCATTGCATATCCCATGTCTAACAACAAATTTCTAAAATCAGTAGCGGCTTTCCTTTGAATTTTTGTAGCTACAGGTAAATCAAACATTACTAGACACCACATTCCGCCACTATCCTCATCAATTTTCATAATCCTCCCTTGTATTCTGGAACCAAGAAATCTTTTGACTGTTTTTCCACATACATTCCATAAGCCTGTGCAATATCATTAAGAGCACTAGGTATAGTTGGCCCAACTCCGTTAAATTGCTTATTCACACTTTCAATAAGATACTTCTTAACTGACTTACTATCTGGCGTATCATCAACAGCTAATTGAGCTACAGCAAAATCTACAGCAGGCCTAAATGGCTCTATAATATCGTCAGCTAAACAGAAATAGTTAGACCTATTATGATGATTCATACCTAATACAGGATTAAGCCCTGCAGAAATTACAGCCTTTATAGAGAAACCCCTCAGTATCGTATAAGCATAATTAAGAGCAGCATTACGTCCAACATTACAACCTGGCACTCTGTGAAAATCTTCTTCAGAGGAAAATATACGTTTCCAATATTCTCTTGCAGCTTGACCTTCTCTATTGGTACTATCGCCAGAATGTACCTCATTTGCAATGCCACGTAGTATTCCGCCACCTTCAATGTTCAACGCATCAAGACATGCAGCCTGTCCACGAATCTTTGATCTAACAACATTAGCCCATGCAGCTTTTCTTCTAGGAATAGATAACGAAGCTTGAGCCAACTGTCTAGTAACAATACGAGTAGGAACATCACTCCAAGAATGCATTGCACAAACAGGAACTCCTTGCCAATTGCATACCATCACACATGTTCCATATACAGCGCATTGATGCAATAACCCAGGTGAACATCCACAATGCAATCCAATTAGTAAAACCGCAGTTTCAGCAAGAGGAATCTCTACAATCTCGCCAGTAACACGATTGTTCACCACTAATCTTCCACGAACATAAGTAAGACTACCGTCTAAAGACGTACAATCAACAACTCGCCAAGCACTCTGCATGATGCACCATCCATAATTTATTTTGAATCATTACACCATTTCCAAGAAACCGGCATACCGGAAAGCGATTTCCAACGAATTTCACCAAAACCATTTCGGCGAATTGTTACAGGCTTACATGATGCAAGTGAATTAACAGCAACAATCCAACCCTTTTCACCTAAGACTTTAGCTGCATCTTCTAAATAATTACCATCGCTTACATATCCGCTAGTAATTAATTTATCAAATCCTTCTTTAGATAACATGGATGGTCGAAGCTTAATCTTGGTTGGTTCTGGTATACCATCTATAACCCAATGCGAATAAGCAACAGAATCAATGCCCAATTCCTTAAGAAACTGTATGAACTTCCCAGCAACAGTATCGCTCTTTATAAACGAAGGATCTATTACAAGTTCATCACCAACGAGCAAATATCCAATATACTCAGCTTTATTATCACGAATTGCCTTCAATAATGTGCCATCTGCATAACGCATTGATACAGAATAATATGGCAATTCACAAGTAAATAAATCCTCATCGCGGAATTTATTTAAATCAGCTTGGAAGATACGGATTATGCCATAGGCAATTTCTTTCTTTGATTTTCTATATCTATAAAGACGAGCATGATGAATGCTATTACCAATATCAGCAGATCCACCTCTAACTGCAATCTGAGCGGATTTACCATTGAAGAAAGTTATTTCATCATTTGCAGTAAGCGTTTTATTATTCACTCGTAACACTCTAGATTGCGAAGATGGTATACCATCTTTAAGGGTATAGTCAGGCTGATTAACTAAAGCACAATACAGTGCAGGAGTAGAGGCACGAAGTATATCATCAGAACTAATTGCGTCTGAAACATGCAAACTCTGTAACTTGTTAATACTATCATCATGAACAGCTGAATTTTCATATCTCATACGAACTTGCCGAACCACAGGAATACGATTTTCTGTCATAGATTCATTAAGCAACTCAAGCAACTTTTGCATATTTCTATGCCACGATTCGTAACTAGAATACATAGCATCGTGTTCAGATGGATAATCACGCCAATCTAAATCACCATAATCTGGATGCCCCAATATTCTTTGTGTTTCACGAAGATTATTTTTTATATATAATGCTTGTGAAACATTGGACGTTATCATGGCAATAACAGCCGCATCCACAGCATGGTGTCTTCGATCGAAGCGTGTTTTATGCTTTGCATCAAAGAACTGCAACTTACCATCAATTCCAGATAATTTACGGCTCATAGCAGTAATCGAACCAGCGTATACGCCAACACTTGTTCCAAGGTTAGAATCTGTATTGGAAATCACTGCATCTGTTGCATAGGTATTGCCAATATAATATTCAGAATTGTAATACCAATCAATTCTATGATGTAGCTCATTAGCCATCCACGCAACTGATTCTATTGAACGATTATCAAATGGTTCGTCTTCTTCAGTCTGAGAAAGTCTAGCAATAACAGATTTCTCAAATTTTAACTTTGATGCTTTATTACCATACAATTTACTAGGAAATATAAAATGCTTCACTCTTTTATTTGCATTATTAACGGTAATATTATGTTCAACACAATATTGTGACTTACACCAAATTGCGAACGGAATATTGCTTTTATTGCGATTACAAAGTACGCAAACTGCAGCTAAATTCACACGAGTATTGGTAGACCCAACTCCCTTACGAGGAACTATATGATCCATTTCACAAGTTTTGAACGTTATAGGATTCCCACAATACAAGCACTGTCCATTTTGTCTTTGCACCGCTTCATAACGTCGAATATCTGCATCTGAAATAGTTAAAGCATTAATTCCAAGTTCTTTGGAAAGCTCCATTCTTAAGTTGTTCCTAAATTTGGTTCTTCCATTAATATTATCCGTGTAATCTTTGCTCATTTTCGCCGATTTAAAACCAGAACGAACATGTTCAATACTCACCCGCATTGGCGAACCCCAGCGATTTGTTGCATTAACAATGAAACGATTTACAATTTTTAAAACACGATCTACAGAAGGATTACCTATAGGAGAAGAAATAGGTTCAGCTGAAGGCCTCCAATTATCATTGAGATTAAAAAGATGCTTACGAGCTTCAAACAAGTCATCATCAGTATTTAGCATTTGCTGAGATAACTTATTTAAAGTATCAATACTGTAAGCAGCACGTCCACTAGGCAAACTTATATTATCTAATATTTCAAATTCATTATCTGCTAGATCTTCTATAAACGCAGAAGCAGCTGTATCACTTTTTGATTCAAAATCACACGAGTTACTGATTAAATCAATAAAAGCCTCATGCTCATCTGAATCATCTGTGTGCTCATTCCACCAAGGCTTCAATTTTTCCTTAACAAACTTATCCCTAGAAGAATTGCCAGTTTCTGAGAAGATTGCAATTTCGCTATCTAATCTAGGCGGCTGAAGAGTAATAGATTCACCATCACCTGTCTGCTTACCAATGCCTCGCAAATCACTACGTTTTATATGCAGCAATTCTGAAACGTCATTCCAACTATACTCATTAGAAATAAATGCTTCCTTTTCAGTAGTAGATATAAAAGTTGTTGTCAACAATTTATACACTTGCTGTTTTTCTTCGCAAGTTAATTTTCTCTCAATAGAATTTTCACGAATGCGAAGATTTGAAATAGAAGAAATAATTCTATAACGCTGAAATGCTAGAGACGCTTTCGACGCACGACGACCAATATTAGTAATAGCATCTTTGCCTACTAATTTAGTAGCAGAGCCTTTAGGAGATTTGGACTCAAATACACAATTTAATAATTTTGTAGCATCTGTATCATCAACGGATTGCATCTCAAAAATCTTGCGCAGTTCAAGCATACAATCACTTTGGATAAACTTACCGGGTAGAATTGGATTATAAATTTTATTATCTTTTTTGATACGAACACGAATCCTAGGAGAAGGCATGCCTTTTTTAGACATTATGTAATCACAAACTATCTGCCCTATGGTACAACCGTAATTAGCCACACCAGGAGCTAAACGGTTTACAGTATCTATAAACTGATCATAAAACTTGGAGTATTCTTTGGCCTGCATCATTGATCTAACAGATTGATACGGATTACGCCATCCTCTATGCCTGGCAATATGACGAATAGCTACACTCAACATTATCTTTCGTTTTTTATCGTCACTTATATACGCATCAGCAAGTTCACCTCGAATATACCAAGGTTCGAATGAATCTTTAGACTCTAAACAAGAATTATCTACAATTGGATAGCCTAATGATTCTAACAAAGAATCCAATTTACTTAATCTCTTGCGTCTAGTTCTATTCAAACGTCTTGCACGCCTTGCAACACCAGAAACTTTCTTGCGAGTATCCGAAGTTTTTCTACCTGTCGGATCAATTCCAGAATCATGTATGAAACTTAAAGCTTTTAGAATTCTTATAGGACAACCATTATCGTCCAATTGTATTGCAGCCAAACCAGTTGAATTAAGACCGACATCAATACCTATAGCATAAGTTACATTCTTCATGAAATAATTTTACATCAAAATCCTATACTCGTATAAAAATTACATAATCTCAGAAGAAAAACCAATTTATAAAAACAGAATCTTATGTATGTATTGCGCTACGGTTGTCTCAATATAGCCGCTTTACAAACACAACACAATTCATCGAATAATACGTTTTAATCTCATGCACATTTGCTGACACTAACCCATCAGTCTTACTGAACTGTCATAGACTACCCAAAAACTCAGAAAAGCAAAAGGCACCACACAGCTAAAAACTGTGCAGCGCCTCGTTTGTGCCTCCGGTGGGACTCGGACCCACAAGCCCGTAAGGGCGTCAGATTTTAAGTCTGATGCGTATGCCAATTCCGCCACAGAGGCAGCAATCACTTATTATGCCATACATTTAAGCAAAGAACAAGCTCAGCGTGTGGCGAAATCACAAACACATATTCTCAGTATCCGTCAGAAACTGCAAACACGCACACTCATCAACCGTCAGAAACCGCAAACACACGCACTCAGCGTGTGGCGAGTAACTTTCTTCCCAAATCAATCGTGATTCCGTCAAGCAAACCATGCTCACTTGCAACAAACGTATCTAAAACCCCACCGTGATCCTCATACGCAGCTTTTGCTAATCTCTCCAACACTCGGCTCCAAATCACTGCTCCACCGCCAACAACATCCACACGCCCTGGGTGAATCGTCGCGTACGTACGCCTGCAGTCCTTAGGCATACGCAAAAATCGATTATTAACAGCATAAGCCTGCTCTAATCCAATACGCACACCATCGACAGCAGTATGATCATAATGCTGCAATCCCATAGTCAAAGCAGCCATAGTTGTCACAGTTCCAGAAACGCCAATAATAGTGCGAGCTCGTCCTGCAGGAACGACTTTGAAAGCATCATCAATATGCTTGTCAATATCTTCAATCGCAGCTTGAATTTCCTCTTCAGTAGGAGGATCGGTATGCAAATGCCTTTCCGTCATTCTAACGGAACCAACATTCATGGAGTATGCTGCAGAAACCTTGTGCGCTGGCAAGCAGTCACCATCCCCTCCAAGCACTAACTCAGTAGAGCCTCCACCTAAATCAACTACGAGATACGGTGGCTGCAACTCATCGCGAGACACAACGCTTGTTGCTCCAAGGAAGCTAAGAGCCGCTTCTTCGTTACCACTAATAACTTCAGGGCGAACACCAAGCTCATCAATCATCATTTGTTCAAAAATCTCACGATTTTCAGCATCTCGTGTAGCTGAGGTTGCCACAAAACGAATCGCATCAACTGGATGTTCTTTCAAAACTTGCGCAAATTCGTGCGCAGCCTCCCTCACTCGCTTCAAAGCGTCATCTGCGAAACGATGAGTTTCGTCAATTCCCTGACCGAGTCTAACGACGCGAAGCATACGAGGCACAATATCTTTCATTCCATGCTCAGAAACTTGCGCAATTTTTAGTCGAATAGAATTTGTACCGCAGTCAATTGCAGCAACCTGTACTGTTTTTTCTGCGCAAGTAGTCGTTTCACTTTTTACAGCTTCACCCTCTGCAGTTTTAGCCGTTTCGTCTTCCACAACAACTTCCGTTTCAGTAGCATATGCATCATCGCTCCACGGAGTAGTACAGCGGCACACGTTAGGATCAAACTCATCTTTAATGCGCTCTAACACCATGTCACCAATCGGATTTACACCTTTGCCCATTACCAATGTTTGCGCAAGCAAAGCATGCAAGCATTTAACACGAACTGGCATTCCACCAGCGCTCATCTGACTAATATGCTCTTCACTATCCCCCAAAGACACAGCTAATTCATGACGGAATTCCAAATAATACTTATGTGCACGCTCATATTGTTTCTTTAAATCTTCGTCCGATTGTAATAGCTCGTTATATTCTCGCATAATACCGTCTGCTTCTACGCGAGACACCGCTTTTACAGCTTCAGGACTGGTAAGGTAGCATGTAGTTGGGAATGGAGTGCCATCTTCTAAGCATGGTCTAGTAATAACAGCAAGAGGTCTACCACAAACGCAACGAGCACCAACAGCTACCATTCCTCTAGGGAATCTTCCAAGTTGCTTTTCAACAATTGCACGCTCAGCATCACTCGCAGGTGTAGTAAATAAACGTTTTACAGCTTCTTTTGGAATATAATTCTTATTACTGTTCTGCATTTTATCTGAACTTTCTTGGCTGTTAGCCATGCGTTTCTACTCCTGTTAAAGCTGTTTTACAAATAAATAATTCTTTACTTTATCAGTTTATATATTTTATCAGTTTATGTGTTATAAGGATGGCACAGTATCTGGTTTGTCTGCTTTATGTATTGCATACATTAAGTCACTATACCAAGGCAAGACTGAATGAGTCTTAGTTTCGCTATTTTCTTGAGCAAATTCATTCGGAACTTTTCCAGTTACTGCCTCAGGATGCTCTACACGAACAGCCTGCTCACCAGGAAAAATAAAGCCGAGGCGATCTCTAGCTTGAGCGGTAACGTATGCTTTGTCTTTCCATCGGTCAATATTATTATCCAACGTACGCTTTTGTTCACGTAAATCACTTTCTTCACGCTGAAGTGCATGAAGCTCCGACAAGCTTAACGCATAATTTCTAACTGTTGAAATGCATTCAATTGAACCAACGGTAACTACAAAAACCATAAATAAAAACACGAGCGGTCCTGAAAGTAGTCGACGCTGTTGCAATGGTGATACTACATCCTCACCTAATGCCGTTTTACGACGCTTTTTCATAACCATACTCTCTAAATTACTCGATGTATTCGACGTGAAAACATCATGTATTCCGCTAATATCTTACGTGCTTTAGATGCAAAATGCTGTTGTACCACATTTACAGTCACTCTACATTTATTCGTTATTAAAATTAAAAAAAACTGACGAACAAAACTGCAAAAAAAATATTCAAATTTTTCTACTTAAACCAGTAATTTCTATTAATAACATCGATCATTTCAACTAATTGCTTTGTTTCTGCAATATCATGAGCACGTATTACACGTCCACCAGCCATAAACATCGCTGTTTCTGCAACTAAAGTAACTGGCAAACGATCTTCTTTATCTAAATTAAAAAGCTTCTTACCAAAGCCTTTTCTAGAAATCGCAACCAATATTGGTCTACCAAAACGATGCAATTGATTAATATTGCGCATCATTGCATAATCTTGTTCACCATCAGCAACCTTTGCATAGCCAATTCCTTGATCAAGAATGATCCTATTTAAGTCAACTCCTCCATCAACAAGCATTTTTAAATTATCACTAAAGAATTGACACATAACCTTTGTTAAATTGTCATATTCTGTATCTCTATTGCTATGCATTGTTACTAATCCAACGTTAGAATCTGCCATAAGCTTTACTTTTTCTGGAGAATCAAACGCACGAACATCATTTATAATATCTACGCCAGCTTCAATTGCAGCTTCCATTACAGGTAACTTGTAAGTATCTACTGCTACAGCAATTTGAGGATAATTTTTGTGAATATACTTAATAGCAGGTATAACGCGCTTTATTTCCTCTTCTGGAGTAATTTCTAGATAACCGCCAGGTTTTGTAGTTTGACCGCCTACTTCTATAACATCAGCACCGGCTTCAACTATTTCTTTAATATGGCTATTTACTTCGTCCTCACTTTGGTACTTGCCGCCGTCATAGAATGAGTCAGGAGTAATATTCAAAATCGCGTAAACTATAGGCTTGTCAAGTGTATCAAAGCAGAATCGCCCTGCATTCCACACAATTGCTTTTTGCTTTAATAGCGAGCGCAAACTTGCAAGTAATTCTCGATCTTCGTACCATGCTTTTTCGCACTCTTGCATAAAAGGTTTAAGAGCAATAAGCGGCAAAATGAAGTCAATAGAAGACTCGGAAACTTTGATAGCTGTATCAAAATGATCGAGAAAATCAGCTACTTTGCTTAAATCGTTCTCGCCAATATTTTCCCACGTGCATAAAATTTTTTGATTTACACAAAGATCCTGCAACAACGCTATATCTGCAATACTTTTAGAAGATGCATTCTCCAAATTGCTTTCAATAATTCGCATTTGTATTCTTTCTTTCTAAAACCTCATATTTAAAAACTAAATTTATATTCCAAACTAATTAAAAACTTCGCTACTTTCAATAATATTAATCCAATTAGTGTCGCTAGTTTTATTAAGCTTATCTTGGATGAGCTCATGATAATTTGCATCGTCTGCGCTTATTTCAAGCAAAGGAACTAATACAAATCTGCGATTATCTCTTTCTTTGTGCGGAATCGTAAGATTTTCACTTTTTATAGTTTGACCACCAAAATCAATAATATCTAAATCGATTGTTCGAGGACCCCAACGGACTATGCGCTTTCTGTGAAGACGCTGTTCAATATCATGAATAAAATCAAGCAATTCAAAAGCTGTTAAATCAGTGTCCAAACGTAAAGCAATGTTATAAAAACTGTCTTGCACTACGTCACCAACTGGTTCAGTTTCATACACTGAAGAAACGATAATATTGCTTACATGCGAATTTTGCTTCAATAGCGAAACAGCTTGGCGCAAATTAAGTAATCTATCACCTATATTGCTTCCAACACTTATGTATGCACTAGAAATCATATTTCCACCCCCCAAAAAAATAATTCAATTTATAGTTAAAAGTATATATCATAAACAATTAGGACTAGCCAACTTTATAAATTCAAATAATAAATAAGCTAATATCAAAAATTTTTATAACAAAAATGTCGCTGTAAATTCAACACTCTTTAGGAGCAATTAAATCTACAACGACATTTTTCAATACGCTTTTGTCTAAAGTCTGTAAAAATATTTTAGATTCAAAAGTAGTATTTTTTAGTTATTTTATTTTTGACTTATCTATTTTGCTTGAGCTTTACTCAAAATTGTATCTGCAGAATGCTGCAACTTTTGCAACTCTTCTTCAGTCAAGTCAAGTTGGCACTGCTTCACAATACCTTCGCGACCAACGATTGCTGGGTAAGAAAGATAAGAATGGTATTCCTCTCGATAGTTCGAAACAGGCATTTGCTCCTTTGAATCCGAAAGAACAGCATGGACCAGACGAACTGCAGCAGCAGCAATACCGTAATTTGTATACTTCTTTCCGTAGAACACAGTGAAGCCGCCTTGACGAGTTTCTTCATCGACAGCATCTAAATCAATATTCTTTTCTTTTGCAAACTCAACAATCGGCTGTTCAAGAACCTTAACTGTGGACCATGCGACGAACTGTGAATCACCATGTTCACCCAAGCTATAGCCCTTCACGGCTTTTGGATGCACTCCGAAGAATTTACCAACAGCGCGATGAAGACGTGCAGAATCAAGCAATGTTCCAGTGCCAATAACTTTTTCATAAGGGAGACCAGTTGTTTCTTTATAAAGCTGGCAAATAGCGTCGCAAGGATTCGTAATATCGATTAGAACACCATGGAAGCCAGAAGCTTTAATCTTTGCGCCAACTTCTTCAACTTGAACACGATTATGTTTAAGTTCTGCGAAACGATCAGGATTTGGGACGTCTAAAAGCTTAATATTGCCCATAGCGCTTACGATAACTTCAACATCTTTCAAAGCATCGTAATCATTGACAGTAATGTTTACATTAAAAGGCAAATTGTCCATTGAATCCTCAAAATCCAATGCATCAGCCTTAACCTTAGCCTCATTCTTGTCATATAAGTACAGCTCGTCGGCGTAACCACCAACAACAAGCTGATGAGCAACAGCTGCGCCAACATTTCCCATACCAATAACTGCTACTTTTCGCATAATGAAACATCTCCTTCTGTTTCGATTTTCTCACAAAAATATCACCATTATGCGGAGAATGAAAGTAAATTTAAGAAAAATTTTTTGCGTGTTGTGATTTTTTCAAAAATATTTAATAAAAAACGGTCAGCCGTAAACACGACTGACCGTTAAAACTCAAAGACTCAAGAAGCCACTAAGTTACTTAAAACTAAAAGTTACTTCATATACTTCTTGCAAGCCTTGAATGCGCTGTAACCAGCATACTGAGCGGTAGAACCAAGCTCTTCCTCAATCTCAAGCAAGCGGTTGTACTTAGCAATACGCTCGCCACGAGCAGGAGCACCAGTCTTGATCTGGCCGGTGTTCTTAGCAACAGCAAGATCAGAAATGGTGGTATCTGGGGTTTCACCAGAACGGTGGGAAACCATGGAAGTGAAGCCATTCTTAGTTGCAAGCTCAATAGCGTCGAGGGTTTCGGTAACGGAACCAATCTGGTTCAACTTCACGAGCAAGGAGTTAGCTGCACCAAGCTCAATACCCTTAGCCAAACGCTTTGGATTGGTGACGAGCAAGTCATCGCCAACGAACTGCAAACGATCACCAAGACGCTTGGTGATTTCTGCCCAATCATCCCAGCCTTCTTCCTGGAATGGATCTTCGATGGAAACGATTGGATACTCGTTGATGAGCTTCTCGTAGTAATCGAGCATGTAAGCAGATTCGCGCTCTTCGCCATCGAAACGATACTTACCAGTTTCCTTGTTGTAGAACTCAGAAGAAGCAACGTCAAGAGAAATACCAATCTGCTTGCCTGGCTCATAGCCAGCGGCTTCGATTGCATCCATGATGTACTTCAAGGAATCCTCGTTGGACTTCATCTTTGGAGCGAAGCCACCTTCGTCACCAAGACCAGTTGCCAAACCTTCCTTCTTCAAAACATTCTTCAAGGTGTGATAAACCTCAACACCAGCGCGCAAAGCATCGCTGTAGGTTGCGAAACCGTAAGGAGAAATCATGTACTCCTGAATATCGGTTGCGAAATCAGCGTGAGCACCACCGTTCATGATGTTCATGTTTGGAACTGGAAGAATGTGACCATTGGTGCCGCCAATGTAGCGGTACAACGGAAGCTGAGCAGACTCAGCAGCAGCGTAGAGAGCAGCGAGGGAAACGCCGAGAATTGCGTTAGCACCAAGCTTGCCCTTGTTTGGCGTGCCATCAAGCTCAATCATCGTCTCATCAAGAGCGCGCTGATCGGTGGCATCCATGCCAATGACCTTAGGTGCGATTACCTCGTTGACAGCCTTAACAGCTTCCAACGTGCCCTTGCCTTGATAACGGGACTTGTCGCCATCGCGACGTTCCCAAGCTTCAGCCTCACCGGTAGAAGCACCAGAAGGCACTAAACCAATACCCTGAGCGCCATCTTCGGTCTCCAAATAAACCTGAACAGTAGGATTTCCACGAGAATCCAAAATTTCGCGTGCATATACGCTTTCAATAGCTGCCACAACTACTCCTTTATACCTATGGGTTGTGATGACTCTTCCAAGATTAGTGCGTTTTATGGACGTTATATTGAGTACCAGCGTATTTATGCCGTGAACGTTCACAATATTTTGATTTAACTCGAGTCATATGAGCCAATTGTATATTTTTAAGCAATATCATTTATAAATATCGATTTCAAATATACATGTCCATACCCTTGGGAGATAATGACCACAGACACGGGGTGCGCAACTACATCGTGCCAAACAACAATCCATACAGTGTTGCGCTGAGAATACACTCGTTGAACCTGATATAGCTAAAACTATCGAAGGGATTGTCGCATGACTTACAGTTCGCCTAATAAAGCGAAAAACATATTGAAGATTGCATTTAAAGCGGTATCTTCGTGTAAAGTGTGGATTTCAACTATCCTCATTTTGGTTTTGTGGTTTTTTACAACTCTTTCTCCAATTGAAGACCGTTCTTTGCCATCCCCATATGAAGTAATACAAGCTTTTATTGATTTAAACAACGAAGGCATATTATTAAAATCCTTAGGAATAAGTATTTTACGAGTTCTTTTAGGACTTTTGTTAGGAATTATTTTTGCTGTTCCTGCAGGCATACTTGCGGGAGGCAGTAAGCTTGGCAATATTGTAGTTGATAAACCAAGCCACATGTTGAGGTCAATTCCATTCCCGGCTTTAGCTCCAATATTAATAATTTTCCTCGGAATAGATGAAACGATGAAAATAGCGCTTATAGCTGTTGGCGTTTTTGGACCTATGTACGTTAATATTCGCGACGGAGTGCGTAATATTGATCCGAAACTTCTCGAATTAGCGCAGGTTTATCACGTTAAAAAATCTACTATTTTTATATCTATTTTGCTTCGCGGTACACTTCCAAGTTTTATGACAGGTTTGCGATTTGCAATATCTGTAGCATGGGTTGCATTAGTGACTTGCGAAACAGTTAATTCTTCTATTGGAATTGGATACATTCTTTCAAGAGCGCAAGAATTCTTTAGGCCAGATCAAATGATGGCATGCGTTATTATGTACGCAATTGCAGGTCTTGGATCTGAGCTTACTGCAAACATATTAGAGTATCTTCTTATACCTGAGCGCAGATTAGATAGAAAATCACGCCAATAATCTAGTAATATCAACATTTTTCTAAAGTTAACTACTTTTTAAAATGCATTAAATTGCTTTTTAAGAATTAGTCAATACTTAGAATCAACAACCAAATAATAACAACCAAACAACAGATAAATAAAACAACAAACAAAAGGAACTATATATCATGGCTAATTTAAAAATGCGATTTTCTAAAAAGAGCATTATTGCATTAATCTGCGCTGTTTGCGCAACAGTATCTCTCGCAGCTTGCGGAAGCTCACAAAAATCATCAAGCGCTTCTTCAAAAGAAGACGCTGGAACTATGAGAGTCGCTTATCTTTCAACAGCAAATTATTTAACTACTTTGAAAAATGAGAAATTCCTTCAAGACGAATTTGGCAAATCTAAAGTAGTTTACACTGGTCCTTACACTCCAGTTGATGGTCTTACTGCTGTTATGAGCGGAAATGCAGATGCTACAACTACTGGAACCGGACGCTTCATTGATTTGATTGCTGAAGGACAACCATGGGTAGCTTTTGCGCTCGAATATTACAATGGTGATTCTCAAGGAATCGTTGCATCCGCAAAAAGCGGCGTGAAAACACTAAAAGACTTATACGGAAAGAAAGTTGCTATTATTCACAACGGTGATACTGGCGATTACATGCTTCACCGCGCATTCGATAAAAGTGGTTTAGACGTTTCTAAAGTTAACAAAGTTGAGATGAGCCCTAAGAACTTCCAGACAGCATTTACTTCTGGACAGATTGATGCAATTTCCTCATTCGATCAGAATCTTGCTGCAGCAATGACAACTCCAGGCGCAAAATTGCTTGTAAATGCTAAAAAGTACGGCAATATGAATGTTACTATTCACATTGTTTCTAAGAGCTTTGCCCAAAAGCATCCGGATCTTGTTAAGAAGATGTACAAGGCTCTTGTTCGCGAAGCAAAAAAGTCTCATAAAGAAAACAATGTTATTGGAAACGCTTACAAGCAGCTCGGAGCAAGCGAAACTATTATTAAGCAAATTGAAAAGTTTGACAATCCAACTATTCGCCCAATCGATGAAAAAGGTTTGAAAATGATGGAAACTCAGGCTAAAGAATACGTGAAATATGGTTTAATTAAGCAAGCTCCAAAGAATTTGAAAGATTCTGTAATGGATTGCACGAAATAAATTAATCCATATATATAAAACACATATTCATAAAAACAAAAAATTAAATATTAAAATAAAATAATATATAACTGATTAATCAAAATTAAAACAAAGTTATATAACATGCTTGTATAACAAAGTTATATAAATATTATATAAACATGATTTAGAGCAACGCAGTAGGAGTAAATATGAGCACTCAAATAGAAGACTATGAGACTAAAGATAGCTCTTACTGCGTTACTCTAGAACATATTGGTGTGACTTTTAAAAATAACGCTAAAATATTACGAGATATAAATCTAAATATTAAAAAAGGCGAATTCGTATCTCTAATAGGACGCTCAGGATGCGGAAAAACCACTCTTCTTAAAGTTATTTCAGGATTAATCAAACCTGATTCTGGAACAATAAACGTCACACAACATCAAGCAATAGGTTTCCAAGACGCAAGATTAATACCATGGATAACAGTAAGTAAGAACGTAGTTTTCGGCATGCAAGGAAACAAATCAGAACTAAAATCTATTGCAGAAAAAGCTCTTAACGATATGCAACTTAATAATTGCGGTTCGAAATGGCCATCAGAACTTTCAGGTGGTCAAGCACAACGAGTCTCATTAGCTAGAGCTTTAGTTCATAATCCTGAATTACTACTTTTAGACGAGCCTTTCGGAGCATTAGACGCTTTAACTCGTTTAGACATGCAAGATTTGCTTGATAAGCTAAGACAGAAACATGGCTGGACCACAATAATGGTCACGCACGATATTTCTGAAGCAGTAAGACTTTCTGACAGAATTCTTATGATTAAAGACGGAATCATTGAGAAAAACTGGAATATTGATCGAAGCCAACTTGATGCACAAAAGCGTCCAAATAATCACGTTGAAATAGAAGATGAGCTTAGAGAAGCGTTACAGTAAGAACGAAAAAATAATTGATAAAGGCGACTGCAAAATAGCGGCCGCCTTTATTTATAAAATAAACACAAGAAAATTTACCAAGCGACGTCATCAAGAAGCTGACGCACCCAGGAGAGTATTTCATGCTCATTCATTGAACCAGACCCGAGTGAAGATTCAAAAGGAGCTGGAACAATAAGCATATGAGTAAGAGGACGATACTGCAATCCTCTATAAATACGCTTCAAACGCATCATCACAGACTCTTTTGGATCGACGCCAACAACTCGTACTGATTTTCCTTGAGAGCTGATTTGCGTAATACCAATCTCGCGTGCTTTAAAACGCAAACGAGCAACATCACACAAAGACTCAAATTCTTCAGGCGGATTACCAAAGCGATCAAGAAGCTCATCGTGAAGTTCTCGCAAATCACTATTATCCTTAGCAGCAGCAAGCTTCCGGTACGCTTCCAAACGAAGCTTGTCAGAAGCAATATAATCAACTGGAAGAGAAGCCTCAACAGGAAGATCAATAGTTACACAAACAGGCTCAACTCTTTCAGGTTCCTTATATTTTTCAACAGCTTCAGAAACCATACGAACATACAAATCAAATCCAACACCCTCAATGTGGCCACTTTGCTCATCTCCAAGCAAATTTCCAGTTCCACGCAATTCCAAATCTTTCATCGCAACATCAAAACCAGAACCAAGTGCAGTATGCTGAGCAATTGTTGAGAGTCTATCGTGAGATTGTTGCGTCATAGGCTTTGAAGGATCATACAAGAAGTAAGCGTAAGCACGCTCATGACCTCTACCTACTCGACCGCGCAACTGATGCAACTGGCTTAAACCGAATCTATCTGCGTGGTCGACAATAAGTGTATTCGCATTAGAAATATCAAGACCTGTTTCAATAATCGTTGTACAAACAAGCACATCAATATCTCTATGCCAAAAATCACGAATAACAGCATCGAGCTGCTTCTCGCCCATTTTTCCATGAGCAATAGCAACACGGACATCTGGCACAAGCTCCTGAATCTTACTTGCAACAGAACTAATATCTTCAACACGATTATGGACGTAAAAAACTTGACCCCCACGCAACAATTCGCGCTTAATGCATGCAGCAACTTGAGAATTATCATACGCACCAACGTATGTAAGCACTGGAAGCCTATCTTCTGGAGGAGTTGCGAGAGTAGACATTTCACGAATACCAGTTACAGCCATTTCAAGAGTTCTAGGAATTGGCGTTGCCGAAAGACTTAATACGTCAACGTTTGTGCGCAAAGCTTTGAGCGTTTCCTTATGTTCCACACCAAAACGCTGCTCTTCGTCAATAATAACCAAACCTAAATCTTTGAACTTTATACTAGGATTCAAAAGCTTATGCGTTCCAATAACAACGTCAATGCTCCCATCTTGCAATCCAGCTAAAGTTTCTTCAATCTCTTTAGAAGTTTGGAATCTACTCATTGCAGCAACTTTTACAGGAAAGCCTTCAAATCGATTTGTAAAAGTCTCGTAATGCTGTTGAACAAGCAAAGTCGTTGGAACTAAAACAACAACTTGCTTAGAATCTTGCACAGCTTTGAAAGCTGCACGTAACGCAATTTCAGTTTTACCAAAACCAACATCTCCACAAATTAAGCGATCCATTGGTATTGGCTTTTCCATATCCGCTTTTACTTCGTCAATAGTTGTAAGCTGATCAGCGGTTTCTTGATAAGGAAATGCGTCTTCCAACTCTTTTTGCCAAGGAGTATCTTTACTAAATGCAAATCCGCGAGATTGCTGCCTTGCTGAATAAAGTTTAATAAGATTTTCAGCAATTTCATGAACATGCTTTTTAGCTTTTGCTTTAGTTTGAGCCCAGTCAGAACCTCCGAGCTTGTTAAGCTTTGGTATTTCGGCACCAATATATTTACTAACTAAATCAAGCTGATCGGTTGGAATAAAAAGTTTATCGTTAGGAGCATTACGTTTGCTAGGAGCATATTCAATTACTAAATATTCGCGAGTTGCACTACCACCCGAAACAGCAATATTACGTTGTTTCATACCAACAAAACGTCCAATACCATGCTGCTCGTGCACAACGAAATCACCAGGCTTTAGTTCCATTAGGTCGATTGCTTTGCGCCTGCGTTTTGGAGTTTTTAGTTGAGCTGATGCAGAAGATTTACCTGTCAGATCACGCTCTGTAAGAATCGCGATACGCGCAACATTATCGATAAAGCCATCCGAAATACTTGAGCGCACTGTAGTAAATTCATGTACACCAGTCACATATATAGCGCGTCTCAAGCGTGCAAGAGTACCAGAAGCCGCAGCTGTAATAGTTACAGCAAAACCATTGTCAACAAGAGAAGTGATACCACCAGAAACTTTCGATTCATCTCCTCGAAACTCTTGTGGCGCCGATGCTGGCAAAGCAATATTTCCATAAATTTGATTGTCAACACCAAAAGATGTTAATTTCCATACATCATGATTAGACAATTCTAACGATGAAATCGTTTCATCAAAATCCAAGAAATTAGCTTGATCGAATGTTATTGGAGCTCCAGAACCGTGTCCAGAAGCAGCAACATGCCAACTAGCTGCTAAGAATTCGTTAGCTGTAGCAGTTACGTCATCTGCAGCTCTACGGCATTTTTCGGGATCAGATAGAATAATAACAGATTCCTTCGGAAGCATATTTTGCACTGATTCCATGCGATCCACTAGTGCAGGCAACAAAGACTCCATACCTTCTACAGGTATAGAATTTGCGATTGATTCAAGCATATCGTCAGCATTTGGAATTGCGCCAATAAGAGAACGCGCGCGCTTGCAAATTTTTTCTGTAATCTGAAGCTCACGACAAGGCGTAGCCCAAATACTTGCAATATTATTGCCATAAGTACGCTGATCAGAAGCATGAAATTGCTTTATAGTATCAATTTCATCACCAAAAAATTCAATTCTCACAGGATGCGTCATTGTTGGCGCAAAAACGTCAATAATTCCACCACGAACAGCAAACTCTCCACGTTCCATCACCAAATCAACACGAGTATATGCGTTTTCTACCAAACGTTTCACAGCATATTCAAGAGTTAATTCTTTTCCGCACTCAAATAACAGAGGATCTATATCACCAATGCCTTCAACTACAGGCTGAATAAGCGATCGCACAGGCATAACCAACACGCGAATCGGACCAAAAAGTGATGTGTTATTTTCAGGATGACAAAGCCTACGAAACACTGCAATCCTGCTAGCAACAGTATCTGCCCTAGGCGAAAGCCTTTCATGAGGTAACGTTTCCCAAGCTTCTAATTTAGCAACGTCTTGAGCATCACCATCGTACCAATCACGCACAGACGCAATAAAATCTTCAGCATCTCTACTCGATGGAACAATAACAACAACTGGCTTTTTCTTAGCTAATGCAGCAACAATAGCAGAACGAATTCCAATAGGAGAAGAAATTGTTAAATCTTCACTTATTGAATCTAAATCTTTACGATTTTTATTTGCACTTTCGCAACAATAATCAGATATCGCATCAAGATCATATTCAGATAAAGCTTTAAAAAGTGAATCCTTAGTTGATAAATCATTAAGAATATCTCTCAAGCTTATTACTGAAATATCATCAGTCTTATCATTCTTGTTGTTTTTGATATTAGACCTGCTATCAGCGGCCATTAAACTTCTCCTGCGTTGCTGCTAATCCATGGAAAATAATACTCTCTGCAGCATCAGCACCATCTGCTAAAAAGTTTGGAAGATCAGATTTTTGAGCTGCAGCAAAACCTCCAAGAACCCAATTGACGGTATTATCGTGCGCGTGAGCACCACGCTGCGCATGACCAACACCCATTCTCACTCGAGAATATTGAGGAGTACCAAGAGAGCGATCGATAGAACGAATACCGTTATGTCCTCCCGCAGAGCCTCCTGCTTTTACTTTAATGCGCCCAAAATCTAAATCCATATCATCGTGAATTATCACAATATGATCTGGTTCTATTTGATAATAGGAGCTTATAGAAGATACTGCAGCACCAGAATCATTCATAAAAGTCAACGGTTTGGCAAGGAAAAACTTTGCTACGCGACCATCAAGATTCATAACACCTTTGCCAAGTTTAGCTAAACCTTTGTGATCCGAAAGAGATACTGACCAACGTTGTGCCAAAACGTCTGCAACCATAAAACCCATGTTGTGTCGAGTACCCTCATATTTTGTACCAGGATTTCCCAAGCCAGCAATAAGCCAAAAATCCGATGTCATGGCAGACCACTCCCCATTCAAATATTTAGCAAAACAACAAAACGGGCGCATCGATTGTAGATGAACGTAAAATCACAACTACTCGATACGCCCTTATATACTTCAGCCTATTCTATCAAGACTCAAGTCATTATGTTATTTATTTCAAAAATTCGTCAGTAGACAATTCTTTTGCTTGCGGAGTTTTATGAGTTACTTTGCCTTTAGAATCAGTGTAAGCACCTTCCTTACTTAAGAAGTTAAAGTAAGCTTGAGCGCCTTTAACATCAGTGGTTCCGAACACAAATTTTCCGCTTTTAATATCCGCGCGATTGCCCCAATATTGACCGTCAACAATCATCTTCATGCTACGCTTAACAAACTTTATGTCGAGATTAGCATCTTTTGCTTCTTTCACAAGAATTTCAGAAGCCTCATCAGGATGTTCATAAGCATATTCATATCCGCGCTTTGCAGCTTTAACAAATGCTCGAACAAGCTTAGGGTCTTTAGCTACAGTACGCTTATTTGCAATTATTCCAATAGTATCTGGCTGACCTGGCACACCGTAGTCGCCCTCCATGAAGCAGCGAAGCTTTGGTCCAAACATTTCAGACTGTACACCTTCCCAAGTGCCGTAGAAGCCACCAAAATCAGCTTTACCAGATTCAAGAGTTCTAAAAGTTGAAGTTCCAACAGTCACTTTGTCGAACTTACCTTGACCGCCATCGTGTTGAATCATCCTACGAATTACAGCATCACCTTCAGCTGAACCAAAAGTTGCAAAAGTACGACCATCAAAATCTTTTGGAGAATGAATCTTATTGTTCGAAGCAAGTGAACACCAAATAGCACTTGGCTTTTGCTGAACTTGCATAACTTGCTCAAGATTTGCTCCCTTTGTTGAAAAATCAGCAGCATTTGTCAAAGTACTAAGAGCAAAATCAGCAACACCACTATCAACTGCATGTTCCGAACCAGTCTGAGCAACAGCAAGTATATTGACATCTAATCCGGCATCTTTAAACCATCCTTTATGCTTAGCAACATAAATACCAATATGATTAGTATCCGGTGCCCAAAATAGCATAAACGACACTTTACGAAGATTTGCATTCTTACTACTACTTGCAGATCCACATGCCGAGAAAGAAAATACGCAACACGCAGAAAGAATAAACGCAAGAGTACGCTTTACAATACGCATATTCATGAGTTCCCTACTTTGTTTCTTGTACCGTTCTTCTGGGAAAGTGACACGAACTCGGCAGAAAACGGTAACAAAGGGCCTAGCCCGCGCCGTTCAATGCCCCTGAGCAGATTCAATCTGCTACAGTTTGCCACACATTGACTCACGAAACATTTAGATTATGCATGATTAAATAGACAAATAAAAAATCTCGTACACTATTAAACTCACAGAAGTTGTGCGCTTCTAATAGAATGTACGTGCTATTTGTAGTTTTAAATAATTCGATTGGGGCAGCAATCGAAGTCATTTAAAGAAAGGAATCGAGTTTTCATGACGCAATCGCGTTTTAAACGTATGCTAATTAAATATCTGCCAACTGTATTTTCTGTAATAGTTTTACTTGTTTTTTGGCAGTATGCATGCGAATATTATAAAATTTCGGAAAATTTGATTCCAACACCATCTTCAATTGTTCAATCAACAGCTGACGCTTTGCCAACTCTATTACCTGCAGCATTAATTACAACACAAGAAACAGTTATCGGTTTTTCTATTGCAATAGTAGTTGGAATTCTTTTAGGTGTTATTTTCCATGTTTGTAAGCTTGTTAAATCTGCTTTATTCCCTCTTTTATGCGCAGCGCAAACTATGCCATTAATTTCTATTGCGCCAATTTTTTTGATTTGGTTTGGTTTTGAAATATCGGGGAAAATTGTAATAGTAATGGTTTTCAGCATGTTCCCTATTGCTGTGCAAACTATACGAGGTCTTGACGCCGTTCCAAGTTTTTATACAGATGTTGCTTTAACTTGTGGAGCAAATAGAACTTGGACTTTGTGGCATGTTAAATTAAGGGTTGCAGCTCGCCAAATTTTTGGTGGCATACGCATTAGTGCAGCTAGATCGGAAGAGCACACGTCTGAACTCCAGTCACGATCAGATCTCGTATGCCGTCTTCTGCTTGAAAAAAAACTCATTTAGAACACCACTTATTTTTTCTGCAACAATAGTAATAATAATTCTTACTGCGCTTCTTATGTGCATTGTTAACGTTTGTGAAAGAATTATGATTGGTTCAGCAGACGAAGATGATGACCCAGATAGCCAATTGTGAAATTGCATTAAAACAGCACATGTGAGTTACAAAAGTGACGAAAATAACGCAACATTCGCTACTTTTGTAACTCACAAACTGAGATATTAATGAAAACTTACTACTTACCTGATTCTTCTTTCATTGCTTCATTAATAGCATCGCTCAGCTCTTTTTGCGCCTTTCCGTAAGCTTCCCAGTTTCCGGATCGCATAGCAGAATCAGAATCTTTTAACGCTTGAGCTGCACGTTTAAGTGCTTCTTTAGCTTTTTGGCTCATAGAATGAGATTTTTCTGAATTCTTAGACTCACTTTCCTTAGAGCTACCTTCTTTAGAATCAGCATCCTTAGATTCATTACTTTCAGCAGCATTGTTTGAAGAAGAATTATTAGAAGCATCACCAGCCAAAGCACCCGAGTTTCCGCCAAATACTTGATTAAGTGCTTCATCTAACGTATCTGCAAATCCAACTTGATCTCCAAACGCAACTAACACCTTCTTAAGCAAAGGATAGCTAGTAGAACCGCTAGATTGCACATAAACAGGCTCTACATAAACCAGTCCTCCACCAAGAGGTAATGTAATCAAATTGCCACGTTTAACTTTAGTAGAACCGGATTCAAGCAAATTCAATTCTTTAGAAACATTTGCATTAGCGTTGAAATTATTCTGAGCTTGGCCAGGTCCTGGAACATTAGATATCTTGGGTAATTCTTGCAAACGAATCTTACCGTAATTTGAACCAATCTTTCCAGGAGTATCCCCCGCATCTGAATCAACAGACAAGAAACCAGTCAATATTTCACGCGTACTTTTACCAGCTGGAATATAAGTAGAGACAAGCGAAAATACTGGTTTCTTTGCGTCTCCAGTTTGCAAAGTCAAATAGTATGGAGGTTGCAAAATATCTTCTTTTTGTGCTTTTTGAGATTCAGTTGGATCAACAGGAATCTGCCAGAAGTCTTCTCCAGAGAAGAATTGACTTGCGGTATCGACGTGATACTTTGCTAATAAGTGACGTTGAACTTTAAACAAGCTTTCTGGGTAACGCAAATGCTTCATCAAATCACCAGAAATCTTAGAAATGTCATGATAGTGACCTGGGAAAATTGATCTCCAAGCTTTGATTACAGGGTCTTTCGTATCCCACACATACAAATCAACAGAACCATCATAAGCATCAACTGTAGCTTTCACAGAATTACGGATGTAGTTTGCGCGTTGATTAGTCAATCCTTTAATAGAATGAGAAGTTGTTGTTGTGGAATCTTGAGTTACCTTACCAAAATCAGTCATCTGAGAATAAGGGTAAGAATCAGAAGTAGTATAGCCATCAACAATCCACTTAACGCGACCATCTACTACTGCAGGATAAACTCGACCATCCAAAGTTAAGTAAGGAGCAACCTTAGACACGCGTGTCTTAGGATCACGATCATACAAAATTTGAGATTCAGAAGTCACACGATCAGAGAAAAGAATCTGATCAGACCCAAACCTAATTGCATGCAAAAGTTTAGAGAAGAAATTGCCTAAACTTGGACCACCATTGCCATTAAAAGTAGTTAATGCACCTTGAGAACCAGTCGGATAATCAAACTCCCATGGAGCTGTCCCTTTTGGAGATCCAACGATAGAATACTCAGGAGCATTCGGAGAGAAGTAAATACGTGGTTCATACTTTTGCGACTTAGTAAGTTTGCCTTGAGCAGGAATACCGTACTCCATGAATTGCGGCTGACCATCTGTAGTTACTTTATTTCCGTAGGCTGCAACAATTCCGTAGCCATGCGTATAAACTGTATGATCATTAACCCAGTTTCGATTATCGTTTCCAGCTAAATCGAGTTCACGTGCAGCGATAACTGTATCTTGACTTACACCGTCAATATCGTATTTATCAACTGAAAGCGTATCTGCGAAAGTGTAGTATTGCTTCGATTGCTGCAATTGGCGGAAAGTTGGAGACGTAACTTGTGGATCTAACAAACGAATTTGCGCAGTTGACTCTGCTTCTTTTGATAATGCACCTGATTTACCTTTAGAAGTAGCGTTATACGATTCTTTCTTTACATTATTTAGACCGTAAGCAAACTTTGTAGCATCGATATTACGCTGAATATAAGTAGCTTCCAATTCCTGAGCATTAGGAGCAACTTTAAATCGCTGCACAAGTGCCGGCCAGGCAAAAGATATAACAATTGAGCAAACAATCATAAAAGCTAAAGCAATAGTCGGAGTTTTCCAAGCTTTTACAGCAGTTTTAAAACGAACTGAAATTGGTGCTTCTACAGATAAAGCGTGAGATTTCATAAACCAAAATGCAATAACAGAACCAACTAACACTGTAATTACTGCCATAACTATGCTTCCAGGAACTCCAGCATTCATATCCGTGTATGAACCGCCAGTAATACGAGGACCGTCAAGAGTTACAACAGCAAACATGTCTAAAATTTGCTGAGCTGCCCAAGACAAAATCACAAGCATAAACCATACAGAAATTTGTCTACGTGCTCGTTTTGTAATACTTAATATGCTTTTACCGTCGATAGGCATACTAAAACGAATTGCTCCCATAAGAAGATGCGTAATAATAGAGAAAACAAGGGATATTACCAATAAGAGCACAAATGCACTTATAAATAACCTTAATCCTGGTAGTACGAATACATAAAACCCATTGTCAATTCCAAATTGCGGATCCTTAATGCCAAAAGGTTGGGCGTTAAACATTAACAAAATTTGCGCCCAATGATTGTAGAATTTAAATCCAAATACCGCGCCTACAATCAATGAAAAAATTCCTGCAACATGCAAAGCAAGCTTTGAACTAATTCCCTGCTTTAAATCAATAACATTGCCTTTAATTCGAATATAAGTTCCATCTGCATTGCTTGGACGCGCTTTTATTGCCAAAGCTGCAGACAAGTAGCCAAAAGCAGACATTAATATTGCATAAAGCACCCAAACGCCTACTTTTGCTGCAAGTTGAATCCAAATAACGCTTTCAAAGCCTAGCTGTGAATACCACATGCAATCAGTTATGAACCTTGCGAGAGCAAATATTGCAGCTATAGCAAGCACAACGATTAACACTACTATCGCAAGAATCCACCGCCATCTTCTTGAGCCGCCAATAAATTTACCTACATTAAACTCTAATCTCATAGAACGCTTATGCTCCTTATTTTCAGTGCTCTTATAATCGCTTTTATTGATATTATTACTTTCGCTATTTTTTGGAAAATCGCCTTTGTTCTCTAGTTTTTTCTTAGCTTCTAATAAATCACTAAAGAGGTCACCAAGGTCACCATCATCACTATAATAGTCTGCCCAATCTTCTATTTTTTTTGTAAACTTTGAAAAAGTCTTACCTTTGTTTTCACTATTAGAATCGTCTTTAGCATCCTCTTTAGAATCGTCTTTAGCAACAACATCATCACTTTTATTATCTTCATCAATGCTTTCTACAATTACATCTTGCTCAATAGAATCAGTAGAATCGTTATCTTGTTGGCGCTTTTTCTTTCCGTCGCTTGTATAATCGGCATGCTTATGCGTCTTAGTATTTTTAGGTTTTTTAGCCATATACACGCCAAAAGCAGCCCATGCAACGCCAATAATTATTTCTATGATGAGTTTCAACATAAAGTTAATAGTACTATATTAATTATTCCCACTCTACATATTATGTAATCAAAACTAATTACAAAAAGCGCGCCCGCAAATTAATGCAAGCGCGCTTAAAGCGATTAAATTAAATCAAATTGGAGCATTTAAGCTAGGCAACATCAGGATCATCTTTAGCGATCGTACCAGTAAGCTTTCCAATAGCCTTCAATAAGTGATATACAACCAACACCACAACGGTTCCGATTGCAATACCGTTGAACTGAATGCCAGAAATAGCAAACTGGAAGTTAGCAATACCAATAATCATAACGATTGCAGCAATCATAATATTCACTGGCTTATCGAAGTTCACTTTGTTTTCTACCCAGATTCTTACGCCAATCATGCCAATCATGCCGTAAAGCAAAGTGGTCACGCCACCGAGAACACCAGCTGGAATTGAGTTTACAACAGCACCAAACTTTGGGCAAAGGCTCAGGATGAATGCAAAAGCTGCAGCACACCAATAAGCTGCAGTAGAATAGACCTTTGTTGCGGCCATAACACCGATATTTTCGCCGTACGTAGTAGTACCACAGCCACCGAATAAACCAGCAATAGCTGTACCAAAACCATCTGCAAATAATGCAGTTCCAATCTTAGAGTCATAGTCGCGACCAGTCATTTGAGCTACAGACTTTACGTGACCAACATTTTCTGCAATAAGAACAAGTACTACCGGCAAGAACATAAGTAGAACAGAGAAATCAACTTGTGGAGTGTGGAATTTAGGAAAACCAATCCAAGAAGCTTCTTCAATCTTTTTAAAATCGACTTGACCTTGGAAGCATGCATAAGCGTAACCAACAAGAACACCTAAAAGAATATTTAAACGACCAAGAAGACCGCGAAATACTACAGCAATAAGCATTACAGCAACTAATGTCACAAGAGCCGTATCTGGAGCTTTCTGGAAATTAGTCCAAACTGCAGGTCCTAAATTAAAACCAATAATTGCAACGATTGCACCGTTTACAACAGGCGGCATAATAATGTCAATCCACTTAGCTCCTGCAAAATGTACAAGCACACCTATAAGAGCAAGAAGTAAACCTGTGCACATAATGCCAAAGCTTGCAACTGCAATACCTTTATGAGCTGTTGTTACAGCCATAACAGGTGCTATAAGACCAAAAGAGCTTCCCAGATAACTAGGAAGCTTATTTGCGTTAATAAGTAAGAACAGTGCTGTAGAAATAGCAGTGAACATCAATGTTGTTGATGGATCAAAGCCTGTAAGAATAGGCACCAAGAACGTAGCACCAAACATTGCAATAACATGCTGAGCACCAATTCCAGCAGTACGAGTCCAAGTCAAACGCTCGTCTGGCTCTACAACTTCACCAGGCTTTAACGTTTTACCATTACCGTGAAGCTGCCACGTGAATAATGAATTCATTTCTTCTCCTTGCAAAAACAAGCTATGCAGAATGTTGTGTAAACAAGTGTCGCTAAAAAACAAGCACTCATTGAGCGCTGGGATGGCAGCTTCTGGGAGGTCCATTGCACCACCGACCCATATGCCAAAGGGACATTCTAATGTTGCAAAACGAAAGTGTCGAGCATAAGAAAAAAATTACAGTTTTGTTTTTTATTTTTGTTGGAATATCAAGCAAAGTCGGCGTGTTGAAAAGAATGCAATGAACACCAACTAAAGTTGATACTTACTAACTTATGTTTATAAAATAATTAAAGTTAGGCAAAGTTAAACAATCGCAAAATTAGTAAACACATATTCAAGCAAGTAATTTTTGTAAATATTCTTGCAAAACTAATGCGTGATTTACTTTTGGATTTTTTGCAGCATACAACAAAGTTATAGTTTGATACTTACTAAACAAATCCATAATCACACCAACAGCTTCATGATTTGAATCAAGTTCTTCAACATAACGATGTGAAAATTCTTCAAAATGCTCCGGATCATGATTAAACCACTTACGTAACTGCGAAGTAGGAGCAATATCTTTAAGCCATTTATCAATATGAGCATATTCTTTGCTTATACCACGCGGCCAAAGTCTATCAACCAAGACTCTCACACCATCATCTTCACTAACCGTTTCATACACACGCTTAATCTTCACAGTGCACTTGTTCATAAAATCTCCTTTATACGTTTACTATAATCGCAGCTTTATTTATTTTTTCAAGGAATTATTTACTAGCAAAAGATATATGCGATATAAATTGAGTTATTATGTTCGATTATGTGATTTTCTGTCGGCGTGTCGCGTTTATTTGCAGCAAAATTATATAAAATTTGCTTAATTTTTTAATTTATGTTCGTTTTTGTCCGATTATGGGAGAATACTTGGCTAAATGGTTAATTTCTTTGATACATGGAAAAAGAAAATCTGCACCATCGATATGGCTCTTATTGCTGTATTGACACTTCTAGCTTCCTTCATTGGTAGCTGGCTTAAGCAGTACCCAGGTTTCCAATTACTTGGTGCTCTTATTATTGCGTTGCTTGTTGGCATGGCTCTGCAGCTGCCATTGCACGTGTACAAAATGAATAATGATTCAAGGCGAGCAGGCGTTAAAAGCGCTGCTGGTTTGATTGCAAACAAACTTCTTCGCCTAGGTATTATTCTCCTCGGATTTAAGCTAAATTTGCATGATTTGTTTACCAAGGGCATTAAATGCTTGCCTATTGCAGCTGTGTTAGTTGCAATAATGGTTTGCGTAACTTATAACATTGCTAAACTCTTGAAGGTAAATCCTCAGCTTGCAATGCTTACAGCAGGAGGCACAAGTATTTGTGGAGCTGCTGCAGTTATGGGTCTTTCTGGCTCAATGCCAGTTCTTCCAGAAGAGGAAGATGAGAAAGAACAGAACGAAGTTATGGCTGTTGCAACAGTTGCAATTATGGGCACTATTTACGCTCTTGCTGAAATCTTCATCCTGCCTAACTTTGGCATGACTAAGCAGCAGCTTGGCATTACAGCAGGTGCATCACTTCACGAAATCGCACATGCCGTTGCAGCTGGCGGAGCATTCGATAGTATCGATGTTGCAACAATCATGAAGCTTTCACGAGTTCTTATGCTCGTTCCAGCCTCCATCTTTATTGCAATTTGGTGGAATGCTCGTCATAGCAAAGTTGAAAATGGCGGAAAGCATAAGATTAGCTTCCCATGGTTTATGCTTGGCTTCATTGCAGCATCCGTTATTGGAACTTATGTTCCTTTCATAACAGCTCACGCATCAACTCTTGTAGAAGCAGGATACGTTTTCCTTGGCATGGCTATGGCTGCACTTGGAATTAACGTAAACTTCCGAGCTATTTTTAAGCAAGGTCGCGCAGCATTTGCAGCAAGCTTCCTAGCTTCTATTGTTTTAGTTGCTTTGGCTTATGCAGCTGCAGTACTGTTCTTCTAAATACAACATTACAAAATAGTTTTGCTTAACAAATGAGGGTCTTCGTTTGAAGATCCTCATTTTATATTCTCGATAATTTATTTTCGTGTATTCTTGAAAAATCTATCCAATATGCACAGCCGTTCCATCAGGAATATTTTTATAAAACCATTTGGCATCCGCAACGCTTAAACGCACACAACCATGCGATGCAGGCTTTCCAAGCTTCATGCCTTCTGACGGAATATATTCTCCAAAATTATAATTCGTCGGCACAGAATGGAATAAATATTGCGATCCAATAAAAGCAACCCAGTAATCCGCTCCAACTTTTTCATCTTGATTAAAGAAATGATCACCACGACCATTAATTTGATAATTACCATGAGGAGTCGAGTCTTTTATTCCAGAACTCATAACCATTGAATACACAGTTTTCCCATGAGCAATAATATAAACACGCTGTTTTTTCAAATTTACATTCACATGCAAATCCGAAACCTTTATTCCTGTAAGATTAGGATAGGCTCCACCAGTAGGATATTTCCAAAAATTAGGTTTAAGTAAAGACTTATTTTCTAGATAATTTTTGCAATATTTTTTAATAAAAGATTTATCATTACCGTTCAGTTTGCTTATTTTGCAATCAATTTTTTCACGCTCACTCAAATTAATTTTTTTTAACTGAGCACTATGCCTTAAAGAAGCAGAAACAACATTAGAAGTTTCAAAACCAACAAAGCAGAAGAACGGAATCAATAATGTAGCCAATAAAGCTGATGCAACACAACGAGCAAAATTAGAACTACGCTTCCACCATTTGCAAAATCTTGCAACAATGCGAACACACTTGCGTATATCGCTCACAAAGTTACGAATAAATTGCATAACATCTCCATTGTAAAAGCAAAAACGTCGCTCCCCCTAGTTTAACAGCAAACCGAGGAGAGCAACGCTTAAAAAAAAATAAATCTTTTATTTATTATGATATTAAAATCACTCGTAACATAAAAATCATAAATTTTTTTGAACGAACATGAAAATAATCATACATTAAATTTGAATTCGACAATATCACCGTCTTGCATCACATAGTCGCGACCTTCAAGACGAAGCTTTCCTTCTTCCTTAATTTTTGCCATAGAACCGTCAGCAGCAACGAAATCATCATAAGATACGATTTCTGCCTTAATAAATCCACGCTCAAAATCAGTGTGAATCACACCAGCAGCTTGTGGAGCAGTCCAACCTTTATGAATCTGCCAAGCGTGAACTTCCTTAACACCAGCAGTCAAATAGGTTTGAAGACCTAAAATATCGAATCCCACACGCGCAAGTTGATCCAAACCAGATTCCTTCAAACCAGCATCTTCAAGCATTTCACGAGCATCAGCTTCGTCAAGTTCAGTAAGCTCGGACTCAAACTGAGCATTAAGGAATATTGCTTTTGCAGGAGCGACAGATGCAGAAAGTTTAGACTTCAAATCTTCATCAGCCAACTCCGAATCATCCACGTTAAACACGTAAATAAATGGCTTAGCAGTGAGCAAGTGTAAATCATACACATCGTTTTTATCAATAAGCTTTTCGTTATGAGCCTGGTCAATAGTCTTTCCAGATTCAAGAATTTCCTTAGCTTTATTTACAGCGTCTACGTATTCCTGCGTAACTTTCTTACCGCGCAAATCCTTTTCCAACTTTGGAAGAGCATTGTCAATAGTTTGCATATCGGCGAGAATTAGCTCAGTATTAATCGTGTCAATATCGTCAGCAGGATCTACTCTGCCGTTAACATGCACAATATCATCATCATTAAATGCGCGCACAACTTCGCAAATAGCGTCTGCTTCGCGAATATTAGCAAGGAACTTATTGCCCAAACCTTCACCCTCGGAAGCACCCTTAACGATGCCTGCAATATCAACGAAAGTAACTGTTGCTGGAACAATCTTTTCAGTATTAACTAATTTAGCTAAAACTGGAAGACGATGATCCGGAAGCGGAACAATACCAGTATTAGGCTCAATAGTTGCAAACGGATAATTCTCCGCCAAAACGTTGTTGCGGGTTAAAGCATTAAACATAGTGGACTTACCAACGTTTGGCAATCCAACAATTCCAATAGTTAAAGACATATTTACCTAGTTTAGACCAGCGCCGGGAAAGCCGACACAACTTGATTTTATTTACTATTTATTTTCAATAGCATCAACTGCAGCAATCACATCTCCCCTAAATCCGCGAGATTCTAGCTCAGCAACGCCACGAATAGTGGTTCCTCCAGGAGAGCACACTGCATCTTTCATAGCACCAGGATGCGTGCGCGAATCCATGTATAACGCACCTACTCCCTCAATCATTTTTGCAGCCAAACGGTAAGCACAATCACGTTGCAAACCATATTTCACACCAGCATCACTCAATGCTTCCATGTACATTGCTGTAAAAGCTGGAGCGCAGCTAGAAATACACATTGCAATATTCATATGATCACTGTTCACTCGCTCTACCAAAGAAATTGGCTCAAATAAAGCATTAAACATTGAAAGTTGACTATCAGTAAGCGTATGAGTAGTTTCAGCTAAAGTCACACCTTGGCCTACAGAAATAGGAGTATTAGGGATAATGCACTGAACATGAGCTTCCTTGCCAAGTAGTTCCATGTAACGCTCAAGCGTCCAACCGGCTGCAACGGAAATAACAGCAATACCTCGTTCATTAATAATTTCACAAATTGGCTTAAGTACTTCAGCAACCTGATATGGCTTTACAGCAATAATAATCGCATCACTTGCTTCACATACTTCTTGAGCAGTGTGCATAGCGCGAGCGCCAATCAGCGAAGTATTACGCTCGAGTTTTTCAAAATTATGCGCGCACGCAACAATATTTTCACCTTGTAATACGCCAGCATTCAGTGCACCTTTAGCGATTGCTTGTGCCATGTTGCCATAACCTATAAAACCAACAGTTTCAGATACACAAGTACTCATACACGACCCCCTTTAGCGCATTGATAAAACAATAGCGCACTCATTACTAAGCAAACAGATGTATAGCATAGCAAAGAGTGCACTATAATCATTGCGCATATTAAAATTATTACCTTTATATATGGCTTATCTCTTATAAATTCCCTCTAAATCACCACGATTCAGCGCCTCATCAAACAAATGACGGAAAACAATGTCTCCATGCAAACCATCATGCTCAAACTCGTTCGTTGTCCAATAGTGGGAGTTGGCAATACGAGAAAGAGTGTCAAGCTGAAGACCAGAATCGACATACATGTCATCAAAATACACTGCTGATTGCAATGGAACTTCGTTATTAGCAAGTTGATCTTGATCGTAAATTTTGCCAAACTGCTTATCTTTCATCAAGCAGTCAACAGCTGGAAGGAATGGTTGCAAAGCTTTCTCTTGATCGTACATCCAAGGAAACATTGCTTCACCTGTAAACATAATAGGGCGAGCAGAACCAGAAAACTCTGGCATAGTTTCTCGAACCTGCTGAGCAGCCCACAAAATTGGGTGTTCCAATTCACCATCAGCATAAATAAATTCTTGTAATGGCCAATAAAGTGGACTAGAAGCTGTAGAATCCATGACACCATACACAAAATCGTCACTTAAACTACCTGCAGAAGCTCCTCCGCCGTGCTTAAATGCTTTCAAGGAACCATCACCATCTGCAAACGCAGAGTCAATTAACCAATGCACTCGTTCAAAACTTGGTTTCATTCCAAATGAAGAACCCAACATTTGGAATCGCTCAACCGTAAGTTTTTCACCGTTCGGAAGCACAACATCACCCTGTGCAATACGATCTGCAATAGCTGCAGCACGAGCAACATCTTGCGGATAGCGCTCATAGAATTGCTCAGTTTTACGCGCCATACGAGGAAAAGTATGCTCATAGACTTCACGCGCATTTGCTGGAACGTGAGGAATACCTCCTGTTGTAAAGCTTGCAATTAATCCTTGAGGGAATAGTGATAGATATGTAAGAGTCAAGAAGCCACCATAGCTTTGACCAAGTGAAACCCATGGCTTAGCATCGAATTCAGTAAGTCGCAGATGTTCAAAATCGCGAATAATAGAGTCAGCCAAGAAACGCTTTAAATACCAGGCTTGTCGCTCAACGCTTACACCGTCATCTGCCATGCGCTTCATAGTTGAAGCGTCTACTCTTGAAGAACGCCCAACACCACGCTGATCCGGCAAGACTACGCGAAAATGTTTAATAGCTTCTTGAATCCAGCCATCACTAGAAGGCGAAAGTGGTCGTGGACACTGCCCACCAGGACCTCCTTGCAAAAATACTAATAAAGGCAAATTATCATGTACATGCTCAGGGGCACAAACTACTCTACAGAACAATCGGATTGTTTCGCCTTTAATAGCTCCACCAGGAGTGTTTCCTTCCCAATCAAGCGGCACGTCAATTGCACGTTCTTCGATATGCAATCCCGGAACATAATAGCTTGTAAGTAACGCCATTTCGCACTCCCTTTCTGTACTCTTGCATGCTACATGCAATGTCAATTACACATTCTTATATAAATCATACTCAAGTTCGATTGTTCTATAAAGTGCTATGCACTAGCCTAGTAATTATGAAAGTACCTAATATGTTTCAAAGTGTTATACAGTCCTTACGAAAAGAGCTCACATTAAACGACATATTATGGGGTATTATTCCACTTATTCTTTTTATACTTTCAAACAATAGATATAGTATAAGCTATGTTGACGGTTTACTGACTCAGGGTTCGCTGGTTACAGTAGCGCTTACAAATATCGTTGTTGCACTACTACTTTCAGTAAGAAAGATATGGCCTGAACAGGCGGCTATTATTTTTATTGTTATTTGCATTGTGCAAGTAATATTTGGTCCAGCTCAACTTTTCGCTGATTTCTTTGGTTTCGTGCTGCTTGTTAACGCTATTGCGCGCGGAAACCCAACGCATACGAAAGTTTTTGTTATTACAGCTTACATAACAACCATATTATCTTGCGCATTAATATCGTGGAATGTTGTAATGGGACCAATATATGGCAATAATCATTCGAAATCTAGTTATACCTGCAGTGTACGAAATATAAATAGCAGTAATATAAAAAATTGCGTTTCAAATATACTTAATTTTGCGATTCCTTCCATAATTTTTGCGATTATTATTACCACTATTACGGTTATTATTGGCTACTGGCAGCGCACTCATGTGCATACTATTCAACTTTTGCAAGAACACAATAACGCTATTCGCGCGTACCGCCGAAAAGCTCAACACATTGCTGTTACTGCAGAGCGAGCAAGAATTGCTAGAGATATGCACGATATTGTTGCTCATACGCTTTCTATTATTATTGTGCAAGCAGATGGCGGCCGTTATGCCGCAACACAAAATATTTCGCTCGCTAAAAAAACAATGCATATTATTAAAAATGAAGCTGAGCGCGCCGTTCACGACATGCGTAGGCTGCTAGAAGCTTTAACTGATGCACCTTCTAACGACACAAATTTGAATCACGTGCCATCACTTATTGAGCAAGCGCGAATTGCTTCACCAAATAATATTTTTTGGCATACTGTTGATGGCATAAATTCTTCTCATAAACTCAACAAAGCTGCACAAACTGTAGCATATAGAATTATTCAAGAAGCACTTACTAATATTCGCAAGCATGCAGGCGAATGCGTTAAAGTAAACATTCATGAAGAATGGAACAACCAAGGTTTAAAACTAAAAATTACAAATGAAATACACAAAATCGAAGTTAACCAAACGCAAAATAGCAATGCGCAGCATAAAAACGGTTATGGCTTAATTGGCATGAAAGAACGCATTGAAAATCTTCACGGAACGCTTAATTACGGGAAACTAAACGATGGAACGTTTAGTATTGTTGCTTTTATTCCATATTCTTACAGCACAGACCCGTCAAATACTACTGCTTCTGTATTAAATAGTATTCCTAACGTTACTTATAAGAATGCAAAAATTAATAATCAATCAGTAGCGCAAACAAAACCGGCAAATGCAAATGTTCCAACCTCATCAAAAGTTTTTCCAGAAGTAAATGCTTCACAAAATAAGATTGAGAAAGTATCACAATGGTTTGAACAACATTGGCTTATTGGAGACATTATTTATGCAGCGCCTTGGATTGTTCTGATGCTTTTTGTACCAACTTATGATTTTATTCTTGGAGATGGAATGTCTTCACAATATTTCGACTCACTTTCGTTAGAAATATTTTATAGAGTATTTACTCTTGCAACCATGGTGCCGTTTATGTTCCGTAGAAAATCTCCAACAACATGCGCAATTGTTGCCGCAATATTTTCTGCAATACAGCTAATATTCTTACCTAATATTTTGTTTGCTAACTTATTCATTCCAAGCATTATTTATGCTGCGGTTCTATACGGCAAAAAGCGCGCATGGCAATGGATTAGCGCAATAGTACTTTTAGAATCTGCTATTTTTGCACTAAAAATTGGCATCGCATCAAGAAATATTCCAAAAAATGCAACTCCAATACAATTCTTTACATCGAATATAGACACGACTAATTTTTATATCATTATGCAAATGGCATCCGTAGGATTAGTTTTTGGTTTCGCAGTTGCGTTAATTTGTTTTACAGTTATTGCGTTTGCTTATTACCGAAGAAACGATGACAATAATTTATTGCTTCTAAAAACACGCAGAACAGAACTCGAGCAAGAACAAAAACAGCTAGAAGTACTTGCAGCAAACGCAGAAAGGCAGCGACTTAGCTCAAATATTCAGCAAAAAGTTGCTGTTACACTGCATAAAGTAATCGATGCCGCAAATAACGGAATTGATATGCTAAATAAATACGAAAAAGCAAATAACAATACAGAAAATCGAAAGTCATCAGACCCAGAGCAATCACAGGGACAAAGTGAAGAAATTAGTAAAGCTTTCAAAAATATTGGAGATGAAGGTCGCTCAGCACTAAAATATATGCGAAAATTGCTTGGAATTTTGCGAGAAACAGGATCAAGCGTTAATTCAGCAAATAATGGTGCGAATGTAACTGAAATTGCAGTTCGCCCTGCTCCCTCGCTCGATGAGCAAATTCAACACAGTGCATTAAATAAGCAAGAATAAGTTGATACTATAGAAAATATGGAAAACAATGGAGTAATTCGCGTTACAATAGCAGACGATCAGGAGCTTGTTCGTGCAGGATTTGCTATGGTAATTAACTCGCAGCAAGATATGCAAGTTGTTGCTCAAGCAGCGAATGGAAAACAAATAGTAGAGATTACAGAAAGAGATCATCCAGACATTATTCTTATGGACGTTCGCATGCCTGTAATGGACGGATTGGAAGCAACTCGCAAGATTCTGCAGCAAAAAACTAACGAAAATACTAAAATTATTATTCTGACAACTTTTGATTTAGACGAATATGTTATGGCTGCAATTCATGCTGGCGCTTCCGGGTTCCTTTTGAAAGATACTGAACCTGAAACTTTGCTTAATTCAATACGAACAGTGTATCAAGGAAACGCAATTATTGCTCCGACTGCTACGAAGCGTTTGATTGAAACTATGATTCAGCAAAGCAAAGTAGCAACAAATACTACAGAAAACAGTGCTGCGAATTATACCGCACAAGCAAGTTACGATGTACAAGCAAGTTCGACTGCGCAAACAAATCCGGATGTACAAGAAACACAAAGCTGCACATACGAAAATTCTGCTATTCCAGAACTTACTGATAGAGAACGCGAAGTTCTTGTTGAAATTGCTCACGGACTTTCAAATCAGGAAATTGCTGACAAACTATTTATTAGCTTGCCCACAGTAAAAACGCATGTTGCGCATATTTTAGGAAAAATCGATGCTAGAGACCGCGTTCAAGCTGTAGTTTTCGCTTACGAAAATGGCTTAGTTAAGCCGTAAAAAATATAAAATTGCGGCTGTTTATGCATAGACACAAATAGCCGCAATTTAGATTATCAACGTACCTAGTAGCCTTTTAATTTATGCTCTTGGAAGGCGACGGTGACGCATAACAGTCACGCCGGCAGCAGCAGCTCCAGAAATAGTTAATGCACCCAAAACGCCTAGCATTATAGTGCTAAGCATATTACCAGAAGACTTGTTTTCGCCTGCAACTTTAGCTTGAGCTTGTGGCTTATTGCTTTCAACAGGAGTCTTTTCTTCAACTTCCTCAACATCACCCTTGTTATTTTCAGGCTTCGTAGAGTTTTCTTCTGAAACCTGTGATTCGGTTGACTGGTTTGTTTTTGAAGTATTGTCTGTCGGAGTCACAGGCGAAGAAGAAGTATTAGCAGCAGCTGGAGCATGAGATTCGGCTGCAGAAGAAACCTTTTTAACTATTTCAACAACCGGAACTACTACTTTCTGAGTATTTGCATCAGAAGGCTTGGAGCTTGGCACTGCTGGAACCGCAGAAGCTGCAGGAACAACATGAGTTGAATTATTTTCAACTTGAACTGCTGGAACCGCAGGGGTTGCAGGAGCAGCAGGTGCCGACGGAACAGTAGGAACAGTAGGAACTGGTACTGTTGGAGCCGCAGAAGCTGGCGGCACAACCGGAGAATTAACAGATGGCACTGGAACCTTAGCTTTAGGAACCTCAGAAGCAGCATTTGATTGTGTATCGGATTCGGCAGGAGCAGCTACTTTCGGAGCAGATGCTACTGGAGGTGCAGGGACTGGAGCAGCATGCTCTTGAGATTCATTATCTTTTTTAGAATCAGAAGGTGCTGGAGCAGTAGGACCAGTCTGTTTTCCTGATTCTTTTGCCTCATTATTACCAGCAGAACTGTTACCACTTTGCTGATCTTTTTGATCTTTTTCCTTCTTCAATTGAGCTTTAAGAATAGTAACTTTAGCTTTAGCTTCCTCAAGATTCTTTTCTGCGTCCTTTAAAGAATCCTCAGCTTGCTTCTTTAAATCACTTTTCGCAGTTCTCTCCTGAATCTGATTGTTCTTAAATGTTTTAGCGCCTTCAAAGCCATTTCTTAATGACTTAATTTTTTCATCTAGTTTCTTTTTGTCGTCAACTAACTTATAGTTCTCAATAATATTATTAAGAAGCTTTGTTTCAGACTCTGCTTTCTTTACTTCAGAATCTTTACTGTTGGAAGCTTCAAGCTTACTAGCTACATCTTTTTTAGACTCATCAATTTGATCTTTAATTTTTTGAAGATCTTCACTTACTTTTTCAAATTCTTGCTTTGCATTCTGGAAAAGAACTTCTAATTCTTTCACAGTTTTTTCTTTAGCAGCAACAAGTTTCTTATTTTCTTCAACTTTTTTGCTAAGTGAAGTTTGATCATTAGAGACTTTTCTAAACTGCTCCGCTATAGAATAAATATTATCACCATCGTTTGGATCAACTTTTTCTAATGCGGATTCCAATTCACCGATTTTTGTATCATACTCTTTAATTTGAGCAGAATCACTTGCAATAGATTCATTAAGATTATCTACTTCTTTGTGAAGATCTGAAATCTGTGATTCATATTGTTTTATATTAGCTGCAGCTCTTTCTTTTGTTTGACTTTTTTCTTCTTCGTCACTTTGCAAAGCATCAAGAGCTAATTTTGCATGATCATATTGCTCTTTTAAAAGTTCATATGCGGCTTTTAATCCAATAAGCTCGTTATCCTTTTCTTCTTTGGATTTTTCAAATTCTGCAATTTTTACTTTTGCGGCTTCGGAATCCATTTTCAATGCATTTTCAGCTTCTAAAAGTTCCTTTTCCTTATCTTTCTCAACGTTTTCAAATCCTTTTTCAGTTTCAGAGATTTTACTTAAAAGATCGTCAAATTCTGCAACTTTTTTCTTATACTCTTCAATTTGAGCTTCTAATTGCTGAACCTGCTCTTCAGCTTTTTCAATTGCTTCTTCAGTAGATGCTTTTGCAGTCACCTCTGTTTGAGCTTGCGTATTTTGTACATCCTCAACAGCTTCTTGCGCCCATGCTGGCATTGGGCCTTGCAGGAACAAAACAAATCCTGCGATTGCTGCGGCAGATTTTTTCTTGACCGTTACCATATTTGTTACTCCTTGCTCGTAGCGGCCTTCATGTCTAACTTATGTCAGCAGTCATCCTTGAGCATAACAAAGGAATAAATACATTTTCAACGCTATTTATTCGGAATATTTCCGATAAAACTTGTCATAATGAATAATAATCGTATTATTTTTGAAGACCATTAATAAAAAATGCCAATTATGCACATAATATTATATAATTCGAATAGTTATACACAATAATTTTTAAAAAATAATAACAATATTACAAATTTTTTCAGAGTGTCGAAAAAGCCTAAGAAAAAGATAATGCCGATAAGTAAAATTTACATACCGGCATTATCTCTATTTTTTCTGCAACTTAACTTCTACAGACTATCTTTTCACATATGTTCTTACGAAATTTAGTCCTCCGCGAGCGCAACTACTGGCGAAGACTTTACTGCTCTACGAGCTGGAAGAACGCTGGAAAGAAGCGCTGCAAACAAAGCGATTAGAGCAAGAACCGCGTAAATAGTCCAATCAATTACAAACGGAACTTTGCCAATTGCGCTAAACACCATGTAGGATCCAATCCACCCAAACGCTGTTCCAACAATCAAGCCAGAAACGGTGCTTGTTAAGGAAATCAACGTTGCTTCCAACGCAAGAGATCTTCTAACCTGTCCTCTTGTCATGCCGATTGCTCGCAAAGTTGCAGATTCTTTGGTTCGCTCAATAACAGACAAGCTTAATGTGTTTGCAACACCTATTAAAGCAATCACAACAGCTACTGCTATTAAGCCAACAAGCAACATCATCATTACGTCGATAGCACTTTCCCACTGCGCTCGCTGGAACACGCTTCCACCAGCCATAACCTCCGCATAGCTAGATGTAATATTTCTAATATTCTTAACAATATCTACAAGATTAGCTTTGCTAGAGTCTACCGAAATAAGCAGAATATGCGTTGTAGGCTTAAGGTAGTTATTGAAGTAAGATTTGCTCACAAAAGCAGTATTCCTTGAATATATATTGACATTCCTATACTTCTTAAACTGAACTTGCTTTACAGTAATGCTCTTATCGTTATTACTCGGGTCTGTATTCATTCCGGTAAATGGCGTAATATCATCACTGTCTGTTTCACCAGAACTGTACTTTTCTACATAAGCTTGTAGATTAAGGTTTCCTTTTTTAAGTTCAAAGGGTTCTCCCCCTTCTTCGTTAAACTTAGGCAAAAGCACAGAATCTTTGTTTATATTAACGCCATCAAGATCAGTGTGCATTACATTTTTAAGTTGATTTACATTATCAACTCCAGCTGCCATAGCATACTCAGTTTTGCCCTTAGCGTTCTTAAAAGTCATAGGAACTGCAGGAAGCAACTCAGTATGCTTTATTCCACTAATCTTTGAAATGTCGGCAGCTAAAGATTCATCAACATTCTTGCCTTGAATAATAATGTCAACACTGTAATGGTCATCAACAACACCTTTAAGAGTTGCTTTACCACAAATTGCGCCCGTTACTACTGTAGAAACAAGCGTTACTCCAATAAGCAAAGCTGTTCCAGTTGCTGCAACTCTTCTAGGATTTCTTTGCACGTTTGCATTAGCAACTTTAGACGCGGGCCCACAAAGCGCCATAATTGCTCCAGTTGCCTTCATAGCAAACGGCATCCAGAATGTTGCTGTAATAATAATGCCAATAAAAACAAGCGCACAACCAAACATTGCTCCAAGCAAAGTCATCCAAGAGTCAGAACCAGCAGTAGGCGACTTACCCGCAATCATGCTTGCCAAAGAAGTAGCACTTAAAGCCGTAGCTAAAATACCTACAACAATAAACAGAACGCCAAAAACAGCGCGAATAATGCTTGCACGCTTATCTTTAATCAAATCCATTGGTCGCAGCGCTTCCATAGGCGTTACTTTTGTAGCAGATCGAGCAGCACTCATAGATGCAAGAACTGTTACAATCGTGCCAATTGCTATTGGCCACACAATTGCCGGAAGTGAAACAATCAAAGGAATCTTAGATAACGGTCCAGAATTAATATTCACATTACTAATTGCGCCCATAAATCCGATTGCGCAAAGCACACCAACACCTGCAGAAATAACTCCAAGTATTGCAGCTTCAAGCAAAACTGCCGCATAAAGCTGGTGTGACTGTGCGCCGATTACGCGCAAAAGCGCAAGAGTTCGTCTACGCTGTGCAACTAATACTTGGAATGTGTTTGCTATAACAAGCGAAGAAATAAGCAACGCTAGGATACCAAAAGATAGCAAGAACATGGTTACAAAATTAGTGCCGTTAGACACATTTCGAACAGCTCTTACGCCAACTTCATGCCTAGACATAAGAGAGAATCTCGAAGGAAGCAAAGAGTTAATCTTAGGAGATAAATCGTTTATTTTAGATTCATCAATACTCATGTACACTTTGCTTTGCACAACTTCATTGTCAAAATTCTTAAGATTGTTGAGTTTTGCACAAAAATCATTCGTTACTCCACCAAGATACGTGCCGCGATTTGAAACTGGTATTTGAGAATGTTCTCCATCGTCTACAAGACCAACCACACGAACATCGTACGATTTTTCTTTATCTCCGCCAGTGTCATCTACTTTAACCAAAGTTATAGTATCGCCAATGTTTGCATGTATTGATTTTGCAATACTTTTAATAAGCGTAATTTCGCCTATTTTTTGCGGATCTCTACCTTCTGTTGATTTATACACAGGAAGATTTCCGTACAAACCATTAGACCAAGCGATACTCGTAACTGATTTATCACCTTTTTCTACTCTTACAAGCGCAGTCGCATCGTCACTACGAATGCCATTAACGCCAGGCATCTTCGATATTTTGTCTAAATGAAGGTCTTTGTAATGAATTTCACTACTCGGAGAGCTGTTAGGATTCCTAAATGAGATTGCATAATTTGCGCTACCGAATTCATCTGTTGCATTGCGAACCATCAAGTCATCAACGCTGTTTGCAAAAAGCAAAGTAGCGCTCATAAACATGCTGCCTATAAGAATTGCAATTCCAGAGGCGATTAGCATGCGCACGCTTTTACGCATAAGTTTTAGTGCGATTTTCCACATTCTAACTTCACCACCTTTTATTGCAATTGAGCAGGCTGATTATTAACGCCAGCCTCGCTGCGTTCCATAAGCATCTTGCTCATTCCTTCTGCAGTAGGATTTTGCACGTCTTCAACGATTTGACCATCTGCAAACACGATTGCTCGATCCGCATAAGACGCTGCAACAGCGTCGTGAGTAACCATAATCACAGTTTGACCAAGTTCCGTTACAGACTTCTTCAAAAAATGCAAAACTTCTGAGCTGGAAGCAGAGTCAAGATTACCAGTAGGCTCATCCGCAAAAACTACGGAAGGCTTAGAGATTAAAGCTCGAGCAATTGCAACGCGTTGTCGCTGACCGCCAGAAAGCTCAGCAGGCCTATGCTTTAAGCGATCTTGCAAGCCAAGAGTTAAAACCAAAGTATTAAACCATTGCTTATCTGGCTTTTTGCCTGCCAAAGTAAGAGGCATAAGAATATTTTGCTCAGCACTAAACATTGGAAGAAGATTAAAACTTTGGAAAATGAACCCAACCATTTCGCGTCGCATAAGCGTAAGCTGTTTATCGCTCATTCCTGTAATATCTAGGCCATCTACCAAAACTTTTCCAGAATTAACGCTGTCAAGACCAGCCAAAGAATGCATTAAAGTTGACTTTCCAGAGCCAGACGGGCCCATAATCGCAGTGAACTTGCCGCGCTCAAAGCTAACACTAACGTCTCGCAAAGCGTGAACAATGCCTGCACCCTTGCCAAAATCTTTAACAACATGCAAAGCTGCAACTGCCGTCTCACCAATCAAGTTTTGGTTAAAATCTGCTCTAAAATCTAAAGCATTTTCTTGCTCGTATGAGCTTGTTTCGTACGGACTGTTCATAACTGCTCCTTTTCTTAAAAAGTAGTAATCGCATAGTTATCTACTGCTAATACTTAAATTTACGTGAAAAGACTGCTGGTTACTATCGTGCGTAAGGCGGAAATTATTTAGAAAAAATTAGCATCTCATCCTAAAGTATGATGCGTAAATTTACATAATGTATAAAAAATCGGAGCACATACAAATACGAATGCGCTCCGAATAAAATGGTAATGGATCTTCAGGAATATTTTTAATTAATAATTTTTTACTTTGCTTTCTCTTTTCTATTTAAGCAAGTCCTGCTTTACGAACAGCGTCAAATCCGCGCTGCAAATCGGCAAGAATATCGTCAATATGTTCAGTTCCAATAGACAAACGAATAGTACCTTCATGAATGCCCTGATCTTCCAACTCTTCAGAAGTTTCCTGAGAGTGCGTAGTAGATGCAGGATGGATAACCAATGACTTTACGTCAGCAACATTTGCAAGCAATGAGAAAAGCTGTAAATTGTCAATAAATATGCGAGCTGCATCCCTTCCACCTTTAATATCAAACGTGAAAATAGAGCCTCCACCATTCGGGAAGTAGCGCTTATAAAGCTCGTGATCAGAACGACCTTCAATAGAAGGATGACTTACAGATTCAACCTCTGGCACAGTTTGCAAATATTGAACAACCTTCAACGCATTCTCAACGTGACGCTCAACACGCAAACTCAAAGTTTCCGTGCCTTGCAAAAGCAAGAATGCAGCAAACGGGCTAATGCAAGCGCCAGTATCGCGCAAAATAATCGCACGAATACGAGTCACAAAAGCCACAGATCCTAAAGCATCATAGAAGTTCAAACCATGATAGCTAGGGTCAGCTTCAGTAAGAGTTGGGAATTTTCCAGGGACTTTAGCCCAATCAAAATTGCCGCCTTCAACAATAATGCCACCAAGAGTTGTGCCATGGCCGCCAATAAACTTCGTAGCAGACTCAACTACAATATCTGCACCATGCTCAAGCGGACGGAACAAGTATGCAGTTGCAAAAGTGTTGTCAACAAAAACAGGAAGATTGTAGCGATGCGCAATCTCGGAAATAGCCTCAAAATCAGGCAAATCAGCATTAGGATTACCAAAAGTTTCAAAGTACACGAGCTTCGTATTCGGCTGAATTGCATCCTCGAAGTTCTGAGGATTCTTAGGATCCACAAAAGTAGTTGTTACACCATCTCGAGGAAGAGTATGACGAAGAAGGTTATAAGTTCCACCATACACATTCTTTGAAGACACAATGTGATCGCCCTGCTGAGTGATGTTACGAATAGCATAGTCTACAGCTGCCGCACCAGAAGCAACAGCCAAAGCTGCAGTTCCACCTTCAAGAGCTGCAATTCTACGCTCAAAAACATCTTGAGTAGAATTCGTCAAACGGCCATAAATATTTCCAGCGTCACGCAAATCAAAACGAGCAGCGGCATGATCAAAATCGTGGAACACGTAGCTTGTTGTTTGATAAATAGGAACTGCACGAGAATCAGTTGCCGGATCCGCCTGCTCTTGACCAACATGCAACTGCAAGGTTTCAAAATGATACTTTCCTTGCGTTTCTTCAATATCGCTCATAATACCCCTCCAGTTTTGCGACTTTTTCAAACAGTAGATTAGTTTGCTTCAGCTCACTTTGCGCATCCACTTACTTTTCCGTTTTCTGTTTACATATTTATTTAAGTGATAACGACAATATGCCACTATGGTTCATTCGTACATACCTGCGGTTATCAAAATTAGCTATAACGAATTAACAGTTTGCAAAAAATAGCGAAATCTGTTTTAGAAAAATACAGAAAATATACTGAATTTCTAATACAACACGCCGTATGCAGCTTTTATCCACAATGCTTAAAAAATCTGGATTACTGCTCAATAAGCACAGAAAATAGCAGCATGATTACACAAAAACACATTATTAACGATGAAATTATCTCGCTTGACGAGATTGGCGACGCTGAGACTGCTCAAGTATTTTTGCAAGAAAAACTTGAACAAGTGTCCAACGAGCTTCAAGATGATTCTCTTGAAAGTAAAGAGTTGGGAAAACTGGGAGAAACATACGCAGCTTTGCGACTCATACAAAAAGGGTGGCACATTATTGACCGAAACTGGCATTACCGTAATGGAGAGCTAGATTTGGTGATGATTACTCCAGAACAAAAATTGGTATTCGTGGAAGTAAAAACTCGAAGAAGCGTACGTTGTGGCACTCCACTTGAAGCAATTACTCAAGAAAAATGTAGCAAATTACGTACAACTGGTATGAAATGGCTGGAAGAATTCGGAAGCGACATACCTCATTACCGTATTCGATTTGACGCTGTATCTATTCTTATTATTAACAAATACACTTATCCAGATTCTGCATATGAATTGCAATCTTTGGAAGAAATTGAAGATAATTCATCAATCCAATTCAAGCATGTTCAAGGAGCATTCTAATGCATATTGGAAACGCAACATCAATAGGACTTATTGGTCTTAAAGCTTTTACTATTCAGCTGCAAGCTTTTATATCTGGAAATATGCCAAACTTTTCTATTATCGGCTTACCTGACACTTCATTAAGCGAAGCAAGAGAGCGCGTTAAATCAGCTCATTTTGCGTTGCATTGCAAATGGCCTGAAGGAAGGGTAACAGTAAACTTATCTCCTGCTTCAATGCCAAAAAGCGGAGCATCATACGATTTAGCTATCGCGGCAAGCATACTAAGCGCAGAAAAGTATATTCCACTTACAGAATTAGAAAATACAGTTATTTTAGGAGAACTAAATCTTGACGGGACAGTATTACCTATTCAAGGCATTCTTCCTATTGCACTTTACGCAAAAAAGATGCATTTTAAACGAATGCTTATTCCGCAAGAAAATCTTGCCGAAGCGCAACTTGTAGATGGAATTGAATCTATTGGAATACACCATATTTTAGATTTAGTGACGCAATTGCATGGCAGTTTGAGCGAAGAATCACTCAAGCTTATTGAAGAAGACCCTGCGTATAAACATATGCAAGTCCTTGAACGAAATGGAAATTATAACAATGGAGAAGAAGATTATAATTCGTCAATTCACGAAGAAAGCACTTCTCCACTACAAATTGAACCAAAATATGAAATTGGAGATATGTCTGAAGTAATAGGACAAGAACATACAAAATGGGCTCTACAAGTTGCTGCAGCTGGAGGACATCACGTGATGATGATTGGACCTCCAGGATCTGGAAAAACCATGCTAGCTTCACGAATACCAAGCATTATGTGTCCACTTAACGAACAAGAACAGCTTGAGGTTGCTTCAATTCGTTCACTTTGTGGCACACTACCCTACTACGGAATTAGCAATATTCCACCATTTGAAGCACCTCACCATACTGCTTCAACAACTTCTCTTATTGGAGGAGGAACAGGAGTTGCAAAACCTGGGATTATTACTAGAGCACATTGCGGAGTGCTGTTTATGGATGAGGCTCCAGAGTTTTCTCCTAGAGTATTGCAAACCCTAAGAGAACCATTGGAATCAGGGCATATTGCTATTTCTCGTTCAAAAGGGACAACTCTTTATCCAGCTAAATTCCAGCTTGTTGTTGCTGCAAATCCTTGTCCTTGCGGATACGCATACGGAAATGGAGAACGATGTACTTGCAAAGAGCGCGAAAGAGCACGATATTTTTCACGCCTTTCAGGTCCAATTCTTGACCGTATTGATATTCAAATGGATGTACCTCCAGTAGAACGAATTATTATTTCAAACCATCATCAAGACAATGCACAAAACTCAGTTAAAAACACGTATCTGAATAGCAAAACAATGCGAGATAACGTAATAGAAGCTCGTAAAATTGCTCGCGACCGTTTTATAAAACAAGGCTGGGATTGCAACGCACAAGCATCTGGAACGTGGCTTAGAAAATACACTTCACAGCAAGCTGTAGGACTTATCAACCGTGCATTAGAAAAGCATCAACTGAGTTTGCGCGGAGCAGATAGAGCATTGCGACTCGCGTGGACGCTTGCTGATCTTTCTGGACACACTTCACCAGACATGACAGACATTGCACAAGCTATCAGTTTAAGGACACGAATATGAATACTAAGAACATAAACAACACGGATAACACTGAAGAAACCATTAGTGTACCTAGCGATTTTTCTTCACCAGACGAAGAAACAATATCTCGTGCAATACTTACATTCTGCCTTGAAGGAGCGGATGCAATTATGTACACGCTACTATTGGGATCTAAAAGCGCTAAAGAAATTGTTTCAATATTAAAAACAATTGTGAAAAATTATACGAAACAACAATCAACAGGCTCAGCTCAACAAATGCAACTTCCAATTATTAGTGAAGTAGCAGATCAAGAAAACGATGCCAATTCTAAAACTTTTAGTTCAAGAAAACGTAACAAAAATCAAGAATTAGTATCTACAATGTTAAGTTTCATAAAAAACCATAAAGAACTTACACTCTTAGAAAATTATTTCAAGAAGGGCTTAACAGCGTGGGGTTATCACAACAATAATGCGCCTAAGTCTTTAGAAGTGTTACACAATTCTATTTCAAAATGGTGCGTTCGATTATTGCATTTACCAACATGGAATAATGAATCACTATGTCAATGGTTCACTTCTGGCGGAAAGCAATGGATTATTGCACCACACAGCAAATATTGGCCGAAACAATTACAAGATTTGGCTTTTCAGAGTCATTTCTCACCACCTTTATGCTTGTGGGGTGTAGGGAATCCACAAGCATTAACACAATGTCATAATCCACTTGCTATTGTTGGCTCACGCTCTTGCACAGACTACGGAAGAGAACTTGCATATCAATTTGCTTATGATTGCGCTTCGAAAGGCCATACTGTTATTTCTGGTGGAGCGTACGGAATTGATGCAGCAGCACATTGGGGCGCATTAGATGCACAAGATGTAGATGAAAATAAGCCTACAGGAAAAACCATTGCTGTATTTGCTGGAGGATTAAATCATATGGGACCCAGATGCAATTATCAGCTTTTTGAACAAATTATTGCAAAAGGCGGAGCGTGTATTAGCGAACTATGCCCAGATACAACACCTGTAGGCCACAGATTTTTATTACGAAATAGAATTATTGCAGCTCTAGCATCAAAAATTATAGTTGCTCAAGCAAGATTACAATCCGGAGCGCTAAATACTGCAACATGGGCAACTGATTTAAATCGCGAACTATACGCTATACCAGGAGATATCAATCAGCCTAATAACGCAGGATGCAACAAGCTAATACACGATTCACAAGCTATAATATTGTGTTCAACTCAAGATATAGATATTCTGTTTCCTCAATCTCATCATTACTTTGCTTATTCTCAACCTAAACCAGAAAAATTAAGTATAGACTATAAAAATTATGACAATACGCAAAAACTAATTATCGACGCAATTACAACATGCAAACGCAAACGTGAACTTGCAAATGTTGACAGAATATACGAAATAATAAAAGCTTCTTACACAGAAAAACAATTAGATTACATACCATCTATTGCTGAAATTTCTGGGAAAATTGCATTGCTAGAATTGGAAGGAATTATTGTACAAAATAAAGAAAATTTAACATTATCACAGCAAAAAGTAGCGTAAAATAACGCGCCCAATACAAGATATGTGAGAAAATAAAAGTATGCAATCAAGCGAATACTACGATGTTATTATTGTTGGCGCTGGAGCTGCAGGATTATCTGCAGCACTAGGATTAATTAAATCCGAAGAATACACATGCATGAAAAAAGAAGGAAAAACACCATCAATTTTAGTGATTTCTAAAGTGCCAGCATTGCGTTCACACACTGGTTCTGCTGAAGGAGGTATAGCAGCAAGCCTTGGAAATGTTGAACAAGACAAATGGCAATGGCATTATTATGACACAGTTCATGGCGGAGATTGGCTAAGCGATCAAGATGCAGCAAAGCTACTTGCAAAAGAAGCGCCGAAAACAGTTATTCAGCTTGAACATGATGGCGTAGCATTTTCTCGAACGCAAAATGGGTATATTAATCAACGCCGTTTTGGTGGGCATACTGCTAATTTTGGAAAGAATCCAATTGAACGTGCGGCTTTTGCTGCAGATCGTATTGGTCACCAAATTTTGCATAGCTTATGGCAACAATGTGTTTCCGAGAATATTGTATTTGCTGAAGATTGTTACGTAACAGATGTTGCTATAAACGATCAAACTATGAGCGTTGAAGGAATTGTTGCATTTGATTTATCTGCAGGAAACTTGCGAGCAATAAGGTCTAGATTCTTACTTTTAGCTACAGGCGGATCGGGAAGATTATTTGCAACAACATCTAATTCGTGGGATTTAACAGGCGATGGCATGGCTTTAGCTCTAAAAGCAGGATTACAACTTGAAGACTGCGAGTTCATTCAATTCCACCCTACTGGACTAGCTCATACTGGCATTCTGCTTTCAGAAGCAGCAAGAGCTGAAGGCGGCGTACTTAGGAACTCAAATGGCGAAGCTTTTATGAAAAAATACGATGAAGTACATGCAGATTTAGCTCCAAGAGATGTTGTTTCTCGTGCAATTGCCAAAGAAATTCGCGAAGGAAGAGGTGTAAACGATTCAACAACTACGCAACAAAGCAATTCGCATAACGATTGTGTTTGGCTAGATATGACACATATCAGCCGAGAAAATATGTTAGAATACTTGCCACAAGTTACAGAAACTATTGAAAAATATGCTCATCTTGACCCAACTTGCGATTTAGTCCCAATTCGCCCTACAGCTCACTACACAATGGGCGGAATACCGATAACTTTGAATGGAAAAGTATATAGATGGCAAAATAACAACCAAAATATTGTTTATGGTTTATACGCTGCCGGAGAATGCTCATGTGTAGGAGTGCACGGAGCTAATCGATTAGGAGGAAACTCCTTGCTTGACGCATGCCTTTTTGGAAATCGCGCAGGAGCAACAATAGCAAAAGAATTGAAAAACTTAAACAAGGATGATGAAACTAACAGTAACGAAATCAATGAAACGAACGAAACGAACGAAACCAATAAAACTATCTCAAGTAATGTTGCATTACAAGTCTTATATAAACAAAGAAATAATGAACTTAATCAGCTTATGGAAACGAGTGCGAAGCAAGTTACAGATTTTACAGACAACAGTTATAACGACGAATCTTCACAAATAGAAGAAGATAATCCTTATAAATTATTTGCAGATTTAGGAAAAATCATGGAAAACGCTGTTGCAATATCATGCGACGAACAATCAATTAAGAAAGCACTCAATGACATACAAGAATTTATAGATCCTAAAATTCAGTCATTACACATTCATAGCGATAATTTAGTTTTTAACCAAGAAATTACTGCAATATGGGAAATAAAGAACATGTCACTACTTGCAAAAGCAGTATTACAATCTTCACTTGCTAGACATGAATCTAGAGGTGCTTTCTTTAGAAGAGACTATCCAAAACATGATATTTCTTCATTGCCACAACACTCGTTCATTGACTTTGATGGAAACTTGGCAAAAAAGCCAGTGAATGTTATTGATTTTAAACAAGATAGTAAAGGAGATTTTTATACTGAAAATAGCATAATTTAAAACTATTATTACTATTTTCATATATAAATATTTTGAAAATTCGTAATTTTTTCAACACGCCGAAGCGAAGAAGAAAAAAAGATGTTATAGTCTTATCTGTTGTCTAAAACACCTGTCCGGGTGGCGGAATGGTAGACGCGCTAGCTTGAGGTGCTAGTGCCTATTTGTTACAGGCGTGCGGGTTCAACTCCCGCTCCGGACACGAAAAAACCTTGCTGGAAAGCCAGCAAGGTTTTATTGTTTTCTAACGCAAAAAAGGTGTTAGCTAAGAAGATCATCTTAGCTAGCCCTAAAAAATTTAATTAAGCAGCATTTGAATGCAAATGGAAACGAATCTCGCCAGAATTTGGCGTATAAACAGCTGCACCAAAAGCAATAATCGTGCCAAACTTATCTTTTACAGTAGAATAAGCTGCAATTACAGAAGTTCCAACTTCAACATTCAGTACTGCCGCAAGCCGGTCACACAGCTCTTCTACATGCACAGACACCTCATTTTCTACAAGCTGAACAGCGTACGCTTTGAACAAAAAATCAGCTAACGAATCATCTGAAAAATCATGCGTCAAAATTTTAGGAAAACGCGAAGCAGACAAATAAATCACACTATAACGCGATAAAACATCGTCAACATAGCGCAAGCGTTTCAAACATATCAACTCATCTTCTGGATCAAGACCTAAACGAGCAGCAGCATCTTCATCGTGAATAACATCTTTTTCAATAACTTTTATTCTAACTTTTGCATCATTAGAATAAGCCTGCTCATAAAATCCTTGCGCGCGATCAGAAATCACTTCCTGATTATAAGTATGAATAATTGAAGAAGCTCGAAATGTTCCCCTACCCTGCTCACGAACAAGTAATCCTTCAGTAATAAGATTATCAACTGCATGCCTCAAAGTGATACGACTCACATTGTACTGTTTGCACAATTCAATTTCAGGAGGTAATTGTTCGTTAGCTTCCATAGAATCAATACGAGCGCGTAGATTATCTCGCACAGCAATATATTTAGGCACACCGTCGACCATTATCACTCTCCCCTAACTAAGCGCTAGCATGAAAAAGCCGCTGATACTAGTTTGTGTAAAACACAGCATAGTAACAACGGCTCATGCAAAACTAATAACTCTGTTATCCTATCAGCCCTAACATAAAATGTACAAACAAATAGGAAAATGAGTAAAAAGAATTTAATCTATGTCTACACAATTATTTAATTGTATTTTTATTTTCTTTACTTATTTTATTTCTTCAACTTTTTCAAAATTATTAGAATCGCGTTTATTCATCAATATCGAAACAGAATAGAACAATATTAGTGCAATAAGTATTACAGAAATTAGAACAGTACGACCACCGACAATATTTACGTGACCAAGTATTACACCAAATACGCCATAATCTGCATCAGAATATGTAGAATTTGCACTTCCTAAATTGCCAAGCACTGGCAAAAGGAACAACGGAAGGAAAGTAATGAAAAGGCCATTAATAAATGATGCAGTCAAGCAACCACGTATTCCACCTTGACCATTACCAAATACTCCTGCAGCACCACCAGCCATAAAATGCGCAACAATTCCAGGAATAATAATTGTCGTTCCCAAAATCGCCATAAACGTCATTCCAAGCAAGCCGCCAAAGAAACTAGCCAAGAAGCCAATAAGAACAGCATTAGGAGCAAAGCCAAAAGTCATTGGTGCATCTAAAGCAGGACGAGCATTTTTAACAAGCTTTTCCGATATTCCCTTAAAAGCTGGAACAATTTCGTCAAGAACAATCTGCACGCCTGCAAGAATAATATAAACACCTGCAGCAAAAGTTGCAGCCTTCAACATAACGAAAACAATGGAGTTTTGACCATTAGATAAATGTGTTTCAACATACGAAGATCCAGCAAAAAGTGCCACTACAATATAAATAACAGCCATAGAAAGCGTGATAAGAACTGTTGTATCACGCAAGAATCCCAATGCGGCTGGGAATTTAATATCCTCAGTTGACTTAGAAGGACGCTTTTTTGAAGCAGTAATTTTTGCAATTAACGCACCTAAAGCAACACCAGTACCAGCAGGATGTCCTAAAGCAACATCATCTTTGCCTGAAGCTTTTTTCATAAACGGCTGCACTAGTGCAGGAGAAATTGTCGTAAACAATCCTTGAGCAATTGAACCCCATAAAAGGACTTCCCACATGCTAAAACCAGCAACATTAAATATAACAGCAAGCATACTTGCCATATAGAAAGCTACGTGACCCGTTAAATAGATAAATTTAAAACGAGAAGTAATAGAAAGAATAATATTAACAATCATTCCAAAGAAGAAAATAAGCGCAGATTCAGAGCCATACTTCAATAAAACAGTTCCAATAATTGCTTCATTATTCGGCACTACGCCTTGCACATGAAATGCGTATTGAAACATTTTGCCAAATGGATTCAACGCTTCAGTAATAACTCCAGAACCAGCTGCTAAAACAAGAAAACCAACAAGAGTACGGATTGATCCTTGCAAAATATCCGAGAATTTCTTTCTTTGCACTGCAAGCCCAATAAAAGAAATAAGCGCAACTATAACAGATGGCTGTCTGAAAATATCGAGCAGTACTGACAGAATGCCGTCCACGTAACTCTCCTTACCATATTAATCGATATAGTTTGAGCGGCTTACGCAATTATTGGCGGCAAAAATATCTTACAAACTTCGCAAACGATACCGTAGGCGAAACTATTCGAAATACACGATTAGTTTCGTAGCACAGTAAAACTACACATACAAAATTCACGGTTCCGCAATGAAGCAAAGTAGTAAGAGCTACTACGAGCAGCAGTTTTTACACCCAGCCAACAACTACTGTTACAGCTCATACTGTTGTTTCATGTAAAATTCATTATATCGTTTAAACATTATAAACAATTAAAAACAACAGTATTTACTACTAAAATATTCATTAAATATCGATAAAATTCGAAAATTTACCTGTTTTTAGAAAATTCGACACACCAATATACAGAAAAAAGCACTCCATTTTCACGAAGTGCTTTATAAAAATCGGTAATTATTACAGTTTTTAATGAAAATAAACATATGTTTTACTGTATAAACATATGTTTATATTTCGGTCAATAATTCTCATCAAAAACTGTCACTCCCACTCAATCGTGGCAGGCGGCTTAGACGTTACATCAAGCACTACACGATTAATTTGACGGCATTCATTCGTGATTCGAGTAGAAATATTTGCCAACACATCGTAAGGCACACGAGACCAATCAGCTGTCATAGCATCCTCAGAGCTCACAGGACGCAAAACAATTGGAGAACCATATGTACGCTCATCACCTTGAACACCAACAGAATGAACATCAGCAAGCAAAACGACTGGGCATTGCCAAATGTCGCGATCCAATCCAGCTTTAGAAAGCTCTTCGCGCGCAATAGCATCTGCTTCACGAAGAACAGCTAAGCGTTCGCGTGTAATCTCGCCCACGATACGAATACCTAAACCAGGTCCTGGGAATGGCTGACGCCAAACAATTTCATCTGGAAGTCCAAGCTCAGTTCCAATAGCACGAACTTCATCCTTAAACAAAGTACGCAAAGGTTCAATAAGCTTAAACTTCAAATCTTTTGGCAAACCTCCAACATTGTGATGAGATTTGATGTTTGCAGCACCATCACCGCCACCGGATTCAACTACATCCGGGTAAAGCGTGCCTTGCACAAGGAACTTAACTTCTGCTCCAGATTTTCCAGCTTCTTCGATAACTTGACGCTGAGCTTTTTCAAAAGTGCGTATAAACTTTTCGCCAATAATCTTGCGCTTGCGCTCCGGCTCACTCACGCCTTTAAGTGCGTTCAAAAAGTCATCTTCTGCATCAACTGCAATAAGTTTAATGCCTGTTGCTTCAACAAAATCATGCTTAACCTGCTCAACTTCGCCTTTACGAAGCAAACCGTGGTCAACAAAAACGCAAGTAAGCTGATTGCCAATTGCTTTATGTACCAATGCTGCAGCAACAGCAGAATCTACGCCGCCAGAAAGACCACAAATAACTTGCGCGTCGCCAACTTCTTCACGAATCTTAGCAACTTGATCCTCAATAATATTAGAAGGATTCCAATTATTATCCAGCCCTGCACACTTATGTAAGAATGTAGATATAAGTTCCTGACCCAATGGAGTGTGTTTAACTTCTGGATGCCATTGCACACCGTAGAGTTTGCGACTTTCGTCTTGCATTGCTGCAACTGGAGCACCTTCTGTGTGAGCCAAAACCGTAAAACCTTCTGGAGCACGCTTAACAGCAACACCGTGACTCATCCAAGTATTCTGCGCAGATGGGGATCCGGAAAGTAAACCTTCAGAATCATCAATAGTTGCAGCAGTCTTGCCATACTCACCAAGTGCAGCTTTATCGACATCGCCACCAAGCTCATGAGCCATTACCTGGAAGCCATAGCAAATACCAAGAACCGGTACACCTGCTTCAAAAATCTTTGGATCAATGTCAGGAGCACCTGGTTCATAAACAGAAGCAGGACCGCCTGAAAGAATAATAGCTTGAGGATCCTTAGCAAGCATTTCGTCAACTGGCATAGAGTGAGGAACAAGTTCTGAATACACATTTGCTTCGCGCACTCGACGAGCAATAAGCTGAGCATATTGAGCGCCAAAATCAACGACAAGCACTGGTCCTTTTGCCATGATTCTCCTTATATATAAGTTCTAACACGATTCAACTTATAATAGTGAAACTTTGCGACGTTACGTAATTACAAAACGCCGAAAATTAAACACAAAAGTTACACGTACAGTCTAACACTGCAAATAACGTTGGTAGATTTTTGTGCGAAACGCTTAACTATAAAGTATAAAATGAACATTAAATATAACATAATCTATACAAATGGCTCATTTTTTACGCACATAATCACACATTTTTTCAACACAAATGCACGAAGAAGTAACCAAACGAACAAAAGTCAGACGCTGGCACTATACTGAAACGGATGGAAAAAGAGCTGTAATACATTTGTTTTCCAGTCTCTATAACCAAATGGTAATGATCAAATTGCACTGAAAAGTGCTTGAGTACAGGAGTACACATGACGAGTCCTGTTATTGGCACACCTTGGAAGAAGCTAAACGCTCCAGTTTCCGAGGCAGCTATCGAAGGCGTAGACAAGTACTGGCGCGTTGCCAACTATCTTGCAATCGGCCAAATTTATCTTCGCAGCAACCCTCTAATGAAGGAGCCGTTCACTCGCGAAGACGTTAAGCATCGTCTGGTGGGCCACTGGGGCACCACTCCAGGTCTTAACTTCCTTATCGGCCACATTAATCGTTTTATCGCTGATCACCAGCAGAACACCGTGATTATCATGGGTCCAGGCCACGGCGGCCCAGCTGGTACTGCTCAGTCTTACCTCGACGGTACTTACACTGAGTACTATCCAAAGATTACTAAGGACGAAGCTGGTTTGCAGAAGTTCTTCCGTCAGTTCTCTTACCCAGGCGGTATTCCTTCTCACTTCGCTCCTGAAACCCCAGGTTCCATCCACGAAGGTGGCGAGCTTGGTTACGCACTTTCTCACGCTTACGGCGCTGTTATGAACAACCCAAGCTTGTTCGTTCCAGCAATCGTCGGCGATGGCGAAGCAGAAACCGGTCCTTTGGCTACCGGTTGGCAGTCCAACAAGCTTGTGAACCCACGTACCGATGGTATCGTGCTTCCAATCTTGCACTTGAACGGCTATAAGATTGCTAACCCAACAATTCTTTCCCGTATTTCCGATGAGGAGCTTCATGAGTTCTTCCACGGCATGGGTTATGAACCATACGAGTTCGTTGCTGGCTTCGACGATGAGGATCATATGTCCATCCACCGTCGCTTTGCTGACATGTTCGAAACTATCTTCGATGAAATTTGCGATATTAAGGCTGAGGCTCAGACTAACGATGTAACTCGTCCTTACTACCCAATGATTATCTTCCGCACTCCAAAGGGTTGGACCTGCCCGAAGTTCATCGATGGCAAGAAGACCGAAGGCTCTTGGCGTGCACACCAGGTGCCACTGGCATCTGCTCGCGATACCGAAGCTCACTTCGAGGTTTTGAAGAACTGGATGAAGTCCTACAAGCCTGAAGAGCTCTTCGATGAAAAGGGCGCTGTGAAGGAAGACGTTCTTTCCTTCATGCCAAAGGGCGAACTCCGCATTGGTGAAAATCCAAACGCCAACGGTGGTCGCATTCGTGAAGACTTGAAGCTTCCAAAGCTTGAAGATTACGAAGTCAAGGAAGTTAAGGAATTCGGTCACGGCTGGGGCCAGCTCGAAGCTACCCGTCGTCTTGGTGTTTACACTCGTGACATCATCAAGAACAACCCAGATTCCTTCCGTATCTTCGGACCAGATGAGACTGCTTCCAACCGTTTGCAGGCTGCTTACGAAGTAACCAACAAGCAGTGGGATGCTGGCTATCTCTCCGGCTTAGTCGATGAGCACATGGCTGTTACCGGTCAGGTCACCGAGCAGCTTTCCGAGCATCAGATGGAAGGCTTCCTCGAAGGTTACTTGCTCACCGGTCGTCACGGCATCTGGAGCTCCTACGAGTCCTTCGTACACGTTATCGACTCCATGTTGAACCAGCACGCAAAGTGGCTTGAGGCTACCGTTCGTGAGATCCCATGGCGTAAGCCAATCTCCTCTGTGAACTTGTTGGTGTCCTCTCACGTATGGCGTCAGGATCACAACGGCTTCTCGCACCAGGATCCAGGCGTAACCTCCGTGCTCTTGAACAAGACCTTCAACAACGATCACGTAATCGGCATTTACTTCCCAGTAGATTCCAACATGTTGCTTGCTGTTGCTGAAAAGGCTTACAAGTCCACCAACATGATTAACGCTATCTTCGCTGGTAAGCAGCCAGCTGCTACTTGGTTGACTCTCGACGAAGCTCGCGAAGAGCTCGAGAAGGGTGCTGCTGAGTGGAAGTGGGCTTCCAACGCTAAGAACAATGACGAAGTTCAGGTTGTTCTCGCTGGTGTTGGCGATGTTCCACAGCAGGAATTGATGGCAGCTGCCGACAAGTTGAACAAGCTTGGCGTTAAGTTCAAGGTTGTTAACGTTGTTGACTTGCTCAAGTTGCAGTCCGCTAAGGAAAATAACGAAGCTTTGACTGACGAAGAGTTCACTGAACTCTTCACTGCTGACAAGCCAGTCCTCTTCGCTTACCACTCCTACGCACATGACGTTCGCGGCTTGATTTATGATCGTCCAAACCACGATAACTTCAACGTTCATGGCTACAAGGAGCAGGGCTCCACCACAACGCCATACGATATGGTTCGTGTGAACGACATGGATCGTTACGAGCTTACCGCTGAAGCATTGCGCATGGTTGACGCCGCTAAGTATGCCGACGAAATCAAGAAGCTCGAGGACTTCCGCCTCGAAGCCTTCCAGTATGCAGTCGACAAGGGTCTTGATCACCCAGACTACACCGATTGGGTATGGCCAGGCGTTAAGACCGATAAGCCAGGCGCTGTCACCGCTACCGCTGCAACCGCAGGCGATAACGAGTAGTTTTAAGCTGATAAAGCTAAAATTGGTTAGCTAAAACATTTCGGGAGTCAATCGAAAGATTGGCTCCCGTTTTGTGTATTAAAACAAACAATGCAATAAAACTAGTTATATGCAAAATAAATTACATTTATAATTACTATTTTGTGCGTGTACAACATAGATAAGCCGTACAATAGAAAAAGTTTGTTTATATTGCAAAATGCAAAACTTACATTAACAATATAAACCTAGCAGTAACACGAAGTATCAAAGGAGAACGCATCGTGTCGCATATTAATGTAACAATTATCGGCAACGAAGATATGTACGGCAGAAATGCTGTTGCATTCGGAATAACACATATTCTGTCTAATAACTACAGCACTACTGTTTTTCGTCCATGCGCTCAACCAAATGACACTTTTACTAAACAACTTTTGGGTATCACAAATACTTCAGCGAAATTAGAGCAAGTTATTGCAACAACTCCAGAAATAGTTAGAACAAATAAAGACACAGTGCGAGGAGATATCGTTGCGCGCTATAACGGATTGTTGCAATCCACCTCTGCTCAAGCTTCTATTATTGTTTCTAGTGACGCAAACCCAGCATATGATCCAGAACTGTTTTCTTTCGACGCAACTGTTGCAGCTGACTTGGCATCACCTGTTTTTCTCACAGTTTCAGCTCAAGGCAGAAACTCACAACAAATTTTACAAACTATAGATTCTGCAAATGCTTGCGTTCTTAAATCATGCACACAAGTTTTAGGAGTATTTGTTACAAACTGCGATCCAGAACTTGGAGCTGAGTTAATGCGTGACTATAGCTCTAGGAATTATGCAAACTCAAACGACGAAGCATCCCGAGTAAGCCAAACTCCATTATGGGTTTTGCCACCAATAGATGAAGAAACTAAAAATTCTTCATTAGAAACATTCGTAAATTGCGTTCGAGAAAATGATGTTCTTAATGCTCTCCACCAACCATTTAAAGTTCCAACTACACCTTATGCTTTCCAATACAGTTTATTAGGGAAAGCAAAAGAAAATAAGAAAACTATAGTTCTTCCGGAAGGAGAAGAAGATCGTATTCTTAAAGCAGCAAACTATTTGCTAGAACGTGATATTGTAAATCTAATTATCATTGGAGAACGCGAATCTATTCTTGCTCGAGCAGAAGAACTAAATCTCAATTCTCTTTGCAAAGCTAGTTTCCAATCTATGCACGATGAAGCAATGCTAAGCCATATGATTACAAAACTTTGCGAATTAAGAGCAAAGAAAGGAATGACAGAAAAGCAAGCGCGTGAACAATTAACAGATGCAAGCTACTTCGGCACCATGCTAGTAGTACTAGGTCAAGCAGACGGTCTTGTTTCTGGTTCAGTTAATTCAACCGCTAACACTGTACGTCCTGCTCTTCAAGTTATCAAAACTAAGCCTGGTTCTAAGCTGGTTTCTGGAGCATTCCTTATGTGCTTCAAAGATCACGTATCTGTATTTGCAGATTGTGCAATCAACCCAAATCCTAGTGCAGAACAGCTTGCTGATATTGCTATTCAGTCTGCACACACTGCTGAGACTTTCGGACTCAACCCTAAAGTTGGAATGCTATCCTATTCAACGCTTGGTTCAGGAAAAGGGCCAGATGTTGATACTGTAGAGGAAGCAACACGCATTGCGAAAGAAAAAGCACCTGATTTAGCAATTGTTGGATCTATACAGTTTGATGCAGCATGGTCTCCTACAGTTGCTGCAGCAAAAGCAAAAAATAATAGTATTGCTGGTCATGTGAATGTATTTGTATTCCCTGATTTATGCGCAGGAAATATCGCTTATAAAGCCGTGCAACGCTCTAGCGGAGCACTGGCTGTTGGTCCAATTTTGCAAGGATTAAATAAGCCTGTAAATGATTTGTCTAGAGGAGCTTTAGTACAAGATATTATTAATACCGTTGCTTTAACCGCGTTAGAAGCACAATCAGAATAAACATAATAAAGCTCCTAAAACAGCATCACAGTGCGTACGTAACCTTGAGGTATTGCATTGCACTCAATATCTTTAAGTTTGTAGGAACTTAACGCTAAACTAGAGCGTGGCAATTTATAAGCCTTATCAATACTTATGGAGGATGCCCACATGGCAAAAACCGTTCTTGTTATCAATTCTGGTTCCAGTTCGATTAAGTATCAACTCGTTGACTTGGAAAGCGGTGAAGGCATCGCTTCCGGCATCGTTGAGAAGATTGGCGAGCCAGTTGACGGCCACTACAAGCACGTATTCAATGGCGAAAAGCATGAGTTCGATGAGCCAGTTCACGATCACGAGCAGGGCTTGAAACGCGTACTTGGATTCTTCGAAGAATATGGTCCAAAGCTTTCAGAATCTGGCATTGTTGCTGTCGGTCACCGCGTTGTTCAGGGTGGCTTAACATTCCCTAAGCCTGCATTAGTCAATGAAAAGACAATCAATAAGGTTAAGGATTTGGCAGTTTTGGCTCCACTTCACAACGGTCCAGAAGCTGTTGGCGCTGAAGTCATGACTGAACTTTTGCCAGATGTTCCACAAATTATGGTATTCGATTCTTCATTCTTCCATGATTTGCCACAGGTTGCAGCAACTTATGCTTTGAACAAGGAAATCGCAGATCGCTATCATATTCGTCGTTATGGTGCTCACGGCACTTCTCACGAATACATTGGCTCTGTTGTTCCAAGCGTTGTCGGTAAGCCTGCAGAAGGTTTGAAGCAGATTGTTTTGCACATTGGTAACGGTGCTTCTGCTTCTGCTCAGATTTCTGGAAAACCAGTCGAAACTTCTATGGGCTTAACCCCACTCGAAGGCTTGATGATGGGCGGTCGCACTGGCGATATTGACCCAGCTGTAGTATTCCACCTTATTCGCAACGCTCACATGAACGTGGACGAACTTGACACTCTCTTCAACAAGCGTTCAGGCATGATGGGTATGACTGGTCATGGCGATTTGCGTGATATTCACAAGCTCATCGCAGAAGGCGATGAAAACGCTAAGCTCGCTCTCGGCGTATACGTGCACCGCATTGTTGGTTATATTGGCAACTATACTGCTCAAATGGGCGGCGTTGATGTCATTACCTTCACAGCTGGTGTCGGCGAAAACGACGAAATTGTGCGCGCTCGCGTATGCGAAAAGCTTGAGCCATTCGGCGTTAAGCTCGATAAGGAAAAGAATTTGGTTCGTTCTAAGGAGCCACGCGTTATTTCCACTCCAGACAGCTCTGTGATTATTGCTGTGATTCCAACGAACGAAGAGTTGGCTATTGCGCGCAAGGCTGCAACCATTGCTGAAGCTGGTGAAGATAGCTACGGCAACAAGTTTGAGCACTAAATTGTTTGCGCTTAACGGCGTAGAACAAAATAAATAAATATGAATAATCCCGGGTCAAAAAGGCTCGGGATTATTTATTATTCAAGCATTCTATGCCACATTCCTGGAAAATCAGGAATCGTTTTGCGAGTAGTAGAAATATTTTTGATTCTTATATTTTCTATGCGTAATCCAAGCATTGCAGCAAAAGTTGCCATTCTGTGATCCGCATAAGTTTCCATTACTTCCCCATGCATATGATTACTTGGCTCAATACGAATGCCATCTTCGAGCTCTTTAGCACCAATCCCAACTCGATTCAATTCATTAACTAAAGCTTGCAAACGATTCGTTTCATGCCCTCTCAAATGCGCGATACCATGAAGTTCACTCGGACCGTCCGCAAAAGCAAGAATAGCTGCAATACTAGGAGCAATCTCTCCTGCTGCACTCAAATCAAGATACGGAATTGCTTTAATCGAACCATCGCTTTCCACATGCATTATTCCAGCATCATCGCTTGTTTTTTCAAAACTAACTTTTGCGCACATTTTCTCTAATATTCCAGGAAGCAATCCTCCAGGTTGAGTTGAAGAAAACGGCCAATTAGGTATACTGACACTTCCTCCAGCAATCAATGATGCTCCTAAAAATGGCGCAGCATTAGAAAGATCAGGCTCTATAGTAACAGTATCAGATAAAGCTATTTTGCTCTCTTTAACATGCCACATTGCGTTGCTAGTCATATTTACAACCCCACCCGCTTTGCAAATATCGTCCATAGTCATGCGAATATGCGGCATACTTGGCAATGTGTCACCAATATGTTTAAGACTTAAGCCTCCAGGTATACGTGAACCAATTAGAAGCATCGCAGAAATAAATTGTGATGATGAAGAAGAATCAATTTGCACGATTTTTTCAGAAAAATTATTTATTTTAAATTCGACTGAAGGTGGCGTAATAGTAAGAGGTAAGAAACCCTCTTCTCCTTGATACTCTACGCGAGCACCAAGCTGCTCTAAACCGTCAAGAACTGGCTTCATAGGACGCGCATAAGCTTGCTTATCGCCATCAAATCGCACAGCTTTATTTGCAAATAAAGCTAAAGCTGCAACGAAACGCATTACAGTTCCAGCTAAACCACAATACACTTCAGCATTATCTGGAATCCTAAAAACTCCGTCTTCTGGAGGAATTACACGAAGCTTAGTTCCATCTTCATTTAATGACTCACATCTAACGCCAAATGTAGATAAAGCGCTAATCATAAGCTCCGTGTCGCGCGAGCGCAATAATCCTTGTAAAACTACTGGTTTTGTGCCCAAAGCTGCCAAAATTAAATAACGATTCGACAAAGATTTACTTCCAGGAACCTCAATATAAGCTTTTAATTGATGATTAGCATACGGCGCTTTCCAAAAAGTAGTGCAATCTGCAATATCGTTAATACCACTCATACTATGAATACTATCGATTGACATGTACTGTTAAATAAGAATAAAAAGCAAAAATACGCATATTTCATTAGATATAAAAAGTCGGGGTGACAGGATTCGAACCTGCGACATCCTGCTCCCAAAGCAGGCGCGCTACCAAACTGCGCTACACCCCGAGGCTTTTGAACTGATTACCAGTTCCAAGCACAATCAATTACAATAGCGCACTTTGCAGACAAATGCAAATTACGACACACGTATTATGAAAATTTTTTCTTCATTACAAAATTCGACTAACAAAACTCATTACTAGCCACCAAACGATACAATAGAATTAGTTTAAAGAAAAAGGGGCTAAGTATGGGACGCTTCCAGCGAACAGAGGCAATGGGGTTAATATCATTCATAGTTTGTGCAGCTTGTGGAATGATTATTATGAGAATGTATATGGCAACAATGCCAGCATTTTGGCAAATTAGCCAGCGATTATTCCTTACAGCTTCAACTATTGTGTCTTTGTGCAGCGTAGGCGCTTTTATTGTTGGATACTTGCGTACAAATAAAAAAGTTATCAGCCATCACTTAATTCGAGTAGCTAAGCACGCGTTTGAAATAACAGCGCTTTCTACGATTTACGGCGCAACGATGTTTCTTATGTCTTTTGCTTTGCTATCTATTATTAATAGCATTATTGGCAGAGCGGCAATGAACAGCTATTTACCAGTATTATGCTCAGCTTTATCTGGAATAGTTGGATACGCAACTCTTATTCAAGCTGAACTTCTTGAAGCTAAAACTGTGGCTTCCCTCCTGCCATTATTCGTTATTTCTGGAGCTGCAACTGCAGGTCTTACGACAGATGATCCGTACTGGTATAACAATAATTTCTCTCAACTTGGAGACCGCACAACATTTGCAGCTAGTATGTTTAATGCAACACTTGTTTTGTCAGGAATTTGCATTATCATAACGAGCTACTTTGCTATTACTGAATTCGTTGCAACACAGCACGAAATGCTACAACACAATAACCAAAAACTGATTAAACACTTCAAGATGCGCACAACTGTTATGGCAGCTTTGCTGATTCTTGGAGGAATATCGTTTATTGGAATAGGAACTTTTAGATACACGCCACATCCTTTCTTACATGATTTATGTGCTCGAGGAGTGACAGGATTAATTTGCACAATGCTTGTTTGCCTTCCATGGCTTGCTCCTAGGCTTTCTCGCACATTCTATATTGCTTCCGATTTAGCGGTTATTCTTACTGCGTGGGCAGGAAATCAGTGGGTACATGGAAATAATACTCTTACAAATGTTGAAGCATTATCATGTCTGCTATTTCTTGGATGGATTATTGTATTTTCACGACAAGTTGCGGCTATGCAAAGCGATCGTCTTCAATCAAAAATAAATCAAGCTTTAATATTAAATAGAAGCTCAAAAGCACAAATAGAATAAGAACAAAAGATAAATTAAACTAACAAAAGCAGCGTAGAAACTTAAATTTCTGCGCTGCTTTTAGTTTTTACAAGTCACGAACTTCTTTACGAATAAAGCATAATACTCAACATTCTGGCTTATGCTCGCTCATAAGAAGCAAGAAACTACGAGATTGTGCGACAATATTAAATCCTGCTTCATATAACAATTCCGGACCCTTTGGATTATATGTGTCCACAATCAACTTCCACTTTTCACCATAACGTTTATCTGGCAAAGTAAAAGTAATAGGTTCATAATGCGCATTAAAAATAAGAATAAAGTCATTATCAACCATTCTCGTTCCATACCAGTCAGTTTCTGGAATATCCGAACCATTCAAATAAATCATCACAGATAAAGCATGAGTATTTGACCAGTCCTCCATATCCATAACAGTACCGTTATGGTCAAGCCATTCAACTTGTGGAATATCGCTTACATCATCTCCAGCAGAACGACCTGTAAAGAAACGACGACGATGCAACACAGGGTGCTTCAAACGCAGGTGAATAAGCTTAGAAACGAAATCGAACATATCTCGCTGAGTTTCGTTATAATCCCAGCTTATCCACGAAATAGCATTATCTTGGCAATAAGCATTGTTATTACCATTCTGCGTGCGCATGACTTCATCACCAGCGCATATCATAGGAATGCCCTGGCTCATCAAAAGAGTTGAGAACAAATTGCGTATTTGACGTTCACGCAATTCGTTAACATCGTGAATATTAGTAGGTCCTTCAACACCGCAATTCCACGAACGATTGTCGTTTGCACCATCACAATTGCCTTCTTTATTAGCTTCATTATGCTTTTCGTTATAGCTAACTAAATCGTTCATAGTGAAGCCATCGTGAGCTGTAATAAAGTTCACGGAAGCTACAGGCTTTCGTCCATTTTGCTCATACAAATCTGAGCTACCCATAAGCCTGCTAGCAAATTCAGGTAATGTAGATGGTTGTGAGCGCCAAAAGTCGCGAACACAATCGCGATATCTTCCATTCCACTCAGACCAACTTGGAGGGAATCCACCAACTTGATATCCACCAACACCAATATCCCAAGGCTCAGCAATAAGCTTCACACTTGAAATAATGGGATCCTGCTCAATAATGTCAAAGAATGCAGAAAGTTTATCTACTTCTTGGAACTGACGAGCAAGAGTTGCTGCTAAATCGAAACGGAAGCCATCGACATGCATTTCAGTTACCCAATAACGCAAACTATCTGTGATTAACCGCAACGCTTTTGGAGAACGCATAAGTAAGGAATTACCAGTACCAGTAGTGTCAAAATAATGACGCTGATCATTATCTACAAGACGATAATATGCGCGATTATCAATACCACGGAAACTCAAAGTAGGACCACGGTCATTGCCCTCAGCAGTGTGATTGTAGACAACGTCTAGAATCACTTCCATGCCTGCGGCATGGTATGCCTTAACCATTGACTTAAATTCGTTAACTTGCTCTCCGCGCTGACCAGAGCTGGAATAAGAATTCTGAGGAGCGAAGAAACCAATAGTGTTGTATCCCCAGTAGTTACTTAATCCTTTATTTTGCAAGAAAGAATCGTTTACAAACTGATGAATAGGCATCAATTCTATTGCAGTAACACCAAGCTTCCTTAAATAAGAGATAACGCTTGGATGTGCAAGTCCAGCATAAGTGCCTCTAATATCTGGAGGAACACGTTTATCAAGATTAGTCATTCCACGAACATGAGCTTCGTAAATAACAGAATCATGATACGGAATCATAGGGTGCTGATCATTACCCCAATCAAAATACGGGTTAATAACTGCAGCCTTCATCGTATGATCCGCAGAATCCAAAGTATTCATTGCTGAAATATCATCTGGATTATCAAACCAATACGAGAAAAGACTCTCATCACCGTCTATATTTCCTTCAATCGCCTTGGCATATGGGTCAAGCAACAACTTATGAGGATTGCACCATAAACCATGAGAAGGATCATAGGGTCCGTGAACACGATAACCATAACGCTGACCAGGCTGTATGCCTGAAACATAGTTATGCCACACGTATGAGTTCTGCTCAGTCATATCAATACGTGTTTCATTATCATGCTCATCAAATAAACATAATTCAACGCGCTTTGCAACTTCGGAAAACAGCGCAAAATTCACGCCAGCGCCATCATAGTTTGCGCCAAGCGGATACATGGAACCTGGTCGTATATGCATAATATAAGTATCTCATATATTCGAGTAGTTTTCACGTCATGTTGACGTTATTTAAAAAAGCTTGAATTTTAAATGAAAGCCTCAATTAATAACGTAATTCCATGGATCGCAAGCTTCACCTAACCAAGCAACTTCTGGACGCTCTCCATACATTTCTTCTATGCAGTCAGCAATATCATTAATCGCATAAGTAAACCACAATGATTCAATAGCACTATGAGAAGTGTTAATAATCATAGGATATGTGTGTTGAATGTAATCTTCACCAGAAGAAAGACGCAGTTTCGATTCATATTTAGCTCGCTCAATTGCGTCAAGTGCAGGATGATGACGCAAATCGCTTGTAACATATACGTCAACTTTTTCCTTGCGAACTTCATCTAACAAGCTTTCCCCAGAACCAGGCAAAACAGCTACTGTACTAACTTTCGCATCAAGATTTCCAGCAACTTGAACACCAACTTTTGTATGAGGAAGAACGTTAAAAACATTTTGCGCAAAATCACGCAATGATATTGGCACATCCAAAACACCAATTCTGCCTAAGCCAATGTTACGTCCAGCAGAATCGATCTGTTTAGAAACAACAATTGGACGCAAATTATGAAGACCAAAATACTCTGCCGCAGCATGAGCAACTCCACGCCACGCGACATCCGCATTAGTGTGACCAACCCATAGCGCACAATTATTACTAATTAAACGCTGTACAATTTCGCCACGAACAGTTTCGTTTGAAACTCCATGCACAGCTTTGAAAAATAGCGGATGATGAGTCACTAATAGGTTGGCACCCATTGATAACGCTCGATCAACTGCGCTAATCGTAGGATCACTGACACATACGATTCGCTGAATTTGGGAATTCAAGTCTCCAACAATAAGACCAGGCTCATCCCACTCTTCAGCAAAGCTTAATGGGTACAATGTTTCTATAGCTTCAATTACTTTGCTTAATCTAATCATTTCTTCTACCTTTAAGTAGTGTTAATGCGCTGCTAGTTGCCAATCTACACCAACTCCAGTAGAAACATTAAGAGGAACATCTAGATGCACAGCATTTTCCATAGCTTTACGCACAATATTTTCTACCTGCTCTTGCTCACCATGTGAAATTTCTAAAATCAATTCATCATGTATTTGCAATATTACTCGGCTACGAACTTTTGCTTCACGCAATCCCAAATCAACACGAAGCATAGCAAGTTTCATAATATCTGCGGCAGTACCTTGTATTGGAGCGTTAAGAGCTCCGCGCTCAGCAGCTTCACGAGATGCACGATTATTGGAAGAAAGCTGCGGGAAGTACCTACGTCGACCAAACATAGTTTCTGTATATCCAAGTTCTTTTGCCTTTGACACAAGAGATTCCAGATAGTCATGAACATTGCCAAAAGTATCAAAATACTTATTCTTCAACATTTCAGCTTCAGCCGGACTAATAGAAAGCTGTTTGGCTAGTCCATAAGTACTCAATCCATATGCTAATCCATAGCTCATAGCTTTTACATGAGAACGTTGATCCGGCGTTACTTGTTCAACAGGAATCTTATAAACTAAGCTCGCAACATATTTATGAAAATCTGCGCCGGAACGGAATGCTTCAATAAGAGTTTTATCATGAGATGCATGAGCCATAATACGAAGCTCAACTTGTGAATAATCACAACTCATTAAATATTCAAATTCTTCTCCTGGAATAAAAGCAGCACGAATCTCACGACCAGCAGCATTCCTATTAGGAATATTCTGGAGATTAGGATCAGCAGAACTTAAACGACCAGTTGCCGCAATAGTCTGCTCAAAAGTTGTATGGATGCGCCTATCATCATAATGAGCCGCATCAATTAAACTTTGCACAATCTGCTTCAATTTATTAGTTTCGCGATGTTTAAGTAAGGCGCCCAAGAATTGACTTGCAGGCTCTTCGGGATCGAGTTTAACGTACATAGCTTGCAAAGCTTCGGCATTAGTCGTGTACGAGCCATTCTTTGTGCGACGAGTAGGTTTAAGACCAAAATGCTCAAAAAGTATTTGCTGCAACTGCTTAGGACTTTGTAAATTAACAGAACTACCTGCAACTTTCCAAGCCATATTTTGCGCGAACTCAGCATCTGCAGAAAATTGCTTAAGCATACCACTTAAACGTTGCATATCAACTGCAGCACCGACGTCTTCCATGCCACGCAAAACTCGCGAAATAGGCATTTCCAAATCAGTCATCAAACCAGTTTGTTTTCTATCATCAAGTGTTGAAGCAAAATGAAGAGCCAAAAGACGAATAAGAAGCGCAGTTCTTAAGAATTTAGCTTCACGCGCTTGAGTTTGCTTTTCATTATTTTCTTCTTCACTGGCTGGCGTTTCATCGTCAATAAGAAGATCGAGCTCACCCTGCTTAGCTTCATTTTCACCCAAATTATCTTCATCTGACTGAATATCTAAATAATGTTCAGCCATATTTTCTAAAGTTTCAGCTCGAAAATCAGGCTCCAATAAATATGATGCCAATCGAGTATCAAGAAGTGGAGTGCCAAATGAATTATTCGAATCGAATAATTTTAGCGATTTTAGCAATCCCAAATGCTTTTTATAATCATGCAATACTGTTATTGAAGAATTTTTTTGCAAGAACTTTCGCAACATCTCGAGCAAAGCTCGATCTGCCGATTGCAAATCAGACGCGTACAATAACACAGCTTTATGAGCAACAAGAATTATTAAAGAATCTGCAGTCAACTCAAAATGATGTTTTGAATTCTTCTTGCACTCATGAGCGTATATTACAACTTCTTGATTTTTCAGTATAGGTTCGGCACATTTACGAGAATTATTTATAATTTTTTCGGAACTTAATTCTTCAAAATTCTCTTCTTCGGAACTTAGTTGGTCGAAAGTATCTTCAGTATTTTTTGAATCTTTCTTTATTTCTGTATAAAGTAAAGAAGAAACGGAATTCTCCCAATTAATAAAGTCTTCTACAGTTTTAACATGATGCAAGTCAATGCTTGCTAGCATTTCTTGAAAATTTTCTGCGTCAATATTTGATTGATCACCTTGAACTAGCTCATCGTTATTAGCATTACCTTCATACGTAGACGAAAACATTATACGCATATTATTTTCAATAGATTGTTGCGTACCGTTGCTAAAAGTTTTGAGAATCTTTCTCTTTTTTAATTCGCCAAATTCAAGTTGAGACAGCAAGATTCCTAATTTTGCAGCATCAACATCACCAAAGCACAAATCATCTACAGTTACGCCTAAATCCAAATCGCAAACTAAAGCATTAACTTTACGGTTTAAACGAACTTGATCAATATTTTTTCTTAAAGCTTCTCCCTTTTTACCGCTAATCTCATTCGAATGTTCAATAATATTTTCTAGGCTGCCGAATTGATTAATCCATTTAGCAGCGTACCCATCTCCAACACCTGGAACTCCTGGGATATTATCTGCAGTTTCTCCTCTTAACGCTGCTAGATCAGGATATTGCTTAGGCGTAACATGATATTTTTCAAAAACAGCATCCTTATCCATTTCTTTTAAATCTTTAAAATGCTGTCCTGGATACAAAACAGTAATATTGTCATCTATAAGTTGGAATGCATCACGATCGCCAGAAAGTACCAAAGTTCTATAACCGGCATTCGCTCCCATTGTTGCAAGGGTGCCGATAACATCATCACCTTCATAACCTGGTTTCTCAATATAAGTGATACCAAGAGCTTTAAGCATCTGTTGAATAATAGGAAGCTGCGAAAGAAGCTCCTGCGGAGCAGCATCACGAGTACCTTTATATTGAGGAAGCATAGTATTTCTAAAAGTTCCACCTTTAACGTCAAAAGCAATAGCTAAGCGGTCAGGCTTCTCTTTTTTTACAACCTGCGAAAGCATAGTAATAAATCCCCAAATGGAATTTGTTGCTTGCCCAGAGCGAGTAGAAAAATTATCTGCAGATATTGCAAAAAAAGCACGGAACGCAAGAGAATGGCCATCGACAACCAACAACGTTCCTTTCTCATTCTTAAGTTCCGAAGAATGTTCTTCAACGATGTCGGTATTCACTGTTGACTACTCACCCACGTTCCGTAATTACTAATAAATAACTATGCAGTTATATAAAAATGAATAAATATAACCCTACTAATTTTCAGATGGAGATTCTGCTTTATCATCGCTATACTTTGCAATAATAGCCATTGCAAGACGCTTCTTAGGGATACGCTGATCCATAGAAGTTTTTTGAATCCAGCGGAAAGCACCCTGTTCAGAGAATCCAGCCTTATCCATAAGAAGACCTTTAGCACGATCTACAAGCTTACGTTCTTCTAAAGTATCTTCAGCTTTCTTCAACTTTTCTTCTGTTTTCTTCAACTGATCTTCAGCATCGTGTAACTTGTTTTCTGCACGTTCAACACTATCTAATAAATCGTTGATCTCGCTAAAGCGACCCATAGCAACTTCCAAAGCAGGAAGAAGTTTAGATTCTTCATACGGTTTAGTAACGTACGCCATCGCTCCAGCACCAGTTGCTTGTTTTACTAAATCTGACTGTGAAAAAGCAGTGAGCATTACTACAGGAGCAATATTCTCATCACAGATTGTTGCAGCGGCGGTAATGCCATCCATAACAGGCATCTTAACATCCATGCATACAACATCTGGATGATTTTCACGCGTCAACTCAATAGCTTCTTGACCGTTAGCAGCCTGACCTACAACTTGATATCCGTTATCTTCAAGCATTGCCACTAAATCCATACGATTAACTGATTCATCTTCTGCAACTACCACAGTACGAATATGATTGTTTTTCTTTTCTTTAGATTCTCGCTGAGCAGCTTCATCATCTGCAGCTTTGCGCAGCTCATCATCAGTAAGTACCTCAGGCATCGCTGGCTCTGTCCCTTCATTTTCATCCATACCTGGCATATTCAAAACCTCACTTCATTGCCACACATTCACAGGGCAACATCACCATGCATCTTTAACATGGCGCTCACGCAACGGCACACTCACAAACACTAGTGGAAATTGCGCATCATAACACAATTTGCAAGTCATTAAAATACCGCACGCGCACCATGTTCGTGTCAATTAATAATATCATAAGAATTGCAAGACGCGCGAACAAGCACATACAATTAGCACTATTTTGCTTATTTTATATAATCGCAGATAATAATACAGCCAGCGCACCAAGTATTGCCTGAGCAACGCACATAGGAAAAGCGTTCTTGTAATCACCTATAAGCACACATTTAGTAAACTTATAAGCTTTAATTGCAATGACTAACAATAAGAGCCACTGAAAAGCAGCAAAAAATAAATGCCATGAAGTATTGCATACAATCGCACTAAAACTGAGGAAAACTTCAACACTATAAAAGCGCCATATTGATGGCACTGCAGAAGGTAACACAATAATCAAAATAGAATATGCGATCAATAGAACAGCAGAAACAATGCTCATAGCAGCGCATAAACGCCTACCATTGCGCTCACCAATTCTAACCATAGCAGTTATTTTTCCATGCTCTTTATCGCTTTTAATATCTCGAAGATTGTTTACCATCATTAAGCAAGCCGAATAAGCACCAGGAATGCAAGATATTAGCAAACAAGCCAAAATCCTTTGCCCGCCATTAATAAATATACTAGTTTCTGGAATACCAATTCCATATGTAATTGCGCATAACGAACCAATAAAAGGAACAGGACCGAAAAATACAAACGCACTTACTTCTCCCCAACCTTTATAACCGTAAGGATGTTTACCCCCGGCATAAAACCAGGCTGCAGCAAAGCACGCAATTCCAAGTAAAATAAACCAATATATTCCAGTTCGCAAAACAATAATCAAACCAAAAATACAAGAAATAAAAGCAGAAATTATTACAGCTTTAAGCACAGATTTCGGGGAAATTCCAGCATTTGCAAGGCGCCAAGATACATCGCATAAAGGCTTTGAATTATTGCTACTTAAAGCACGCAAACTACGATTCTCATCCAAGCCATTCAATCCGTCACAATAATCATTGGCATAATTGACGGCGATTTGCATAAACGCAGCAACCATGCAGCACAAGAAAAATTGTATAAAACATTGCTCTAGATGCATAATTGGTTCTTCAAAATACGAAAATCGCATCATTCTAAATGAAACCGCAAACGCCATAACAACAGGAACTAAGCCTATTGGAAGCGTGTAAATTCTTGCACCCTTAAGCCAAATTTTTACACTTTTCATCAAAAGCCTCATAAATTATTTATGATTTATTTATTTATGATTTACACAAATATTTTACACTAAATTTGGCAAAAAGATTGAAGTGCATATTGGTAAAGCAATAATAAGTGCAGAAATAACTAAAGACAAGAATCCACGCCATCCGAATGGGTATTTGTAATACGAAGACTTGCGTGTACGCAAATAAAAGCCGCGCTCTTCCGCTGCTAGCGCAGAACTATCTGCTTTACGCACTGAAGAAACCAAAAGAGGCACAATAAGAGGCATCATAAGTTTTAATTTTTTAAATGGATTTTTACTATCGTATTCAACTCCGCGAGCCATTTGAGCTTCTGTGATTTGAGACATTTCTTGCGCAAAAATAGGCACAAAACGAACCGCAGTAGTTATAGTAAAAGCATAACAATATGGAATATGCAAATATTGGACTACAGCATTTGCAAGATCGTTTAATTTAGTTACTGTTAGCACTGTAACAAGAGGAAAAGCAAAACAGAACAAACGCAAAGAAGCTTTCGCTCCAATATCAATACCTCTTAACGTAAACCATAGAAAAATATAGTTCCCACTTTGAGCAATAACAGTTTGTAGCAAAAACATTACGCAAGAAATTATTAGCATAGCTTTAATAAGGCCAAATAATGTTTTAACAACATGAGTAAAAGCCATGCCAACAAAAATAATAACAGCTAGCGCAATAAGTACAGAATACTGTTTAGCAATAAATACGCTTATTACAATACTCGCAGCAAGAATTAGCTTCGCAATAGGGTTTGTGCGGTGAAGGAATGTGTTGCCTGATTGATATGTTAATAGTCTCGTTTTCATAAATATCAGATGCCTTTATTTTACTTCTAACTATTCTGCTGATTATGCTGCTTATTCTGACTAAGTTTTGCGATTTTACCAAAACGCAACGCTTCAACTAATTCTTTTCGCGTATACAATCCATAGCATTGCTTAAAACCGTTAGAAACCAAACCTTGGCAAACAGCACACAATAATGGTGGATATAAAGAAGCAGCTGAACAGACGTCTGGTTTTTCAAAAACATCATGCGCTGAACCATCAATAATAAGCTTTCCATCATTAATCGTTATAAGTCTAGTTGCATAATCAAGCACAACTTCCATATCATGACAAACCATAATCACGCAACAACCGTGAGCTCGCAACTCCTCAACCACTTGCATAATTCTCACGCATTCATGGTAATCAAGCCCACAAGTTGGTTCATCGAGAACAAGTATTTTAGGACGCGTTACGACAGTTGCAGCCAATGCCACCATTTGTCTCTGCCCTCTAGAAAGCATGAATGGGCTGTCAGTAGGATTTAAGTCAAGTTTCTCAATAATTTCCATTGCATGCGTTTTCGCCTGACTAGAATCTTCACCAATTAAAATACAGCTCAACTCTACTTCTTCAAGAACAGTCTCTTTACATAATTGATGATCAGGATTTTGGAATAATGTCGCAACATATTTTGCTATTTGACTAATTCGCAATGGCTTGGTGTCGATACCGTCAATTGTTACACTACCTTCAGTAGGTCTTAGTAAACCGTTAATAATTTTTGTAATAGTAGTTTTTCCGGCACCGTTTTTACCAATTAGTGCGATCAATTCACCAGCATAAGCATCAAATGAAATATCTTTTAGAGCCTTGACATCATTTGCATAAGCAAAACTCACATGATCTATTGAAAGGCATGGCTTATCAATATTATTAACTGCATTGTTAGCTCTTTTAGAATCTTCTTTATTAAGTTCTAAATCAGCTTCTACATCATACACATCATCGCGATTAGAAAGTTCAAAATAATCAGAACGCAAAGTTTTAACAATAGTATTTACAGTCTCATCAACGCCAACACTAAGAGGTGCTGGATCGCAAATTTGTTCATCTTGCAATTGTTTAAGCAATCGCGTAGTACGTGGATAATTAATACCTACTTTACGAAGTAACTCTATATCTTTAAGAGCTTCGCAAACAGGAGCATCGAGAACAAGCTCACCTTTAGAAAGCACTATAAGACGCTTGCAATATTCACTTAATAAAGCTACTTTTTGCTCAATCACTACAATAGTAATACCAAAGTTTTTATTCAAATCACTTAAAACGTCGAAAATCATACGTGAAGAAACTGGATCCAGCGCACAAGTAGGCTCATCTAAAACCATCACTTTAGGCCTTAAAGCCAAAATAGCAGCTATTGCAACCTTCTGCTTTTGACCTCCAGATAGCGTATCTAAATCACGATTTCGCAAATTGCTAATACCAACAGTTTCTAGTGCATTTGCTATACGCTCAGGAATTTCATCGTGCGAAACTCCGAAGTTTTCTAAGCCAAAAAGCAACTCATCTTCAACGTTTGCAGCAACCATTTGCGCATCAATATCTTGAATAACAGAGCCAATTAAACAAGCAATATTAGTGAGCTCAAGAGTAGTAGTGTCATGACCAGCAATTCTGACAGTTCCGAAAAACTTTCCCGAATAATGGTGAGGAATTGCTCCAGAAAAAAGTGAAGCAAGAGTTGTTTTACCAGACCCAGAAGGTCCAATAATTCCAACGAATTCACCTTGATGAATACTAAGGTTTACTTTATGAAGAGCATAGTTGCAATTATCTTCATTGTCTTTTTTATCTTTATTTGCAACACTTTCATCACTATGAGTATCGTAACGAAAAGATACATTGCTTAATTCAAGCAATGGCACTTCTTTTACTGATTCATCACTTTTTTTCATAGGCTCTTTACACGGTTCGGCAGAATCAACTAAATGATTATCTGCAACATATTTTTCTTGCTGAGACATAACATTCCTAACTCTAACACACCGAGCAAACGCTAAAAAATTAATAACACAAAAACACAAGTTGACATCAATCATATTAGACTGATGCCAACTTGCTTTTATACCTTTATATTTATACTTCTATGACTTTATACATTTATACGCATTAAACACATTCGTTAATAATGATGTATAACGTGCAATTAAACATGCAATCATAAGAATTTCTTAGTTACATTATTTATTATTTGTGCAATACAAGTCGCAATGGAGTATAAAGAATTTCAACAATAATCGCATTAAATGCAGCAGTACCAAAAATAATTGGCATCATTACGATTACCATGTTTGGAGAATGAAGAATAAAGTAAGCAGCAATAGAAGCGAAAATGCAACCAGAAATTACTGTTGTAACAAAAGTTGCAATAAATGGGAAAACACTTACTTTACGAGCAGCATCCTTTGGGAAGAGATGGACATATCCAATTAAAATAGCTGTCATAATAATTGCAGCAGGAATGTCACACGCATATTCAAGGAATGGAATCGAAGTATTAAGTTGGATTAATGTTGCAGCAAGAGCTCCAATAATAGCTCCTTGATAAATCTTTGGACGAACCAACAAAATCGCCAAGCAGAATGAAGCAATAACAAACTCAGGCTGGATATTTCCAATAGAAAGAGGCTTGGCAACAGTAAAATCAAGAATGCATCCTGCTGCAAATAGAACTGCAACCAGCACTAACGAAGTAATATTTAGTGCATGATTCTTAACTTTCGCATTTTTCATCATTACCGACGCAACATCAGCAGTTGCATTTGCGACGCCGCTAGTAGCTTCCATAACTTTTTCATTAGTTTCATTAGCCATGATTTCTCTCCTTGTTTAAGCTTCATATTATTTGAATACAAAGCTATCGAATATTTTGTTGTGATTTGTGATTTGTGATTTGTGATTTGGTTATTTTTGAAATTTAAGGCTTGTATACAAAAAGACCCCCGGGGCTTACCCGGAGGTCTTTTACAAGCTTTTATACGCAGCTTCTAAAACTTCAGAGTAAACTCACGCCAAAAAGAAGACTGCCACCACCACATACGTGCAGCATTAAGAGTATCGAAAGATTCAGCATTCATGTTCATGTTAAGCATGATGTCTGCCTCCTTAACTCATTAATACTAACTGTGGTTCACGCACAAACCCCAACCGAAGTATTCGATATTTGTTTGTGTTGGAAATGATGCTAACACCATAAAAGTACAAATGCAAACATTTTTTCAAAAATATTCTCCTAATGAAATAATTATTACAAAAATATTTATAAATTTATTATTCGTAAATCCTTATTTTGCAAAGAAAATCTCGTTTTAAATAAAGAAACTCCCGAAATAATGTAAAAGAAAAAATTTACTTAAATAAATGCAACACGCTGATTCATTTAGTTATTTTAGAATTTTTTACATTTTGACTCTTTAATTGCTGAGCAATTTGCAATTTTACTGCAATAATTCGCTTTACAGACTCATCAATTCGAGACTCAGGTATATCACCTTGACGAACTGCATTAACAACAGAATAATACGCTTGACGCAAATTTGCAGGAGAAAGTAATATATCGATGCCTGCTTTAATTCCTGTAATTGCAGCAACTCCAGGAGAATAGCGCAACGATATTGCGCCCATTCCTAAAGAGTCAGAAATAAGAATACCTTTATAACCAAGCTTTTTACGAGCTAAACCAGTAACAATTTTCTCAGACATGCTAGCAGGAATATCATCACCTGTAATCTTCGGATACGACACGTGACTGACCATAATAAACTTAACACCAGTGTCTACAGCATCTTTGAATGGTACTAAATCTATTTTTCTTAACGCAAGTGGAGTTTGGTTCGAAACAGTAACGCCTTTGTGAGAATCCTCAAAAGTTGAGCCATGACCAGGAAAATGCTTATACGTGGCAAAAACGTGATGCTCTTGCAAACCGTCAGTAAACGCATCTGTCATATTTGCAACTAGCGAAGCATTAGAGCCGAATGAACGCTTGATCATCAGGTTATTATCCGGATTAGTAATCACATCAGCAACTGGAGCAAAATCAACATTAAAACCTAAATTCGAAAGATAATTACCAATGTAAGCACCAGTTTTATAAGCTTTGCGAGTTTTCTTAGTCGCTCCAATATCCCTCATATTAGGCGAGGAATTAACACCCATTTGAGGATTTGAGCTAACTCGCGCAACAGTGCCACCTTCTTCATCAACAGCTACTAAAGCAGGCAGTGACACTCTAGATTCGCTTATTGATTGCAACCCAGAAATCATTTGCTGAATTTGATTAGGATTCTGAATATTCTCCCTGCTATACATTATTCCGCCAACAGGTATGGAATTAAACGACTGCTGCATTTGCGAGCCAGAAGATACCACAGTCCCGTATGTTCCAGCTAATTCTTCAGGCTTAACTATGAACATTTGAGCAACTTTATCTTCAAGAGACATCTTTGATAGCACATTTTTAACAACACTGCTATTAGGGTCAATCCCCCGTCTTGCTTGCCTTTTACGTGCTTGCTTTAGTGCTTCAAGTTTTTTAGCCACATCCGCAGGGTTAACTGTTTTCTTACTAACATAAGTTTTAGAAGAAACATTAAAAAAATGCGAGCGCATAACAGATACTGCAGCAAACATAGATATTGTAAGTAAAACAATAGCTATAATAGCCACTAAAATAGCAGCAAAACGCTTTCTTGGAACAACACTTGCAATTTGATTATGATGCTGAGCACTACGATATTGCATAGTGCGACCATCTACATAATGCGGACTGCTTTGTAGTTTACGTGTCCTTTGCTTTCGCATAACGAGTTTCCTCTAATTCGCTAAAAATGAACCAAAAAGTAGTAGCGTAATACTAATGCCTATTTATCTCACAAACATAGCCAGTTTTACCGCTAAAGGTTTTACGCAATGTAGGAGTCGTAAATAAATCATCGCGCTGATCATTCCAAGACCACTCATCATTTAAACGCCAAAGCATAAGATAGAACTCAGGCTCTCCATCTTTATCGTTTCGACTTGGTTCTCCTGGCAACCAGTTTTCATACTTTACTTTTTCACCAGTAACCCAGTGCGCAAATACGTCACCATTCTCACGTTGCGAAGTATAACCGCCAATCCACACATACTTAACGCCTTCCTTTTTCGCCATATTGATTACCTTTTTCTCTTTACTCTTACTGGTAAGAGTTACTAAGTAACCACCATCTTGCATGCATGCACTATTAGCTTCAGTCCACTTCACATCGCCCTTATGTAGCACGAAGCGAGTTGCACCCTTCTTATAATTCTTCTTCTTAATTGGCTTAAACGACAAATCATCACCAATACCACCAGACTGATGATTCTTGGAATCTGCAACCAATGCAGAAACCACTCGATCAGCATACGCATTCGAAGAAGAATCAGAATCATATTCTAAACAATAAACATTATCTTGATTGACTCGAATTCTATTCATTACCTCTTGCATATCTGAAATTGAATTCATATCCCAGAAGTAACCATTCGTTTCATTCGCAATATTTTGCAGAGTACTTGAATCAGCTTCACTAGTACCAATCAAATATACAGGAATACCTTTTTCTTTAGCTAAAGAAATAACCTCATCAGCAGTATGAGTACTCTCATTATCTTGACCATCAGTAAACGCAATTACGCAATTAAAGCCAGGATGATTAGAAGCATTAGTAATTCCGGTATAAAGTGCGTCATACAAAGCTGTCATGCCGTAAGGAGTCATATTATCAATGCCTGTAAGCAATCGATCTTTATCGTTAGTATACGTTGCCATATACATTAAGTAACTATCGAAAGATATAAGCTCTCCTGTATCGCCAACCTTATAATTAAGATTGCGCACAAAATCACTCATAGTACGTTTCATCGTATCTATAGAATCTTCCATAGATCCAGATTTATCAAGCAGAATTTCGTAATTAACACCTTGTTTATCTTTAATGCGCTCAACTTTATGGATAAGTCTTTCAGCTTCTCTGCCACCACCAATCTTCTCACGAATTGCAGCAGTAGGAGAATCGATTTCCAAAGCTTTTCCACTACTATCAGTAAGCGAAAAGTACAGTTTTACATGAGGATATTTAGATACGTCAGAGTCAACAATTTTCAACTTATAATCCGCGTATTTATTGGATTTCATAATTTCTTTTCGCAAAGTTTCGTAAGGAATTTGTTTTGGTCTCATATAATCCCAAATGCAATACCCGAAAATACTTGAAAGAATAACAGCAATCATAACAATAATAGCTATAATAATATTCCTTCGCTTCGCATCATTTTCAGCAGCAACTTGCGCATACCCGTATTGTTGTTGATACGGGTATTGTGTATTTGCTTCAGGGCGATAATACTGATTAGGAATGTTGCTGGTATAAAATACTTGCGTTTGCGCTTCAGGATGAGGCTGCTCTGCTTGCTGAGACTGAGTATTATTTGCTGAAGAAGTAATTTCTGCACCACACTGCGTGCAGAACCTCGTATTATCTTTTAAAATAGCTCCGCAATTAACGCAGTACATGATTTTCTTCTTTCTCTTCCTTATTAGTAAAACATTCACATACAGTTATAAAAAACCAAACTATCTATTAATTCTATACCCTGCTTCAAACACAAAGCCGAGGATATCGCAACAAATGCAATTATCCTCGGCTTTTATAATGAGCGAACTTATTAGTTTATTTATTTACTAATAAAAACCTCACGAATTCCTATAGCGCTTGTGACTCTTAATACGAAGTAGCAATACGCTCGCAGCAGCAATAAGTATTGAGCATACAGCAGTAACTACGAATATATTACTGCCTGTTGCACTTAAACTATGAAGCTGTTGCGAAACTGCATTGTTTGTTACTGTGATATCTGTCCAAGCAACTTGATTACCTTTCTCGTCAACCAAAACAACCGTATGCTTTCCGATGTATCCAGCTGGGAATTGAGCATCAAACTGAGGCTTGCCATTAACCATGCGAACAGTCACAAACTTTGAACCATCAGCACCCTTAAGCAAACGAGGAGACGAGTAAATGTACGCGTATGCATAAACTACTCCATCGCGCTGCAAACGCTCGATGAACTCGCTGTTTACAAGATTAATTCTTACACTGTTAACAACACCTGCAGTTGCAACGTTATTGTTACCAACGCTAAGAGTTCCCTTTAATTCTGGATTAAGCTGCTGAACAGTTTTCGGAGCAACAGGTACAGGAGTGGATTCTGCTGGTTTAGTTGGCGCAGAATGCTCAGACTTTGCCGGTGCAGACTGTTCAGACTTAGCACGCGCGGACTGTTCAGACTTAGCACGCGCGGACTGTTCAGATTGCTCAGCTGGAGTTTCAGTCTTAGACTGATCCGGCTTAGTCTGATCTGGCTTAGACTGATCCGGCTTAGTCTGATCCGGCTTAGCTGGAGTTTCATGCTCAGATGGCTGAGGCTGAGGAGCCGGTGCCGGAGACGGTGTTGGTGCAGGCTGAGGCGTTGGCACCGGAGCCGGAGCAGGTGATGGCGAAGGCTGTGGACCAGGCTGAGGAGCCGGAGCAGGATTCACAGGACCAGGAGTTGGAGCTGGAACTGGCGCTGGTTGCGGACCAGGCTGCGGCTGAGGTCCAGGAGCTGGTGTTGGAACTACAGGAGCAGGAGCAGGTGGCTGAGGCGTTGGCGTCACAGGACCAGGACCAGGCTGAGGCTGAGGTTGAGGACCAGGCTGAGGATTTACAGGACCAGGTGCCGGCGATGGCTCAGGCGCAGGATTCACAGTACCATTAACTAGTTCGCTTACGTCAGCAGGATGCAATTTATATTCAGCGACCTTTTCAAGATCAATAGAATTCTTATTATTCTTCTTTTCAGCAACCTTCACAAGCACTGCAGTAGAAAGAGCAGAAACCTTGTAATTTCCACTATCGTCTACAGATGCTTCAGGGAACTTTGATGCATCATCACCATTAGCTTTTCCATCAGCAATGTGCACGTGATACTTTCCTTTGCCAATATTCACAGTAGATTCACTACTATTAGCGTTGAAAATAAACACATACGTTTTATCTTTGGCATCAACACTAAACGCATTAATACCATCGCTGCTCTTAATCCAATGCATATTCTTATTAACATCAGAATATGTAGAATCGCGTAAAGCTGGAATTTCGTTTCTTAACTTTATCAATGCCTTGAAGTATTCAACAGCATCAGAATTCTTATTAACCAAATCCCACTTAACAGAATTGTCACTATCACCAGCATTGTAGCTATTCTTATTGCCGTTCTTGCTTCGTAAGAACTCTTGACCAAGCTCAAAGAATGGCATGCCATGAGCAAACATTACAAGCGAATTAGCAAGCATTACTCGCTTCTTAAGATTCTCTTCTGACTCATGAGGCAAAGATTTCTTCAACTTATCGTAAAGATTAAGATTGTCGTGAGCTTCAACATATTGCACAGTCTGACCTGCATTCGCATAGTGTCTATCAGTGCAACTTGAGTTTCCAGGCTGGCAACCGTAAAGATTTTGCATTACCAGATTGTCACTGCCTCTATTCCCAGACACGAATCCAGCAACATCATCATCTCCTTTGCCTTTTACAGCATCACGGAAGGAATCGTTAAAGAATGCAACGCCATTATTGTCTGCAAGCTTATACGCATTAGGCTGAATAGTGCGGTTTCCATAAGGCAATTGGCTCATATCCCAGCCTTCGCCAAGAATAATAGAGTTTTTATCAATGTCATAAACAGCCTTACGCACTTCCTTCATGGTTTCAAGGTCAATTAATCCCATCAAATCAAATCGGAAGCCGTCAATACCGTACTCTTTAGCCCAATACTTTACAGAGTCAACAATATACTTTCGCATCATTTTGCGCTCAGAAGCAGTATCGTTTCCGCAACCAGATCCATTAGTAAAGCTGCCGTCATCGTTGTAACGGAAGTAGTAACCTGGCACAGTTTGGCCAAAAGCGTTCTTTTGAGCGTTATAAACGTGGTTATAAACAACATCCATAATCACGCGCAAGCCAGCCTTATGCAAACCGTCAACCATTTGCTTTAGTTCCGCAATACGCGTAGCAGGGTTTGCTGAATCAGACGCATACGAACCTTCTGGAACGTTGTAATTGATTGGATCGTAGCCCCAGTTTTGAGCACCTGACTTGCCGTAACTCAAATCTCCTGCTTCATTCACAGAACCAAAATCATACATTGGCATGATTTGCACGTGAGTGATGCCTAGGGACTTCAAATAATCCAAACCAGTTGACTTGCTTCCATTCTTAGTGTCAGATTCAATTACACCGAGATATTTGCCGCGCTTTGCAACATCTACGCCAGAACTTTCATGAATCGAAAAGTCGCGAATATTCATTTCTGCAATAGTCGCATCAGTTGGGCGCTTACCAAACGATGCCATGCGAGTTACAGGTGTTGCCATACTGCCACCGAATACAACAGATCTCATTCCATTTCGCACAGCAGCTTTTGCATAAGGGTCTGGAGAATTATTAACAGCACCATCTGCAAAATGAACCTTGTACGTATAAGCAGTGCCAGCATTTGCATCACTCGTAGTAATACTCCACACACTATTATTGCTTTCAAGCTTCATCTCTTGCGTTTTATCTTCTGGAGCATTCTCAGCATCAGACTGATAAGTTACCAGCTCAACTTTCGTAGCAGTTGGTGCCCAAAGCTTGAAAGTCGTAGAATTACCACTTACAACAGCACCCAAGTCGTCGCCAGCATAAGCGTATTTCTTATCAAATTCATCAGTGCGAACAATCTTAGAGCCTTTAACAGTTGACACAGACACTGTTTTAGGCATTCCACCAACACCCTTAATGCTGATTTCATACATTTTCTTAAGATCTAAGTCGTTTTTTGCAGTGATTACGATCTTATTATCCACAACAGCGACTTGCGAGATTTCTACTGCCTTATGTTGATCTTTCTTTGAATCTGTAACATCAGTTACAGTAACATTTTCCTTCTTTACTTCCGAAGGGTCACCGCTCACATTTACAGTAAATTCCTTCAAAGAAGTAATATCAGCATTAATAGCATTAGACTTTGTATTGATTACATTTGGGCTTAAGTAAACTCTACTATCACCCTGCATAAGCCAGATTTCAGCGTTGCCAGTTTTGCCATCTTGGCTTACAGTGATTGCCTTTGCAGGAATCGCGCGATCGCCTTCACCAGGATCTTTAGCAACCCAATCGTTTCCTTGCATGGAATAGCGCACAATAAACTTCGGATCTTTCACACCAGAATCATCGTTGAATGTATATTCTGCAATCTTTCCGAAATCATCATGAGCCATAAAATCTCGCTTTACGCCTTCTTGCTTACCATACCAAGTCCAAAGATTCCAACCAGCGTAATCCTTGTTTGTTCTGCGGTAGTGAACAGTAACGTTTAACGTTTTAATGTTATTAAGCTTGTCAGCAACTTCAGATGGCGGTTCAGCAAAAGTATCTTCATTCCCGCTTATAACCCAAGCTTGACCTACTCCATCTTCGATATTATAAATAAAACGGTTTTTTGTTCCGTCCTTATGCCAATTTTTATTATCAGTTCCTGGATCAGTAGTGATAATAAATCCGACTTTTCCACTCTCGTAAGTGCCATCGGCCTCAACTGTGTAAGTCTTACCAAAAGCGTCTTGACCATTAAACGCATGCCAGCCTTTTATCTCTCTACCATCTGCATCTTTAAGACCCCAGATATAAACACCTTTATTCGTGTTTTTTTGATTATAGTGAATAACAATCTTTGTCTTTAATGCAGAAGGTTTTGAAGATTCAACCTTGCAAGGAACATCAGAAACATCAGCATTCCCGACAAGATTTTTGTTTACTACATAATTCTTTGCACCAGCAGGAATAGTGAAATCGCCACTCTTCTGACCATTTACGTGATACCAATTACTTCCACCGTCGTTAAATACAGCTTTAAACTCACCACGATTAGTAATAGTCTTTGCAAACCAATCATTGCAAACTTTGCGCATTGGCAATCCAGGAACTGCAGTCCAATTATCACCACTTATTTGATAATGAATATTTACAGAACTTGGATTACCTGCTTTACCTTTAGCATTGAAATATACAGTTGTTGACTGGTCTTGAACATCGTCGACATTGTATTTTGGATCAGATTCATTGCGCGCTGCAATCTTTTTAACGTTATCCTTAGTTGCATCCACATGCAAAGCAATTGCAGAATAAGGAGCGATAGTCGCAGCAACCTTGCTATCTTCAACTTTAACAGTCTTAGAGCAGTCACCTGCAGCATAAACGTTGCAGTACTCACCATTTGGCAAATCAGTCTTATACAAAACTCTCTTTGCGTTTGGCGTATTGTTGATTGCTAAGAAACCCTTCTTCTCGCGGCTAAATGCAATGTTATTATTGTCACTCTCCTGCCAATTAGTGACTTGAGCACCATTCACAGCATTAAAGAAGCCAATCATTCCACGAATCGAAGTCCAACGCTGAGTGCACTGCCAGCCAGTTTTTGGAGAACAATTTACATCTGGAACAGACGTATCGGTCGCATTAGGCGCACCATCATCCTTATGTCCATCCGCAAACCTGTACCCTGAATAAATGTTTGGGTTTCCATACGGGTAGCCAAGCATAAACGCGTTTGCAAGCTCGTAGCGAGGACCATCCTTATAAGTAAGAGTGCGCACATAATTTTCGCGAGGAGTATCCCAATTTGTTACAAAAATCGAAGCTTTATCGCTTTGAACAAGCCCATTAGTAATACTCTTTAGATTCGAAATTGATCCATAAAAATCGTTCTTTAAACGGTAGGAATACTGGAATTCGTTGACTTCGCCTTCGTTTAAATGCTTAGCTGGCTGGATTTCTGGAGCTTCAGAAGGATCGCCAATCGTCTCCTGCATCCACCAAATCTTGTCAGGAGTAGTATTTGCCTGCTTTGCAGCTTCAGCTTTAATGGCTTTCATATCCGCTGGCGAAATATGCTTAACGGCATCCACACGGAAACCAACAACACCCATCTTAAGCAAATCTGCAAAATACTTGCCTAAAACTTGCTGAACATGCGGCTTTGAAGTATCCAAATCAAGCAAACCTACAAGCCTGTGAGTCCAAACTTCTTCAGCATTCTTGTAATTTTTAATATTTTCAGCACTCTGATGGAAATCATCCTTAGTATATCCAGCTGTTTTGAAAGTTTGCGTAGCAGCATCGTATTCACTTCCACCAACGCCAACTTTATCTTTATTACCAGCACCAGTCATGTGATTAATAACAGCATCAGCAATGATTCCAACACCAGCAGCCTTGCAAGTCTGAATCATCTGCTTAAACTCAACTTCAGTACCGAGCTTAGAATCAAGCTTATAGCTCACAGGCTGGTAAGAAGTCCACCACTGAGAACCCTTTACATGATCATTCGGAGGAGACACTTGCACATACTTCACACCCTCAGGTTCGTAAGTTTTAGTGCACTCTTGAGCAATACTCTTCCAATTCTGCTGGAATGCAGTAACAATAACACCTTTACGGTTAAGAGTTAGATTTTCATTATTTGAACTATCGCTAACAGCGTTTGCACTACCAGTAACAGCAAAACCAGTTACAAGCATTGCAACAGACGCAACAATAGCAACCATCTTCGATGCAAAGTGTCGACGATGACTCATCAGTATCCTTTCCTCCATTGGTATCAACACGCTTCTTCCTTGGGCGCATTAATAGCCTCAATGCACAAACGATGGCTAGCACTACTATGTTGCCAGCCATCGTTATAAATATGCATTATCAGCGGAGAAAATTATAACATCTACATATTGACAATATTGCAATAACTATACAAAAAACTGTAATAATGTCAATATAAATTTACTTCCAGCCGTCTTTCACTTCGCAGCTTACTTATTAGAACCTGCCTTATTTTTTGCATAGAATCAGAACTAACTCAATCAATAGCACAGCGAAAACAATTACAATCATTAACAAAGTACTAAACGTGGAAGTACTTCCAAAATGCTCTACAGCCTTAACATGCAAAGCAATAGCAGAATAAGCTGGAATAGTTATCTCTACTTTCCCACCATTTACAGTAACTGTGCTAGAGCATTTACGTGAAGCATATACGTTACAATACTCACCATCAGGCAAATCAGTTTTATAACTCACATTTTTAGGCTTATCAGTATTGTTAATCGCCAAGAATCCCTTGTTTCCGCGACTAAAAGCAATGTTATTATCGTTGTCATCCTGCCATTGAGTCACCTTCGTGCCCTTAACAGCATTGTAGAATCCAATCATTCCACGAATCGAAGTCCAACGCTGAGTGCACTGCCACTGAGAATTCTTTCCGCACTTTACATCTGGAATGTGCATATCAGTTGCACCAGGAGCACCATCATCGCGCTGCGTGAACCTATATCCAGAATAAATATTTGGTGTTCCATACGGATAAGCAAGCATAAAAGCATTAGCTAACTCGTACTTTGCTCCATCCTTATAAGTGAGAACTCGAGTCGAATTGTCACGCTCAGTATCCCAGTTAGTCACAAAAATAGCGGCTTTCTTATTAGGAATAAGCTGATCTGTAATATGAGACAAATTCTCAATTGAGCCATAGAAATAATTACGCAAGCGATATGAGTATTCAAACTCATCTACTTCACCTGTACCAACATATTGATCTGGCTGAATTTTAGGATCTTGTTCAGGAAAACCAATTGTTTCTTGCATCCACCAAATATTTTCAGGCTTCATTCCAGCAGCTTTAGCAGCAGCTTCTTTTATGCCTTTCACATCTTCAGGACACATATGTTTTGTGGCATCAACTCTAAAGCCCGCAACACCCATTTTCAGCAATTTTGCAAAATAGTTACCAAGAATTTTTTGTACATGAGGCTTAGAAGTATCCAAATCAAGCAAACCAACTAAACGATAATTCCAAACAACTTGCGCATCTTTATATGTGTAAATATCTTTATCTATTTGGTGAAAATCATCTTTTGTGTAACCAGCATCCGGATAGCTTTGATTTGCCGCATCATACTTACTACCGCCAACACCTACAGTATCTTTATTACTATCGCCGGTTGTGTGATTAATTACAGCATCAACAACAATTCCAACACCAGCTGCCCTGCAAGTAGTAATCATATTTTTAAACTCGTCTTCAGTGCCAAGCTTTGAATTTAGATTGTAGCTAACTGGCTGATAAGAAGTCCACCATGCTTTACCTTTAATATGATCCTGCGGCGGCGAAACCTGTACATAACTCACACCCTCAGGACCATAAGTTCGCTTACACTCTTTTGCAATACTCTTCCAATTTTGCTGAAAAGCAGTAACGATCACACCTTTTGGCGGAAGACCGTCTGTTGATTTAGTTGAAGCAAATGCCGAAGAGTTTGGAACAATAGCAAAAATACACATTAATACCGTTGCTACAGCAGCAATTGCAGCAAAAGAGCACATTACATTGCGCTTGTAATTATTGATTAATTCGCAAGCATAATTACTTTTTTTACGCTCACTTGCTTGCAATTGTGCACTGTGGATCATCGTTGTTCCTTTCACATCACGTACAGCACTTTCATTGTGCGAGAATACTTTTATTATTATACGCTTATTGTTTATGTACGAGACATTAAAATATAAAATAAAAACGTCGCCTAGCAAGCTAAGCGACGTCGTGCACGTGCCCCCGGTGAGACTCGAACTCACACTGCACAGATTTTGAGGCTGTTTCCTCTACCAATTGGGATACAGGGGCATTTTTAATTTTCCGCATTTTTTTGCGACTTGTTGACTATAGCACACTTTAAGCCACATGCAAATAGTTAAAGCGTTTTGCGCGTGTCGCAAATCAACAATATTGATCATACATAACATAATGCGCGCAAACTGCAAAACAGCTAGCGCGCATTACGCAAACTATACTACTGCGCAAATGCACTTAAACTAGAAGAACTAGCGTATTAGTACAAGAAACGCAGAATCAAGCAATTAGTCGCAAGCACCGACGGTGTGAACGTAGATGGAGTCAGTGCGACCAGCCTGGCGTTCACCCTGAGCAGTGCTCAAGATAACAATCTGATCACCATCGGAAACCTTACCAGCTTCGCGAAGAACCTTGTCGGTGAAGATCATCAAATCATGACGGTTCATGTCATGGTAATCTTCACTAATCAAGAAGCCTTCAGTACCCCAGCTCAAAGCCAACCAACGATAAGTGTGCTCATTGTTAGTCAAGCCGTAGATTGGAGCGGTTGGGCGTTCGCGAGAAATGCGATGAACCGTGCGTCCAGTCTGAGTGTACGCAACAATAGCCTTAGCGTTGAGCTTATCTGCCAAATCAACAGCTGCAGAAGAAACTGCACCGGTGCTAGACATGTCAAGCTCAACAGCAGGAATGCGATCATAGCCGTGCTCAGTAGCGTACTGAGAAATGCGAGACATGGTCTTTACGGTAACATCTGGATACTTACCAACAGCAGTTTCGTTAGAAGTCATTGTTGCGTCAGCACCGTCGAGAACAGCGTTAGCGCAGTCAGAAGCTTCTGCACGGGTTGGAACTGGAGAGTTAACCATTGTGCCAAGAACTTCAGTAGCAACGATAACTGGCTTTGCATAGCGACGAGAAAGCTCAATGCAACGCTTGGTGACAAGTGGAACCTCTTCGAGAGGCATTTCCACAGCCATATCACCACGTGCAACCATAATGCCATCGAAGGTCTTAACAATCTCTTCCAAGTTTTCAACAGCCTGTGGCTTTTCAATCTTGGCGACGATTGGAATGCGACGACCTTCTTCGTCCATGATTTCGTGAGCGCGATCAATATCGGTAGCGAAACGCACGAAGGACATAGCAATAATGTCAGCACCAGTGCGAATAGCCCAACGAAGATCAGCCTCATCCTTTTCAGTCAAAGCTGGGAGGGAAACTGCAACGCCTGGGAGGTTAATGCCCTTGTGGCTGGAAACTGGACCAGCAACAATAACCTTAGTGTGAACGTCGTTGCCTTCTACCTTAGTTACCTCAAGGCGAACCTTACCATCATCGATAAGAATTGGGTCGCCTGCGTGGCAATCTCCTGGCAAGCCCTTAAAGGTTGTAGAAGTGCGGTGCTCGTCACCTTCAACATCATCAGTAGTGATGATGAACTCCTGACCTTCTTCCAAATAAACCTTATCTTCGCCTTCAGCATTCTTCTTGAACCATCCACAGCGAATCTTTGGACCTTGCAAATCAACAAGAGCAGCAACATTGCGGCCAGTGGACTTGGAAGCTGCACGAACGTTGTTGTAAACGCGCAAATGATCTTCAGGAGTGCCGTGAGAACGGTTCAAACGAGCAACATCCATACCAGCTTCAACAAGCTTGGTAATACCTTCCAAGGATTCGGTAGCTGGACCAATAGTATCAACGATTTTGGCTTTACGCATAATGCCTACCTATTTTCTATTTCTGTTTATTTTTTATGAGCGATTTAATGATAAAACCATAAAACGCCCAATTCCGCTTTCCAGTGTATCAACGTATTGTGACCGCTTATTGTATTTATTCGGCGTTTTGTGAACGCTCACAAAAAATACTCAAGGAATATCTATTTACTACGATTAAACACAACTAGCTACGCTCTCTTATTAATCGCGTTTAGCTTGCGATTAGCCGCGATTAACGCACTATATAGCTAACACTAGCTAGCGCAAATGCCTAGCATGCTTACGATTTACACCAGCCAGACTACTTTGCAACCTGCTTATTCTGCACAAGCTCAGCCTAAAGCAGCCACGCATTAAACCTTTTATCAATAAAAAAGCTGTAGATTAAAAATGTGTTATTTTATTTCTTAAATAATTCTGAATGCGTACCAAGCCTATATAACATCAAAACAAGAACTTCATTCTTAATTTCATAAACTAAAAGCCAATCTGGTTCAATATGACATTCTCTTGTTCCGCTATATTTTCCAGTCAGAGCGTGATCACAATATTTAGCTTCTAGCACACCACCGTTAGCTAAAACATCAATTACTTTTAAAAGATTATCCGTATTTTTATTTTGTTTCTTAGCTAATTTAAGGTCTTTTTTGAATTGATTCGTGAATTTTACTTCATATTTCATAAATCAAGAGCCGCCTTAAGATCTCCCATATTCCGATAACCCTTTACACTAGGATCAGACGCAATTCGTCTACCTTCCTCAATAGCAGCAATCGTTGTATCATTTGGAACCTCTAATTTAAGAGAAAATGGAATCCCGTTCTCACGAATAGTTGTTCGCAAAAACATGTTAATCGCTGTTGTCATATTGAGCCCGAGTTCTGAAAAAATCTTATCAGCTTGTTCTTTAATTCCCTTATCTGTTCTAATATTTAAATTCGTAGTAGTCATATACAACACCTCCATCTTCTTTTACTATACGCAAACATTCGTTTACATTCAACATATTGTCATTGCATTGTATATAACTTAAACTAACTAAAGTAATCCAATAATCTTTAATTCACATGATTGAATAAATTAAACTCTCTTACTAATTAAGTAGTTTTAAGCCCAAAATTACATATTTCGCACGATTAACTCACGATTAGCTTGCGATTAACGCACGATAACACACAATCATTTATGAGCAACGCTCACTTATTAGCTCACTCATTACGCTCACTTATTAGCCGCATCCATTTGACGCAACTCTTTCTTTAGATCGCGAATTTCGTCGCGCAATCGCGCTGCAAGCTCGAATTGCAACTGTTGCGCAGCAACATGCATTTGCTCGCTCAAATTTTTAATCAGCGACATAATATCGTCTTGCGGCAGCTCAGAAATATTCGCCATACGCTTTTCTTTGCTTTGCCGCCCAAGATTTGGCTCTTTTGGCACTCCATAATGCGAGTTCCCAGCCTTATTAGCATTTCTGTAACCGCCTGCTAGCAAAGTTTGCGTATCAACATCCTCTTTAGCGAGCATGTCGTTAACATCGCTAATCTTCTTTCGCAAAGGCTTAGGATCAATTCCATGAGCCTTGTTATATGCGATTTGCTTTTCACGGCGGCGCTCTGTCTCGCTAATCGCCTTACTCATAGCATCCGTAACAGTATCCGCATACATAAGAACAGTCCCAGAAACGTTACGAGCAGCACGACCAATCGTCTGAATAAGCGAACGGTAGGATCTTAAGAAGCCTTCCTTATCTGCATCCAAAATCGCAACAAGCGAAACTTCCGGCAAATCCAAACCCTCACGAAGCAAATTAATGCCAACAATCACATCAATTTTGCCTTCGCGAAGCTCGCGCAAAAGCTCAACTCTACGCAAAGTATCAACATCCGAATGCAAGTACTCAACTTTAATACCAAGCTCAAAAAAGTAATCAGTTAAGTCTTCCGCCATTTTCTTCGTAAGCGTAGTAACAAGCACGCGCTCATCTTTTGCTACTCGCGCCTTGATTTCCGCAAGCAAATCGTCAACCTGACCTTCTACAGGGCGAACCTCAATCTTAGGGTCAAGCAAGCCGGTAGGGCGAATAATTTGCTCAACTACACCATCTGAAAGCCCAAGCTCGTAATCTCCAGGCGTTGCAGAAAGATACACAGTTTGACCAACGTGCTCCAAAAATTCTTTCCACTTTAACGGTCGATTATCCATTGCCGATGGCAGTCTAAAGCCATGTTCTACAAGCGTTCTTTTGCGCGAAGCATCGCCTTCATACATAGCTCCAATTTGCGGCACTGTTACATGCGACTCGTCTAAAACTAGCAAAAAGTCATCCGGGAAAAAGTCAAGCAGAGTATGCGGAGGCGTGCCTGCATCGCGTCCGTCAAAATGCCTAGAATAATTCTCCACTCCTGGGCATACACCAACTTGGCGAAGCATCTCCAAATCGTACGTAGTTCGCATTTCCAAACGCTGAGCTTCCAGCAATTTATTCTGCTTTTTAAGCTGCGCTACTCTATCGTCACGCTCTTTTTCAATCGCCTCTAACGCGCGTTCCATGCGCTCCGGTCCTGCAATGTAGTGAGATGCTGGGAAAATATGAACACTACTCTCCTGGCGAATTACTTCTCCTGTAAGAGGATGTAACATAGTAATTCTGTCGATTTCGTCACCGAAGAACTCAATTCGCACAGCTAATTCTTCGTACACTGGAATAATCTCAACCGTGTCACCGCGCACTCTAAAAGTTCCGCGCGTAAAAGCAATATCGTTGCGCTTGTATTGCATGCTCACAAATTGGCGTAATAAATCATCTCGCTCAAGCTGCTCGCCAACGCTTAACATAAGCATTCGTTCGGCATACTCCTCTGGAGTACCAAGTCCATAAATGCAAGAAACAGTAGCCACAACAACGCAATCCCGTCGAGTAAGCAAATTCGCTGTAGCAGCATGACGAAGCCGCTCAACATCGTCGTTAATATTCGAATCTTTTTCAATATACGTGTCTGTTTGCGGAATATATGCTTCCGGCTGATAGTAATCGTAATAAGACACAAAATAGCTCACGGCATTATCTGGCATAAGCTCGCGAAATTCCGCGCAAAGCTGAGCTGCCAAAGTTTTATTCGGCTCAATAATAAGTGTCGGTCGTTGCAAACGCTCAATAAGCCAAGCGGTTGTAGCAGTTTTACCAGTTCCAGTAGCACCCATTAAAACAACGTCGTTTTCTCCGTTTTCAATGCGATTCGCTAACTCTTCGATTGCTTGCGGCTGGTCACCCGAAGGCGCATACGGCGCTTTTACTACAAAAGGCTTGTTTGTGCGCTGAATTTTATTCGACATAATCTTTTACTTCCCCAGTTTCGCAATTTCAGCACTTTTATTGTTTATTTCGCGCAACCATGATTTCAACGTATCGTCAACACTGTTAAGCATAGATTCCATTGGTTTAGTGGAATCAACTACAAAATCCGCCATATCTTTTCGAACTTTACTTGGAAGTTGACTATTTATGCGCGCTAAAGCCTGACTCTCAGTCATGTTCCGCTCGCTTATCATTCGCTTAACGCGAATTTCTTGAGGCGCTTCAACAGTAATAATATGATCAAAACTAAATGGAATGCTGTCGATTACTTGCGCAAGAAGTGGAATGTCGTGCACAATAACCGAGCTTACGCTGCTTACCTCATTGCGATTTTCTTTAGCATTGCAATTTTCCTTAGAAATTTTACTAATATACTCGCTTTCTAAAAGCTTTGCGCAATCATAAATAGCAGGATGAATTATAGACTCAATCTTACTTAATGCTTGCTTACGTTCATAGCCATCTCCAAAAATATGCTCTGCAATAAACGCACGATTTAAAGAACCATCATTCTTAACAGCATTTTCCCCAAAAATACCTACTATTTGTTGCAATACTGCGCTTCCCGGTTCCACTACTTTACGCGCTAAAACATCGTAATCAATAACAAACGCACCAAGCAAACGCAAATGGTTTACTACAGTAGATTTTCCGGCTGCAATTCCGCCTGTTACCGCAATCCGCATTATTGTCATATATAAATTATAAGTAATGCCCCAGTAAATAATTACCAGGGCATTGTTATTAAAAGAAAACAAATGGTTAATCTTGTAATTCTGCACCATCAGCATCTTTATGCCACTTAGTCCCAGGCTTTGAGCAAAGAATGCAAATTCCTTCAACACATGACCATATAATCGAAATACCTGCAAGCAAACCAATAGAAAGAACAGAAATCAACAATTGGGCAATAGCCTTGCCTTTAAAACCAAGGTAGAAATTGTGAATCCCTAAACCACCTACAAAAATCGCTAAAAGACCGGCAGCAAGCTTATGTCGAGAACTTACTAAAGTAGCATTATTCGCTGAATTATTCCCATCGTATGAAGGGAACTGAGCATTCTTCTGATTGTTATCAAATGTACTCATAATTTTCACCAATCCTTTTAATAACTTAATTAATGCTTTAACAAAATCATATAATCGTGCTTCTTAAAAGAAAATTTGTTGTACTCACATTTAATTACAGAATATAAATTATAAAATCAGAGTATTTAGAGCACATTGTGATAATCGCAATGAACAAAATGCCCTGATGATTACTCACCAGGGCATTTCGTTCATACGCTTTTAGTAGAAAACTACTTCTTTTCGCTCAAAAGCTGTTCACGCAAAGCTGCGAGCTGATCAGAATCAGCTAAAGCACCTTCACTAGTTGTTTCAGAAGAATAGTTGGAAGCAACTTCTTCCTTCTTTTCTTCCTTAGCTGGCTTCTTTTCAGCTTCTTCTTGCTGACCGTCAGCAGCAGCAGATTCTGCTGCAGCTGCAAGTTCCTTAGCAGCGAAAGCCTTGTGCTCTTCCCAAAGCTCGTGAGCTGCAGCATACTGAGCTTCCCACTCTTCGCGCTGCTGCTCATAACCAGCCATCCACTCGTTAGTGTTTGGATCGAAGCCTTCTGGGTACTTGTAATTGCCTTCAGCATCGTACTCAGCTGGCATACCGTAAAGAGCTGGATCGAAATCTTCAGAATTTGGATCAACAGCCTCATTAGCCTGCTTCAAGGAGAGGGAAATACGACGACGATCAAGATCAACATCAATAACCTTGACGAATACGTCTTCGTTTGCCTTAACAACAGTTTCTGGATTCTCTACGTGACGATTAGCAAGCTCAGAAATGTGAACCAAGCCCTCAATGCCATCTTCAACGGAGATGAACACACCGAACTGAACGATCTTGGTGACCTTACCCTTAACAACCTGTCCAGGAACATGGGTGCGAGCGAAGCGCTGCCATGGATCTTCCTGAGTTGCCTTAAGGGAAAGGGAGATACGTTCGCGATCGAGATCAACGTCGAGAACCTCAACGGTAACCTTATCGCCAACCTTAACAACTTCAGATGGGTGATCGATATGCTTCCAAGAAAGCTCAGAAACGTGAATGAGACCGTCAACGCCGCCGAGATCAACGAATGCGCCGAAGTTTACGATAGAAGACACAACGCCTTCACGAATCTGACCCTTCTTAAGCTGAGAGAGGAAGGTTTCACGAACTTCAGACTGGGTTTCCTCAAGGAACTGACGACGAGAAAGCACAACGTTGTTGCGGTTCTTATCGAGCTCGAGAATCTTAGCCTTAATCTTCTGACCAATGTATGGAGAAAGATCGCGAACGCGACGCATTTCAACCAAGGAAGCTGGTAAGAAGCCACGCAAACCGATGTCTACGATCAAGCCGCCCTTAACAGCCTCAATAACGGTACCTTCAACGATGCCGTCTGCATCCTTAATCTTCTCGATGTCACCCCAAGCACGCTCATACTGTGCACGCTTCTTGGAGAGAATAAGACGTCCTTCCTTGTCTTCCTTAGTGACAACAAGGGCTTCAATGGTGTCGCCAACCTCGACAACATCATCTGGATCAACGTCTTTTTTGATGGAAAGTTCACGGGAAGGAATTACACCTTCAGTCTTGTAGCCGATGTCCAGCAATACTTCGTCGTGATCAATCTTTACGACGGTACCTTCAACTAAATCACCATCATCAAAATTCTTGATGGTTGAATCGACTGCCTTGATGAAGTCTTCTTCGGTGCCAATATCATTAATCGCAACCTTGGCGACTTCGTTATTATTCTCTGCCATTAGTTATTAGTGGTTTCTTCTTGGGGTGGATATTACTCGATATTTAATTATGTATTTACGTTACGCATGTATGCCATGCACACGCTTTGTCGATTTTATATACAGGCATAGCCAAAATTTACGTTTTACTTCGGGCGTGTCGCATTTTATTTGCAATTAAGTGCTCGCTCAGCCATATCTACAACATTCGCCAGCAACATAGCTCGAGTCATCGGACCTACTCCACCAGGATTCGGAGAATACGCTCCAGCAATTTCGCGACAAGCTGAATCAACATCACCTTTTACGCGGTATCTACCAGCTTCTTCATCAAAAACACGAGATACGCCTACATCAACAAGAACAGCACCAGGTTTAATATCTTCTGGCTTAACAAAACCAGCACAACCCATTGCGGCAATTATTACATCAGAACGACGCATAATCTCCTGCACATTCCGAGTATGCGTATGACACAACGTAACAGTTGCATCTACTCCCCTGCGGGTTAAAAGAAGGCCAATAGTACGTCCAACCGTAATGCCACGACCAAGCACACAAACTTCCTTACCAGAAAGTTCAATACCGTATTCATCAAGCAAAGCTAAAATTCCACGCGGCGTGCACGGCAAAGGTGTTGTAATATCACCGGAAATATGCGTAACAAGTTCACCCAAATTATACGGATGCATTCCATCACAATCTTTTGCAGGATTAATAGAAGAAATAACTTTTTGAACATCAATTCCTTTTGGCAATGGCAGTTGCACAATAAATCCAGTACAAAAAGGGTCATTATTTAATTTCTGTAAAGCAGCAAGAATCTCATCTTCACTAGCATCTTCTGGCAGATCGCAACGAATAGAATTAATCCCCACTTCTTCGCAATCACGATGCTTACCAGCAACATATTTCAACGAACCAGGATCACTACCTACAAGTAACGTGCCCAAACCTGGATTAATGCCTTTTTTATGTAAAATAGCAACGCGCGCTGCCAAATCTTTTTTAATTTTACTAGCTAAAGCTTTACCATCTAACACAATAGCCATAAAAAATTTCCTCCCAACTCGCACAATTCGTAAGGATAGGCTATCGTGAAGTATAGAAGATATGGGTCGACTAACAATTTTGCGTGCGCCGACGCACCATTATCACGGGAGGAGTCACAGTGATGCGTACCGTTCTTTGTGCAGTAAAGAAGTTTGGAAAAACTGCCATAACATGCCTTATTGCTTCTGCAGTAATACTTGGATTTGCAGCTTGTGGAAAAACTGAGGAAAAACCAAAAGAAAAACCAAAAGCTGCAACAAATATTTCCGTTGTATCCACTGTTGACACCTGGGGTAGCTTAGCTCAAGAGATCGGTGGCTCTGACGTCAAAGTTGAATCAGTTATGACTGGCTCAGATACAGACATATCGTCGTTTAAACCTAGCTCAAAAGATTTAAAAAATATGCAGAATGCACAAGTATTAGTTACAAATGGTGCAGGCTACGATGATTGGGCAAACAAAGTACACCCAGCTAAAGCTGAAGTGCTTAGTGCAGCAGGTACTGTAGGAGCACTTAACGGAGACAATCCATATCTTTGGTTTTCTCACGATGCTAGGGACGCAATGGCATCTGCCATGGCTGACACCTTCTCCAAAGTTTTGCCATCAAAAAAACAAGCTTTTTCTAAGCGACTAGCACAATGGCAGGAAAAGGAAAAGAAATTAACCACCTACTTAAGTGATTTCTCTAAAGAAAATGGTAATGCAAAGTATGCTTCTACATCTCCTATTCTTTTCTGGCTAATGTCTGATGCCAATTTGAAAGATAGCTCACCTAAAGAATATGCTGACGCACTAAATAACAATAATGAACCAGAACATTCAAGCGTTGAGGAGTTTCAGAAGCTTATTGAAGGTCGCAAAATCGATGTGTTGATTAGCGATAGCCAACAAGGAAACGATGTTCTAAATTTGCTAAACGGAATCGCAGGACGCAGCTATACGTCCACAGTGCGAGTAAGCGAACTTATGCCAAAATACGCAGATCAGCTTGATAAATGGATTATGAAGATTTGTGACGACCTACATAATGCTGTAAAAGCAACAAAGGATATGCGTAAAGACATTGATGACAAAGAGCCTCAAAAAAAGCCAATCACTGAGAAGCCACACATAGCAAAGAATACCGATCCTAAAAATTCTAACCAAGGTCAACAAGATCCAGGTAAGTAAATTTAGGTGAATCTGTTAAAATAAAAAATCCTTGCATTTTGTAAATGCAAGGATTTTTTATTATCTGTTTTAAGCAAGAACAAAAGCAAAACATACAATAAATACGTAAGCAAATATATAAGCAAAAGCCCTTCTAACTCGCCAATATACCAACGTTCAGAAGGGCTTAAAGTAATATGAACAATTAATATCTATTTATTTTGCATAACGCAAATCACTTTTTCTTAGATTTCTTATTACGCTCTTCTAACAGCGCTAAAGTTCGCGATGCAGGCTCTTCTGGAGCTACAGTATGGTGATTTTCATCGCCTTTTTGAGGCTCCTTGTATCCAAGATTCACATCTAAAAGTCGCTCCGCCTCAATCTCATCAATCTTTTCAGACAAAGCAATTTCGGAAATTAAAATACTGCGAGCGCGAGCAAGCATTCGCTTTTCTCCTGCAGACAAACCATGCTCATCAACATCTCGCTGAGATAAATCACGAACTACCTCAGCAATATTGTTAACATCGCCAGTAGCAATCTTCTCTACATTAAGCTTGTAGCGTCTAGACCAATTCATTTCTTTTTCAACTATTGGAGTACGCAAAATCTCAAAAACTTTTGCAACTTCTTGCGCTCCAACAATGTCTCGCACGCCAACTTTTTTAACATTATCGACAGGTACGTTAATTTCTAAACCATCAGATGATAACACTACCAATCGTAAATATTGACGAGTTACACCTTTTACGGTGCGCTCACTAATTTCTTCAATACGAGCCGCACCATGACGAGGATAGACGACCATATCGCCGACTTGATATTCCACAGAACCCTCCGTATGCACAGAAAAACTCATAACAGTTTCCCATAAGGTCACGACTTGAAAAAATTTTCATATTTTTTTCACAATAGCGCGAAACACACGCGACTTACAGCAATAAAGCATGTATGATAGTCAGCATGAGTACAGTTACTAACATCAATGAAGATGCAGTCGCAGTCCCAGTCCGACAGGACGTATTAGCTGCGGTGAGCAATGCAGAATATTACAATCCACATGAGGTTCTCGGAGGTCACCTTGGAACTGGCAAAGGTGCCGACACTGTAACCGTCCGCGTATTGCGCCCTATGGCAAAGAGAGTTGTTATTCTTACTAAGAACGGTGAATACGAAGCTAAACACGAATATAACGGCATCTTTACAGCTGTTATTCCTGCAGTAAAGCACACAAAAACAAAGTCTTGGTCTGTTCCTAGTTATCGCGTTTACACTGTGGAAATAGACGGTTCTGAATCCACAGATGACGATCCTTATCGTTATCTGCCTCAAGTTGGCGAACTTGACATGTACTTATTTGGAGAAGGTCGTCATGAACGTCTTTGGGAAGCATTAGGCGCACATGTCAAAACAATAGCAGATTCATGGGGGCTTATATCTCCTGAAACTGGAAAGATGGTAAAGAAAGTTACTGGTACTGCTTTCTCAGTGTGGGCACCAAATGCTCGTGCAGTACGCGTAGTTGGTAACTTTAATTACTGGAATGGTCGTCGCCACGCTATGCGCTCGCTCGGCTCTTCTGGCATTTGGGAACTTTTTATTCCAGGAGTTACAGCGGGCGAAGTATATAAATACGAAATTCTTACGCAATCTGGTAATTGGATTATGAAAGCCGATCCGATGGAGCGCTCTCATGAAGTTCCACCAAACACAGGATCTGTTGTTGTTGATTCTGAGTTTAAGTGGCACGATACCGATTGGATGAATAAGCGCGCAAAAACAGACGCTCACAACGGTCCAATAAGCATTTACGAAGTGCAAGCTAACAGCTGGAATCGCGATCTGGGTAATTATCGCGAACTTGCTGATCATTTAGTTGATTATGTGCAAAGAGAAGGCTTTACTCACGTCGAGTTCATGCCGCTGACGCAATATCCATTCTCTGGGTCTTGGGGATATCAGGTAACAGGTTATTATGCAGTCGATTCTCGCCTTGGCTCCCCTGATGACTTTAAGTACTTGATAGATAAACTCCATAAAGCAGGTATTGGCGTCATTATGGATTGGGTTCCAGCTCACTTCCCTAAGGATGACTTTGCACTCGGTCGTTTTGATGGCACAGCCTTGTATGAAGATCCTGATCCTATGCGAGGCGAGCATCCTGACTGGGGTACTTACATCTTCAACTTTGGTCGTCATGAAGTTCGTAACTTCTTGGTTGCTAATGCTTGCTTCTGGCTTGACGAATACCATGTTGACGCGTTGCGCGTTGACGCAGTTTCTTCAATGCTTTATTTGGATTACAGCCGTGAAGCAGGACAGTGGAGACCAAACATCTACGGCGGACGCGAAAATCTTGAAGCAATTGACTTCATTAAGGAAGCAAACGCAACTGCATACAAGAATAATCCTGGCATCATGATGATTGCTGAGGAATCCACTGCTTACCAAGGCGTAACTGCACCAACCGATATGGGCGGCTTAGGATTCGGTTTGAAGTGGAATATGGGCTGGATGCACGACACTTTGCAATACCTTAAAGAAGAACCAATTAACCGTCGTTGGCATCATAACGAAATTACATTCTCAATGGTTTATGCATACTCTGAGCATTATGTGTTGCCATTAAGCCACGATGAAGTTGTGTACGGTAAGGGTTCGTTACTTGGAAAGATGCCAGGCGACGAATGGCAACAATTCGCAGGATTACGCGCATTGCTTGCATACCAGTGGTCTCATCCAGGAAAGAATCTTCTGTTCATGGGTGGAGAAATTGGACAATCCAGCGAATGGAATTTCAATACTTCGCTTAACTGGAATGAGCTGCAATGGCCGTTCCATCAAGGTGTGCAAAAGCTTGTTGCAGATTTGAATACTCTGTATAAGAGCTCTCGTGCATTCTGGAGTCAAGACTTTACTCCTGATGGTTTCCAGTGGCTTACAAGCGACGATTCCGATCACAATACTTTAAGCTACATGCGTATTGGCGACGACGGAGAAGAAATCGTTGTAGTAGTAAACTTCTCAGGTCAAGCTTGGCAAGACTATCAGGTTGCGCTACCAAAAGGTGGACAGTGGGAAGAGATACTCACAACTGATGATGCAAAGTATTGCGGATCTAATATTCACAACGGCACATTCACTGCTGCTGCTGAAGAGTATCATTCTCGACCATACTCTGCAAGAATCACTGTTCCAGCGTTAGGTGCGGTATTCTTGAAACCAGTACAACACTGAAAGGTCTTTTTAAAATATGCTAAACGCTCCATCAGCTAGCGTAAATGCTCGTACGATTCTCGTTGTTGAGGATGAGCCAGATCTTGCTACAGCAATTGCACAACGCATTACTGCACAAGGCTGGAGAGCAAGAGTCGCTGCAGATGGAGCATCTGCTGTTAGAGCTGCTGAACAACTAAAACCCGATCTCATAATTATGGATGTTATGCTTCCTATTATGGATGGGATTGAAGCAACTCGACGAATTATCTCCAAAATGCCTGTTCCTATCCTCATGTTAACAGCACGCGATGCAGAAGCCGATAAAATTGTTGGCTTAAGCGCAGGCGCAGATGATTACATGACTAAACCATTTTCGCCACGTGAGTTAATTGCTCGTTGCGCAGCATTGCTGAGACGCGTAGAACGCGCATCGCAAATAGCAAAGACAATGGAACATGAACGCACAATTAATTTTGGGTCACTTATTATTAGACCCCGTCAAAGACTTGTAACTTTAAACGACAAAGAGGTACATTTTACACCAACTGAGTTTGACTTGCTCGCTACTCTAGCTCGTCATCCTCATACCGTATTTAAGCGTGAAGAGTTACTTGAAGAGGTGTGGGATTGGCCAGATGCCTCTGGAACTCGCACAGTGGACTCGCACATTAAGTCTTTGAGGCATAAAATTGGATCGGAATGGATTCGTACTGTACACGGAATAGGATACGCATTCGAGCCACCTATTAGTGATTACGACAAAGTTCTGCAATCACAAGTTTCATAAATAGTTATAACTTTCATAAGTAGTAAATAGTTACAACACTTTAGCTTCGGAAAATTCGTAAATGGTATTAGAAAATAAAATAAATACTGCTAATTCTGAACAATATAAAAATACTAAGCAACGTAATTTATTAAATAAAAACTCAAATCCTCAACTTAGAAATAAGTCAAAAACTCGATTTACGAATTCTTCTGTAAAGCATAATTATCCAAATCGACCTGTCGGATTTTTTTCATCTCTAAAAATTGAACTTTCGGCAATTATTGTTTTTGCAACAGCAATTGCTTTTGTAATGGCATGGTTTTTACTTAAAACTGGTCTAAATGGCTGGATTGCAATGCCATTAACGCTTATTGTTGCTCTAGGAATTACATACATTTTTTCTAGAGGACTTACAGCACCACTTCGTCAAATGAAAAATGCTGCAGAAGCCATGGCTGATGGCGACTACTCTGTACGAGTTGCTGTAGAAAATCGTCGTGACGAAGTAGGTAAATTAACTCTTGCATTTAATGAAATGGCAGAAGAACTTGAACATGCAGATCAGATGCGTAGAGAGCTTATAGCAAACGTAAGTCACGAATTACGCACTCCTGTTTCTGCTTTACAAGCAATGCTTGAAAATCTTGCAGACGGAGTTGTTGATCCTACTCCATCTAATATGGAAGCTATATTAAACCAAACTCATAGACTCGCTGATCTTATTACTTTCCTTCTTGATTTATCTAGAGTTGAAGCAGGTGCGGAAAGCCTTAATATAACTTCATTTAATTTCACAGACTTTATTGACGAAATTATTGAGCCACTAGAAATAGCTGATTCAGGTCATAATCATAATATTGAAGTTCAAATTAATGATGAGATTGAATTAACAGGAGATCAAGCTCGCCTTTCGCAACTTTTTACTAATATTATTTCCAACGCTCTAAAACATTCAGATGATGGAACTCGTGTCCTTATAAGTGCTCATATTAATCACAACCAAAACTCTGTAATATGTAATGTTGTGAATTTTGGAGAACAAATTCCTCAAGAAGATCGCGCCGATATTTTCAGAAGATTTGTTAAAGGAAATCAGCGAATTGGCACAGAATCAGGAGGAACAGGATTAGGATTGTCAATTGCTCGTTGGGCTGCACAATTGCACCATGGAACTGTAAAAGTAGTAGACGATAAGCGTGGTCCAAACTTTGAGATTACGCTTCCGCTAAACTATAGCAATACAATAGTAAACTAACATTCGTAATCTGCTGTACGATCATCCTTATTGCATACACACGCTAAAGAAAAGCATGCCAAAACAGTAATTCCACTACTCTGTAGAGTTGAAACGCAGCTATTCATAGTTGAGCCAGTAGTTACAATATCATCCAATACAATAGCTTTGTACTCGCGTTGATTTTCAGACTTTTGCTTTCTCAATTCTTTGAAATCGATGCTAAACGCTTTAGAAATTCTGTTAGACCTTCCACGAAAACCGGAAGTTTGCACTGATTTCGCAGTAATTCTAGCATTCATACTTACAATATCTAAAACGTATGCCCTAATGCCACTATTACACAATCGTTTAGCAACACAATTTGCAACAGGCAACATATGTTTACGCCCACGATGTCTTGATGAATACTTAGATGACGGAACTGGTATAACAAATATAGGATTTTCACTTATATAACAAGAATGCGAGCGCAAAAATTTAGATATAACTTCTACTACTAAATCGCCAATAAGTTCACCAAATATTTTGTCACATGCAATATCGAAATGATCCTTCCATAACAATATTGCGCGACGAACAACCGTAGAATACAAGCCGCAAGCGTAGCGATATCCACATAGTGTTCTGGTAAATGGTACACGTTTCCAGCATTGCAACGCTTTCTTGCAGTTGTCACACAATATATAGTCTGGAGTATCACAGCCTGCACATGCGCGAGGCAAAAATAAATTAAATAAAGCAATCGCTACATTCTTCCAAGTAGCAAAACGCCAATTTACAGAATCAACATCCTTGTTTTCACATACACCACAAGGTACAGATGCGTGACATGCTAATCCCCCATGAGATGTCACGCTTCTATACTTCTTTTTGTTTTGGTGATTTATAACCTTGCGTCTCCCAACCATAATGACAGCATATGCGATCGCTTATTAACTATGCAAATAAAAAATGTTATTGTGGATAAAAGGTATTTTAAAATGAAAAATTAATAAAATTCTATATTTCTAAAATATTAAGTACCTTATTACAAAGCTCTAAGGTATCCGAAGGATTACTTACTTTAACAACTAACGCTCCTGTAAAGGCAGTAGGATAATCGTTTCCTCCAGGATACATACGATCGCCAATAAAAGTAATTTTTTCAATATTAAAATCACAATATTGAGATAGCATTCGCAAAGCTTGAGCTTTATCGTCACCGCGCCTGTATATATCGATGCTAGTATCTCCTCCAGCGCGTACAGCAAAATTAGGTAAAGCTTGAGAAATGCTTTGTGCAAGTTGAGCTTTCAAACAACCGCTAGGATCCCAAGTTTTTTTATATTCAATAGGAGCTAGTTGTCCTAGTGCCGAAAAAGTAATTTGACTACCGCGGTTCTCTATCTGTTCTCCCCACAGCATTGGATCGCCGGGTTCTTTCCAAACGCCCATATTTTTTGCACACTTGTGTATTGCATCAATAACGCATTGCGCTTGCTTAAAATCGATACTATGCTCATAAACACATTGCAATGACATGTCATTATTCACACGATAATAACTAGTTCCATTAGTGGGCATTATGTGAATATTTTTAAGATTAGTGCCAGTAGTTAGCATATCTAAAATTTGCTTCTTAACTAACTCTAAGCAGCCACCTGTTATTACAGCAACAGGAATTATATCAATCAGCTTACTTAATGATTCAGCCATCGATTTAAGCATAGGTTTTTTAGAACATGCCAGTGTGTTATCTAAATCAAAAGCAATAAGAGACGATTCAGCAATGCTCAAGTCAAGATTAAACTCATTCCAATCATGCACTATTGGTTTGAGCATTACAAATCCTCCTGACTTTTAAAACCATATATACAGTATTCTATAGTGTGAGCGTATTTCACACACCGCATATTAATTATTTACATATTATTGCCCTAGCCTTCTCGTAAAGTGGAAGCATGACAGGTCTAATTTGGGAAGAACGTCACTATAGAAATAGGCATGGTAGAGGTCTTAGGGCACCAATATTTGGTACTCGCCTGCCACAATATAGAACCGCTAGCGGAATGTTCGATGCTATGGTAGCGGCTCAAATTAGACGTCTTAACAGTGCTTGGAGAGCATTAACTAAAGACGTTCAATTTGCAGTAGAAGATGTGCCACCTTCACAACCACTGTTATGGGAACAAAACCGCAGAATACTTTCACAAGCGTTTCCAGCTAGCCGTGGTATGCAATCTAGAATTGTATTGTATAGGCTTCCGCTATGCACTCATGTAAGCAGCAGAAGTGAACTTCAATATGCTATCAGAGATGAGCTTGTGCAACGCTTAGCAGAACTATACGGTCGCAGACCAGAAGAAATTGATCCAGATTGGGGTCTGTAAACAATTTTTAAATTAATTAAAATTATCAAGTATTTTAATTAATTTATAGTCGCTTATAGCAATATTTTTATTCGTATTATTGCACAATATGATTGTCAGTTTTAACGTATACCTTCATTTCTTGCGGCTCCAAAGATTGCGCAGAAAGCCAAGAAATACCTGCTATACCAGCCTTATCGATTTCATCTTTATGAATACGGGCAGACAAAGAAACTTTGCTATGCGATTTCGCAATAAACATAACTACATCGTGCGAAATGTCTGAAACAGGAATTCTTAAAGATGCATTCGCAGGAATCGTTACGTTTTTTGTAGCAGCTAATACACCATTTAAATCAAATCCTTGCAAACGCACAGAAGTATCTTTATCGCTTGAAGAAGAAAGGTATAGAGCTGTTTCATTAGCAGAAACAGGTGAAACAATTGCGCCACTACCTTGCACGTTAGATGGTGTAATAAAAGCTACATCTGACTGATTATCTTTGCCATCTTTAGTAATAGACATCATTACTTGAGTAGGAACATCTCCACTTACGCTCAAAGCATTAACATGCTCTGGAACTTTTCCAAGATCGACAACTTGCAAATGGTGTGCTTTTAACGTCAAATTCTTTACTTCTTTAGAACCTGTATCATTCATCCATGAAAGTGTTACATTACCATCTTTATTTGGCCATACATATAACTTAGATTGATCGCCTTCACTAATACCTGAAAGAATATTTGTGTTAGATTGAGTGCTTAATTCATGAACAATATCTACACCTTTTACAGATAAGCCACTCATATGAACGACTTTTACAAATGATGCTATAGGTGTCTGTTCGCTTTCAACTTGCACGTATAATCCAGAAGTCTTAGGAGAAGCAGCAGCAAGATCAAAATATGCGTGAGAACGAGCAGGAACAGTAAAAGCACTTCCTGTAGAAAGATTTAACTGATTGTTGCCATGTTCTGCAGACCAAGCTTTAACACGAACAACAGTAGATTTTGAAGCAGCATTAAATGCTTCTAAACGAATAGAAATTCCATCAGCAGATTCTGGAACTAGGAATGTCTGTTTCATAGACGGCATGGAACAGGTAGTTGCAGATAAACCTTTTACGTCACCTTTAGTAGCCCATGAAACCATGGAAGCAGATATTCCAGTGCCAGATCCAACTCGTGACAAATGTCCTTCTAGAACTTGAGCGTCATGATTTACATTATTGTTAGCAATAAAAGCTGACGTATCATCATCAGTTGATTTTGAATTCAATGTAATAGATTGATCATTGTTATCTCGTATGTTACGCAAGCTAGAACTATACACATCTCCAAAAGCACCATAACGAGCAGAAGATTGTAAATCGCCTTCTGATTCGTTATATTCGCTATCACCATATTGAGTCAAATCTGGAAGAGACAATCGAATAGGACAAATAGTTTGCAAACGAGTAGAACCAACACTACTTATAACGCCACTAGATGGAGTATTAGGATTATCTACAAAGTGAGGCATTGGTAGGCATAATGCAACAACACATGCAGAAGCAATAAGTATTATTGCACTAAAAATAGCAAGTGAGACAATACTGACTATTTTGTTCTTGCGATTAATATCTACATCTGCATTTACTTCACCATGCTTAGAGCCCTCATGAGGATTTTTATGCCAGTTCATCTAATTCCTCCTCATGCCTGTCATCTGAACGTTCTATCATTGCATGTCTGCCAAATCGAGGCACGGCAACAATACAGTACAGCAGTAATACCATAGAAGAAACAATAATCCAAGGAACTCTCCACGCAAGAGGCCTAGATCGATAATACGGAGATGTAGAAGACAACGACTTAGAATCAGGCACACCATCAAATCTGCAATAAGTTCCTTGCGGTGATGAAACAACCAATTGTGTACCGTCAGAAGCGTTAACGTGTGCAATTAATTGTTCAGTAGCTTCTTTGTTAACATTACTTACAGTTTGCACAGAAGGATGTAACAATTGTTGTATTGACATAGAAGTTTTATGGGAAACCTGCTTATTTTCTGAACTATTAACAATATAAATACCGCCAATTCCAAGTTGCTTTAACGTTGAAATTGCGCCATTATCTGCATGAGATAACAATTGTGCTGAGGCGCGATATATTGCTTTATTACTTGATGAATCACCAAACATTACTTGTCTAACACGAAGTGCTGGAGATTCGTCTATTGCATCTCCCTTAGATGTTCGCATAATAGAGATTGACAAATCATGGCTACTTTGAGCTCTTAAAGCAAGTATTCGCCGAGTATCGTCTTTTCGCAAATAATCAGAAACAACCATAGGGAGCTCATTGTTATTTGCGCAAATAGATGTAGCAGGTCCGCTCAATACAGCAAAAAGACCCAAAAGAACCGCCATAGTCAACATGCCACTTGCAAGAACAGCGCGTGCTACGCGAATTATGTGCTGCAACAATTGTGCCGCAGAACGACGCATTGCAGCACGTCTACTTGCACGAGTTTTATAGTTATCAAAAATTTGGGACTCAGATTCCTTCGAAGTACGTAGTGGCTCAAAGCGTCGAACAGCTTGACCGGCAACCATGCACATACAAGATAAAATGCCGACAGTAGATAATGCGACTCCAGGCAAAACGCTTGCAGCAACAGGTCCCGAAATATCGGATGCAACTACAACACGAGCAGCAATAAGAGATAACAGCATTCCGGAAATAATCACAACCCACATCATTCGAGAAACTCGCAAAGCAAAAGGCAAAGTTAATGACGTAACAGCCATAACAACAGCTAGAATTGCAAAAATTACCATTATTATTGTTCTTAAGCTCATCAATGGCATATTAATTTCAACATTAGGAGAAGCCATATTAAAAGCGTGCAACAAAACATCAGCGTAATCGCTTACGCGTGGAGCACCTTGCACACTTCTCAATGGCAAAGCCATACTAGAGAACAATTGACGCCACATTCCAGATCCGCCATATCTAATAGCACTTCCTATTGTAGGAAGCAGAACAATTATCGATGGTATAGGCATAAGCGCAAACATAATACGATGAGAGCGCACCATAATAAACGCTGCAATAAAAATAACAATAAGAGGCAAAACAAGCTGCGGTTCTGCAGCTACTGGAACCATAAAGCATAATGCTGCGCATGCTGCACATTGAGTGGATTTAACAGGACGCACAGGATCTTCTGTTACGTACATTCCAACAGCATGGAACGCAAAAGCAAATGCTGCAGGCAAAAATGCCATAGTCATTAACATTGGCAAATCACCGCGTGCAAACAAACCAAAAGCAATAGCAATCATAGTCCAGCAAATACCAGCGCATACACGTACAGTATCCGAGCGCGTAAATACGCCAGCAAGAGCCCAAAAACTTAAACACATAGCTGGAGCAGCTAAGAAGAACATTAATGTGACAGCCAATAACGGGTTAGCACCAACCACAGTTGATGCGATTGCCCAAATACTTAGCCATGGTGCTGGAGGAATTGCAGGTCCAAAACCATCATCAGGAACCCATGCACCAATAGCAGAATTCCATAGTTGATTGAAATCTGCACCCGTTGGTAACCATTGCTGCGCATTCCAAGAAGCGCCACTTAAAATTTCACGCCATGGAGAGCCATATAAATTCAATATGACTGCAAAAAGAAGAAGAGACGCAAGAATAACAGCACTCCACCTACGCAACACTCGAATATGCAAATGCCGCTTCGCTAGAGGACTTAACAGCACGAAATGCTGTTGAGCTTGGAAAGCAGAACTACGATCACGCCAACGTGCAACTTGATGACGATCTGCGATAAGAGGAACAAGTCGCTTTAATGGAACACGAGTATTCCTTGCAATCCTTCTGCGAGCAAAAACTGCTCTAGGTAATTGCATGATAGCAAGCCATGGCAAAAGCAGACGGATCCACGCTATATAAGGATGTTTAGCAAACAGCGAATGCAAAGCGCCAACGAAACAAGCAGGCAAACTAAGAATCCATATAAGAGGCCACAAAAAAATACTAATATCAGTGTATTTGTAACGCTGCTTAGCTACGAGAGAAGCTGCTACACCATATTTAGATCCTGAATTATTATGATTTCTAGCATCACCGTTACGAGTACGGATACCTTCTAACCTTGCACGCCTGTGTGCGATACGAGCTGAAGGAACTACAACAACACGACCTCCAGATAGACATACTCTACGACAAAAATCTCTTGATTCGCCAAAAGTTGTCATCCATGGTTGCGTACCGCGTAAAGTTTGCCATGCAGTTAATGTGACTAAAGCACCTGCTAGCGATACTGCATACACATCTCCACGCCCATCATACTGTTCTTGATCTGGCTCGCCGTCAACAGTAAGAGTATGAACACCGTGACGCCAAGCATACATTCCAACGTTGTGCAAGATATTTCCTTGCCAATCAACTTGTTTAGCTCCCAATACTGATGCAGTCGGAGTATTGCGCCAAGTTTCACGCAAATATTCTAAGCAATGGAAGTCTGCAGGACGAGAATCATCATGCAAAAGCCATAATGCAGAAACTCCTGCACAAGGCAAAATCTTGCGCAAAGATTTTTCTATTGCATCTCCAAAAGAATGAGCATAAGAAATGGGAATAATAATTATGCGTACAGATTTATCTTCACTATTGTTTACGCGAGTATTATTTACGCGATTAGTATTTGGTCTATATTTTGAATCGCTATCAATTGCATTATTGGAATCGATATTATTAGCATTCTGCAATAATGATTTCCTAGTATTAATTGCTCCCGCAAACATAGATGAATTAATTTTTATTTGTAAATTCGTTTGCATAGTCTGTTTTACTCGACTAGCACAATCGACTATTACCAAAGTTCCAGGAAGAATTGATTGACTTAGTACTGCATGTAACGTATCAACATAAAAACGAGTATCTCGCTCCACACACATCATTGCCATAATGGACGAATCCACATCATGAGGATGCGCATCTTTCGCAGATGACAGCACCTGTAAAACTTCGTCTTCAAATGTAAGATTATGAGCGGTTATCGAATCCATACTTACCAGTTTACGCAGGGGGTATGTATCCACCAAAACACAAGTCGTAATTCTAAATAAATTTATACATATTTTATTAATATTTTTGTTCATATTAACCAGTGCATTCCATATAAATTTAATTAGAATATTTGCTTAAACTTATTAAAATTTTCATTAAAAGATCAAATAATATTCAACACAACCAGGTGTCATAAATCTCATTGCCATGTACTATAATGGCGCGTTATATGTGTCCATTGAATATTGATTTATTCGATGGCAAAAGAAATGATATTGCCACAACCTAAAAGGTTCCTCATTATTGAGAAAGAAGGTACGATGACAACTTCACGGTATCATGAAGGCATGCGGTACCAACCAGGCGAAGATTGGAATTCAACTCCTCATCATAGTCTTGGTTATAGAATGATTAACCGCACGCGCAAGATACTGTGTATGCTTGTTATTTCAGTACTTACATTCTTTTCAACAATCATAGCTGCAGTGTGGTTAGATTTTTCTTCTGCTGTAAGTAACAGAGTTGTAAACGTCATATCTAAAGATCCAGAAGCTAATCAGACACTTGATATTAACGCAGGCAAACCAGTAACTTTTCTTGTTTTAGGTCAAGATTCTCGAGATGGGAACAATCAAAGCTTCACACACGACGGTGAAACTGGTGATCATCAGTCAGATACTACTATGGTAGTTCAAATTAGCGCAGATAGATCATACATGAATATCGTTTCTATTCCACGAGATTCTATGGTAAACGCACCAGCATGCGACACTACAAAAGGACATATTCCTGCAAGAAAACATGTGATGTTTAATTCAATTTTCGCCTTAGGATATGCACAAGGCGGAGATTTAGCCTCAGCAGCATCATGCTCGTTAAAAGCTGTTAATTCACTTACTGGTTTAAATATCCATCATTTTATAGTCGCTGATTTCAGTGGATTAAGCAATATGATTGATGCAGTTGGTGGAGTATCCGTATGCATCCCAACAGCAACTCGCGATGCCTATACGGGTGTAAATTTCAAACAAGGAATGCAGCATCTTAATGGTCGACTTGCTACTCAATACGCTAGAATGCGCCACGATACAGCAAGCGATGGCTCTGACATAATGCGAACAACAAGACAGCAATACTTGATTAAACAGCTTTTACATCAAGCACTGTCTAAAAACTTATTTACTCAGACAAGTGAGCTTTACCAGCTTGCAAAAGCATCGTTGGGAGCATTAAATATAAGTGAAGGCTTGGCCAATCCTACCACTTTGGTCGGTTTGGCATTAAGCATGCGTAAATTAGATTCTTCACATATTTATGCTCGTACTACTCCTGTTATTCCAGATCCTTATGATCCAAATCGTGTTGTATGGTCTGACGAAGCAGACAATATTTGGGATTTAATGCGTGAAAATAAACCGCTATCGCTAAATCATAAAACTAACGGCACTAACAAAAAGAATGCCAATAATTCGCCTAAGGATACGAACGATCAAGACAATGAAGATACGGATGACAATAGCAATATAAGCGAAAACGACAAACTTAATAAAACTACAAATCCAAAGAAGATGGGACATGTTGATCCAAAAACAGGATTAATAAAAAATTCTCAAGGACAACTTATTGATCCAAATACTGGAGGAATTGTAAATCCTGAAAATGGAACTATTCACGATCCACAAACAGGACAATACGTTGGCTTTGCAGACAAGTATGCAAACAATGTACTTTGCGCTGTGCCTAGAAAAAAGTAAACAATTAAGCAAGATGTAATCTATGAATATTAATGTACGAGCATAAAATTTATATATTATATATTCATAGTCATTGAAGATATATGGCGCATATGCTTATTTTGGAGGATGCATGAATTCGAGATTGTATGAGGACCCTTCTGAAGATAATATAAACCCACCTATCTTCACTCCTTCTCATAATAACGATTCATCTAACTCAAACGTGCCTCCTAGTTTCACTCCAAAACGCGTAAAAAGAGGCAAAATAGAGTCTAATGCGCTTCCATCACAAGCGCCGTCTTTTGCGCCTACAACTCAAAGAACAAGAATCTTAAAAAGTCCAGAACAATGTTCTTCTAGACCTGTTTCTTACACATCGCAATTGCAACCAAGACCAGCACCGCGCACAAGTTCTATTTCACAAATGCGTATTCCAACAACTATAAATAAAGCAGTTGGAAGTGCAGCAAAAATACTACCGCACAAACCGCACAGAATTTTACATGCATTTATTGCATTTTTTGTTGTTCTGGCAGTAGGTGTAACTGGTTTTGGGGTATATTCATGGAACTGGGTTGACTCAAGAATTAACCGCACTACTTGGCTTACTAATACTCCTAGCACTCAAGGCAAAGCATGGCTTATTCTTGGTTCTGATCAAAGAGAAGGCGAAGAAGCTAAAGAGATAACAGGATTTAGAACAGATACTATTCTTGTATTGACAAAGCCGAGCAATGGTCACAGCTCTCTAATTTCTATTCCTCGAGATTCTCTTGTTTCTTTAAATGGCGAACAAGTAAAAATTAATAGCGTTGCGCAAGCAGCTGGAAATAAAGCATTAACAGCAGCAATAGAAAAAATTACAGGTCATCGCATTGACCATGTTGCAGAAATACGTTTTGGCGGTCTTACTAATGTTGTTAACGCTATAGACGGCATTGATTTATGCTACAACCGTACCGTAAGCGATAAGTTTAGCGGGTTAAATTGGACTTCTGGATGCCATCACGTTGATGGGAATACAGCGTTAGCATTTTCGCGAATGCGATACGCAGATCCAGAATCTGATTTTGGACGAGCTGCACGTCAACGAATGGTTATTGCAGCTATTATGAAAAAAGCTTTAGATCACAATACATTATTGAATTTTGGAAAAGTAAAAAAGCTTGCTGAAACGGGACTTGCTTCAGTTATTTTTGACGAGAAAACCAATCCAGGAACATTATGGGAAATGGCTCAAGCATTCAAAGAAGCAACTGGACCGTCAGGCATATCTGGAACAGTATATTGGACGAATCCTGACTATCAAGTTCCAGGAGTTGGTTCATCTGTGCTTCTCGATGATGCTAAAAACTTAGATTTATTCAACCAACTTGCATCAGGCACTCATAAACCTGGATCAGTTGGAACTCTTGCGGAGCAACAATAATTTCGAAGTATTGTTGTATAAGCAACACTTCAATTAGATACCATAACTTAGAAAGCACTAAACTCATATCTTTTAACCACAATCTTGCATAAGTATTGCACAAAAATCAAAAATATTGTCTCATACATTTATGAGTAACAAATCTAATACAGGAATGTCTACAACTAAAGTACTTATGCATGTACAGATGGCAGCGAGTATAGTTCCCATATTCGCTCACATAGCATTGGCTATAATGGCATGGATGCAAAATAATTGGATGATGCTAACCATGATTATTCCAAGCATTATGATGTACATAGCAAGTCTTATTCCACAAATTTTTCAATACATATCTGAGAAAAATTCTATTCAAAGTGTTCAACAAAATCAGCAAATTCAATTATTAAACACTACGCAATCGTCAAATAACTTAACTTATAATCAACAAACTATAGAAAGTTTGCCAGATACTATTACACCAGTAAGTTTAGAAACATTACTTATGAGAAGAAATGCAATTTCTAATACGCAACATCACTGGAAAGAAGTATTGCAAACATGGTTAAAAAATGCAGGAACATACGACACAAAAAACCAATCTAATAGTATGAAGGAAAATCTAAATACAAATATTTATAACTACTTACCTAATTCAAAAACTAAACACCTTATAGCTCCACTTGGAATAAGCAATAATGGATACTGCTATTTAGATTTAATTAACAATGGACCACATGCTTTAGTTGCTGGAACAACTGGTTCTGGTAAATCAGTACTTCTTACGACTTGGTGTTTAGCTTTGGCTTTTCAATACGGCCCACAGCAGCTACGGTTTGTTTTTATGGATTTTAAAGGAGGAGCAACTTTTGACATACTATCTAAACTCCCACATGCTATGGGAAACGTAGGAGATTTAAATCTTAAACACGCAATACGCGCTCTAAAAGGTCTCGAACTAGAACTAGATAGACGAGAAAGACTAGTAGCTCATCATGGGTGTAATAATATTGCACAAGTAACTCCAGCTGAGCCTTCATTGCTTATTGTTATTGACGAATTTCATGCTTTAAAAGATCAACTTCCCGACTACATGCCTCGTCTTATACGAATTGCATCAGTAGGCAGATCTTTGGGAATGCATATTATTGCTGGAACTCAAAATCCACTCGTACAAGTAAGCGCAGATATGAAAGCTAATATTTCTATTAATATTTGCTTGAGAGTTAGAGACGGAATGCAATCGCAAGAATTATTAGGAACAGCGCATGCAGCTAGAATAAGCCCAAATACACCAGGAGCCGCATATTACAATATTGGAGAAGGAGTAGCTGCTTTGCGATGTGCTCAAAGCAGCAATCCTGCACATTTAGTACGAGCAATACAGTTAGCTGGTAGATTCTGCCATCATGATCATTCTCCAGAATTATTTAGCAAACCATTGCCGTCGATTCTTTCATCAAAACAACTTGCAGAGTATTCAAATAATTACAAATACAAAAATTCGGAGCAAAAAATATCTCAAAGTTTACGTACTCAAGAATTTCATACGAAGCATATTATTATTGGTTTGCAAGACGATACCATACACTTATATCCTGCTCTATTACCAATTCACCTTGGAAATATCGCTGTTATTGGAAGTAGAAAACAAGGCAAAACAACAATATTAAAAATAATTTCTAAAACTTTAAACCTGCCAATATATTCAGGAAAATCACTATACGAACAAAACATTAATAACATTTACAACGAAAATACGCCAATCATTATTGACGATGCGGATGAATTGCTTGATCCGCTAAATACGAGACAAACTGCTATTGCTTTTCAAAAAAGATTAAATAGTAAACAATGCCCAGTTATTATGAGCACTAGCACTTCTCGCTACTTACGTTTACCTGAGCAAGCACCAGTGAGGATAATATTCCCAACAGGAGATATTGGCACAGATACAATGCTTGGAATACCTTCTGCTTTATCTAAAAGTTTTGATATTGAAGACTATCAACTTCCAGGACGATGTGTTTTAATCACTCCAGGATCAGCAAGTTTAACCCAAATAGTGCACCTAGAATAAAATTTATTCATAGTGACGCATCTTGACTTTTACGTGCGCGCATTGCTCTACGCTTTAGAGTTCTACGCTCATCCTCGCTTAATCCTCCCCACACACCGTAATCTTGGTTAGTTTCTAATGCGCATTTTAAGCACTCTGTTGCAACATCACATGAGCGACATACTGCTTTTGCTTCTTCAAGCTGTTGAACTGCTGTACCAGCACTGCCAAGAGGAAAGAACAGTTCAGGATCTTTGTCACTACATGCTGCTGTTGTGCGCCAATCAAACGAGTTGCTCATGAATTATTATCCTCATTTCTTACCTACAACGGTGAGCTTTAGAAGTTCCCCTGAATGTAAGGAAATCATGAAAAGAAAGTTTTTTCAAGGTATTTTGCATCTTTATTAGCAATTTTAATTGTTCCTATACTTTTTACACTAAATGTATAACATTTAATGCACGTTGGAAAACAATTTTTACTAAAGCTACTCAATACCAGATACGCGCAATTTAATGTCTAACACTACCCTAGTTCCGCCTTCTCTTCGAGGAGACCAACGAACTGTACCACCAAAATCGTTAGTGACAAATGTGTTTATGATCTGCGTTCCAAGGCCAGAGCCAGATGGTTTAGCCATTCCATGAGAAGACTCGCTATCTATACCATCTCCATCATCTTCAACGACAATATTAAGATTGTCTCCGCCCCTACCAACTGCAATACGAATATGACCTTTTTCACGACCTTCAAAACCATGTTCAACTGCATTCGTCACTAACTCAGTTAAAACAAGAGATAATGGTGTAGCATCCTGAGCTGCTAATCTGCCAAATTTTCCAACAAAATCAATATCAATATTTTGATTCTGAGACGCCAACTCAATTGACATCTTCAACAAACTCGAAATAACTTTGTCAAAATCAACAATTTCGTCAGCAGTTTGACTCAAGCCTTCATGAACTAGTGCTATAGTTTGCACACGACGTTGAGCTTCCTCAAGTTCTTTTCTAACTTCAATAGATTTTGTTTTACGGGCTTGCAAACGCAAAAGAGCAGAAACAGCCTGTAAATTGTTTTTTACGCGATGATGTATTTCAGAAATAGTGGCATTCTTAGTGCGCAATTCTTGCTCACGTCGCAAAACTTCAGTAACATCACGACATAACACTACAGCTCCAACACGATTATTTGGACCCCACAGAGGCAAGGAGCGCATGGAAACTATAGAATGGTTCGCTTCAAGTTCACAATCTACATCAGCTTTTCCAGTTAATACAAGAGGTAAACTTTCGGGAACATTATCGTTTGTATGCAACAACCTAGTGCCAAATTCGCTTAAATATTCACCTTGCATAGTATTTAATCCACCGAGTCTGCGGAAACAACTAATGGCATTAGGGGAAGCATAACGAACTATTCCATCGTCTTCTAGCACAATAAAACCATCGGATACTCGAGCATTATGTCGCTGATTTAATACAGATTCATGATATGGGAATTGTTCACGAGGAATCATGTCAAATAAAGTTTTACCAGCATTGATACTTTCGGTTTCATAACGACCGTTAGATTCACGCGTTGCCAAATTAGTTTCGCGCATAACTAATCCGATGGTTTTACCCCTATGACGAACTGGAGCGTAAACGTAGCATACAGTAGCTCTACCAATAGAACGTAAGGTTGAAGAGTGGAAACTTGTCTCAGATTTCATCGCCTCATTAAGCTCAGGTACTAAAGAATCATCTAATTTTTTACCTAACAAATCATCAGTACGCAAAGTAATAGCTGTTGAAGGACGACATTGTTCAGCAACAACATAATCACCGTCACCATTTTGAATAATCAGCAGCAAATCTGCAAAACTCAAATCTGCAATAACCTGCCAATCGGCCACCAAATGATGAAGCCACTCACGATCACTGTCATTAAAATCAGGACGAGTAGCAAGAATGTTAGAAAAATCAGCCATAATGTAATAATATATCGAACTCACAGAAAATTCTGTGAGGCATGTTGTTGTTTTGAACAAGAAAACCGCTCCTCCTCAATTAAGAGAAGAAGCGGTTTAATAATTTATAAATTATTCTTTAAAACTAGAAGCCAAACTTAGCAGCAGTTTCGCGCAAAGTTTCAGCAGAACGCTTCAAAGCAGCCAACTCACGATCAGAAACTGGAGTGTTTAGACGAGAGTTTACACCATTGCGATTAAGCAATGTTGGCACAGACATGCACACATCAGAAATGCCGTGGAAGTCATCGAGCAAAGAAGACACTGGAAGAATGCGGTTAGTGTCGCGAAGAACAGCCTCAACAATATCTACACCAGACATAGCAATAGCGTAGTTTGTTGCACCCTTACCGTTGATAATCTTGTAAGCAGCGTTAACAACTTCCTGATGGATTTCTTCGCGCTTAGCAGCATCAAGTGGCTCATGACCTGGAAGAGCGTTCCAATCGCACATTGGAACACCACCAATGGTTGCAGAAGCCCACAGAGGAACTTCAGAATCACCGTGTTCGCCAGCAATGTATGCGTGAACGTTCTTAACATTAACGCCAGTGTGCTGAGCGATCAAGAAACGAAGACGAGCGGAATCAAGGTTGGTACCAGAACCAAACATTTGGTTTGCTGGAAGACCAGAAAGCTTCATAGAAACGTGCGTAACAACATCAACAGGATTAGTAATCAACATGTAAATTGCGTTAGGAGCAACCTTCACAACGTTCGGAATGATTGACTTCATGATGTTGATAGTGGCTCCTGCAAGCTCCAAACGAGTCTGACCTGGCTTCTGGCGAGCACCAGCAGTAATCACGACCATGTCAGCATCACGGCAAATTTCCACATCGTCAGAACCGGCAATAGAAACTGCAGGATAGAAGCTAGAACCATGCTGCATATCCAAAACTTCAGCTTCAACACGTTCCTTAGCAATATCTTCAAGCACAATCTCACGCGCAACACCACGCTGAGCAGCAGCGAAAGCGAGAGTAGATCCGACTGCGCCGGCACCAATAATTGCAAGCTTAGTTGGCTTAACCTGCGAACTCACCATGAGCAAAAACCTCTTTTCAACAACCTATCACACCCTTATAAGCACACAAAATACCACGATTTATGCATTACTAAGGGCTGCTCTCACATTAAGAGCTTTTGGTATGAACACCTTTACTCTAATCGCACCACCGGAATTTATTATTACAATGCTACTTTCATAAGTTTTGCAGCTAACGATGGTCCGACCCAAGCAATAAGTTCAACCCCAGAATCTACATATTCTGCCTTTTCAACTACACCATTTTCACGAACTTTTGATAATAATCCACCAAACTCGTACGGCAAAGTTACATCTACACGAACACGAGGAGACGGTAACAATTCTTCTAAACGATTGCGCAATATTTGTAAATTTTCGCCACTGAATGCAGAAACAATAACAGCATCAGGATAAAGAGAAGAAAAACGTTCTCGCGCAGCATCACTCATCATGTCTGATTTATTCAATGCCATAATTTGAGGTATATCTTCTACACCAGAAATATTAGCGAGAACTTCGTTTACTGCATTAATTTGCGAAATAGGATCTGGATGCGAACCGTCAACTACGTGCAAAATAACGTCTGCTTGTCCAACTTCTTCCAAAGTGGATTTAAATGCTTCAACTAATTGAGTTGGAAGTCTGCGAACAAAACCAACAGTATCTACCAAAGTATAGCTTCTACCATCTTGAGTTTGAGAACGACGTACTGCAGTATCAAGAGTTGCAAACAGTGCATTTTCTACTAATTCTTGTGAACCAGTAAGACGATTTATAATAGACGACTTGCCAGCATTCGTATATCCAACAACAGCTACAGTTGGAATATCTTGTCGTCTACGAGAACCGCGTTTTACATCGCGCGCAGGTGCCATATTTGCAATATCGTGGCGAAGTTTAGAAATACGATTTCGAATAGCTCGACGATCCATTTCGATTTTAGTTTCGCCAGGACCTCTAGAACCAATACCAGCATCTCCTGCAGCTCTACCACCAGCCTGCCTGGAAAGAGCAGCACCCCAGCCTCTTAACCTAGGTAGCATATATTGCAATTGAGCAAGCTCAACTTGAGCTTTACCTTCACGGCTTGTAGCATGCTGAGCAAAAATATCCAAAATAACAGCAGTGCGATCTACAACCTTAACTTTGGTTGCATCTTCTAAAGCTCTACGCTGGCTAGGTGGTAAATCATCATCAACAATAATCGTATCTGCATCATGTTGAGCAACTATTGCTGCAAGCTCACGCGCTTTACCTGAACCAACATAAGTTGCAGCATCTGGCCTATATCTTTGTTGCAACATGCCATCGCAAACAACAGCACCAGCAGTCTGTGCCAACGCTGCAAGCTCACGCAACGATTCTTCAGCTTGAGCAAGAGTTCCTTTTGCACTAGACCACACTCCTACTAGCACAACGCGCTCAAGACGAAGCTTTCTATACTCAACCTCGGTAACATCTTGTAATTCACCAAGACCAGCTACACGCTTTAAAGCATTACGAGACTCACGCTCCTGCCAAGCTTCATCATGCTTTTCACTGTCAGAAGTAGTGTCTAGAAGCACATCCGAATGAGCATAAAGCACTGCATTATTGGTGAGATTATGCTCATTCATATTATTAGAATCATTTTCAAGGGAGGAAAGATCGTTTGAATTAAGCACATCATCTCGCCCGGATACCACATTACTATCCACCAACTGTCCCTCCTCTATTTCATTGTAAATAGCGTTTTACAACGTTTGTCTTATTATGGTGACTTGAGACGACAATATATGAACACAACCTATATGTATGATATGTAAATAAAGATACAATAGTAAAAAGTATATTAATAAATTTAAATTTATAGGCGAAATACGGTATTTTTGAGCGAGATCATGGAAAGTCATCAACAATTTAAACAATACGATAAAACCAAATCACCAAAATCAGAAAAAACGCAAAAAATCAGTGGCGAACAATACTTTTCTGCAACACCATCATCTTGCGATGAGCGAAGAACGTTACATGTAACTTTGAGAAATCATGAAACTGTTATACAAGTCTCAAACGGAGTATTCAGCGCTTCTAAGCTTGATCTAGGCACGTCTGTGCTACTAAAACATGCTCCAAAACCACCAGAAAATGGCAAATTCCTTGATATTGGATGCGGATGGGGTCCTATAAGCATTGCAATGGGCTTAGAATCTCCAGAAGCTGAAATTGTAGCTGTAGATGTAAATGAGCGAGCGCTAGAGCTTACTGAACTAAACGCAAAAAACGCTGGCTTAAAGCATATTCGCACTTCTTTAGTAGATGACGCTTTAAAAGAAAATAATACTTTGGAATTTAATAATTTTGATCTCATATGGTCCAATCCACCAATTCGCGTTGGAAAAGAAATGTTGCACGACATTTTGATGACTTGGATTCCGCGTTTAAAAGTGGGAGGAGCAGCTTACTTAGTTGTGCAAAAAAATCTTGGCTCAGACTCACTTATTCCTTGGCTTGCTGAAAATCTTGGCGAAAACTACAACGTTGAAAAATATGCAAGCTCTAAAGGATACCGAATTATAGAAGTACTAAAAAGTAAGCACTAAAGAAGTACCAAAAAAGTAAAAAATTTACGAAAAGAAATATACACTATGAAATTCGACTACCCTGTTGAGCTTCCTATTTGCGCAGCACACGACGAAATAATAGAAGCAATTAAGTCTTCACAAGTCGTGATTGTTTCCGGACAGACTGGCTCCGGTAAAACTACGCAAATCCCAAAAATGGCGCTTGAGCTTGGAAGAGGCGGAAGAGGTAAGCAAATCGTACACACTCAGCCTCGCCGTTTAGCTGCACGCACTGTTGCTGAGCGAATCGCAAGCGAAATGGAAGTAAAACTGGGTGAAGAAATCGGCTACCAAGTGCGATTTACCGACGAAAGTTCACCTAAAACGAAGCTTCGAATTGTTACTGACGGTATTTTACTTGCGCAAATTCAGCGAGATCCTCTTCTTACTAAATACGACACGATTATTATTGACGAAGCTCACGAACGCAGTCTTAACATTGACTTTTTGCTAGGGTATTTAACAACTTTACTTCCGCAAAGACGCGATTTGAAGCTGATTATTACTTCGGCAACAATAGATTCTGCAAAATTCCGTGAACATTTCGAACAAGCTTTACACATAAAAGTTCCTGTTATTGAAGTTTCTGGACGCACGTACCCTGTGAGAGTGCTTTATGAGCCGCTTGGCTCCGCACCTTCACTTATGCGACATGTCCCCGGCTTTGCAGACATAACAATGGATGAGGAAACTGTCGCAGAAAGCCAATCTAACGAAAGCAATCGAGACGATATTACAGATGAAGATATGACATCTGCAGTAACTCGCGCATGCGCTCAATTAGTTATTCATTCAAGCCACGAGCAAGGCGCGCGCGACATTATGGTTTTCGCTTCCGGCGAGCGCGATATTAGAGAGTTTGAAGCAGGATTACGCTCATATTTTGGCACTCGAGCAAGTGATATGAAACGAGCGGATGCTATTGAAATAGTGCCGCTTTTTGCGCGTCTTTCTGCAAAAGATCAGCATCGCGTATTTGAACATCACTCTCATCAACGCATTGTTATTGCTACGAACGTTGCTGAAACTTCGCTTACTGTTCCTGGGATTCGATACGTTGTCGATCCTGGTTTTGCGAGAATTAGCAGATATTCTAAGTCTGCAAAAGTGCAAAGGCTTCCTATAGAGCCGATTTCTCAAGCGAGCGCAGATCAGCGTTCTGGACGATGCGGACGAATCGCGGACGGAATTGCTATTAGACTTTACTCGCGCGAAGATTACGAAACTCGACCTCGTTTTACCGATCCTGAGATTCTGCGCACTTCGCTTGGAGCAGTAGTATTACACATGCTTTCAGTAGGCGTTGCTAAAACTGGCGAAGATATTACGAATTTCGGTTTTATTGACCCTCCTGATATGAAAGCAGTAAGCGACGGCTTTAATGAGCTTAACGAGCTTGGCGCAATAAGCAGAAAATCAGGTTTCATTACTTTAACTCATATTGGACGCGAGCTTTCGAAATTGCCTATTGACATTCGTTTAGGACGCATGATTGTTGAAGCAGCTCGTAAAACCACTCCGAATACTCTTGCTGCTGTGCTGGTAATTGTTGCGTTTTTGAGTTTGCAAGATCCTCGCGAGCGCCCTGAAGAACAGCGTGAAGAAGCAGATAAACTTCATAATCGTTATGCCGATGAAACAAGCGATTTCTTAACTGCTTTAAATATTTGGGATTATATTTTCCAAGCAGACGGAAATATGAGCAATAATGCTCTTCGCAAACTTTGCAAAGCGGAATTCTTCCACTTTTTGCGTTTAAAACAGTGGAAAGATTTAGTTAATCAACTTCAAGACTTGTGTAAAGAATTACATTATAAAGTTGGCGAGCCTATTCCATCTAAAAGGCCATCTTTGGAAATTCGTCAACTTCCTAATAATCAGCAGGCTGCTCATAGCTTGTGCTGCTCTTGGGATTCGCAAGGAATACACTCGTCGATGCTTGCAGGATTACTTTCTATGTTGGGAATGCAAGTAGTGCGTGAACCGAAAGCTTCAGATTTTGCTAATTTGCATGGATCAGCAAAAATTCGCGCTATGAAACGCGCTCAAAAAATGGCTAAAAACGACTATCAAGGCGCGCGCGGAGGAAGATTCGCAATATTCCCGGCTTCATCTGTTTCTAAAACAACTCCTTCATGGGTTATGTGTACGCAATTAGTTGAAACATCTAGACTTTGGGCAAGATATTGCGCACAAATCGATCCTGCTTGGGCTGAGCCTCTTGCTAAAAATCTTACTAGAATCACGTATTCAGACGCTCATTGGAGCGCTTCTAAAGGTGCTGCTGTAGCAAAATCTAAGGTATTACTATACGGATTGCCTATTGTTCAAGATCGCACAGTTCAATGGGCTAGAGTTAATCCTTACGAAGCTCGAATGATTATGATTCGTCAAGGCTTAGTTGAGGCAGATGTGCAACAGCGTTTTGCACACGATGAGTTTATTTTAAATAATCACAATGTGCTTGAAGATGCAGATAATCAAGCAAATCGCACTCGCCAAATAAGCGAAACTGTAAACGACGAAGATTTATTTACTTTTTACGACACTCACATTCCTCAAGAAGCAACTACTATTGCAGCTCTTGCAAAATGGTGGAAAGATAACCGCGAAGAAGATCCGCACAAGTTAGACTTTAATCCCGATGAAGTTGAACGTTTACAAACTACGCAAAGCACTGATTTAGCTGATTATCCTGACCATTGGAATACAGTTGGTACAGACGGTCAGATTATAAGGTTGCGTTTAAGTTATGTGTATGATCCGGCTAATCCTTTGGACGGCGTAACAGTGCATGTGCCGCTTTACGTACTTTCGCGTTTAACTCCTGAAGAATTTACTTGGAATGTTCCAGGTTTGCTTGATGAGCTTATTATTGGCATGATTAAATCTTTGCCTAAAGCTCTACGAGTACAGTTTGTTCCAGCTCCTGACACTGCTCAAAAAATTCGCGCTTGGATTGACGAACATTACGACGAGCTTCCTGGGACTGGAGAAACAGAAAGCAATATAAAAAGCGAATGGCAAGATTTTAGAGAAGTTTTCACTAAAGCTGCAATTTGTGTAGTTGGCGCGCAAATACATCCTGAAGTTTTCGATGACGAGCAAATAAGCAGACTTTCGCCATACTTGCGCATGACGTTTAGTGTTGAAGAGAGAAAAGCTAACGAAAGTCGCAATAAACTTGCAGGTCGCAACAAGTACTCTAATCACGTAAAACCTACTCTTCTTGGAACAGACAAATCATTAATTGCATTGCAACAGCGTTTTGCGAAAGAAGCACAAGAATCTGCACGAGAAGTTGTAAATATCAAAGCAAATAAAGCAGCACAAGCTGGTCATGTAATTGAACGAGCAGATTTATTACACAAATCTGGTGCTACAAACCTTTCACGCGCACAAATGGTTTGGCAAAGCGCATTGAATATGCTGCATTTAGACAATAAGCGTATTACTTCTCGCTGGCTTGGTTCTGAAGCTTTAATGCTCGCAGCTGCACCTTATTCAACTTCTAATGCTTTAGCAGAAGACTTGCAAATGGCTGCAGTAAAACGACTAATTGCGAACACGGATAATATTACTGACGACAATTTATTACGCGAAACTGTTGCAAACGTATCTGAAGTATATGAAGACACTGTTTATGCTGTTGCACACGATGTGATCGCAATATTGAAGCGTCAAGCAGAATCAAGTAAAGCTGTTTCCGGCAAGGCTGATTTACCGTTGCTTTCAGTGTTGCAATCAATCCGAGAACACACTGCAAGTCTTGTATACGAAGGATTTATTGCCAAAACTCCATCTGATTCTCTACCTCGTATTGAACGCTACTTGCATGCAGACGTGATTCGTCTTACTAAAGCTAAAGCAGATAAAAACCGTGACGTACGTTGGGCTTGGCAAGCAGATGAAGCACATAAGCTTGTAATAAAAACTCAAGAAGACACTCAGAAAATCCCAGCGGGACCCGCTCATGACGAGTCGCAAATGATCGCTGAGAAATTACGTTGGATGTGCGAAGAATTCTATGTGTCTCTTTGGGCGCAAGAATTGGGAACTGCATATCCGATTAGCATACAACGCATGCGAAAGATGATTGACGGAAGGTGAAAACTGTTTCGCATATATGCATATATTTTTCTTAGCGCTTGCAATGTTGTAAACAATATTGCTCATAACGTTGCAAACAAACTTTATTTGCACAGTTGCTAAGTTATTGCCAATTATAATTCTATTGCTTTTGCTTTCACTATTATTTTTGGTCTTGTTCTTGATCTTCGTCTACTTCGATTGCATTGCTTTCTTTAGTGATAAAGTTTCTGAATGTAAATACGATAATTCCTAATAATGCAACAGCAGCACACATAAGAGATATGTTTGCAAATCCAGACGAAATACCAGAAGCACCGGTTATAGAATCCCCACTCAACATGTTTTTATCTAATATTCCGTCAAAAATTACTACACCAACAGACGCAGAAACACTAATAGCTAAATCATTCATTCCGCACCCTCTGCCAGATTCTTCAACTGGAAGAGATGAAAGAATTGTTGAGGCCAGTGGAGAATACACCATTCCACAACCTGCATAATAAATGCATGCACACAAAGCTATAGCCAAGAATCCAGAATTTATTAATACTGCAATACCAATCCATCCGCAAAGTATAAACAATATTGCTAATAATAAACCTGTTTTTCTTCCTATACGACTAATTATTAAGCCTGAGCATGAACCGAATATTGCAGCAACAATAAAAGCCCAAACTAAATAAGAAGCTACTTGTGAAGTAGTCATATTATACAAAGTTTTTCCAACTCTATTGAACAGTGGACTTATGCAATAATTCGTGAAGTATATTATGCCCATCAAAATTATGCCAGAAAGCCAACGAATATTCTTGAAGAAAGCTGGCGTAACGAATGGCTCTTTAGCTTTACTAATGTAAATACCAAAAATTATAAACAATATAATTGCTGAAATAAGCATCAACAAGTTTCTGTATGAAATGAACAATGTAAGAGATGCAACAGCAAATCCAAAGACTGTAAAACCAACAACATCAATTTTTTTACCATTGCCGTTTTTTGTTGGTAAATAATGCAATAATGCCGGCAATATTAGAATAGTTAATGCTGGAATTAAGAATAAATATTGCCAAGCAATAGAGCTTAACAATCCTGCTGAAAACACTCCAATACATGCAGAAAGCTGGTACGATGCTGTAAATAATCCGAAGAAGATAACTTTCAAATCATTTCGCAAATATTTTGTTGCAATTACTAAGAATGATGAACCTGCTACTTGTTCACCAGTTGTTTGCATAATACGAGCAGCAATAACTGTCCACAAATTTGGCTCAAAACAAGAATTAGCTACAAATCCAAAAACTGAGCCTATAAACAAAGATGTTAATCCAATGGTTACTAGCTTTTTTAATGACACAAAGTCGCCTAAAGAACCGTAAATAAAGCATACGATTCCTAAAATAATGCCAGGTAAACCTGTTATAAGAGGCGCTTGATCAACAGCTTTCACATCTATACCAACTTGTTTATAAACAAGGTTGAAACCTTGCAAGCACAACGTGCTAATAATAAATGTAATAAGCAGTAGTATTAACGCACGAACAGCAACCTTATTGCGCATTTCTGGGTCATCATAAGGATCCATAGAAGAACAATCAATTCGTTTAGTTCCAATCATCATTATCTTACTCTCCTGCCACATCCTAATAATTCCAACATTTGTGCAGAAAACTACTGCAAATAAATCAATCTGCCCTAACAATCTAAAGTTAATCGCAACAAATTCTTCGCGCGTAGCTACTCAATCGGATAATTCTACAGTTTGATAGTTACAATCAACAATAAAAATTGGGAACAATTTTAAAAAATAATCACAATAATAAAATGATTCGCATATCACTTATAATGTAACAAGCTAAGTAGGAGGAAACATGGTGCAGAGAAGAAAGAAACATGATTCTATTCATGTCAACCTAAATAGTGAACATAATAGTGGTGCTCATCACAATAAAAACAACAGTTCTTTAAAGCATAAGTTTTACTCCAATAAAATTTTACGAAACATTATTATTGCTGTCATAGGCATTGCTATTATCATTCCTGTTGTTCAGTGGATACGTTGGGAACAGACTGTTTCTGATCTTCGCAACAAACAAGAACAACTTGTGTCACGCTTTGATTTTAATCCAGGCAATATTATTTCTGATTCTCAATTTTTTGACGATAACGCAATGAGTAAAGATGAAGTACGCAATTTTATACGCAAAAAAGGAGCAAAATGCACTGGTAAAAATTGCTTAAAAAATGCGTACTTTAATACTCACACTATTCCTGCCGATTCACTATGTTCAAAGTATCAAGGTGTAAGCAAAGAATCTTCTGCAGACATAATATACAAATCAGCAAAAGCATGTCATATCAGTCAACAAGTATTACTTACAATGCTGCAAAAAGAACAACATCTTGTAACAGACACTGATCCTAGCGATTTCCAATACAAATCAGCTATGGGATTAGATTGTCCAGATGATTCTCATTGCAACCCACGTTTTGCAGGATTCTTTAAACAAGTAATTGGTTCCGCAAGAAGATATAGATATTATCTTCTTCATAACGATCAATATAACTACCACCCTAACACGATTAACACAATTCAATATTCGCCAAATAAATCATGCGGATCTAGCAATGTTTATATCGAAAATAAGGCTACTGCATTGCTTTATATCTATACTCCTTATCAGCCAAATATAGAATCGTTAAAAGCTGGATACGGCGAAGGAAATTCGTGCTCAGCATATGGAAATCGCAATTTTTCATTGATTTACTCTGCATGGTTCGGAGATCCTCGCAAATAATATTCGTTAGATCAACATAGAAATACAATTTTGGTGTATAAGCGTCGAGATATACTTAAATGCCTAATTTTTGGCACAATTGGTTGCGGTATTTTACGAAGAATGGATGCGTATGTCTACCTATTCCTCACAACTTGGTGAAGAACAACAAGCTGTTGACCGGGCTTATAGCCGTCTAGACGATTTGCGTAATACTATTCGCGCACGCTTAGACGCTGTGCGCGCGTCAGGTTCGCACGGTTCACCAACACAGCGCACAGAGCGCGACTCATTCGCAACCATGTACGAAGATCGTCTTACACAATTACGAGCTGTTGAGGATCGTCTTGTTTTTGGAAGGCTTGATAACACAGAAGGCATTAGGCGATACATTGGTCGCATTGGTTTGCTTAGCGAAAACCATGATCCTATTCTTACAGATTGGCGCGCTGAAGCTGCACGACCTTTTTATGAGGCAACCCCTTCGCATCATGGCGATATTGTTATGCGTCGTCATATTACACTCCGTTTCAGAGACGTTATTGGTGTTGAAGATGAAGTACTTGACATACATTCTGATGAAATAGGAAAAGCTTCACAACAAGGTACTCTTACTGGCGAAGGAGCACTGCTCGCATCTTTAGGTTCTCGCAGAACCGGCAAAATGACTGATATTGTTGCCACTATTCAAGCAGAACAAGATCGAATTATTCGCGCTCCTCTTGATCACACTATTGTTGTACAGGGAGGTCCTGGCACAGGAAAAACAGCTGTTGCTTTGCACAGAGCAGCCTATTTGTTGTACACTCACAGGCGCAAACTTGAGCGTTCAGGAGTTCTTATTGTTGGTCCAAGTTCGGCATTCTTGCGTTATATTGATCAAGTACTCCCTTCTCTTGGTGAAACAGGTGTAGTAAGTAGAACTATTTCCGACTTAATTCCTGGAATTTGTGCTACAGCTGAAGATTCTCCATACGCAGCAAAATTAAAAGGAATGTATCGTATGCGAACAGTTATTGCGAATGCAATTGCCGCTCGTATTCGCGTTCCTAAAAATCTTCCAACAATTCATGTTGGAGGATTTAGTATTCCTCTTCTAAAAGAAGATATTGAGATAGCTCAATCAGATGCTCAACGGACTCACCAGCCGCATAACCAGGCGCGAAATACTTTTATAAAAACTGTGCTCAGCATATTGAAAAATCGTTATTTGGAAAAGCTTGATTATGTTCCAGATCAAGTTGAATTAAACGATATAACTTCTCAACTTCGTCTTGACGATAAACTGCGCATTACTTTAAATCTTGCATGGTTACCTATGACTGGAGAATGGCTTATTGACCAACTTTTTGCTAAACCTGACAAATTACGCACATACGCACCTTGGTTAAGCAACGAAGATATCAACTCACTTACTAGACCAAAAGGCAGCCCGCTTACTCGTTCTGATATTCCATTACTTGATGAAGCTATGGAATTGCTTGGTCCTGATCCAAAACTTGACGCTCAAAGATCTGCAGCACAAGCAAAAAAACTTGAAGAACAGCAATTTGCAGCTGACACTCTAGCACAAGCTGGTATTGGAAATGGCATAGTAACCGCCGATATGCTTCTTGATAATCTGCAAGGCGACGATGCAGGAATGCTTGCCCGTAAAGCAGCTTCTGACCGCGAGTGGACATATGGTCACGTAGTTGTCGATGAAGCTCAAGAGCTCACAGCAATGGATTGGAGAATGCTTATTCGTCGTTGTCCTTCACGCTCCTTTACTATTGTTGGCGATGTTGCACAGACTTCTGCGCTCGGAGGAACTCACAGATGGCAGAAGAATATGAATTCTCTATTTGGAGAACCAAATTGGGATCTTTACGAGTTAACAATTAATTATCGAAATCCTAGTGAAGTTTCTGAAGCAGCAAGCAAGGTTGCAACAGATTCAGGATTATACATTTCTACTGTTCATGCAGTTCGCTCAGTACCTGATTCACTTGTATCACAAACGGTTGAATCACAAGATGAACTCGATACTGCACTTGCAGAATCTTGTACAAAACTATTCGAAAAATTTGTCTCTGATGATGGTAGTGGTCGTATTGCAATCATTACTCCTAACAGCATGGTTAGCCATGCTAAAAAGGTTGTAAACCAAGCATTAGAACATGCATTACCTGAAAAATTATGGAATCAGTTAAACAAACAAAATGCCGATGATTGCCAATGCAGCGTTTGCACAGCTGAGGAAGTAAAAGGTCTTGAATATGACGCTGTCATAGTGTTGCAACCTTCTCAAATTGAGCAGGAAGCAGCATCTAGACTAGCTGCTGCAGCCAATCTATATGTTGCAATGACTAGACCAACTCAAAAATTGCATATAATACGCACTAAAGATGACGCAAATTTTGAGAAATAGAACTCAAAATAATGCAAAAGCGCAGGGAATAGATATTCTGTAACAATAATCGATAAAATTATTATTCTTCTGTTTTACTGCGCTTCAAATCTTCAATGGCATGTTCAAAATCTTCAAGACCCGTGAAGTTTTGGTACACACTTGCAAAACGAAGATATGCAACTTCATCTAATTCACGCAATGGCTTAAGAATAGCTTTGCCAACTTCTTCAGATGTAACTTGCGCTAAACCTCGTGCTCGCAAATCAGCTTCTACTCGCATACCAATCGTCTTTAATGCCTCAGCATTAATAGGGCGTCCTTGACATGCTTTGCTAACACCGGCAACAACTTTTGCTCGATCAAAAGGTTCAATAGAGCCTGAACGCTTCATTACAAGCAACTGAGTTGTTTCTACTGTAGTAAATCGATTACCACAAACTTGGCATTCACGTCTACGGCGAATAGAGTAACCATCTTCGCTGATACGAGTATCTATAACTTTCGTATCAGAATTTTTACAAAAAGGACAATGCATATATTCAGCATACTAAAAAATAGCGAAAAACTACATAATATTATTCACTTTATTCAAATATTTCCGAATATTATACGATTTTATTGTCCATAATCCGAAATACTCCATAAAACACACTGAATATTACATCATCATTTTCAGTAAAACTTATCTCATCAGTTTCAATTTCAAATATAGTAATATTTTCCCTTCTCATATTCCCCCCAATTTCATACTATTTGCACTCAATCAACTATTGAGCATCATTTAATGGAACATTAATAGACTGTCCGATTACCAAATCTTCAGAAGAAAGATGATTTAAAGCCATTAAACGCTCTACATTATCTGATATATCACCGTTTTTAGGAGTAATAGTAGCAGCATAATTCCATAACGTATCTCCAGGACGAACTGTATATGTAACAACTCTTTCAGGTATCGCAGAAACAGCAGTCTTTGGCATAAACAATGTACAGAATGTTATTGCTGTCATCAAAAGTACAGCTACACGAAAAACTCTAGTTTTGCGCGCATGCTTATTAGAAACGCAGCGTTTACGAATCAAATAAGTATTTTCTTGTATACCTACTCTAGCTTCCCTGCCACTTCTAATTAATGACGTACTCATAACTGTCCTTTCTCCTTCCTTAATCGACTGAACATTTGTTCTATCGAACAGGTGTATTAATAATGACACATTTGTTCGATAGTTGCAACGGCGTGTCGAACAGATGTTTGATTTTTCTAAGAAAGTGCGTTAAAATAGTAAAAGCGAAAGGAGCACCATGAATAACGATGGCACAAATAATGATAACAACGGCATTAATGCTAGCGATATTAACGCAATGTCACTTACTGACCGCCAACGCAATATTATCAATGCCATCCAAAACAATATAAAAATTCATGGATTCCCTCCTTCTTTCCGCGAAATCGGAGAAGCAGTTGGACTTAGAAGCCCATCTTCTGTGAAACATCAATTGCGAACACTTGAAGATAAAGGGATTTTGCGAATTAATGCAAATAAAGGTCGCGCTATTGAAATTCTTGATAATTCAATTGTTGAAAACAATTCAAATAACAAAATTAATAAAAATTCTTCAAGAGTTGCCAATATTAGCGCATACGAATCTGATTCTGTTATAAATTCTAGAGATGTTCCTCTAGTGGGAAGAATCGCAGCAGGAGCTCCAATAACAGCAGAACAGCATATTGAAGATGTAATGCGATTGCCAGAACGTCTTACAGGTACAGGAAATCTTTTTATGCTTGAAGTACACGGCGATTCGATGATTGACGCCGCTATTTGCGATGGCGATTATGTAGTAGTTAGAGAGCAGCATGAGGCTGTCAATGGAGACATTGTTGCAGCACTGCTAGATAACGAAGCAACTGTTAAAACTTTCAGAAATGACCATGGTCACGTATGGCTTATTCCACATAATCCGGCGTACTCTCCTATTGACGGATCACACGCAACTATTATGGGAAAAGTTGTTACAGTATTGCGAAAAATCTAACAAATATAACTACTGAACAAACAATAGAATTTAACACAATAAGTTGTAAGTTGTCATTAGCTCATAGAGCTAAAGCAGCAGAGAACATAAATTGCAAACCATAAAAAACAAGTTATAAAATGCAAAACGCAAAACTTGAAACTTAAAACCCTAAAACTTAAAACCCAAACCCTAAAAAAATCTCCCCACCTATTCACAAACGAACTAGGTGGGGAGATTAATACTTACTTACGCAAGTGGATGTGAATCCTTAATTGTCACTGAAATTTCACGTCCATTTGGAGCCGCATAGCTAACAGTATCACCAGTATGAGCACCCATAATAGCCGCTCCAATTGGAGATTCCGGGCTAATAACGTCATAATCTGTAGCTACAGCAATATCGCGAGAACCAAGAACATAAGTCATTTCTCGACCTGCTAGCTCAAGAGTAACCAAAGAACCATTGCCAACAGTGCCATCCTTCGGAGCTTCAAGAATCTTCGCATTACGAAGCTTCACAATAAGCTCATTAATGCGACCTTCATTCTTTCCTTGCTCCTCGCGAGCAGCCTGATAACCACCATTTTCAGACAAATCACCTTCAGCACGAGCTGCAGCAATACGCTCAGTGATTTCTTCTCGATACTCACCTTCACGATGCGCTAACTCTTCTTTTAGTTTGTCATACGCTTCCTGCGTAAGTAAAATAGTTTTTTCTTCAGCCATTGCTACCTCCTTATCCAACAATCTCTAAAAATAAAAACTATTCGCGCGAAAATAAAATTCACGCTCTTCTATCAACGAGTTGAAATAATATCAACAACAAATACCAAAGTGTCTCCGCCACCAATACCGGCTTGCGGTATGCCACGAGAGCCATAACCATACTCTGGAGGGATAGAAATCAACAAACGAGATCCAACATTATGACCTGGAACAGTGCGATCCCAGCCCTGAATCACTTGACCGACACCAATACCAAAACTAGCTGGAGTATGACGAGCAAAGCTTGAATCAAATGGCTTGTCGCTGCCCCAAACCACACCATGATAATTCACAGTTACAGTGTCACCGGCACGAACTACAGGACCATTACCTTCAACTAATTCAACAACTTTAAGACCTGCTGGCGGTTCAGATTCAGGGAACGTCACCGTTGGCGTAGTGCCAAATTCTGCAATCACTTCTGGCATATCTTGTGCCATATTTCCTCCTTTACAAACTCCAAACAGTATAATCTGAACAGTATAACATCTACACAGACAGCTTTTAACCATCCTGCATTACTAAAGCAGCGCATTTTAAATAGTACATTTAAGTAAATGCACATTCGAATAAATGCAGTTTAGACTAACACTTCCTAGATTAACCTGTCCTAGATTAGCACTGAAACGTTACGTATGTACATGAAATATACATATTGTGTATAACTTAGCAAAAATTAATCTCACATCATCAGCGAATTAATGCAAAAATATTAGCAAATTAGCACTCAACAACGTTTACAGCTAGCCCACCTTTTGAGGTTTCGCGATATTTAGACATCATGTCATGACCAGTTTCTTTCATAGTCTTAATCGCTTTGTCAAGGCTTACCATGTGCGAGCCATCTCCAAGCATTGCCATTCGAACGGCATTAATTGCAGTATTTGCAGCCATAGCATTGCGCTCAATACAAGGAATTTGTACCAAACCGCCTACAGGATCGCAAGTTAATCCTAAATGGTGTTCTATACCGATTTCTGCAGCATTTTCAACCTGTTCCGGGGTTCCTCCCAACACTTCGCACAATCCTGCAGCAGCCATTGAACAGGCAGAACCAACCTCTCCTTGACAACCAACTTCAGCTCCAGAAATTGAAGCATTTCGCTTAAATAAGTAACCAACAGCACCTGCAGCAAGCAAGAATCGCACAACTCCATCTTCATCAGCAGAATCAACAAATCGCCAATAATACTGCAATACTGCAGGAATAATTCCTGCAGAACCATTCGTTGGAGCAGTAACAATACGCCCACCACCAGCATTCTCTTCACTAACAGCGAGCGCAAAAAGATTAACCCACGCAGAGTCTGAACTTTCTAAAGCAGCATCCGAACGACGACGATTGTTGCGAAGCATGTCTGAATTTGCAGCTAAGCGCTCATACATGTGAGGAGCTCTACGAGGCACATCAAGGCCTCCTGGCAAAATCGGTTGCTTTGAGTTGCATCCGTTTTCTACACATTTACTCATAACTTTCCAAACATGCAGCAAATAGTTGCGCACGTAGTCGGCATCACCTTCATGCAATGCAAGCTCGTTTTGCCACACAACATCGCTTATTGACATATGCTTTTCTCGGCAAATATTTATAAGCTCGTCGCATGAAGTAAAAGGATAAGGTACAGTGGAATCTTTTGTTTGATTTGAGGAGTTTGCAGCATTATCGCTACTATTTCCGTTATTACTTTCGTTATTATTCTCGTTATTACTTTCGCTATTATTCTCGCTTACACCATTCTTATTGGCATTATTTTCATCCTGCTCAGTAACACGCTCATGCAGTCCAACCATTGCATCATCTGCACACCCTTGACGAATAAATCCGCCGCCAATTGAATACCAAACTTGCTCATCGATTTTATTTCCGTCAGAATCAGTTGCAACAAAACGCATTCCATTAGGATGAACAACCATTCGCATCCATTTTTCAAAAATTACGTCCTTATCGTAATCAAAAGCAATAGTATGTTCACCTGCGAGCGTTAAAGTGCCAGTTTTTTTGCATTCCTGACGAATAGTAAGCATATGATCAGTGTCTACATTATCTGGAAGATTTCCTTCAAGACCTGCAACGCAAGCACGATCAGTACCATGACCAAGACCTGTCAAAGACAACGATCCGTAAAGAGTCACACTTACATGTGCAACGTTTGCAAGACTACCACTTTTTTTAAGCGATGAAACAAACGAGCATGCAGCTCGCATAGGACCTACTGTATGTGAAGAACTAGGACCAACTCCAACTGAAAACATCTCTAAAATACTAAACACGTATCTATTGTAAGCATTATTAAGCTCACGTCGACACACTAATTACATGAGAAATATGTTAGATTGTTCACTTCTTACTTTGTTTAGATAACAAGTTTGCTAAACTCACACACGCAAACCAGAGGATTGCAGCTAAAATAACAGCTATAAGCATTACCGTAAACGCACTTCCTGCAGTCGGCACGTGAATTTCGAAGAATTTCGCAGTAAACGGTATAAAAGCTCCAGCAACTCCAGCTGCAGCAAATAGCGCAACCATAATTCCTCTCCACGAGCACAAAGGCTTGGCGACGCTTGCAAGCACGAGTATGCCAAGAACAAATACGATTACGGAACAAATACTGCGAGTGGTTGCCAAAGCTTGCACGTTCGAAACAATAAAACGAGATGCTATCAAATTATTTGCAACAACATCGTCAAGATTTAATCCCAAAACTCGTGGAGCTATAACAGCAGTAGCGAGCACAGAAGCAGCTATAGCAAATCCGCTAGGAACAGCAAAACGAACAACTCGCTTCAAGAATCCTGGAATATATCGACGAGTATTAGGCGCCAGAGCGAGCAAAAATGCTGGAATACCAATAGTTAAAGAACCAATATAAGTAATGTGACGAGGCAAATACGGGAAGTGTAACGCTAGAAGCACAACTCCTGCAGAAATAAGCGCAGAATAAACAGTTTTTACAAGGAACAAGCCAGCCACACGTTCCATATTTGCCATCACTTGCCTACCGCGAGCAACAACATCAGGCAAATGCGAGAATCGTGAATCGACAAGAACCACTTGGGCTACAGCTTTTGCAGCAGGAGCAGCATTGCCCATAGCAACGCCCAAATCAGCTTCTTTAAGAGCCAAAGTATCGTTCACGCCGTCACCAGTCATAGCGACCACATGACCTTGAGTGTGAAGCGCCTGAACAATCGCTTTCTTTTGATGAGGAAGCACACGTCCAAGCACATCCACATTTTCAAGCACTTTAGCCAATTCGTTAATATCTTCTGGCAGTTTTCTAGCGTCCATTGCAACAGGCTTGCGATCTCCTGTTAAGCCAACTTTTGCAGCAACAGCCGCAACAGTTCTAGGATTATCTCCTGAAATTACTCGGCAGCGCACACCCTGCTCACGGAACCACGAAAGAGTTTTACGAGCGTCTTCACGAATACGCTCAGAGCAGCGAACTAAAGCAACAGGCTGAGCATTTGCGCAAATAGTGGGAGAATCGCCAAAAGTTTTATCTGTTTCTGTTACGCTACTTAAGCTGCTACTATCGACCCTACTTACAGTACTACTTTCGCTACTTACTTTTGCAAGAAGCAGCACGCGCTCGCCTTGCTCAGCATAAGAATTAACTTTCTCTAAAAGTTCATTAGTATTTGCATAATTAATCGCGCTTAGCAATACTTCCGGAGCACCCATATACCAAGTTGCACGCTCTCCACTACTTTGTACATATTGCACAGCGCTCCATTTTCTAGCAGAAGAGAATGGAAGACGGTTAGATACATGCACGCTAGCTGCGACTCCTTGAGCGCCAAGCCCTTGCATAATTGCAACGCCTGTTGCGTTAGGATTTTCTTCGTTTGATAAGTCAAATAAAGCTTGATTAGTTTGCAAGCTGGTCTGTAAAGATATTTCTACACTACTATTATCTAGATTTTCTACACCAACGAATGCAATACCACCATCGGTTATAGTGCCAGTTTTGTCTAGGTTCAAGCAGTCTACGCGCGCTAAAGTTTCTACAGATTCCAACTCCTGAACTAACGTTTGCTTACGCGCAAGTCGCATAGCAGCCACCGCAAAATTAAGCGAAGTAAGAAGAACCAATCCTTCTGGAATCATGCCAACAACGCCTGCAACAGCAGAGACAACAGCTCCCCTCCAAGCACCAGTCTGCCAAGCTTCAACAAATCCGCCAACCTTGTGCATTTGCGACCACACAAGCAGCACACACAAAGGCACCACAACCATCGTCATATACTTCAAAATCGTATTAATTCCACGACTTAAGTCGGAAATTGTTTTGGTATAAACCTTCGCTTGCGCAGCCAATTTTGCAGCATAACTGTGCTCACCTACGGCAGTAACACGCGTTAAAGCCATTCCAGAAACTGCAGTAGATCCGGAATAAACGTCGTCACCTTGGGCTTTTCGAACTGTAGCAGATTCGCCTGTGAGCATGGACTCGTCCATTTCCAATCCCCACGATTCCAGCACTTCTACGTCTGCTGGAACCTGCTCGCCGGCTCTGAGCCACAAAACGTCCCCAAGCACAATATCTTTGTGCGCAATCTCAATATTTTCTCCACCTCTACGCACCATTGCGCGAGCGGCAATCAATATAGAAAGCCTATCCAAAGTGCGCTTTGCTTTTAATTCAGTCACAATGCCAATTCCAGTGTTTACCAGAATTACTACACCAAAAACAGCATCCTTCCACGAACCAGTTGCAAGCACGACAACCATTGCTGTGAAAATAATCGCGTTAAACAATGTAAACACGTTCGCGCGCACAATATCCATTAAAGAACGAGAAGTCTGCTTAGAAGTAATATTCACGTCTCCGCGAGAAACAGCCTCTGCAACCTCTTCGTCACTCAATCCATCAACTTCTACTTTAGGAAGCGCCGCAATAGCTTTATTATTAGCGTTTTCTGTAGACGCTATTGCATTTTGTTTATTACTTGTCATTTATAATCACTTCCCTGCTGTGTGGCGTATTGTCAATTATTGCTCGAACAATGCTTAGCAAAGACGAACGCTCAAATTTTGATTTCTTGCTTTTATTGTTTAAAGATTCGCTATTTTTTGATAAATCAGATTCATGAATATTTTTGCCGATTTCACTTCCATCGCCATCAAAATACAAAGTAGCGGCGTATAAAGTTGCGTCTTTTGGCGCTTTTACAGGATTTATTAACGCAACTGGCACTCCAGCATAACGCGCGTATTGCAGCGCAGAAATCCATGCTTTGCTTTCGTTTTGTTTATTGCGAGTGCTGTTATTAAGCTTGTTATTCTCTTTTATATTAGGTTGATTATTAGCATTATGCAGGTCGTCAACGCCTGTTACGTCGAGCGCGTCTATAAGTATTAATGAAACAGGCTGCTCGCTTGCAGCGCGAATAGCTTGCTGAGCAGCTTCGTTAGGATTAGCAACATTGGATAGCGGCACATAAGAGGCACTCAATTTTGACGTTTTACAATGCTTCATAACTTCGTCATCAAGCGCAGCTAATTTTGAACCAATTACAAGTAGATGAATATCGTCAATATCCACACCGTCGTGAATTATGTCTCCAACGCGACCAGTATTCCCCACAGCTTTACCCTGCGGCTCGCAAGCACTCAACGCACCCAGCGCTAAAGCAGTTACGACAGTAGTCGCAAAAATGGTAATAGCGCGTTTAGAAAACATAAGACTTTTATACCACACCTTCAACATAAGTGGTGGTTTTGGGGTATTTCATGCAATTCTACAAATTGTAATACATTAACACATTGACACCACATATAACACCACTTATACTTTTATAAAACTTTTAAAAATCAGCATAATATGAAATCAAATATGACTAAAACAAATAAAGCTAGCAAAAATATCACTCATAAAAACAACGCCAAAACACTAACAAATAAAACACTCAGCTACTACATGTCACTACCGTATAAGCTGGAAATTGTGAAAGATCCGGATGAAGGTGGATTTGTGTCCTACTACCCTGATTTGCCCGGATGCATAAGTTCAGGAGACTCCGAACAAGAAGCAGCAGCAAATGCGCAAGACGCTAAGCACGCTTGGATTGAAGCAGCACTTGAAAGCAAAATCAACATAAAAGAGCCGTCTCGCACTGAATTAAATGACTATTCCGGACAATTCAAGTTACGTCTTCCTAAAGAATTACACAGGCAGTTGGCTGAGCAATCTCAAGCCGAAGGCATAAGCATGAACCAGTATTGCGTGTATCTTCTTTCGCAAAATAACGCTATTGAACGCGTGCTTGAGCGAGCGTAGAAAATAAATACTTATACTAATTCATTCTTAGTATTATTTTCGACCTTACTTTCGATTTCTTCGGAAACATTTTTTACATTATCTTTGCTCTTACTAATACGATTAACTTCATCATCAACGAGTTTTCCTAATGTTTTCTCATCAATTTCAACTTTTTGAGCCGCAACAGATTCATCAGCAAATCTATTAAAGATTTCCTGTTTATTTTCAAGGACTTTTGTAATTCCTTCATCAATAGTTTTTTCAGCTAAAAGATGATAGACAATCACATCCCTAGATTGACCCATACGATATGCTCTGGAAATTGCTTGATTCTCAGTAGAGGGCTTAAGCTGTGGCTCACATATAACTACCACACTGGCGGATTGAATATTAAGACCGGTACCACCAGACATGATTTGAGACACCAACACACTTCCAGCTGGTGCATTATCAAATTCTTCAATAATCTTTATTCTTTTTTCTGGTGAAACTGAACCATTTATCAAACCAATGCACTTGTTTGAGAACGCATCAACTACTTTATGCAAAGTATCCAAATAGAAAGAAAAAATAAGTACTTTTCTCTCCTCTAGTTCTGCTTCTTCAACTATTTCTTTTAATAGTTTTGCCTTACTTGAGTTACGCATATCATCAACATTCCACGAAACTCGCCTAATAGCATGGAAATTACCACTCATCAAAGCTTTTTCGTATTCAGATTCTTCTTCTGCATTAAGCTGACACCAAGATTTATTCTCAATTAACTCAGGAAGTTCAAATAAAACATCTTCTCGTTTTCTACGGTAATAAACAGGAGCTATTTTCTCTTTAAAAAGATCTGAAAGAACGAAACTTCTGGTACCAACAATTTCGGCAGCAATATCCGGTTGCAATAATTTTATAAGTTTCACCATTTCACTAACTTTATTTTCAAGAGCAGTGCCTGTCATAAAAAGAATATTGTTAGCATGATTAAGAATTAATTTTGTATTCTGATAGCGTTTTGTTTCTGGATTTTTTATATAGTGAGCTTCATCTACAGTAATCATTGAGAATTCAAAATTATCTGGTAGGTTAAAATATGATGTCATTTCATAAGTTGTAACAGCAACACCACCATTACTCATCCAATCTTGTAACGCAAATTCTCTATCTCTTTGAGAACCATGCACCTTAACTACTCTTAAATTACTAAATCTTTTAATTTCCTTGCACCAATTCACAATAATGCTTGCAGGACATATAACAATGAAGTGAGTACCACCTTCATTTCTTAAAGAAACCATTGAAGCAATAGCTTGAACAGTTTTACCAAGTCCCATTTCATCACCAAGCAACACTCTTTTTTGGTGAAGGATATATTTCACACCCAATTGTTGGTATCGTCTAAGCTGACATGATAAACCATCTGACAATATAGGCTGTTTCTTAACTTCGCCAGCAAGCCCTTCAGGTAAACCATAAAAATCGTCAACACTTCCCAATAGCCCCGGAACAAGATCTTCAATAACATTCGCACATTGAATCGGATTCTTCCGTAATTCATCCCACGGATCACAGCTAAAATTGCGTATCTTATCTAAATTTTCTACAGACTGATGAGCTTGTTGACCATACTCACCAGTTAATATATCACTAAGCAACCTACAAGCTTCAATTGCGCGCTGTCTATTTTCATCTGACGCAAAAGCCCATCTCAAAAACCCTTTTGCTGGTTTAGCTTGTTCGACAGCTGACTCTATAACTGGAAAATACTTATCAGCTAAATTATTACTAACCTTCGTAAACTGATTAGTATACCTATAAAGAAAAGCAAAGCGAATGATATCTTCTACATCCTTGCTTTTATTGCTTAAACTAAGCTTCAGTTTAACTCTCTTTTTTAATTCTTCTACAGTTTCATCGACAACTCTTTTTATTTCAATTGCACCATTCTCGCTAATACCTCTAATAGCCGATAATTCATACACTGATGCTTTAAATACATCAGCAAAATTATTAAAACCAGCATTCTTAAGAATTGATACTCTTATACCTTTTTTCTCACGATTAACTTCTACAATCGAAACATTTTTTGCCATTCTGATAGCTTGATTAGATATATATTTTTGTGCAACATGCTCAAGAAGCACCCTAGCCTCATCTTGTTTATTATTTAAAGAAACAAGATTGTATTGCAAATTTTTATGCAGCCTTATCAGATTCCTAGCATCTGAAAACGAAAATTCTCTTCTCATGTTTCTCCTTAAATCTGCAGAATTTTAACTTATTCTACTAGCAATCATCCGCAATTACTTGCAGCACAACTTCAATACCCCTTCATATAACTCTCACTTTATCAAAACATTAAAACGCATCACAAAAAACTGTACATATGTGAATGTCACTGTATATAAACTGTATACAAACTTCAGGATTCTACTATGTAATTCATGTTCGCGAAAAGATTAGTGATAGTCAGATTGTGAAATAACCACACAACTCCCCCCACAACACGCACAAAATCAAAATTGGTAAGACTCGCATTCGTGTAATAGTATTATGCATTGGATGTGCATTCGCGCCGCAGCGTGAATTAAACAAAGCAGTTGAAGCACATACAATAATTTCAACAGAATTTAGCGAAATTAAATTAACTAAATTAAATTAATTTCAGCAGAATTCAACAGAAATAAATAAAATTAAACTAGATTCAACGACGAAAAGAGATTACCGATGACGAAGATCATTCAGATTGGCGCAAATCACGCCGGCACTGCCTGCGCTAACACCATTTTGAGCTACCCAGGAAACGAGCTTACCATCTACGATCAGAATAGTAATATTTCCTTCCTTGGTTGCGGCATGGCTTTGTGGATTGGCAAGCAAATTCAAAGCAGCGACGGACTGTTCTATCAGAAGCCAGAAGATTTCGTTAAAAAAGGCGCTAAGGTAAATCTTGAAAGTAAAGTTCTCGACATTGATTACGCAAAGAAAGAAGTAACAGTCGAACTTAAAGACGGCACTGTTATTCACGATTCTTACGACAAGCTGGTTCTTGCTACCGGCAGCCTTCCAAACAGGCCTCGCATTAAGGGCATTGACTTGGAAAACGTGCAAATGGTAAAGCTTTTCCAGAACGCTCAAACTGTTATCGCTAAGCTTCAAGAGCGCGATTTTAATAACGTCGTGGTTCTTGGCGGAGGCTACATTGGCGTGGAACTTGCGGAAGCTTTTAAGCGACTTGGCAAGAACGTAACTCTTATTGACATGGAAGACCATATTCTTAACGGCTACTTTGACCCAGAGTTTTCCGATAATTTGAAGCAAATTATGGAAGATAAAGGCATTAAGTTTGAACTTGGTCAAACTGTTGAAGAAATTGTTGGAGACACTGAAGTCAAGGCTGTTAAAACAAGCAAAGGCACTTACGATGCAGACATGGTGATTTGCGCTATTGGCTTCCACCCAAACGTTGCGCTCGGCAAAGATCACTTAAAGCAGTATGCTAATGGCGCTTTCCTCGTTGACAAGAAGCAGCAAACTTCCGATCCGGACGTGTACGCAATTGGCGACTGCGCTACAATCTACGACAACGCTCGAGACCGCGTAAACTACATTGCGCTCGCTACTAACGCAGTTCGAAGCGGCTTGATTGCAGGTCACAACGTTTGCGGAACTCCTGTAGAAACCGAGGGCGTGCAAGGTTCTAGCGCAATGATGATCTACGACTACAAGCTTGTTTGCACCGGCTTGAGCTTAACTGCCGCTCAAAAAGAGGGCATGGATGTTGATTACGTTGATTTCGAAGATACTCAAAAGCCTGCGTTTATGGAAGTTGAGAATCCAGAGGTGAAGATTCGCATCGTTTACAAGAAGGATACGAAGGTTATTGTTGGTTGCCAATTGGCTTCTAACTACGATATGTCTGCCGCAATTCACCTGTTCTCGCTGGCTATTCAGAAGAAAGTCACGATTAAGGAACTTGCTTTGTGCGACATCTTCTTCATGCCTCACTTCAACCAGCCATACAACTACATTACGATGGCTGCTTACACTGCTTTGTTGAAGGGATGATTAATATCTGTAATCTTTGATGATTAATCTCTGCGATTAGCTTCTGCTATTAGCTTAAATCGCATTTATTAAACCAAGCAATCTGTTCTATAATGGAGCAGTTGCTTGGTTTTTTAATCATCCGCGCACAAAAGCGCGCACACGACGCGCATATTAGCGTAAGACATGCAGATTAAAACAAAGGAGTCTAGGATGAAGCAGCTTTCTATTAAACCAACTATTCATAAGTTCGAGCAGGCACGCGACTTTGCGCAAGAATTCAAGCTCGGCAAGGGTGATTTGGTTATTACAAACCAATACATTTGGGAGCCTTATTTTGGTGATTTGAATCTTGATTGCGACGTTATTTTCCAAGAGAAATACGGCAAGGGTGAGCCGAGCGATGCAATGGTTGATGCAATCGTTAGCGACATTCACACAACTCCAAAGCGCGTGATTGGCATTGGTGGCGGCACTGTTTTGGATATTTCGAAGGTTTGTGCGTTGAAACAAACTAGCCCGCTTGAAGACTTGGTCGACGGCAAGATTCCTGCACAAAAAGGCGCTGATCTTATTCTTGTGCCAACTACTTGCGGAACCGGTTCTGAAGTTACGAACGTTGCCGTGTTCTCGCTTACTAAGCGCAATACCAAGAAAGGTTTGGCAAACGATGCTTGCTACGCTACGGACGCGGTTCTTATTCCGGAATTGTTAAAGAGCCTACCGGATTACGTTTTTGCAACCAGCTCTATTGACGCTCTTACACATTCGATTGAGTCCGCACTTTCTCCTATTGCAACAGAGCTTACAAAAATGTTTAGTTACAAGGCTTGCGGACTTATTTTGCAAAGTTATATGCGAGTTGTAAAGGAAGGCAGCAGCGCAAAAAGCCAAGTTGTAAGCGATTTGGTTTCAGCAAGTCTTTACGCTGGCATTGCGTTTGGTAACGCTGGCTGCGGTTGCGTGCACGCTATGGCTTATCCGCTTGGCGGCACTTTCCACGTGGCTCACGGCGAGACGAATGCTGCGCTTCTTACAAGCGTTTTGCGATACTATGCTAAGCACGACGCTAACGAGAATAACGCAGAAAACACTGAGCTTTCTAAGCTTTTCGACTTCATGGCAAATATTCTAGAATGCAAGAAGGCAGACGTACTAGACAAGCTTGACGAAGTGCTTAACACGATTCTTCCTAAGCATAGGCTTCACGAGTATGGCATGAGCGAGGATATGATTCAAAGCTGGGCTTCAAGCGTTGTTAAAGAACAGCAGCGACTTTTGAAGAACTCCTATATGCATATGGACGAAGCTGCAATTGCCGAAGTCTACGCGTCTACTTTCTAAAATCAGATTTTTAGCAAACTTATTTTCTAGAATTTGTTGATTTTAATTACGTTCTAATAGTTTTTCGCAAAATAACAAAAGCAAAATAACAAAAGACCCCACAAATAAATGTGGGGTCTTTATTTTATTTGTAGCAACTATTGCAACCAGTGCAACTACCACAGCTACTTCAACTATTTCTAATTGAACAATAGCTATTCAATAACTTTTAGATTGCACAAATGAGGCTCACCTAAAGGCAATCCAGTGTCCGAAGGGAAGAATCCATCATTTACAATAAAACTTACATAAACTTTCTTATTCACATACTTTTCCATGATTTGTTTAGCTTGACTACCATCATCAAACGCCATCATGGTCGCATCGCTAGGATGAGGTGGATTGCCCATATCGCCGCTGTGAGGCAAAGTAACGCTGGTTTTATTATCCAGAATAAGAATCATGAAAGTTTGATTAGGATCTGAAGATCCCGGATTAGGATCTTGAATATTTTGCGCTTCAAGAACCTGGTTGTACGACAAAACCTTCACAGTTCCGGAAACTACTTGCCTTCCGCTTGCTTTTTCAGCTTTAATCTTGCTGTCTAAAGATTCGCCACTAGCGGATTTCTTAGAATCAGCTTTCTTACTTGCATTCTCGCCAGACTTCTTAGAATCCTTATCTTCTGAATTAGAGTCGCCGCCTTTATTGCTTACGGTTTTCTTATAAGTATTATCTTCAGTTTTTGCCAAATTATCGAGAAGCGTAGTGTCATCTGTACTGACAAAATTAATATTTTTTGTATTCTGTTTAGGAAGATCAGTGATTATTCCAGACCAGTATTTTTCTTTTTTAAGAGGATTACTATCAGCAATATTCATAGTAACCTTGTAAGCCTCAGTATCCCCTGTTCCAGAAGACCACTCAACATAGCTTAATGAATTGCTGTCTGCGTATTGCGATAACGAAGCCCTAAAACCGCCAATGTCTCCAACGCCATCGCAAATTAAATCATTTGAAGAAACAACGTCACTGTAATCTTTATTTGCAGCAAAAACCTTCGAACGTGACACATATTTATAATTTTTCCGAAGAATAAGCTCCGGAATATCCCTATCGCTCATATTGACTAACGCGTAAGAATACTTACTTTTGCTAGTATCAATTTCTGAATCAGCTTCATTAAGGTTATATTTATCAGCGTTTGCTAAAACTTTTTTATATAAAGCTGCTACTTTTGCATTAATAACATTAACTTTTTTTGCACTATTAACAGCTTCTGTATTTGCGCCATTTTGATTTGAGCATCCTGAACATAATGGCATAAAAAGAAACAGCGAAAGTGCTAATGCAATAAATTTTTTTAGCTTCACCGCAATTCCATTAGGCATAACTACCCCTTCTCAAACTTTAACTAATTGTAAGCAAGCAAGTTAAATATTCTAATACTACGTTGTAATGTTTGGAAACTGCATAAATTTAGGTTACTTAAATATAAAAAGCCTGCGCAAAAGCTATTCACTCTTACGCAGGTTAGTATTAGATAAGCGACGCTTACGCCTCAAGCGTTATCACAGGATGCAAATCAAACATCGTTACAGTACGCTTCATGCGCGCAACGATGCTTGTTATAGCAATCGCAATCACGCCGAAAAGCACAAGCATTTCAATGCCGAAAACTATTTCGCCACTGTTCTTTCCAGCCATTGCTTGACGCAACCCCATAATCGAGTACGTCATTGGCAAGTATGGGTGAACAGCTCTAAAGAATGCCGGCGTCATTTGAACTGGGAATGTTCCTGCAGAGCTTGTGATTTGCAACATAAGCAGCACAATTGCAACTATTCGCCCTGGTATGTGGAAAATCACCATAATCATTTGCATTATTGCCATAAACATTATGGATGCAATAATTCCAAGACCATAGAACGCAAGAACGTTGTCAATTTGCAACTTTAACACAACGTGCACTACGCCCATAAGAATTACAGCTTGTACAACGCCCATAATCACAAACGGCGTTAAGCTAATAAGCGCACTCTTAAGCGGATTCATGCCATTTAGTATCGATCGCCTATCCATAACTCTCAAAACAAAGGTTGCCATAAGAGCACCGACCCAAAGTCCGATGGAAATAAAGTAAGGAGCGAAACCTGTTCCGTAATTTTCAACGTGAGAATACTCGTGTTCTTCCAAGGAAACCGGCGCGCTCATCATCTTACTTTTTTGCACGATATTGTTGATTTTTCCAGACTTTTGAGAATTCTTAAGCCCGTCATGCAACTTTTTTGCGCCTTCAACCAGCTTTGGAGTATTATCCGATAGCTTCTTAGCTCCGGAATTAAGCTGATCAGAACCGTTCACTATTTTCGCTGAACCTTGTGCAGCTGCATTCACACCATTATTTAGTTTCTCGCTACCGTTACTTACTTGAGCCAAACCTTCAGCAAGACTATTCGCTCCAGCAGCAAGCTTATTTGAGCCAGTATTAACAGCTTCAACACCTTGAGATATTGCGTCAGCTCCGCCCTTTATTTGCAAACTTCCAGCAGAAAGCTTGTCTGCTCCAGCGCTTAAAGCAGAAAGATTTGTTTCTAGAAGATCAGAATTCTCACTTAATCCTCCAGCTAAACCTTGCAAACTAGCGAGCACGTCTTCCTTAGTAACTCTAGGATCTTGCGCTTTCATAAGAAGACCCATAATTTGTGCTTTTGTTTCAGCATTTCCAGCCTTAACGCGTTCCTCTAATTCACTACTAGAAGCAGAAAGCTTTTGCGCACCATCGTAAAATTCGCTTGTTGCTGCCGATAGTTTTTGAGTTCCTTTGCTTAATTGTTGAGCTCCGTTTGCTAAATCTTGCGTTTTTTGAGCAAGATATTGCGCCCCTGCTTTACTTCGAGTATTTGCTTTAGAAAGAGTATTCGCTCCTTTTTGAAGCTCACTTAATCCGCCTTGAAGTTTTCGCAAAGATTGTGAAAGTTGACTAGATCCATCTGCAAGCTTATTTACTCCATTTTGCAAAGATTTTGAGCCTTCATGCAAAGCACCAGCACCATTTACTGCGTCACCAAGAGAATCAGAAGCAGAATTAACTTTCGCAAACATGTTCTCCCAATACTCTTGAGCAATCGCCTCGCTGATTTCGCTACGCATAGTATGGAAAGCAGTTTTACCAATTTGCGAAGCCAGCATATTACTTGCCTGATCGTACTTTACGTGAAGTTTTGCTTTAGTAGGAGTTTCATATTGCGCAGAAGCAATGCACTTACTGAAGGAAGCTGGAATGGTTGCTACCATAAAATAGTTGCCATTTTTAAGCCCCTTATTCGCTTCAGCACTATTTACAAAATTCCATTGGAATCCCTCACTACCATCTTTTTGATTCTTTAAGCGAGTTTTGATTTCGTTTCCAATGTTACGCATTTTGCCGTTAATCACAGCACCATTGTCTTCAACAACAACAGCTACAGGAACAGTATTCAAAGTCTTATAAGGATTAGTAAATGCCCACAAATAAAGCGATCCGTATAAAAGTGGAATCAAAGCTACGGTTCCAATAACAAGCTTTCGAGCTTTTCCTTTCAACGTATTGTTAAGCTCTCGAAATGCAAGAGAAAGAGTATTAACGCGCATTGTTTTCACCACCATTTGCTTCACTTATACCAAGCTGTGAATCAATATGAGAATTTTCTGATTCCCCATGATTTGGGCTTAGTCTTAAGACTTGATCAGCTTGCTTTTCTAACTCACTTTGCAAAACTCCAACAAGGCAAGAGCAGTAATTTTTACTAACATACGCGCGAATATCGGAAAATAGGTATTCGCTTTGCTCGCTAGTAAGCTCCGTTTCAATTCCATCAACAAATAGCAGCCACGGCTTTTTTAACAAAGCAAGCGCAATTGCCAAACGCATGCGCTCGCACGGAGTCAACTCTCCTATTGCTGTTTCGTGAGGAGAAAATACTTTCCATTGAGCTAACACGTTGTAAGCGTACTGCTGTAAAGCTTCACGGTTTTTAACATCATTTTTGTATTGCTTCAAAAATAGAGGCGAGCGCGCTGCTAGTTTCAACTCGCTCATAAGAACTTCTTCTATTGTTTGCGTTTTATAAAATTCGTTAATTCCGCTAAATAATCCCAAACCAACGTATTGTCGAGATTCTTGGAAATCATTAGGAAGAGTTACGTCCGCAATAGTAAGAATTCCATTAGTGAATTTCATATAACCAGATAATGCAAGCAGCAAAGCTGATTTTCCAGAACCATGTTCGCCTGAAATTGCAACGATTTGATGAGGTGCAACTTTTAGCGACACATCCCAAAATGGCGATCTTCTAAATCTTTTTAACCCTAATTCTTTAGCTTCTAAAAACGTTTGTTCCTCTTGCATAATTTGTATGTTTGACGCTTATTGCTTAGACACAACGCAGTATCTAAATTTTGCTTAGAGCGCCAGGCATTCCTCCTTACTCTAAATAACCAATTTTCAATTTTTAATTTTGTTGTTTGTGTTTGTTGTTTATTTTTAGATTTTCGCAATTAGCAAAACAATTTTTACTTTTCACATTGCTTTATCGCTATTTTTAGCGATAAACTCACGTTGCAATGCTGCATAAAACGGTGCAAAACCGGACATTTGGTGATTATTCTTAATTCTTCACCACTGATACCTTAGGGTACTCTTTTGGGTAAACAATTGTTAAGCTACTTCAATCTTTCTGTTGAATTGTTTATATTTCATCTTTAATTAAGAAACATGTTGTAAACACTTCCATGCTATATTGTCCTTAATTACTAAATGTAAGAAATACATATGTGAGAATACATATGCAAAAATACAAGCGTAAGCAATACGAAATAAAACGTATTGCTTCAAACAATATATTAAAATTCAAGCATTTAAAGGGGTGAACGGCATGCTAGGTTTGCAAATTTTAAATATTATATTTAATCCGGTTATTGTGTCGGTTGTAGTGCTATGCGCGCTTAGTCTTGCAAAACTTAATGTTTTGCTATCAATGATAGTAGCTTGCATTGCAGGTGGCATTGCTGGTCATCTTCCTCTTTTCGGTGACGGAAATCACACAATTATGGCTTTGCTTTGCGACGGTTTCTCCACCAACGCACAAACCGCTCTCGCTTACATTTTGCTTGGAACTTTTGCGGAAGCAATTACTGCAACAGGCTTAGCTCAAATTATTTCTAAAAAAATTAGCTCAATTATTGGCATGAAAAAGTACGCTCTACTTGCGGTACTAACTATTATTGCATGCATGTCTCAAAATATTGTGCCGGTTCATATTGCTTATATTCCTATTCTTATTCCGCCTATTTTGAGAGTTATGAATAAGATGAAGCTTGACCGTCGAGCTGCAGCATGCTGCACTGCTTTTGGTCTTGAAGTTCCGTATATTGCTATTCCATTTGGCTTTGGTCTTATTTTCCAAACTGTTATTGCTACAAATCTTTCTAAAAATGGCATGAAGGTTAGTGTTGCAGACGTTAGTGCTGTGAACTGGTATTTAGGTCTTGCGATGTTTGCATCACTACTTTTTGCAGTGTTTGTGCTCTACAGGAAACCTCGCGAATACAAAACTACAGAAACTGACACTCGTGCCGCCGACGCCGTTGTCGGACCTCTTAATTTACGCCATTATGTGACTATTCTCGCAATTATTGTTGTTGTAGTAGTGCAAGTTATTAGTAAGGATCTTTCGCTTTCGTCTATTGCAGGTCTTGCAACTATGATTATTTTTGGAGCAATAAAGTGGAATGACATTGACAATCAGCTTACTGGCGGCGTAAAACTCATGGGTCTTATTGCGTTTGTGATGCTCATTGCGGGCGGATATGCTAACGTGATCCAAGCGACAGGCGGAGTTGAGGAGCTTGTAAACTTTGGTGTAGCTTCTATGGGACAAAACAAACTTGTTGCTGCATTTGTTATTACGCTTATTGGTTTGCTTGTGACTATGGGCATTGGTACTTCGTTTGGCACGGTTCCTATTCTTGCGGTTTTGTTCGTGCCACTGTGCCAGAGCATTGGTTTCAGCACTCCTGCAACGATTCTTCTTATGTCTTCTGCTGCAGCTCTTGGAGACGCAGGCTCCCCTGCTTCCGATACCACACTTGGACCTACTTCCGGCTTAAACGCAGACGGTCAGCACAGTCATATTTGGGATACTTGCGTTCCAACATTCCTTATTTTCAATATTCCGCTTATGGCTGCCGGCATTGTAATATCACAGTTTATTTAGCAGATTATTTTGGCAAACACAGCAAGTAAAAACACAACTAGCGAATAACACAAATGACTAATAAACGCCAGTCGAGTTGAATAAACTCCCTGGCGTTTATTTTTAACCACCAATCAACCAATCGCAAAGTAGCCAATCGCTGCAAATTCGCAACGATTGGCCACTATCGCACGTCTCCCGATGATTTAATAAAAGCCATTCAAATAATAAAATAACTTAAGCTACAACCTCATTATGAAAGAACATCAAAAAGAAATTTCATATCTTGCATTATTTCTTCCCAAGAAAGACTTTTAGCCCAAGGTGCTTTCCTTTGGTAATCCTTCCACTTTATTCTCATCACTTCACTATCTTTAATCCTATCGAAAATTTCATTCACGTTACTCAGTAAATAAAGGGTGTTTCTCGTTTGAGAAGTAGCGTAAAAAGCTTTAGCAATCTCTTCTTTCTTAAAGACATTATCTCCTTGAGACACTCTAAGAGCATGCAAATCATAAAAATCTCGCATTCTCGTGTTAAATTCTTCCCTCACAAGAATTGTTTGCAACTTTTCTGCTAAAATCGTTGCAATTGGATAAGTCAATAAAGAGATAGATTATGAGAACATTAAAGGCAATTCTGCTTCCATAGCAGATGGAGTAATAGCATGTCCAGTTGAAATATCGATTTTAACAGGAGTTTTTGTACCATCAAAATCTGCAATTAGGCTAGCTCGAACCCCTGGATAGTCAGATTCTTGCATAATAGAATCAAGCGTTTGTAGCGTAAATTTAACACCATCATCGATATTGATAGATATTACATCTGATATAAAAATACGCACATCATCTTCACTAAGAGAAATATTTTGCATAGTTGTATCAATATCCATTGTTGTACGAAGATTTACGCCAACAAGATAAGAAATCAGCATTCCACCTTTTAGAACAAAATTGTCTTTATACCGCGAGCGAGAAACACGATCTAAAAAACGCTCCATCATATATACGCGCATTAGCACGCGAGGATCTACACCCTTTTGGAGTGCAACATTCTTTATTTTTGCTTTAAGCTGATTAGCATCCTTCATTCTCATAACAACACCCCCAAATATTGTGAAATCAACTTTGAAATCCTAAATTTTTTAGCGTAATCGCTTAGTATATCAAGTCGCTTATCCTTTCTTTTAACATAAGCTTTTAACGCACCAAATACCACCTGTGCATCTATTTGAGAACGAGAACGCAAAATATCGCAAATTGTGCGCTCTAAATCATAAGAAGGCACAAGATTACCTTCAAGCGACATAAGATTCGTCTTACCAATTCCTAAAAAATCTGGTTTTATATAAAACACCCTAACACCAGTCTTAATTAGACTACTTGCATTATAAGTTGACGGAACAGTCACTGTTAAAGAAGAAGGTTCTCTATCAGTCAAATTATGTAGAAGAAGGGCAGATTCATGTGAAAAAACAGCAACAGATGTGCGCTTTGACAATAAATTCATTTCATCATTCCACAAATTGCTCTTAACGTAAACACCTTTTGATACGCGTTCTAAGCTCTCATCTTTAATAAATCGATAAACACTAGACGGGCTAATTCCAAGTTCTTTGATGACACTATCAATGCTTAAAACTTGCTTTTTCTCTATGTAATTGCACAATTGATCCTTTAACATTTGCCCACCTACTTAATGATACGTTTACACTGATTTCATATATTATATCAGCATAAACGTATCAAATGCGTAAGCAAATCGTAAAGTGTAAATAGTCAAACCACATTTAACCAATCACAAAGTAGCCAAACAACGCAATTTTGCACCTAATGGCCACTAGTGCCAAACAGAGACATCGCGCAGTACGCAATCTGCACCAGTGTCTCTACTGAGCTTAAAATTGCTCAGCGCAAGCCAAACGAAAGCCAAGCCCAAGCCAGATTAACATCCTCACATAGACACAGTGTAAAGCGAGTAGAAGTAAGCCTTTTGATTCATAAGCTCCTCAAAGCTTCCGCGCTCAATAAGCTCGCCGCTTTTCATCACAAGAATCTCATCATATTGCTTAAGCGAATTGGCATCCAAGCGGTGAGTTACCACGAGTCGAAGAATTCCTTGCAAATTCAAAATAGACTGCGTTACGTTCGCACTTGTCTCGTTATCTAACGCGCTCGTAGCCTCATCAACCAGCAGAATCTCGGACCTTTTAAGCAGGCTTCGCGCAATAGCAATACGCTGCTTTTCGCCGCCAGAAAGATGACTACCATTCTCGCCGCACTGATAATCCTTGCCTTTAGCAGCAATCAAATCATCCAAACCAGCCAAGTGAATCACACGATCCACTTCCACATCAGGGAATGGCTTAAAAAGCGTAATATTATCTAAAATCGAAGCATCAAACATAAACACAGACTGCTGCATAAGAGTCGTCTTATCGTAAAGCGAACTCTTGCTCACATCACTAAGCTCGTGATTATCCAGCTTCACACTACCTTCATAATCCTTGTAGTAGCCCATAAGCAGATTAATCAAACTACTCTTACCAGCACCAGAAGGTCCTACTATCGCGTAAGATTTTCCAGTTTGCAAAGTTAGATTTACATTTTTCAAGACTTTATGATCCGCATCATAAGCGTACGAAACATTGCGCAAAACAACGTTTTTAACAGAATCGTCAATGATCTCGCCAGAATCTTCCTTAACGTTACTCATATAATCGGCCATCTTGCTAATCAGCTTCTTAGCGCCCTTCATCTCGCCGAGCATTTGCGGAAGACTTGCAATAGGCTGAAGTACACCATTCATCAAATTAGTGAAAGCTAACACCATTCCAGCAGTAATAACACCAACATGAGCGTTAACCATCCAAGCACCAACAAGCATCACGCCAAGCTGAGTTGCAAGGCTTGAAATCGTTCCAAGAGCAGAAACAGTAGTCATCGTTTTTTCGCGAAGATTCTTCGTATGCTCAAGCTCCATCGACTGATTCTGATAACGGTTAATAACCTCCTGCTCCGCCTTAAAACTCTTAATAACCGAAACGCCGTTCAAAACATCCTTCGTCAAAGCTGTGTAAGACTCATTCGACTTAGAAACCTGCTCCTCTCGAGTGGCAATTCCGCTAGCTGTAAGGATCGAGCACACCATAGGAAGCACGGAAATAATAAGAGCAATAACAGTGAGCAGTGGACTATAGTAAATCATAAGAGCTAGCGAACTTACCAGCATAAGAACGTCTTGAACAAAGTCAAAAATCTTCTTCAAATACTTTTCTTGAATACGCTCGCAATCATTAGTAAGTACAGAAAGATACGTGCCGGAATTCGCGAGCGAAAAATCACTATAACTCTTCTGTAAAAGCTTCTTGATAACAGACTCTTTATACTGATTCATTGCTTTTTCAAGAAAGCGAGGGTACGAACTGCGCTTCAACGCGAAAATCAGGGAGATTGCCAGCATAAAGGAAACGACAAGCAGCAAAATAGTAGTTAAAGAGTAGGATCCTTTACCTGCCATATAGTCGAAAATAATTTGCAAAATCCAAGAAATAGCAGTGTAAATCATAGACAAGGAAATAAAAACTATCATCGAAAGAAAAGCTACAAGCTTGTTTTCTTTGAAAAATAGTTTTACGTAATTTTTTACGTCGGGATGCAGTTTGGATGATTGCTGATTCGCGGACGATTGCTGATTTGCTGTATTGTCAGTTTTGTTCATTCTCGCTACCTCTCACTTCCTTTATAGCTATTTTCGATATTTCTACTGTTTCCTATCTAATAGCATTTTCGTAGCTAGCATTTTCGCTTCTGTTTTGCCGATTCGCCCGCTACAAAACGTTGAAAGCTACACTATCATACTTATCCTGATTGTTCATGCTTATCTACTTGACAACACCTATAAATGGTTAAACACACTTACATGTAATGCTTGTTAGAAATAATAAGCATAGAGTTAAAAAAAAAAATCAAATTAGAACGATGGTTTTATACGTGATATCAGCGTAAACGTGTCAAATGCGCAACACTGCTTCAATACAAAGCTCAAGAGCATACGCTTTAGAATCCCCACCCCAATTGCGCTCATCATAATTTTCAACATCATGCAAAGTATCTGCAGTATAAAGAATCTCACCCCAAACAATCTCGCGCATTTGCGCACAAGCTGCTAAAGCAGAACACTCCATTTCAACAACCGCGCATCCCTCCTGCTTACGGTTAGCAACTTTCGTCTTAGTTTCACGGAAAAATCCATCCGTAGTCCACGTCTTAACTTCATGATAAGGCAAATTATGCGCCTGCAAAGTTTGCAAAATAGCATGCCTCGAACGCTCTGAAACATCAACATAACGACTTGGAGGCAAATAATGATAAGAAGTCCCCTCATCCCTTAAAGCTTTATACGGAACCAGAAAAACGTTTTCCGCATAATCAACTAGCGATCCGCAAGAACCAGCACTAACAACTTCACTAACACCGTAAGAAATCAACCAATCTAAGATCTGAACAGCGGCCGGAGCGCCAACCGGGGCCTGTACTAAGCAGATTTTTTGCGTTTCTTCTTCTACTGCGCTGTTTGTATTTTCTCTTACTGTATCTCCTACTTTTTCTTCCAAAACATATATCGGATATTTTTTAGTTGCAGATTCAAAATTTGCTACAATTGTAGCTTTCCTACTTAAAGCATACTGATCAATTTCATCCCCTAAGAAAGCAAAAACCGCTTTAGATGGAAGCTGAACAGAAATATTATCGTGTTTTGGCATTAAAACTGCACTTTTATCGGAATCATACTCTAAAATTGGTAAATTATATTCTGTCATATAATCAACTCCATCCTACAAACCATTCAATCCTATATACAAATACACACATTAATACGCAAAGATCACAAAATGGTCAATTGCTGCAAATTCGCACTTAATGGCCACTAGAGAATCATATTTTCTGCATCATGTCCTGTCTTTTATAAAACCGCAGCAATCGATTTCTGCTAACTCAATAAAGCCAGCTGACTTATAAAAAGCAATAGTTTTTTCAGTACAATCCGTAGTCAATTGAATTTGACGAACATTAGGATAACAATCCACAATCGCCTTTAACAAAGCAGACCCTATCCCCTGCCTTTGATGCTTAGGCAAAACAAGGATATCCTGGATAAGAACAACCGTATATCCGTCGCCAACAGCTCTAACAATGCCAACTAGCTCATCACTTTTATATGCAGCTAAAACCTTGAGCGAATTGTTAAAACCATTTTCCAAAGCAACTAAATCATCTGTGTACGCAGACCAACCAACGGAATCATACAACCTTAAAATATCTTTGCTATTATACTTTTCATACTCTTTTATTTGAACATCTGCTAAATTCATTGACAATAACACCCCCGAATACTGTGCAATCAACGTTGAAACCCTAAATTTTCTAGCGTAATCGCTCAGTATATCAAGTCACCTATCTCTTCTTTTAACATAGGACTTTAATGCACCAAAGACAACCCGTGCATTCGTGTACTACTATAGCGCTTTGACCGAGATTGAAATCATTGGGATTTCAATTCCCTTCAATACAAAAACTCACTTGGATTGGAAGTACTGTGAACCTCCAACGTGAGTTTCGTAAGAGATCTAACTAGCGAGCTTCTCACCGAATTTGTTTATTTAGAGGGTACACAAGTAAATAAAAACAAGAGCACTTCCCCGAATTTGTTTACTTATCAGCTATATAAGTAAACAAAAACAAGCGTCAGTAAACAAAACGGCCTTAACTATCAACTAGTCAAGGCCGCCTCATTTACTTTATAAGACTTTACGAAGCCTTATAAAAGCGCGTAAAACTTCAACTTACGCAAGTAAACACTAGTTATCTTACGGATTTTGCTTCAAACACTCTCCTCAATCGCACAACAGCGAAACCAGCAATAGCAAAACCTAAAGCAGAAATCAACGCAACAACTGAAGCTGACTCACCAGTCTTAGGCATATCTGGAACATGCTTTTCAGTCTTATGCTCAACAACAGGAGATTTCACATATTCATGCGCTGTATTATGTTCATGCTCCGACTTAGGCGCATGAGATAGCTCTTGTTTAGTCTCCGGAGTTTGAGATTCAGGAACTGACAATGGATTCTCCATCCCTGATTCAGGCTCAAAAGGTGCAGGCAAAATTGGATCTGGAGTAGGTGCTGGTTTCAGATTCTTCGTAAAGATGGCATATACAGTCGTATCACTATTTACTATGGTTTTACCAGTAAACGCAGTACCTTTACCATCCGCCTTAGTATTCCACTCTTTAAACGTGTAGCCATCTTTAGTTGGATTCTTAGGCATTGACTGATCTTTTAACACATCCATATCAATAGCCTTACCAGTTTCCACCTTTACCGTTTGAGTCTTATCGCCATCCTTAAATGTAACCGTGCTTCGAATCTGCTTCCACTTGGCAGTAAACACAGTATTAGCATTCAAAGTATATTCTTCACCAGGCTTGTAGGTTTTACCAGCAGCATCCACCCAGTTTAAGAACTGATAATCTTCGCGCGTAGGAGCAGCTAACATTTTAATACTCTTACCTTGCCGTATTGCACCACTTTTCTCAGTTTTACCGTCAATAAAAGTGCCACCATTAGCATTAAACGAAACTTTCGCATTCCACTGTGCGCGAAGTAAAAATACGCCGTCATACAATGGGTCTGTATTAGTGTCGTTATAACTCATCCAGTCGCAACTATAATCAGAAAACAGCGATTTGCTATTCCAGTAGTAGCGTTTGCCTACAATCCCAAGTTTCTTATAAGATTCAGTATTAGGTAACTCGGTAAACCAGCCGCCAAACACCAAATCATCTTTTGTTGGATCAGATGGGAAATCAACACCGTTATTCTTATTGACAAATTTCACAATACTCTTGGTATTACCATTGATATTGCCTCCCTGTAGGTCAAATTTCACCTTCATTTTAGCTAAAGAAATACGTACAGGCATACTACTATCAACAACTACTTGGAACTGAGAATAATTTTTAATTGGTTTAGGATACGTATAATCAGATTCCCAGGAAAGATGATAGTTATCAGGAAGCTTTGAAATATCAACTTTGATAGTTACTTTTTCACCATTTGCAAAACTTCCAACAGTACGTTCACAGTGACCATTTAATTCTTTCTTAACTTCAAATTCACGCCCTTGTCCATCAATAACCGTTATGGGAAGATTTTTCCACATTTCTTCCATGCCAGTACTAAGCTGTCCAAGCGCCCCAGGAGTTGTATGACCTTTTCCTAATTTTTCTGCATAGTTTATAGATATTTGTAGCGGTTGCTTATTCTTATTACTAACTTCAACCGCCTGAGCTGTCACTGTTCCAGCAAAAAGTCCAATCGTAGCTACAAAAGCAACTACCAAATTAATAACTTTTTTTATTATTTTATTATTCATTTTTATTTCCAACCAAACTAATGATTATCGTAATAATAATTTTTATTAATTTTGAAAATTGATATAGTGCAAACGCAAAACCAAAAATACGTGTAAATATGCAGAACCACTAACCTATTTCAATACAAAATAAACAATGTATAAAGTGGTGAGACAATAAAAATTATGTTACGAAAAAGACAGCATCACGCTGTCTGTCTGTCTGTCTGTCTGTCTGTCTGTCGAGGATTATATTTTTCATGATCTCAGTTTGTCAACTTCCGTCACCGAACTAACATGCCAATTATAACAAACAAACTTAGCAAATTCCAGTATAAGATAACTCACAAATAAACTATCAAATCTGCTAAACAACCAACTCTCAAAAGCAGCAATAACGAAGATACATGAAAGTAACATATAATTTCTTAAAATTAAGTTTGGCAAACATAAAATAGGATCATAAAGCACAAATTAAGATTAGCGAACTTAAATTAAGTTTGACAAACGCAAATCCATTCGCTATAGTTTCCACTTATCACCATTTCGACGAGTAAAGGAGTGCACATGTATCATACAAATATGATGACAAATTGTTGTTGTAACGTATGCTGTTGCGCATTTCTTAATCGAAATGATGTTTTCAAGCACTGACTGTGCATAACATCTAGCCTGTGTTAAAAGCATTTACGTTAGAACACAGCAAATTACGATTTAAGAAACAGCGCGCTGTTTCTTTTTTTATGCCAAAATTCGAATATAAAACGTTAAAAAGATAACAATTTAATACGGATTAGATATTAAACAGATAAATGGCATTTTTTAGAAACAACTAATAAACAACAGTCTCTTTATTAATAAAAAATTATTTTTTAAAAATTAAAAAATAAACAAAATTAAACAAATTAAATTAAACAAGACAAACAAGTAAGGGGAAATATTATGTCTAACATCTACAAGTCCGTGCAAGAACTCGTAGGTCACACTCCACTTCTGGAGCTTACTCACATTGAAAAAGAGTACAATCTAGCAGCAAAAATCCTCGTAAAACTCGAATACTTCAACCCAGCAGGTTCCGTAAAAGACCGCATCGCAAAGCAGATGATTGAAGAAGCAGAAACCACAGGCACAATTAAGCCAGGCTCAGTAATTGTTGAGCCAACTTCTGGAAACACTGGCATTGGTCTTGCAATGATTGCACAAACAAAAGGATACAAAAGCATTATTGTAATGCCAGAAAGCATGTCTATTGAACGCCGAAAACTTATGAAAGCATACGGGGCAGAACTCGTGCTCACACCTGCTGCAGAAGGAATGAAAGGCGCTATTGCAAAAGCGAAAGAAATCGTTGAAAACACTCCAAACGCGTGGACTCCAGGACAGTTTACCAATCAAGCAAATGTGCACGCGCACTACAACACAACCGGCCCAGAAATTTGGCAAGACACTGACGAAAACGTGGATATGCTTATCGCTGGTGTTGGAACAGGCGGCACAATCACTGGTACAGGAACATATTTAAAAGAGCAGAATCCGCAGCTTGAAGTAATTGCAGTAGAACCAGCCGACTCCCCTGTGCTCGCAGGCGGCAAGCCAGGAGCGCACAAGATTCAAGGAATCGGTGCAGGATTCGTGCCAGATGTGCTCAACCAAAACATTTACGATCGTATTGTTCATGTAACAAATGAAAACGCAATTGAAAGCGGCAAGCTTATAAGCAAAAAAGAAGGCGTTCTCGTAGGCATTTCTTCCGGAGCTGCGGTTTGGACAGCAATCCAAGAAGCAAAAAGAGAAGAAAATGCGGGAAAAACCATAGTTGCAATACTTCCAGATTCAGGAGATAGATACTTGTCTACTGCATTATTTGAAAACTAACTGTATTTAGTAGCACTACTATAAACACGCGAGTTTTGATTAAATAATATGTGCAAATATTAATTAGTAATTAAAACGAGAAAATAAAGAAAACAAAGAAAATACTGGAGATTAATGTATGAATGAGCATCTTGACCTTATAAACAAACTCAATTCAATTCATGATTCTGACATAAGGCAAGCTACATTCATACCTAACTATCACAATATTATTGCGCTCATACATGCAACTCAGGTGTTACTTTTGCCTGAGTTGCATGCACGCAATGTAAGTAACGATACTGCGCAACTCAATGCTACTTTGAATACCGTTACTTCAAATGCGTTAGACACTATAGAACGCATTATATTCCACGAACTTCAATCCTATACAAGCAACTCAATTAAAATTCAAGAAACTTGCAATCAATTCATACATAAACTTCCTGCAATTAAAAAGTTACTTTTAACAGATATTCAAGCAATATACGAAGGCGATCCTGCTTGCACAAGCAAAGTAGAAGTCACGCTCGCATACCCTGGTTTTTACGCAATGCTTATTCACCGCACAGCTCACGCACTCTATGAGCTTAACGTGCCACTAATTCCTAGACTTATGAGCGAATATGCTCATAGAAAAACCGGAATTGACATTCATCCAGGAGCAAAAATTGGTGCATATTTTTGCATTGATCACGGAACTGGCATTGTAATCGGCGAAACAACTGTAATCGGCGAACATGTTAAGCTTTATCAAGGAGTAACGCTGGGTGCAAAAAGTTTTGCGCTAGACGAGAACGGAAATCCTATAAAAGGTGGAAAGCGACATCCAAATATTGGGAATAATGTTGTAATTTACGCAAACGCAACAATCTTAGGCGGAGAAACCACAATAGGAAGCGGAAGTATAATCGCAGCAAACGCGTGGATCAACCGCAGCATTCCTGCAAACACAACCTACCACTTCCCTAAAGTCTAATGCGCGCTAAAATACTGATTCCACTTCTACTATTTTATTTGAACATCTGTTAGATTCATTTACAATAAACATCCAAATATAATAAAAGTGCACGCTCATAAAAACGTAAAAACGTAAGAACGCGCACTAGCAAGAATACTTAGCAAAAACTAGCAACAGCTAGAACAGCTACTTTTTAAGTTGCACAGTCTCGTGATCCTTGCCCATCTTAAACTTAATACCTGCACGCTGCCACATGCGATATTCGCCAACCGCAGTAAAGAGAACATCTGTGGAAGAGTTAAGTGCGGTTTCGCAAGAATCCTGAATAACACCAATAATAAGACCAATAGCAACTACTTGCATAGCGATATCGTTTGAAATACCAAATGACGAGCATGCGAGAGGTATAAGCAAAAGCGAACCACCAGCTACACCAGATGCGCCTGCAGCAGAAACTGCAGAAAGCACAGAAAGAATCACAGCCGTTGGAATATCAACGCGAATACCAAGCGTGTGAGCAGCGCACAAAGACATGATAGAAATAGTTATAGCAGCTCCGCTCATATTAATAGTTGAACCAAGCGGTATTGAAACAGAGTAATTATCTTTGTTAAATCCAAGCTTTTCGCACAAATTCATATTTACAGGAATGTTCGCAGCAGAAGAACGCATGAAGAACGCTGTAACACCCGAATCGCGCAAAGTTCTAAAAACAAGAGGATACGGATTCTTACGCGTAAGCACGAAAACCAAAATAGGATTAAGAATCAAAGCAACAACAGCCATTGCGCCTACTAACAAAGCAATAACGAAACCATACTCGCTAAAAATACGAAGACCGTTACTTGCAACTGTTGTATAAACAAGACCCATAATGCCAAAAGGTGCTGCGTTAATAATCCAGTGGACAATTTTTCCAATAGCAGATGAAACGTTATCGAAAAATGCTTTGGTAGAAGGCTCAGCTAAGCGTAGCGCAATACCGAAAGCAATTGCCCAGAAGAGGATACCAATAAAGTTACCTTTAACAAGAGCATCTACAGGATTAACAACAATATTTAGCACAAGTGAATTAAGCACCTCACCAATTCCTTGAGGAGACGGCGAAGATGCTGCTGCAACATGAGCAAAAGTAAAATCAACAGGGAAAATCATAGCCGCACATACAGCTATAAGGCTTGCAGTAAACGTAGATAGCGCGTACAGCCCTATTACCAATTTCATATTGCCAACACTTTTTGCTTGCGCAAGCGCACCAATAACTAGGCAAAATACCAAAATTGGCGCAACAGATTTAAGCGCACTGACGAAAAGTTTTCCCATAAGATCTAGCACATAGACGTGAGCTGGCACAAAAATACCAAGCGCAGCACCGAGAAAAAGACCAATTACAATGCGTAAAATAAGGTCAATGTTATTCCATTTTTGAACAATCTTGTGCATGAGAGTCTCCTGTATAGTAATTTGTGCAGAATGTTTTATACTCTTTTACGTGTATTAGCACTTGCAAGATTTTATTTTTTAAAGATTATACATAAGGATGCATATATATGCAAATCGTTAAGCTTTAATGTTTCGATATTTCAATAACTTAGCAACTCAGTGACTAAACGCTTCAATAAGTGCTTTGTAAGCAAGATGACTCTTAAAATATAGTAAACAACAATAACTTCCCGTGTAATCGCAAACTAAAATAGCAAAATGCCTCACTTTGCGTAGTAAAGAAAGACGCAAAGTGAGGCACATTTTACATTAACTTCATTATGCTAATTAACCCAATACTCAGCAAACT